>NZ_JBBCVY010000005.1:0-532776 GCF_037146255.1 Paenibacillus sp. MMO-58
GAAAAGTTTCTTACTCATGATAACCTCCTTAGATGCCCATACCAGTATACAAAAAGGACCCCACAGCCTAAACACTTTTTTTCAAGTGTTCAGTCTATGGGGTCCAGTTTAGGCGAGGATGCCTTCCTTTTTTATGAACAGTCCGATCAGGCCTGTATAAAGCGCCGTTTATGCCAGTACTTGATAACCCATGCAACGATAACAGGCAGAATCGCATAGATCAGCGCGGCGGTTATATTCACGCCTCCTCCAACGCTGACCAGCTCAAAGCTCATAATAAGGCTGTCCAGGATTGCGTGAGTGAACACGGCCGTAATAAAGCCATAGCGGAGGAAAATAAGACAAAATACCGTTCCCAGGATAACAAGCTCCACGATACGGGTATAGAACGGGAAGATCGGATAGCCGACATGTCCCAGCGCCCACATGATCGTCGGAATAAGCGTAGCGATAAACGTATTTTTGAACCACTTCTTGAATAGAGCAATGCCGAACAACCGGAATATCGCTTCTTCTGAAATGGCTGCGCACCAGGCCATCATCGGCATAAGCCACAGCATATCCGTATTGTAAGGCGACTGCGTAGCATCGCTGGTTGCCCAGGATCCTGCAAGGAACTTCATGGCGACCATAATGATCGCTTGCGCCCCAAGGATAATAGCTGCAAAGAGATAGGAAAGGCCAACGCTGCGCCAGACATGCTCGCCATAGCCTCGCTCGCGGAATCCCGGCCATAAGGGACGTTTTTGCGAGCGCCACATCCCGTCACCGGCGACTAAGGCGAAATAAACGGCAAGACCAACCGGAATCAGCAGCACGACGGTAATCATGACGGTAGCTTTCATCTCGGCATCCGACCGGCTCTGCTCGCCAAAGGTTGCCATGATACCGTCGAGAACATTGAGATTGTTATAAATGTAGAATACGATAAACACCAGGCTGATAAATATCCCGCGTTTAAAGGTCGTGTGCCCTCTGTACAAAATCGCGTAAATAAGCGATAAAACCAGGGAGATGAAGCACATGTACGCCAGGCTGACAACAGACAGCGCGCTGCCCGTCTTTTTCTGGCCTTCCACGTAAGAGACGTAATCGGCCGGTGCTTGGAAAGCTGGCTTGTATCTGGTGATCACTGCTTTATCATCAACAAGGCCTACTCCTATAATCAGCTCAAGAGAAGCGTCTCCAAGCGTATAACCGGTAGGATGCAGCACAGCGTCTCCTTGGTCATTGATGTATATGCTGTCCAATTCTTCCGACCGGAACCCTTTCGTTTCGGCAAAAGCCTTCGCTGACGTTTGAACCGATTGAGCATTGCCGGCAGATTGACCGCCAAGCCAATGCCAGCCTGTAATACTGCCGTTAGTCATATGTACGTAGACATAAGCTTTTGTCCCGTCCTCCAGATCCAGATTGACCTGGAACGTATCGGTCGGGAACTTGGCGTCATATTTATCTTCGAACTTTCCTAGCAGCTCTTCCTTGGAGAAATAACCGTTTGCCAGACTGTCGGTCTGATAAATCGTATGGGCGGCTACGGCTGTTTTGCCGAAATGTTCCTGAACGAACTTCTTAGCGGTTGACTCGGCTTCGCTTTTTGCAATAACTTCAGGTGTTGAGCTTGAGAACAGCTGGTCCCCGGCTGCAGGGCCGAACTGGGTAAAGATGAAAATAATTGCGCCTGCGACAGCAGCCCACAGGAATCTTTTCCAATCATGAGGAGCGATGGAAGGGATCATACAAAACCTCCATTTCGAATTCAGACGATGCTTCGCTACAGTAACAATACCACTATTAACCTGATTTATCCAATGCAGGCGAAAGTGGAGTATGGCAACGGAAAGCGATGAAATAAGGACTTGCAGCCAGTAAGTAACCCTTTGCTTTATAGCATTGCCCGTTTTTGAGCGAATTCCGCTTAATTATCGCTTAAGTTCATTTTGATCGTTTCCGTCGTTTAGGCGTATAATCGTAAACGTCATATTAATCGAATCGTATCAGCCGAGTTTCGTTTTTGAAAACGGGGGAACCAAACCGCTGTCCGGAGCAATCCGACAGCATGGGGTGAATTTCGAGCATTCCGCTTGAATAGGGCTGCCTTTCCAGGCCCGAATCCGTCAGCTAACCTCGTAGGCTGTGTGGAACAGGACTCATCTAGCATGGGAGTTCCCGTGCTTTTTTTTATGCCCAAATGTTGAAAGATCCATTAAAAGGAGACAAGAATGTCCAACTATCTCAATATTCTGAAATGGTCGCCGCCAAGGATTCTTGTCTTTGGTTTTGCCATGATTATCGTGATTGGAGCCGTGCTGCTGTCGATGCCCTTCGCCTCAAGCGATGGCTCGCGCCTGCCCTTTATCGATGCGTTGTTTACGGCAACCTCTGCGACCTGCGTGACCGGCCTTGTTGTTGTCGATACGGGTACATACTTCTCTACCTTTGGCAAAATTATCATCCTCTCGCTTATTCAAATTGGCGGATTAGGCTTTATGACAATGGCCACGCTGATTGCGTTGGTGCTGCGCAAGAGGATTTCGCTTAAGGAACGGCTCATTTTGCAGGAAGCCATGAATCAGACGAGTATGGAAGGGATCGTCCGGTTAATTCGAAGGGTTATTTTCTACTCTTTAACGATTGAGCTGGTTGGCGCTATTCTGTTCGCCGTTCGGTTTGCGTTTGATATGCCGTTGGGGCGAGCGGTTTGGTACGGTGTTTTCCATTCTATCTCCTTCTTTAACAACGCAGGCTTTGATATCTTCGGCCATTTCCGCAGCTTAACGATGTATGTAGGCGACCCGCTCGTTAATATCGTGTCGATGCTGCTCATTATTTTTGGCGGATTAGGCTTTATTGTAATGGCGGATTTGCTGGAGTACCGGAAAAACAAACGGCTCTCGCTGCACAGCAAGGTTGTCCTCTCGACAACCGGCATCCTGATTGCCGTTGGTGCCCTTGTTATCTTTATTTTCGAGTTTTCGAACAGCAATACGATGGGATCACTCAATTGGGGCGAAAAGATTCTGGCTTCCTTCTTCCAGTCCGTTACGCCAAGAACAGCAGGGGCCAATACGCTGGATTATACCCAGCTTCGGCAGGCTACCGTCTTTTTCACCGTTATTCTGATGTTTATAGGCGCTTCGCCGGGCTCTACAGGCGGAGGAATCAAGACAACAACCTTTACCACGATGGTCGGGGCGGTTATCGCGATGATCCGCGGGAGGGAAGATATCGTTCTTTTCCATTACAGGCTTGGAAAGGACCGGATCTTCAAGGCGCTAACGATTACGATGCTGTCGCTCACGCTGGTTATATTTGTAACGATGCTGCTGTCCACAACGGAAGACCAGCAGTTCCTGAAAATTTTATTCGAAACAACGTCGGCGTTTGGCACTGTTGGCCTTACGACGGGCATTACGCCCGAGCTGACGTTTTTCGGCAAAATAGTCATTGCGTTAACGATGTTCGCCGGCCGGCTTGGTCCTCTGACGCTTGCTTACGCGCTTGGACCAAAAACAGAGAAAGAGCTGTACCGGTACCCGGAAGGCAAAATTACGATTGGATAGGGGAATAGAGAGCAAGAATGAAGAACAATCAATTTGTGATCGTAGGCTTGGGGAGGTTCGGCTCCAGTCTTGGAAGAGAACTCATTAAGCTGGGCTACGAGGTGCTGGGAATCGACCGGGATGAGGAAGCCGTTCAGGAGATGAGCAATGTGCTGACCTATACGGTGTCGGCGGATTGCACGGACGAAGAGACGCTGCGATCACTTGGCGTTCGTAATTTTGACTGCGGAGTCGTGGCGATTGGCGATGACATTCAGGCCAGCATACTGACGACTATATTATTGAAGGATTTGGGCGTGAAGCGGGTTGTAGCCAAAGCAATGAGCGAGCTGCATGGACGCGTGCTGGAGAAAATTGGCGTCGACCGCGTTATTTATCCGGAACGGGATATGGGCATCCGGGTCGCCCATCAGCTTGTCTCCCCGAATCTGCTTGATTATATCGAGCTGTCGAAGGAGTATACCATTGCCGAGCTTTCGGTGCCGAAATGCCTGAACGGCAAGTCGCTTCAAGATATGAATTTGCGTGCCAGATTCGGATGCAGCATCGTAGCCATTAACAAGCCTTCCGGTATTATTATTGCTCCTACGGCGACGGATGTGGTGACGGAAAAGGACGTTATGGTCGTAATCGGAACAAACGACCAGATTGAACAGTTTGAAGAAACCATAATCAGGTGATGATAAGGACAGTGGGCGCCGTTAGCGTTCATTGTCCTTTTTGTTGGCTCGCTGGCTGAGGTGGGGAATGGATGGGGCGGGATGGCTCGGCGGGACGGGGTATCTCTTACGGCCGCTGTTGTCATTCCTTTGCACTGAATAGGGTTTACATAGGGGTAGCAAAGGAAGTGACAAAGGCGAACGCTGCGCTCCTCCAGAGATACCCCTTTCCCACCTCGCGCCGCACCCATCCATTCCCCCTGCGAGGGAATGAAAAAGGACAGTGAAGCGCTAAAAAGCGCCAACACTGTCCTCCCTTGCGGGAGCGAGAAGAGCGAAAAGAGTGAAAAGCACAAGAGAACAAGAGAACAAGAGCGAAAGACAAGAGCAACCTCTTTACTGACCCAACTCCGCAATCCACCGCCGAACCGCCGGATGTAAATCGGAAGGGTCATTGTGGATGAGACAAGTCGTTCGCTTGGTTTCTTCCAGCTCACGGATTGGGACAACGACAAGCTCGTTGTCGGCGAGCAACTGCTTGCGCATATAGGAATGCGGGAGCAGGGTTGCCGCGCGGCAGGTATGAAGAAGACGGACAATCGCCTCGAAGGAATCGATCTCCATCCGGACATCGGGCTGAAGATGGTATTTGGCGAATACTTCGTCGGTCAGCTTGCGGTACCATGTGCCTTTGGAGAACAAAATCATCGGCAGCCCGTTTAAATCTTCTATTGAAAGTGGCTCCTCATGCGTAACGGTTACGCTGGTCGGGATAACAAGCAGCAGATGATCGTCAAACAGCGGCACGCAGTGAAGCTGGGAATCTTCAATCATGGAAGCGACGATGGCGATATCCGCTTTATTGTCTCGTACAAGCGTGACAATCTCGTGGGTTTTGCCGGTTACGGCCTTGATATCGAATTCCGGATGACTGGCGTTTAGCGTTTTGATGAAATCGGGCAATGTGGTTTGAAGCGTCGTTAAGCTTGCCCCTATCGTAATGGAGGTTCGTCCCGCAGCGGTGTACTCTGCAACGGAATCCATGTAACGACGGTGCAGCTTGCGAAGGTTCACGGCATACTCGTAAGTCAATTGACCGACGCGGGTCAGCTCAAGTCGCTTGCCTACGCGTTCGAACAGCTTGGCGCCTATTTCTTCTTCAAGCTTTGCTATTTTGCGGGACAAGGCCGGCTGAGACAAATTAAGCAGGCTAGCTGCTTTATTCATGCTGGAATGTTCCACGATGGCAGCAAACATATGAAATTCTTCAATCATTTTGGTCTCCTCGATCGCTTATGTGAATTGGTTATAATAAATTATAATAAATATGCAATTCCATTATAAGCTCAAAAGGAGTAGGATTAAAAGGGTGGCATACACGGAACGTTCACAATTTTAATAACGCCCAAAAAGTGAAGCGCAAGCTTCAATGTTCAATCCTAGTACTTTGCGGGGACCCCATTGCAATAAAAGTCGGGAAATGAAACTTTCGCAAATGGTGTCGACTTTTGTTGACGGACTTAAAAGCCGGGGGTACAATGTAGAATGGTTTGTCAACAGTAAAAAATGTCATGGAGCGACCACAGTCTGGAAAGGAGAAGTATTAATGAAAGGAAATTCGTACTACTGGCGCAAGCTTCACTCTTTGCTTGGGGTGATTCCGCTGGGCATGTTTATCATCGTGCACGCCCTGGCCAATTTTCAGGCGTATGAGCGGGGGCCGGAAGGCTTCACCAGAGCGGTTAACTTTATTAACGGCCTGCCTGTCGTAACGCTGCTCGAGATCTTCGGCATCTATCTGCCGATTTTGTTCCACGGTGTTTACGGTTTGTATATGGCTTATCAGTCGAACCTCAACTCGGGACGTTTCAAATATGAGCGTAACTGGGCATTTACGTTGCAGCGTATTACAGGGGTAATCACGTTTATCTTTATTATCTGGCACGTATTCGAGACTCGCGTGCAGGTAGCGCTTGGCAATGTAACGCATGAAGAGCTTGGCTCGACCATGCATAATATTGCAACTAGCCCTGCTTTGTTCATTCTGTACCTCATCGGTATTCTGGCTGCCGTATTCCACTTCAGCAACGGCCTATGGGCGTTCCTGATCAGCTGGGGTATTACGGTATCTCCGAAAGCTCAACGGGTTTCGGCGAATATCTGCATGGTAATCTTTGTGCTTGTAGCTGCGCTGTTCATCCTGTCCCTCGTAGCGTTTATGGGCGACGAGTTCAAGGAAACGGCAAGTGCCGCATTGGCATTGACCAATATCGGTTAGTAGTATTTAGACAAGGAGCGAAACGTTATGGCTAAAAATAAAATTATCGTCGTTGGCGGCGGTCTTGCGGGCCTTATGGCAACCGTTAAAGCGGCGGAAGCGGGCGTGCATGTGGATCTGTTCTCCCTCGTGCCGGTGAAACGTTCCCATTCCGTTTGCGCGCAAGGCGGCATTAACGGCGCTGTTAATACAAAAGGTGAAGGCGACTCCCCTTGGGAGCATTTTGACGATACCGTATACGGCGGCGACTTCCTCGCGAATCAGCCTCCGGTAAAAGCAATGTGCGAAGCTGCGCCTGGCATTATCCACTTGATGGACCGCATGGGCGTTATGTTCTCACGTACGCCAGAAGGACTGCTTGACTTCCGTCGTTTCGGCGGCACGCAATATCACCGTACGGCATTCGCGGGCGCAACTACCGGCCAACAGCTGCTGTACGCACTGGACGAGCAAGTTCGCCGCTGGGAAGCAGCCGGTCTCGTAACGAAATACGAGCATTGGGAATTCCTTGGCGCCATACTGGATGACGAAGGCATCTGCCGCGGTGTTTCGGCACAAAGCCTGCGTACGATGGAAGTACATACTTTCGTCGGCGACGCCGTTATTCTCGCATCCGGCGGTCCTGGTATCATCTTCGGTAAAACAACGAACTCCGTTATCAATACGGGTACTGCGGCTTCTGCTGCATACCAGCAAGGCGTTCATTACGCAAACGGCGAATTTATTCAAATCCATCCGACAGCTATTCCAGGCGACGACAAGCTGCGCTTGATGTCCGAATCGGCTCGCGGAGAAGGCGGCCGGATCTGGACGTACAAAGACGGTAAGCCTTGGTACTTCCTTGAAGAGAAATACCCTGCGTACGGTAACCTTGTTCCGCGCGATATCGCTACTCGCGAAATCTTCAGCGTCTGCGTTGACGAGAAGCTTGGCATCAACGGAGAGAACATGGTTTACCTTGACCTGTCGCACAAAGATCCGAAGGAGCTTGACGTTAAGCTTGGCGGCATCATCGAGATTTACGAGAAGTTCATGGGCGACGATCCGCGTAAAATTCCAATGAAAATCTTCCCTGCGGTTCACTATTCGATGGGCGGCATGTGGGTTGACTATAACCAAATGACGAACATCCCTGGTCTGTTCGCTGCAGGCGAATGCGAATACCAATACCACGGCGCGAACCGTCTTGGCGCGAACTCGCTCCTGTCCGCTATCTTTGGCGGTATGGTTGCCGGTCCTAAAGCCGTTGAATACATTAAAGGCCTTAAGAAATCGTCTGAAGACATTTCCTCTTCGGTATTCGACCGCGAGAAGAAACGCCATGAAGACAAGTACAACAAGATCCTCGGCATGAACGGTACCGAGAATGCTTACGTAATCCACAAAGAGCTTGGCGAGTGGATGACAACCAATATGACGGTTGTACGCTTCAATGACAAGCTGCAGCAAACGATCGATAAGATCAAAGAGCTGAAGCAACGTTACCAAAACATCAATATCAACGACTCGCTCAAATGGAACAACTCCAGTGTAGCGTTCACGCGTCAGCTGTGGAACATGCTTGAGCTGTCCGAAGCGATGACTCTGGGTGCTTTGCTCCGTGACGAAAGCCGCGGCGCGCATTACAAGCCGGACTTCCCGGACCGTAATGACGAGGCCTTCCTCAAAACAACAAAAGCAACCTGGACGCCTGAAGGTCCGCAAATCTCGTATGAGGATGTTGATACTTCCCTCATCAAACCGCGTAAACGCGACTATACAGCCAACAAGAAGAAAGGAGAATAACAATGGCTCAAACGACAGCAACGAAAACCGTAAAATTCGTTATTACCCGTCAAGACGGTCCGGACTCCGCACCTTATACCGAAGAGTTTGAGATTCCTTACCGCGCCAACATGAACGTTATCAGCGGCTTGATGGAAATTCAGCGTAATCCGAAAAAATCGGATGGTGCAAACACGGCTCCGGTATGCTGGGAATCCAACTGCCTTGAGGAAGTGTGCGGTGCCTGCTCGATGGTCATCAACGGCAAGCCTCGTCAGGCCTGCAGCGCGCTGATCGATAAGCTGGAGCAGCCGATTCGCCTCGAGCCGATGCGCACATTCCCTGTCGTGCGTGACCTTGTTATTAACCGCGAGCGCATGTTCAACGCGCTGAAACGGGTTAAAGCATGGATTCCGATCGACGGCACGTATGATCTGGGCCCTGGCCCTCGTCTGGCTGAAGAGAAGCGCCAATGGGCATACGAGCTGTCCAAGTGCATGACTTGCGGCGTTTGTATGGAAGCTTGCCCGAACGTTAACGATCGCAACAGCTTTATCGGCCCGCAAGCGATCTCCCAGGTCCGCCTCTTCAACGTTCACCCTACGGGTGAAATGAACAAGGCTGAACGTCTGGAGACGCTGATGGAAGACGGCGGTATCGAAGGATGCGGCAACTCGCAAAACTGCGTGCGTTCTTGCCCGAAAGGCATTCCGCTTACGACTTCAATCGCTGCAATCAACCGTGATACGACCAAACAATTGTTCAAAAAATGGCTTGGTTAAGATGGACGCCCTCCGCACAGCGGGGGGCTTTTTCTTGCTCTTACTTGATAATGATAACTATTATCAATATAGTAATGGAGTTAGCGGTGAAAGTCAACTCACGCAAAAAAGCTGCGCGGGACAGGATAGAGACATCCTTAGTCCAGCACAGCTTTTTTTGTTGTACAGCTTTACATCCATTGCTCGCCCCAGCTTTGAATCGATTCGATTACGGGCTGGAGCTCGCGACCCTTCGGCGTTAACTCATATTCGATTCGAACAGGCATTTCAGGATAGACAGTTCGTTTCACGATGCTCTGACTCTCTAGTTCCTTCATCCGATCCGTTAACATTTTGTCGCTCATCTCGGGGATCTGCTCTTTAATTTCCTTGAACCGTTTCGGTCCGCCAAGCATAACCCGGATGATAAGCCCTGTCCATTTCTTACCTAGAATGTCGGCCGCAGCTTCATACTTTGGGCACATAGTTGAATAATCCAACGCGATCACCCCTTTTTCTACCTATATTGTAGCATATGTTCTAAGGAAAAGTAAGTTCGTTAGTATAGCCAAATTTGGGTATTTGCTATTTTTTATTTATTTACTTGACTAAAGTAAGTAACATACATTATGATAAGTGCATCAAAGAGAGCGGCCGCTCTACAAACGAGAAGAGATAAAGGGAGAGGTACTATTATGATAGATACAGGATTATTGATTATACGGGTTATCATTGGTTTATTAATGATTGGACACGGCGCGCAGAAGCTGTTTGGCTGGTTCGGCGGATACGGTCTGAAAGGCACTGGCGGATGGCTGGAATCGATCGGAATGAAGCCTGGCGTATTGATGGCAGCCGGTGCGGGTTTGTTCGAGGTATTGGGCGGCGTACTGTTTGGAGCGGGGCTTTGGGTGGAAGTGGGAGCGGCATTGCTGATCCTTACCATGATTGTTGCGATTGCGAAGGTGCATGGCGCTAACGGCCTTTGGGTTACTCAAAACGGTTACGAGTACAACCTGGTTCTAATTGCCGTTCTTCTTGGCGTAGCCTTCACGGGCGCCGGAGATTTTTCGATCGACGCTTTGCTGAAATAAGACGAATAAGGAAAAGCACCTCAGGTTTCTGCGCGGGCAGACTCCGGGGTGCTTTTCGCGTTGTTAGACATAACGGTCAAATCCGGATGATGGTAAGCCCGGCGATCGTCAAAATAAAAGCGGCCCATTGGGCACGGTTCAGCTTTTCCTTGTAGACGAGTATGGAGCCTGCTGCGACAAGGCGCTGCCGGCTGCGATTGCCAGCCACATCCGTTTGTCATCTCCTACCTGAAATTGTTACACAATTGAAATAGTCCTGTTACGGTACAAACATATTATTAGGCTATTATAATAAACAAGACCCCCTTTTAATATATCGATTTTGGACCTGTGAGCGCACAGGTCCACTTTTTTTGTCCGGAAACGGAAAAGCACAAAACAAAAAAGGCTCTGCCAGGTGGCAAAGCCGGAATTTCTATTATTACAACGGAACGATGATTTGCCGGCGCTTGCGGTAGAAGACCCATTGCGAGAAGCCGATTTCCTTCAGGCGCTTGCGCACCAGCTCGAAATCCTCTCCTATACGGCTTGGTTTATGAGCGTCGGAGCCAAACGTGACGTTTACTCCAAAATGAAGCGCTCTCTCGAGAATCGCATCGGAAGGGTACCAGCCGCCAACATCCTTAGTGCCGCCAGACGTATTGATTTCAATGGCAACGTCGCAGTTGGCGATAACACGGAGCGTATCGTCAATAACGTCATTAGCCGGAATGTCGGAGAAGGCCGGGTAATAGCCCTTCATCGCATCGATATGGCCTAATATGTCAAACATACCGCTGCGGGCGGATTGCTGAATCAGCTCGTAATAAGCGACTTTTTCCGAAATTTGCTTCTCATCGGACAAGCCTTTCCAGCGGTTGCGGTTAAAGATGCTTACTCCGCTGACCTGATGGACCGAACCAATCAAATAGTCAAACGGGATATTGCGGTAAGCATCCCGATAAGTATCGGCATGCTGCGGGAAGAAATCCGACTCCATGCCCAGGAGTACTTCAATGCGGTCCTTATATTTTTCCTTGAGGCGAAGAATCTCGTCTACATAACTCTGGAAATCGCTTCGGGCCATAGCGATGCCGGGAAAAGGCTGGTCCTGTTCGCTCCCGAAATAAGGCGAATGGTCGGAAATACCAATAACTTGGAGGCCAGCGTCAAGTGCGGCAATAATATAATCTTCGATCATGCCGTCGGCGTGGCCGCAACGTTCGTGATGAGTGTGCAAATCGAATTTCATAATGAGCTCCTCCTAAAAACGAAATGATTCGTAAGTTTGGTTTACTCGCTGCCAAGAAATGATTGCTCAGGCATGCCTTTTAAGTCGCTTAAAAACTGCTGCATGGCTGTATTTAAATATCTGCCGGATTTATAGACGACAGCTACCGGGTGCTCTGGCTCAAGCTCTGCCACTTTGATGATCTTTAGTGAGCCAAGCTTCAACTCATTGGCAATAGACAGTTTGGAAACGACGGCAATGCCAAGATTTATTTCAACCATTCGTTTTACTTCTTCGCTGCTCGACAGCTCCATAATAATATTCGGCTGGATATTGTTCTTCTTGAAGATTTGATCCAGGGAACGGCGGCCCAACGTGTCAGGCGCAAGCATGATAAAGGGGAAGTCCTTGACCATATCTATCGTAGTATGTGCCACTTGGCTTAATGGATGAGCGGGAGAAGCAACGAGGACAAAGGAATCGTAATAAAGAATGGATGTGTCCATGTTCGGATTTTTTTCCGATATGTAAGTAATGCCCATATCGACGGAGCCGTTCTCTACGCTGGCCAGAACTTGCGAGGATGGCATCGTGTGGATCGTCGTTTTGATAAGCGGGTACTGGTCCTGAAAATAAGATAACACCCGGGGCAATATCTGAATGGCCATGGATGAGGTGGTTCCAAGTACGATATGGCCTTGAGGTATCGCATTCAGATCGGACAGCTTCTGCTTTAATTCTTCAACAACCGCAAGTATTCTCTCCGCGTGCTCCAGAAAAACTTTTCCGTGGTCGGTCAGGGTAACAGGCTGATTGCGATCGATGAGAACTGTCTTGAATTCGTCCTCCAGCGTCTTGATTTGTGCAGAGACGGCCGGCTGTGTCAAATTCAGCAGCTCGCCGGCTTTGCGGAAGCTCATCGTCTTGGATATGGTGAGGAGCGTTTCAAGCTGGCTAATATTCAATTCAATTCCCCCTCGAACAAGATCACTATTTATTATAAAGCAAATGGGTGATTACAGCAAAAAAACGGTCAAGCTTCAAAAATTCTTAAGAAGATGCTTTCGAAGCATGATCACCGCAAACGGCTCATGTTAATTTTTTGTATGGCTATTCATTTTAAAAGGAATAAATGGGGGATCGTCGAACTATTGCTGAAGTATGGCCAATAACCTAAAACGGGGGGCGTTTGTTCTGGATCATAGAGCATTGCGTGGCTGGAAAATGTACGACTGGGCAAACTCCGCCTTTGCCACAACGATGATGGCAGCGGTGCTGCCGGTTTATTATTCCGATGTCGCAGGCGTTCATCTGGCGGGCAACCGGGCCGAGACCTATTGGGGTTATACCCAAAGCATTGCAATGCTGCTGGTGGCCGTGTTTTCGCCGATTCTTGGGGCTATTGCCGATTATACGGGCTCCAAGCTGAGATTTCTGTCGGTATTTATGCTGCTTGGCGTCTTGTCCTGCGTATTTATGGCGTTTGCCGGGGAGGGAGATTGGCTGCTGGCCTCAAGCTTGATGGTGCTAGGCTCCATAGGCTTCTCCGGAGGAAATACCTTCTATGACGCGATGCTGGCGGATGGCGTACCGCAGGAGTTAAGAGACCGCGTCAGCTCGCAGGGTTATGCTTACGGTTATGCCGGAGGCGGCCTGCTGCTGCTTATTAACGTTATCATGATTGAAGGCTGGGAGAAGCTGGGCTTCCCAAGCAAAACCTTTGCTACTCAAATGGTCTTTATTACGGTGGGGATTTGGTGGCTGCTGTTCTCCATTCCGATTCTTCGCTGGATGAAGGAAACCAGGAAGCAAACCGGCCATCTTGGCAAAAGTGAAATCATTCGGGCGGGCTTTGTCCGGATTGGGAAAACCTTTTCGGTTATTAAGCGATATCCCGAGCTTTTGAAATATATGGCTTCATTCTGGTTTTTCAACGATGGGATCAATACGGTTATCGTTATGGCAACGATTTACGGAGCGGGCATCGGCATTGAGACAAGCGATCTGATTATTGCGCTGCTGATTACGCAGTTTGTCGGGTGGCCGTGCACGATCCTGTTCGGCAGGCTGGCCGGACGTTTCGGGTCGAAGCGCATGCTGTACTATTCCTTGCTGATCTATGTCCTTATCGTCTGCCTTGGTTTCTTTATGACCAGCGCCATTCATTTCTATGCGCTTGCCATCATGGTTGGCCTTGTCCAGGGCGGGAGCCAGGCGGTGGCCCGTTCGATCTATGCCAATCTGGTGCCGCCTTCGCGGACCGGCGAGTTTTTTGGCTTTTTGGCGCTGTCGAGCAAGTTCTCCTCCTTTGCGGGTCCGTTTGTCTTCTCCGTGGTTGGGACCGTCACCGGTTCGAGCCGGGTCGCGATCTTGTCTCTGATTGCTTTTTTTATAATCGGAATCGTTCTATTGTGGAAGGTGAATTTGGAAAAAGGCGCGCGCGAAGCGGCAGAGGAAGAGATGGCATAAGCAGGCTTCCGCAGCAAATGCTATAATGGGTAGTGATCCAATATAGAAAGGTGCGATTATGAATGCCACGCATTTACAGTAATTTGACTGAGCTGATCGGCAACACACCATTGCTCGAGCTTACTCATTACAATAAGAGTCAGGATTCGCTTGCGAAAGTTATCGCCAAGCTGGAGTATTTCAATCCGGCTGGCAGCGTGAAGGACCGAATTGGTTTCGCGATGATTAAGGATGCGGAGGAAAAAGGCAAGCTTGTTCCGGGATCCGTTATTATTGAGCCTACAAGCGGCAATACCGGCATCGCGCTGGCTTTTGCGGCGGCGGCTTTGGGCTACCGGTTAATTATTATTTTGCCGGAGTCGTTCAGTATCGAACGCCGCAAGCTGCTGGAGGCGCTTGGCGCGGAGCTTGTGCTTACGCCGGCATCCGAGGGCATGTCGGGCGCAATCCGTAAAGCCGATGAACTTGCTGCTCAAATTCCAGGCTCCTACATACCGATGCAATTCAGCAATCCCGCGAACCCCGAGATTCATAAAGCAACAACGGCGGAGGAAATCTGGCGCGATACCGACGGACAGGTGGACATCTTTGTTGCCGGCGTAGGTACGGGCGGCACGATCTCCGGCGTAGGCGAACGCTTGAAGGAGCTTAATCCAAACGTGAAGATTGTTGCCGTTGAGCCGTTTAGCTCCGCGGTGTTATCGGGCGGCGAAAGAGGCCCTCACCTGATCCAGGGGATTGGAGCGGGCTTTGTGCCGGATAATTATAACGCGTCCGTCGTGGACGAGATTATTACGGTCAAAAACGAAGACGCGTACCGCATTTCCCGTATGCTGGCTCGCAGCGAAGGCTTGCTGGTCGGTATCTCTTCCGGCGCCGCGGCATTCGCGGCTTCCCAATTAGCCAAGCGCCCCGAGAACAAGGACAAAACGATCGTTGTCCTTCTCCCCGATACGGGCGAACGCTACCTGTCGGCGAATTTGTACGACGAAGCTTAATATGGCGCGAGAGGTATTCTTTCTCTGGAGCAGCACAATAAGACCCTACGAGGGTCTTATTGTGCTATTAGGGGGTTGAAGCGGTAGTGATAAGACCCTGCCAGGGTCTTATCATCTGCGTGAGCAGGGTGAAAATGGCGAAAGTGATCAGTTGGCGATGCAATAAGACCCCACAAGGGATCTTATCACGCTCATTGTATTGTTAACTCGGGCTCGTGCGCAGCACCTGAGCCCTCCTTCTCGGCCCTACCCCAAAGCCGCCGGGGGTTTGGGCGGCGATGCTGGGAGCCCGGTGGGCGGTCGGGGAGGGGCGCAGGGGTAAGGGGGAGATCTCCATTGAAGAGCGGAGCGTCCGCCTTTGTCTACACTTTGCAACCTTGAAACATCAGTTCAGGCAAAGTGTAGACAACAGCGGCTGAAAGGAGATCTCCCCCGTCCCCGGAGCACACCGACCCGACCGACCCGATCGCCCCATCCAACCGAGCCACAAAGCGAACAGCAAAAAACCGCCCCAACACCAGGGCGGCTCCACCTCATAACCATTTTTTCTTCCTAAACACAACAAGCATTCCTACTCCCAACGCGAGCATGATGCCAAGCAGGATAATCGATCCGCCTCGCACATGCATTCCCGGAATAAAGTCGAAGTTCATTCCATAGATCCCGGTAATAAAGGTCAGCGGCATGAAGATCGTGGTCATCGCGGTAAACACGCGCATGATTTCGTTCGCCCGGGCGGAGATGGTCGACTGATAAGCTTCTCGTAAGTTGCCCATGAGCTCTCGGTACGTATCGAAGGACTCGGCGATTTTTACGGCGTTCTCGTAGATGTCGCTGAAGTACTTTTGCAGCTGGTCATCGATCAGCTTCAAATCCCGCTTGTTCAGCGTGGCGATAAGGTCCTTTTGCGGGCCAAGCACTTTCTTCAGCCACAAAATCTCGCCGCGAAGACCGATGATTTCGTTCAGATGCGTTTTTTTCGTATTCATTAATATATCTTCTTCCAGCATCTCGATCCGGTTGTCTATCCGGTCGCCTACGAGGAAGTAATTGTCGACCACGATGTCGACGAGATGGTATAAGAAATAGTCCGGCCGGTTAACTTCCTGTTCCCACAGAACGGGTTTCAGCGTGCGCAGCTCGTTCAGCTTTTGCTTCGTAATCGTAATAATATAATGACGGCCTAGAAAAATATTCAGCGCACGGAGGAAAATTTCCTCGTCATCGAACCGGATACTGTTAATTACGATAAAATATTGGTTTTCATAAATTTCGATTTTCGGACGCTGCTCTTCTTCGCTCAGGCAGTCTTCGACGGCCAGATCATGCATGCCGAACAGCGGCTGCAGGATCGCGAGGTCTTCCACGTCGGCATCAATCCAATAGAAGCCTTCCGCTGCCGGAACCAGCGTTTCATTAATGTCTTCGATCAGGGTAAATAACCCGTTGTTTACATGACGAATTTTCATCCGAGCTTCTCCTCTCTTGTGACGAGCTGCCGGATGAACGAGCAAAAGAACGGACTTAGAACGCAAACGCCCGCTTGAGCAACGATAGATCCGGCAGCTGCCGTATTCGGTTGTTGTCAGGCTTAGGTCGATCGCCTTCCATGTCTGTTTGCACTCCTTTACCCTTTATTCTTCATGAAAAATCGGCTTTTAATCCTTGTCTAGTATACTCCCCCATACACTTTACATTCAAGCGGAAAAATAGGCCGACCGCCTTCAGAAAAAGCCTTCTACAGCATATGTCAATAACGTCCTTGACGCGAATGGCAGAATCCATTAAAGTTAAGAATAGAATTGGATTTCGACAACCGAATAGAACCACTTTCTTATCAAGAGCAGGCGGAGGGACTAGCCCGATGAAGCCCGGCAACCGGCGTAAGCACGGTGCTAATTCTTGCGGAAACATTAGTTTCTGAGAGATGAGGGAGGCGAGAGCTCTTTTTTTTGATGAGCGCACGACCTTTTCTCACGGCAGAAAGGGTCTTTTTGCGTTGAGAAGGCCGATATCGAAGCAAAGGAGTGAATCGCAATGCCGATTAAAGTACCTGATTCTTTACCAGCCAAAGAGATTTTGAACAATGAGAACATTTTCGTTATGGATGAAAGCACCGCTTTCCATCAAGACATCCGTCCATTACGGATTGCCATATTAAACTTGATGCCGACCAAGGAAACGACGGAAACGCAGCTTCTTCGCCTGATTGGCAATACGCCGCTGCAGGTGGAGATTGTATTGCTGCATCCGAAGACCCATACGTCCAAGAACACGTCGCACGAGCATCTGGAATCGTTCTACAAAACCTTCGATGACATTAAGGACCAGTATTATGACGGTCTTGTTATTACTGGAGCTCCGGTCGAGCATCTCAACTTCGAGGACGTGAATTACTGGGAAGAGCTGAAGGACATTATGGATTGGAGCAGACGTCAGGTGACTTCGACCTTCCATATCTGTTGGGCCTCGCAGGCCGGCTTGTACCATCATTACGGCGTACCGAAATACGAACTGGACAAAAAGATTTTCGGCGTGTTCCCGCATACAACCGAGAAGCAGAACGTGAACTTGCTTCGCGGCTTTGACGAAATGTTCTTTGTGCCGCAGTCCCGGCATACCGAAGTTCGCCGCGAGGATATCGAGAATATCGGGGATCTGGAGATTTTGTCCGAGTCCGAAGAATCGGGCGTATATATTGTAGCTTCCAAGGACGGCAGGCAAATTTTCGTCAGCGGGCATTCGGAATACGATCCGCTTTCGCTGAAATACGAGTATGACCGCGATAAAGCAAAAGGGCTGGAGATTGAGCTTCCGAAGAACTATTTCCCGGGAGATAATCCGGAAAAACTCCCTTATTCGACATGGCGCTCCCATGCGAACTTGCTGTTCTCGAACTGGTTGAACTATTATGTATACCAACAAACGCCTTATGATCTGGGCGCAGGTATCTAAATAATAAATTAGACATGACGAAGACGAAGGAGACGGACGAACTTTATGAAAATTGAAAGTCATCTTGCGCATATCGGTTCCGAGAAGGAGCCTGTTACGGGTGCGGTAAGCTTCCCGATTTATCAAGCCACGGCGTTCCGCCATCCTAAGCTTGGCCAAAGCACGGGGTTTGATTACGCCCGCACCAAAAGTCCGACGCGTACCGTTCTGGAAGAAGCGGCGGCTCAGCTCGAATCCGGCGATGCAGGGTTTGCCTGTAGCTCCGGTATGGCCGCTCTGACAACGATCTTCGCTTTGTTCAGCCAAGGCGACCATCTGATCGTATCGCTTGACTTGTACGGCGGCACATACCGTTTGCTTGAAAAAATCATGTCCAGATACGGCGTTACGGCTTCGTACGTAGATACCAATGATCTTGACGGCATGTCCGAGCTGCTCCAGCCGAACACGAAGGCGGTTCTGATCGAGACGCCAACGAATCCACTGATGATGATTACCGACTTGGAGCGGGTATCCGCTTGGGCGAAGTCCAAAGGACTTCTTACTATTGTAGATAATACGCTGCTAACACCGTTTTTCCAGCGTCCTATAGAGCTTGGCGCGGACATCGTCGTCCACAGCGCAACCAAATATTTGGGCGGTCACAATGACGTCCTTGCCGGCCTGATCGTAACGAAAGGCAAAGAGCTCTCCGAGCAAATGGCTTTCCTGCATAATTCGCTTGGCGCCGTTCTTGGACCGCAGGACTCCTGGCTTCTAATGCGCGGCATGAAGACGCTGGCGCTTCGCATGGAACGCCATCAGCTTAACGCAACGGCTATTGCGAATTATTTGCTGGAGCATGAGGCGATTGAGGATGTTTATTATCCTGCGCTGCCTCATCATCCTGGTCACGATGTGCAGAACAAGCAATCCTCGGGCAATACCGGCATTTTCTCCTTCCGACTGAAGGATGCCCGTTACGTAGAGCCAATTCTTCGTCATATCAAGCTGATCGCGTTTGCGGAAAGCCTTGGCGGCGTAGAGTCGCTTATGACTTACCCGGCTGTTCAGACTCATGCGGATATTCCGTTGGAAATCCGTCAAAAGATCGGCGTCGACGACCGTCTCCTCCGCTTCTCGGTAGGAATCGAGCATGCCGATGATTTGATTGCCGATCTCGAGCAGGCTTTGGCTGAGGCAAAACGCGAAATCGAGGAGGCTATATGAGCGACAGACATAATCCCGAAAAAATCGCTGGACGCAACTTTGCGACAAAGCTGCTTCACTTCGGCGCTGAAATCGATGAACAAACCGGGGCATCCAGTGCACCGATTTTCCAAGCGTCAACCTTCCATCAGGCGGACATTCAAAATCCTCCGCATCATGATTACAGCCGTTCGGGCAACCCGACGCGCGAAGCGCTGGAAAACTATATCGCTTTGCTGGAAGGCGGCACCCGCGGCTTCGCTTTCGCTTCCGGCATGGCAGCGATCTCGACGGCGTTTATGCTGCTGTCCGCAGGAGACCATGTAATCGTAACGGAGGATGTGTACGGCGGTACATACCGTTTGCTTACGGCTGTGCTGACCCGTTTCAATATCGAAACCACGTTTGTGGACATGACGGATTTCGATCAGGTAAAAGACGCGATTAAACCGAACACAAAAGCGGTGTTTATGGAGACGCCATCCAACCCGACGCTCAAGATTACGGATATCGCGCGGGTAACGGGCTGGGCAAAAGAAAACGGCCTTCTGACGATGCTCGACAATACGTTTATGACGCCTTACCATCAGCGTCCGTTTGAGCTTGGCGTGGATATCGTGCTTCATAGCGCTACGAAGTTCCTGAGCGGCCACAGCGACGTGCTGGCCGGACTGGCTGTAACGATTGATGAAGCGCTCGGACGCCGGCTGTATCAGCTTCAGAACGGCCTCGGCGCGGTGCTGAGCGCTCACGAGAGCTGGCTTCTGATGCGCGGCATGAAGACGCTGCAAGCCCGCATGGAGCATAGCGAGCGCAGCGCCCGAAGACTCGCCGAATGGTTGAATGAGCATCCGGAGGTTACGAGAGTGTACTACCCTGGCCTTGAGGATCATCCGGGTCGCGAGATTCACGAGAAGCAGTCGAAGGGCTATGGCGCCGTTGTTTCCTTCGACGTTGGCAGCGGCGAACGCGCAGCTGCGCTTCTGAGCCGCGTTCAGCTGCCGCTGGTTGCGGTCAGCCTTGGAGCGGTGGAAAGCATTTTATCTTACCCGGCCAAAATGTCGCATGCGGCAATGCCTAGGGAAGTCCGCTACGAGCGGGGAATTACGGACGGTCTCGTTCGTTACTCGGTAGGTCTCGAATATATCGAAGATCTGATAGCGGATTTGGACGCTGCCCTGCGCGGGTAATTTTCGTTCAAATTAAGCGAAAAATGCGGCTGTCGCTTGCGACAGGCCGTATTTTTTCGTTTTTCCGTAACATACGAAAGATGACGGACAAGAACGAGATATGATAGGATTAGTTGATAGCTATTAAGAACGGAAAGATAAGGAGGTCTTGCGATGTCTACGTTGGACCAGATTTTGGATAAAGCGCTGCAGGGCGAGCGGATTACGTTCGACGAATGCGTAACGCTGCTTGAATCCGATGAAATTGAAAAAATGGGCGAGGTTGCGAATCAGCTGATGCTGAGACGCCATCCTGAACCGATTACGACATTTGTCGTAGGCCGGAACGTCAACTATACAAATATTTGCGATGTTTATTGCCGGTTCTGCGCATTCTACCGCGCCCCGGGTTCGAATGAGGGCTATGTCCTCTCGAACGAAACGATACTTAATAAAATTCAGGAAACGATCGATGTGGGCGGTACGGAGATTCTGATGCAGGGCGGTACAAACCCGAACCTGCCATTCTCCTACTACACGGACTTGCTCCGCGAGATCAAACAGCATTTCCCGGATATTACGATGCACTCCTTCTCGCCTGCCGAGATTCAGAAGATGAAGGAAGTATCGGAAGGGCTGTCGCTTGACGAGGTGATCCGCCAGCTGCATGAAGCTGGCCTTGATTCGCTGCCTGGCGGCGGCGCCGAGATTCTGGATGACCGTACACGCCGCAAAATCAGCCGTCTGAAGGGCTCCTGGACCGATTGGATGGACGTGATGAAATCCGCGCACCGTCATGGCATGAACACCACGGCAACGATGGTTTACGGCTTTGGCGAGACCGCGGAAGAGCGTGCGCTTCACCTGCTCCGCATTCGCGACGCGCAGGATGAATGCATCGCCAACGGTTATGATTCGAAAGGCTTCCTCGCGTTTATCTGCTGGCCGTTCCAGCCGGATAACACGAACATGAGGAAGGTGGAGAAGTCGAAGCCGGAGGAATATCTGAAGATGGTTGCGGTAAGCCGCATCATGCTAGACAATATCGACAACTTCCAGTCTTCCTGGGTGACGATGGGGCCGGAAATCGGCAAGCAGTCGCTCTCGTACGGCTGTAACGACTTCGGCAGCACGATGATCGAGGAGAACGTTGTCTCTGCCGCAGGCACTACGCATAAAGTTAACATCGAACTTATTCTTCAACTTATCCGCGAATCCGGCAAAATCCCGGCACAACGCGATACGAAATACAATACGCTTAAGATGTATGATGACAACGAGCACGCTTCGAAAGATTTTGTCATGCAGAACTAATTTAGGTATAAGCATCTGCCCCCGATTTTAGGGTGTGGATGCTTTTTTTATTTCCGGCATGAAATGAGGTTGAGGTCACATATTCTTTTCCATGAACAAGACAAGAGGAGAAGGATGTGCAGAGAATGGACCAGCAGAAGTTAATAGCCGCGCTCAAGCAGATGGAGATTAACCTTCACCGCGAAGGTATTCATATGAGGGAAGAAATAACGGCTCCCATATTGGCTGCCGTCTTTAACGAAAACACCATTCTGAGGAAAAAAATCGCATGCGGGTTAACCTTCGATTTTTACTACCGGACCAAAATTGCGCGCGACTTTCTGCTTGCGGAGCCGGATGATCCCGACCATGTATGGGAGCCGCAGACGACCAAACTGCTGAAGATTTTCTCCAAGAGGGCTAAGGAAGTGCTCATTGGCGGAGCCTATTTTGGCGATCAGGCGCTGAATGTCGCGAAGGAGCTGTTGCTGCAAGGGGGGATCGTGCATTGCTTTGAGCCCAACAAGGACCAGTTCTACATGCCGCAACATAATGCGGAGCTGAACGGTCTGGATAATATACGCGCTTGGCAACTTGGCTTGTGGAAAGACGAACAGGCCAGAATGAAGCTGATCGGAGAAGATTCTTTCGCCCATGCGGAGCTGGTGACAGAGCAAGACGTCAGCGGGAATATCGATGTTTTCCATACCATTTCCATTGATACATACGTGAAGGAACAGGACATTGTGAGCCTGGATCTGATTCTTCTAGATATCGAAGGGCTGGAGCATACCGTCCTTCAGGGCGCTGAGAGTCAATTGAATTTGCCTCCGGACCATGCCCCCAACATCATCTTCGAGGTTCACCGCAATTACGTTGACTGGAGCAATGGGCTGGATCAAAGTGACATTGTCCAGTACCTTCAATCCTATGGCTATCATATCTTTGCCCTTCGAGATTACAACACCAACGTTGATATGACTGGCAAACCGGTTGAAATTATCCCTCCGGACCGGGTCTATCTCGAAGGCCCTCCGCATGGCTTCAATATGATCGCTGTCAAAAATCTTTCTATCCTGGATGATCCGCAGATTAAGCTTTGCTACGACGTCAGCCCCAAGCTGCTGACCCACAAAAAATCTTATCTCCATCAACCAACGGAGTAGCTCCATAGCCTACGTTACGTTGGATTTACACTAATCAATAAAGCATTATAAAGCAGATTAGGCTCTCTACGTTGCATCCGCTCCAGTATAATGCTCCAATTTAAGCCATTTGCGTTTATCGTATAAACGAGAGCAAGGTGCGTAGTTTATTACGCTCAGTTAAAGATAATTGCCCGAGGAAACCGGGCAGTACACCAGAGCCTCACCCCACCAGGAGTGGTGGAGTGAGGCTTGGCTTTGGTTTGTGAAGCGTTGGCTGGCGTGAGCGGAGCGAAAGTAACGTACTGGAGAAGCGCAGCGTTCGCCTTTGTTCCCCGGATTTCAACCGCAGCGCGGCTTGAATCGAAGAAATCCGGGAACAACAGCGATCGGAAGAACGTTACTTTCGCGCAGCGTCCATCACCGCCATCAACAATCAGCTAAAAACAAACCAAGTACACGCTAGCCACTCCCCATCATCTCCCACCACTCCATTCGTATATACCCAACCCCCCAGCCATATACTTATAAGGGGAATGAAAGGGGTGAGCTCATGGAGCTGTTTACCGTAACGCTGCCTTCGAACATGGAGCAATCCGCTGCCCAATTAGCGGCGTTGATGGCGGAATACACTACCAATGATCTACATATCGCACACATCGAAGAAGACGCTATACAGTACACGCTGCTTTCCGATAAGGAAATCAGCTGCCAAGCGATTCTGCCGTATTTTCAGCTGGCTGACCATAGCCAATCGGTGCTTCAAGCGGCATCCAAAGCGCTTGCCGAATTCATCGTAACCGATATGGAACCGCTCATACTGGCAGCCATCATTAGGAGAAAATACAGGAACAACCACGCCATCGATGCGCCTGTCATCGAAAAATATTGCCACGAGCTGCTACACGGAACCGAATGGGATGGTCTCGGGACGAGATTTCTGGATGCGGACCGTCAGCGACGCAAAACGAAGGTAGCCGATGAGATTGACCGTTACCTGCAGGAGAACTCGGTTTTGCATTTGGATGGCCTAACGTCTTTCCGGCTGCAGCCCTACCGGACGGAATTAGCGGAAATTGTAGACTACGCTTTGGACGAATACGTACTGGATAAACAGTACCAGGAGTTTATTTCGCTGCTGAAATATTTTGTGGGTTTGCAGGAATCCAAGGTGCCGATTGTCCATCTCGTGCATAAGGGCAGCCATGATTTTGTCCTTTTCAACGAGAAATTTCAGCCTTTTGAACCGAAGCCCCACTCGGACAAGTTAGTGGCCGAGATGCTGGAGACCGAGATGAATATCGAAGATATGGTCATCAGCTCGCTCATTGCCGTCTCGCCTAAGCATATTATGATCCATACGAGACAAGATGATATGCAGGTCATCCGGACAATCGAGACGATTTTTGACAATCGGGTATCGGTTTGCACCCAATGTCCGGCTTGCAGCCCATGCTTTGAAGGGAATGGAACCATCCAGCCTGACAGCCGCATCTATTGACCAATGGGGGACAAAGCGGTTATAATTTGCTCATAACTATGCAAAAAGCAATGACAAAGCCATGTATTTGCCCCGTAATGTCGGCTCAGAGAGAGGAAACTCGGCTGCAATTTCCTTCGTGACATCAGCAAATATACCCCTTTGTAGCTGTGCCGTTGAACGTGGATTATGACGAATAGGCCACTATTAAGCCGCACCGGATGTCTCCGTTATCAGATCATTACAAGGATTGCCTCATGGTCTGAATTCAGATCCAAGAGAGCAGTCGAAGTAGGGTGGAACCACGGGTAATCAAGCACTCGTCCCTTTGCGGGATGCGTGCTTTTTTTGCGTTCATCCCGCCTGCTATCTCAACTTTCTCAGGAGGGAAATCCATGTCTATCAAAGTTACGTTTCCAGACGGCGCGGTTCGCGAGTATGCGGCTGGAACAACAATCGAAGAAGTAGCAGGCTCAATCAGCCCGGGTCTGCGCAAAAATGCAATTGCAGGAAAAATCAACGGCAAGGTCGTTGACGTATACTCGCCAATCGAATCCGATGCGGCAATCGAGATCGTTACCGTTGAATCGGCTGACGGCCTTGAAGTGTACCGTCACAGTACGGCCCATCTGATGGCCCAAGCCATCAAACGGTTGTATGGCAACGCCAACGTGAAGCTTGGTATCGGTCCCGTGATTGAGGACGGCTTCTATTATGATATCGATATGGACCAGTCTCTGACTCCGGAAGATCTGACCAAGATCGAAAAAGAAATGCAACGCATCGTTAACGAGAACCTCGACATTCGCCGCCGCGTTGTCAGCCGCGAAGAGGCGCTTGCGATTTTCACGGAACTTGACGACAACCTGAAGCTTGAGCTGATCCGCGACTTGCCTGAGGATTCGATTATTACGATGTATGACCAAGGCGAGTTCTTTGACCTTTGCCGCGGACCGCATCTGCCATCCACTGGCCGTATCAAAGCTTTTAAGCTGCTTAGCGTAGCAGGTGCTTACTGGCGCGGCGATTCCAAGAACAAGATGCTGCAGCGTATTTACGGAACAGCTTTCGCGAAGAAAGCCGAATTGGACGAGCATCTTCACTTCCTGGAGGAAGCGAAGAAGCGCGACCATCGCAAGCTGGGCAAAGAGCTGAAAATGTTCACGTTCTCCCGCGAAGTTGGTCAAGGCCTGCCGCTGTGGCTGCCAAACGGCGCTAAGGTTCGCCGTACATTGGAGCGCTATATCGTTGACCTTGAAGAACGTCTTGGCTACGAGCATGTGTATACGCCGGTTCTCGCTAACGTGGAGCTTTATAAAATCTCCGGACACTGGGAGCATTACAGCGAGGATATGTTCCCGCTCATGGCACTCGATAACGAAGAGCTTGTTCTTCGTCCGATGAACTGCCCGCATCACATGATGGTTTACAAGAGCGATATGAGAAGCTACCGCGATCTGCCGGTTCGTATTGCCGAGATGGGCACTATGCACCGCTATGAGATGTCCGGCGCTTTGACAGGTTTGCACCGCGTACGCGCGATGACGCTGAATGACGCGCATATCTTCTGCCGTCCGGATCAAATCAAGGAAGAATTCGCTCGCGTGGTTAACCTGATCCGTAAAGTCTATGAGGACTTCGGCATCAAGGAATACCGTTTCCGCTTGTCGTACCGTGATCCGCAGGATACGGAGAAGTACTTCCAGAACGACGAGATGTGGGAAATGTCGCAGCGTATGCTTCGCGAAGTAGTCGAAGAGCTTGGTCTGCCATTCTTCGAAGCAGAAGGTGAAGCGGCGTTCTACGGTCCAAAGCTTGACGTTCAAATCAAGACGGCTCTTGGCAAGGAAGAGACCTTGTCGACTGCTCAGCTCGACTTCCTGCTTCCTGACCGCTTCGAGCTTGAATACATCGGTGAGGACGGCAAAAAGCATCGTCCGGTCGTTATCCACCGCGGTATCATCAGCACAATGGAACGGATGACTGCCTTCCTGCTCGAGAACTTTGCGGGCGCATTGCCGCTGTGGCTGTCGCCGGTTCAAGCGAAGGTTATTCCGGTATCCACTGCTTACGAAGCTTACGCGCGCGAAGTGGAAGAGAAGCTGCAGCTGGCTGGTATTCGCGTTGAGAGCGATCTGCGCAACGAGAAGCTGGGCTATAAGATTCGCGAAGCACAGCTGGAGAAGCTGCCTTACATGCTTGTCGTAGGCGAGAACGAAGCGCAATCGGGCTCCGTATCGGTCCGTAAGCGCGGCGAAGGTGACATCGGCGCTAAGCCTGTAGCAGAGCTGGTTGAGCTGCTGCAAAACGAAATCGCAACAAAAACAATCTAAGTCTCATGCATAAAGCTTGGACCGTTTGGGAAATATTCTTCTGAGGAGGAAGCTGCCCAAATGGTCACAAGCTTTTTTACTTGTACAAAAATAATTTCAAGCCTGGCGATAGCTGCCGTGCTGACAGGAGGAGCTGCTGCTCCAAGCTTCGCAGCAGCACCCGCAGCCAAGCAAGAAATTCATGAAGGAACAAAGAAGAACAAGGAAAGCAATGCAGCAGTCGAAGCCATTGCAGAACAGGCCCTTTCAACGGTTCAGGTCGTAGCTACCGGTTATACGGCTGGTTATGAGTCAACCGGCAAGCGTCCGGGTCATCCGCAATACGGAATCACTTATTCCGGAGTAAAAGTCAGAAGGGGGCAAGTATCAACCGTCGCGGCGGATACAAAGCTGTTCCCGATTGGTACGCTGCTCTATATCCCGGGCTATGGCTACGGCGTAGTTGCGGATACCGGTTCAGCCATCAAAGGCCACAGGCTCGACTTATACTTTGAGACGATAAAAGATGTATATAAGCAATGGGGGAAAAGAACGGTTGATGTCCAGGTGCTGCGCAAAGGCAACGGCAAGCTGTCTCAGTCCTGGCTGAACCAGATTAACCGCGCTGTGGAAGCGGGAAAACCAATCCCGCAGACCTATTTGGAGTCATGATCCCTCTGCTTTCGTACCCGCATAATAAGCCTTCACACAGCCATACTAAGGTTGGACGGGGAGGTGAATGACTACCATGGCTAAGAACAAAAACAACAAAGCTCAAAACAACCAGTACAATGCAGAATTCGCTGAAGAATTCAACCAAAACCAGAACGCTACAGCTGGTAAAACAGCTAACCAAGCAACTCAAAAAGCACAGAAGTAACCACTACTTAAAACAATCAACAAGAGGAACCGTCTCTGGTTCCTCTTTTCTTCAATTTCCAGGATTGCCGCAAGTGGAACGAAAGGTTGTTGATTTGAAAATATTGTTTATGTCAATTTTTCTAATGTTACATAAATTAAGTTTTCAAGAGCGAATCTTTGTTGTATGATTAGGTATGTAATAAATAATCACGCAATGAAGACAGGTGAGTTAACATGACCGATCCAATTATCCATACGAATCATTCTTCGACCCATCATCGCAAAGCAGCTGAAGTGCTGCCCTTTATCGATGCGTATGTAACGAAGAAGGAGCAGGAAATCGCGGAAATCGAGCAAATGGTTGAACGTTATGAGAAGCGGCGTCTGAAGGAAGAACGGGCTTACCAGTCGATGTCCACGTTGCGCCGGTTATTGCATGGCCGGAAGCCGGATCATCATTTGGCTGTTGAGTACATCCATTTCGTGAAAAAACCGATGGAGCAGGTTCGCGCGCTTCGGCTAGAGATTGAGCATGCAAGATCTATTCAGGTATCGTCGCCTACAGATATCGTAACGGTCTCCGGAGACCTGGTTAATGAACTATATCGATAATCCTTATACTTATAAATAAACGGCGTTCCCCTTCGGAGGAACGCCGTTATTTTTATGGTTTTCTCGTGATATGGTCTACATCAATAAAATCATTCTCCTGGCTGTATGCAGGGACGCCGTGGATTCCGACATCAAGGCCCACAAGCTCTTCGTCCTTGGATACGCGAACGGGCATCGCTTTGCGGATCAGCCATAATACAGCCCATGTCAGGCCGAATCCCCAAATCGCGATCACGACAAGTCCAAGGGCTTGTGCGCCAAGCAGATGCCAGCCGCCGCCGTACAAAAGGCCGTAGTAGCCATTGCCGACGCCCTTGGTCAGCTCGGGAATCGCGCATAATCCAACGGCCAGGGTGCCGATGCTGCCGCTTATGCCATGCACGGCGAAAGCTCCGACCGGATCGTCGATTTGTTTGCGTTCCATGTATTCCGTAACAAGAACCATGGCAATCCCGCAAATAGAGCCGATCCAGATGGCAGCGCCGTCGGATACAAAAGCGCAACCCGCAGTAATCCCGACAAGGCCGGCGAGAGAGCCGTTAATCACCATTGGCGGATCCGCTTTGCGGTAACGGAACATCGTAAACAAAATACAGATTGCGCCGCCCGATGCCGCGGACAGCATGGTTGTTATGGCAATGTGGCCGATTGCCGCGTTGGTTGCGCTAAGCGTACTGCCTGCGTTAAAGCCGAACCAGCCGAACCAGAGAATAAAAGCGCCAACCGATGCGAGCGGCAGGTTGGAAGGAGATACGATGTTTACTTTGCCGTCAGGCGAAAATTTGCCGATTCGCGGACCGATAAACAAGGTTGCGGCAAGCGCAGCAAATCCGCCAAGAGCGTGGATTGCGGCCGATCCGGCAAAATCGATCATGCCAAGCTTTCCTAACCAGCCGTTTACCGCCCATACCCAATGTCCGGACAACGGGTAGATCAGACCGGTCATGGCGATGGTAAGCAAAATATAAGCCCGGAAATGGATTCGTTCCGCAACTGCCCCGGATACGATGGAAATAACGGCGATAACAAAGGCGCATTGGAACAGCCAGTAGGTTTCGTGAGAAATATTTAAACTAATGTGAGACAAGTCTCCATTAAGCATGAAACCGGATGAGCCGAATAAGCCGCCGATGTCTTTGCCATACATGATGGCAAAACCGAAGAAGTAAAAGACAAGTGCACCAAATACAATGTCGACAAATACCTTCATAATAATGCTAACCGCATTCTTCTGCCGGACAAATCCGGCCTCAAGCAGGGCAAACCCGCCTTCCATCAGCAAAATCATTGCTGCTGTCAAGACAACCCATATGGTATCCAGCCCTCTCGACAGTTCTGCTACATCCATTGTTTCAACTCCCGTTGTTCATAGTCTTAATTGATGTAAGGTTTCTCTGTCTCTATGAATCCGCTCACCATTATAAATAGCCGAAGTAAGTAATGTCAACG
Source organism: Paenibacillus sp. MMO-58 (assembly GCF_037146255.1). Lineage (NCBI taxonomy): Bacteria > Bacillati > Bacillota > Bacilli > Caryophanales > Paenibacillaceae > Paenibacillus > Paenibacillus sp. MMO-58. The sequence goes on from NZ_JBBCVY010000005.1 coordinate 29,261, forward strand.
TATTAGCGTGATGTTTTATGACGCAGTCTAACTTTTTTTTACAGAATTTCATAGATTGGAAGCGAAAGGGTGGAAACTGACCTTACAAACCGTTTTGAACTCCGTCTCGAGACCGATGCCAAGTTCAATCGGCCGTCCCTTTATATCCCTTCTTTCATTAGCTATACTAAGTAGCAATAAGACATTTTGAAGTACAGGCAGGGAGTTGACTAAATTGAATGGAAGCTTTCTAAACCGGCTGTTATCTGGTCTTGTCATCATTTCCGTTGGCGTATTCTTCTTATTGAAACAACTGGGCATGATTGATTACGACATTAGTATTGGCGAGATTATCTCCAATTATTGGCCGGTCGTGCTGCTATGGATCGGTCTGCACGGACTGCTTGCGGGTCGTCAGGGTCACGGCTCGGGCTGGTGGGCAGGGATGATGATTATACTCGGCTTTCTGTTCCTGGGTCATAACCTGGAATGGTTCGCCTGGTCGTTTAGCGACATCATTTCTTATGCCTGGCCGATCATTATCATCTTAGTGGGCATTAACTTCTTGCGCCGTCCGCGGCACAGACATCAAGAACCGCCGCAGTATGAAGACGAGTGGAAGTCTTACAATGCTTATACCGATTACAAAGGCGAAGTGCCGTCGGCTCCTCCGCTCCACCCGGACCCTACGAAACCGGGCAGCACGGACGGAAGCCATGATTCCGCCGGCGAAGGAGATTCCTCTGCCTTTAATGAAAGGAATGAACGCGGCGAGCCGGCCGGGGAATATCGCGAAGAACCGCTCCATCGCATGAGGCATCATCATATGAAACAGCAATTTCGCCGTCAGCTTCACGAACAAAAGCGTCATATCCGCGAGCATAAGCAGCAAGTAAGGGAGCATATCCGAGAGCATCGTCAGCGGGCGAAGCATGGCTCTTTTGAATACTGGAACCACGATCCGCATGCGCAATCGAGATCGGGATTTATCGGGGATATTCATATCGGCCAGGATTATTGGGAGCTCAAACCGCTTAATATCTCGCATTTTATCGGCGATACCATTGTAGATTTAACGAAAGCGCAAATACCGCTTGGCGAGACGAAGATTTGCATCTCTTCCTTTATAGGCGACGTTAAAGTGTATGTGCCGAACGATTACGAGGTAGGCGTACAAGTCGTATCGAGTGCTTTTGTGGGGGACGTAAAGATTCTGGGCCAGAAGGAAGGCGGAATGTTCAAGAGCATCCATATTCATTCCCCTTACTATGAGGAGACGGATAAAAAAATCAAACTCGTCGTTAGCACGTTCATCGGCGATGTTCGTGTGACGAAGGTGGGATAGACGGTTATGATCGTTCGATTATTCCGCGGCGGCAAATGGCAGCTGCTCACGATGTTTGTAGCTTCTTCCGTAACCGCGCTGCTGCTTGGAATCGCCGTGTGGGTAGGATTAGCGGGCGGAGACAATGTACAGACGGAAGTGCGCTATGGCGCAGTGTCCGTCTTTCTGCTTGTCAGCGCAGGCTTCGGGTACTGGACGGGCCAGCACATTCAGAGGCGGATCGATACGCTTCAGCTTGCGCTTAAGCAAGCGGTAAACGGGAATTTCCAGGTCCGGATTACGGAATCCGGCGACTCTTCCTTTTCGGAGCTGTACCGCGAATTTAACGATCTTGCCGAGCTGATGGAGGAGAGGATGAAACGTCTCCAGATGACCGGTGAAGAGCAGGTGATGTCGCAGGCGGCTTCAAATGAAGCTGCTGTTCAGGAGGAACGCAAACGGCTGGCCCGGGATTTGCACGATACGGTCAGCCAGCAGCTTTTCGCCATGCATATGTGCGCTTCCTCGCTGCCGAAGCTTCAGGAAATCGACAGGGAGCGGGCCGCTTCCGTACTGGAGCAGCTTATACAGATGTCAACGCTCGCGCAGAAGCAGATGCGGATCTTTATCGCGCAGCTACGGCCGATGGAGCTTGAAGGGCGTACGCTGCTGGAGGCGCTTGATAAGTGGTTTCCGGATTATTGCCGGCAGAACGGTCTGCAGGGCGTCTTCGATTGGCGGTTGAACGAGCCGCTTACGGAAGCCAAGGAGCATCAATTGTTCCTTATAGTACAGGAGGCAATGGCGAATGTCGTAAAGCATTCCGGTGCGCAGAGCTGCTCGCTAAGTCTGACGGAGAATGAACGGCAGGTTGTGCTTATTTTGCAGGATGACGGAGCGGGCTTCCGGGCGGATCAGGTAAGACGCGGATCATACGGTTTGTCTACAATGCAGGAACGGGCCCAGCAGCTTGGCGGTCTTGCCGAAATTATAAGCAAGCCGGGCAGCGGCACCAGAGTGAAGGTTACGATACCGAAAATGTGGCGGAGGAATGAAAACGATGAGCGGGACTAATACGTTAAAAGTTATGATTGTGGACGACCATGACATGGTGAGAACGGGCTTGCGCACGTATTTAATGCTGGAGCCCAAATTTGAAGTCGTAGCTGAAGCGGGCAGCGGGCAGGCAGCGATTGCGCTGCTTGAGGCGGGACTGGCTTCCGGCATACCGGATGTTGTGCTGATGGATTTGATGATGCCGGGCATGGACGGAATTGAGACGACCAGGCAGCTGATTGTCAAATATCCGAATCTGAAGATTATCATGCTTACAAGCTTCCTGGAAGACGATAAGGTATACGGGGCCATTGAAGCGGGAGCGGTCAGCTATGTCCTGAAGACCGTATCGGCGGAGGAATTGATCTATGCGCTTCACGGGGCGGTCAAAGGCATGCCGGTTATGACGGCGGATGTGTCGCAGGCTCTGACAAGGGGCTTGCGACAGCGTACCGCCCAGTCGGGGGACGAGGAGCTGACGGAGCGGGAGAAGGAAGTGCTTTTGCTGATCGCGGAAGGACGTTCCAACAAAGAGATTGGCGAAGAGCTTCATATCAGCGTAAAAACCGTCAAAACCCATGTCAGCAATCTGCTGATGAAATGCGAGCTGGAGGACCGGACGCAGCTGGCGGTGCTCGCCCATCGCAAAGGCTGGGTAAAAAACACATAAACGGTCAAACGGCGGGACATATTATCCTTTAGTGGTTATATATACATGAGAGTTATTCACACCCTATACGCTAAAGGAGATATGAACGGTCATGATTCCATTAACCTCATCGCTGGAAGCCCGTCAGCAAGCGTTTACCGATTCCAGAGACTGGCTGGAGCAGCATCAATTCTCGCTCGGGGGCAACTGGGACTATACGAACGGTTCCTTTGACCGGGCGCTTGATGAAGAGAATAAAGTCTGGCTACGGCTGCCGTTTCAAGTGACGAATGGCAGCGTGGTGGATATAAACGCGGATACGAATGCCGTTATTACGTTTGCGCAGCCCTATGTGCTAAGGCATGAGTATCAAGAGGGCAATGATCCGGAAGCAAGCGCCCGCGTTGTAGGAGCGTTATTCGACCAGTTCCAGGCGCCTTCCGATCCGGATGCCCATGTCGATCAGAAGTGGATAGGCAAGGCGAAGGAAGTTCTGAAAGAGGTCGAAAGTTTGTTCCCCCAATAGAATATCGCACGCCAAACTCCCTATTGAGAAATGGGGAGTTTGGTAGAGTCATACGAAAAGTGCATAGAAATAACGTCGTCAGGCGTTTTTTTTATGTTCGTTTTAATTCATTTTAAGTTTGTTTTAAGGTAGAATGTGCATGATAGGAATACAGGAATTAAGCGCCGATGAATGAAAGATTCGGCTGCTTTAACGGAATAGATCAAGGAGGAGAACGGAAATGGACGATCAGAACAAAAAATACGACGATTTCTTTCAGAATCGTGCTAATGGTGATGATGACAACAATCCGCGCGAAGAAGACAACACGGCATCAACGGCTGAAGGATCGGAAGCTCCGGGTAAAACTTCCTACTATTATTCATACGGGCCTTTCAAATCTTCCGCGCAAGACGATAACGGAGCGAACGTTCCGTCCCGGTCTAATCCTCAGGATTATTACACGGCGGCATCCGGCGACAGCGAGCCTGAGCTGGAACAGCCAAAGGTTGAAGTAACGCCTCCGGTGCCGATGAGACCTTTTACTTATAATCAACAATCCGGCAAAAGCAGTTGGCAGAACCGCGAACCGCGCAAGAAAAGCCCGATTAAAGGAATGTTTGTTTCTTTCCTCGCCGGCGTTGTAGTGGTTGGCGGCTTGATGGGCGGCTTGATGTACGCTTCGGATACGAATAACTGGTTTACTAGCAACTCGGTATTTTCCTCCAAGCAGGACAGCACGGCTAACGCGGGCTCGGGGTCAACAGCATCCGGTTCGACTAGCGGCAACGGAGGCGCTTCCGTAGCGGCGGCAAGACCGGACAACATTGCTTCCCTATTCGAGAAAGCGAGCCCCGCGGTTGTGAAGATCGAGACGTACGTGAAGCCGCAAACACGCAGCAGCGGCGGCGGCGGTATTTTGGACGATCCGTTCTTCCGTCAGTTCTTCGGCGAGGATGCACCGGACGCGAATCAGCAGCAGGATAATAACAAGAAAGACGACAGCAATCTGCAGGCGGCGGGAATAGGTACAGGCTTCTTCTTCGAATCCGACGGTTACATTCTGACGAACCAGCACGTTGTTGCGGATTCCGATAAAATCGAAGTGACGGTACAAGGCTACGACAAGCCGTTTACGGCAGAGCTTCTGGGCTCCAGCTTTGATCTTGACCTTGCCGTACTTAAGGTTACGGGCGATAAAGCGTTCCCTACACTTCCGCTTGGCAGCTCGGACAAAATTAACATCGGCGACTGGGTCGTTGCGATCGGCAACCCGTACGGATTTGACCATACCGTTACCGTGGGCGTGCTTAGCGCGAAGGAACGTCCAATCGATATTCAGGATACGGACGGTACGCGCGAGTACAAACACTTGCTCCAAACCGATGCTTCCATTAACCCAGGCAACTCCGGCGGTCCGCTCCTGAATGTGAATGGTGAGGTTGTTGGCATTAACACCGCAGTCAGCTCGCAGGCACAAGGCATTGGCTTTGCGATTCCGACAAGCACCATCCAGGAAGTTCTGGATACGCTCAAAAACAATAAGGAAGTACCGAAAGAGCCGGTTCCGTTCATCGGCGCAGAGCTTGGTGACGTAACGGATGCGATTGCGAAGCAGCTCGGCATGGATAAAGTGCAAGGCTCGATTGTCAGCAACGTTTACTACAATTCTCCGGCCTACATCGCCGATCTGAAGCAATTCGACGTCATCGTAGGTATCGACGGCAAATCGTTTAGCGGGACGCAGGCGCTGATTGACGAGATCAAAAAGCGCAAGGTAGGCGATAAAGCCGTGCTGAACATTATCCGCAGAGGCGAGAAAATGGATCTGAAAGTCGAAATTGGCGACAAAAATAAATTTAACGCCCAGTAAGCGATAAAGTAAGCGCAGAGGAAAGTCTCTGCGCTTCTTTTCTAGAAAAGATAAGTTATACAAGGGGAGAATAGAGAATGAGACAACACATCATGGTTGTGGATGACGACGAGAAAATCACTTCTTTACTTAGAAGAAGCCTTGCGTTTGAGGGTTATGAGGTATCGACGGCAAGCAACGGAATGGAAGGCTTGAAGCTTCTCTTAACGGCGGATCCGGACATGCTTATACTTGACGTGATGATGCCGCAGGTGGACGGCTGGGAAGTATGCCGCCGCGTACGGGAGGGCGGAAGCACCGTACCTATTCTTATGCTGACGGCGAAAGATGATATTTCGGATCGGGTCAAAGGACTGGATGCGGGCGCGGACGATTATTTGATCAAGCCTTTCGCGCTGGAGGAGCTTCTGGCCCGAGTCCGTGCTTTGCTGCGCCGTAAGTCGGACAGGATAGACGAGTCCAGCAGCAACAAGATTGTGTTTGACGATCTGGCCTTGGATCTGGATTCCCGCGAAGCCATCCGTTCCGGCAGAAGAATCGAGCTGACCGCGAAGGAATACGATTTATTGCTCTTATTTATGCAGAATCCGCGCCGCGTATTGACGCGAGATGCCATTATGGAGAAAATATGGGGTTATGATTTCAGCGGCGAGTCCAATGTACTTGAAGTGTACATAGCGATGCTGCGCCAGAAGCTGGAGGAAGGCGGGGCCAAGCGGATTATCCAGACCGTGCGCGGAACCGGCTATGTACTGCGGGGAGAGGGTTGATTTCACATGACGATCAGGCTTCGTCTGACCTTATGGTTTTCCGGTATTCTTGCGGCAGCACTTATCGTGTTATGCGTAGCGATTTATTTTTTCGTAAACATGAATACGTACGCGGATACGAAGACACAGCTTCGAGATCAGGCTGATTCCTATGATATCGTGAAATACGAAAACGGATTAAATCAGATTGACCTGAACATTAAGAGGAATTCCCCGTTTTACGAGAAAGATTTTTACGTGCAATTAGTCAATTACAAGGAAGGCGTTATTAAAGCCTCCGGCGAGCTTCAAGTAAACGGCATCAAATTTCCTATCCCGGAAGCCAAGACAAATCCGGATTACGGCTATAAAAAAGCGGTTTTAAATACAAATGCAGGTGAAGTTGCTTTTCTAATCTATCAAAAACCAATTCCTAACAATACGGACGGGACGTTAATTGGCCTGCTTCAGGTTGGTACTGTTGTAGCCAGCGAAGAGAACTACCTGGCCGGACTTCGGGTTATTCTTATATTGTCCTCTTTGATATGCTTGATTATTGCCTTTACTGTTGGTCTCTTTATGGCGCGCAAAGCTCTTCAGCCAATCGAACGAGTCGTTCATGCCACCGAGCAAATTCAGAGCGGTTCCGATTTAAGCGTGCGGATTCCGATTGAAGGTCCGAAGGATGAGATCGGTCATCTGGTCTATACCCTTAATATTATGCTATCCCGCATCGAGATAGCGTATAACGGACTGGACGAATCGTATAAAGCGCAGCGACGGTTTGTTTCGGACGCGTCGCATGAGCTGCGTACTCCGCTGACGACGATTCGCGGCAATATTGAACTGCTGCAGCGGATGTGGTCAAAAACGCTTGAGCCGGATGAAGCGGGAGATATTGTACTGGCGCTTGATTCCCAACGCTATGAGCTGTCTAACGAAGCCATGCAGGATATTGCGGCGGAGGCGCGGCGGATGTCCACTCTGGTAAACGACCTTCTTGCTTTGGCAAGAGCCGATGCGGGTTACGAGATGGAGAAAACAACGCAGCTTATGCTGCCGATTGTGGAAGAAGTAGGCCGGAGAGCGGGCCTTCTGCCGCGCAATGCGGAGTGGCGGATCGGGGATTTGACTGCGCTGGACGGATATCACGTACACGGTAATGCGGATTATTTGCAGCAGCTTTTGTTCATCTTCATAGAGAACGCGTTTAAATATACGCCAAGCGGCTGGATCGAGATGTCGGCGACACGCCGGGAGAACCAGCTTGGCATTATTATTAAAGATACGGGAATCGGCATGAATCCGAAGGAGGTTCCTCATATCTTCGATCGGTTCTACCGGGCGGATGAATCGCGCGGCAAGACCGTTGGTACGGGGCTTGGCTTGTCCATTGCCAAATGGATTATCGATGAGCACCGCGGCTCGATTGAGGTGACGACGATGGAGGAAGAAGGGTCCACGTTTGTCATTTGGCTGCCAATAGACTTTTCCCCCCAGCCTGCTTCGATTATAATAGAAGGAACCGATCGAATCGAAGACTAACCTTCGTTATTCAGAAAGCAGGTGCAACAAGTGGAAATTGTTAAAGTATCGCCGCGAGGCTATTGCTACGGCGTTGTAGACGCTATGGTGCTCGCGCTGCAAACCGCCAAAAACCTGGACCTTCCGCGTCCGATTTATATTCTTGGCATGATTGTTCATAATGCGCATGTAACCGAAGCTTTCGAGCAAGAGGGCGTCATTACGCTTGACGGCGAGAACCGTCTGGAGATCCTGGAGCAGGTGGAGAGCGGTACCGTTATTTTTACGGCCCATGGCGTATCCCCCGAAGTCCGCAACCGTGCGCGCGAGAAAGGCCTTACCATCGTGGATGCGACTTGCCCGGATGTAACCAAAACGCATGATCTGATTCGGGAGAAAGTAGCCGAGGATTATCATATTATTTATATCGGCAAAAAAGGCCATCCGGAGCCGGAAGGCGCCATTGGCGTAGCACCGGACCGCGTTCATCTGATTGAACGCATCGAGGATATTTCCAAGCTTAACGTGCCTGAAGGCCGTATAATCATTACGAATCAGACCACGATGTCGCAATGGGATATCCGTCATATTATAAGCAAGCTTCTGGAGACGTATCCAAAGGCGGAGATTCATAACGAGATATGCTTGGCTACGCAAGTACGCCAGGAAGCGGTGGCGGAGCAAGCCGGACAGGCGCAGCTGTGTATCGTTGTTGGCGATCCGCGCAGCAACAACTCCAACCGTCTCGCCCAGGTATCCCAGGAGATCGCGGGCGTACCGGCCTACCGCGTATCCGACGTATCTGAGATTGAGCAGGAGTGGTTAAAGGGTGTTGATCGCGTTGCCGTTACTTCGGGCGCGTCTACTCCAACTCCGATTACAAAAGAAGTTATCGCGTATTTGGAACAATACGACCATAACGCCCCTTCCACGTGGGAGATCAAGCGTACGGTCAACAAGAACAAACTCCTTCCGACGATTCGTACCAAATCGGCTTCCAGCGCAGCTGAAGCTTAATAGAACTCAACCCTTTCGTCCTTCTTCCGGACATAGGGTTGAGTTTTTTATTTTGGCTTAGGACACGGAGGGAAGTAATGTTCCGCAGTCATCATTGGAGGTCCGGCCGCCCGATGAGTCTTTTATTGTTTTGAAATCTCCAGGCAGAGTCGCAACGGAGGGAATGAATGTTCTGGAGAAGCGGAGCGGTCGCCTTGTGAGATAGATTCCAACCTTGGAATAATTAATTCAGGGAATCTAGCGAGCACAGCGATCGTAAGAATATTCATTTCCGTAGTTGCCTTCTGCACCAAGCGTGCTTCAAAAATAATAATTGACGAAACAAGAATCCATCGTGTATATTTGCTTTAACAAGTAAAAGCATAAAAGCCACAAAGCATAAAAGCGTATAAGCGTTGAAGCGAAAAAGGAGAGATGGACATGATCGTAATTACCAGCCCACATATTGCTGAAGAGCGTATTCAAGAAATCGTGAACCATATTGAAAGAGCAGGCGTGCAAGCCCATGTATCGAGAGGGACGGACCGTACGGTTATCGGTATTATCGGCAAGGCGGAGCCAACGCTTGCGGAGCATCTCCGCCAAATGAAAGGCGTAGAGAACGTTATCAAGATTTCGAAGTCCTACAAGCTGGCGAGCCGGGACTTCCATCCGGACGATACCGTCATCGATATTAAAGGCGTTAAGATCGGCGGCGAGAACCTTGTTATTATGGGCGGCCCTTGCGCGGTTGAATCTCCGGAACAGATCGATGAGATCGCACGCCTTGTCAAAGCAGCCGGCGGACAGGTGCTTCGCGGCGGTGCGTTTAAGCCTCGCACGGGTCCATACAGCTTCCAGGGCGTTGGCGTGGAAGGTTTGGTCATGATGGCGGAAGCGGGCAAGAAGCATGGCCTGCTCACGATTACGGAAGTCATGACACCAGAGTATGTTGATGTATGCGCCGAATATGCCGATATCCTCCAGGTCGGAACACGCAACATGCAGAACTTCGATCTGCTACGCAAGCTTGGCACGATTCAGACTCCGGTATTGCTGAAGCGCGGCTTCAGCTCAACGTACGACGAGTTCCTGAATGCGGCGGAATACATCCTCGCAGGCGGAAATCCGAATGTTATGTTGTGCGAGCGCGGAATCCGAACGTTCGAAACTTACACGAGAAACACGCTGGACTTGTCCGCGATTCCGGTCCTGCAAGGGCTTAGCCATCTTCCAGTCATTTCGGACCCGAGCCACGGTACAGGCCGCCGCGAATTGGTAGAACCAATGTCCAAAGCATCCGTTGCGGCAGGGGCGAACGGTCTGATTGTCGAAATGCACACAGATCCGGATAATTCGATGACAGGTGACGGCGTACAATCCCTGTTCCCTGACCAATTCGCTAATTTATTAAAGGATTTAGAAAAGCTGGCTCCAATCGTCGGAAAGCAATTTAACACTCCAAAAGAACCTGCAGCCGCTTTTACGGAATGGAAAATTTAATCCAGTTTTAAAATGTGAAAAGCCGGGAAGCCTTGATACACAAGGCCTCTCGGCTTTTCTGTACGAATGTAAAGGCTTAATTGTGAACAAATGTTTAAACTTGTAAGTATACCTTACATATGAATAAAAAATACCTGACATAAGTATTGACGATGCCAAAACGTAGTCTTATAATTACCTCATAGTTTAACGCGAAACTTGAACAATAACTGTTCACCACTATGCAAATGTTCGGAAATGGAGGAAATATCTGATGTCAGTTCAAAAAGTTTTGGAACAAATTCAAGAAAACAACATCCAGTTTGTAGATTTCCGCTTCGTGGATCTCGCTGGTCGCGCGCACCACATTACTCTTCCTTCGACAGAAGTTGACGCTGATACTTTCGTAAACGGTGTAGCTTTTGACGGTTCCTCGATCCCAGGTTTCCGTGGTATTGAAGAATCTGACATGGTAATGATGCCAGATACGGATGCAGCATTCGTTGATCCTTTCACAGATCATCCTACACTGAACATTATGTGTAACATTCATACACCGGACGGCGAGCGTTATGAGCGTGACCCACGCAGCATCGCTCAAAAAGCGGAAGAATACCTTCAAACAACGGGTATCGGTACTACTGCATTCTTCGCGCCTGAGTCCGAGTTCTTCATCTTCGACGAAGTTCGCTACGAAAGCACAATGAACTCTTCTTCCTTCTACGTTGATTCCGAAGAAGCGGGTTGGAACACAAACCGTAAAGAAGAAGGCGGCAACCTTGGCTTTAAAGTTCCTGTAAAAGGCGGTTACGTGCCAGTTGCTCCTGTTGACCAACAACAAGACATCCGCAGCGAAATGGTTCGCCTGATGCAAGAAGTTGGCCTTCGCGTTGAACGTCATCACCATGAAGTTGCAACTGCTGGTCAAGCAGAAATCAACTTCCGTTTCGACACATTGACGAAAACAGCTGACAACCTGATGCTGTACAAATATATCGTTCACAACACAGCTCGCCAATACGGCAAAGTGGCTACTTTCATGCCAAAACCATTGTTCGGCGATAACGGTTCCGGTATGCACGTGCATATGTCCATCTTCGATGGCGACGCTCCTATGTTCTACGAAAAAGGTGCTTACGGTAACCTGAGCCCACTGGCTATGAACTACATCGGTGGCGTTCTGCACCATGCTCCAGCACTGATCGCTTTGACGAATCCATCGACAAACTCGTTCAAACGTCTGGTTCCTGGTTACGAAGCTCCGGTTAACCTTGTATTCTCGAAAGGTAACCGTTCCGCTGCAGTACGTATTCCAATCGCATCGGTAACGCCAAAAGGCTGTCGTATCGAGTTCCGTACTCCGGACTCCACGGCTAACCCTTACCTGGCATTCGCAGCTATGCTGCTTGCTGGTCTTGACGGCATCAAACGTAAACTGGATCCTGTTGCTCTGGGCTATGGTCCATTCGACAAAAACATTTACGAACTGCCAGAAGAAGAGAAAAAAGAAATCCGCAGCGTACCTGGTACACTCGACGAAGCGCTTGATGCTCTCGAAGCGGATTCTGCTTTCTTGACTGAAAGCGGCGTATTCACGGAAGACTTCATCGCTAACTATGTTGCCGTTAAACGCAGCGAAGCAAAAGCGGTATCGATCCGTATTCATCCACACGAGTACAGCCTGTATTTCGGCTGCTAATTCGAAACGCATTTATTCAAGCGGACTCCCTTGGCGGGAGTCCGCTTTTCATTTGTCGAATTGTGCGAGTGCAATGGGTTCGTACATAGGTCTTTCGCCTAACCGGGTACGGTATAGCGTTATGCCGGTGATGTCGAAGGCTGTCTGATGCTGCAGAAAGGGGCTTGAGAGCTTCTCAAGCTTTTCGGCTGTGCATGGTTCGTCGGCGGAATATTTCCGCGCTAAGGTCACGTGAGGCCGGTAAGGACGGGTCTCCGGCGTATAGCCAATACCCGAATGAAGCGACTGGCCAAGCGATTGATGAAGCCGGAGCAGCTCGGCGGGAAGCTGCTTTAAGCCAAGCCATAGGACGGAGGGGCGTTCCTCGCGGCCGAAGCTGCCAAGTTTCGACAGCTCTAACGAAAAGGATGCTGTGCGGGAAGCGGCTTCCTGCATGCCAGCCTGTATGGCGGGAATGGAGGGAACGGGCATGTCCCCGATGAAATGAAGCGTTATGTGCAGATCCCGGGGATCAACCCATTTCTGAAAAGAGAGCTGGCCCTGCCAATCGGGCAAATGGCTAACGATTTGTCCGCTGATGTTTGCTGGAATGGATATTGCGGTGAAAATCCGAATATTATCTGCCATGTGAATAATCTCCGTTCGACTTTTTGTCACTAACATTATGTAAATGTACTTGAAGAGAGCCGGTAAAATTGCTATCATAATCAATATCATGTGAGATGTTTAACAAAAACAAAAGGTGGGTAACGGAAATGAAACGAGCCTATAATTTCAATGCAGGACCGGCCGCTTTACCGCTTGAGGTGCTGCAGCAGGCGCAAGAGCAATTTGTCGAATATCAGGGCGCGGGGATGTCCATCATGGAAATGTCCCACCGCAGCGCACTTTATGAGCAAGTGAACAACGAATCACAAGCCCTCATGCGCGAATTGTTCGGTATTCCGGATAACTATCATGTCCTTTTCCTGCAAGGCGGCGCAAGCCAGCAATTTGCCATGATTCCAATGAACCTGCTTTCCGCGGGCCGTCCAGCCGCTTACGTCAAGACAGGCGCTTGGGCTGACAAAGCCATTAAGGAAGCGAAGCTGATCGGCGAGACGGTTATTGCTGCTTCGTCAGAAAACGACAATTTCATGCGTATGCCAAGCATTAACGAAATCGTTGTGCCGGAGCATGCAGCTTACCTTCATCTGACATCTAATGAGACAATCGGAGGCGTACAGTTCCAGGAGTTCCCGACGAACCTTGGCAATGTACCGCTTGTAGCCGATATGTCCAGCGATATTTTGAGCCGTCCTATTGATATTAGCAAATTTGGCCTTATCTATGCCGGCGCGCAAAAAAATCTTGGTCCATCCGGTGTTACGGTTGTTATCGTACGCGATGACCTGGTCCAAGAAAGCCCGAAAAACATTCCGGCTATCTTCCGATACGACACGCATGCGAAGAACAAGTCGCTTTACAATACGCCGCCATCCTTCTCGGTATATATGGTTAACCTGGTTCTGAAATGGATCAAAGGTAACGGCGGGGTTGCCGCGATGGAGCAGCTCAACCGCGATAAAACAAAGCTGATCTATGATGCGATCGACCAAAGCAACGGCTATTATGTGGGATGCGCTCATCAGGACAGCCGATCGCTTATGAACATTACTTTCCGTATGCAAAACGAAGAGCTGGAGAAGCAATTCGTGAAGGAATCGGAGCAAAACGGTTTTGTTGGCCTGAAGGGCCACCGCGATGTTGGCGGTCTGCGCGCTTCGACGTACAACGCCGTTCCGCACGAGAGCTGCAAAGCGCTTGCCGAATTTATGGCTGACTTCCAGCGCCGCAACGGTTAAGAAAGCTAACAAAGACCGCCATTTCCGTAATCGGAAAGGCGGTCTTCATTGTTAGAGGTGTTTATGCCAGTGACGAATCGGCCATATTAGGGGCGTGAAGCTTGTAGCCGACATTGCGGACCGTCATAATGTACTCTGGCGTTCTTGCGTTTTGCTCGATTTTATCTCGAAGATGGCTGATATGAACGTCAACGATTCGCGTATCGCCGAGGAAGTGATAATCCCATACCCCGTGAAGCAGCTGCTGACGGCTTAATACTTTGCCTCTATGCTTGCATAAGAAGAGAAGAAGCTCGAATTCCTTCGGTGTCAGTTCGATGGTCCGGCCATCAATCAGCACTTCGCGTTGTTCGGCGCGTACCGTCAACCGGCCAATATCGAAGGTTGTTGATTCAGCTTGACCCGGGAGGGACTGAATTCGGCGGAAAATGGCCTGAATACGTGAGATCAGCTCCTGCGGGCTAAATGGCTTTGTCATATAATCGTCGGCACCGTTATCAAGCCCGGCGATTTTGTCCGTGACGTCCTGCAGGGCAGTCAGCATGACAATTGGTACAGCATTGCTCTGCTTGCGCAGCTCACGGCATACTTGAATGCCATCCATCTTCGGAAGCATCAAGTCGAGTACGATCAGGTCAGGACGGAATGGCTTCAACATCTCGAATACGGCCTCGCCATCGCTTACGCACCGGACATCGTAACCGGCGAGTTTCAAATTAAATTCGATAAGCATGGAGATGGACGGCTCGTCATCAACGACCAATATTTTCTTTTTCATCGTATCTATTCTCCTTTTGCCTCCTACATGATGTTTTCATTATGAGGGGAGACATTTATGCGGAGATTAAGAGTACGTTAACCTAATGTAAAAATTGCCTCTTTGGCACTGATGCGGGAACGCAGTGTTTCGTGTATAATGACATAGAATGTGAGGTTGGTACAGTTATGGCTTTTCATATTGTTTTGGTTGAACCTGAAATTCCTGCAAATACGGGCAATATCGCCCGGACTTGCGCCGCAACAGGCGCGCATCTTCATCTGGTACGTCCCCTTGGATTCCAGACCGATGACCGCACTCTCAAGCGCGCCGGACTGGATTATTGGCATGCGGTGCATGTGGAATATCATGATTCCTTCAAGGAGCTGCAGGATGCGAATCCAAACGGAAGATTCTTTTATGCAAGTACGAGAGCTACCAAAGTGTATACGGAATTTGACTTCCGGGATGGAGATTTCTTCGTGTTCGGAAAGGAAACAAAAGGGCTTCCGCAAGAGCTGATTGATGCGAATCTGGATACTTGCATGCGGATGCCGATGACGGGAGATGTCCGGTCGCTGAATCTTTCCAACTCGGCGGCGATTATTGTGTACGAGGCATTACGCCAGAATAAGTTCCCGGGAATGGACTGAATTTACATAATATTAAGGACTATCCTTACTTAGGAAGGAATTCATTAGGGACCATCGAAAGTCTACTGTGCTATGTTTCACAACGTTAGCTTGCAAATCCAGTCATAAAGAGGTGAAAAGATGAAACCAGCAGGTGTGGTTAGAAAGGTGGACCAACTCGGACGAATCGTTCTTCCTAAATCACTTCGCAAAAGGTATCAAATGAATGAAGGGGATCCTGTAGAGATTTTAGTGCAAGGCGACCATATTATTTTGGAGCGTTACCGCCCAAGATGCGTGTTCTGCGGATCCATGGAAGATGTGAAGGAATTCAAGGACCGTTATTTATGTGAAACGTGCATGATTGAAATGGGACAACTTCAGAACCGTTAATCGGATAATCATCCAAGCACTACTACAAACATACGAAGATAAAAAAAGAAGCTCCTCCCGCAAACGAGGGAAGCTTCTTTTTTTGAATTCTAAGCATTAACATATCTTAGAATTCTCCTAATGAAACGCGCCTCGCAGCCAAAGGATGGCAAAGCCGTTTCACCGCGCCTTTTTTAGAGGCCTTTGGTCTTGTCGTCGTTGTACGAAGACGTCAAGATGGCAGTCAGGAACAAAATAAAGACTGTCATAACAATAACGAAAGTAATAGACATTTTGTGCACCTCCGATATGCTAGCTTCATTATAACCAAGTATTAGGGAAAAGAAAACGTTTAAGTTTGCATGGATTCTTTTTATTATGCGACAATAGTGACAGTACAAATCATGGTTTTATATTGCGGGAGGAGTAGGAAAATATGGAATTTCGCTTTGCATCAAGAATGACGCAGGTTAAGTCTTCCGTCGTAAGGGATATTCTGAAGCTGACGCAAGGCAATGATATCGTATCCTTTGCGGGCGGTCTGCCTGCGGAAGAGCTTTTTCCTGTACAGGCTGTCCGGGAAGCCGCGGACCGCGCGATCTCCGCGGGTACAAGCGCATTGCAGTACGGGCTTACTGAAGGTTACTTGCCTCTTCGCGAGCAGCTTTGCGTCCGAATGGCCCAGAAGGGGATGAACGTGCAGCCGGAGGAAATGATTATTACGACCGGCTCCCAACAGGCGATTAGCCTGCTTGTTCAAGTTCTAACCGAGCCGGGGGACACGGTGCTTGTTGAACGGCCTACCTATTTAGCTTGCCTGCAAGTATTTGAACTGCATGGTCTAAAGGTGGTTGCCGCGGAAAGCGATGAGCATGGCATGATTCCGGAGGATGTGGAACGTAAGGTCCGCGAGCATAAGCCAAAGTTTATTTATGCCGTTCCGACCTTTGGCAATCCGACGGGCAATGTGTGGAGCTTGGAAAGAAGGCAGGAGATTCTGCGGATTTGCGCCGGCCATCAAATACCTATTATTGAAGATGATCCATACGGCGAACTGAAATACGATGAAAATGCGGCTTACCCAACGCTGTTTGCGCTTGACCAGCAGCAGATTGGAAGCGGCGTTGTTATATACACAAGCACCTTCTCGAAAATCGTAGCTCCCGCACTCCGGACCGGCTGGGCGATTGGCGATACCCGGGTGATCAAGATGCTTGCAAAAGCGAAGCAAGCGGCCGACCTGCAGTCCAGCACGATGGATCAGCAGATTTTGAGCCAGCTGCTTGCGCATTTCCCGCTCGACGAACATATCCGCATCATTTCGGAATCCTACGGGGGGCGGATGCGGGAAATGCAAAACCTGATCAAGGCGCAAAAAATCGAAGGACTGCATTGGATCGAGCCGAAGGGCGGCATGTTCCTGTGGGTAGAGCTACCCGAGGGACTTGATGCCGAAGCGCTGCTGCGGGTTGCGGTATCGAAGGGCGTTGCTTTTGTTCCGGGCATCGCTTTTTATGCTTATGATCCGAAACGAAACACAGCCCGGCTTAATTTCACCCATAATAAAGGGGAAAAAACGGTGCTTGGCGTTGCGCGTCTGGCGGAAGCGATCCGCGAATTTACTGCTCGTAGCTAAATGGAGTTTCCTTTGCGCGCTTGGACGTTTTTCCATTGGAAGCTTTGGGAGCTTTCGTTTTTGATGATTTCGCGGGTTTTGGCTCGGGTGCCGGCGGAAGGGTGAAGGTCTCTTTCCATTCGGCGATCACCTCGGCATACTCTGCCAAGGCTAAGGCTCCGGCTGGCGTTAGCCGATATTGGCCGCGCCCAACCTTCTCGAACCAACTATAATAATTGCTTCGCAGCATCGAGGCGCTTTGCGGATTGCCCGTCAGCGATGCCAGTTGACTTGGCGACAGGATGCCGGCTTGCTGCATGGCGTATGCTGCCCGAAGCGCCTTCTCCCGATAGGCGGTGACCAGCTTGCGGCCGGTGCTCCCGCCTACGTTGTAATCGCCGCTCCGTTCGCGGAACTCCCTTAGGAGCCGGGCTTGGCGGGTTCTTCGGATCCCGCGCTTTGGCATCTCGCCGGGCTCGCACAGCATTTCGATCAGCGGCGCTTTGGTCTTGAAGAAGGTGATCGTCATCAGGCCTAGACCCAGCATCCGGCACAGCTCCGTAATATCGCTGAAGCGCTGGTTGTGGGCTCCGCTTTTCTTGCGGTTGCGCTCAACTGCAAGCACAACATGATCATTTATGCGTAAACGTTCAATCCCTTGCAGCAGCAAAGCGAGATTGAACGTTTTTTTCATTTCGACAACAACCGCCTCGCTGCCATCCGGTTTCATTGCAACCAAATCGCAGTGGAGAACCTCGCTTTTTACCGTAAAACCTAGCTTTTCGTAGTAGGCCTTGATGGGGCTGTACAGCTCCTCTTCCTTGTTAACTGCCATGTTAATTCCCCTCTTTCTCCCATCATTATAGCAAATGCTTGTCGTTATTTGCCGGATTGCAGACTAAAATAATGGTCAATTTCCTACATAACTAAGCATAGGATTGTAATACTTCAGTAAAAAGTTGGTCCACACGATCAATGATGTAGAGATAATCCCGGGCGGAATGAAAACTAGCGGATTGCGGAAGCGATGGGAGGAGGCACGGCATGGACATTTTCAAGCGAATATCGGAGTATCAGACAGAGAGTGAAAAGCTTGCGTGGACGGGATCTTTCAGAGAATATATCGAACTGCTTAGAGAGGACCCGACCCCGGCCATGACTGCGCACGCGCGCGTCTATGAGATGATTGATTCTTTTGGGGTAGAGGACGATAACGGAAGGAAGCGTTATAAGTTCTTCGAACAGGAAATTTTCGGTCTCGACCGCGCCGTGGAGAAGCTGGTGGAGGAATACTTCCATTCGGCGGCCAGAAGGCTGGATGTCCGTAAACGGATCCTGCTCCTAATGGGACCGGTCAGCGGCGGCAAATCAACCATTGTAACGATGCTGAAGAAAGGGCTGGAGCGTTTCTCCAGAACGGAGAAAGGCGCTACTTACGCCATTAAAGGCTGCCCGATGCACGAAGAACCGCTGCACTTGATCCCGCATGAGCTTCGTCCAGAGATTGAGAAGGAGCTTGGTGTCCGTATTGAAGGCAACTTGTGCCCTTCCTGCCAAATGAGGCTTCGGGTTGAATACGATGGAGATATAGAGAATGTCATTGTTGAACGCGTGCTTGTGTCGGAGGAAAATCGGGTGGGTATCGGTACGTTCAGTCCTTCCGATCCGAAGTCGCAGGATATTGCCGACTTGACAGGCAGTATCGACTTCTCGACGATTACGGAATTTGGCTCGGAATCCGATCCGCGCGCGTACCGCTTCGACGGCGAGTTGAACAAGGCGAACCGTGGTCTAATGGAATTCCAGGAGATGCTGAAATGCGACGAGAAGTTCCTGTGGAACTTGCTTTCGTTGACGCAGGAGGGGAATTTCAAAGCGGGCAGGTTTGCGCTAATATCAGCCGATGAGCTCATTATCGCGCATACGAACGAATCCGAGTACAAGTCGTTTATCAGCAATAAGAAAAACGAGGCGCTACAATCGCGTATGATTGTCATGCCGATTCCATACAACCTCAAAGTATCCGAGGAAGAGAAGATTTATACGAAGCTGATCGGCCAAAGCGATATGAAGCATATTCATATTGCGCCGCATTCCTTGAAATCCGCAGCCATCTTCTCCATACTTACCCGTCTGAAGGAAACGAAGAAGCAAGGCATGGACCTTGTGAAGAAGATGAGAATGTACGACGGAGAAGAGGTCGAAGGCTTCAAGGAAGCCGATCTGAAGGAAATGCAGAACGAGTATATTGAGGAAGGAATGTCCGGCATTGACCCTCGTTATGTCATTAACCGGATATCCAGCGCACTCATCAAGCAGGATATGCAATGCATCAATGCTCTCGACGTGCTGCGCGCACTGAAGGACGGCCTTGACCAGCATCCTTCGATTACGAAGGAAGAGCGGGAAAGATACCTGAACTTTATATCGGTAGCGCGCAAGGAGTACGATAACCTGGCCAAGAAGGAAATTCAGAAGGCGTTTGTTTATTCCTTTGAAGAGTCCGCCCGGACCCTGTTTGAGAACTATCTCGATAACATTGAATCCTATTGCAACTGGACCAAAATCAAAGATCCGCTTACCGGCGAAGAGATGGATCCGGATGAGCGCCTGATGCGGTCGATTGAAGAGCAGATCGGCGTTTCCGAGAATGCGAAAAAAGCGTTCCGCGAAGAAATTCTGATCCGGATCTCTTCGTACTCGCGAAAAGGGAAGAAGTTCGATTTCACAAGCCATGAACGTCTGCGTGAAGCTGTTGAGAAAAAGCTGTTCACCGACCTGAAGGATATCGTGAAAATTACGACTTCGACCAAAACGCCGGATGAAAGCCAACTGAAACGCATTAACGAAGTGACCAAACGGTTGATTGACGAACACGGCTACTGCCCGGTATGCGCAAACGAGCTGCTGCGGTATGTGGGAAGCCTCTTGAATCGTTAATGAAATGAATCGCCAAAAGCGGTGCAGGGAATATTCTGCATCGCTTTTTTTATTTTTCGCTTAATGACAACGGAGCAGTTCGAATGATTCTGTAGAAGCGCAGCGTTCGCTTTTGCTCTGGGGATTCCAACCAAATCTTATTAATTCAATGGAATCCCCGAGCAATGGCGATCGGAAGAACATTCGAATTGCGCAGGTTGCTAATTAAGCCCCCCTTTCGTCATGAAGAATACAAGAATACATACACGTCGGTTCCTTATTTTCCGATATAATCTTTATAGGACTTTTTGACTTTTTAGGGGGAGATCGGAACTATGATTAAAGTCTCGGAAGAACGCCGCAAACAGCTGGAATATACCCGTATTACGGAAGAAGATTTGAACCGGCTCGCGGCATGCAAACCTATATTCGAACAAGTCGTTGAAGAGGTTGTGAACCGTTTCTATGAGAACATTGGACAACAGCCTCATCTGATGCACATTATCTCGAATGTAAGCACCATTGAACGGCTTAAACAGACACAACGCGGTTATTGGTTGTCCCTGGCTTCCGGTGTCATTGACCAGGACTATATCGAGAACCGCATTACGATCGGACTTGTCCATTCCCGAATCGGATTGACGACGGACTGGTACCTCGGAAGCTACATGACCTATCTGGATATTGCCGCAACCGTACTGCAGCTTGCGATTCCGGAGAAATGGACTTCCGTTCTGCACTCCTTGTCCAAAATGTTTAATCTGGACTCGCAGCTGGTGCTTGAAGCGTATAACCGCGCCGAGCAGTCTTTGATTCAGGAGCTGGCTGACCAAAGATCGGTTATGCTCACAACGATTACGGAGTCGGTGCAACAGCTGTCGGGCTTGATGACGGAGCTTGACCAGGGTGCAAAGTCGATTGCCGAGGCGGCCGTGTCCACTTCGCAGTCGCAAGACCATTCGCATGAGCTGCTTGGAGATCTGCAGGAGGAGCTGGCGGGTATTACGGAGATGGGGCTGTTGATCCGCGGGATTGCCGACCAGACGCATCTTCTTGGTCTGAATGCAGCTATCGAAGCAGCGCGCGCCGGCGAAATGGGACGAGGCTTCGAGGTTGTGGCCAACGAGGTCCGCAAGCTTGCGGCATCCTCGCGTTCAGCGCTGGAGACGATCCAAACGAACCTGGACGAGATTCATAAGAAGATTCATCTGGTTCAGATGGAATCGGAGAAAACCTCGGTTGAAGCCCGCAATCAGGCGGCGAGATCGCAGGAGCTTGCCGTTTTCGTTCACACCGTGGATGCCGTTACAAAAGATTTGCGTCAATTGAATACATAACAAGAGAATAGGCATATGATATAAAGCAGGGTTTCTTCGCCAGCGCAGAAGCCCTGCTTTCGTGCTATATAAGTTGACATGAAAATCCATTTCTTGTATGATTAATCTAACAAAAATTTACTTTCATAAAGATTTTCATGTATTTTGCGTAAATTAAACTAACATAAAAAGGTTCTGAGCCAACTTTGGTAGTCATCAATGCAGGCATCAGGGAAGGTGCTGTACCATCATGGAGGAGGCGGTTGGCATGTCGACGGCCAAACAGTCGCAGTCGCATTATTACGATTCGCAATCATTTTACGATGAAATGTTCGAGAAAGACTTTTCGGTTCGTCCCCACTATGACAATATCCATCGGCTGTTCGCAAGAATGAAGCCGTCGGAATTGACGATGCGGCAGCATGCTCTTAATCAACGCATGATGGAGGAAGGAATCACCTTTACCCTGTATAGTCAGAGCCAAAGCGAGCCTCTGGAAAGAACCATTCCCTTTGACTACATCCCTCGCGTTATCCCCAAGCATGAATGGGAAGCAGTGGACCACGGCGTCCGTCAGCGGACCAAAGCGCTTAATATGTTCATCCACGATATTTATCACGCCCAGCGCATTGTATCCGATGGGGTAATCCCAAGACGAATGATTGTATCCAACGTATATTTTCGCCCGGAAATGATGGGGTTAGACGTTCCGGGAGGCGTTTATATAACGTCCTCCGGCATAGATTTAATTAAAGACGAGAAGGGCCGCTATTTTGTCCTCGAGGATAATCTCCGTTCGCCTTCCGGTTACTCGTATTTGTTCAAAGGCCGAACCATCATGAGCGAGCTGTTCCATGACTTATACTTGTCCTCTTCCGTTCAAAGCATTGAACGCAGCCTGAACTATTTCCTTCGTTCTTTGCGTTCTCTCGCTCCTAACGGAAAAAAGGATCCGTTAATTGCGCTTCTTACTCCCGGCGCTTACAATTCGGCGTATTATGAGCATACTTTCCTCGCGCAGCAGCTCGGCATTCATTTGGTTGAAGGCCGCGACCTGGTCTATAAGGATCACAAAATTTATTTGCGCGATCTGAGAGGCCTTCGTCAAGTGGACGTCATTTACCGCCGGATAGACGATGATTTCCTTGATCCGCTAGCCTTCCAGCCGGATTCGCTGCTCGGGGTTCCGGGGCTGATGAACGCTTACCGGGCAGGCAATATCGCCATAGCGAATGCGCCGGGTACGGGAGTTGCGGACGATAAGGCAGTGTATGCTTATGTTCCGGATATGATTCGTTATTATCTCGGCGAAGAGCCGATCCTGCACAACGTACCGACTTATCTGTTATCAAGGAAGGAAGAGCGCGACTACGTTCTGGACCATTTGGATCAGCTGGTCGTAAAGGAAACTTCGCTATCAGGCGGATACGGCATGCTGATCGGCCCAATGGCTACTCCCAAGGAAATTAAGGAGTTCGCCGAGGAGATCAAAA
Source organism: Paenibacillus sp. MMO-58 (assembly GCF_037146255.1). Classification (NCBI taxonomy): domain Bacteria; kingdom Bacillati; phylum Bacillota; class Bacilli; order Caryophanales; family Paenibacillaceae; genus Paenibacillus; species Paenibacillus sp. MMO-58. Next base: position 52,045 of record NZ_JBBCVY010000005.1, read on the forward strand.
AAGATCCGAGCCGTTACATCGCGCAGACCACAATGAAGCTGTCGCGTGCGCCGGTTATGGTTGACGGGCAAATGACGCCTCGCCATATCGATTTGAGGGCATTTGCGCTAATGGGGGAAGATTCCACTCATGTTATTCCCGGCGGACTTACCCGCGTTGCTTTGCGGGAGGGCTCGCTGGTTGTTAACTCTTCGCAAGGTGGAGGAGTAAAGGATACATGGGTGTTAAATCGCTAATAGCTTCAATCCAGAAACGGAGGTATCGCTGTGCTTAACCGAAATGCTGAAGCGTTGTTTTGGATCGGCCGCTACATGGAACGGGCGGAGAACCATGCAAGATTAATTGATGTCCATTATCACCTGCAGGCAGAAGATGAACTAGGCGTTGAAGCTTGCGGACAAGACGGCGAGTGCAAAGAGGTTCCTTGCAAGTGGACCCGGATTGTTGACGCTCTGGGCAGCAGAAGCGCTTACGAGCAGCAATACGGCAGTTATACCGAACAGGATGTGCTTCATTACATTACGCTTGACCGGGACAATGCCAACTCGCTGGTCTCTTGCGTGAGCCATGCCCGCGGCAACCTGCGTACTCTGCGGGAGAAGGTTCCAAGCGAGCTGTGGGACACGATTAATGCCTTTTACTTATGGCTGCGCGAGAAACAGCCGGAAGACCTGATGAAGGAATCGCCTCATCTGTTCTATGGCCGGATTAAGGAATGGGCGGCTTTGTTCCAGGGATTATGCCAATCGGTTATGCCGCGCGAGAACGAATGGCATTTCATCGAATGCGGGCGATTCCTGGAGCGGGCGGAGAATACGCTGCGGATTATTAAAGCGGTGGGCAATGCGGCCGTTGGCGATGGCTGGAACAATGCCGGCGCTTACCCGTATTTGCAGGCTGTCCTGAAATCGCTGAGCGGCCATCAGTCGTTCCGCCGTTATTATGCCGATGGAATGTCGGTCGAGTCCATCGTGGAATTCGTCATTTTGAACCAATCGTTCCCTCGCTCCGTTCACTTCTCCTTCCATGCGCTCGACGAGCATATGAAGCAGATTGAGCTGTCGGATAATCAGCTGCGTACCGCTCATGATCGAATTATCCGCCAGGTAGCGAAGGTGAAGGCGGACTTGGCCTGCTTGGAGCATGACGATATGATCGTCGACCGGAACCGATCAATCGTGGGTCATTTGCTGGAGGCGTGCCAGATGCTTGGGCATTCTTTTGCCAAAACCTTTTTTCGCATGGGGGAGGCAAGCGCATGAAGCTAAATATTTCCCACGTGACGCAATACGATTACGAGGAGTCGGCGACGGACAGTGTCAATGAGATCCGGTTGACGCCAAGCACCAATGAACGTCAATCCTGCTATCAGCAGGCTATCTTTATAGAGCCGAATGCCTCGCTCTTCAGCTATGAGGATTTCTTCGGCAACCGGGTGCATTCGTTCTCGGTGAACCCGCCGCATAAACGCTTGACGATCCGTACGCAGATGACGGTCGTTACGAGGCATGCGCCTAGTCCGGAGGAGCAGGCAGCACTGCTGAACGGCAAGCTTGCGAGGGAGGCGTGGACCTGGCTGGAGACGGAGGAAGTGGTTAACCGCTTCGCAGAGTTTCTGATGCCGACCGGTTACGCGAATGCAACGGCTGATGTGGAGCGCTATGCGGAGAGCGTTGCCGCGAAGGAAGGCGAAGAAATGAGCGTATTGAGCTGGCTTATTTCCTTGTCGAGCAAGATCAGAACCGAATTTATTTACGACCCGGAAGCTACGACGGTTACTACCAAAGCCAGCGATCTGATCGAGCGTAAACGCGGGGTATGCCAGGATTTCGCCCATCTTATGATTGCTTGCTGCCGGGTTCATCATATTCCTGCCCGTTACGTAAGCGGCTATCATTTTGTCGGGGATCTTCAAGGCGGAAGCGCCGATTTCGAGCAGGCCTCCCATGCCTGGGTAGAGGCGTATGTGCCGCAGCTTGGCTGGTGCAGCTTTGATCCGACGAACGAAGCGCCGGTTGGGGAGCGGTATGTCAAGCTGGGGCATGGTCGGGACTATAAGGATATTGTGCCGGTAAAAGGAGTGTACCGCGGAATGGGGCAACAGAAGCTGAAGGTAACGGTAGATGTTCGAAAAATCGAGGATTAATGCGATGAGGGATGGGAATATAAATTAAGGCTGCATCCGCAGGTTCAGTTCAGTTGACGGAACCAGGGGATGCAGCCTTTTTATTTTTATCGCTAACCAAGAAAATAATCGAGCTCGACCTCAACCTCTTCGATGACAACATCCGTGATCCGCTGATCCCGCGTATATCGCCATTGCTCGTAATACTCCTCTTTCATATAGACATGAACCATAAACCTTGGTCCCACGTTAAACATAACTCTGTAGCCTGTGAACTTATCTTTAGACAACGGTATCACCTCGGAAGTCTTTTTGCGCGTTAGTAGGTACTAGAAAAATTATAGTGAAGATAGAGAGAAAATGCTATAAGCGGGTATCCTGTTTTATTGGGCGAGTTTTCCTAAATTTTTTCTCATAATTGGTAACAGAGGAAATGATGTTTGGTGGAATTTTTATCCTGAAAAATGGCCGAAAACAGCCTGAAAACACGGCTTTACGGATGCTGTCAAAGCTAGTCCTGGATTAGCTTTGACAAGGATTTTCATTAAAGATTACTGAGAAAATACAATGGTAATAGTTAGAAAATTAGAGGGCTGTAAGATTGGATCCGTCTATCAATAGTGGTACTTTTTGGTCGTTGCGGTGAGAGTTGGCATATATTTTAATAGGGGTGGGAGGGATGACAAAAGCATGAAAAAGCAATTACTAAGCCTCGCTATTATCGGATCTTTACTAGGGACAGCCGGCATTGCAAACGCAAGCACGACCTGGACTACGGCAAGCGCAGTAAAGAAATACAATGAGTACATAAACGCGGATAGCTATGTGAAGGACGAGCTCTATAATGTGGCCGATTTCCGGACGAAATACGGAAGTCAGTCGAACACTCTCGCTTACCAAATCGTCGAACGGGCGATCTGGTATATGGAAAACGGTTATATGGTTTACGGCAGCGGTTCGGATGCTTACGGCAAATACGGCTACGAGGACTGCTCGGGCTTTGTCCGTTTCGTATTTGGCGATTTTGGCTTTAACATCACGGGAACATCGGCGAATTACAACACGGTTGGCACAAAGGTTGCCGGTGTCGGCAAACAGAAGGTGAACGGCAAGTGGAAACTTACCGGCATTGAGAACCTGAAGCTTGGCGATATTCTAACCTGGCAGGAAACCGATCATATTATGCACGTTGCGATTTACATGGGAACAAACCGCGATGGTCAGCCGGTTGTTATCGGCACACGCTCGGACGGCAACCCAACAGCGCTTGGCACGGTTGACGGCTGGGAATATTGGTGGGGCGAGAACTTTAAGGAAGCCCGCCGCGTAGTCCCTGTAGCCGGATTTACGGGTATGGCAGGCAAAACGATTAAAGCGCCTACCATTCCGCAATCGTATGTGCTGCCGCCTCAAAAACCGGTTCCGGCTTGGACAGGCCCATCAACCGGAGGCGGTTCTACCACGCCGACGCCAACGCCAACGCCAACGCCAACTCCGGATCCGACACCGTCGAATCCGTCCAATGAGAAGACTACATATGTGGTAACGGTAAAGGGCTGGGTTAGCCTGAAGTCGGCAGCGAGCTCGAGCTCGTCCACGGTTGGCAGACTGGAGCTTGGCCAAAAAGCCGAGCTGATCAAGAAAGCCAACAGCTACTGGTACCAGATTAAAGTAAACGGCAAAACCGTCTACATTACAACAAACAGTACTTATACGAAGACGATTACGGAATAAGTTGAAACAGGGGAAGTTGTTCCTTAATGCGTAGATTCGCGCTATAACTGGTGCTTTGGGAAGGGCTCCATGGACAAGCGCGAAGCAGCCGATAGAAGGAATAGGATCTTCTGTTCAGCACAAAAAAGGGTTGTTCCCGGAAGCCGATTTAGGCAGAGGGAACAGCCCTTTTTTTTAGCGTGGTTATCAGGATTCGTTAGCATCCGCCAGTAAGGTCCGTATCCGGTTATCGACAAGACTGAGGTCCCACGGGTAAAAGAAAACATGGTCGCCGTCGTCCGCGATACTGAAGGAATAGGCAATTGGCTCTTTCGTATAAAAGACCATGGCATAATAAACCGGATCTCCGTTCCGGCTGTTTGGTGTATAAGCAGGCGTATATTTGCCGGATTTCAATAGATGGATAAAGTCGGCTTGCTCCTCATTCGCAAGCGTCCGGTACGGAATGGTTTCGTTCATTTTATACAGTTCGATCTTTCTCACCTGGTCCATTGGAAGGTCCTTAAAGCTGCGCCGGTTAAGCGTTTTGTAATACGAGTCTTCCACATAAATGCGGTATCCGCCAATTCTGCTCTTGTCCTCTGCGGCAAGGATCTCCTCGGGTGTATAACCCTTTACCTCATAAAGCTGCGTACCGATAGCAAGAAAAGCCGCATCGCCTTCTTTGGTCCGGTAGTTCGGATTGGAGACAACATCTCCTACCTTGAACTTCACCTTGCCTGCGACAGCATCCGTTACATCGTCCGGATTGACAAGCACGCCGTCATAAAGGCCGGTGTAGGTATGACCGTTAAGTTTAACGAAATCCACCCAGTCAATTTCCGCATTTCCTTTGATCGATTGGGAATGATCCCTTGTCAGCGCCCAATAGGCGATTGCTCCTAATCCTAGAATCAGCATCAGGCTAGAACAGAGGATAACCGCATTTTTTTGCACGAAATACCACACTCCTAATAATTACTTAACGGGTGCATGAACCAAATAGTTGCAGCTGGAGTTGTAGTTGTATGAGGGCCTATCCACTTCAGCACAAGTGACATTAAGCGGCGGAACATACACTGGGATTGGAGGGTGAATTCCATGTACGTAAAAAAATATAAAAGCCGAAACATTTACGGAAAGCTTAAGGTGTGCCGATATTTACTTTCTCACAAAAGCCTCAAGAAGCTTGTCCCTCACACCGTATCGTTCAGCCGGAAACATATGGCATCGATGATGGCGGAGCACTCCTCGGTCTATGTGAAGCCGGATACGGGCTCGCTCGGAGTAGGGATTTTTAAAGTCAAGAAGTCGAAGGGCTCCGGCTATACGGTCAAGCATATCGTGAATAAAAAGCAGCTTAGCCATCGTTTGAATTCGACTTCAGCCGTGTATGACCATATCAACAAGAGGTCGGAGAAAAGGCTTATTATTCAAAAGGGCATCTCACTCGACCGCGTGAACGGCAGAGCGTACGACATCCGGGTAATGGTGCAGCGCAAGCCGGGCGGCTCCTGGACCGTAAACTGCTGTATGGTGAAGGTTGGGGCTCCCAAGAAGATTGTTACGAATTATTATCAGGGCGGCAAGCTGTATACGATGGAGAAGCTGGGGAAGGAGCAAGGCCTCTCGCCAAAGAAAACAGCGAAGCGAATCTCGCAGCTAAAGTCAAAGTCGCTTAAAATTGCCAAGCATCTCAGCGGCAAACGCAAAGGCATGCATGAGCTGGGCATCGATTTTGCCTATGACAAGAATCAGAATCTCTGGGTCATCGAAGTTAACTCGAATCACCCGCAGTTTTATCCGATGAAGCGGCTAGATCCGAAGGCTTACAAGAAGATGAAGGAGTTCGCGAGGAGTTACGGAAGGAAGGACGCTTAATAAGGAAAAGCCGCAATCCGATGCCTAAATACGGGCAATCGGATTGCGGCTTTTTTACCTTCAAAACTCTACACAAACTTCCGGCTAGTCTTCTTCCCGTCGCAGCTGAATACGATTTTCTTGTCCTCAACAATGGTCTCGAGATGGACATTCTTGCCCCACAGCTGCACGACATAAGGGAGGGTGCGCTCGACATATTTCAAGTCCAGCTCGGTTCCCTCGTAGTTATGCTTCAGGTACAGCTCGCCGACACGGTTGAAGTCTCCGTCAGTAACAACGATGCTTGGGAAGCCGCCGTTTACCTTGGAATAAACGAGCTGCTCCCGGATGTTTTCCCAGGATTTATCGGTAATTTTCCACTCCGGACCTTTCTTCTCGAAGATATACAGATCCAGTTCGTCGGTTAGATTCTTCGTTAAATAATTGCGCAGGAAGGAGATGTCGGAATCTTCTTCCCGGACCTCGAACATTTTCTCCCGGCCTTTGCCCGGCACCCGTCCGAACCTCTCCTGCTCTTCCTTCGTTGGTTTATCCCAGCGCTTCTCGATATCCTCGAAGATCTTCAGCCCGAGATAATACGGATTGAGGCTATGGCGGGAAGGGACAACAACGGAGGAGTTCAGCTTTGCGAACTCGATGGTCTCATCGCTTGTAAGCGGCAACTCGCGGATAATGCGCTGATGCCAATACGAAGCCCAGCCTTCGTTCATGATTTTCGTCTCGATCTGCGGCCAGAAGTAGAGCATCTCGTCGCGGAGCATCGACATGATGTCGCGCTGCCAAGGCTCAAGCTTAGGCGAATACTCCTCGATGAACCAGACCAGATCCTTCTCCGGCTCCGGAGGGAAGTGATTGGACGCCGGAGTGGCTGCTCCAGCCGACTCCGCGATCTCCTCGAGTGACCACAAATCCTCGTATTCCGATTTTGCCGTCTGCTTCGAGGAACGAGATTTTTCCTTCGTCAGCAGCTCGATATACCGGGCCTTATCCAGCTGGTAAGGCTTAATGATGGTCGGATCCACATGCTCCTGAATGGCTAGAACGGCGTCAATAAATTTCTCGACGGCTTCCGTGCCGTGATCCATCTCGTATTGATGAATGCGGTCGGCGGTTGCGGACATGCTCTCCACCATGTTGCGGTTGGTTTGGCTGAAGCGGGCATTGTTCTTGAAGAAATCGCAGTGGGCCAGAACGTGCGCGACAATAAGCTTATTCTGAATCAGCGAGTTGCCTTCGAGCAAGAAGGCATAACACGGATTCGAGTTGATAACAAGCTCGTATATTTTACTTAGACCGAAGTCGTATTGCATCTTCATCTTGTTGAACGTTTTGCCAAAGCTCCAGTGGCTGAAGCGCGTCGGCATCCCGTAAGCGCCAAAGGTGTAAATGATGTCCGCCGGACAAATCTCATAACGCATCGGGTAAAAATCTAGACCGAAACCTGTCGCGATTTCCGTAATTTCATCGATGGCATATTCCAGTGCACGGATCTCATCCTGATTCATTCCGCTATCCCCCCGTACTTGATAAATACCGTTCATACCATATGTATGCCGCGGCGGCGGTTGGATATGCCCTAAGCGTTCAAGTAATCTCCTATTTATTTATTAGACAAATTCGTATATGATTTCCCTATTCATGAACGATAGAACCTGGGAGGGCGCAGCAACATGGAGAAGCGGATGAGAACCTTCATGCCGTTTACGTATAAAATGATGATTTCCTACCTGCTGCTGGTCTTGGTTACGGACGCGGTTATCGGCTATTTCTCGTATACGATGCTGGTGCAATCCCGTACGGAAATGGCAGAGACCAACATTAAGACGGCCATGGAGCAGACGGAAAATAATCTGAGCTACCAGCTTGGCGAGATTCAGCGGATGTCCGATACGCTGTTCGGCAGCTTATCCTTTCAGCGGGCGCTGCAGAAGAAGGGCGATCCCCTTCAGACGTATTTGACGATGCTGGATGAGATCGTGCCTCAGATTCAGGCACCGCTCCACTTGTACGGCAATCATATCCGGCTCCTTGTTTATACGACAAACGGTTATCTGAACGAGGTTGACGGAGACAGCATGTACGAGGAGATTAAGGACAGCGATTATTACATTTTGCCGTACAGCGAGATTACGAATAAGTCGTGGTTCAATGCAATCCAGGATTCGGATAAGGATAATATTTGGCTTCAGGTCGACACGGACCGGACACTAAACAATATTTCGCATTTCCGGAAGCTGGTCTCTTACAACGATTATAAGACGATTATCGGCTACGTCCGGATTACGACGCGGCTGGATGATTTGCTCGGGGATTTTAAAGCGTTTCCAACCGAGGAGGGACTTATTCTTCGTTTGGTGGATACAAGCAGCGATACGGTTCTCTATCAACGGGGAGACAATGGGGATACCGACGGGAAAGCTGCTGCAGGCACGATGCCCGAAGAGGATAATGGCACTTATCTCGTTATGCAAAATAAGATTCCAAGCACCAGCTTTGTCATCGAGACGCTGGTTCCGAACCAGTACCTGAGCAAAGACGCGGCCAAGCTTCGCGGCGTTATTTTCTCCGTGTGCCTGATCAGTTTCCTTGTGATGTCGTTTATCGGGTTCCTCGTAGCCAGATTGTCCGGACGAAAAATGAGACGTATCGTCACGTTCCTCCGTTCCTTCCAGCAAGGCAGCTTCCAGAAGCGTCTGCGCTTCAGCGGCAATGACGAGTTTGTTCATATTGCCGGTGCGTTTAACGATATGGCGGAGAACATTCAGGATCTGATCAAGAAGGTATACGTGGAAGGCATTCAAAAAAAACAGGCGGAGCTCGAAGCGCTGCAGGCGCAGATTAATCCGCATTTCCTGTACAATACGTTGTCGACGATAGGCAGTCTTGCGAATTTGTCGGAGACGGAGAAGGTGACGGGGATGGTTGAAGGGCTGGCGAAGTTTTACCGGCTTACGTTAAACGACGGCCAGGTATTTATTCCGCTGGCGAAGGAGCTCGAGCAGGTTGAAGCTTATCTGGACATCCAGCGTATTAAATACGCGGGGAAATTTGATGTCCATATCGATATGGAGCGGGGACTTGAAGATTGCAGAGTCATTAAGCTAATCTTGCAGCCTTTTGTAGAGAACATCTTTAAACATGCCTGGTTTGGCAGCCATATTGCGATACGGATCAGCGGCAGAGCAGTGGGGAATAAGGTGGAGCTGAAGGTCATTGACACCGGGATCGGGATGAAGCCGGATGCTTTGAAGGCCGTAATGGCACAGCCGGGGCAGTCGGGCGGATACGGTATCCGCAACGTGGATGACCGCATCAAGCTGCGGTATGGCGACGAGTACGGCATTGAGATCGGTAGCGTGTTCGGCGGAGGGACGACCGTACGGATTCTGCTGCCGATAGACCGGCAGGGCAACGTGGACGAGGAAGAGCAAAGGAGACAGCTGGCATGATTACAGTATTACTAGTAGATGACGAAGCGATAGATCTGGAATGGATGCGGCGCAGGGTAACGGGCAGCCCGCTGCCCTTGCAGGTGGTGGGGACGGCAAGCAGCGGATTTGAAGCTCTGAAGCTGATGGAGGATGAGCGGATCGATGTCATTCTGTCCGATATCCGGATGCCGATTATGTCGGGGACGGAGTTCGCGCGGAAGGCGAAAGAACGGAACCCGCATGTTCAGGTTGTTTTTATCAGCGGTCACGAGGACTTTCAATACGCGAAGGAAGCGATTCAGATGAATGCTTCGGGCTATTTGCTGAAGCCGGTCAAGGACCAGGAGCTGCATGACATGCTGGAAACGGTCTATAAGCAGGTGGAGAGCGAGCGGAAGCGGCATTCGATCGTAACGGAGGCCTTATCGCTGGTGAATAGGGAGCTGATGCTTAAGTGGCTGGCCGATACAACCGAAGAGCATGAGCGGGAGCATATCGCTCCGTTCCTGAACTCGCTCCTGCAATACGGGGCAGCCGCAGCGGTTATCGAGATCGATGACGTGGAGTGGAAAATTCCCGAACAGGAGCGGCGCAGCCTGATCCGCAGCATCTCCTCCTTTATCGAGCAGTTCGTCGGCGACCATGACGGAGGTACGGTGCTGGTCAGCCATGATCAGCGCATTGTTATTTTATCGCCGATCTCCGATGATCGATTCAACGCCATGCTGGAGGAGCTGGTTGGCGAGGTCCGCCAGAGCTTCCCGGTTACGATCACGGCAGGAGCCGGCAGCTCCGCACGGGACACGGAGGAACTGCGGGAATCCTACCGGCAGGCGCAGGCAGCCCTTAGCGCGAAGTGGCTGCTCGGCAAAAACCGGCTGATCAAGGATGCTTTCGGCACGGCAAGGGAAGACAAGCTGGAGCACAATGTCGAGGAGAACGTCGAAGAGATGCTGACCGCAATCCTCGATTACGATCTGGTAGCGATAGACGACCGGCTGCTCAAGCTGTTCGACAAGAACGAAAGCGTATCCCAGAAGCAATATGCGTACGACCTGATTATCCGGGTAACGTCGAAGCTGCATGCCGATCTGCTGCAGCAGAACGAAAATCTGTATGAGCTGTTGAAATGGGATGCGCAAAAGGCGGCCGTGCTGTTCCAGTTCGAGACGATAGACGATATTTTGTCCTGGCTGCGCAGAAGATTTTTCGAGCTGTCCGAGCTGCTGTACGTAAAGCGCCAGAAGCAAAAGCGCAAGCTGTTCGACAACATTATGGCGTTTGTGGACGAGCGGCTGGAGCAGAAGATTACGCTGAAGGAAGTAGCGGCGTTTTTTGATTTTACGCCCAATTATTTGAGCACCCTGTTCAAGGAAGAGACCGGCACCTTATTCAGCGACTGGCTGAATGAACGGCGCATGGACCGCGTCAGGGAGCTGCTTGCGGATCCTTGTCTGAAGGTATACGAAATAGCGGAGCGGGTCGGCTACAAGAATATCATTTATTTCAACCGGCAGTTCAAGCAGTTTACCGGCATGACACCAGGCGAATACCGAAAGAAGCATAAAATCTAGCCCGTTTGACCTTCATTCATAAGCCTGCGGCTGTTTTTCCAAGCCTGCGGGCTTTTGTTTTTTCGATCCGTATAAACTAAACTTTCTGGCCGAAATCGTAGATTATGTATTACTTTTTGTAGTTTGGCTTAATTTTGGAGGGTCGGCGAGGTTTATATAATTAACCTATAAGACAGAGAGATTATACAGGAGGAGAAGACGAATGAAGCAACGCGGATTTTGGGGTTACGCCTTTCAGAACAAGACGCTGCTGCTCATGCTGGCGCCGGCGGTATTCTTTTTTATACTGTTCGCTTACGTACCGATGGCCGGCATTGTGCTTGCATTCAAACAATACAACAACTCGGGCGGCATATTCGGAAGTCCGTGGAACGGAATCAGCAACTTCCGCTTTTTCTTCGAATCGGGTAATGCCTGGATGGTTACGAGGAATACGGCGCTTTATAACATCGCCTTCATCATCGTCAACAACGTGCTGCAAATCGCGGCGGCGATATTCCTGTTTGAAGCGGTGGGCAAATGGTTCCGCAAGTTAACGCAAACGATGCTGTTCCTTCCTTACTTTATTTCGTGGGTTGTCGTAGGCGCTATTGCTTACAACCTGTTCAACTACGACGTGGGTACGCTGAATGTGCTGCTGAAGGCAGTAGGCATGCAGCCGGTTGATATTTACAACACGCCTTCTTATTGGCCGGTCATTCTCGTGCTCGTATCCGCTTGGAAAACGCTTGGCTACGGTTCGGTCATGTATCTGGCGGCCATCACGGGGATCGACAACGAGATGTACGAAGCGGCGGAAATTGACGGAGCAAACGTGTTCCAGCGGATCTGGCGCATTACGCTGCCGAATCTGTTCCCAACCGTGATCATTCTGGTCCTGCTTGCCGTCGGCAATATTTTCAGAGGAGATTTCGGGATGTTCTACAACATGGTCGGCAACAACGGCCTCTTATTCTCCTCAACCGACGTTATCGATACCTTCGTCTTCCGGTCGCTGACGACCTCGAACGAAATCGGCTTATCGGCTGCTGCAGGCTTCTATCAATCCGTGCTTGGCTTTGCAACGATCTTGCTGGCTAACTATGCGGTACGCAAATACGACAAAGATCATGCATTGTTCTAAAAGCACATGCTTACGAAGGAGGGTTTATAGATGAGTGCAATTGCCCAAACGGGAAAAAGCAGGGTTAAACGTCAGGCGGACATCATGCTGCTGAGAGTCATCGGCTACATCTTTATATCGCTCTTGGCTGTCATCTGCTTCATACCGTTCCTGCTTGTAGTATCATCCTCATTGTCGCAGGAAAGTTCCATTGTGGAGAAAGGTTATCAGCTCATACCGGCGGTGTGGTCCACGGATGCTTACAGCATTCTGTTTAAATATCCGGAGCAAATGCTCCGGGCGTATGGGGTCACCATTGCGGTGACGGCAGCCGGGACGCTAGTCGGTTTATTCATAACCGCGATGACGGCTTACGTTCTTCAGCGCAAAGATTTCAGGTGGCGCAACCAGTTTGCTTTCTTCTTCTTCTTTACGACATTGTTCAGCGGAGGTCTTGTACCATGGTATATGCTGATCGTTACGTATCTGGATTTGAAAGACAAGTTGATCGTCCTTATTCTCCCGATGCTGCTCAACGTGTTCTATATTATCGTCATGAAGACGTTCATGAGCAGCATTCCGGAGGCGATTACCGAATCGGCCAAGATCGACGGCGCGGGGGACTTCCGCATTTTCGTCCAGCTGATCCTGCCGCTGTCCAAGCCTGTACTTGCCACCATCGGTTTGTTCATCGCTTTGGCCTACTGGAATGACTGGTACAATGCGCTGCTGTTTGTGAGCGACGAGAAGCTCATGCCGCTTCAATACTATCTGTACAAAATGCTTGGCAATATGGATGGCATGCGCAAGGCGATGGTTGCCTCGGGAGCGGTCGTTACGACCAACGTCCCGACGGAGAGCCTGAAGATGGCGATGACGATTGTCGCAACCGGGCCGATCCTGCTCGCTTATCCGTTTATTCAACGGTATTTCGTGCAAGGCCTTACGCTTGGCGCGGTAAAAGGTTAGGATGACCTCAGGGTGACCTGGTTATCATATAGGACTACCATTATTTAGGGGGATACACATGCGAAACAAAAAAACGGTCATGATGCTGGCAGCAACGGTTGCCCTATCTGCTACGGTTCTGGGAGCATGCGGCAGCAACAATGGTAATAACGGCGGGAAGAACGCAGAAGCGACGCAATCGCCTGCAACGGAATCGCAATCACCTTCGGCATCGGCTGATGCCGGCGCGGTTGACACCTCGCAAGAGCTAAAGATCAAAATGCTGATGGTTGGCGGCAAACCTGTTGATTATGACGCGGTATTCGCGGAAATCAACAAGAAGCTGAAAGAAAAGGTTAACGCAACCATTGATGCCGAGTTCCTCGATTGGGCGGACTGGACGCAGAAATATCCGCTGAAGTTCGCAGCAAACGAAGATTTCGATATTGCCTACACAGCGAACTGGGCTTTCTATAACGACCAGGCGCTTAAAGGCGGCTTCATGGAGCTGACAGACGATATGCTCAGCAAGTTTATGCCGCAAACGATGAAGGCTATGCCTGCGGTAGCTTGGGAGCAGTCGAAGGTAAACGGCAAGCAGTTCATGGTGCCGAACAACAACCCGGAAGTAACGGACAAAGCAGTACTGATTCGCGAAGATCTGCGCAAAAAGTATAATCTGGAGCCGGTTAACAGCCCTGAGACTTATGCCGCTTATCTGAAGGCGATTGCGGCTAACGAGAAAGGCGTCAATGCCTTTAACGCAAAAGGCGCCGACGGCTGGAAATGGCATGAGCTTGACCAGATCCTGCTCGAACAGGCGAATGACTTCAACCTGGTCGACTACAGCATGCCGCTTGCTTACAAGCTGGACGATGCTACAGGCAAAGTATTCAACATTTATGACACGCCGGAATTCAAATCCCTTCTTGCTTATTATAAAGATCTGGCTGACAACGGCGCATGGTCCAAAAACATCGTGTCCAACAAAAACGACGTATGGCAGGATATTAAAGCCGGCAAAACCGCTTCTTATGCTCAAAACCTGGGTACGGTAGCGATGAACCTGGCTGAACTGAAACGCGAGCAGCCGGATGTTGAGCTGGCCATCGCGGATCTGACGCCTAACAGCAAGAAAATCGCGGCAATCTCGACGCAAAACGGCTTTGCGATCCATGCGACATCGAAGAAAGCGGATCGTTCGCTCATGGTGCTTGACCTGCTGCAAAACGATAAAGAAATCCATGACCTGTTCATGTACGGCATTGCCGGCACGAACTATGAGCCAGTTGGCGATGACAAGTTTAACGCGTTGCCTGGCACACCGAACTACACTGGCTTCTCCAACTGGGGCTCGAACTCCCCTCTGAACCGTAAAGACGCATCGTATCCGGCGGAAGCAGACGCGATTGCTACGGATTGGGAGAAGAAGGTTTACCACTTCAAGCTTGAGACCTTTGTATTCAACGATGCAAACGTGAAGAACGAAGTGGCTAACGTAGGCAACGTGATGCTCCGTTATGCGATTCCGCTCGAGTACGGCCTGATCAAGGACATCGACAAAGGCCAAGCGGATCTGATCGCGCAGCTGAAAGCAGCGGGTATCGAGAAAGTACAGAAAGAGCTGCAAACTCAGATCGATGCGTTTTTAGCGGCTCAATAAGGGGAGACGATTGTCTCTCCGCCTTGGGGAAAAGGATTTGTTAGAGAATGGTGGGGCGTGCAGGAACGGGGTATCCCTTTCGGCCACTGTTGTCTGCAGGAAAGATGAATCCAATTTGTTAAGGAGATTTCCTGCAGACAAAGGCGGACGCTAACGTTCCTCAGGGGACACCCCTTTTCCTTTCGCAAACTATTCTCTTAGAACAATTTTCTCAGCTTAAGGAGGAGACAAAAGTCTCCTCCTTATTTATAGCCAAATGGGGAGGAAAATTAATGAAACGAATGGTACGAAGAAGCATTCTTTTATTTTTAACATTTACGTTAGCGCTTACATCGCTGCTGGCTATTGGGCCGGTGAAGAAAGCGGAGGCGGCGGAGAGCAATTTGTCTGATCCCGATACGTTTATTAAAGGCGTGGATATTTCGACTTTGCAGGCGCTCGAGGATAAGAATGTGAAGTTTTATGATGGAGGAATCCAGCAGGATCTGCTGACCATTATGAAGAATCATGGCGTCAATTACGTCCGTCTTCGCCTCTGGAATGATCCGGTGCAGGCGGATGGTTACAATGACAAGGCTCACGTGCTTGCGATGGCGGAGCGGGTGAAGGCGGCAGGAATGAAGCTGCTTCTTGATTTCCATTATTCCGACTTCTGGGCGGATCCGGGACAACAGGTGAAACCGGCGGCGTGGAAGGACCTCAGCTTTGCGGATCTGAAGACAGCTGTCTATGATTATACGGCGGATGTCATGAGCGATCTTGCGGACGCGAATGCCTATCCGGATATGGTGCAGATTGGCAACGAAATTAACAGCGGCATGCTGCTGCCCGACGGATCAACCAGCAACATGGATAACCTTGCGGGGTTGATCAGCGAAGGCGTTAAAGCGGTACGGGATACTACGCCAAACGGTCAAACGACGCAAATCATGCTGCATTTGGCGGAAGGCGGCAATAACGGCAAGTTCCGAAGCTTTTTTGACGCAATGGAAGCGAGGAATGTAGACTATGACGTTATCGGCATGTCCTATTATCCGTTCTGGCACGGCACGTTCCAGCAGCTGAAATCCAATATGGACGATATCGCCGCAAGATACGGCAAGCCGATTGTTGTAGCGGAAACGTCTTATGCCAATACGCTTGAGAATGGCGATGATCATCCCAATACGGTTGGCGAGAACGAAACAAAGCTGGTTGGCTTTGAAGCATCCGTTGCCAATCAGAAGCTAGTCACCGAGACGGTGCTGAATACCGTCGCCCATGTGCAAGGCGGACTTGGTCTCGGCGTATTTTACTGGGAGCCGGCTTGGCTGCCGGGCGTAGGCTGGAAGCAAGGCGAAGGCAATGCATGGGAAAATCAGGCGATGTTTGATTATGACGGCAATGCGCTTGACTCGCTTAACGCGTTCCAATATGTACCGGGCAGCATCGCAAGCGTAGATCCGATTCTTGTGTACCCGGCAACACCGGTTACGATTGCAACGGGAGATGCCTTATCGCTGCCGGCAGATACAAAGGTACTTTATAACGAAGGAACGATTACGGCGAAACCGGTTGAATGGGAGGAATACAATCCCGAGCTGTTGAGTACGCCGGGAACGTTTACGGTTCAAGGGATTGTGGAGGGCACGAATCTCCGCACCTCGGTAGAAGTGACAGTGACGGGAAGCCCGAATCTGTTGAAAAATGGCGGCTTTGAGAGCGGTACGCTGGCGGATTGGACGGTTACAGGCGAAACAGGCGCGGTCAAAATCGAGCATAATGCGGGTAATGCAAAAGCCGGGGAATACGCCCTGAATTATTGGTCGGGCTCGGCCTTTGCCTATCAGGTATCGCAGACGGTAACGGGGCTTGCGAACGGAACGTATGAGCTTCGGGGTTATGCTTCCGGCGGTGAATATGCGGATCAGACGATCTCTCTGACGGCTGAGACCGGCGGCAAGACTTTCAGTACTCCGGTGACCAATACCGGATACAACGTCTGGAAGCAATATAAGATTGAGGATATTCAAGTTACGGACGGCCAAGCAAAGGTCGGTATTCACGTAAACGGACCGGCAGGAGCATGGGGGTATTTTGACAAGCTTGAGCTGGTGAAGGTAGAAGCCGCGGAGGTTAACGTCGTGCAAAATCCGGGCTTCGAAAGCGGCGCTCTGGCGCCATGGACGGTAACCGGGGATAGCGGAGCGGTTAAGGTTGAGCATAATGCGGCTAATGCCAAAACCGGCGAGTATGCGCTTAATTATTGGCTGGGCACAGCATTTAAGTATACGGTTACGCAGTCTTTCGAGAATCTTGAGAACGGAATTTACGAGCTTCGCGCATCGGCATCCGGCGGCGTATACGCCGAGCAGAAGATAAGCTTGTTCGCCAAATCCGGCGGGTTAACGTACAGCACCGATGCTGTAAATACCGGCTGGAATGATTGGCATTCCTACAAGGTCAGCACAATTGAAGTGCGGGACGGCAAAGTATCGATCGGTATTGATGTGGATGCTCCGGCGGGAGCATGGGGCTACATGGACGATATTGCGCTGGTGAGAGCAGGAGATCTGCCTCCCGGAGGCGATAATAACGGCAGCGGCGGATCCGTCAATAACAATAACGGCGTTGCTACCGTTACTTCCTCCCAATTGGCTGCGGATGGCAAAGGCGGGTATACGGTAGAGTTGCCGACGGGAACAACGCAGGCTGTTTTACCATCCGGTCTGTATGATCAATTGAAGAAAGGGCCAGTTACCTTGTCTGCCGGAGACCTGTCCTTGACTATTCCTTCGGCGGTCGTAACCGAGCTGCTTGGCAAGCTGAAGACGGAAGCGGGCAGCAAGATTACTTTAAGCCTCGTACCCGTGACAGGGGAGGCTGCGGATAAAATGCTTGCCGGCACCGGCGCGGATGTCCGAGCGCTTGGCACCGTTTATAACTTCGAGTTGGCGGTAACCGACGCGTCCGGCAATGCGGAGAAGTTGACCAAGTTCAACAGTCCGCTGACTCTTCGCATGAAGGCATTACAAAGCGGAAACGCGGAATTGACAGGCATCTATTATATCGCTGAAGACGGATCTATCCATTATGTTGGCGGGCAATTCGCAAATGGCTTATGGCAGGCAGACGTTGCGCATTTCAGCAGCTACGCTTTGCTTGAAGTGAAAAAATCCTACACGGATGTGCCTTCCGCGCATTGGGCAGCACTTGCGATCGAATCCCTTTCGGCGAAGCAGATTATTAATGGGACAGCTGCGGCAAGCTTTGAACCGGACCGCTCGATCAGCCGTGCCGAGTTCACAGCGATTCTTGCACGCGCCTTAAAGCTTACTGGCACCGGCGCTCAAGCTTCGCGCTTTAACGATGTACCGGCCGGCGCCTGGTATGCCGAAGCTGTATCCGCGGCTTATGAGGCAGGTCTTGTGAAAGGCCGTTCGGCCGAGCTGTTTGTGCCTAACGGCTCGATTACACGCCAAGAAATGGCCGTTATGCTGGCCAAAGCCTATGAAATTTCCCATAAAGTAGCCTCTGCTTCCTCTATTGCTGGCCAGGAGCTCCCGTTCCTAGACACACCGTCGATTGCGGATTGGGCTATGCCTTCTGTACAATGGGCTTATGAGCAAGGGCTGTTAAAAGGACGAAGCGGTGACCGGTTTGCCCCGGCAGCATCGATGACACGCGCGGAGGCAGCTGAAGTCGTCTATCGCTTGCTTAAATAGAATCAGGAGTATTCATTCCGTTATGCATCTTGATGAACTCGTATTTGTTTTGATGATTGTCCTGCTTGCAGGCTTTGTGCAAGGATTGACGAGCTTTGGATTTGCTCTAATCTCCATGCCGCTGCTCGTGAAGCTGATGCCGATGCAGCAGGCTGTCCCGGTTGTTGTGGTATTAAGTCTCTTAACCAACATTGCCGTGCTGTACAGCAGCCGGAAGCATATCCGGATCAGGCAGATTTGGCCGCTTCTGGCCGCAAGTTTGCTCGCGGCACCGCTTGGAACCTATGCCTTGCTATATGTTCCGGCGAATGCGCTGAAGCTTGGCGCCGGTCTGCTTGTGGCCGTCGTATCCATCCTGATGCTGAGCGGAAAAAGCTTTCCGCTCAGCCGGCTGGCTTACGCGCCGGTTGGTGCGGTAAGCGGCTTTTTGAACGGAAGCATCTCGATGAGCGGGCCTCCGGTGGCGTTATTTTTAACCAACCAAGGCCTCGACAAGATGACCTTCCGGGCGAACATTACGGCTTACGCCCTAATCCTGAATATCATTACGATAGGGACGTATATGTATGAAGGACTGCTTAACGAGACGTCTATGGAGACGGTTGGCTGGGCGGTACCGGCGCTTATTATCGGAGTTATTGTTGGGATCAAGGCGGTTGGAAGGCTCAATGACAAGCTGTTCAAAACAATCGCGCTTTGGCTGATCCTGATTACCGGGATCTGGACGGCGCTCGGCGGACTTATCGGCTAGCAGCAAAACAAAAAACCTTGAAGGTACGGCGCCTAGGTATGGCGCTGCTGCCTTCAAGGTTTTTTTCTTAACTGCTTCATTCGATACATCGCTTGGTCAGCATCCGTAATCAGCTGCTTGAGACTGGCATACCGGTCTTGATTGGAGCTAATGCCAATGCTGGCCGATAGGCTGATGGGCTTACCCTGAACAAGAAACGGATCCAGGAAAGCAGCGTTGATCTTGTCGTGTACCGTCCGAACGCCGTTATCCTCGCTTAAATTCTGGAAGCAGATAATAAACTCATCGCCTCCGTACCTAACGATCCGGTCACTGTGCCGGATTTGCTGCTTCAGGCGTTTGGCGATTTCAATCAGCAACAGGTCTCCAAACTCATGGCCGAATTGATCGTTAATCTGCTTGAAGTCATTCAGATCGATAAACATGACTCCTAGAGGTGCCTCAATGTTCCGCTGGAACAGCTCGTCCAGAAACCTTCGATTGTACAACCCGGTTAAACTGTCGGTAACGGTTGCGAACTCCAAATCTATCGTGTAACCAAGCAATGCGGTTAGGGAATTCAGATACGACTGCTCCTCTTCGTTGAGGGACAAGGGATCCCGGTCAACTAGATAAAGAGCGCCATGAACGACGCAATCGCTTGTTGTTATCGGAACAATATAGTGGGAACGTTGTCCGATAATTACGCTGATATCGGATTGAAAAGTCATTCCGGCTTGTACGAGGGTGTCTCTGCGGTTATAAGCACCTACGATCCGGTGGCTTGAGCCCTCCTGAACCGCAATAAAGAGGGTGTCGACATGAAGAAATGAGGTCAAAAGCTGTAGGACATGTCCGGCTGCATCGTCGAATGAGCGAATTTTGCTGGGCATTGCGTAGTTCATCTCCTGCAAGAATGGCGAACCATATCGAAAAATTACCTGCTGATTCCAGTTTAGTCGAAACCGGCTGCAGACTCAACAAAGAACTTCTTAATAATGGGTATTTCAGGTTTAAACTATTAATTTGGATTAATATATATATTAATTTAAATATATAAGAATTCGTTATTGAATTATTTCACCGGCTGATGTTTAATAAAGATATTGATTTATAAATTTATCACGAGGTGATTCTTTAATGACGAACCGTGCCAAGATGATCGTTGACAAAGATTTTATCGTAGGTGAAGTAGATAAACGAATTTATGGTTCTTTTATTGAGCATTTGGGACGTGCGGTATACGGCGGCATTTACGAGCCTGATCATCCGTCCGCAGACGAACAGGGCTTCCGTTCAGACGTGCTTGAGCTTGTGAAAGGATTAGACGTACCTATCGTCCGTTACCCGGGCGGCAACTTTGTATCCGGTTACAACTGGGAGGACGGCGTTGGTCCGGTTGCTGACCGTCCGAAGCGTCTTGAGCTGGCATGGCGGACAATCGAGCCGAACCTAGTAGGCTTTAACGAGTTTGTGGACTGGTGCAAGAAAGCAAACACCGAGGCGATGATGGCTGTTAACCTCGGCACCCGTGGGCCGGAAGAAGCCCGCAATCTGATCGAGTATTCCAACCATGCTTCCGGCTCCTACTGGTCGGATCTTCGAATCAAGCATGGCTACAAAGACCCGCATAATATTAAAACCTGGTGCCTTGGCAACGAGATGGACGGCCCATGGCAGATTGGCGCAAAGACAGCCGTGGAATACGGCCGCATTGCCAATGAAACGGCTAAGATCATGCGCTGGGTGGATCCAACGATTGAGCTCGTTGCCTGCGGCAGCTCGGGCCTTGGCATGCCAACCTTCCCGGATTGGGAATCAACCGTGCTTGATCTGACGTACGATAACGTTGATTACATTTCGCTGCATCAGTATTATGGAAATAGAGACAAGGATACGAAGAACTTCCTCGCTCAATCGCTAGGAATGGATTCCTTTATTCAGACGGTTATTTCCACAGCCGACTATGTGAAAGCGAAGAAGCGGAGCAAGAAAAACATTAACCTCAGCTTCGATGAATGGAATGTATGGTTCCACTCCAACGAGAGCGACCGCAAGATCGAGCCGTGGTCCATCGCACCGCCGCAGCTGGAGGATATTTATACGCATGAGGACGCGCTTGTGGTTGGCTGCATGCTGATCAGCCTGCTGAAACGCGCCGACCGGGTGAAAATGGCATGTCTTGCTCAGCTCGTTAACGTTATTGCCCCAATTATGACGGAGAACGGCGGAGCTGCATGGAAGCAATCGATCTATTATCCGTACATGCATGCAAGCCTGTTCGGACGCGGCACGGTATTGGTTCCTTTGCTCAAATCGGATAAGTACGACTCCAAGGATTACACCGATGTGCCATATGTGGAGGCAGTAGCCGTTCATAATGAGGAGCTTGGTGAAGTAACCGTATTTGCCGTAAACCGCGATTTGGATAATGCGAGAACGTTTGACATCGATCTTCGCAGCTTTGGTTCCTTCCGCGTAATCGAGCATATTGCCCTTGAGAATGATGACCTTCAAGCCGTTAATACAGCGGCTAATCCGGACCGTGTGAAGCCTCACGCAAACGGGAACGCAAAGCTTGAACAAAACGGCACGATTGAAGCTTCTCTTAGCAAAGCTTCTTGGAACGTCATTCGAATCAAACTTCAGTAACAGGATGTGAAACATGTTAATCAAAGCGGATACCGATCAAGCCTGGCTTCCGCTTTATGAAGCGCTGGCTAGTCCTGTGCGATTAAATATTCTGGATCTTCTCGCCGGTGCAGCTGAGCCGATGAATGTCAAAGATCTGGCAGCCGCGCTTGGGCTGAGCAGTGCCATCGTGACGATGCATGTCCGAAAGCTCGAGCAGGCGGGAATTATTCAGACGAAGATGGTCAGAAAACAGGGTGGCACGCATAAAATTTGCGAAATCGCGGCCTCTCGCATCCAGATTGATTTGCCGCAGCCCGGCTTTACTCCAAAGAAAACCCATGAGATCAGTATACCGGTCGGCCATTATACCGAATTTGAGGTGTATCCGACCTGCGGTATTGCAACAACGGAAAAGGTAATTGGCCAATTCGATGACCCGAGGTATTTCCTCGAGCCGGAGCGGATGAATGCCGGCATACTGTGGTTCGGCAAAGGGTATGTGGAGTACCGGATTCCGAATTATCTGCTGCCGGGTCAGCACCCCGAGGATCTCGAGATTGTTCTGGAGATCAGCTCCGAGGCGCCGGGTTACAATGAGAACTGGCCATCGGACATCGTATTTAGCCTTAACGGCGTTCGGATTGGCATGTGGACCAGTCCCGGTGATTACGGAGCAGTAAAAGGGAAATACACACCAACTTGGTGGCAGGACTTCGTTAATCAGTACGGTCTGCTCAAGATTATCCGCGTCCAGAAAAACGGTACCTTCATTGATGGTCAGCAAATCTCCGATATCGGAATCGACCAGATTGGCCTGAACCGCAATCAGTGGGTATTCCGCCTCGCCGTTGAAGACAACGCCGCCCATGTCGGCGGCCTGACGTTGTTCGGCAAAGGCTTCGGCAACTACAATCAGGACATGATTTTCCGTGTCCACTATCTGGAGTGACTGATGGGCTCGCATTTTGGTGTCGCTACGAAAGTAAATGTTCTTCCGATCGCTGTGCTTTTCCGGTTCCCTGAACGAGTCGTATAGGTAGGAACCGGAAAAGCAAGGCGAACGCTCCGCTTCTCCAGAACGTTTACTTTCTCCGCTCCAAAGTCGCTCGCCCTTGTGGGGTGGGGCCGTATGGGGACTGCTGATGACCCGGCAGTCCTTTCTTTATTAGTCGTTGCTGGGCCGGTTAGCCAAGCAACAACCTTTTATCAAATGCAGAAGTGCAGGTTGTTTTGCGCTAACCGGCGCAAAATATCTACCCTGATGCAAAAATGCAGGATAATCTGTCCCATTATGCCCATGAGGCATACTTAGGCTGGATTTACCTGCATTTTTGCAATTTGTTGAGCTTACGATCTGCCAAGCGAATCGTTTAAATGTACTTTTGCATTTCGCCGAGCTGCGCAAATGCAGTCTCTTTAAAGATATGGTGCCTGGGCTGTCAGCCAGGAACCATAGGCGGCAGCAAAAAGGGCTGAACCCATGGGCTTTTAGCCTTGGGTTCAGCCCTTTTCGGTTGGATGGCGAGCCGGGTAGGCGCGGAGGAAGTGAATGTTCTTGAAAAGCGTTAGCGCTCGCCTTGGCTTTCGGGTTCCTACCTTGAAACCTCTTGTTGAGGGAACCCGAAAGGCACAGCGATTGAAAGAATATTCACTTACGCAGCGACGGCCAAAAGCGAGCCACACCGCATCAGCCATAAAAAATGAGCTGTACCCAAGGGTACAGCCCACCTTTTTAGCCCTCCAAAAGAAGGGTTTCCGGATCTTCAAGCATTTCTTTTACTTTTACAAGGAAGCGTACTGCTTCTGAGCCGTCAACGATACGGTGATCGTAAGTGAGGGCGATGTACATCATCGGACGGTTCTCCGAACGTTCTGCGTCGATCGCTACCGGACGAAGCTGGATTTTGTGCATACCCAGAATGCCGACTTGCGGAGCGTTCAGGATTGGAGTCGACAAGAGCGATCCGAATGTACCACCGTTAGTGATCGTGAATGTACCGCCTTGCAGCTCATCCAGCGCCAGCGAGTTGTCGCGTGCTTTTTTAGCCAGGGATACGATCGACTTCTCGATTTCCGCGAAGCTCAGGCGGTCCGCGTCACGAACGACCGGAACAACCAGACCTTCTTTAGCCGATACGGCGATGCCGATATCGTAATATTGTTTGGCAATGATATCGCCGTTGTTGATTTCAGCATTCAAATTAGGGAACTCTTTCAATGCGCCAACAACTGCTTTCGTGAAGAAGGACATGAAGCCAAGACCAACTTCGTGTTTGTCCAGGAACGATTGCTTACGGCGTTTACGAACGTCCATGATCGCTGTCATATCAACTTCGTTGAACGTAGTCAGCATAGCTGCTGTATGCTGTGCTTCAACGAGACGGTTAGCGATTGTCGCGCGGCGGCGGGACATTTTCGTACGAGTGTAAGGCTTGTTCGATGTAAATTCCGGTTGAGCCGCTTTTGCAGCTGGCGCCGGTGCTGCTGCAGGTGCAGGAGCCGCAGGGCGAAGCTCAACGCGTCCAAGCGTCGATTGCGCTTCGCTGATGTCGATGCCTTTTTCTCTTGCAAGCTTGCGTGCTGCAGGAGAAGCATTCAGGTGGCTGTCAGCCGCAGGTGCCGGAGCAACGGCTACCGCTGTAGCCGGAGCAGCAGCTGGAGCTGCAGGAGCCGGAGCGGCTGCCGGTGCTGGCGCTGCTTCAGATGCTGGAGCAGCCGGTGCCGGAGCGGCAGCACCGCTCCCAGCTCCGATTGTGCCGATAACTTCACCGATTTCAACGGTGTCGCCTTCGTTTTTCACGATTTCTTGCAAAACGCCGTCTTGCTCAGCGCTGATTTCGATGTTTACTTTGTCTGTTTCAAGCTCAAGAAGCACGTCGCCTTGTTTAACGGCGTCTCCTACTTTAACGACCCATTTGGAGATTGTGCCCTCCGTAATCGATTCACCCATTGCCGGTACTATAATTTGTTGCACGTGAGCTTACCTCCCTGTGTTATATGTCAACGACGGACTGTATTTTAAAGTTTGCAATAAAATGTGCTGCTGCTCGAAGCTGTGTACTTGCTGGAAGCCGCTTGCCGTACTCGAGCGCTCAGGACGGCCGATGTAGCTTACGCTTGCAGCGGCTGGCGCGATTTTGCGCAGACGAGGTTCCATGTAGAACCACGAACCCATGTTTTGCGGCTCTTCTTGTACCCAGACGATTTCCTTCAGATTCGGCAGGCGTTCGATAATCGCTGCGATTTCTTTCTCAGGGAAAGGATACAACTGCTCGACGCGTACGACATGCAGCCAATCCAGCTCTTGATCGCCGTTTTTCTCGATCGCTTCTTCAATATCAATGGCCATTTTGCCAGTCGCGAGAACGAGACGTTCTACGCGGTCTGGTTTAGCGCCAAGACCTTTTTGCTCGATAACCGGTTTAAACGAACCGTTGCTCAGCTCGGAAATTTCCGCGGCTACGCGAGGGTTACGAATCAAGCTCTTCGGTGCCATGATGATCAGCGGACGAGCGGCATCGTTCTCTGTGATCGAAGCTTGGCGGCGAAGCAGGTGGAAGTAGTTCGCTGCGCTGGACAGGTTCACAACCGTCCAGTTCTCTTCGGCGGACAATTGCAGGAAGCGTTCCAGACGAGCGCTGGAGTGCTCAGGACCTTGACCTTCGTAACCGTGCGGAAGCATCATGATCAGGCTCGATTTTTGCTGCCATTTTGCACGGCCGGCGGAAATGAACTGGTCGATCAATACTTGCGCAACGTTAGTGAAGTCGCCGTACTGCGCTTCCCAGATAACCATGGTCTCCGGAGCGTGTACGTTGTAGCCGTATTCGAAGCCAAGTACAGCTGCTTCGGAGAGCGGACTGTTATGAATCGCAAACGATGCTTTCGCTTCAGGCAGGTGATGAAGAGGGCAGAACGTATCGCCAGTCTCGGCATCATGCAGCACCAGGTTTCGGTGCGCGAACGTTGCGCGTTCTACGTCCTGACCGCTGAGGCGGATTGGCTTGCCTTCCGCCAGAATCGATGCGAACGCAAGCGTCTCGGCGTGGCCCCAGTCCAATTTCTCACCGTCGTTCACGGCCGTTGCGCGGCGTTCCAAGATGCGTTGCAGCTTCGGATAAACCGTGAAGTTTTCCGGCCATTTCAGCAGGTTGGCGTTGATCTCGCGAAGAGTTTCAACCGAAATAGGAGCTACCGCTTCGCCTGTTGCCAAATCGTTTGGCAGGCCTTGCGTCTGATGAACCGGCTCTTGGCCCTCGCGGCTCTTCATTTCCTCGTAAGCTGCTTTCAGACGGCCGATAACTTCTTGCTTCAGGCCTTCTGCTTCTTGCTCGGTAATCGCGCCTTCCGCAATCAGTTTGTCCGTAAAGATACGGCTTACCGTCGGATGTGCTTTTACCTTTTTATAAATCGTGGGTTGCGTTGTTTCCGGATCGTCCGTTTCGTTGTGACCGTATTTACGGTAGCCGATCAGGTCGATCAGGAAATCCTTTTTGAACTTCGTACGGTATTCGCTTGCCATGCGAGCCGCTGCGATTACCGCATCCGGGTCATCGGCATTGACGTGAACGATAGGAATTTCGTAGCCTTTCGCAACGTCGCTTGCGTAATGCGTTGAACGGGAATCGTGGCTCTCCGTAGTGAAGCCGATTTTGTTGTTGACGATAATATGAAGCGTACCGCCATGCGCGTAGCCGTTAAGCTGCGACAGGTTCATGGTCTCCGCCACGATGCCTTCGCCGGGGAAAGCGGCGTCGCCGTGCATAATGATGGCTGCGGCGAGATCCGTGTTCTGCTTCGGATAGCCGGGAGCCGTACGGTCATCCTGCGCTGCGCGTGTGAAGCCGTCGACAACCGGGTTCACGTACTCGAGGTGACTCGGATTGTTCGCAAGCGAGATGCGTGTCTTAACCGTTTCGCCCGTACCGATCGAGCGGTTGGCGCCAAGGTGATATTTCACGTCGCCGGTCCAGCCGTAATTGATTCCGATGGAGCCTTCGGACGGACTCATTTTTTTGTTGGACGCATGATGGAACTCGGAGAAAATCTTGCTGTAAGGCTTGCCAAGCACATGCGCCAGAATGTTCAGGCGGCCGCGGTGAGCCATGCCCATCAGAATATGTTTAACGCCGTCATTGGACAGCTCATGAACCATCTCGTCAACGAGTGCCACGAGAACGTCGTTGCCTTCAACCGAGAAACGTTTTTGGCCAACGAATGTGCGCTGCAGGAAATCTTCGAATTGTTCGGCTTCGAACAGCTTCGTCAGAACCTTCTTGCGTTCTTCCGTATTCAGCTTGGTTCCCGGATTTTCTTTCTCTACGCGTTGCTTCAGCCATGCGCGTTCTTCTTCGTTATGAACGTGGCTGAACTCGTAAGCGATTGTTCCGGTGTAAGCTTTGCGAAGCTTCTCGATCGCGTCCCAGCCGTTCTTCACGTCAGCGGGAGCTTTCGTCCAGACAAGCTCTGCCGGAAGGGCAGCGAGATCAGCCTCAGTAAGGCCGTATGTTTCAAGTTCCAGCATGTTGGTGCTTACCTTAGGACTGATACCGAGCGGGTCGATATCCGCAGCTAAATGGCCGAAAGCGCGTATGTTCCATACAAGCTTACCAGCCGCTACTAGGTTTTGAAGGACTTTGGCATCGATGGCCGCGCCGCCGGAAGCTTGCGCGGTTACGATTGGTGCTGCCGTGTGGCCCGCGTATTGAGGCGGTTCGCCATATTGCTCGAACAGCTCGCGATACTCGGCTACGACGGATTCAGGGTTTTGCTTAAACAGTTCGTATTGTTCTTGGACGTAACCAAGGTTGGGCCCGTAATAAGAAGCCCAAGGATCTTGCTTGTGTAAATTGCCAGATGACATCGACAGATACCTCCGTCTAGGATTTTGAAGTTCAAAGGGACGGAAATTAGAACTTACTTATGCATCCATTATAGTATAAACAGGCCTTAAAACTTAAATAACGAATATGTATCATTATTATCTTGAATATAGATTGATTCGGCTTGGCGGGCGGCATTTTTCCTTCTTATTATGCTCATATTGGCAATATCCAACACCCGAGCGCCGCAGAAAGCTGCCTTTTCCTTTTAAAGGCATTCAAATTCGAGAACGATCCTTCTTCATGCGTTATCCACGAATAGAAATTTACCCCGCCGGCCGCTAAAAATATCCCTATTTCGCGCTGTTCAAGCCCTATAATGGAAGAGGATGGACATATTGATCTGCGGGAGTGAGGAATCGTGAACGTATCAATTGGAGGCTATTCGTTTAACAACACGTATCTGGAAGGAAAAATGGATGTATTTGGCTATTTGGAAACGGTCAAATACCGCTACAAGCTGGATGTCGCCGATCTGTGGAACGGCTTCTTTATAGACCGCAGCACGGGGCCGATCTATCAGCTTGCAGAGGAAAGCTATATCCGAAAAATCCGCGAGGCATTGGACGAAAAGGAAATGTCGGTGGTTAACTTCGCCGTCGACGGCGCTCATCTATGGGATCCGGACCCTGAGGTGCGAAAACGGCTTTATGATAACGCGCTTGCGCATTTGCGCGCATCGGTCATTCTCGGCGCGAAGACCGTCCGGATTGATACCGGCGGCAGCTATCATGACGTGGAGACGATGACGGAGGAGCAATTCGATTATACGGTCCGGCTGTACCGGGAGTTTGCGCAATTTGCGTCGGATAACGGTTTCCTCATCGGTCCCGAGAATCATATGGGCGCATCGCTGCTGCCGCGCGAAATGAAACGGATCGCCGAAGCGGTCGACCACCCGGCCTTTGGCTTCCTTGTCCATCTTGGAAGGTGGAAAGCCGACCCTGAAGAGGGCGACAAGCTGGTTGCGCCGTGGGCCTACCATACCCATTTTGATGAAAAAACCGCCGTTTCCGGCGATGCTTTGAATACGATTGCAACGTTGAAGGATGCCGGTTACAAGGGCTATTGGGGAATTGAATATAACGCGCCTAAGCGGCAGTATCTGGAGACGGAGAGGCTGCTCGGCATGGTGAAAAAGCTGCTTGCGGACGAAGCTGACTTAAGGAGTGAAAGGTAATGGAGACGGTGAAAATCGGGATTATTGGCGTTGGCCAGATCGGCAAGCAGCATATCGAAAAGTACAGCTCGGTCGCGGGCGTCCAGATTATTGCGGTATGCGACGTAAATGAAGCGGAAGCTAGAAGGGTAGCCGAGCAATACGGAATCCCGCATGTGTACTCCGATTACCGCGAGCTGATTGGGCGCGAGGATATCGTTGCGGTTGATGTCTGCCTGCACAATAACTTCCATGCTCCCGTGACGATTGCCGCGCTCGAGGCCGGCAAGCATGTATATTGCGAGAAGCCGATCGCCGGTACTTACGAGGACGGCAGAAGAATGCTGGAGGCGGCGGAGAAGACTGGCAAGCTGCTGCATATTCAGCTGTTTACGCTGTACGGCAAGGATACGAAAGCGGCCAAAACGCTGATTGACGGCGGCAAGCTTGGCAGGCTGTATCATGCGCGTTCTACCGGCTTCCGCCGCAGAAATCGTCCTTTTGTGGACGGTTACGGGACGCCGTTTTTCACCCGCAAGGAAACCGCTGCCGGAGGGGCTCTGCTCGATATGGGCGTATATCATGTGGCTCAGCTGCTCTACCTGCTTGGCAATCCGGAAGTAGAACGCATCACGGGCAAGGTGTATCAGGAAATGGCGATGCTGGAGGAACGCAAGAACAGCAGCGGGTTTAACGTGGAGGAGCTGGCGACCGGCTTTATCCGGTTCAAGGGCGGTTTAACGCTAGATCTGATCGAAGCTTGGTCGGTTCATATGGGAGGTTTTGAGGGAAGCAGCATTCTTGGCTCGGAGGGTGGTGTCCGATTACCTAACGGTCTGACGGGCGAAGCCTCCCAGCCGTTTAGCTACCATAGCACGGTATGCGATATCGATATGGACAGCACGATTGACCTGGACATGATGGATTTGCGCTGGCACCGGCTTCGCGGGAATGAAGACGCTTACGACTCCTCGCAGCATCACTGGATTGCGGCGCTGCAGGGACGGGTTCCGCTGCTGCCGACAGCCGAAATTGCACTGCGTACGATGCTGATCAGCGAGGGTATATATTTATCGGAAGAGCTCGGCCGAGAAGTGACGGCGGAGGAAGTAATTGCCCGGTCAAGCTCAACGGCTATTCCCGTCTAGGCTGCAAAGAAAGCGGTGATGGACAACATGAGCGAGATAGAAGGAAAAACAGAAAGAAGAAGCTTTCACTTTATTAAGGCGTTCAATTTTTTCAGTTACGGAACGATAGCGGTCTACAGCACGTTTTTTGCCCTTTATTTGCAGTCGATCGGAATTTATCCGCTGAAAATCGGGGCGCTTATGGCAGGCGGCCCTATCGTGTCGCTTATTGCTAACCCGTTATGGGGTTATTTGAGTGACCGGACCCGCAATATCCGGCTAATCCTTATTCTGATGCTGGCCGGCAATCTTATCGCGATGCAGCTCGTATTTTTAAGCGATTCGTATACGTTTATATTTGGCTGCATGCTGCTGTTTTTCTTTTTCCAGATGCCTTTGTTCTCGCAGAGCAACAGCCTTATCCTGAACAGCATCGAAGGGACTCGCCACAAGTTCGGGGCTTTTCGGTTATGGGGATCCTGCGGCTGGGCGATACTTGCTTTGGTTACGGGGCCGATTCTCGGGCAGATCGGCATCAGCCGGTTATGGCTGGTTTATACGATTATGATGCTGATCGCGATCGGATTCGCTTTTACCCTGCCAAGAGGCTCCGCTCCAAAGACGGCCCAGGGCGTAAATTACCGGCAGATGCTGGGCAACAGGGTGTTTCTCGTGTTTCTCGTAATCGGGCTTCTGATCTCGATTCCGAACTCGATGAACACAACGTTTATCGGATTGTATATGACGGAGCTTGGCGGGCATACGGATCTTGTGGGCTGGTCGGCTTTCCTGTCCTCCGTCTTCGAAATTCCGGTATTCCTGCTATTTGACCGGTACTTGTCCAAGCATGCCCGGACGATGGTCAGCTGCCTGATTCTCGTCAGCCTGCTGTATTCGCTTCGCTGGTTCCTGATGGCGGGAGCGGGCAGCGCGGAGCAGATTATTTTTATCCAGGCGCTGCATTGTCTGACGTTTGGGGCGTTCTACTATATCGGCACGCAGTTGACGGCACTGCTCGTTCCCAGCGAGCTGCGGGCATCGGGGCAGGCGGTCTATGCCCTGACATGGGGCGGTTTGTCGGGAATCGCATCCGGATTTCTTGGCGGGTATCTGTTCCAGCAAGTCGGGCCTAAGTCCATCTATTGGACCGGAACGGGAATGGCGTTAATCGGGCTGGTCGGGTTCGCCTTGCTTTATTTGTACATGAGGATGACAGCCGTGAAAAAGAGCAAGCAGGGAATCAGCTTCTAGCAACCTTTCCCGCGTGACCTTCGTCCATAACTTTGAACAGCTGTTCAATATCACAGCTTAGAGGATGAAGGAGGACATACGATTATGAAAAAACGCATCACTGCCGCGGCTATTTCCGCCGCTGTTTTCTTCGGGGCGTTATCCGGCCAGGCGCTTGCCGCCGATCATTCCAGCTTTACGGATATCGCCAATACTAGCAGCCGCGCGCAAATTGAAGCTCTCCAGGAGCTTGGCATAGTGAAAGGTGTATCCACTTCGGAGTTCCATCCGGAAGAAAGCCTGACCGGGGCGCAAGGGATTGAGCTGATCGTCCGGACGATGCAGTTAAGCCTGGCTGCCATTGATTTCAAACGAGCTCCTACGGCTGAAGGCTTTTTCACCCATGTGAAAAATGATGCCTGGTACGCGGAAAGCTTCGTCATCGCGCATTATAACGGACTTGATCTGCCGGCTGACATCGATCCGAATAAGCCGCTGACCAGAGAGCAATTCGCGCATTATCTGGTTCAGGCCCTTGAAAAAACCGGCCAATATCCGCTGATTAAGATGTACATCAACATCCAGGATGAGAAGGATATTACGGTAGATTATCAGGGAACGATCCAGCGTGCGCTGCTGTATAAGATCGTTGCGCTTGACGCGGACGGCAATTTCCACCCGCAGCAAATCGTAAACCGTGCGGAAGCGGCTGCTATTCTTTTTGCGGCTCATGAATTTGTGGAGGCGCATAAGGATAACGGCGAAGCCGGGGCTCCTGAAGAACCGGCAGCTTCGGCGCCGGCGACAGCGTTGGAGTAATAAAAGGCAGAGGCTGTGCACCCGACAATGTCGGGCGGACAGCCTCTTTCTTTTATCGCGCCGCAGCGCGTCATTTCATAGTATAATAGGAGCATCATGTGTCCCATAACGACGGCATCTTTTGCGCAAGTGTTGTGGGCAGCTGGAGAGAGGAACACGAATGACGCAAATTAAAGATCTTCGCAATCAGGACGATTTTACCGGCTTCTATTTGCTTAAAGAGCTGGAAGTCAAACAGACCAATGCAACAACGCCAAAGGATTACTTCGATATTGTACTAGCCGATAGTACGGGGCAGCTGGGGGCTAAGTTCTGGGATGTCTCTTCGCAGGACAAAGAAACCTTCTTCACGATGGGACTCGTTAAGGTTCAGGGGAATGTCCATTTGTACCGCGAGAAGCTTCAAATCAAGATTTCGCGCATGCGTCCGGCGGTAGAGGCAGACGGCATTACGCTGACAGACTTTATCCGTTCGGCGCCGGTTGCTTCCAATGAACTTATTGATACGATTTATAAAGCGAAAGACAGTATTCAAGATACGGAGATTAAGGCGATTGTCACTTATTGCGTGACGAAGGTGGAGGAAAAGCTGACGCATTACCCGGCAGCCAAGACGCATCATCATGCTTATTTTGCCGGACTTGCTTATCATATGGCCAGAATGCTGGAGATCGGGGAATTTCTATGCAAGCAGCGGCCGTTCCTGAACCCGGATCTGCTTAAAGCCGGCATTATTCTTCATGATATCGCCAAGCCCGAGGAGATGATCGCGCAGCTAGGCATCGTATCCGACTACAGCCTTTCGGGTAAGCTGATGGGACATATTTCGCTGGCATCGACTTGGATTACGGAGGCGGCCATCCGCTGCAATATTCATTTGGATTCGGAAAAAGTGCTGGGATTGCAGCATATGGTGCTGTCTCATCATAATCTGGGAGAGTGGGGGAGTCCTGTTCAGCCGCAAACGGCGGAAGCCGTGGCGCTGCATCATATCGATGCGATGGACGCCAAGCTTCAAATGGTCGAGGATACCCTCCAGACAACTCCGGAAAGCGAGCCATGGACGCCGGTTGTCCGCGGACTGGAGAATAAACCGATCTATCGGATGAAGCTGTAATTATAAAGGGTAATGGGGTGAAAGACGGGTGCTAGAACACCCGGCACTACCGATGACCGATAACTTGCAAACGACCCAATATAAGCAATGCGTGCATTGCCTGGAGCAAAAGCCGGTGACGGATTTTCTCCGCCGTACGGGCAGACGTTCAGGACCGGCTTCGCGGCGCGGTTCCTGCCGCAGCTGCCGGAAAACAAGAAGCCGGATTACCGTGCCGGTTACGGTATCTGCTGCTAATCAAGAGGCAGCGAGCAAGATGGTTTCGCCGTTGGCTGCGATGCCCGATGCGGTTGCGGCCTTGCCGGCAAGCCAAGCTGAACCGGTTGTTGTGCCGGCTGTTGCTTCAGAGCCCGCTGCAGCAGCTGTTCCTGCTGTGGCGCCAAAGCGGCCTAGACCGTCCAAAGCTCCGGCACGGACTGCCGGAGCTGGCGGGAAATATCGTCCCAGCCCGCTGCCGGCGAATTATTCGCCGTCGGATGCCAGTCTGCTGCGGACGACACGAAAAGGAACGGTCTGGATGCGCGGCAAGACCGATAAAGGACGGCGCTGGCACCAGGAGATTGAGCTGGAGCTTGCGGTTACTCTCGTGAAGGAGCGGGCTGCGGTTGTTGTGAACCGGACTACAATCCGGCGTTTGTTCAGTAACAAGGATTTCCGGAGCTATATCCTGACAAGAGACAATTACACCTGCCATTTCTGCGGACAATACGGCGATACCATCGACCATATGCTGCCGCGGGCAAAAGGCGGCCATACCACGCCGGATAATTGCGTATGCGCCTGCAATGAGTGTAATCAGTCCAAAGCGGATAAAGATATTGATGAATTTATGCGGGAGCTTTAAGTAGATAGGGATGTACGGAGCCGAGTCTGGGACTCGGGGCTGCGTACATCCCTTTTATTTTTGGCTTAAGGTCCCTGAAGGAACTTAAGCTTGCAAAAAAGCCACCCCAAAGGGTGCTTAAGGCCCTTTAGGGACCTTAAGTGAGCAGGTTGGTGCCCCAAACGGGCAGTAAGTGCTGTTTATCCGGGAGTTAAGGTCCCTAAGGGGCCTTAAGCTTGCAAAAAAGCCACCCCAAAGAGTGCTTAAGGCCCTTTAGGGACCTTAAGTGAGCAGGAAGAAGCCCCAAACAGGCAGTACGTGCTGGTTATCCGGGAGTTAAGGTCTCTAAGGGACCTTAAGGTTGGTGAAAAGCCACACTACAGGGTGCTTAAGGTCCTTTAGGGACCTTAAGTGAGCAGGAAGAAGTCCCAAACAGGCAGTACGTGCTGGTTATCCGGGAGTTAAGGTCTCTAAGGGACCTTAAGGTTGGGATTAAACGGCAGATTTCTGGTCATACAATTGCTCAAAACGATGGGCGGATTTGTAACCCAATGAAGAATGTAAGCGAAGTCGGTTGTAGTCGAACGCTATATAGCTATTAAGCGCCTCTATCGCTTGCGCCCTCGTGTGGAATGTCGTTTGGTAAACGAGCTCTTTCTTTAGTGTGCTGTGAAAAGACTCGATGCAGGCATTGTCATAACAATTGCCTTTGCGACTCATGCTGCCTATCATTTTGTACTGTTTAAGCTTCTCTTGGTAATCCAAACTGGCATACTGGGAACCACGATCAGAATGGTGGATTAAGCCTGGTTCAGGTTTGCGCCGCTCGTAAGCCTGGTCTAACGCATCGATCACTAATTCCCTTGTCATCCGCGAGCCTAGACTCCATCCTACGATCTTGCGGGAGAAGAGGTCCATAACACTGCTAAATACAACCAGCCTTCACGGGTTGCAATGTACGTAATGTCCGTTACCCAAACCTTGTTTGGCGCCAATACGTTAAATTCCTGGTTTAGGGTATTATCGTGTACCGGCAGGCTTTGATTCGAGTTTGTCGTTGCTTTGTATTTTCGGGCTACAATCGACTTCAGGCCCATTGCTTTCATGCAGCGCTCTACGGTCTTGGAAGACCATTATGCCCTTCTTCACGTAGAGCGGCTGTGATGGGTCGACTGCCCGCACGGCGCTTGAAGTGGTTAAAGTAATGCTGAATGCGACGTCTGCGTTTCTGGCGCTCCAGTTCTCTCGCACTTGGCTTACGATTCAACCATTGGTAGTAACCGCTTTTGGACACTTTTAAAACACGGCACATCTTCTGGATTCGGAACTTCAAGCGGTGTTTGTAAATGAACTTAAAAATTAGTCCCGTTCCTTTGTGAAGAAGTGCATCGCTTTTTTTAAGATTTCATTCTCCTCTTGGAGATCCTTATTGGCTTGCTCCAGTTTTTTAAGCCGCTCATAATCGATAAACACTTGGGATTGTTCCTTTACGGCACCACTACCATACTGTTTGATCCAGCGGGTTAAGGTACTTTTAGGGATTCCTAATTCCCTTGCGATCTCGATTGGTTTCTTACCCGTCGACTCCATATGCTGGATCGTATTACGTTTAAATTCTTTGTCATAGCTTTCACGGACATCTCCCACGGTCCACACCTCTTTTTCATTGTTGTGTCTATTATAAAGGGTGTTCCTTAAGTCGTGTCCACTAAACAGTCTAACTCCAGTAACAGCCTTAAACAGCCCAATAAGACCCTTATAGGGTCTTATCTGGTTGAGAACTTCTCCAACACGCTTAGAACAAACTCCAATCCAATTCGCGGGAAAGGGTCTCAAGCAGATGGACGCCGGCGATGCTGTTACCTTTGGTGTTAAGGGCCGGACCAATTACCCCGATGCCAAGCCTTCCCGGTACCATCGTCAGAATTCCGCCGGAAACGCCGCTTTTTGCGGGAAGCCCTACCTGGATGGCGAATTCACCGGATGCGTTGTACATCCCGCAGGTAATCATAAAAGTCTTCGCGATCTGCACATACCGGCGGGGGATGAGGGAGGCGCCTGTTACCGGATCGGTACCGTTGTTAGCAAGGACAAGGGCCATTCGGGCCAAGTCGCTGCAGGTAACCTGGATCGAGCAATGATGGAAGTAGACATCAAGCACGTCTTCGACTTGTCCCTCCAGAACGCCGTTATCCTTCAGCAAATAGGCCATTGAACGGTTCAGATTGGCGGTATCGGATTCCGATTTGCATACGTCCATGTCGTACGTTAACGTATCGTTACTCGCAAGAGACTGGAAGAAGGAGAGAATGCGTGAGGACTTCTCAACCGAGTTCCGACCGTGAATCAAGGAAGAAATGGCGATAGCGCCTGCGTTAATAAGCGGATTGAACGGGATGCCGGGCCGGACAAGCTCCAGCTTCAGCATGGAATTAAAGTTATCACCGGTTGGCTCCATGCCGACCTTTTGAAAGACGGCTTCTTCTCCGTTGTCCATGAGGGCGAGAATAAGCGTAAACACCTTAGAGATACTTTGCATCGTAAAAGCCAGGCCGCAGTCGCCTGCCGAAACCGCTTGTCCGCTTGTATCGATCAAATGGATGCCAAGCGCATGCTGGGGAGCTTTGGCCAGCTCCGGAATATAGGAGGCCGTCTTGCCGTAGGCGGAACGGACTTTGCTCGCCTCTACCCATACCGGGAGCTGGCGATTTAATAATTCGAGTTCTTGTGCAGTAAATGACATTGCAGGTTCCTCCATTCCAAGCCTGACGGGACTAAGCATAAGCTAAGAAGTCGTGTTTTTATTCAATTATATTTCATATTCCAAATTGCGAACAGTGCGAGCGAATCTCTAGATTGATTTATGAATAGGACTCGCTTAGACTTGGGTCTTACAGACGGCTGATTGCCAAATATGGCAGAGAGAGATAATAAAGCCAGCCGGATATAAACGGGAGGAATGGATCGTGAGAAGTAAATTAATCGGGCTCGTCATGCTCGCACTCCTAGTGGCGGTTGTCACGGGATGCGGTCAAAATAATAAGCCAGACAAGCAGGATAATCAGGCAACTAACGAAGGAAAAGCCGGTCAGGAAGTGAACCTGAAGGTAGCGGTTCTAATCCCGCCGATGAGCGAGATTCTGGAGCTGGTGAAGCCTCTCTTGAAGCAGGACGGCATTAATCTGGAGATTGTAACGCTGTCGGATAACGTACAGCCGAACACGGCTCTTCAGCATAAAGAGGTTGACGCGAACTTCTTCCAGCACGTTCCGTATATGAACGATTTCAACGCAACTAACAAGGCTAACCTGGTACCGGTTAAAGCGATCTATAATGCGGTATACGGCGGTTACTCGAAAAAGTATAAAAAAATCGAAGATCTGCCGGATGGAGCAACCATCGCGATTGCCAACGATCCGTCCAATATCGGACGCTCGCTAGTCATGATGGAGAACAACGGCCTGCTCAAGCTGAAAGAGGGAGTAGGCATTAAAGCCACGCAAGCCGATATCGTAGACAATCCGCATAAGTATAAATTCAAAGAAGTGGACCTGCTTATGCTTGCCCGCGTCATTGATGACGTAGACATGGTGCTCATGACGCCGGCTTACGCGAAGCCGCTTGGTCTGACGCCTAAGAAGGACGCCCTAATCAAAGAAGGCAGCG
Organism: Paenibacillus sp. MMO-58; assembly: GCF_037146255.1. Classification (NCBI taxonomy): domain Bacteria; kingdom Bacillati; phylum Bacillota; class Bacilli; order Caryophanales; family Paenibacillaceae; genus Paenibacillus; species Paenibacillus sp. MMO-58. The sequence goes on from NZ_JBBCVY010000005.1 coordinate 89,373, forward strand.
ACTCCGACTTCGTTATTACTTTGGTCGCGCGCGAGGACAACGTAAACTCCCCGGCGATTCAGAAGCTGGCAGAGCGGATGACCGGCCCAGAGGTGAAAAAATTCCTCGAGGACAATTACAGCGATATCGCGCTTCCGGCGTTTTAATAGATACAAAAAAGCAGCCCATGCGGACTGCTTTTTTGTATATTGCCAATTACATTGCACGATTTACAGCATAATGACACGGATAACCCCATTCGCTGGCCATATCCTGCACGTAATGCAGGATATGAAGGCAAAGACGACCAATAAAGGCCAATTCAGCGCAATATGCTGCACTTCGTGCAACATATTGCCCCATAACTGCTCATTTACCTGAAAGATCCTGTAATTTGTACAATGTAGAGAGTGTCTCCCGGCTACATAACCAGACTTACAATGATCATTACAATACCGGCCGGGAGGGTTATAAACCCTCCGGCTTTTACGGCTTCTTTCGTTCTGACACCAAACGGTTTGAGACTCAAGAGAACGTCAGGGATTGTAAGCTGGAGCAAGGCGATAAGCACGCCAAAGGCTCCGATAAAGGTTAAGGGATTCATCATTTACCCCTATGTCTAGTTAAACTCTTTTCAAAAACTCCACGATTGTCAGCAAGCCTTTGTCGAAGTTCTCGAGATTGAAGTGCTCGTTAGGAGCATGGAGATTCTCGTCCGGCAAGCCAAAGCCCATCATGATAACAGGAGCTGACAGTTGGCGGGAGAAGGTCTCCACGATCGGGATCGAACCGCCGTCCTTGGTGAACAACGCGCGTGTGCCGTATACCGCTTCGTATGCGTCCGCTGCCGTTTGCAAAAGCGGGATCGACGGATCCATATCGAAGGCGCGCGCTTTTTCGCCCGGCTTCACAGTTAACTTCACGCCTTGCTGCACATTCGCATGAAGATGCGCGATGATGGCATCCAGAATGCGCTGCGGATCCTGTTGGCCAACCAGGCGGCAGGTGATCTTCGCATGCGCTTCCTTCGGAATCACGGTCTTGGTGCCTTCGCCCTGGAAGCCGCCCCATACGCCGTTCAGCTCCAGCGTTGGACGGGCGCCGGTGCGCTCCACAAACGTATAGCCTTCTTCTCCGTACAAGTTGCCGAGTCCAAGCGTTTTCTTCAGCTGCTCTTCGTTGAATTTCTGTTTCTCGAACTCTTCATGCATAGCTGCCGTCAGCTCGGGAACGCCTTCGTAGAAGCCTTCCACCGTAATGCGGCCTTGCTTGTCATGCAGAGAAGCAAGCAGTTCAACCATGGCATGGAGCGCATTTGGAACGCCGCCGCCGTATGTACCCGAGTGCAGGTCCGTATTCGAAGCGTTAATGGTCAGCTCAAGCGAGCAAAGACCGCGCAGTCCCGTCGAGATGGCAGGTTTGCCTTTTTCAATAAGGGATGTATCCGAGATAAGCACGGCATCCGTTGCGAGGAGCTCTTGCTTCTCATTCAAGAAGGTCAGCAGGCTAGGGCTCGAAATTTCTTCTTCGCCTTCGATGCAGAACTTCACGTTTACCGGAAGCTGCTGTTCTTGCTTGAGTAAGGCTTCAACGGCTTTGATATGCAGGAATACCTGCCCTTTATCGTCCGTTGCCCCGCGCGCATACAGCTTGCCGTCACGTTCCGTTGGTTCAAACGGCGGCGTCTCCCACAGATTAAGCGGATCGACCGGCTGTACGTCATAATGGCCGTAGACAAGGACCGTTGGTTTGCCCGGCGCATGAAGATGATCGGCATATACGATCGGATGTCCGGCCGTCTGATGAATCTTTACGTTCTCAAGGCCAGCGGCCTCGAGCTTGCCTGCCACCCACTCGGCAGCTTTGATCATGTCCTGCTTATGCTCAGACAGCGCCGAAATGCTTGGAATTCTCAAAAATTCTTTAAGCTCCTCCAGCTGCTGCTCTCTACGTTCCGAAAAATACGTTTCATAACTCATACGTTTTATGTACCTCCCAAAAAGAAATTATTACACGAACAACGCTGTAACTGCAGACCATAAAAGTCTATTTCAAGTATACGCTTCCGGGCAGTCAAAAAAAAGGCAGCCCCGCCCAAGAGGCAGAAGCTGCAGTTAAACGCTATTTATGAAGCATGTGGAATACTTGCTCCACGTCTTTATCGCCGCGGCCGGACAGATTGATAATGATGATTTCGTCCTTGCTCATCGTTGGAGCGAGCTTTTTCGCGTGGGCAACCGCATGGGCGCTTTCAAGCGCAGGGATAATGCCCTCCGTACGAGACAGCTCCTGGAATGCTGCAAGCACTTCATCGTTGCTTACGGTAACGTATTCGGCACGGCCGCTGACTTTCAGATGGCTGTGCTCCGGTCCGATACCCGGATAATCGAGGCCGGCCGCGATAGAGTACGTTTTTCTAGGATTGCCTTCTTCATCAAGCAGCACGAGACATTTGAAGCCGTGAATGATGCCGGGCACGCCTTCGGTCAAGGTTGGCGCTTGATCCGGTTCCACGCCGATCAGGCGTACGGAAGGCTCGTCGATGTAATGGGCGAAAGCGCCAATTGCATTGCTGCCGCCGCCGGCGCAGGCGATAACGGCATCCGGAAGACGGCCTTCCTTGGCCAGAATCTGACGCTTTGATTCTTCGCTGATGATCGATTGGAAGTGCTTAACCATCGTTGGGAACGGATGCGGGCCTACGGCCGAACCCAGGAGGTAGAACGTGTTTTTGTAGTTGGCAACCAGATCGTTCAGCGCTTCGTCAACGGCATCCTTCAGGCGGCCTTGACCTTTGTCTACCGGCACGACGGTAGCGCCAAGCAGCTCCATCCGGAATACGTTCAGCGCTTGACGGCGCGTATCCTCCGCGCCCATATAGATGACGCAGTCCATATTAAACATCGCGCAGGCGGTTGCCGTTGCAACGCCATGCTGGCCCGCGCCCGTCTCGGCAATGACGCGTTTTGCGCCCATCCGTTTGGCGAGCAGGATCTGGCCTACCACGTTATTGATTTTGTGAGCGCCGGTATGATTCAAGTCCTCGCGCTTCAGGTAGATTTTTGCGCCGCCCCAAGCGTTCGTCAGCTGTTCGGCGTAAGTCAGAGGGTTTTCGCGGCCGACATATTCCTTCAGATAGTAGTCCAGTTCTTCCTTAAATTCCGGATCATCCTTGAACTTGTTGAATTGCGCGCTTAAGTAGTCCAGCACTTCCTTCAGCTCAGGCGGGACAAAGCTGCCGCCGAATTCTCCAAAATACCCTTCAGCTACTTGTTCTTGACTCATCTCCGAAAGCGCCTCCAATACTAGAGTTAATTTACTTATTCAAACTTTATCGTAGCATAAAAAGTGACAAATTTCTTGTTAAAAATAGGAAGTTGGTAGATTAGGGTATTCAATCCCCGTTCACATTTTTTTACAAATATAGATTGCGCTTTAGAGTAATTGTGATTACTATATAAAGTAAGGAGGTGCTAAAAAATGGAGGAAGAGTTACAGCTTAACGTTCCGCTATTGCGTCGTCGCGTACCCAATCTTACTTCTGCCGCACGGACAGCTGGTCTTCGGGCAGCCACCGTCTCCAATCTCTGTACGGGGAAAATACCCGTTGGCCGTGCGGAAGTTCGCACACTGGTTGCTTTAGCCGCATTAGCAGGTTGTAGTCTTGATGAACTCATTATTCGAGGGAGCGGGATGAGGATGATCGAAACCGGAATCAAAGCGCTGGATTTGCTCGTACCGGTTGTGCGGGGCGGAACGGTTGGTTTTGTAGCCAGACCCAATATGGGGCAGCTTGTTTTGTTAGCCGAATTTATGCACCGTATGAACAAAAGGGGTTATACGACGATTTTTTGGGATCCGGGTACCGATGCTCCGGGCATTAGCCATGTTAAAGAACAATCCGAATATGTGCTTGCAACAAGGGATGACATATACAAGCAGATCGTTAAGCTTCGCGAAGAGAAGGATATTTTGCTGGGCGTTGACCGCAGCACCGTATTAAGCGGGGAGCTTTTCTCGCTTAAGGAAAGCTTGAAGGAAGCGGGTGCAAGACCAATCACGGTCGCGTTGGTCGATATGGCTTACGCGGTTGCGGACGATTCGGCTGCCGAAGCTTACGGGCCGCTCGATACGTTATGGCGATTCGATTCGGATTTGATCAGCCGAGGCATGTATCCGGCGATTGATCCTATCACTTCCACCTCGACGATCTCGGAAGGCAATTACTTGGATGCAGCGCATCTTGCGTTGCAGCAACGAGCGCGCAAGCTGCTTCGACGTTATAGAGAGTTGCGATTAATTGTCACCACGCACGGGCTTGATAAAATAACGGAGTCCGATTCGCAGCTGTATAAACGGGGGGAGAGACTGGAGTCTTATCTGACTCAGCCGTTTTTCGTCTCGGAGCCTTATACGAATAAGGCGGGCGAATGGCTGTCCCTGTACGAAACGTTGGAGGACGTGAAGCGGATCCTGGACGGCGAGCTGGATGAGACGGAAGCATCCGAGCTGTTTTTCAAAGGGCGTATCGCGGTGAAAAGTTAATTTATAGAAGAAATAGGTTGGGCCTGTAACCGGGCTCAGCCTTTTTATTTTCCGATCCCATAGTTCGAACGATTACTGCAGTAAATCGAATTATGGTCACATTGTTGGTGCCCCAGGCCAATCCTATAATGAGGATACGAATTGAATCCCACACCGATGGAGTGAAAAAAATGTCGATATCAACGGTTGCTAAACCGGGCGGGCAAGCGGATGTTCCCAAGAGAGGGATATGGCGTTACGTAAAGCGCCACCGGGCTTTTTACCTGATGCTTATACCGGGTATTCTCTATTTTCTCGTATTTAAGTACCTGCCGCTGGCCGGAAGCTTTATAGCCTTCCAGGACTTCAATATTTTTAAAGGCTTCTCCGGCAGCGATTGGGTTGGCTTCAAATGGTTTCAGCAGCTTTTCGAGTATCCGAACTTCGGTCGGCTGATGAGAAACACGCTGGTTATCAGCTTGTACCAGGTTGTTTTTGCGTTCCCGCTGCCGATCCTTCTGGCCCTTATGCTGAACGAGGTTCGGAAAATGGCCTACAAACGAATCGTGCAAACGGTTTTGTACCTGCCTCACTTTTTATCGTGGACCATTGTCTTTGGCTTGTCCTACATGCTTCTGTCTCCTACAAACGGCTTTGTGAACCAGCTGATCGGCAGAGCGGAAGACGGCATCGCCTTCCTGCAAGTGCCGGATTACTTCCGAACCATCATCATCACGTCGGGAATCTGGAAGGAGATGGGTTGGAACGCCATTATCTTTATTGCAGCGCTTGCCGGGATCAGCCCTTCGCTCTACGAAGCGGCCAAAATCGACGGCGCGAATCGGTTCAAGCAGTTTCTCCATATCTCGCTGCCAGGACTGCTGCCGGCCATTATGATTTTGCTGCTGCTTAAGATCGGTCATATCTTGGATTCCGGCTTCGAGCAAATCTATCAGTTCCTGAATCCGGCCGTATTCGAAACCGGCGACGTGCTGGATACCTACACCTATCGCGTTGGCATTCTGCAAGGGCAATACAGCATCACGACCGCGATCGGGCTGTTCAAATCATTAATCGGCTTTGTCTTGCTTGTGGTCGCTAACCGGATCAGCAAATGGACAACCGGCGAAGGCATTTATTAAGGAGGTGCAGCATGAGAATCAGACGTACGTTTGGCGAAGCCACATTTGACGCATTTAATTATATTTTGCTCGCCTTTTTCTGCTTGGCAGTGGTTGTGCCGCTGCTTTACGTCATTGCCGGTTCGCTCAGCTCCAATGAAGCGATCACGCATTCGGAGGTATTTTTGTGGCCGGTAGGGCTGAGCTTCGACAATTACGATTTTGTCATCCATAACCGCGTATTCTGGCGATCGTTCGGCGTGACGGCGGTTATCGTTATTGTCGGAACAACCATCAATATGGTCATGACGCTGCTCACGTCATACCCGCTGTCCAAGTCCTGGCTTGGCGGACGGAAGCCTATTCTGCTGTTCATTATTTTTACGATGATTTTCCAGGCGCCGATGGTGCCCATGTATCTCTTGATCAAAGAATTGCATCTGCTTAACAGCATATGGGCGCTTATCGTTCCCGGCGCCTTAAGCGCTTTTAACATGATGCTGTGCATTACGTTCCTCCGTTCTATTCCTGAAGAGCTGTTCGAAGCGGCCAGAGTGGACGGGATGTCGGAGTACGGGATCCTCTGGCGGATTGTAACGCCGCTATCCATGCCGATTAACGTTACGTTGATCCTGTTCTACGCGGTGGGACACTGGAACAACTATCTGGGTCCGCTCCTTTATGTAACGGATCCGGCGAAACAGCCGCTGCAGCTGTACTTATATAATCTCATCTCGCAATTCGACATGGATTCGGCAGGCGGAGCTTCATCGGTGCTGGAGCTGTCCTCCAAGCTGACGCCGCAGGGACTGCAAATGGCGACGATTATCGTAGCGACGGTGCCGGTTATTATCATCTACCCGTTTCTGCAGAAGCATTTCATTAAAGGCGCCTTGCTCGGCTCGGTAAAAGAATAATTTGGCAATGGGCAAGCGGTTAAGAGAGAAGTTAACATGTAAGGAGGTGAGTGCCGCGAAAGGCCGGTTGAAATAGGAATAATCCGTTTCATTAAACTTAGGAGGGTCATATTCTATGAAAATCGTTTACAGAAAAAGCCTTGCCGTCGCCTGTATTGCGGCGCTGGCGGTAGCAACTACGGCATGCGGCGGCAACAATAAAGAGACGCCAAGCTCATCTGCTTCGAACACGCCGTCGGCTTCGGCGAACGCAGGCGAGAAAACGGCAGCGCCTGCCAAGATCAGCCTGTTCGTATCCAATAACGCCGAGCAGATTCCGCCTGGCAAATCGATGGATCTGCCAACGGTCAAATATTTGGCCAATAAGACAAATACCGATCTCGATATTACCTTCTTACCGCATGAGAACTATATGGAGCAGCTTCGTCTCAAATTCGCTTCCGGCGAGATTCCGGATGTACATATGGTGTGGGGGATCGAGAACTCGGAGCTCGTTACCAATGACCTGGCACTTGACCTAAAGCCTTACCTGGAGAAATACGGGCAGAATCTGCTCAAAAATATTCCGCAGTCCGCTTGGGACGCCGTAACGCTGAACGGTAAAATTCTCGCGATTCCGCAGGTCGCGCAGGGCAATGCTCCGGCAGAACGCGTCATCTACGTTCGCAAGGACTGGATGGATAAGCTGAATCTGCAGGTGCCGAAAACATCGGATGAATTCCTGGATATGCTCCGGGCATTCCGCGACAAGGATCCGAACGGCAACGGCAAGAAGGATGAGATTCCGTTCTCCAGCCGCGAGAAGTTCGAATGGATGGATAACATTCTCGGCATGTACGGCGTAAACCTGGATTCCAATACGCTCAGCGATGGCCAGGTTATGCCGGGCTTTGTATCCCCGAATATGAAGCAGGCGCTTGGCTTGCTCAGCACGATGTACAAAGAAAATCTGATCGACAAGGAATTTCTGACCAATACCCGCGCGGCATGGGATCAGAAAATCAAATCCGATCTTGTAGGATCGTGGGATCATGTCGTGTTTGGCGTATGGGATTCGTGGCAGAAGGAGCTGACAACGCTGCTGCCTGGCAAAAATCCGGATGTCGTAGCGATTCCGACTCCGCATGGCGTTGGTTATGACGGAGAAGTAGGCCGCGTAGAGAAGCCGGTGCTGAAAACCTTTGTCGTCAGCAACAAAGCCAAAAATCCGGAAGCGATCGTCCAAATGTTCGACTGGCTGATTACGGACGAAGGGCAGCTGTTCGCGGATCTGGGCATCGAGGGCGAGACCTACACGAAGGAAGGCAGCGAGCTGAAGTATAATGCCGATGCCGACAAGGACGTCAAATGGCGCCAAGCGGTATTTACGCTGCACGGATTTAACGATGCTGCGCAGAAAGTGAAAATCAATAACGATGCTGCTTACACAAAGCTGATTCAGACGATTGAAACGTCGCGCAACGAAGGGATCACCAACCCGACTGCGGGTATGGCTCCATCCGAAGCGATTACGAAAAACGCAGAGCTGTCCTATCAGGGAAGCTTGTTCCAAGAGGCGGCCGCCAAAATCGTGCTGGGCGAAAAACCGCTCGATTACTTCGACGAATTTGTGGCCAGCTGGAAAAAGCAAGGCGGCGACCAAGCGATCAAGGAAATGACGGATTGGTATAACGCAAACCGTAAATAAGCTAAAGGCTCCCTCTTTCGGACATGAACTCCGGGGGAGGGAGCACACTTGGAAAGGGTGAACAACATGCGTCATCGCGTTTTTCGGTGGATATCCGCCATGCTGGTCTGCACGCTGCTTGCGATGCCGGTATTTGCCGGACGGGCTTATGCCAAAGTGTGGACTGAAGAAGAACTGGGAGCTATTCAAGGAAGTCAGGTATTGATCGATCATTTGGAGAAGCCCGGCGCAATGTTGAATCCGGAAGCGGCAGCTTATGGCTCCATGGAGAGCGTAACCGTTGACGGTCAGGATTTTACGAAAGCGCTCCGGTTCAAGACCGTAAAGCAGCCGACAAGCACGTATTTATTTCAGTACGAGCTGCCCATAGAAGGAGCGATTGCCAAGGATGATGTCCTGCTGGCAACTTTTTATGCGAGAACCGTTAGTTCGACGGTAGAGACAGGCGAGGGGCAGATGTCGCTTGTGCTGGAGAAGACGGGAACGTGGGAGAAGTCGCTGACGGAGACGGTTGCCATTCCGGTGCAATGGAAAAAGTTCATTGTCCCAATCAAGGCTGCGGTTGATATGCCGGCCGGCGAGTCGCATGTGACGCTGCGTCTCGGTTACAAGCCGCAAGTGATAGAGGTTGCCGATCTGAAGCTCATCAACTTTATGAAAGCGGTTACTTTTGAAGAGCTGCCAAGCACGCCCGTTACGTACGAGGGCATGGAGGACGACGCCCCGTGGCGTGCCGAAGCCGAGCAGCGCATCGAACAATATCGCAAAGGGGATATTGGCGTTACCGTTACCGATGAACAGGGAAGTCCTATAGAAGGGGCAAACGTCCATGTGGCTATGACAAACCATGAGTTCAAATTCGGCACGGCGGTGAACAGTTCCATGCTGATGGGCACGGATGCGAACGCTGAGACATACAGAGCGAAGCTGAAGGAAAACTTCAACTCCGTCGTGATGGAGAACGAGATGAAGTGGCCTTGGTGGGAGTCAGACAAAGCCAAAGCGGTTCAGGCCTATAATTGGCTGGGACAAAATGGCTTCTCCATTCGCGGGCATAATCTGCTATGGGATAATGCTTCTAGACTCCCGGCGGATATTCCCGGCTTGCTGGAGGATAAGGAACAGCTGGCGACACGCATCGAGAATCATATCCACGAAACAGCCGGTTATTTCAGAAATAGAGTACAGGACTGGGATGTGCTGAACGAGCCGGTTCTGAACCATCTGATCCGCGATAAATACGGCGACGCGTTTGCGGCCGAATGGTTCAAGGAGGCGAAGGAAGCCGATCCAAACGCGAAGCTGTTCGTCAACGAGACGCAAATTCTCGGCGTGGATGCGCCGGTTATCGAAAGCTTCTCGAATATTCTGAGCAGCTTGAAGGAACAAGGGGCACCGATTGACGGCGTTGGCATTCAGGCCCATTTCGGCAGTACGCCGGTAAGTCCGATGGCCTTCTATAATCAAGTCTCGCATTTTGCGCAGTATGCTCCCGAGGTTGCGATTACGGAGTTTGATATGAACTCGCCGCGCGAGGATGTACAGGGCAAGTTCACGCGGGATTTGTTGATTGCGATGTTCAGTCATCCGAACGTGACGTCGTTTACGATGTGGGGCTTCTGGGACGGCGCCCATTGGCAGAACAATGCTCCGTTGTTCCGCAACGACTGGAGCCTGAAGCCATCCGGAGAGGCTTGGCGCGATCTGGTCTATGGCGAGTGGTGGACGGACGTAACGGGTGCGACGGACGCAAGCGGACGTTACAAGACAAGCGGATTTTTCGGTGATTACGAAATTACGGTAACCTATAACGGCGTCAGCCAGACATTCAGCCGTTCCTTCCTGAAGAACGGTTCCCGTGAGGTAACGGTTGTGCTTGGCGGGGATAAGGAACAGCCTAAGTCGTTCCCGTCGCTTGAAGTACCGGCGAAGTCGGCGCAGCTGACGGCACCGGTATGGCCATACGGAAGCGGGAGCAGCTTTGGCGCGTCGCAGCCTTCTCCAACCTCCGTTACCTTAAGCTGGCCGGTTGCCAAGGACGATAAGGGAGTTCAAGGCTACCGGATTTATAGGAACGGCAAGCTTCTTACGGAGACCGCTTCGAATGTGCATAAGGTCGACGTAACCGGACTTGCTCCGGGTAGCAAGTATACTTTTGAAATCGAAGCCTTTGACAAGGATGGGAATTCATCCTTGCGGAGCAGTCAATTGCTAGTCACAACGCCGGTAGGAGAAGATCATACGCTGCCGGGCTGGAAAAAGGGCTCTTTCCTGACGGTGGCGGAGCTTGACGACAGCAGCAGCGCCTTAAGCTGGCCGGCTGGCGTCGATGACGGTTCGGTAACAGGGTATAGGCTGTACGTGAACGGTCAGCTTGAAGGAGAAACAGAGAAAACCACTTATAAGCTTCAGGGCTTGCTGCCAAACACCCTGTATGTGGTGCGGGTTGAAGCGAAGGACGAGGAGGGCAATCTCTCGGCAGGCGGTCCGGTGGCGATGTTCAAGACAACGGGAGTTTCGGACCGGCAAAGCCCGGTATGGGGTTCCTCCGTCTTGACCCTATCTGGCAAAGCTTCAAGCGGTTTAACGCTGGCTTGGGAGCCGGCTCATGATGCTGGCGGAATTGCGGCGTACCGGATCTTCTACGGTTCAGTCGAGCTGGTTACGCTTCCTCCGTCCGTAACTTCCTATGAAGTTAATGGACTGCCAGTAGAGAAGGCCCATACATTCCGCGTTGAAGCGGCTGATCGCGCGGGCAACTGGTCGACAGCCGGTCCTTCAGCCGTAGTAGCCGCGGAAGGTCGGGAGGATACAACCGCGCCGGCATGGCCGTCGGACCGCAAGCTGGCATACTCATCCTTGACGGACAAAGCCGTTACGCTGAGCTGGACTTCCGCCGAAGATGAGACCGGCGTAACCGGATATCGGATTTACTTGAATGATACGGAAGCGGCCGCGGTAGGCGGAGAAGTAAGGCAATATACGCTCTCGTCGCTTCAACCGGGCCAATCTTACCGTATCCGGATTGAAGCCAGGGATGCGGCCGGGCATTGGACATCCGGCGGTCCGGAGCTTAACGTACAGACTTCGCAAGGCGTTGTTAGAACGGAAAAACAAATCGCGCCAAGCGATGATGTATTTATTCAAGCTCCGGCGGTTTTGGGCGGTGACGGTACCAACAATAAGGATCTCGCATACCTGAGATATAAGAACGCAGCCGGAGTTTCCGGAAGCGACCAGAATAAAAATACGGGCAACAACCGCAGAGTGTATATGAAGTTCCCGCTTGATTCGATAGAGGGCAGCATTTATTCCGCAAGCTTAAATGTGTATGTATACGCCGTGCAAACCCCAAATCTGGATATCGGCATGAATGCGTATGACACGGGTGACGGTTGGACGGAAACAACGCTGAACTGGAGCAATAAACCGGCCGACGGGACGCTGCTTGGCAGCACAACCGTACGCAATTCCGGGTATTGGAAGTCGATTCCGGTTACCGATTACGTGATTGGGGAAGCAAACGGAGACAAGGTAGTCAGCTTCAAGCTGACGGATGACAGCTGGCTGGACCAGAACGTGGATATGTATTCGAAGGAGGCAACGGGAGCGGGGGCAGCGTATCGTCCTTACTTGCTGATAGGGACGGAAGCAGTACCCGGGGACAAGAATCCTCCAGTATGGGAGAACGGCACGCTTGAAGCGGAGGTTGTCCATCCTCAAAGCGCTCGTCTGTCATGGAGCCCGGCAGCTGACGATGTTGGCCTTAACGGCTACCGGATTTATCAAGACGGTAACGCAATAGCCGACGTTTCCGCGGATCGCCGCACCTATGATGTCAACGGATTGACGCCTGGCAAAACCTACGCTTTTAAGATCGAAGCGCTGGATGCGGTACACGAAAGCATAGGCGGTCCGGCCGCTTCTATTGAGATGCCATCAGCTGACGTGGAAGCGCCGGTCTGGCCTTCGGCTTCGGCACCGGAGCTGTCCGGAATTACCCGAAACGGTGCCGTTGTAAGCTGGCAGAGTGCCAATGACCAATACGGAGTCGACTCTTATGCCATCTATTTGGATGATTCGGAAGTGGCGGTTGTATCGGGATCGGGAGATACCCGTTCTTATCAACTGGAGCATTTACAGCCGGGAAAAGCTTACAGTATTCATATTACAGCCATAGACGCGGCAGGCAACAAGGGAAATAGCCAAGCCGTTATATTGCATACCGCAGCTGCTGACACGGAGCCGCCGCATTGGGCAGCGGGTAGCAAGCTTAATACCGCTGCCGTTACGGATTCCGGAGCTTGGCTGAACTGGCCTGCGGCCATAGATAATGCGGCTGTAGACAGCTACCGGATTTATGTCGGGTATAGACTGACCGCCATCGTAAACGGAGCAATCCGGAATTATTTTGCGGCGGGGCTGGATGAAGATACGAATTATTCCTTCCATGTTGAGGCTGTAGATTCGGCGGGCAACGTTTCGGAGCCTTTGGCAGTGGAAAACACCCGAACGATGCAGCAGGATTCCATCTATCCGCAATGGCCGACCGGCTCACGGATTTCTTCGGAAAAAACGGATGAAGGGATACAGCTCCAATGGGATTCCGCAACAGACAATATCGGGGTGAATGGGTACCGATTATACCGCAACGGTATAGTCATTGCGGAGACCGACGGGTCTGCAAGGGCGTATACCGATATCGCGAATCAGGATACGCAAGCCGTCTACAAGATAGAAGCTGCGGATTCTGCAGGGAATTGGAGTGTGTTTGGGCCATCGACGGCAGATCCTGCCATTGAAATTCCGACGGATACGCGTCCGCCGGTATGGCTGACCGGTAGTGTGATCACGCCTGTTCACGTCGCCTCAACAACGGTTGGCCTCGAGTGGACGCCTGCCGTTGATCAGAATAAGGTGACCGGGTACCGGATTTATATGAACGGGAATCTTGTATCCGAGGCAGAGGGCACCGCATGGACCGTTAACAATCTTACGCCTGGGACGGTTTATGCGTTTAAGGTGGAGGCCATTGACGAAGCCGGCAACGAATCTGTCAATGGTCCAACTCTGCAAGTAACGACGGCAAAGCCGTCTACCGGTACAAATCCGAGTACGGGCTCAACGGCGGACCCGGCAAAACCGGTTATCACCTTGGGCAGCGATGGGGCGGTCATCATTAGCTGGAAGAATGGAGCCTTGCCGGAGGGCGGCGTATTCAAGCTTGATTCTCAATTGCTGGAAGAGGCGCTCGCACAAGCAGAGCGGAATCAGGATGGTGAACGCCTCATTAACATTCAATTACCGGATGCCGCCGAAGACAAGGGGTACGGAGTGGAGCTTCCTGCCAAGTTTATTCATGCGGGCGAAGCAACGGATCTGATTGTTCTGCGATCGAAGCGTGGCACCTTGTACTTGCCGGGAAAAATGCTGGCTAACAATCCGGCAGTTGCAGACGCTCAGAAGGTAACGCTGCAGATTCAGCAGGCTCACCTTTCATCCGGCATTATTCCGTATGGCAAGATTGCATCGGCGATCGATCTGTCCATTGCCATTGACGGCAAGGCCATTACTTACGATAACCCGCAGGCCCCCGTCAAGGTAATAGTGCCCTACGATGTTACTGCCGCTGAACGGAATAATCCAGAGCTTCTTACCGTCTGGTATGTGGATCCGTCCGGCAAGCCGACCTGGATTCGGAGCGATCGTTATGACCAGGATGCCAAAGCCATGTTATTTACCGTTCATCATTTCAGTACGTATGCCGTAGCTAATGTATCCCGGACATTCGAGGATCTTGGCTCCTATGAATGGGCACGCAAATCCATAGAGAAGTTAGCTGCAAGACAAATCATTAAAGGCGTATCCGAGAAGCTGTATCGTCCGGAGCTCAACATCACCCGCGCCGATTTCCTTAAGCTGCTCGTGGAGACGCTTGGTTTGCAAGCCCAGTCCCGCGTATCCTTTGAGGATGTGCAGACAACCGCTTATTACGCCGACGCGGTAGGCATTGCGGGCAGTCTAGGCATTGCGACAGGCATGGGAGACGGTAAGTTCCATCCGGCTAATGCGATAACCCGCCAGGAGATGTTTGTTTTGGTTGACCGTGCCTTGCAGCAAACGGGAACAAAGCCGCTTTCTATTACCGATGCCGATGTTCTAGGATCGTTCGAGGACAGCAGTCAGCTGGCTCCTTATGCGAAGGAGGCAGCGTCTCGCTTGGTACAGACGGGGCTTATGGAAGGAAACAAAAGGCTGTTATCGCCAACCGGCTATTTGAACCGGGCGGAAACGGCTGTCATGATGGAACGATTGCTTGCTTACGTTTTGCAGTAAAAGGTAACACTGGAAGCCGCAGCGGACGGTAACGTTTGCTGCGGTTCTCCATCATCTTCTTGCCAACCGGCAGGGTTCGCTTTAGAGTAGATTCATCCTAGATTTATAAAGAAACGGGAGGTCATACGGCATTGCTCAAAGCTATCACGACCCGAATGAAAAGATCGCTCAAATGGAAGTTTGTCATTCTTATCGTGACGATTCTTGTCTTTACCGTTTCGGCGATCGGATTTTTCAGCTACAACCAGACGATGCGATCCGTAGGCAAAGACATTGACCGCCTGAGCAATCAGATTCTCACGCAGGCCAATTTGAACCTGGACCGGTATTATACGGAGTACGAGACGATCTTTCTGCTGCTCGGAAGCAGCCTTGAATTCAGGGAATGGCTGCAATCCTCCGATGGCGACAAAATAACCTCCACGACAGTCCGCTATTACGAACGGATTAAGGAAAACTATTTAAACCGGGTATTTCTTCAGTATCCCGAGGTTTTATCGGTAACCATCTATAATCCTGACGGGATGGAACAGCATTTTACGAACGGGACAACATTGTCCGCCCAGTACAGTTTACGCAACGAACCGTTCCTGCTGGACTCGGGCAAATACGAAAAGGTGAAATTTATTCCGAGACTATCGGATTATTATACGGATAAGTCCAACCTCAAGGTAGAGAAGCCGGTGCTCACCTTGTTCAAGCAGTTCTATAACGGGTATGTGACGATGGATATCTCGCTTACGCCGTCTCAAAACATTATGAGCCAGATCGACATTGCAAGCGGCAGCGAGGCTGCGGTAATCGATTCGGCAGGCATGATTATTCATCACTCGGATTCCGGCGAAGTGATGAATACGATGGATGAAAGGATCATCAAGCAGGTTGCTGAACGTCCCAAAGGTACCGTCTACGATAAACGCAGCAAGGACCTGATTGTTTATCAGACGATTGAGCGGACGGATTGGAAAATTCTAGCCATCATTCCTTATAAAAAAATAGCCGGCAGCATCTATTATGTACGGGGCGTCACGATTGTGATCTCGTTAAGCGCTTTGATTATTTCTATAATTCTCACTTACTGGGCATCATCTTCCGTTGTAAGACGTATTGCCAAGCTTAGGCATGCGATGGTTATTACGCAGGTTAAGAATAACTTTAACATCCGCGCGGACGTGGACGGCAATGACGAAGTTACCGACCTTAGCTTGTCCTTTAATAACCTGCTGGGTCATCTGGAGCAATCCATTCACGACCTGGCGGAAACAAGGGTTCAGCAGCATCAGGCGGTGATTTCGGCCCTGCAGTCCCAGATTAACTCGCATTTTCTGTACAATACGCTCGAGACGATTAATTCCATGGCTTTAATAGCCGGGAATCCGAATGTCGGACATGTTGCCGTTGCGCTCTCCCGCATGCTGAGGTACACCTCGGATTACAAGGACCGCGTCGTTACCTTGAAAGACGAGATGAAGCATGCGGAGGATTATTTGGCGATTATGAAGGTGCGTTTCGGCGACGAGGTAACCTTTGCTTTCGATATCCCCGAAGACTTGCATGGCGCGGGCTGTCCGAAGGCCGTCCTGCAACCGTTGGTTGAGAACTGCATCAAGCATACGCGGGAAACAACGGCCGAATCGGTGACGATTCGAATCGAAGCGGATGTCGTCCGATGGAACCGATTAAGGCTGAAGGTTAGCGATGACGGGCAGGGATTTGCCGAGCAGACCTTATCCAGGCTGAATGCGGAAGTGGCTGCCGGCCGGCGGTTTACCTATGATTATAAAGGCGTTGGCTTGTCCAACCTGATCTACCGCCTGCATATGCTGTATGCGGAAGAAGCGGATATCCGGTTCGGCAACCGGGCTGGCGGCGGGGCATTTGTAGAGATCGGACTGCCGCTGCGGATAGCAAATGACGGTATGGAAATAGAGGGGGAGCGGGATGAACAGAATTTTGATCGTAGATGATGAACAGCTGATTCGGCAAAGCTTAACCGCGCGTTTATCGGAGATGGATGGAGTTATGGTATCGGCGGCGATGGCTAACGGAATCCGGGCGCTGGAATGGCTGGAGGGCCATTTCGCGGATATTTGCATCACCGATGTCCGCATGCCGCTGATGGACGGGCTGCAGCTCATGGAGGAAATAAACGCGCGTTACCCCTGGATGTCCTGTATCGTTATTTCCAGCTACGATGACTTCGAGTATGCGAAGCGGAGCATTCGTCTTGGTGCGGTAGATTACGTTATGAAGCCGGTTGACCAAGCTTCCCTGGAGGAAGTCGTGGCTACGGCCTGCGACAGGATTCAGGTCTCGCGCCGCTATGAAGCGAACCGACTATTGCTCGACAAATTGCCGATGCACAAGGAACTACTCGATCAGTGGATCGAGATGGTATTGTCGGTATTCCTCCACCGCCAGCCGCTTCTTATCGTGGATACGCTTGCCGTATTGGAGAAATGGGTGGACGGCCGGTACGATATCTTAAATGAGCTGACAATGGCGTGGACAAGACTAGTCATTGAAGAGCTGAAGAAGCATGAGATTACCGTTGATTATGAAGAGGGAGAAGATGCGGGCCTCGGCGAGGATATTTTGGAGCAGCATAGCGTCCGTCATTATTTCCGGTTATGCGCGGTAAGGCGCCTCGAGGAGGTAGCGAACGCTCTTATGGCCGGAGCGAGGAACAGCAAAAACACCCAGCAGCAAAGGATTGTCGATCAGGTCAAGCGTTATGTGGAAGAGAATTATGCGGGAAAATGGGGGTTGCAGGAGCTGGCCGACCATGTGGCGATGAGCCGTGCCTACCTGGCTATCCTCTTTAAGGAAGAGACCGGCATGACGATATGGACCTATTGCATTAATGTCCGGATGCGCAAGGCCCGGGATCTCCTGCTTACGACATCGCTTAAAAGCTATGAGGTAGCGAACCGGGTTGGTTACGAGAATAGCATCCATTTTGCGCGTATCTTCAAGCAATATCATGGTATTAACCCGTCCGAGTATAAGAACAAGGTAAGAAGCGATTAGCGAGGTAAAGGCTGAATCATAGGATTCAGCCTTTAAGCTGTTTGTTTATCGAACTGGTTAAACATCATGTAATAGATTACAGCGGACAGTACGGCAAGCACGGTCAGGAGGGCAAACGTTCCGTCATAACCGATATATTCGCTAAACGGGATGGATCGGCTTGTCCGCTGGCTGCGAACACCATGACCTTTTTCCGCCCAAGCCGGTCCGCGAAATAACCTCCGAATAAGTTTACAAGCACGGATAAAGCCTGCGACAGGATGAGCAGGATACCGGTCCAGCTTTTGCCGAACGATTGCGCGAAATAGATCGACAGATACGGGTAAAACACCCAAAAGATAACGTTAAAGCAGGTCTCTCCTAATAGCCGGATTTTTAAATCCCGATCCCAATCTCTAATTCTCATGTTGTCCTGATCCTTCTAGTTGTGATAGTCAATCCTCCCATCATATTGTTCCACTTAAGCCGTAGCAAGTGGTGCAAAAAGGAATCGTTGCGGGCCCATACAACGGGGGACTATAATTGTATAAAAATAACAACTAAAGGGAGGGGAAACCGATGAACCAATTCGGAACGAATCCCATTCTTCTGACAATTCCTGAAAGCTTTGAGAGCGCTCGGCTCCTTATTCGTGCTCCTTTATTTGGAGACGGCGCGGCCGTTAACGAGGCAGTAACGGAAAGTATTGAGGAGCTGCGTCCATGGATGCCTTGGGCGAACCAAATTCCTACGATAGAAGAGTCTGAGATTAGTATTAGGAAGTCCCGGCTCGAATTTCTGGAACGGACGGATTTGCGGCTGCTTCTCATTCATAAAGAAACCGGTCAATTAGTTGGCAGCAGCGGGCTTCACCGGATGGATTGGCAGGCACGAAATTTCGAGACTGGCTACTGGGTGAGGACATCTTGCGCAGGGCAGGGTTACATATCGGAAGCGGTAGAGGCGATTACGGAGTTCGCTATTCATCAATTAGAGGCTAACCGGATCGAGATCCGCTGTGATTCGCGAAACACGAAGAGTGCTAGAGTAGCCGAGCGGTCCGGGTTTACGCTTGAAGGGATTTTGCGCAGCGAAAAACGCGCCAACGACGGTTCGCTGCGGGATACGATGGTTTTCTCGAAGGTTCGTGGCGTGGAGTTTGGAGAACGAACATAGAGGGATGAAGATGACAGACAAGTACAATAAGGTTATCTATTTATTAGAGGAGCTACGGGCACGAGTCGAGTCTCCCTTAACAGATTTATTTTGGAGCTCTTACCATTCTGTTTCAGAGATCTTAGAAGAAATAGATAGTTATATTATTCGATTATCGGCTATGGATATTGATGTAATGAAGGACATACGATTTTTTATCGCTCCAACAGGCTCCATGCAAGAAATCTCGATAAGTAATGGTTGGGCGGATGAATTTATTGTGATAGCCGAAAAATTGGATCAATTAATTCTGTTTAACAATCAGGGTGAAACAGCTACATAAAAGAGCAGCCGAAAGTCTTAGAAAAAGGCAACGGTCCCAGACTTGTAGGTTCAAGTCCGACCCGCTGCCTTTTCGTTTTTTCATTTTGCCGGAGGGATGCTTTGAGGGTTGTTAAACACGTTTTGCGGGTCGTATTTGGCTTTCACTCTGCGCAGTCTCGCGAAGTTCTTGCCATAATAGACGGGACCGGAGCATTTAATGCCTTGGTCCGGCACGTTGATGTAGGACCCTACGATAAACGGCTGAAGCTTCTTCCTCGTATTGCGAGCCAGGGCAATATTTTTAGCCGCATGCGACGGTTTTACCCATGAGCTGTTCCATTCCACGTAATAATGCGGATCGCGCCAATAGAAAGCGGTAGCCCTAGGCGCGATTTTTCTAATCGCTCCTCCCCAGTTCAGGAAGTAGAAGCCGGCAGGTGTTCCGCCCTCGGCTTTTTCCAGAAACTCGCGCATATATTTAAACGCCTTATCCGGGAACGGACGTCTGCCGAAACCGCTGGAGAACTGGTTGCTGAACTTCTGAGGAAGGATTGGATCCGGAGCCAGCAGGAACTTGGTTGCTTGCAGCCAAGGAAGAGACTGGATGTCCCTTTTGGTCGTTGTTCCGACGCTTAAGATAGGCTGCAGGAATTTAAGGGCTTTCTTTTTGCAGCCCAGGTAGACACCTAGCATACTGACGTTTCCGCCTTTTTTCGGACCGACGGATAATTCGCTGCCCAGCTTGGTGCTGGTGAAAGGCGCCCATCGCTGCCAGGCTTTGACGACTTCCTCGAACTGCTCCCACGGCCAGGTGATACTGAATACGGTCGCCCGAACCGGAGCGCGTCTCACTTTGAATTTGTATTTGGTATACACGCCAAAGTTGCCGCCGCCGCCACCCCGTGAAGCCCAGAGCAGATCGGAGTTGCGTTTCTTGCTTGCGCGAATGATTCTGCCCTTGGCATCAACCATTTCGAGAGCAAGCAGATTGTCGCTGATAAGCCCGGTCGTCCGTTGCAGCGGACCAATTCCTCCTCCGGGTGTGATGCCGCCGATGCCGACGGAAGGGCTGTCGCCAAATGGCGCCATGTAGCCCTGCCGCGCAAGCGTATCTACGATTCTTCCAACGCGGTTACCGGTCTCGACAACGGCGGTATTGCTTTTTTTATTCAACGTAATCTTCTTCAGTTCGCTTGTATCGATGACAAGTCCGCCGTTTACTTGCGACAAGTTAGTTTCCAGGGCATGCCTGCCGCTTCTCGGGCGGATCGGCACCTTATGCTCCCGTGCCCATTTGATGGCGTTTGCTACATCACGCGTTTTTTTCGCAAAAACAAATACTTTCGGAAACCGGTCCGTATGCGGGTCCCAGTTCTTTCGAGCGGTCTCGTAACCGGGATCACCTTTGAAAATAACTCGCCCCGTAAGTTGTGTCTTGGCTTTCACGTATCCATCTCCCTATGAATGAATGGCTATCTTTCGCTTGTTAGTCCATTTTTTTAGGCAGGTACTCTATAGCGTATGAATGCGGTTTACAGCGGGTATAGGCGAACGTATATAGCAGAAGATTAAAAATTCGTTATTCGATAAATTACCCGGGAAATTGACATGGCTGTCCTTAGGGATGGTTTTTTTGATGAAGGATTAGGAAATTAGTTCCATGAAATCATGCCGTTATAAAGAAAATTATGGTAACATAGCTGGATAAACTTTGAAAGGATAGGGGCAGTATGACTTTTCGCACACGTATTCTCTCTGCAGCAGGCGGACTGTTTTTTGCAACGATATTCGCTGCTTCCTTTGCAAGCGCATGGAGCTTCTATGATTCGGTGTTAAAAATGATCGCAGCGTTCATAGCGGCGGCAGTAGTGACCCTGCTTGTTATTCATTGGGCAATTACCGGTCTCAGCCGGAAAGCTTTCCTGGTTGTATTTCTCTTCCTTGGCTTCGTTTGCCGAGTGATCTGGATCGTATGGAATCCGGCACTGCCGGAATCGGATTTTCTATTTATGTATAATGCGGCACAAGCGGCGGCTTCGGGGGACTTTGCTTTTAGTAATTCAGCTTACTACATCAGCTTTCCTTATCAGCTTGGGTTTACGATGTATGAGGCCGGTGTCATTAAGCTTTTTGGAGATCATTTAATCCTTTTTAAGATCTTGAATGTCTTGTTTAGCATGGGAACCGCCATTGTAATTTATCTTTCCGCTTCAAAAGTATTTCATGAAAGCTGTGGAAGAATCGCGGCTGTGGTGTACCTCTTTTATATTCCCAATATCCTGATGTGCTCGGTGCTGACAAACCAGCATATATCGGTGTTTTTATTTATAGGGGGATGCTTTCTGCTTCTTAAAGGCAGAGAACGGGTTATCTATTGGGTACTTGCAGGATTAGCGATTGGCTTGGGGCATCTCATGCGTCCCATTGGAAGCGTCTATTTGGCTGGTGTTATTTTATTTGTCCTTCTAATCATATGGCAGCAATGGCGCGGCCCTATCAAAAGACAAGCTGCGAGTAAGGCCGGCAAGCTGGGAGTCATAATTGTCGTGTATTATTTGGTACAACTACTAGCCAGTATTTTGCTGACTTCGTCTCATGTTACCGAGCATTCGTTATTTGGCGGAGAAAAATATTGGAAGTTTATGGTTGGGCTTAACGCGCAGACAAACGGGAGTTGGAATAAGGAGGACGCCAACTATACGAACCAGTATTCTTTTGGCGAGGAGCGCCACCAGGCGGAGCTTGTAATCATAAAAGAACGTCTCGAAAATAAAAGCGAGCTTATCGCCTTATTTGGAAGAAAGCTTGTCCATATGTGGGGTTCGTCGGATTCTTCGCCTTATTGGAGCCTGCGGGGATTAGACAAATGGGAACTGGAGACCAGTCTTCACCAGTGGGAGAGGCCACTGTATGTGCTCATGAGCGCATTTGGTATTGTAAGTATGGTTGCTTTATGGCGAACAGGTAAAGGAAATGAGGCATTATTTTATTTGATTCTCTTATTGCTATATATCGGAGCGCATTTGCTGGTGGAAATTCAATCCCGGTACAGGCTCGACTTTATCCCCATACTGATTCTTTTGCAAAGCTATGGAGCCTACCAGGTGTATAGATGGGTTCAAGGAAAACAATCAGCAACTATGAACAAGCGCTGGGAAAGAGACCTTGGAGCTTAGAATGGGATAAAGGTGGTCATTTATTATGGCAAGTAAACAATACGAGATCATTAAGCGTCTTCCAACGGTGCAGGAGCATGAAGCTTTATGGGAAGCTGTAGGTTGGGGGAGCATTCATATAGAAATGTCTGGGCAATCAATTGCAGGCTCGCTTTATGGCGTAGTTGTCGAATGCGAAGGTGAGGTTGTCGGCATGGGACGGGTCGTTGGCGATGGGGCCATGTACTTTTACATCCAGGATGTAGCGATCGCACCGGAGCACCAGAAACAGGGTCTAGGAAAGCTTATCGTAGACCAGCTGCTGGACTACATCAAAGAACGCCGCCATGAGAACGGACTGGCTTTTGTCGGGCTGTTTGCCTCTCATGGTAACGATAGATTTTACGAGCAATTTGGGTTCAAGGATCATTCCCCGGGGATGACGGGGATGTTTACGGTGTTTGAATAGATAGGAGCGGGAAAAAGATGACTCTTGAAGCCTTGAGAGCCATCTTTTTTATTTTTTTGTGATAGGGAATGAAATGATCTAGGTTGTCAAACGTATAGAAAACAGGTAATAAATTCCTTGCGGGAGAAGGGGCACTATGGGTTTCGTGTTTTTAGCACTCGGTGTTTTGTATTTGTTGTTTCCGAAGCTGGCTTGGAAGTGGGGAAGATTTAATTATAACAACGAAAGCAACGCTCAGAATAAGGATCTGGAGAAAATGATCCCATCGAAAAAGACAATCACTTACTTGCGTGTGGTTGGAAGCATATTAATTACAGCTGCAAGCATTATATTTGTCTTCAACTAATATAACTGGCACTCGTCTTTTGGTGTAATATACCCATATAGGATGTCCTCATTTGATAGCTCCTGGAGGGAAGCGGTCTGTTGAATACTAAAGCGATGAAGCGAATAAAGTACAAGTTTCTTTTCAGAAGAGCAGTAGAAGGGGAGCTCTTTTATCTAATCTTTATGCTAGTTGCCTATTTGTTGTTTCATAGAGAATTCGACTACTATGATTGTTTTGCTGGCGCGGTAATGGGAATTATTTTTGGGAATATGAATTGGAAAGATAAGCAGAAACGAGTTCATGCCGAGATTGTAAGATCAAACTTCGGAAATATTCAATGTCCTTGCTGCGGATACTTTACAATCTGTAGTGATGATGAAGTCATAGTAGATATTTGTGAGGTTTGTTTTTGGCAATATGATCTTATAGCGCATGAAAGGCCTCATATAAGCATTGGGGCAAACAAGCTTTCACTAGATGAAGCTATTAGAAATTATAAAAAGCATGGTGTCTGCAAACTGAAGAAGAAGCATTTGGTTAGAGAGCCGCTTGCAGAGGAATTAACCGAGAATAATGTGGTGAGTGAATGAACGACGAGTATTATTGTAAGTTATTGAATAGGACAGTTGAATTAGGGGAATGCATGGACATTAATTTTGAGAGAGAAAGATTATTCAAGGCGGATACTCTAATCAAATTAAACATTCAGAGAGATAAAGCACATTCGGTATGTCCAACCTGTCCTTATTGTCCGATTGGGGAAGCTGTTACAAGGCAAGGAAGGATTAAGAGATGGATACAGCAATTGTTTTCGTTTTAACGCAAGATCCAGCATAATATTAACTTATATACGAAGGAGTAATTGGACAATGTTTGAGGTGGGAGCTTTAAGAGAATGGATGCTTACAAATGATGTCGAATCGAAATTGTATTCAGCATTTTGGAGAAGCTTTGAACACTACAAAGTAGAGGAAACTGCTGAGTTCCGTGAAGTTTTTCCTAATTATGACTCAACTTATCTTGATCTTAAGATTGATTCAGTCTCAATAAAGTTTAGTAACAACTATCCTGATTTTGACTACAATCATGTCGTTGCAACGCTTAATATGGAGTACTCTGATCATGTAGTTGGGTATTATAAACTCTTCTTTAACTTTGATGGCACAGTGGATGATGATATGTTCGTTATTTATTGATCGACTAGAACGAAATTAATCAAATACTAGTTCCAGACAGGGAGATAAAAGAAAAAGCAACTGTTGGAAGATAGCTTTGGCTTTCGCCGAAAAAACCGGCCGTCCCCTGGACGACCGGTTTCCTTTTACCCTACAACGCCTTCCCGCTTGCGGAAGAACGACTTCAGGGCGTTATACACTTCGCCTTTCTCGCGAATGACGTAGTACATGAAATGCTGCATATTAATATGCTTATACGCGGACATTAGCGTACTCGAGCGGTTGTACTGGTTCACTTCGCCGTAGCCGAACAGGTTGGAGCGCTTGAGCAGCTCGCCGATCAGCTTGACGCAGCGCTCGTTGTCGCTCGTCAGGTTGTCGCCGTCGGAGAAGTGGAACGGGTAGATGTTGTACACGCTTGGCGAGAACCGGCTGTCGATGATCTCGAGTGCCTTGATATAGGCTGACGAGCAGATCGTACCGCCGCTTTCGCCGCGGGTGAAGAACTCTTCTTCGGTCACTTCCTTCGCTTCGGTGTGATGGGCAATGAATACGATTTCGACTTTCTCGTATTGATGCCGCAGGAAGCGGGTCATCCAGAAGAAGAACGAACGGGCAACGTATTTCTCGAAGGAGCCCATGGAGCCCGATGTATCCATCATGGCAAGGATAACCGCATTCGATTGCGGACGCACAATCTCTTCCCAGGTCTTGTAGCGAAGATCATCCGGCGAGATGCCGTGAATGCCCGGCGTGCCGGAGGTAGCGTTGCGCCGCAGGTTTTCCATGATCGTCCGCTTCTTGTCGATGTTCGACATGATGCCTTTTTTCCGGATATCGTTGAACCGGATTTCCTTCGTCTCGAGCTGATCCTTATCCTTCTGGCGAAGGAATGGCAGCTCTAATTCCTCAAACAGCATGCTCTCCAGCTCAGCCAAGCTGATCTCCGCTTCGATAACATCCTCGCCGGGCTGATCGCCAGCGCCTTCGCCCTTGCCGGGACCTTTGGCCGCTTGCGGATCGACGCCTAACACGTCGCCGACCTGGCTGTCACCGTCTCCTTGACCTACATGTTTATTTTTATTGTAGTTATACACAAATCGGAATTCGTCAAGGCTCCGAATCGGCACTTTGATTACTTGCTTGCCGTCAGACATGACAATGCTTTCTTCAGACACGAGGTCGGGCAAATTTTGCTTAATGGCTTCCCGAACCTTCTGCTGGTGCCTGGCTTGATCCTGGTAGCCTTTACGATGCAGCGACCAATCCTCCTGAGATACAACAAACAGTCTATCTTCTGCTGAACCCATTTCGGAGCACCTCCTTGCACAGTTTTTTGGGTTTGTTATTCAATATATTCAAGTCCTCCCCGGATATGTGAAGCAAAAGTTGCCCGATTCTAGCAAACTTCCAAATAATCCGCCAAAATGTAACAAGGACAGTCCATTCAGAATGGTGAGAAATTAGCTCGCTTTATCGGTTATAATGTACTTTACATATGTAAGTGCAGGAGGTATCAGACCATGTCAAACTACTGCAAGCTGCTGATCGTGGACGACGAAGCTTTGATCCGGCAAGGGATCAAGCATTATATGAACTGGGAGCAGGAAGGCTTTCAGATCGTGGGCGAGGCTTCGAATGGGAAAGAAGCGCTTGAGATGATCGCGGAGCTGCAGCCCCATATCGTGCTGACGGATCTTGTCATGCCGATTATGGACGGCGAAGAGCTGACCCGGCAGATCAAGCTGAAATATCCGGACATCGAAGTTATTGTCCTAAGCAGCTTTGGAGATTTCGATTACGTACGTTCCACCTTTCAAAGCGGCGTACGCGACTATATATTAAAGCCCAAGCTCGATACCGGCCACATGTTGAACGTGCTGAAAGCTGTTGCCGATAAAATTCCGTCCCTGCAAGGGGAAGAGCAATCCACGAATCAAGGTCCAACCATCGATTCGGTGCTGGAGAAGCTGTTATCCGGTTATGAGATGGATGCCAAGCAGGTTGAAGCGGAGCTTGGTGACCATTTTCCGCATAGCGCCTTCTGCCTTCTTGGTGTGGACTTGCGGGGAATGAATGTAACGAAGGAGCAGGTGAATGCCATCCGGCAAACCATGCAAGGCGAGCTGGATAAACAGGCGGTCCATGCCGATCAGCTGGTCTACCACGTTCTAAAAGCCGAAGCGCCTATAATCCTGCTGCTCCTTAATCTGGATTACACGATGCTAAGCCTGCTGCCTTATTGGGGCAGAACGATGGCGAGCTCGATCAATCAGCTGGAGCTGGATGTGGCGGTTGTGGTAAGCGAGCCTTTTTCGGCGATTACGGAATTGGAACAGTCCTATAGGGCTAGCCTGCTGAAAATGATGGATTACGCCTTTTATTTCCCGGACAAGCATCTGTTATTGTTCCATGAGTTCCCGGAAGCCGGGCAGGCGGCAGAGCCGTTTAACCTGAACAGCTTTACGGAATCGTTCAAGCGCGAACGCTTTGATACGGCATTTGAGTATTTGCTGGATCATCTGGAAGCGTTCAAAACAAACTATACGACGGATGTCTTTGAGTTCAAGTCGTTTCTGAGCAATGTTATTTTTAACATTACCGTATTACTTGGCAATATGAATTACAGCACGCAGCAGCTGGAGACGAAGAAGTATTATTATTTCAAAGCTATTGAAGAGTCGCGAAAAGCGAATGCTGCGGCTGAGCTGCTAACAGCGTTTATCGGGGAAGCGAAGCTATGCATTGCCGAGAAAGCCGAGCAGTCCGGCAATGCCAATATGAAGCGGCTGCTAGATTATATTCACGAGCATTACGCCGAATCGCTCAATTTGACGGAGATGGCGAAGCATTTTCATTTTAACCCGTCCTATCTGTCGAGCTATTTCTCAACCCATCATAACGAGGGCTTTGTCGATTATTTGCATAGGGTGAGATTGGAGAAAGCATCGGAGCTGCTGCGGGCAGGGGAAGCTTCGATCTCGGAGATCAGCGGGATGGTCGGCTATTCGGATCACAGCTATTTCTGCAAGGTGTTCAAGAAGCATACCGGACTGTCGCCAAGCCGCTACCGGCAACAAAACCTGAGATGAGTGAGTGATAGCTTTGAGTAAAGTACTCGACCGATTCAAATATAACGGCCTCTTCGTGAAAATGTTCATCATTATGGTAGTGAGCATTGTGGCCGTATCGATTACAGCGACCTGGACAACGATGAACGTGTCCAGCCGCGTGTTTATGGAGACCTTCAGTATTACCAATTCGAAAATTATCGCTCAGATCCGAAACGGCATGGACTCGTTTAATTATTCGATTGTGCTGACGGCGAACAAAATCTCGCAGAGCGGTACGATCAAGCAGTTTCTGACCGAAGGCAGCGGCGAATCGAACGTCATGGTAGGCAGTTACTTTCAGATGGGGCAGCAGATGAACAAGATTAAATCTAGCGTGGACGCCTATGAGGTAGGCATTACGGTAACAGGAGTGAACGGACGTCGTTATTCGACGGACCGTTCCTATTGGCCTGTCCCTGACGATGCTCTTGCGAACCATCCCATAACGAAACGTTCTCTTGCAGAGCCTCGCAAGCTGATGTATTCCTATGACGACGCTGAAACCTCCGGTACGCCGGGCATCGAGCCTACGATTGTAGCCTCCAAGGCTTTGGTCGATCGCAGCGGGACCGTCTATGGAATGGTTTATTTTTCCGTACGCGAGCCTTATTTCGCCCGGTTTTATGACAGCAATACGAGTCTTGGCAATGACGTAGCGGTAATGGACAGCCGGGGGACGATTGTATCCTCCAACCGCAATGACTGGATCGGGCAGCGTTCGCCGGATCTTCTTCAGTATGCGAAAGAGATTGACGAGAAGCACCTGGATTACAAGAATGCCCACATTATGGGCAAAGACCATCTTCTTTTATCGGAGTATATTGCCGGACTAGACCTCTACATGGTGAACGTTATTGATAAGAAGCAGGTCCTGGGACAATTGACGGATACGAGGCAGATCGCGCTTATCGTTATGGCGATTGTAGCCGCTGCGGTTATTATCGTGTTCATCATTTCAAGACGGCTGACCAAATCGCTGACCCGGCTCGTGAAGCAGATTTCAACCATCTCGAAGTACGAATTCGACCGCCACGTGAAGGTGGACGGCAGCTATGAGACTCGCCAGCTTGGCCTTGCCTTTAATGCCATGATCGACGAGCTGAATGAATACGTGGACAAGCTGGTAGAGACGCAGAAGCAGCAGCGCAATGCGGAGCTGGAAGCGCTGCAGCAGCAGATTAATCCCCACTTTCTATATAATACGCTCGCCTCGGTGAAGTTTATGGTCCAGCAGGGCAACAAGGAAAAAGCGGCCGAGACGATTAATGCTCTTATCTCGCTTCTGCAGAATGCCATCGGCAACGTCAGCGAGATGATTACGGTACAGCAAGAGCTCGACAATATGAAAAATTACGTGTTTATCAATCAGGTTCGTTACGGCGAGCGAATCCGCGTCAGTTACTTCATTGGTCCGGATTGCCTGAAATACAGGATTCCGAAGCTGATGCTCCAGCCATTTATCGAGAACTCCTTTTTCCATGCTTTTAATGACAAATCCGAAGGCTACATCTACATTATGGTTGCGCAGGAAGGCTCTTCTCTTGTCTGCGAAGTGGTGGATAATGGCGACGGCATGAATATTAATGGAGGAATCCCGAGTCAGGAGAACAGACGCCAGCTGTTCAGCGGAATTGGCGTGCGCAATGTAAATGACAGGATCAAATTGTTATTTGGCGAGGAATATGGGGTTACCATAACAAGCGAAATCGGGGAAGGAACCCGGGTAAAAATTCGCATTCCGCTGCTCCAATCCAATAATGATCCAAATTTCTAAAGATTGTCCTAGTACGAATAGACCACTTTCAAGCAACTCATAATAAAATGACAATTCGTTGTAAAGATCGTTCTAACGAGCGCCATGATGGGAATGCTATCATGGATTCGTAAGCCGGAAAACGCTTACAACACATATACAGATGCGGAGGTCTTGAAAGTGAAGAAATTAGTCACTGTACTTGCTCTAAGCGCAGTTGCACTGTCGGCTTGTTCGTCCAACACGGACAACAACAAAAACACTGCGAATACGGGTGCGGAAAACGGCGGCAAAGCTGCAAGCAAAATTACGGTTTGGGCATGGGATCCTAACTTTAACATCAAAGCGATGAACCTTGCGAAAGACGCTTATGCGGCAACTAACAAGGATTTGACCGTTGATATTGTAGAAAACGCTCAGAACGATATCGTTCAAAAGCTGAATACGGGCATGAGCTCCGGCACGACGAAAGGTCTGCCTAACATTGTACTTATCGAGGACTACCGCGCGCAAAGCTTCCTGCAAGCTTACCCGGACATGTTCTACGACCTGAGCAGCGTGATCAACCCTAAAGACTTTGCTGATTACAAGCTTGGACCTACAAGCGTTGACGGCAAATACTACGGCGTTCCGTTCGACTCCGGCGTTGCTGGTCTTTATGTAAGAACGGATTACCTCGAGAAAGCCGGTTACACCATTAATGATCTTCAAGACATTACTTGGGACCAATACATCGATATCGGTAAAAAAGTGAAAGAAGCAACAGGCAAGGACTGGATCTCCCTTGATCCGAACGACCTCGGTATCATCCGCATGATGATTCAATCCGCTGGTTCGTGGTACCTGAACGAAGACGGCAAAACGCCTAACATTGCGAACAACGAAGCAATGAAAGAAGCGTTCGAAGTATACAAAAAAATGATGGATGCCAACATCGTGAAAATCCACTCCGACTGGAGCCAATTCGTAGCGAACTACAACAATGGTGACGCTGCATCGGTACCTACGGGCAACTGGTTCACGCCTTCCATCACAGCGGAAGCTTCGCAATCCGGCAAATGGGCGGTTGCTCCAATGCCGAAGCTTGCGAAAACGCCTAACTCCGTGCATGCAACTAACCTTGGCGGCAGCTCGTGGTACGTTCTGAACGTTCCGGGCAAAGAGCAGGCAGCCGAATTCCTGAAAGCAACACTCGGCTCGAACGTTGACTTGTACCAAAAACTCGTTACGGACGTTGGCGCAATCGGTACTTACAAACCGGCTACAACCGGCGCAGCTTATACAGCGGCTAACGAATTCTTCGGCGGTCAAAAAATCGTACAGGACTTTGCGAAATGGACGAACGAAATTCCAAGCGTAAACTACGGTATGCACACTTACGCAATCGAGGACATTCTGGTTGTGGAAATGCAGAACTACCTGAACGGCAAGAAGATTGACGATGTATTGAAAGACGCCCAAGCACAAGCAGACTCGTCTGTAAAATAAAGAGAGAAATTGACCTTGGAACATGGTCCTCCGCGTTCCGCCGCCATCTCTTAAGGGCGTGCCCCGCGGGGCATGCTCCAAGGTCTTTATTATGAACGCTCAAGATAGGAAGGAGCTGGCTGCCGCTGTGAGTAAAGCAAAAGCAATGAATATTAAGGCGAGAACCAATGCGATCGGCTGGTCGTTTATAGCGATTGCTGTCATCATGATTTGCGCCTTTTATTTCTACCCGATGATTAAGGCACTGATGTTATCGTTCCAGACCGGTACAGGCACGAACCTGCATTATGTTGGTGGAGACAACTATGCAAGGCTGTTTAAAGACCAGACTTTTATTACCGCACTGAAAAACACGTTTATTTTCCTGATTATCCAAGTACCGATTATGATCGTACTTGCCATGTTTATCTCTGTACTGCTTAATGATAGCAAGTTGAAACTTAAAGGATTTTTCCGTACGGCGATCTTCCTGCCGGCTGTAACATCGCTTGTTGCTTATTCCGTTATTTTCAAATACCTGTTCGGCAATGACGGCTTGATTAACTCTTTGCTGACGAATCTTCATCTGATCAACGCCCCAATTCAATGGATCACGGACCCGTTCTGGGCTAAAATTACGATTATTATCGCCATCACATGGCGTTGGACCGGATATAACATGATTTTCTATCTGTCTGCCCTGCAAAATATCGATAACTCGATTTATGAAGCAGCTCGGATTGACGGCGCATCTTCATTCCGTCAATTCACGCAGATCACGATTCCGCTTCTCAAACCGATCATCTTGTTCACATCGATCACATCGACCATTGGTACGCTTCAGTTGTTCGATGAGGTTATGAACATTACGAAGGGCGGACCGGGTAACGCGACCACCACGCTGTCGCAGTATATTTACAACCTTTCGTTCAAATATACGCCTGACTTCGGTTATGCGGCGACGGTATCGTACGGCGTTGTTATTCTTATTGTAATCTTCTCGATTCTTCAGTTTAAACTGGCAGGTGATAAAAATGGCTAAACGAATTTTCACCTATGTATTCCTGAGCATTGCGGCCATTGTATCGATCTTCCCATTTATATGGATGATCATAAGCGCGACGAACAAATCGGTTGACGTAACGAAGGGTACTTTGATGCCCGGCTCAAGTCTGGGTGCGAACTGGCACAAAATTTTGGATCAGGTTGATCTTGGGCAAGCCATGCTTAACTCGGCGAAAATCTCGATCTCGACAACCATTCTTGCCCTTCTTATTGCTTCGCTGGCCGGTTACGGCTTTGAAATTTTCCGCAGCAAAGCGAAGGACGTTGTCTTTAACATCTTGCTGCTATCGATGATGATTCCATTCGCGGCTTTGATGGTGCCGCTTTACCGGATGTTCGGTACGATTACGCAGAATATCCCTGCAATCGGAATCAATACGATGACGGCTGTCGTGCTGCCAACGGTAACGACCGCGTTCTTAATTTTCTTTTTCCGTCAAAGTACAAAGATGTTTCCGAAGGAAATGCTTGAAGCAGGTCGAATAGATGGATTAAACGAACTTGGCGTATTCTTCCGTATTTATGTTCCTACGATGAAAACTTCGTATGCGGCAGCAGCCATTATTACGTTTATGTCCAGCTGGAATAACTATTTGTGGCCGCTCGTCGTGCTGCAATCCCCCGAGAAACGGACCATTCCGCTCCTGATCTCGAACCTGGGGTCCAGCTACTCGCCGGATTACGGCGTGAACATGCTTGTTATTCTGATTGCGACGCTGCCAACGGCCATTGTCTTCTTCCTGATGCAAAAGCATTTTGTAGCGGGAATGACTGGATCGGTAAAATAGGCTCGCAAGTAATGAATCATCACGATGGCCCGTACAACGGGTTATTGTGGTGATAATTCATTAGCGTACGCTTTCGAAGTATGAATCATCACGATGGCCCGTATAACGGGCTATTGTGGTGATAATTCATTAGCGTACGCTTTCGAAGTATGAATCATCACGATAACCCGTATAACGGGCTATTGTGGTGATAATTCATTTTAGGGAGGATTCATAAAGAATGAAAGCAACAAGGGCAGACATCAATTGGCTCAGCGATCCGACCGTTTACCGGGTAAACCGTCTGGACGCGCACTCCGATCACCGGTATTACCGTGCGATGGAGGATGCGGAGCGCAAAGCGCCAATGGCGATGCGCCAGGATTTGAACGGCGGTTGGAAATTCAGCTATGCCGTAAATGCGGCGAGCCGAATTGAAAACTTCTATGAACAAGACTTTGATTGCAGCGGCTGGGATGATATTCAAGTGCCAGGGCATATCCAGATGCAAGGCTACGGCCAGCTGCAATATGTAAATACGATGTACCCTTGGGACGGTCTGGATGCTGTTCGTCCTCCGGCTATCCCGGTAGTCAGCAATTCGGTGGGAAGCTACGTGAAGCATTTCCGCAAGCCGGAATCCATGAGCGGACCTGTCTATATTTCGTTCCAAGGCGTCGAATCGGCCTTCTATGTATGGCTGAACGGCGAGTTCGTGGGTTATGCGGAAGACAGCTTTACGCCTTCGGAGTTTGATCTGACTCCGTTTATCAAGGAAGGCGATAACAAGCTTGCGGTGGAAGTGTACCAACGCAGCTCCGGCGCTTGGCTCGAGGATCAGGACTTCTGGCGTTTCTCGGGAATTTTCCGCGATGTGTATCTGTACACGGTTCCGGAAATCCATATTAGAGATATGTTTATCCATGCGGATCTGGATGACAGCTACAAGCAAGGCACGCTGAAGGTTGATCTGGAATTATTGGAGCAAGCCGGCAATGCCGGTGCTTCGGTGAAGCTTGAGCTGAAGGATGCGGATGGCGTTGTTGTAGCTGCTGGCGAGGGTGCTTTTGCGGACGGCAAGCTGTCGGTTACGGTTGATGCGGGCGAAGTAAAGCTGTGGAGCGCGGAATCTCCGTATTTGTACAGCGTATGCTTGTCCGTCTTGAATGCACAGGGACAGCTGGTTGAAGCCATTGTGCAAAAGGCCGGCTTCCGCCGCTTCGAAATGATCGATAAAGTGATGCACATCAACGGCAAACGTATCGTGTTCAAAGGCGTTAACCGCCATGAATTCAACGTGCGCCGAGGCCGCGCCATTACGGCTGAAGATATGATCTGGGATATTACCACGATCAAAGCGAATAACATGAACGCCGTTCGTACCTCGCATTATCCGAACCAGACGTTATGGTACGAGCTGTGCGACGAATACGGCATTTATCTGATTGATGAGATGAACCTCGAATCTCACGGCTCGTGGCAGAAGATGGGCGCGGTTGAACCGTCCTGGAACGTGCCGGGCAATCTGCCGGAATGGCAGGGCTCCGTGCTGGATCGTGCCGAGTCGATGCTTGAGCGCGACAAGAACCATCCTTCGATTCTCATCTGGTCCTGCGGTAACGAATCGTACGCGGGCGAAGTCATTCTGAACGCGACGAAGTACTTCCATGCGAAGGATCCAAGCCGTCTTGTCCATTACGAAGGCGTGTTCCACAACCGGAAATACGACGCGACAAGCGACATGGAAAGCCGAATGTACGCCAAGCCTGCGGACATTATCGAGTATCTGGAAAGCAATCCGTCCAAGCCGTACATCAGCTGCGAATACATGCATGCGATGGGCAACTCGGTTGGCGGCATGCATAAATACACCGAGCTGGAGCAAAAGTACCCGATGTACCAAGGCGGCTTCATCTGGGATTACATGGATCAGTCCATTATGACCAAGGACCGCTATGGCAAAGAGTTCTTCGCTTACGGCGGCGACTTTAACGACCGTCCGACGGACTACAGCTTCTGCGGTAACGGCATCGTATTCGCAGACCGCAAGGTAACGCCGAAAATGCAGGAAGTGAAGTTCCTGTATCAGAACGTGAAGCTAGTTCCTTCGCGTACGGGCGTTAAAGTGATTAACGAGAACCTGTTCGTGAATACAAGCGAGTGGGATTTGACGGTCCGCGTATACCGCGATGGCGTAGAAGTATTCGGCTGGAACGGTGAAACGTCTGTTCAACCGGGAAGCGAAGACGTTGTGCCGCTCTCGCTGCCAGCGGAAGTAACGAAGATTGCCGGCGAGTATGCGGTTCATGCCGCACTTGTGCTCAAGCAGGATGAGCTGTGGGCAGAAGCCGGCCATGAAGTAGCCTTTGGCGAGTACGTATTCGAGGTTGCTGCTGAGGAAGCCGTACCTGCAGGCACGATTCGCGTTGTAGAAGGCGACGTGAACATTGGCGTAATGGGCGATGGCTTTACGATTCAGTTCTCCAAAGGCGTCGGCTCGCTGGCATCAATCCGTTACGGCAGCCGCGAATTTATCGCAGCACCGCCGGTGCCGCAGTTCTGGCGCGCGCAGACGGATAACGATAAAGGTTATGCGCATGGTTATGATGCCGGTCTGTGGTATGCGGCAAGTCTAGCCCGCAAATGCCTGAAGGTTGAGCTGGACGTTGCCGCATCGGGCGACCGCGCAACGGTTGCGTTCGAATACGGCTTCAGCATTAGCGCCGACCTGCGCGTACGCACGACCTATACGGTATTTGCGGACGGAAGCATTGAAGTGAAGACCGATTACAAAGGTGCGGCCGGACTTCCGAACGTGCCGATTGTTGGCCTGACGTTCAAGCTGTCTGCGGACTATGATCAGACCGAGTGGTATGCAATGGGGCCGGAAGAGAACTACATCGACCGAGCTTTTGGCGCGCGTCTTGGTACGTTCAGCCGTGCGGTCAAAGACCTGCCAACTCCGTATCTGGTACCGCAAGAGACAGGCAATCGTACCGGCGTACGCCAAGTGCGCATCACCGACAGCCAAGGCTTTGGCCTGCAGCTGAATGCTGCAGCATCGGCTCCGGTGGAATGCAACGTGTCGCCTTGGACAGCGTTCGAGCTTGAAAATGCCGCTCATTGGTATGAGCTGCCGCAGCCGCATTACACCGTTGTAACGGTTGCCGGACGCCAAATGGGCGTAGGCGGCGACGATAGCTGGGGCGCTCCGGTTCATCCGGAATACCAAATCCCGGCGGATCAGGACCTAAGCTTTACGTTTACGATTTCGGCGGTTGACCGCTCTACGAAATAGAAGGCTACAGGATAGAGGCTGTCCCAAAAAGGGACAGCCTCTATTTTTTATGTGTAGGGCGGGACGAGCCAGACAACTGCATATTGACTATTGAGTTCCGTACGAGGACCCTACCGGCCTCTATCTCGTCCGCCACACTGTACGAAATACAGCATAATGAGGCTCTACAGCCCAGTAACTCGTTCTACATTGTACGTTGTGCAGGATATTGAGCAGAATGAGGGCTGGAGCGGCCTATTAAGGCAAAATATGCTGTAATACGTGCAACGTAATCTTCGCCTTGGAGCGTTTTACGTCTATTATCTTGCACAATGTGCAACGTAGCGGAGCAGAGCGAGAAGCTGTCACGGCAGCTAGCATGCAAGTATAGTAACGCGGTACTCACATCATCTAACCTCCATCAAACCGCATCTATACATAACGTCCAACGTTCACGCTATTTTATAAAACAGTTTGTATAATGTAATCCAAATAGTGTGTTATATAATATTACATAACAACACAAGCGGCGCGTATATGGATAGAGCGAGGGGGTTGGGAGTTTGTCACAAGAGAGCCAGAAGGAAATTGAGATACGGATCGAGGATGTGTCGATGGTATTCGGCCGGAAGGGCAGAGAGGTGACGGCGCTCTCGCAAGTCAGCTTTGATATTCATCGAAGCGAATTCGTCTCCCTGCTAGGACCTTCGGGCTGCGGCAAATCTACATTGCTCCGGCTAATCGCGGATCTGCTGCAGCCGACAAGCGGCCGGATTACGATCGGCGAAGAGGAACCTCGCGAAGTTCGTTTAAAGAGAAAGTTCGGGATTGTTTTTCAAAGCCCAACGTTATTCGAATGGCGTACAGTGAAGGATAATATCGAGCTCCCGATGGAAGTGCTCGGCCTTAAGAAATCAGAATATTCAGCAATATCAAGCCGTCTGATCGATATGGTTGGCTTAACCAAATTCAAGGATCACTATCCTTGGCAGCTAAGCGGCGGCATGCAGCAACGAGTGGCGATTGCCAGAGCTTTGGCGCTTGATCCGCCGATTCTGTTAATGGATGAACCGTTCTCCGCTTTGGATGAGTTTACGAAGGAGAAGCTACAGCTTGACCTGCTCGACATTCAGAAGCTGACCAACAAAACGATCGTATTTGTGACTCACAGCATTCCGGAAGCGGTATTCCTGTCCGATCGGGTTATCGTCATGTCGGCGCATCCCGGGCGGGTCCATACGATTCTGGACATCGAACGGGAGGAGGGCAGCTACGAGCATATCCGTAATTCCGGACGTTTCCACGAGATGACGGCCAGGGTGAGGGGTTGTCTTACAGAAGATAAGAATTGCATTCGCAATTCTTAAGTTCATGCTTACGAAGCAAGAATTGCATTCGCAATTCTTTGTAGGAGAGTGATTCTATTGATGAGCGGATGGCTTAGAAAAAGCGGCCAAGGCGGTGTTCTCGCCATATGGGTTGCGGGAGCTCTGGTGTTATGGGAAGCAGCGGCTTGGTACATAGCCGATATTGCTCATGTACTGGCTCCGGCCTCCAAGCTCCCGTATCTTCACCTTGTCATTGAAGCTCTGATCAAGCATTGGTCCACATTAGCCGAGCAAGGCGCGATCACCTTCGGGAACTCGATACTGGGATTCCTGATTGGGACGGCGGTAGGGGCTGCACTTGCTATTATCATGAGCTTGTCCAGAACCATCGAGCAAACCTTATCTCCCTATATGATCGCTTCGCAAATGGTTCCGATCATTGGGCTAGCCCCAATCCTGTACGGCATCATCCACGATCCTGCGATGTCGAGGGTGCTGATGGCGGGATATGTAACTTTTTTTCCGGTAGCCATTCATATGCTGCGCGGCCTTCAGAGCATCAAGCCTGAGCAGGAGGAGCTGATGCGCTCGTATGCTGCCTCTAGATGGACGACGTACACCAAGCTGCGGTTGAAGGCATCGCTTCCCGGTCTTTTTGCCGGACTTAAGCTGTCCGCCCCTCTTGCGATTACGGCTTCTATTATCGTTGAGCTGATGGGAGCGCCAAACGGCATTGGCGTATTAATGCTCAGCTCTCTCTACTACGGCAACTCGCAAGTGTATATGTTCTGGTCCACGATTCTAATCAGCGTTGTTATCGGTTTGATCTGGTTTCTGCTAGTCACGCTGGCTGAGCGGTTATGGACTCCATGGCAGCCGGAGTTCCGTTCGCAAGGGGGAGGGGAAGGATGAAGGAGATGACCGCCGTTCATGTGGAGCAGTCCCATGTCCCGCCCCCGCTGCCTAGATTAGCAGCAGACCATTCATCAGGACTAAACGCGAGGAAGAGCAGCATGACTCCAAACTCCATAAGAAAAAAATCCCATAGCACGTTATGGCTGCCAATCGGATTTGGCCTCCTCTTTCTTTTCTTCTGGCAGCTAAAAGGGTTCCACAAGCTGTTTCGCCTGGAGCTTTATCAATTGCCGATTCCGTCAGCCATAGGCAAGGCGATTCAGACAAATCGCGATCTCCTCTGGAACTACTCCCTCTACACCGGAGCGGAAATGATCGGAGGCTGCCTGATTGGCTCGGCCATTGGCCTTCTCGCTGCCATTGCAGCCTCCTTTATTCCGCAAGCGGGCAAGGGAGCCATCACTTTAGTAGCTGCTTTAAACGCCGTCCCAATCGTTGCGCTCGCGCCGGTTATGAACAACTGGTTTGGCGACGGTGTCGCCTCCAAGATGGCGATTGTGGCCATCATGACGATGGCCACGATGGCGGTAAGCGCCTATAAGGGACTGCGCTCCGTCGAGCCCGCCTATCTGGAGCTGATGCGCGCCTACGCAGCAGGAAGGCTAACCATCTTTTTCAAGCTGAGGCTCAGAATTGCTCTGCCGGCTATTTTTACGGCACTCAAGATCAACATGGCAACCGGCATCATAGGAGCGATAGTTGGCGAGTTTTTTATCTCCTCCAGAGGGCTGGGCTTTCTGCTATCCGATCAGATCAAGCTGGGCAATATGCCCATCGCCTGGTCCTGCATTGTGATCGCCGCCGTGCTTGGCATCGCGCTCTATTACCTCATTCAGCTAATCGAGAGAATCGCGATTCCATGGCATGTCGCCCGGCGCAAGCCGCAATAACTTCTTACGCATCAGGGGATGTCTTCATCTTACAAATAGATAGCGATAGGGAGAGGATGGGGTAGATGAGAAAGAGAAACCGGGTCATGAAGGCCGTAACCTCGCTGACGATGGCAATGGCGCTAATGATGGTCGCTGCCTGCGGCAATAACAGTCCATCGGAGTCTTCGGCGAACGAGGGCAAGTCAAGCGAACCTCTGAAGAAGGTGAAGATTCAGTTGAAATGGGTGCCTCAAGCCCAGTTCGCGGGGATTTTCGTCGCCAAGGAAAAAGGCTTCTACGAGCAGGAAGGGCTGGATGTCGAGATTGTGCCGGGCGGGCCTGATGTCGTTATCGAGCAGCAGGTGGTGAACGGCGCGGCGGATATCGGCGTAACGAGCTTCGACAGCTTATTGGTGAACCGGGACAACGGATTGCCGCTTGTCTCGGTGGCGCAGATTTTGCAAAAGAGCTCGTACCGCTTTGTTGCCAACAAGGCTTCCGGGATTGATGCGCCGGCGAAGATGAAAGGCAAGAAGGTGGGCATGTGGACGGGAAGCCAGCAGTTCCAGGTACTTGCTTTCATGGAGAAGAACGGCCTTGATCCGCAGAAGGATGTCGAGCTGGTGAAGCAGGGCTTTACGATGGATCAGTTTTTCAACAAGCAGCTGGATGTGGCGATCTCTACCATTTATAACGAGTACCATGTCGTGCTGGAGAGCGGCGTGAAACCGGAGGATCTGTATGTGTACGACTTTGAGGATGCGGGCGTTGGGATGCTCGAGGATACGCTGGTGGTAAAGGAGGATTGGCTGAAAAATAACCGGGATACCGCGGTTAAGGCCATCCGCGCCACGATGAAGGGCTGGAACTACGCCATTGCCAATCAAGAAGAGGCGGTTGATATCGTCATGAAGGCCGTCACAGAGGGCAGCACAACGAAGGAGCATCAGACCACCATGCTGATGGAGATGGCGAAGCTTGTGAAGCCGGAAGGGTTCACGGACGCCCAGGTAGGCTCTTTCGTGGATAATGCCGTACAGCGGACGGTTGATATTTCGCTCAAATACGGATTAATCAAGGCGGCGCCGGATTTAAGCAAAGCCATAGACAAGACGATTCTGGCGGACGCGGAAAAAAGTTAGCGAGATGGGGGAAGCTTAAGGTCCCAAAGGGACCTTAAGCTCGAGAAAACTGCGGCTTCTGCCTGGTTAAGGTCCCCAAGGGACCTTAACGCGGCGGAAGTGGCAGCGTGAAGCGCTGAAAGTGGGCGGATGTGAAGGACTTAAGGTCCCTAAGGGACCTTAAGCTCGAGAAAACTGCGTCTGGCGTGGTGGTTAAGGTCCCCAAGGGACCTTAACGCGGCAGAAGTGGCAGCGTGAAGCGCCGAAAGTGGCGGATGTGTTGGGCTTAAGGTCCCTAAGGGACCTTAAGCTCGAGAAAACTGCGGCTGGCCGGGTGGTTAAGGTCCCCAAGGGACCTTAACGCGGCAGAAGTGGCAGCGTAAAGCGCCGAAAGTGGCGGATGTGAAGGACTTAAGGTACCTAAGGGACCTTAAGCTCGAGAAAATTGCGGCTGGCCGGGTGGTTAAGGTCCCTAAGGGACCTTAACGCGGCGGAAGCGCATTGGTTGGCGTCGAAGCGGCAGTGCAATCGGCTGCTGGGAAGCGGCATATGCAGAGGTAATTTCGATCAAACGGCTGCCCTCACCCGAGGGCAGCTGTCTGACTAGCCGTATAAATTCAAATCTCGTACATACTTATATGTCATCGGAGACTTGGACGGGAGGGAACGGAAATGAGTGTAGAGCTTAACGCAACTATTAATGCGGAACGGCTGAACCGGCATATCGAGGAGCTGGCGCAGATCGGAAGGATTGGAGAGACCGGCGTATGCCGGCTG
Organism: Paenibacillus sp. MMO-58; assembly: GCF_037146255.1. NCBI lineage: Bacteria > Bacillati > Bacillota > Bacilli > Caryophanales > Paenibacillaceae > Paenibacillus > Paenibacillus sp. MMO-58. Next base: position 130,007 of record NZ_JBBCVY010000005.1, read on the forward strand.
GCTTTGTCGAAGGAAGACAGAGCGGGCGTCGAGCAGGTGAAGAGCTGGATGGAAGAAGCGGGAATGAGCGCAAGAATCGATCCTTTTGGCAATCTGATAGGCGTATTCAGAGGAAAACATCCGGAGCTACCGGTGTTGATGCTTGGCTCTCATGTCGATTCCCAGCCCTACGGCGGACGATATGACGGGGCTATCGGCGTTCTTGGAGCGATTGAAGCGGTGCAGACGATGGCGGAAAAAGGCTTTGTGCCGGAGATGGACATTGAGGTGGTCGCCTTTTGCGATGAAGAGGGCTGCCGCTTCAACAAAGGATTATTTGGCGTCCGCGGCATGACGGGCAAGCTCGAGGAAGGGGAGCTTGACCGGACAGACAAGAATGGCATAACTCGCCGGGAAGCCTTGCTGGAATTTGGCTGCGACCCGGCAGAGTTTGAAGGATATACGTTTGAAGCGGGTAGGATCGGCGCGTTTCTGGAGCTTCATATTGAACAGGGGCCGGTGCTCGAATCGCTGGATTCGCCGATTGGCATCGTAACCGGTATTTCCGGCCCGCTCTGGTGGACGGTTGAGCTGAACGGCTTTGCCGGACATGCGGGCTCGGTGCCCATGCCGATGAGGCGGGACGCGCTGGTTGGCGCGGCCAAGGTGATCGTCGCCCTTAACGACCTCGCCCGTCTGGAGGACGGGGCTTCAACGGTGGGGACGGTTGGCTCGCTGTCGGTGTTCCCGGATTCCCGCAACATTATCCCGGAAAAGGTGACGTTTACGGTTGACCTCCGGGATATCGTTCTCTCCCGCCGGAACGAGCGGGAGCAGCAGCTGCTGGATACCATTCAGGACATCTGCGATGAGCATGGCCTGCAGTATTTGATCCGGGTGGATACAAACAGCGAGCCGAGGTATTGTGCGGAATGGATGAAGGACATCTTGCGGAAGGAAGCGACCGGCATGGGGATGAAGCTGCCCGAGCTGATGAGCGGGCCGTTTCACGACTCGCTGACGATGTCTTACGTGACGGATTACAGCATGATTTTTGTCCGGTGCAAGGACGGTATCAGCCATAACCCCAAGGAGTATTCGTCTCCGGAGGATATCGCGCTGGGAGCAGAGCTGCTGTACCGGTCGGCGGTACGTATGGCACGCGGAATCGGGAGGAGAAGCAATGAGTAAGGTAACGATCGGATTAATCCAGGCATCCCATGACGTACATGGCGATGAACCGGTAGAGGCGCACAAGAAGGCGGCAATTGAGAAGCATATCCGTCTTGTACGCGAAGCCGCTGTCAAAGGCGCTCAGATTATCTCGCTGCAGGAGATTTTCTATGGACCGTATTTCTGTGCAGAGCAGGTAACCAAATGGTATGACGCCTCTGAGGAAATTCCTAACGGGCCAACTACAAAGCTGTTCCAGGAGCTCGCCCGCGAGCTAGGCGTCGTTATTATTCTTCCGATTTATGAGCGCGACGGCATTGCGAGTTACTATAACACGGCAGCGGTAATAGATGCGGACGGTGCTTACCTCGGCAAATACCGCAAGCATCATATTCCGCATGTAGCGGCAGGCGACGGGGGCTGCGGCTTTTGGGAGAAGTATTATTTTAAGCCGGGCAATGTAGGTTATCCGGTATTTGATACGGCTTACGCGAAGGTTGGCGTATACATCTGCTATGACCGGCATTTCCCGGAAGGTGCTCGTGCGCTTGGGCTGAACGGGGCGGAGATTGTCTTTAATCCTTCCGCGACGGTAGCGGGCACTTCGGAATACCTATGGAAGCTGGAACAGCCGGCTCATGCGGTGGCGAACGGGTATTACGTGGCGGCTATCAATCGGGTCGGGTATGAGGCGCCTTGGAATATGGGAGAGTTTTACGGACAGTCTTATTTGGTTGACCCGCGCGGGTCGATTGTAGCTGTCGGCAGCCGGAATCAGGATGAGGTTGTTATTGGCGTGATGGACAAAGAGCTGATCCGCGAGGTGCGGAATATTTGGCAATTTTACAGGGACCGTAGGCCGGAAACGTACGACAGCATCATAAACCTATAATAAGCGCTAGGGGAAGGGGGATGAACGGATGGCTGCAACGTTTATATCCGCAGAATCTTTGCGGCGCAATTTTGCCGAGGTGAAAGCCGGAATGAAGCCCAAGGAGGCAATCGAGGAATCGAACCGCTGCCTGTACTGCTATGATGCCCCGTGTATCCAGGCTTGTCCGACAGGCATCAATATTCCGTCCTTTATCAAAAAGATCGCCTCCGGGAACATGAAAGGCTCCGCCCGCACCATTATGGAAGCGAATCCCGTTGGCGCAAGCTGCGCTCGAGTGTGCCCGACGGAGGAGTTATGCGAAGGGGCTTGCGTGCTTAATCATTCGTCCAAGCCGATTATGATCGGGGATCTGCAGCGTTATGCGACCGATTGGGCTATCCACAATGAGCAGGTTTTCTTCAAGGCAGGAAGCAGCAACGGGAAAAAAGCCGCCGTTATTGGAGGTGGTCCCGCAGGCTTGTCGGCGGCAAGGGAGCTGGCCCGATTCGGCTTTGCTGTCACGGTGTTCGAAGCGAAGGAGCAGGCAGGCGGCCTGGATACGTATGGCATTGTCTCGTTTCGGCTGCCGCAGGAAATCTCGCTGTGGGAAGTCGAGCAGGTCAGGCAGCTTGGCGTAGAGATCCGCACGGGCGTGAAGGTTGGGATCGATATAAGCGTTGAGGAAATTAAGCAGCAGTACGATGCGATTGTCCTGGCCATCGGGATGTCCAAGGTGCCGAAGCTGGGCATCGAGGGCGAAGGGCTGAAGGGCGTTTATGACGCAATCGAGTTCGTAGAATCAACCAAATCGTCCATTCGGACGGATATTGCGGGGAAAAAGGTTGCCGTTATCGGTGCCGGCAATACCGCTATTGACGCGGCGACGTGTTCGGTTCGGCTTGGAGCTGACGAGGTGACGATCGTCTACCGCCGGACTTCCGTAGAGATGACGGCCTACGATTTCGAATTTGACTTTGCGAAGCAGGACGGCGTTATGTTCAAATGGCTGACCGCCCCAAAGCGGATCGTTGGAGATTCGGCGGGTAATGTAACGGCGCTCGAATGCACGTTGATGAAGCTTGAAGAGAGTGCGGGACAGATCCGGCCGGTGCCGGTGGAAGGCTCGGAGTTTTTTATGGATGTGGATGCGGTTGTTCTTGCCATTGGTCAAACGCGCCATATTGGCTTGGTCGAGCAGCTTGGTCTCTCGCATAAACGGGGAACCGTAGCGATTGATCCGGTTACGTTCCAAACATCCGATCCGCAAGTCTATGCGGCTGGCGATGTTATTTTTGGCGACGGGAAAGGGGAAGCGATGGTTGTATCGGCGGCGCAGCAGGGTAAGAAAGCCGCATATGCCATCTATCGGCAGCTGGTGAAGGAGCAGGAGGAGACGGCGTAAACATTCTTTTTAGGAGGGGAACGCGATGGCTGATTTGCGTATCAATCTGGCGGGCATATCCTCGCCGAATCCGTTCTGGTTAGCGTCGGCGCCGCCAACGAATACGGGCTACCAGGTGCAGCGGGCTTTCGAGGCGGGCTGGGGCGGAGCGGTATGGAAGACGCTTGGGGATCCGATTATCAATACCTCGTCGAGGTTTGCGGCCGTGCATTTTAACGGGCAGCGCGTGGCGGGCTTTAACAATATCGAGCTGATTACGGACCGGCCGCTTGAGGTGAATCTAAAGGAGATTTACGAGACGAAGAAACGGTTTCCGAATCATGCCGTCGTGGTGTCTCTCATGGTGGAGCCGAAGCGGGAAAAGTGGCATGAGATTGTAAAAAAAGTCGAGGCCGTAGGCGTCGACGGACTGGAGCTGAACTTCGGCTGTCCGCATGGCATGGCGGAGCGCGGCATGGGCTCGGCCTCCGGCCAGCAGCCGGATCTCGTTGAAGCGCAAACGATGTGGGCGAAGGAAGCCGCAAAGACGCCGGTCATCGTGAAGCTGACGCCTAACATTACGGATATTACGGCTACCGCCATAGCGGCCGTTCGCGGCGGCGCGGATGCGATCTCGCTCATCAATACGATCAACTCGCTGGCTGGCGTGGATCTCGATACCTGGAACACGATCCCGCATGTAGGCGGCAAAGGCGCTCATGGCGGGTATTGCGGACCGGCGGTGAAGCCCATCGCACTGAACATGGTGGCGGAATGCGCGCGTAACGCTCAGGTGAATGTACCCATCTCCGGAATTGGAGGCGTCTCCAATTGGCGCGATGCGGTCGAATTTATGCTTATGGGAGCTACCGGGGTGCAGGTCTGTACAGCGGCCATGCATCATGGCTTCAGCATCGTGGAGGACATGATCGACGGGCTGAACAATTATCTGGATGACAAAGGCTTATCCTCCGTTACCGAGCTGATTGGCAAGTCCGTTCCCCGTTACTCGGATTGGGGCGATCTTGATCTGAACTACCAAGTTGTTGCCCGCATTCACGAGGAGAATTGCATCGTCTGCAACAAATGCCATATCGCCTGCGAGGATACGTCGCATCAATGTATTGAGCGCCTGACAACGGACGACGGCCGTGCTTACCTAAAGGTGCGGGAAGAGGATTGCGTCGGCTGCAATCTTTGCTCGATCGTTTGTCCGGTGGAAGGTGCGATCTCTATGGTTGAGATTCCTTCCGGCGAGCTGCCGATGTCCTGGAATGAGCGCCAGAAGGCGGTAGCATCAGTTGGCGATTCCAATCAAGCGCCAGGCGGCGCGAGCAAGGAGGCGGTATAAGCGATGGCTGCGAGAATCATACGAAACGGCACGATAGTAACCGCTGCGGATACGTATCAGGCGGATATTCTTATTGAGGACGGCGTTATCAAGCAGATTGGCCTTGGTCTCTTGGTGGAGGGAGCGGAGATCGTTGATGCTGCCGGAAAATACGTGTTTCCCGGCGGCGTAGATCCGCATACCCATCTGGATATGCCGTTTGGCGGGACGGTAACGGCCGATGATTTCGAGACGGGGACAAGAGCGGCGGCATTTGGCGGGACGACAACGATTATCGATTTTTGCTTGACGGACAAAGGAAAGCCTTTAAGCGAGTCGCTTCAGAAATGGCATGCCAAAGCGGACGGAAAAGCCGTTATCGACTACAGCTTCCACCTGATGATCAGCGAAATTAATGACGCGGTGCTGGCGGAGCTGCCTTCCATCGTGGAGGACAAAGGGATTACCTCGTTTAAGGTGTTTATGGCGTATAAAAATGTGTTCCAAGCCGATGACGGCACGTTGTACCGGACCATGCTGTCGGCCAAGGAGCTTGGCGCCATGGTGATGGTGCATGCCGAGAACGGCGATGTCATCGAGTTTCTGGTGGAGAAGGCGCTTGCCGAAGGAAATACCGACCCGATCTACCATGCGCTTACCCGGCCGTCCGCTATCGAAGGCGAAGCAACGGCACGCGCAGCGGCTCTTGCCGAGCTTACGGGTGCAAGGCTTTATGTCGTGCATGTCACCTGCGCGGAAGCGGTAAAGGCGATCAGCGAAGCAAGAACCCGCGGCGTTGATATATGGGGCGAGACCTGTCCGCAATATCTGGTGCTCGATCAGTCATACCTCGCGCTGCCGGATTTCGAAGGGGCCAAGTATGTCTGGTCTCCGCCGCTTCGCGAGAAGAGCCACCAAGAGGTGCTCTGGAATGCGCTTATTACGGGTTCCCTGCAAACGCTGGGCTCCGATCAATGCTCCTTCAACTTCAAAGGGCAGAAGGATCTGGGGAAGGGCGATTTCAGTAAAATTCCAAACGGGGGTCCGGTGATTGAGGATCGTTTCTCTATCCTATACTCGGAGGGAGTTGCGAAAGGCAGGCTGACGCTTAACCAATTCGTAGAGATTGTCGCGACCCGGAACGCCAAGCTGTTTGGCTTATTCCCGCGCAAAGGGACGATTGCCGTTGGCAGCGACGCGGATATCGTTATTTTTGACCCAACCGCGGATAGAACTTTATCGGCGGAGACTCATCATATGAACGTCGATTACAACCCGTTTGAAGGGCTTCGCGTGAGCGGCGTGCCGGATAGCGTACTGTCGCGCGGCGAGTTTGTGATTCGGAATCAAGCTTTTGTAGGGGAAGCGGGCACGGGGCAATTCCTGAAGCGAGCGACATATAAGCAGGCAAATGCGGGCGCCAAGGAACAGGTTAAACAGCTGTAAGCAGCGATAGGGATGCAGGCCGGAAGACCATTCAACGGAGGTGCTTACTTATGTCCGCTTACCAGGAGTTTTTGGAAGAGAAACAAAAGCTGGATGCTTATATCAGCAGGCAGTTCAGAATTCATAGCGTAGTAGAGAATTTGAGCGGTGCAACCATTGAGCTTGTTCATCCCGGCGGGGAGAGCGCTGTGCTGCAGTTGCTCTCCGCGGATGCCCGGAAATATATGTCCAATCTGGTGGTGAAGCAGCTGGCTTCCTCCGGTTGGAACGATGCCGGTTAACGACTAAACTACTGGATCGCCCCGTGGGTGTATTCGTAAGCATTTAACGCAAGCTCGATCGCCAGCCGTTTGTCGGCAACAAGGTAGTCATCCCCTAGCAACGATGCAATTTTCTCGAGCCGATGATAAAGCGTCTGCCGGACGATAAACAGCTCCTTGGCCGTATCCTGCTTGGAGCCGGACAAAGAGAGGAATACTTTCAGCGTCTTGAGCAACTGCCCGTTTTTCTCCTGGTCGTACCGCGCGAGCGGGCCGATATATTCTTCGATTAAGGCGGGCAGCATTCCGGTCTTCTTAAGACCCGATATGATCCGGTACGTGTGCAGATCGTTGAAAAAAGGCGAGCTGAGCGATCCGATATCCGTCTGAATCGCAACCGTCTCCCGTGCGGACTCGTAGCCTTCCTTGGCGCGAGACAGATCGGTCACATATTTGCCGATGCCAAACGTTCCGGCGAACAAGGCCGAATCCGGATTGTGCTCGGTTTTTCTTAGACGGTCAATAGCCCGAAGAAGGCGGTCCTTCCACTTGAGCTGCTTCATCTGATCGATAAGGACAAAGACGATATGATCATGCAAAATGGCAGGGAGAAGGAAGTAGCCTTCGCCTTCAAAGATGGCGCGGGCAACCATGTTTTTCTGAATGAGCAGCTCCTCGCCTTCCTTCCACTCCGCCAGCTTCAAGCTTAAGCGGAATACGCAAACGGTTAAGCCGTATAGCTTGGCGGCAGGCTTGATCGAGCTGATATATTCCCGGACTTCCTTCTCGGCATGCTTGCCGCTAAGCCAATCCGTCACCCACATTTCATCCTTGTAGCGCCGTCTCTCCTCCATATATTTAGTACGCATCATTTCTTGGGCGATAGCGGTAGCGCAGCGGTCGAGAGCTAGAACCTGGAATTCGCTCAGCTCCTGCTCCGACTGCAGCAGCAAATCGGCAAATAGATGATCAAGGGCAAGGATCGGGCGGTGCGCGAGACCTCGCTTCAGGTCAGGAGTGGCAAACATTTCGCCGTAAATCCATTGCTCGTAGAAGCTGTCTGCTTTGGCTTTAGGCATATGCGGAACAAATTCTGCTTCGGCATTTAGCGGGAAAAAAGCGACTTGGGTGCCGGTCGTGTGGTGGAGAAGCTTAAGCAGCGGCATAATGCCTTTGCCGGAGAGCAGCAGCTGGTTCAGCTTGGTGGAGAGCGCTTCAAGCTCATAGACCATTCGGTGATGCTGGTGGATGAAGTAGGCGTGCAGATCTTGGGTAATGTCGATATAACGAACCTCCTCGTGGAAAAAAAGGAGAGGAAAGTTCTCGCGTTTAGCCAGCTCGATCATGGCATCGGATGGCTTTTTGGTGTAGGTGCCCAGCTCGATACAGAGGCCGGAAGCACCGGAATCGATGAGCTGCCGGAGGAACGATAGGCTTAGCTCCTCGTCGTCATGCCAGCCTATGCCGGTGGACAGGATCAACTCATTGCCGCTTAGAAGCTTGCCAATCTGGGTAACTTCCATAATGTGGACCCATCGTACGGTGCGATTCAACGCCTCTTCGCTTGCGATCGTCTCAGCCTTCTGAAACAGCGGGCGCTGCAGGATGTCTCTAACGGTTAGCTGCATCAACGTTTCAACCATGGACATTCACCGCCCTAACGTGGAATAGTGGGGGAATCTCAATTCTATCAATTGAAAACTGAAATTCTATTTGGCGATAAAACCTACCTCTAAACGCGGTCGCTCATCTTTGATAGGCCTCGATATTGGTTTTCTCACATTATACAAGAGGATAGAATTCGCGGGCAACGTAACGCATAGTGGCAGGTGGATAGGAGAAAGGGAGGGAGCGTATATGGAGATTGGCGTTCCGAAAGAGAGAAAAAGCTCGGAGCATCGCGTTGCTCTAACGCCCGGCGGCGTTTATGAGCTAGTTAAGCATGGACACCAAGCGTTTGTGGAGACGGAAGCGGGGGCGGCTTCCGGGTTCCCGGATGAACAGTATCGGGCAGCGGGAGCCATAATTGTGGCGGATGCGGATGATGCTTGGTCAAGGGATATGGTCGTGAAGGTGAAAGAGCCGCTGAAGGAGGAGTACCGGCACTTCCGTGAAGGGCTAGTGCTGTTTACGTATTTGCATCTGGCTGCAGAGCGGGAGCTCACAGAGGCTTTGGTGCGGCATAAAGTGACCGCGATCGCGTACGAGACCGTTCAGCTCGCAAACGGGCAGCTTCCGCTTCTAACTCCGATGAGTGATATTGCAGGAAGGATGGCGGCGCAGGTAGGAGCGCAATTTCTGGAAAAGGCACATGGGGGAAGAGGTATTCTGCTTGGCGGCGTTCCCGGCGTGCGGAAAGGGCGCGTCACCATTATCGGCGGCGGCGTAGTAGGGACAGGCGCTGCGCAAATCGCGCTTGGACTTGGCGCCGACGTATCCATTATAGACCGCGATGCCGACAGACTGCGGGCGCTGGAGGATCGGTTTGGCGGCCGGGTACAGACACTCGCATCGCATTCCCGGCAAATCGCCGAGGCAGTCGCCGAATCGGATCTTCTCATTGGCGCGGTGCTCATTCCCGGCGCCCGTGCGCCAAAGCTTGTGACGGAGGACATGGTCCGCGCCATGCCGGCAGGCTCGGTTATTGTAGACGTCGCTATTGACCAGGGCGGCAGCGTGGAGACCATCGACCGGATAACGACACATGCCGAGCCGGTATTCGAGCGATTTGGCGTCCTGCATTATGCCGTCGCTAACATGCCCGGTGCCGTGCCGTATACGGCAACGGCGGCACTAACAAACGCAACGCTGCCGTACATGCTGGCGCTGGCGGACCGCGGCGTCCGCGATACGCTTGCCGGCAGCGAGCCGATCCGGCGCGGCGTGAACGCCATGGACGGCTATGTCACCCATGAAGCCGTGGCCGCCGCGCATCAGATGAACTATACCAATGTGCGCGATCTGCTAAGTTCTTCGATCGCTTGAGGGAACCCCCGCAAGGCTGGATGCCAGCCTGAGGGGGTTCTTTTTTGCCTATGAGAGCTGCGCCGCTTGCATGGCTTAAAAACAGCCTTTCAGGCTGGCAAAAGCAGCGAATCCGGCTGCGAAAGGCCTAAATTAGCCATGCAGCCAAATTCAAACGGCCTTCGATTAAGCAACAACGTGCCCGAAAGGCTGAAAACCGCTTATGAGTTGTCTGGGGGGACGTTAAGGATCCCGAATAACCCGGCAACGCGGTAAGTATGGCCGGATTCACGAGGTTAAGGTCCCTTAGGGACCTTAAGCCGGCTAGCACGGGCAAGAAGATAGCCCTTAAGGTCCCTTAGGGACTTTAAGGATCTGCGAATAGCCCGGAATCGCTGTAAGTATGGCCGGATTCACGAGGTTAAGGTCCCTTAGGGACCTTAACCCGGCTAGAACGGGCAGGAAGAAACCCCTTAAGGCCCCTAAGGGACCTTAAGGATCCGCGAATAGCTCGGTAACCCCGCAAGTATGGCCGGATTCACGAGGTTAAGGTCCCTTAGGGACCTTAACCCGGCTAGTACGGGTAGGAAGAAAGCCCTTAAGGTCCCTAAGGGACCTTAAGGATCAGCGAATAGCCAGGCATCGCCACATGTATGATCGAACATTCCAGCTGCTTACTTCCGAATCTCTTGCGATTGCGCGGTAAGGGATCGGAGACTCTTTTCTACTATTTTCCTCAATCTCAATAATTTCTTCATCTATCATTTACGTTCTTCAAACACTTCAAAACTATAATCGCTAAGTATGTCCAGCATCAGATAGATAGAGAGAAGTAGGAAGCCAAGCATTAGGGAGAAAGGAGACACATGTGAAATTACACAAAAAAGCCGGGGTTGTACTAGCCGCTTTATGGGTGCTTTTGACCGTAATGGGCGGAACGGCCGAGGCGCATTTCAGCTCGACGGGGTTCTCGGATATTACCGTTAAGGACAAGCGCCTGGAGTACAACTTGTTCTTGCTGGAGAGGGAACTGCTCGAAGCTATGCCGCAGCTTGACGGCAACGGTGACGGCAGGCTTTCCGAAGACGAGCTATCCAGTGAAAACGATGCGCTTACGGCACTCGTTCACGACAGGCTAATCGTCACGGGCAATAACAAGGTTGGCACGGGAGTTGTTCTTGAAGCCAAGCAGACGGAAAAAGCAAAAGTGCCGATGATCGAGATCGACATCAACTATGATTTTGCCGAGCCTGTCGACCGGTACATGGTTCAATATAACTTTTATGACGGAACGAACCCCGACCACCGCAGCTATGCAACGATCCGGATGGGGAAGCAGTCCATCGTACAAGTGATAAACAGCTCGAATAACATTTTGCAGATGGAAGGTTACCATGGAACGGACGCTGCAAGTTCCGATGCGGGCGCGGCGGCTCAAGGCGATGCCGGTTCGAAGCCATTAAACACATCATCCTCCTGGACAAGCGTCCTGAAAGATTACGTGACAATGGGAATGGAGCATATCTGGTCGGGCGCCGATCATATGTTGTTCCTCTGCGGGCTAATCCTTGCCTCGGGCACTAGCGGCTGGACGATGCTGAAGCTGGTCTCTGCCTTTACGGTTGGACATAGCATCACGTTGGTCTTATCCGCGATGGATCTGGCATCGTTGTCGCCGCTTATCGTGGAGCCTCTTATTGCGTTAAGCATCGTTTTCGTAGCGTTTGAGAATATGTTCCGCAAAAGATTCCCGCAGCTGAAGGGGAAGCAGATTGCCGTCACGGTGATGTTCGGGATGGTGCATGGCTTTGGCTTTGCGGAGATCCTGCACGGAACGATGTCGGGCAACATTGCCCTGCCGCTCTTCTCCTTTAACCTTGGCGTTGAGATTGGCCAGCTCGTTGTATTGGCGATCGTCATTCCGATCCTTTGGTTGATCCGGAAGCTGATCACAAGCACAAGCAACCGTCAGATGTGGTGGACGTATGTGACCTCCTCAGTGGTTGGTTTAATGGGGCTTTATTGGCTGATCGAACGCCTGATTTCCGACTTCACGATGTAACAAGCTACATATTAATCAGAAGGAAGTGTTACTTATTATGGTAAGCAAGAGATACAAGAAATGGATCTCTAGCGTTCTGCTGGCAAGCATGCTGATGAGCATGCTGTCTTCAATTGGTATCGCTGCTGCAGCGGAAGAAAACACCGTACCGGAGCTGTTTGTCTCCGAAATTCATCCCGACGTAGCGGGTACGGATGATTACGAGTTTTTCGAAGTATACAATAACTCGAACAAAACGATTCGTTTGAACGATTATACATTCCTGTACCGTTATCCGGATCCGGTAGCTTCTCCGGATGCAACGTTCAGCTTTGGTGAGAAGACGTTGGATCCAGAGCAGGTCATGGTGTTCTGGTACAATCCGAAAAACTTTGTTCTTACAGATTTTAACGCCAAATACGGCGTAAGCTTGACTGACAGCCAGATCGTCCAGGTTACAGGCTTCAATGGCTTCTCTAATACGGCTGACCGTGGGGTTGTCATTAAAAACAGCCAAGGAACCGAAATTTCGAGTTCCAGCTATACAGCCGCTACTGATGTTGGCGCCGGTCTCGGCGACCACTACATGCTGCCGGCAGCAGGCGGCGTGCCAACCGACAAATTTGCAGTGAAGTCTGCCCCAACTCCAGGCACACTGGCACAGGGACAAATTCCGACAGTTCACTACCAATTCCCCGAAGGCCCGGTTAACCAGGCTCCGGTTATCACTCATTCCCCGGTAACGGAGGGAAGCAGTGAACAAGACCTTGCTATTACGGCACAAATTACGGATGCCGATGATACGGCTACGGCGGCGGTCTTTTATAAGAACTCGTCCGACGCAACGTTTACTTCGGTACCGATGACGAATACGGGAGGCTCGGATTTTTCCGCGATTATTCCAAAGGCTTCTCTTACGGCAACCGAGCTGCAGTACTATATTGAAGCTGCGGACGCGGTTAACCATGTAAAGTCGTCCACTTATACGGTAGCCATCGAGCAGCATAACTTCGACTACTCGAAGGTGCCTCCTATGCTTATTACGGAGCTTGTACCGGACAGCACGAACGTGACGGGAGTCAGCTCCGATGCTTATGAGTTCGTAGAGGTGTACAACAATACAACCCGCCCAATCTCGATGAGCGAATATAAGCTGATCTATCGCTACACGAACTCCGCGACAGCGGACGCTGCATGGGAGCTTCCAAGCACGGCTGTTATTCCTCCGCTTGGCAATGTGGTGTTCTGGATTATGAACGGCGCGAACAATGAGCTGAAAGCGGATGATTTCAACGCTAACTATCATACAACCCTTGTAGAGAATACGAATCTGTTCCGGATCGATGGCGGCGGCGGCATGGCTAACGGCGGCCAGCGCAAAATCGTCATCGCGTCAAAGACCGGCAAGGAAATTGCCGAAGCGTTCTACGAGAACGATGCGCAGACGGTAGCGGACAAAGGGATTTTCTATCAATATCCGGTTGACGGCACGAACCAGATGAAGCTGTACAGCGCAGGCGTCACTGCTGCAACTCCCGGCACGGTAGAAGCGGCTTTGCTTCCGGAGCAGCCGGCTCCTGCCGTTAATCAACTGCCGGTTATCGAGCATACGGCACCTGCTTCGGGCAGCATCGATAACGATCTGACGGTCCAAGCAACCATTGCTGACCCGGACAGCGATGCGGTAACAGCATCGTTGTTCTACAAAGTAGGCGATGCAGCGGATTACGCCTCCTTGACGATGACGGCGGGAGAGAACAACGTGTTCTCGGCGAACATTCCGAAGGAAGCTTTTACCGATTCTCAGCTGCAATACTACATCCAAGCTAACGACGGTATCGATACGGTCAAATCGAACACCTATACGGTAACGATTGAGCTTGGCAACGTAGATTTCTCGAAGCTTCCTCCTCTGATGGTGACGGAGATTGTTCCGGACTCCACTAACGTAGGTACGGCGGATGGCTACGAGTTTGTCGAGATCTACAATAATACGGATAAAACCGTTAACTTTAAAGATTACAAGATTCAATACCGTTACACCGCTTCGGGTCCGGATGCGGACGTGGTCTGGCCAACCGATTCGGAGGATCTGCTTATTCCTTCGAAAAAGACGCTGGTATTCTGGGTCATCAACAGCCAGAATAAGCAAAAAACCGTTGCCGATTTCAATGCTAACTACGGCACGAACCTGACGGAAGGCACGGATATCGTCAAGATGTACAGCGACGGCATGGCTAATGGCGGCGGACGCGGCATCGTCATTGCGACCAATACGAAGACAGAAATCTCGGCTGTTTATTACGATACCGACGCTGAGACTGTCGCGAACAAAGGGATTTTCTACAAATACTCGCCAACCGGCAGCACGCAGATGATCAAATACAGCGCAGGTACGGAAGCGGCAACGCCAGGTACCGTAGCGCCGGTTCAGGTGCCGATTATTACGGTTAAGACACCGGTTGATACAACGAGCCCTACTTATAAGGATTTGACGAATACGCCGGAAATCGACAAATCGAAAAACCTCTCGATCGTTGCGGAAGCAAATGACGAGAACAACGTTAAATCCGTAGCTCTCTATTACAAGAGCAACCTGGATACGCAATATACAAAGCGTTACCTGGCGGAAAGCTTTGACGATACGCTGTATCACTACACGATTTACTCGCCGGAACTGATCGGCCGCGATTACATTGAGTACTATTACGTGATCTCGGACGGCCAGAACGAAGTGACATCGGAGAAATACCGTACGAACGTAACTGGCAATACGGACCATTCGCCGCTGCGCCTTAACGTGAAGGACGGCGATTTCCTTGCCGGGACAAAGGTGCTGAAGGCAACTGCGGAGAACGCGCCGGCTTCCGAGCTTCATTTGTCCGTTGACCAGAACGAAGCGACAGATGGAACGTACAGCGCGGTTGAGCAGGATGCGTACTTCGCTTTCGAAGCGAATGGCGTTAACTACTACTTTAAGAACGGCGTTACGATGGGAGACGAAATTCTGTCGATCTTCCTGGATCCGATCAATACTTATACAACGCTGACGGTGCCAATCGCGGCGGAACGCCTGAAGGGCGGAAGCAACGTTATCTCCATCCGTGCAGGTACTAAGGCATCGCCGTTTGATGACCGTCCGGAAGAGAACAAGGATGATTTTACCGTACGTAACGTAAGGCTTGTATTTGCGGACGGTACGGAAATTTTCGACGAGCGTTACAAAAATCGGGATACCGTTATCTCGATGGGCGATAGCACCGGTAAATTCCCGGTTATGGACTTCAACTTCGTTATTCCGGATGAGCTGCTTGCATCGAAGGCCTATGCTCTTGATACAACTAAGCTGACTGACGGTGATCATACCGTAAAAGTGAGCCACTCCCAGTACGGAGAAAAGGCTGCGGTTGTGAAAGTGGATAATACCGCGCCAGCCGTTAAAACAACGATTCAAAACGGAAAAGAATACCGTGGTGCATTCACCATTGACGCTACCGCTAATGATGCGTTGTCCGGCGTGGATGAAGTGCAGGTGTGGCTCGACGAGACGCCAATCGCAATCCCGTATGCAACGGCATCCAAGGATTTTACGGGCGGAGAGCATGTATTCAAGGTTCAGGCAACCGATAAAGTCGGCAATGTTGCGGTGAAGGAAGTTACCTTCTCCGTACCGGACGAGAATCCGCTTAAGCCGGAACTGGTATCTCCTGCTAATGGAGCATCCGGTACAGGCATCAATCCCGTTCTGGCTGTAAAGGTGAAGGACCCTACGAATGACAAAATGGATGTTTCCTTCTACCGCGGCTTTAAGTATGACGGAGCAAATAAGGACGGCTTCCAGGGCTTCCGCAATGCAGCGGATGTCGAGCCTCCGAAGGAAGTAGCTCCTGCCGGTGAAAAAGCAATGAGCGCGGAAGATTATGCGCTGATCGGCGCTGCTGACGGTAAATACTTGACCGATGATGCCACGGACCAGTTCCCTTATCAACGGTTCCAGGTACAGCTTGATCCTTCCGTGAAGAATACGGATCAGATTGAATTGAGCTGGAAAGGCAAGTCGCTGGAAGGCCGTAAAGTCAGCATGTATGTATGGAGCCCGTCCAAACAGCAATGGATTAGCGTCGATTACAAAGTAGCTGGCGCAACAGACTTTACGCTTGGCGCATGGGTTACAGCAGGCGAATACGCGGATAATCATACGCTTCAGGTAATGGTGCAGGACGAGCTGCCGGTATCGCAGGAAAACTATGATTTCTCGTTTGCCTGGATGTCAGATACGCAGTATTACTCGGAAAGCTATCCGCATATTTACGAAGATGTCGTGAATTGGATTGCCGACAATAAAGAGAAGAACAAAATCAAATACGTAATCCATACCGGCGACATTGTCGACGACGCGGATCAAGAATTCCAATGGATGCGTGCTTCCGCTGACATGAAGGTGCTGGAAGACGCCAACGTTCCTTATGGCGTGCTTGCCGGTAACCATGACGTTGACCATCAGCTTGGCGCTTATGATTACTACTGGAACTACTTCGGGGAAGACCGGTTCAAGGATCAGCCGACTTACGGCGGTTCCCTGGATAACAACCGCGGTCACTATGACCTTGTATCCTCAAACGGCAATGACTTTATTATGGTATACATGGGTTGGGGTATCCGCGATTCGGATATCGACTGGATGAATGAGGTGCTGGCGAAATATCCGGACCGCAAAGCGATCCTGAACTTCCATGAATTCCTGCTTGTATCCGGCAACCGTGCTCCGATTGCGGATAAGATTTTTGAAGAAGTCGTACAAAAGAACAAAAACGTATTTGCCGTCCTTTCCGGCCATTACCATGACTCCAAGCTTCTTGTAAGCGAACTGGATGACAATGGCGACGGCAAGACAGACCGCAAGGTTTATCAAATGCTGTCCGACTACCAAGGTGGTCCGGAAGGCGGTCAAGGCTATATCAAGCTGCTGCAGTTCGATATCGCGAATAGCAAGATGTATGTAAAAACGTACTCGCCGTACATGGACGACTATAACTTCTACGATCCAAGCGATGCGACTAAACAAGAAGAATTTACGCTTGATGTGGATCTAAAGCCGCAGGTAAAAGAGGTTTCGACCGACTACATGGGCGTTAACGTCTACTCCGATCAGCCGATCGGCAAGGTGGATCAGGTAACAAGCGGAGAACAGGCGTCCGCGAAGTGGAGCGGTTTGAAGGCGAATACCAAATACCAATGGTATGCGGCAGCCGAAGATGCTTACTCTGGCAAGACATTGTCCGACATTTGGAGCTTTAATACAGGTTCCAATGGCGATACCGGTACAACCCCGCCGCCTGTGGAAGTGCCTAGCGGATCCGGTAACGGAGGGAAGAAACCGGAGCAAACAGACAACGGAGTCAGCATTGACGGCACAACAGCCGGTCAAACGTTAACCGTATCGGCTAAATCCTTGAACGAAGCGATCAAAATGATTGCGGGACAAAAAGGCCAGACGGTTACCATTAAAGCAGATTCCAAGCAAGCCGTAAGCGCGGAACTGCCGGCACGAGTGCTGCTCGACGCGCTCAAGCAAGCTCCAAATCTGACGATTTCGGTTATCATGGGTAACGCAAGCTATGATCTGCCGATTCGTGCTCTTAACCTGCCAACGACTATTGGCACTGACGCTTCGATCGTAATCAAGATTAATCAAGCGGACAGCATATTGTCGGGCACGATGAAGGACAAGGCAGCAAAAGCCGGCGTTAAGCTGATTGGTAATCCGGTTGAGTTTAGCGTCATCCTTCAAGCCAACGGCAATACAAAAGAAATTCATGATTTTGGCAAAACGTACGTATCCCGTACGCTCGACATCAACCAGACTTTGGATGCTTCGCATTCCACAGCCGTGATGTATAACGAGGCGACTGGCACGTTTACATTCGTACCGGCAACCTTTAAGAAAGTGAACGGGCATACGATTGTAACCATTCAACGCAATGGCAACAGTATTTATGCGGTTGTGCAGCTTAACAAAACCTTCAGCGACCTGAGCAAGCATTGGGCGAAAACGGATATCGAGCTGATGGCCTCCAAGCTGATTGTCAAAGGCACCAGCAATACGAAGTTTGCTCCTAATGCCGTTGTAACGCGCGCTGAATTTGCGGCTATGGTCGTTCGTGCGCTTGGTATCTCCGAAGATCAAGCAGCAGCATCCTTCAAGGATGTAAGCAGCAAGAATTGGTTCGCGGGCGCGGTAGGCGCAGCAGTGAAAGCAGGTATCGTAAAAGGCTACGATGGCAATAGCTTCAAGCCGAATGCTCCAATCACCCGCGAAGAGATGGCGGTTATAATCTCCCGTGCTCTCGTCTTTGCAGGCAAACAACCAGCCGGCGCTGCCTCGCAGCTGAATGCCTTCAAGGACAAAGCTTCTATCGAAGCTTGGGCGAAGCAGGCAGTCGCGCAAGCGGTTGAAGCGAAGATTATCGAAGGCAAAACGGGCGGCAATTTTGCTCCGGACAGCAAAGCTACCCGTGCGGAAGCAACCGTTATGCTGAAGCGACTGCTCGAGTACGTAGATTTTATTTAAAGGAACTTTATAAGCCAGCCCCTCGTCTAAGACGGGGGGCTGTTTTTTGGTTTTATATGGTAGTATGATGAGCAGGATTACGGAATAGGAGTTGTTTTCTAATGATGTCCAGAATATTAGCAGCGGCTATTGCAATAAGCGTGTTGCTTGCAGGCTGTCAAAGCCGTCCTTTCAATCAGGCAGATGCGGAGACAACATCAATGCCGGTGCCGGTTTCCTCGGCAGCAGCTGAACAAACCGCTGAACCTATAGCATTTAAGGAAGATCCACCGGATTCTGCCTTCGATCAAATCGACAGTTTGATTCGCCAATATCAGCAGAAGCTGGTCCAGGCGATTGATACAAATACATTTTCCGAGGTTGAGCCCTATCTGGCCCCGGGCAGCAGTCTTTACGAAGCACAGAGCAAGCTTGTTGCGGATCTGTATTCGCGTCAAATCAAGGAAAGTCTGATTTCCTCTACGATCTATGGCTATACGGACAAAGGGAATGAAATTCAGATCGAGGTAACCGAGAAGGTGAAGATTGATTACCCGGACAAAGGGGCAAGAGTGCAAGACTTCAATTGGCTCTATACCGCAAAGCAAGTGAATGGCAAGCTTAAGCTTAGCGGGCTAAAAGAATGGAAGACTTACGATCAGGATATGGGGCAGAGGAGCGGCGCCGTAAAAACGGACGGCTATTATGCGGAGATGCTCTTTGACAATTACCCTGCTATTCTTGAGAAAGCCATCCGTACGCTGGATTTAACGGATATTCGGCGTATTTCCGGCAGCGTTACCGTATTCGAACAGCAGAAAAAGCTGATCAGCTGGTTTCGCAGGACTGGTGAGGAGGTTACCATCACCGCCAAAACGGTTAAAGAAGATCCGCTTCGACAATACGGCATGGAATTAAATTTCGTAGACGGTTATAAAGGTACCGGTACGCAGATGGTTTATTTTCAGATAGGTGAAATTCGTGATCATAACGGTTTTGGAGGCCGGGCTGTTATTAATTATTTTTCCGATCATGAGATTGATGATGCTTTTACCTCAGATCCCCAAGCCGTTATACGCTATCAGTATATCCGCATTCATCCGGACATGCCGGAATATTTGCTGAAGATATACGGCCGTGCCGAAGGGGAGCATATTGAAGACCAAACTTATCATGCCAATAAAATAGAGCTGTACGACGGGGACCGCTTAGTGCAATCGATTCCGCTAGAGACAACCGATACCTGGGATGGTATGAATCTCGGAGCAGAGGTCGAAGACATGAATTTTGACGGCTACTTGGATCTTCGGATTCAATCGTTTATTCCAGCAGGGCCAAATACGCCTTATTTGTATTGGTTGTGGAATCCGGAAACATCTATGTTAGAGGCTAATCAGGAATTGGAGGAAATTACGGATCCAGAGTTTGATCCATCCACGCAAACCATTCATTCTTTTAATCGGGATAATGGTGCCGAGTATTCGGATGGTTATTATCGTTATATTGAGGGCTCGCCTGTAGTTGTATTAAGCCTGATACACAAATTCGATGACGATCTAGTACTGTGGCATGAAACGATCAACGAGCTAATTAACGGAAAAATGCAGGTGACCGGGCAATATGAGGAAGCTGATGAGTAACGACGAATAGGCGGAAAGTATGATATACTTTCCTAACCTAACGATTGTTGAAGGGAAGACGGTTCCGTGAATAATTCGGTTCAAATAAAAGCGTTGAAACATGGTGATCTCCTGCATTACGAATGGAACACCGATCTGCTGGAGGAAGGGGACGGCTATGTATTTGTCCTTGGCCGTTACGGCAGGAAGCTTCAGCATCATACGAAAAAATCCGTGTTTACCGTAAACAACTGGTCGATCGAGTTTTTCTCGAGCAAGCATTGGTTTACCGTCAGCGCCGCTGTTGTAGACGGCCGGATTAATGAATATTATTGCAACATTAACCAACCTGCCTTAATTAACAGCAGCGAAATATCCTTTGTTGATTACGATCTGGACCTTGTTCAGCGCGGCGGCGAATGGATGGTTATAGATGAGGACGAATTTGCCGACAATGCGATTAAGTTCGGATATTCGGAGCAGCTGATGAAGCAGGTCAGGGAAGAGCTGGCCGGACTTCAGACGCGTGTTGCGGAGCGGCAGTTCCCTTTTGACGGAACGATTGAACGATTAATGGCCAGAATTCCGGATCAGCAAGCAAATGTTACAAATCCGACTGTTTAAGAAGGAATTTAGCGCGGAGTGTAGAAGTATTCTAGAAATTATTCCACTACTACTATGGACGTTAAGGATGAAGAACGATGCTTAAGGATAAAATTTTGAACAGACAGGCGGGCATTATTACTTACGGCATGACTCCGCCCAAATCAAGCCATACCCCGGAGAAGCTGGCAGAAATATCGGAAAAGCAATACGAGCGTCTAAAAAATCTCGATATTGACGGCCTGATCCTATACGACGTTCAGGATGAAGCGGACCGGACGGATGAGGAGAGACCTTTCCCGTACCTGGAAGCGCTGGATCCAACTTCGTACAGCAAGAACTACCTGAATTACTGGAAGGTTCCTAAAATCATTTACCGCGTAGTTGGCAACAACTCGGAAGAAAGCTTCGCGGAATGGCTGAAGCAGGATGCCGAAGAAGACCGGTTCTCGGTCTTTGTCGGTACTTCCTCGAGCAAGCAGCAGACTACGATGAAGCTGCCGGAAGCCTATGAGCTCAGCAAAAAGCTGAACGACCGCTTAACGCTGGGCGGTGTCGTTATTCCCGAGCGCCATATGAAGAAGAACGACGAGCATCTCCGCATCAGGGATAAGGTAGACGGCGGATGCAAGTTCTTTATTTCGCAGGCCACCTTTAATGTGGAAGCATCCAAGAATATGTTGTCCGACTACTACTATTATTGCCAAGAGCAAGGCATTGAGACCGTGCCGATTCTGTTCAACTTGGCACCATGCGGTTCGCAGAAAACGCTCGAGTTCATGAAGTGGCTGGGCATCAGCATTCCGAAGTGGCTGGAGAACGACCTGATCAAGTCCACCGATATTTTGGACAAGTCGGTTGCGCTGTCGCTGAAAATCTTCGAAGAGCTGTTTGAATTCGGCATCGAGAAGGGCATCCCGATTGGCTGCAGTATCGAAAGCGTATCGACGCGTAAAGTGGAGATTGAAGCTTCGGTGCAGCTGGTGAAAGACATTAAAAATATGATTGACCGTAAACTTGGCGTTCACGCCATTGTATAAACAAAAGGCCGCTGTTTGAGCCGGAGCTTGTTAAAGCCCCGCTTGAACAGCGGCTTTTTCCTCTTATAGCCTCCTTTTTCGATGAAAACCTATCCCTTTATAGCCTGTCATCTAGTAGGGAATATCCCATTTTATAGGGTGATTTATAGATCGAATGTTTAAATACCAAGACTATAGCTATCCGAACAAGTCGTATCTTCAATCCAAAAGCAAACGATTCATATAATACAGTAGTATTGATAATTAAATTCATAAATAAATATTACTGCCTAAAATTATATGAAATATGTAATACAAACGATTAACAAATAAATATTTTAGAATAACAATCCGAAAACATCAATGAAAATAACTTACATTTACTATTTATTTAAACGTTTTTTACATTCGCCAAATTATTCTACTCTATTATGATGCAGAAGCATGAGGTAGAGTAGGAGGAATCGGGAGTGAAGAGAAGTTATAAGCTGACAAACCGTATGTTGGCCGTCGTGACGCTGTGGACATCCGTAGCAGCGTCCGGCGGTTATTTCATGGTGCAGCAGGCTAATGCCGGAACATCCGCCGAGAACGTGTTTGCAAGAGCGGGAGTAACCGCCACGGCAAACGGTTATGTATCGGATGCTTTTGCGCCTTCCTTGGCCATTGACGGACACAGAGAGAGCGGTGAATGGGTATTCCAAGGAAACGACGGTCTGCCAACGACGGACAATCCGTATTGGCTGGAGGTGGATGCCGGCACGGAGGTCAGCGTAGAGAAGTTTATCGTTGGACATGCCGGAGCAGGCGGCCAAGAGAAGCCGTACAACACGAAGGATTTTACCATTGAGACAAGCGATGACAATGTCAATTGGACTCCTGTCGTAACGGTAGCCGGCAACACCGAGGACACAACGACGCATGAGCTGGACACGCCGGTGACGGCAAGATACTTCAAGCTTAACATTACGAATCCGGGAGATGTGGATGCCGATACCGGCTTTTACGCCGCACGGATTTACGAATTTGAAGCGATTGGCTTCGATCGAAGCGAAGCAGCTCCGGAAACGCCGGAAAATACGAATCAAGGGACTACCTCCGATTCGGCAGCAGCAGCGGGCGATGCCCAGGGCTTGCTCGGCGAATATTACCTGAACTCAGGCTCGGGCAACAATTTTGCTTATGGCGATTATAAAGCGACTACCGTTGATCCGCTTATTAATTTCACGGACCTCAATCCAGTGTTAAAGGGATGGACAGGCGTCGAGGACAACGCCAACGTGCGCTGGACCGGCCAAATCATGCCGCCGGAGTCCGGTGACTATACCTTCTACATGATGGGCGACAACGGCTTCCGGGTATGGATTGACAACCAGCTTGTGATCGACCATTGGGTGAATGATTGGGATAAAGAGCAGACAAGCACCCCGGTTACGCTCGAGGGCAACCGCAAGTACGATATCAAGATCGAATATTTCGAGGACTTTGGCGGTTCCAACCTGTATCTGCGCTGGTCGACACCAACACTCGCCAAGGAAATTATTCCGGGCAATGCCTTCTATCTCCCGGTAGATTATACAGGTCCTAAGGCGGCAAGCGTTGCCGCAGACGGAAAAACCGTATCGCTTAATATGCTCTCCGGGCTTGGCGAGCTGCCGGCTGACCTGAATAATCATCTTACCGTTATGGCGAACGGCGGGCCGGTATCCGTACAGCAGATTGCAGCAGGCGAGGATTCCGCAAGCTTGACGGTTAGCCTGGCGAAGATCGTTCTGCCTGGTCAAACGGTCTCCCTTGCTTATGACGGTCAAAGCAATTTGAACTATGCGGACGGAACAGCCGTTAAGGCTTTTGCGTTTAGTCCTTCCAACTTCTCCGAGGTCGTGGACTACTCGCCAATCGCAATCGCAATGTCGCTCTACGGCAGCGCGAAGACGAACCGTTCCTTTGCCTGGTATACCCCTTACGACCGTCCGCAAAGCGCGCCAACGAACATGAAGGACAGCATCGTTGAGATCGTGCCTGCGGCGGAAGGATTTGATTCGCCGAATAAAATCCGCGTAACGGGCAAGCCGGAGGATACGCGGGTACTCACGAATTTGAAAATTACAAGCAGCACGACTGGCTCGTTCATCAGCCATAAAGTGCTGGTTGAAGGATTAACGCCGGGCACGGCGTACAAGTACCGCCTTGGCGTAGACGGCTACTGGAGCGAGACGGGTTCTTTTACAACGGAGAGCGATAACGAGAACAACTTCAACTTCTTGTATCTGACCGACTCGCAAGGCTCCAATTCGCAGGATTACGATGTGTGGGGCAACACGATGCAGCAAGCCATCACGAAGTTCCCGAATTCGAAGTTCCTGCTGATGACCGGCGACCAGGTGGATGCTGGCGCACTCGAATCGCAGTGGCTGGATTACTTCAAGAAGCCGCAGTCGATTCTGATGAATCTGCCGCTCATGGCAGCTGTCGGCAACCATGAAGGTCCATACAACGACAACTATTACTACCATTTCAACTATCCGAACAATTCGATCAAGAATCCGCTGCCGCCGGGCAGCGTGTACGCGTACGACTACGGCGATGCGCACATCATGGTGCTTAACACGATGGATATCGGCTGGGACGATGCGCAGAAGGAATCCTTCGAGCAGGAGATTGAATGGCTGAAGCACGAGGTTGCGGAGACGGACAAGAAGTGGAAGATCGTAGCGTTCCACAAAGCGATCTATTCCGTGGGCAACCATGCGCTAGACAGCGATATTCTGGCCCTCCGTCAGAAGATGTATCCGATCTTTGACGAGCTCGGAATCGACGTTGTCCTGCAAGGTCATGACCATACGTTTATGCGTTCGTATCAAATGTACGATAACAAGCCGGTTCAGAACGTAGAGACGGATGGGCAAGGCAGAGCCCTGAATCCGGACGGTACGCTCTACATGATCAACAACTCGGCAGCTACGAAGTTCTACGATGTCAAAGACGGTGTCGACCGCTTCTACGCCGCGGTGTTCAAGCAGCCGAAGAAGGCGATTTTCTCCGGCGTCAGCATGACGGACAGCAGCTTCACCATCGATTCCTTTATGACGGGCGAGACGGATCCGTTCGATACGTACACGATTGTACGCGAGGACGAGAAGCCGAAGCCGGTTGAACAGTTGGAAGTAAGCAAATCGGAGGACGGCAAACGGACCATTACCTGGAACAAGCCGGAGGATGAGGGAGTCAGAGGCTTCCGGATCTACGAGAAGAACGACAAGCTTGGGATGAACTGGAACGTGTACATTCCAACGGTTGTAGGCCAAGACAGCTACCAGTACGTGGTAGACAAAACAAACCTTGACCAGTCCTACCAAT
The DNA here is from genome assembly GCF_037146255.1 of Paenibacillus sp. MMO-58. NCBI lineage: Bacteria > Bacillati > Bacillota > Bacilli > Caryophanales > Paenibacillaceae > Paenibacillus > Paenibacillus sp. MMO-58. Next base: position 154,606 of record NZ_JBBCVY010000005.1, read on the forward strand.
TCGTCGTGAAGGCCGTTAACAAACGCGATAACTCCGAAGCGAAAATCGCAACAAGCGTTGGCAATCAACCGGCTGCTCCTACAGCTCCGGTCGTGGACGATTCGCATAACACCTTTGGCTGGATTAACGTAAAAGGCTACGATGCCGTAACCAACTACGAATACAGCATAGACAACGGCAAAACCTGGAGCCCGGCTACGGCTAACCCTCAGCCAATTGCCGATAGCGACTTTGCTGCCGGAGCGGTGCAGGTCCGCGTCGCGGCCAATGAATCGCTTGGCATTATTGCCGGTACGCCGCTCGTATCGACGAAGGCATTCACCAAGAACGATACCCGGGATACCTTCCTGCTTACGGGAACAATCGATCGCAAGGAGCAGTTGAAGGTCAGCGTGAATGTCGAGCAGCTGAAGGACTATGAGGATGATGTTTATGTGGTGTTCCAGCTGATGAAGGGTAAGAGTCCGCAGCCGATTCTCGTCAGCGCCGTACCGCTCAAGAAGACCAAGCTTGCCATCACGCAGTACTTTAACGAAACCGGTGAAGATTACAAGGTTAAGGTATTCGTCGTGAACAAGTTCGACAGCAAGAACGAGACTCCGGTTCAATTGGCAAGACCGATGCTGTTCCAATAACGGCTGGAAAGAGAGGATCATGTGAAGTGAAAAAAGTTTTGGCAGCCCTACTGGCGTTGTGTATTGTTGTCCTGCCGGCAACCGGCTATGCGGCTGCAGCAGCCTTCGCGCTTAATATAAGCGCGAAGGAAGTGCTGCGCGGCGGAGAAATTACGTTCTCCGGAACGGCAGAGGACGATGTCGTCCTGAAGATCATCCGTCCGAATCAGACAACTTTTTATATGGATGTTATTGAGCCAGCTAACGGCACTTATACCGCAACGATTACCATTCCCGAGACGCAGGATTTCGCTCCTTGGGGCGTTTATAAAGTAGCGGCAACCAGCGGCTCATCTACGGTGAATAAGATCTTCTCGGTTGTAGAGAAGCTGGGCGAAGGCGGCACGGATCCGGAGGAGCCTTCCAATCCGGGTAACGGCAATGGAAACGGAGGTACAGTGACTCCTCCTGCAACAACCATTCCTGCCGATGCCGGCGACTCGACTGGCTCTACCATCATGCCGGAGCTTGGCAAAGACGGCTATATGTTCGGCAGCGGCACTTTAGCTTCCGCCGCTAACAGCGCGCAAGGCTCCATTACGGTGGAATTGCCTGCAGCGACTGGCGATGCGGGCAGCGCTCTGAACTTCCCGGCTGAGACCTTGAAGACGCTGAAGGATAAGAATCTGGATCTGATTGTGACTTCGGGCAGTTCGACCATCCGATTCTCTGCAGGTTCAATCGGGACATCCGATACGTCGGCGAGCTCGCAGGTTCGCCTTGTCGTAAATACGGTTCTGACAAGCGATGCGAAGAACGCCGTTAACCAAGCGCTTCAATCGAACCCGGACTACGTGTCCACGGGCGTTGTGCTTACGGCAACGATTCAAGTAATCAACGGCAGCAGCGTCACGGAGATTCATAATCTGGACAAGCCTGCCCAAGTAACGCTTAAGCTGACGGACGACCAAGCGAAGCAGATCCATTCCGGTCTGGCTGGCGTTTATTATGTGAACGGCAAGCAGCTTGACTATGTCGGCGGCAAGCTTGAAGGCAATACGTTCAAGTTTAATGCCCGTCATTTCTCGACGTATACCATTCTGGAATACAGCAAGACATTCATGGACGTGCCGGCTGGCCATTGGGCGGAAGCGGCTGTGAAATCCTTGAGCGCGAAGCACATTGTTTCCGGCGTGGACCAGCAGCATTATGCGCCTAACCGCAACATTACGCGCGCGGAGTTCGCGACTATGATGATGCGCGCGGTGGATTACACGGGTAAAGCGGCAGACGCGGCGGCAGCCAATTCGTTCAAGGATGTACCGGCTGGCCAATATTACACCGATGCGGTAACGCGCGCGGCTTCGCTTGGCATCATGTCGGGCTACGGCGGATCGTTTAGACCAAATGATCCGATTACGCGCGAAGAAGCGGTCGTTACGCTTGTACGGACCGTTCCGTATTTTGAGGTAAAAGATACCGGCAAAGGTGCGCCGGCATTCGCGGATAAGAAACAAATCTCAGCCTGGGCCAGCGCCGCTGTCGATCAGGCTTGGAAGCTTGGTTTAATCGAAGGCGACGGCAAGCAGTTCCATCCGAAAGCGGCTCTGACACGCGCGGAAATCGCCGTTATGATCAACCGGCTGATGCCGTAAGGAAGACGATAGAGGGAGGACCGGCAAATGTTTAAAAAGCTTTTTGCGGTGGCGATGACCGTTCTGTGCTTGACCGGCATTCTGGTGCCAGTCGGATCAAATGCCGCATTTGCGGCTGCGGCCGAAGGAATTACGACCAGGAACGTGGCCATGAACGCGACGGCGACGGCTTCCGGCCAGTGCAACGCGAACGAAATCGCCAGCAACGCCGTGGACGGAAAGACCGATACGAAATGGTGCGATAACACTTCCGCCCAGAAGAAATGGCTCAAGCTTGATTTGGGCAAAGAATATTTGGTTAACGAATGGGTGCTGCAGAACGCGGCAATTAACGAGTCGGGCAACAGCCCGTTCTGGAATACGAAAAACTTCAGACTTCAAAAAAGCGACGACGGCGAGACATGGACGGACGTTGACGTCGTGACGAACAACGCTCAGACGATTGTTGACCGGTTTGTTACTCCGTTCACTACGCGGTACATCCGTCTCTACATCGACAAAGCGGCGTATGACAGCAACATCGCCCGGATCTATGAGCTGGAAGTATACGGGGTTGAAGCCGATCAGATTCCGGCTGAACCGGAGACGAATCTGGCTCCGATCGATTACGTAGATCCTTTCATTAATACGCTCGGCGATAACGGTCAGACCAACCCTGGCCCTACAACGCCGTTTGGTCTGGTATCGCTTGGTCCGGACAGCGACGGCGGTGCGTTCAGCGGTTATTATTACGAGAACAAAAACTTGAAGGGCTTCTCCCATCTTCGCTTCAGCGGCGTAGGCTGCAGCGGCGGAGGCGGCAACATCCTGATGATGCCGGAGACGCGCGATTTCACGAAGAACGTAGCGGAATACAAGCAGAAATACGACAAAAGCAGCGAGCAGGCTTCCGCGGGCTTTTACGGCGTAACGCTTGCCTCCGGCATTAACGTGCAGCTGACTTCTTCCGATAACGTAGGCTTCCACAAGTATACGTTCCCGGATACGGCCAATACCGGCTCCGTTCTGGTCGATCTGTCGAACTCGTACGCGGGTATGGTGGATGCGAACCTGAAGGTAACGGGCAGCAACGAAATTACGGGGATGATCAAGTCCCAGAACGTCTGCGGACATGGCTATTACACAATCTATTACTCGATTCAATTCGATCATAACTTTGATTCCTACAGCTCGTGGCAAGGCGATTCCGTAGGCGCGGTAGCTCAGCGCAGCGGCTCGAACAGCGGCGTATGGCTGAACTTCAACACGGCGGAGAGCAAAACGGTTCAAGCCAAGGTAGGTCTGTCCACGATCAGCGTGGAGCAGGCGCAAGCGGAGCGCGGCTTGTACTCGGACTGGAATTTCGACGCCCGTCACGAGGAAGCGAGAGCCGCTTGGAGCAACGTCCTTAACAAGGTTGAAATTACGGATGCGGATGAGCAGAACAAGCGCGTATTCTATACGCAAATGTACCATTCGTATCTGAGCCCGAAGAACGTAACAAGCTCGGCCGGCACGTTCAAAGCGGGCAGAGACGAGAATACGATCCGCCAAGCTTCCGAGCTGGGCGATGATTTCGAGTACTACAACGGCTGGACGACCTGGGACGACTTCCGCAAATACGCGATGTTCTCCTTGTTCGAGCCGCAGCGCTACAACAACATGGTGAAATCGCTTGTGGATCTGTACAGTACCCGTGGCACGTATACCCAATGGGGTGACGGTTACTGGCCAAGTCCAACGGTCCGGAACGAATTCAACGGACAAGTTATTCTTGATGCTTACGCAAAAGGCTTCCAGGACTTTGACGTCTATAAGGCGTTAAAGGGCATGGCGGTTGACGCGGACAACTTCTCCATCAGCGACGGAGAGATCTCCGGCAAGCTGGAGAAAGCGAACAGCGCATCGTTCCCGATGAAGCTGGCTCAGCTGATCGGCGATAAAGCTACGTTCGAGAAGTACAAAGAGCTAGCTCTTTCTTATAAAAAGCTGTGGAATCACACGCAGGTGGATGAAAAAGGCGTTCCTACCGGCTTCTTTACGCCTAACGGAACGACGGTTGGAGCCGGCGACATTCAGGCGGTTGACCGCTATGCTTATCAGGGCAACCTGTGGCAATACCGCTGGTCCGCGCCGCAGGATATCAACGGCCTCGCCGAGCTGATGGGCGGCAATACCGAGATGGCGAAGCAGCTGAAGCATTTCTTCGAGATCGACGAGTATATGGCGATTAACGAGGAAGATATCTCGGCGCCGTATCTGTTCAACTACCTGGGTTATCCATACCTGACGCAATACTATGCAAGAGAATTTACGACGGAAGTCGTGACGCAGAAATACCATAACCACGGGGCTTACGCCTATCCGCTTAAATCCCGCGTATACCGCGACGATCCGGAAGGCTACCTGTCTTCGATGGACGATGACGCAGGCGGCATGTCCTCCTGGTACGTCTTCAGCGCGCTTGGCTTATTCCCCGGTAACCCGGGCGAAGCTTATTTCCTGATCGGCTCGCCGATCTTCTCCGAAGTGAAGCTGCATATGGGCAGCGGGAAGACGCTTGTGATCAAGGCGGATAACGTGTCGAGCGAGAACCGCTTTATCCAATCGGCAGAGCTGAACGGCAAAGACTTCAATCAGTCCTGGATTAAATACGATGATCTGATGGCTGGCGGCACGCTTGAATTCCATATGAGCAGCACGCCGAACATGAGCTGGGGCGCGAAGGCCAGCGCTGCTCCTCCAACGGTTGATTACAGCGCGGACATGGACAATGACTTCAACCATGAGCAGCTGATCCCTGAGAAATCAACCTGGAGCTATTACGACAAAGGCAAGGAAGCCGGCGAAGGCTGGTCGCAAGTTGATTTCGACGACAGCAGCTGGAGCTCCGGCAAAGCGATGCTGGGCTATGACAGCTACGGCAAACCGGCAACGACGGTCAGCTACGGACCTAATGCCAACAATAAGTACGTAACCACGTATTTCCGCAAAACGTTCGACGCGAAGGATCTGGACGGCATCCTTGAGCTGGATGGCAGCCTGATCCGCGACGACGGCGCAATCTTATACTTGAACGGACATGAGATTTTCCGTACCAATATGCCTACAGGCGCCGTAAACTACAGCACGTTTGCCAATGCGACGGTTGGCGATGAGCGGGATAAGAATGGCTTTATTATCGACCCATCTTATCTGGTTGACGGTACCAACGTATTGACGGCAGAGGTGCATCAGGTTAACGCAACCAGCTCGGATATCGCGTTCGAATTTAGTCTCGAAGCGGTACGCAAGCTGAACATTCCGGCTGCTCCAACCCATCCGGTTGTTGATGACAAAGCCAATACGATTGGATGGTCGCCTGTGGAAGGCATCAACAACGCATCGGATTACGAGTTCAGTACCGATGGCGGCAAGTCCTGGAAGCAAGCGAAGGCTAACCCGCAAACCGTTGGACCGCTGAACTATGCCCCTGGCATTGTTCGGGTCAGAGTCATAGCGAACGCGGCGGCCAATCGCGCGGCAGGCGAAGCCCTTCTGTCCACCGAGGCTTATACCTCGGACGTGAAGTGGGATGTTTATGACCTGGATGCCGATATTCATCAAGACGGCAACATGGCTGTAGACGTTACAGGTACGCTTAAAGGCGATTATACCGATTCGGCGGTTGTTGTCTTCCAGTTGATGGACGTCAAGGAACATGCTTGGGTATCCAGCGCGGTACCGGTTCAGACCGGAAGCTTCGACATCTCGCAAATCTATAACGTAGATGCTAGCAAATACAAGGTGAACGTATACCTTGTGAACGAATTTAACGGAGATATCTACGAATCGCCGCTCTGGCTGGCCGATCCAATCGTGCAGCAGTCGGAGCCGGGTTCGCTTCCGGATCCGGAAGGGCCGCCTGTAACGGAAGAGCCGCTGCCGGAACCGATTCCGCTGCCGGATCCGAAGCCGGATGAGCCGGAAGAACCGGAAGTGCCGGAGACGGGAATGAAGATTCAGTTCGAGGACCGTGCGGAATGGACCTCGGCTGCCCATCCGAACGGAGGCGGCGGTCTGCAGACGGAAGCCGGCAACGGCGGAACGGTTGTTGCCCATACGTTTGGCGGCGCATGGCTTGCTTACAACGTTGATTTCGGCACAACTGGCTTCAATAACGTAACCGTCCAATACGATGCTCCGACGGATAAGGTGCCGGCTGGCTCCAAGCTGGAGTTCCGACTCGGCAGCGTGACTGGCGAGCTCGTGGGTACGGTTAATATGGAAGACAAGAATGCAGGCTGGGGCAGCTATATCACCGCCAAAGCTAACCTGACGAGAACCCTTACCGGACAGCAGAAGCTTTATGTGGTGATGGTGGCGGGAACGCCTAACAATCTTCCGTATATCGGCAACTTCGATTGGTTCAAGTTCGATTATGAGAAGATTAGAACGGACTACGCCAAGCTTGAGCTTGAGAGCTATGACGAGTGGACGACGGATGTAAATACAGGCAATAACAACACGCCGCTTAAGACGGAAGCGGGCAAAGGCGGAGTTGGCCAGCAAGTGGCTAATACGTTTAACGGTGCATGGCTGGCTTACAAGCGTATGGACTTTGGCAGTGAGGGTGCAGATAAGTTCTCGATCGAATACGCGGGCAACTCTACCAACACCTTCAACAACTCTGCGGTAGAGGTTCGTCTTGGCAGCCCGGCAGGCACTCTGGTTGGAACGGTAGCAACACCGCCAACTGCGGCTGCTTGGGGAACGTATGCTACGGTAAGCGGCAGCTTGACGCAGAAGCTGACTGGTCTTCAAGATGTATATCTGGTGTTTACCGGATCAGCAGCAAACGGAGAGACCGGCAAGAAATATATCGGCAACTTCGATAATGCTTCCTTCTCCTTGAGCGTGCAGGAGCCGGAAGAGCCGGAACAGCCGGAGCAAGAGCAAATTACCGTTCAATTCGAGAATAAGACCGAATGGAATACCGCTCTGAACACGTTTAACAATCAAGCCATGAAGATCGAGAACAACAATGGCGGCCAGACAGTCGGCAATACGTACACAGGCGCATGGCTGGGCTTCAAAGACGTTGATTTTGGCTCGGAGAAAGGCAAGAACCAAGTATCCGTCGTCTACGATGCGCCAACCAATAGAACTCCTGCGGATGTAAAAGCAGAGATCAGGCTTGGCAGCCCAACAGGTACCTTGGTCGGGACGGTAGCGATCCCTAATACAGGTAGTACATGGGGACAATACAATACGGCGACGGCGGATCTGAATACGACGATCAAAGGCAAGCAGGATCTGTACATCGTATTGACGGGCAGCACCACTGCAAGTCTCCTATACGTGGGCAACTATGACAGCTTAACCTTTGGCTACAAGCCGGTTCGCAGCGATTACGCAAAGCTGGAGCTGGAATCGTACGATGCGTGGACGACGGCATTGAATCCGGCGAACAGCACTGCTCTCGGAACGGAACCGGGTAAAGGCGGAGTTGGCCTGCAAGTGAAGAACACGTTCAACGGCGCATGGCTGGCCTACAAACGAATGGACTTCGGCACGGAAGGTGTTAATACATTCGCATTTGAGTATGCGAGCAACTCGAGTAACTGCTTTGCAAACTCTGCGGTTGAAGTACGCCTCGGCAGTCCGACAGGAACGCTCGTGGGTACCATCTCCGTTCCTCCAACTGCAGGCAGTTGGGGAACGTACAAAATAGAGAGTGGTGCCTTGACGCAAAAGCTGACAGGCATCCAAGATGTATACCTGGTGCTTACCGGCTCGGCTGGCAATGGCGAGACAGGCAAGAAATACATCGGCAACTTCGATAATGCGGCATTTTCGTTAAAAGTATAAGGCAGTAAAAACAAAGCCCCCAATCCTTTCGAAGGATTGGGGGCTTTGTTCATTCGCAATTATTTTGAAGCCAAATACTCAATTCATCTATATTCATTGTTTTAGTAGCGACTTTTATAGCTACTTCATACAACTCATCATCATTGGCGATTAGCTCTTGGTTGTGGATTGTAAGAAAAACATAACAAGTTAAGACGGCAGTGCGTTTATTTGCATCGTTAAATGCGTGAGCGGTGGCTAATGTATAAAAATAAACAGAGGCCTTCCTAAATAATCCGGGATAGAGTTCTTGTGAGAATGATTCCATGAAGGGTTGTTCAGCAATGAAATCAAGTCTTCCTCTATCCTTAATACCAGGTAGGCCGCCGTATACTTTTAATTGTTCATCATGAATTTGAATAATCTGCTCTGCGGTAAGTTGTACATACATTAACTTTTCGACAACCTTTTAAGGGTCTTGTCGTATTTTTTCATGCCTTTTTTCATAGCTTCTTCAACGACACGATCACTGGCAACGGTTGTTTTGATAGTTTCTTGTTTATTAGCCACATCCTTCTCCTCCTCTTTGCCCTCCAAGAACAGTCCTCCTCTACAAACGTGCTAGTAGAGAATATGTCCTTTAATAGGTTAATTATACCAGTGCGATAGATGATTGCCTAGAATACGTTATTTACTGCAGCGAAAGAGCGAAATAACTATCGTAATAAACAAGCCGCTATTCAAAACTAAGTCTTAGTAAAAGCTTGGCTTGAATAGCGGCTGTTATTTAGCTTAAGAGTTCAAGAACGCCTCGCGTTGGCGAAGCTCGATCCGGCGGATTTTGCCGGAGTTGGTTTTTGGCAGCTCGTTAATGAATTCGATTTTACGCGGATATTTGTAGGGAGCCGTTACGGATTTGACGTGATTCTGCAGCTCTTTGACCAGCTCGGGAGAGCCGGTGACGCCGTCCTTCAGGACGATAAACGCCTTCACGATATGGCCGCGGATTTCATCCGGACTTGCAACAGCCGCACATTCCTTGACGGATGGATGGCGGAGCAAGGCTTCCTCGACCTCAAACGGTCCAATCGTATAGCCGGAGCTGATAATAATATCGTCCCCGCGGCCTTCGAACCAGAGATAACCTTCCTCATCTTTGCTTGCGCGGTCGCCGGTGATGAAGTAGGAACCAACGATGTTTGCTCCTTTACGTTCGGGATCCTTGTAATATGACTTGAACAGGGCAGGCATGTCGGTATGAACGGCAATGCTGCCGACCTCTCCCATCGGCTGCGGACGGCCCTCGTCATCAATAATCTCGACGAGACCCGGAACGATAGACTTGCCCATGGAGCCAATCTTAATAGGGGAATCCTTCAGATTGCCGATCAGCAGTGTATTTTCCGTCTGGCCGTAGCCGTCGCGAATGATGAAGCGGAAAAGCTCCTCGAACTGCTTGATCACGGCCTGGTTAAGCGGCTCGCCGGCCGATACGGCGCTGCGGATCGACGACAGATCGTAATCGGATAAGCCATCCGTCTTCGCCATAATGCGATATTCGGTTGGCGTGCAGCATAGCACCTGAACCTGATTCTCCTGAATGATCTGCAAATAACGCTCTGCGCTGAACGAACCGTTATAGATCAAGCCGGTTGCGCCGCTGCCCAGCACGGATAAGAACGGCGTCCAAATCCATTTCTGCCAGCCCGGCGCAGCGGTTGCCCAGACGAGATCGGAGCTTTGGATGCCAAGCCATGAAGCGGTAATGCGCAGATGCGCGTAGCCCCAGCCGTGGCTGTGAACGACGCCCTTCGGATTGCCGGTTGTCCCCGACGTATAAGCGAGAATCGCCATATCATCGCGGTGGGTAGCCTCGGCTTCGCGTTCCTCGGGCTGTCCTTCCATTAAAGAGCCAAGAGTGATCCAGCCGCCCGATTGTCCGCCGCTTGCGTCAATACGGAACTGCAGCGCTGGCAGCTCTTCCGTAATATTGTCTACTTCAGCGGCACCTTCGGCCCATGCGATAACCGCACGCGCTTCGGAATGCTGGAGGCGGTAGGACAGATCCTTCGCCCGGAGCATTTCGGAGGATGGAATAATGACAAGGCCAAGCTTCAAGCAGGCTACGTAGATCATATACGCTTCGATAGTTCTTGGGACCATGACGAGGACGCGGTCACCTTTTGCCAAGCCAAGCCCGTTCAAGCCGCCCGCCAGCTGGTTTACCTGCTTCAGCAGGTCGTTATATGTAATTGGCGTTGTATGGCCCTGATCGTCCAGCAAGCGGAGCGCAAGCTTGTCCGACTTGTGGCGCTCAATCTCAGAGCTGATGTTAAATTGTTCGGGTGCGATCCATTGATCGAAGTTCATGTAGGCCTGCTCCTTTGCCAATGCGTGATTCATAGCGGATTAGCGACAGTATAGCATAGGTTGAGAGCATGAAAAAGATGACTTCCGACGAATGCAGAAGTCATCTTTGCTTTGCCTTTTAGCCTTGTTCGTCTTGCAGTTCTTCTTTGAAGCCTGCAACACTTTCTCTCCGGCGCTCGTTCTTTTCTTCGAGCTGGTTTTGTTCCGTGCCGCTGATCTCCGAGCTGAACTCGTTCAAATACTGTTCAGTCTCCTGGATATTTTGCTGCGTGTTAGCGATATGCTCCTGCAGATGTTCTGCATTGTCCGCGCGATTGTCCGGCTTTGCCATACGTATACCTCTCCTTTATTCGTGTTGGTAGTCGGGCACCGCTTAGCACCCAAAAGCTATTGTGGCCCAAAGGCTGGATTTTTTATGCAAAAATAAACGAAAGTTAATTGTCTAAAGATTGGTTTTTCTGTTTAATTATATAAGAGGGCTTGTACAGCCCGGCTTACATCCAATCCAGCTGTATATCGGGAAGCGAATATAGAACTATTTTGAAATAGGAGGGTGGCTCTCTATGTCGGAAATTACGGTTGAATGTCCAAATTGCGGGCACAAAAATCAGGTTGAAGCTTTGAAGCTCAGGCAGGCCAAATGCGAAGCATGCCACGAAAGCCTTATTCAGGAGGATGTCCTTCCTGCAGAGATGTCGGATGAGGAGATTGCAAGCAGCGTAGAATCACCTCCTTCGGAAAGGCAGGAGGAAGAAGTCGACACCGACTCCTGGGCCGCCAAGATTGGCGACTTCGAGGAGCAAGTGAAATACGTAAACAAAGGCTTCTGGTCCAAGGTTAGAAAATATGCGGGCAAGGTGCCTTTCTCCCATGAAGCAGTGGCGATGTACTATTGCGCGATGGACCCCAATACCCCGGTAAAAGTAAAGGTTACCGCAATCAGCGCGCTAGCTTACTGGATTCTGCCGATCGATCTTGTACCGGATATTTTCCCGGTTATCGGTTACGGGGATGATGCTACGGCGATTTTCGTTGCGTATAAAGCGATCAGCTCGCATATTACGGACGAGCACCGGGATAAGGCTGCAGCCTTTTTCGCGAAATAAGTGTTAAATATTGATAGTACCTCGCTTATGGTTAGCGGGGTATTTGCATCGGAAGGCGATTTAGTCAGGAGAGGGCTAGGAGGTAGCAGCAACATGAATATGACGGAAGAGAGATGCGAGATAGAAGCGATAGAGGCAGGACGGAACGAGGTGATGGCTTACATCCATTCGGATGCGGACGGCTGGCAAGAGGCCAAGACGGCGCAGCAGCTCCAGCAGGTGTATGATCAGCATCGTCCGCTGCATTACGATCTTTATTTGGACTTTAGCAAAGAGGAGTGGCTTGCTAGGGGCGAGGCCATGGAGATGTCTGCCGGAGATGTCTGTGTGTTATTCCGAATGGTTACCGAAGGCTTGTCCTGTACCTCCGAAATGATCTTTACGGCTAGGTACCATCAGGAGCTTGAGCCCGGTAACAAGAAGGATAGAGGAAGACTCGACAGCTACTATAGAAGGTTGAAGGAACGATTGAAGCTGTACGGGATTACAACCGAGCATTATACCGTGAAGCCGGGGACTAGATATTTCGTCATTTATCCGGAGCAATGGGGCGAGGAGACCCGGGAGCGTTGACCTTCCTTGCCGGCAGGTATATGCTGACCTTAGAGGCTATACCGGTTGCAAAGGTGGGAAAAGCATGAATACGAACAGCTTTTATGAGGCGAAGTGGAGAGACGGGGATTTCCGGCCCAAGATCATGGCGTATTACTACAAGCAGTGGGAGGATTTCCATATGGGCTTCCATCAGCACGACTGGACGGAGTTCATGTACGTCATTTCCGGAAACTGCACGGTGGAGACGAATAAGGACGTTATCGCGATGCGCAAAGGCGATCTTATTATGCTGGACGCCGGCGTGCCGCATAGGCTGATCGTCGAGAGCGGGAGTCCGTGCCGGATGCTGAACGTAGAGTTTGGTTTTCAGCCCTGCGATGGCATCTATCCCTCGATGAGCCAACTGGCTAATCATAATCCGATGTTCTCCAAACTGCTGGAGCAGCGACTCGATACCATTGTGCTGAGAGACTATGAAGATATTCAGGTGAACCTGCGGAATCTCGTGTTTGAGCTGGATCTAGGTGGGGAAGGTAAGGAGCAGGGGCGCGAGATGATGACCAATCTTCTGATGTCCCAGCTGCTCGTCCGCGTTGGAAGGTTAGTTACCGTTGAGGCGAAAAATAGTACGGAGCGCCAAATCCATCATTACGTGCGGCAAGCAACGGAATACATTCATCAATATTACGATACGGCGATCCAAGCCAAGGATATTGCGGCTGCCGTTAATCTTCACCCCGTGTATCTCCAGCGTATTTTCAAATCGAATATGAACAAGACCATCAATGAATATCTGGTGGACTTGCGTATAGATAAAGCCAAAATGCTGCTCGCACGTACGGATGTGCCCATCATCGAGGTGGCGGATCATATCGGGCTGAACAGCCGCCAATATTTCAGCATGCTGTTCAAGAAAATGACGGGCATATCGCCTGCTGAATACCGCAAATCCAAGAATACGATCTCCAGCTGGAACGATTATGAAGTTGAAATAGTTGACAACATCTAACGCAAGCTGTTGCGAATGTGGAAACGCCTTCTTTTTCCGCCTGTTAGAATAAGGGTAACGAAAGACAACACCCTTATAGGCGAAGAGGAGGCGTTTTTTATGAGTTTTAAGGTGGCATTTGTAGGTGCGGGAAGTATCGGGTTCACGCGCGGCTTGATGAGAGACTTGCTCGCCGTGCCGGAGTTTAAGGATATTCAGGTTGCTTTTACAGACATTAACGAACATAATCTCGACATGGTGACGCAGCTCGTCCAAAGAGACATCAGCGAAAATGGCTTGTCTATCGAGATTCAAGCCACAACCAACCGCAGAGAGGCGCTTAATGATGCGCGTTACGTGTTCTGCGTGGTGCGGATTGGCGGACTTGAAGCGTTCCAGTACGATATCGACATTCCGTTAAAATACGGTATTGACCAATGCGTCGGCGATACGCTCTGCGCGGGCGGCATCATGTACGGCCAGCGCGGCATTGCCGAGATGCTGAACATCTGCAAGGACATTCGCGAGGTAGCAGAGCCCAATGCGTTGCTTCTCAACTATGCGAACCCGATGGCCATGCTGACTTGGGCTTGCAACAAGTACGGCGGTGTACGGACCATCGGCCTCTGCCATGGCGTACAAGGCGGGCATCACCAAATCGCTCGTGCGCTGGGACGTGAGAAGAAGGACGTCGACATCATCTGCGCGGGCATCAACCATCAGACGTGGTATATCTCGGTTAAGACGGATGGCGTAGATCGTACGGGGGATCTCTTGGAGGCATTCGAATCGGTGCCGGAATTCGCCCAGACCGAAAAGGTCCGCATCGACATGCTGCGCCGCTTCGGTTACTATTCCACCGAATCCAATGGTCACTTAAGCGAATACGTGCCTTGGTACCGCAAACGCGCTGATGAGATCAAGGACTGGATCGATCTTGGCGTATGGATCAACGGCGAGACCGGCGGCTACCTGCGCGTCTGCACCGAAGGCCGCAACTGGTTCGAGACCGACTTCCCGAACTGGATGAAGGCAGAGCCGTTCAAGTATACGGCTGAGAACCGCGGCGAAGAGCATGGCTCCTACATTATTGAAGGCCTCGAGACTGGCCGAGTCTACCGCGGTCACTTCAACGTCGTGAATAACGGCGTTATTACCAACCTGCCGGACGATGCCATCATCGAAGCGCCGGGTTATGTCGACCGTAACGGCATCAACATGCCGGTTGTTGGCGACCTGCCGCTCGGCCCAGCAGCCGTCTGCAACGTCAGCATCTCCGTCCAACGCATGGCCGTAGAAGCCGCCGTCCACGGCGACGACAAGCTGCTCCGCCAAGCGATGATGATGGATCCGCTCACCGGCGCGGTGTGCAATCCGAAGGAGATCTGGCAGATGGCCGATGAGATGCTCGTCGCGCAGGCGAAATGGCTGCCGCAGTATACGGAAGCTATCGCGGCAGCGGAGGAGCGGTTGGCAAGCGGCAACTTGTTGCCAACGCGGGAGAATTATCAGGGCGCTGCGCGCCTGAAGACGAAGTCGATCGAGGAGCTCAGCCAGGATAAAGAGGCTGCGACTCGCAACGCGATTGAGTCGGATAAGGCGAAGGAGCGGCCGGCGGCTGCGCATTAATATTATGTACATTTCAAAAAACTCGCTCAAACTTGAGAGAGTTTTTTGATCTTTTAAAAATTGGCTTTTTACAAATTAGTAAATTTAGTAATTGTTTTATTTAGAGGCAATATCCGAAGAACTATTATCTGTAGCATTTAAATAATAACATCAAACTCCATAATGCTAAGTGGAGTTTCAATGACACAGAGATATACTGGTTAGTCTCAGTATTAGATTTAGCTATTCCGTTAATGCAGTCCGTTAATGAAGTATAATCGTGAGAAAAATAATAGTGGTAAAACGGGTCAAAATATAAAGATTTTATAACAGTTTAGTTTATTTTAGAAATAGAATTGTGATATCTTTAAAAGGGTTATTGTCTAAAAGAAAAAAATGTAAGAGGGGGATGAAAATGAAAAGCGAAGATGAATACTTAACGGAACTAAAAGAAATAGGGTTCACAACAGAATTGTTGAATGCAAAACCTACATCAGGTCGTTGGTCAACTCATCGTGTCATAAGCGGTTTAATTATCGGTGAGCTTAAGCTCTCAGAAGAATTAGGTGAAGCGCATCTATATTTAGATGATTATTTTAGTTTTATGAAAGAAGAATCTCAACTGAAAAAGAGTTTGGAAAGCATAGGGATCCAAATACATTAAGGAAGCATATAAAATTGAAAACTGAACAGTTTTCTAAAAATTATGCAAGTGGAATAATTATATATTCTACTTGCTTTTTTGTGGTATTTGATTGTGACTATTTTGAGGTTTTTGGAGAGGTCAAAAGAAAGTCGGTAAGTTAGGGAGGCAAGTAACTTGCCATTAATTGATTGTGGCATGCTCGTGTGCTATTCTATCGCTTGATTCACGATAAATAAACTTTAATGGTTAAAAATATTTAGGACTCTATGCTTGTTAAGTAAATGTAATTATAATTATAATCAATTTATTGGAAATGTTATATTTGGTTTAGTGGAGAGGAGAGTATTAGTGGCTATCCAGACGACTATTACTTATACACCGCAAGTCTTTGTATCTAAAGAACTTAGAGAAATCTCAAGGGACTTTACCCGGCCTGAGGAAATGATACGGGAGGCTATCTCAAACTCACTTGATGCAAAAGCAAGTCAGATTCATATTTATGCATATACAGATATGACATATGGTGAGGAAGAGTTAGTTGTTGAGATAAAAGATGATGGAACGGGTATGACATTGGATGATTTGAAATTATTTTTTGATTTAGGCAGAAGTAATAAGCGAGGAAACAAAGAGGCAATCGGTGAAAAAGGGCATGGAACTAAGATTTTTTATAATAGTTCTGAAGTAATTGTATTTACCAAGTATCTTGAAAACGGAGAGATATATAAGGCAACTCTAAAAGATCCTTTTCGGCAATTAAATATAGCTGTAAACCGGGGAGTTGATGAACCACCTGAGATTACTATAGAACAATTAGATAAAGCAGATAACTATCTTGATGATTTACACTCCGGAACTTTTATCATTGTTAGGGGATACGATCGTAATAATACGGCCACATTCGGGCAAGAATTCTTGACAGATTACATAAGATGGTTTACTGCTTGGGGCAGCATAAAGAACCAAATACCTAAATCCAGCATCCCTGACTGCAAACTGTTCTTAAAAGGTGTTAATAAAGATACATATGACCAAATTCCGTATGGACACTCTTTTCCTAATGAGTGTTATGACTTCTCTGAGTTAAGATTAATTGACGACCGCAGACCGGAGAATCATTATGTTCGTAAATGGGTTAAATCTGCTCCAGTTATTGACTATCCCCAACATAAGGTAGATGTTGTTTTCTATATAGAAGGTGATGGAGCAAAAAGAATCCATAACGAAATGTTAAAATGGCCGGGTCGTCCCAAACCAGGTCGTTACAATGGAAGAGATCAATATACTGTGTCGGATAGATATGGAATTTATCTTTGTAAGGATTTTATTCCAATTCAGCGAAAGAATGAAGAATTCGCTGAAAAGTCAGAATGGACAAAATGGCATGCTTTTGTAAACTGCCAAGCTTTTGAGTTAACTGCAAATCGTGCGACGATTGAAAATACTCAAAAAAAATTGTTAAACAAAATAATCGAAACAGCACAACAAATTTTATTGGAAGAGATATTATCAACAGACGAATACTTTGAGTTTGCTGAGAAGGCAAAACTAGAAGCTGGTAGGCGTAAAGCAGAACTTGAAAAGATAAGCGTTAAGCGAAGGGTAAGTAAAGCCAGAAGTCAGCTTTTCTATAATGTTCAAAGAGATGGAAAGAGCCTTCAATTTTCTGAACCTACAAGTGAACAAGCGGTAATCTGGTTATTAGCACAACTTCTTACAGTTTGGCCAAACATTTTTACATGGAGAGCTATTGATGTAAATTCCCACTTTGGCTACGATCTTTTAATTGAACAACCTCATTATTTAACAAATAACATAGAACATAGATTTGTTGAATGTAAGTATCGATTGACAGATGGAGAAGACTTCAATCATTCATTAACATATTTGCATCAAATCATATGTTGGGAAACCCCTTTGAATGATGGAGATAAAGTATCTGATATTCAACACAAAGTTTATACATTTCAATCGAATGCACCTAATGAAGATTCACCGTACCGAAGATATTATTTGGATGATGGACGCCCGTATAAGGTTGAAGTAATAGTGTTGAAAAGGTTCTTAGAGGATTGCTATTACTTATCGAGCAGATAAGAGGTTTGTTTACTCAATCAGGTTGAGTATTACGATACGATTGTAATTTGTTTGAATACATGAATAAATGCCAGATTATAAGGGCAATGGTATTAAGTTCGTTTGCATAACTAATACTGGTATAGTCATAGTATACTGATAACAGTTGACAAGGTACAGGATTGTACCGACTGTATAAATAATTGTTATAAGATCCTGTGATCTTGTAAGCAACTCAAATGCTGCAAATGTAGTATTCATATGGGTCTAGCGGAACTGGCAGAAGCACAGAACTTTAAGATCCTGCGGTGGGTGACACCGTAATTCGTTCCGTCCTCGGCACCATTTTTTAAACCTTGCTCTTATAGGTTTTTAAAGATGTACATACTTTTATTGAAGATTGTAATCTTGTGTACTTAGTTAAGCTACACAGGATTCATGAAAAGCTAGTAATACCTCCTTTACAGTATCTGACTAAATCAGATTCTGAGAAGGAGTTTTTTTCGTTGAACTGGAGCAAATCCGTAAAAACTTTTTCATCAATCTCTACTTCTCTTCCCTCATCTTTTCTTTTTAAATCCAATCAGCGGAAAATTAACTACATATATCACACAAGTGATTGAAAAAGTAAGTTAGTTTGTATTATACACATTAGAGGACAAGCAAATCATTATGTTTCTTAGCGAAGCTTGAATTATATAGGATTATGCATTTAATATCAAATTGACTCTATAAAGAAACATATTGTATGATACTGTTATGTTTAATGATACATAACGTGTTCCGTTTGAAGGGAGGTTGATGTATGGAATTTGTTCAACCGATTAGAGACAGAGTTATTATTGAAAACATGAAAGATGTGTTAATGAAAAGTTCATATCGTGATTGGTTCTTGTTTGTATTTGGAATTAACACGGGTCTTAGAATTAGCGATATTCTTAATCTTAAAGTCAGTGATGTCAAGGATAAGACACATATCACAATTCTAGAGAAGAAGACTGGTAAGGAAAAGCGGTTTAAGATTAATGCTAACCTACAGTTAGTAATTAAGGATTACATTAAGACGTTAGATAATGATGATTGTTTATTTGCATCTAGGAAAACTAGAGAAGGAATCGGGCGTGTTCAAGCATATAAAATTCTCAATGAAGCTGCGAATAAGGTTGGTATTGCAGAGGGAATTGGAACACATACATTGCGTAAGACGTTTGGATACTTCTTTTACAAGCAAACAAAAGACGTTGCTATGCTACAGCAATTATTTAATCATTCTAGTCCAAGTATCACATTACGCTACATTGGAATTACGCAAGACCAAATGGATTCAGCAATGGATGAATTTAGCCTTTAAAATCTAGTGCCTAACGAATTTATATCATTGAGTTAATATTGGGATACTGCAATAAGTGAAGGAGTGTGCCACTTGAATGAAAAATCTAAAAACGGTGCTTTCATTTATGCAATACAATGATAAGAACGGTATGTGGAATGAATGGTACGATGAAATCCAACAAGGGGATTCAACATTCGATAAACAATATGTTATTTCTGTGCTGACTGATTGGTACAACGATAGCACAGATGAAAAGTATCTTCGAATGCTTTCCTTTGTTGAAACGTTATAATGAAGTGAAATGAATGCATACTAACTAATAGAATAACAACTCGTTAGTGAAGACAAACAAACATAACAACTACTACCAACAAAATTTATGTTTTTTCGAAAGGAGATTTTATAATGTCATACCCCGTAATATCATTGTTCAGCGGAGCTATGGGCTTAGATTTAGGACTTCGTGAAGCAGGCCTGGATATAAAAATTTCGCAAGATTTCGACCCTTGGTGTGTTAAGACAGCGGAAGCTAATGGTCATAAAAGTATACCTGGTGATATTAGAAAGTTAATCTCAGAAGACCCAGAATGTCGATTTTTACTTGAACCAGCTGGGCTTGTCCCAGGGGAAGCATTCGCAGTTGTTGGTGGGCCACCTTGTCAACCATTTAGTACAGCAGGAAAGCGACTAGGGACTAATGACCCGCGTGGCAGCTTATTTATGGAGTTTATCCAGGCTATTAGGGTAATTCGTCCAAGATTTTTCGTAATGGAAAACGTCAAAGGATTATTATCAGTTCCCTTAAAACACAAACCGTTAAAAGATAGAGAGGACAAGCATCTTGAACCTGAAGAATTACCAGGCTCTGCGTTTGAGATAATCAAAGAAACATTTACAGAACTAGGTTACAGAATTGTTTATGGTGTTTTAGATGCTGCACATTATGGAGTGCCTCAATTTAGGGAGCGTTTGGTTATTATTGGTTCTCGTGACAATGAAGATATATTCTTACCTAAGCCAACACATTTTCAAATTCACCAAGACCCGGCTAGTAGATGGAATACTTTACGAGATGCAATTGAGGTATTGGAGAATGAACCGGTGGGCCCTTGTGCAAGTTTCTCGCCTGAAAGAATTAAATTTCTTCGTGAAGTTCCAATGGGAGGGAATTGGAGACATTTACCGGAAGAACTAATACCAATTGCAATGGGCGGCGCGTATCAAAGCGGTGGAGGTAAAGTTGGCTTTTATCGGCGTTTAGACTACAATCAACCAGCTCCTACGCTAGTTACTAGTCCTGTGCAAAAAGCGACCATGCTCTGTCATCCAACACAAGACCGTCCGCTTTCGGTACGAGAGTATGCACGTATTCAACAATTTCCAGAAGATTGGAAAATAGAGGGCGGTATAAGTGATTGTTATAGGCAGATTGGAAATGCAGTGCCAATTGGTCTAGGTAAGGCAATTGGACAAATGCTAATTGCAGTTGCTAATAATGAAGCAATGATTAAAACACGAAGACTACGTGGAACGTCCGTCCATCAAAATATGAATGAAATTCACCATAGTGCTGTTGAACAAATTGCAGTTGGTAAGGCTGAATAAATTAACGTTAGGGGATAACATAAAGTTGATTAGCTGGCATTTTTACCCCAAATCTTAAGTTATACCACAACAATTGATGGCATACGTTGATAAATTTATAAACAAGTAACGGAGTATTATCAGTAATAAGTGCCTACCGCCTTTGAAGCTGATGCTTATAATAAGGAATTTGAAACTGTGTTAGAAATTGAAGCAGGACGTGCTGCAACAAATTATCAATTTCTAAAAGATTTATTTCAAGCTTGTATGATGAACAGTGTTGGTATTTGGTTATCGCTGTTCGAAATGTGTATTTAACAAATAAGGATTTTGAAAAAGTATCTTTACGTAAGTGCTAGACTTATCCTGCCAATAAAAGGTATATTAGTAATTGGCTTTTAGAAGAAGTGTGGGGGGATATTGATGATTGATGCCCATCAATTAGAAGAGAAAATAGGAGAGCTTCTTGATGAATTTTATAAAAGGCGAACAGATAAAATTACAGGGCTAAAACTAAAACAGACGCTAAAAAGAAAAAATCCATATTTATATCGTGCAATTGGAGTTCAAAAAGCATCTGAAATCGTTGAAGGTCTCTTGAGTGCCTACATGTCCAGTAGTGATGAAGGTATCTTCGGTGATGCATTCTTTGAGCCTCTTGCTAAGTTTGTTTCTGGTGGAGTGGTTTCTCCATCAGAAGGTGTGGATGTTGCTATTGAAACAAAAACTACATATAGAGCAATCGCTGTAAAAAGTGGTACTAGTGTATTTAATGCACAAAGTAAAAGGCGGCAAGTAGATGATTTTAAAGCGCTTGGGAATCGATTGCGTAAATTGCAGAAGCATTTTGACCCGATAGTTGGATATAGCTACGGGAAGAAAAAACAAAAAAATGTAGAGACTGCTGCGTTCCGGGAGTTGGCCGGTCAAGATTTTTGGGAAGAGATAACAGGAGATTCAGAATTTTATCTTAAAATTATTCGATTAATGAAAAATAAACCTCAAGAGCATTTACTGTCATATAAGCAACATTGGGATGCAGCCGTTAACCGTTTCACATTAGAATTTATTAAGGGCTTCTGTGACGTCGAAGGGAATATTGATTGGGAAAAACTCGTTCGGTTTAATAGTGGACGAAACTAGGAAAATACCCAACTCACTATGGTGAGAAGGGTATTTTTTATTATCATTTGATTATTTCATCAAGTAAGGTAATTCTAAAGTATTTGTTGAAATGCAGGGTTTCGTAAATCTAACACATAGCTATGAGTTGCATTTCCGTTAGTATCTCCTACTCTCTCTTTATATTCATGTATATCAGCAGATTCTAAAATCTTATCTAATTGAGAAAATGGAATATACCATACACCATGCATAGGATTTACCCTTGTAACATATTCTCGCCCATCTTCATAGGTAGTAACACGGCGTATTGGAAGCCATTCAACCCAAAAATATATATCTAATTCTTTTCCTTTATAATCTCTACGGTCTGTAGTATTAAATGTAACAGTGAATTGTGGATCAAGTTTATAAAGTGATGCGGCAAAGAAAGGTGTGTTTACTGTCTTTAAATCGCCAATACTAGTACCTTGAATTAGGTCAGGTGCATATACGTTATGCTCTTTTTCTGGATTAATTCCAATATTAAGCTGCTCTCCAAATTTGCTGACAAAAACATTTTCTTTTTCTATACCGTGTTGATACCAAGGACCTTTATCTTGAAGATTGTGGTATTCAACGATATTCCCTTCAATATCATACATGATTGAAGTAGATTTGGCTTTTTTTTTCATTAGATTTGTACCTCCCTGATTGTAATGAATGATATTAGATAACTTTTAATGGCAATACTTACCTGCATATTATAACTGAAAACCAATAAAAACAAACTATCAGTTTACAAATTTCGACATACTTTTCGTTTCTGGTCGAATAGAATAGGATTATATCAAAGTAAATCAAATCTTTTTGAATTTAAAAGGGGAGTTTTTGTTGACGGAGAAGAAGAAATTCGAGTTTGTTAAGCCTAAAGTAGGAAAAATTATAGAAAAAGACCCTGAGTCCATATTTAGAGAACTACAAATTCCAAATGTGAAAGGTCTATGGTCTCAACAAGCGGATATTTTACGTGATTACTATAATAATTTTAAAAATAAACAGGATATTGCAATTGAGTTACCGACTGGTACAGGTAAAACGTTAATAGGTCTACTTATTGCGGAGTATCGGAGAAGATGTAATCAAGAGCAAGTCCTTTATTTATGTCCTACTCGTCAACTTGCAAGTCAAGTTTACGCAAAAGCGAAAGAATATGGAATTAACGCAAGTTTATTAATAGGGCCACAAAATAGCTATCCTGATGATGAATACGGAGATTATGTAACAAACAAGGCAATTGCTATAACCACATATAGTGCAGTTTATAATACTAATCCAAAGTTGAACGATGCAGATACAATTATATTTGATGACGCTCATTCTGCTGAAAACTATATTTCTTCTCTTTGGACAACTGAGATAAAGAGGAAAGAGAATAAAGAAGTTTTCGAGAGTATTATTGACTTATTCAGAAACGATATTAATGATTATCATTACAACAGAATTATGAATGACGACATGGAATTTTATAAACCTATATATGACCTAATTCCATATCCCAAATACTTAGAGAAACTTCCTCAATTAATAGAGCTTCTTGAAGCTAATATTTCAAACTGTGGGAAAAGTGCTAAATACGCTTGGTCAATGATAAATGAAAATTTAGAATCCTGCCAGATGTACTTTTCTTGGGGAGAAATTAATATAAGACCACTTATTTCGCCAACTCAGACACATTCGGCTTTTAGCAGAGCTAAACAAAGAATCTATATGTCTGCTACTCTTGGCGAAGGTGGAGAACTTGAAAGAATTACAGGAGTAAGAAAAATTGATAAAATTCCAATCCCAAAAGGTTGGGATAAGTATAGTAATGGTCGCAGATTGATTTTATTCCCAAATAGGGTGTTTAATCCGGATGAGTCGATTGAAGTTGCATTGAAGGCAATAAAAAATCATGGCAGAGCATTGGTGTTATGCCCAGATAATAGAGCGGCTCAATTTTTTAAATCAAGAGTTGAAAAAGAATTACCAAGCTTTAATATTCTTCAATCTACAGATATTGAAGATAGTTTGGATTCGTTCATCTCCAAAAAAAAGGCAGTTCTTATCTTAACAAATAGATATGATGGAATCGACCTTTCGGGAGATATTTGTCGATTGCAGATTGTGTTCGGAATGCCGGAGGCGACTAATTTACAAGAGGCATTTATGTGGAATAGATTAAATGCTAATTCCGTATTAAACGAATTAGTGAAGACAAGAATAACACAAGCGCTTGGTCGTTGTACACGTTCAAGTGATGATTTCGCAAACGTTCTAATGATTGATTCAAAATTAATGAAGTTTTGTGCAAAGGTTGAAAATCGAGTAGGATTCCATCCTGAAATCCAAGCTGAATTAGATTTCGGCTTGGAAAACTCAGAAAAAATCGAAACAGTAGATGAAATGGTTGATTTCATGAACGATTTTATTACTGATGAGGACTACTATAATTCAATTAACGATGCAATAACAGAAATACGTGAAGAGTATGAGAAGAAGCCTAAAGCAGAGGTTAAAAAGCTTGTGTTAAGTGTTGAAAATGAAGTTGATTTTGTATATGCGCTATGGAAGAAAGAGTTAAGTCGTGCTCTTGAGAAAGTTAAAGTGGTTATTGAAAATTTAAGTGGTGGAAGAGAACTAGATGGTTACCGTGCCTGGTGGAATTATTTGGCTGGAAATGCGGCGTATTTAGCCAAGGGGATCCTTCCCATTGATTCAAACTTAGATAAACAATATTATTCAACAGCACTTAGAAGCACAAATGCAGTTTCGTGGCTATCAGAATTAATTCATCATATTCCTGCTGAGAAAGATGTCCCTAGAGTAGATCCTTATTTATCTACTCAGATTGAAAATATTGATTCAGTACTCAGCGGGCTAGGGCTTCATGGTCAAAAATTTGAAAAAAACATGAAACAATTTATAGATTTAATAAAGAGTGATGAATCTAAGAAGTTTGAGCAAGGTTTGGGACTGCTCGGACAGTATTTAGGATTTGACTCTGGTAAACCTATTGGCGATGGAACACCTGATGGTATATGGTCATTAAGGAATAGATTCTTAGGATTTGAAGCAAAAACTGAAGAAAATGAGAAAGACCCGGTCTATATAGATGCATGTAGACAAACAAGTGGACATAAAAAATGGATAATAGAAAATTGTAATATATCAGAAGATTCGAACGTAGATGCCATTTTAATCAGTCATAAAAGTTCAATTCGTAAAGATGCATTGCCACATTCAAGAGAGCTATATCATATTAACTGCGCTTCTATTCGTGAATTGGCTTTAAAGACAGCAGGAGTGCTTAGAAAAATAAGAGCAGTATTAGTAAAAGACCAAGGCTTCGATTTATTTACAAAGGAACATATTGGTAATACCCTAAGCGAAGAAAGTCTTACCTATCGAGATATAGAAGAGTGCTTCAAAGTAATCTCACTAGATGAACTTGATGTTGTGAATTAATATCATTAAAGGTGTTGCTGTGTAGTATGCAACACCTTTTTTATTATAGGAGGGTACAATGAAACCGAGGATAATAGGCTCTGATTCAGAAATTGCAAAGTGTATCTATTTACAAAGCAAGATAGAAGTGTGGTTTGATGGAGATATAACTGAAGTAGGAACAATAGATTCTTTTAATGGAGAAACAGTAAAAATCAATGATAACTATATAGTAAGAAAGTATTGTATCTTGAAAATAGTTGATATGAATTTTCATCTTATAAAATAAATAAAATGGATTGTCTATGCTCAGTGACTGAGCCTCTAGTCTTATAAAATTTCCATTAATAATACTTTTGCTGTTGCTCAAAGAAAATTAATTAGGAATACACCCAAATCATAAACTTAAGTACCGCCTATAAAGTTTAAGGAGGTAGGGTTAACTACGTTGAGGCATTTTGTAAATAATTTGGCAAACTGCCCAACGGTTTATCAGTGCTTAATTTTACCTCCGAATATGAAACTGACAAGTAGAATCAATATATCTTCGTTGATAATTATAGGAGGGGAGGGAGGTCCTTCCTGAATGCAAAAGAACCACAGACAACAAAAAAGGGGCTAAACTCATATGCCAATCCCAAAGAACATACTTCAACATCATATACTCTCAGCGATTGAACAGATAGACCAAGTTGGGATTCCAGATGGAAGAGAATCTAGAAAATTTAATTTGGTATACCAGGAACAACAATATCCACCTAAATATGTACTTAGTATTGCAAATTTCTATGCGAATGGAAGTGAACTTGCTCCATCAGAATTTAGCGGCGGTGACGAAGCAAACGGTTTCCTTATAAGGCTAGGCTTTACCGTTGTAGAAAATGAAAATAATACACATGATTCATATGAGCTTGTAGTAGGTCAGTACTACTCAAGAAAAGACATCTACCGTATCGTAAAAGTTCCAGAAGCCCAACAAGGAGGGAATTGGGACACTGGATACACACGCTATAACGGTAACAGTTTTATATTTGCCAACGTGGGAACCGCAGGTAGAACAGGTCATGATCATCCGAATGCATTTGATGGGGATGATCTGATTTGGTTTGGAAAAGATGGCTCAAAGTTAAGGCACGCATCAATACAATCTATGATCAACTCTCAGAATAAATCAGTTTACATTTTTGTCAGAGAAGACAGTAGTGATACTAATTTTCTCTTCTTAGGTAAGGGGACTGCTAAGGAATATGAAGACAGCGAGATCGGTAAAGTCAGAATCAAATGGAGTTTCGATGATTTAAGTGAAAATCATCCTGAGAGACTTTCCGAGGAAGTGAATGAACCCGAAAAGTATTATGAGGGTGCGTTAAAACAAGTACATGTCAACGTTTATGAACGAAACCCTTTGGCGAGAAAAAGATGTATTGAACACTATGGCTTAAATTGTATGGTTTGCGGTTTTAACTTTAAAAGCGTGTTTGGTTATTTAGGAAAGGACTTCATTCATGTTCATCACCTAACGGAACTACATCTTATTGGTAGTGAATATGTAATTGACCCTATTAGAGACCTAAGGCCTGTTTGTCCCAACTGTCATGCAATGCTTCATAAACGTAAGCCCGCCTATTCCATAGTGGAATTGAGAAATATAATTCAGCATCAAAGAGATAAATTCGAATGAAACTACGAACGCCAATTGCTAAAAACAAATTCAGATTCACAACTGATCGAGTTCTTCGTGAGGAAAGAGCAAAGAGGTGAGGTGTTGGTTTGATACGAGATTTCCTTAACACATAGCTATCCATAATACGTATCTGTTCATTTGACTTCACATATAAAGCTGCTTGAGAAAAGGCATTAACCGAAATGGCGGTTGAGTATGAAATAAGAGATAAGAAAGAGGGTATGTTCATCACTTGAACAGCTGATACTGACCTTGATTCCAACGATAATAAGAATGGAGGAAGGAGTCGGACAAGTATAACACCCTTCTCAACAGCTCCTTGACTAAAGAAAGATCAGCGGTGTTATTTGCGAGCCGAGAAAATGATACGATATAGAGAACATCGCCACACGTAGAAAGCTAATTATTTACTTTAAAAAGATGGTTAAGAGGTTAACAGAATTGCGCAAATGGATAAAAGAACTAATTCAAAATTCTGCTCTATGAAAGGTGAAGGAATGTGAAATTTATTGAGAAAAAGGTTATGAGAGCGATTGATATTCTATATGAGCGTGACGTATACCTACTAATACACAATTTAAATGAAAGAACAATTGCACACAGGCTTGGTTTATATCTCCAAACTGAATTTAAAGAAATGGATGTTGATTGTGAATATAACAAAAACATTGATGAAGAACGTGATTCAAAGAATATAAGGATTGATAAGGTTACTGCCATGAAGAATGAAATCATAAGCAAGAAGAAAGAATATGCTGATGATAGTGAACTCACCGTTCTGACAGTATATCCTGATATTGTTATCCATAAGCGGGGGGGAAATCAAAGTAACCTTTTAATAATTGAAATTAAAAAGTCAACCAGTCAAGTAGACAGGAGCTTTGATTACTTAAAGCTGGAGTGCTACACAACAATTGCCCATAATAATATGTTGAATTATACACATGGTTTATTTATTGAATTTCCCACAAAAACACTCAACCCCCATAAACCACAATTAGTTTGGTTTGCAAATGGTAAGCTCATACAGTAATACATCTCGTAAAAACATATAGGAGATATGTACAGATGCGATTGAAAATGAATTTACTTGAAAATGCCTATGATTTCATTAACTCATCATTGCTTTTTTATCGTCTTACCGAGATTGATTATAGAAATTGGAAAATGACTTTTATCAATTTAGTCCAAGCCATTGAATTATTAGTTAAAGAAAAGATCAGGCAAACTAATAAGTATCTTATATACGAAAATATAGATAAACCGAAAAATACAATTTCTCTTTCTTTGGCTATTGAGAGATTGCTTAATATTATGGAACTTGATTTAAATAAAGATGATATTTTGACCTTAAGAAAAGCAATTGAAATAAGGAATCAAATGATGCACTTCGAAGTTGATCTCTCTCTGCATGAATTGAAGGCTAAATACTCTGTACTGTTTGAGTTTATTACATCATTTCATTTCAGGTTTCTTGATTGTGAATTGCATAGTTGCATTGACGAAGAATACTGGTTTGAAGAAGCATCTCTTATGGAATTTTTTCAAACGGACTTTATAGTGTACTTCTCACAAGAAGTACATAAGAAATTTCCAAGAAATTATATCGAATCCAGAGATATAACAGATTATGAGTTTGCAGACGGCTCTGTTTACCCTAGGATTAGATTTGGCGAAGAAATTAATAACGGCAGAAAGGTGGAAATCAACCGGAAACGTTGTTCTGAATGTTTGGGGGAGAAAGGCGATTATCACGTTCCAGGATGTGATGTTGAGCAATGTCCTAGATGTTTAGAACAAGCCATCGCTTGTGATTGCGTCAGTGAATATGATAATGAGGATTTAATTGAGAAAAAAGCGATTGATTAAGTGGAATATTAGGGATCCAGTCGTGGCCTAAACCACGGCTATTTTCATATTTTTTATTATTGTGTTTATCAATTTGCGGGCTTTTGTACTACACTAATCGTTGTTTTCTTACTGGATTTAAGATTTTTATCAAGGCGAAAATGCTTAATCCAGTTAATTTTTACGTTAAGATACTACAAAATGTTGATGATATAGACATTCTACGATTTGGAAGTTTGTACAGGAAATTGGGATCCAATAGGTTTTTCAGTATCTATTTAAAATTGATATGGAGTTTTTTTGATTTACAACAATCCTTTAAAATTTTAAAGAATCTAGCCACACACGAAGATGCATTGGAGCAATTCTTAAGGTGGAAATGAGCGAGTAATCTAAATGTAATAACAATTAATAATTGTAGTATTTTTTCATCGGGAAGATACACTTATCTTTTATATGTTTCAATTAGTATCCCAAGAATTTAAACATAGCCTAAATTCTAGGGGGATAACCCTTTAATTTGATCCTTATAATGAAAGCGTTTTCCTTTTATAATCTTGTTCAGAAGGAGGTGGCCGCCAAGCTTAGCAGAGAGGGTCAGACACAATAACAATCTACTTCATAGAGTATCAGCGCGCAGAGATGATTCACGTTAAGTCGTAGGTACAATGTTGTGACAAGCCATATCAAAATCCCAGGAGGTAGATTATGTTTAAGTTGAAAAAGAAGGTTATGACAGCAGTACTGGCAGCATCCATGAGTATTGGTTTATTCGCGGCAACGGCAAATGCGGCAACAGACTACTGGCAGAACTGGACGGATGGCGGCGGAACGGTGAACGCGGTTAACGGTTCCGGCGGCAACTATAGCGTGAATTGGTCGAATACCGGCAACTTCGTTGTAGGTAAAGGCTGGACTACCGGCTCTGCTTCCCGTGTTATTAACTACAACGCAGGCGTATGGGCGCCTAACGGCAACGGTTATCTGACTCTCTACGGATGGACTAGAAATTCCCTGATCGAATACTACGTGGTGGACAGCTGGGGTACATACCGGCCTACCGGTACTTATAAAGGGACGGTGAGCAGCGACGGCGGCACTTACGATATCTACACGGCACAACGCGTCAACGCTCCATCCATTGATGGAACGGCTACTTTCACGCAATACTGGAGCGTCCGTCAATCGAAGAGAGCAACTGGCAGCAACGTCGCCATCACCTTCAGCAACCATGTTAACGCTTGGGCAAGCAAAGGCATGAACCTGGGCAGCAGCTGGTCCTACCAGGTCCTCGCGACGGAAGGCTATCAAAGCAGCGGCAGCTCGAACGTAACGGTATGGTAATCTGATCAGTTACTAAGAGAGCCTGATTGCTTTTTACCATAGGAAAAAAAAAGAGCCAAGGCCGGCCGGTCTCCCTGACGGCGGCCTTCTCTATTTCGAATGCTCAAAGGAGAATAACCGATGAGAAAGCTTTTAACCTGCTCTCTATTAGCAGCATTAATCTTGGTTAGCGCTTGCTCGGAGGAGCCGCAGCCGGACAAGAGTGCGCAGAAACAGCCTGCTCAAGCGGAGGCCGTGGTTCAGTCTTCCGCCAAGTCGGAGAATAACAAGGATGATAGCTTTGTGCTGGTGAAGGGCGGAGCTTTCGCGAATAAGAAGTCGAGCTATTATGGGAAAGACATCAAGCTCCCGGACTTCTATATCGGCAAATACGAGGTCACGCAGGAAGAGTGGGTTAACGTGATGGGAAGCAACCCCTCCCAGTTCAGCGGCGCCAAGCTGCCGGTCGAGATGGTCAGCTGGTACGACGTGATTGAATATTGCAATGCGAGAAGCACGAAGGAAGGGCTTAAGCCTTATTACAGCATAGACAAGAACACGAAGGATCTGAATAACAAGAGCGAGCACGATCAGCTCAAATGGACGGTTACGATCAATGAGGGAGCTAACGGGTACCGGCTACCGACGGAGGCGGAATGGGAATATGCCGCAAGCGGCGGACAGCAGAGCAAGAGCTTTACCTACAGCGGCAGCAATAATGTGAACGAAGTCGCCTGGTATTGGAGAAATGCCGGGGACAAGTATCTAGAGGGAGACTGGACCTGGCCTGCGATCGAGAACAACCACGATACGACCAAAACGATCGGCATCAAGAAGCCTAACGAATTAGGCTTATACGATATGACGGGGAATGTACGGGAATGGTGCTGGGACTGGTACGTCGGGCAGGATGTACCGCAAGGTGCGATGCGAGTCGTCAAAGGCGGCGGCTGGATTGGCGATATCGGCAGCGCCGAATCGGCCTTCCGCGGCAAGTTCGAGCCTAACGGCTTTGGACCGGATCAAGGCTTTCGACTGGTTCGCGGGGAGTAAACGGTGGCCACGTACACAGGCATTATTGTAAAAAGCACACCCTATCGGAAGCGAAGTTCGGGAAGAACAGCGGCTGATAGGGTGTCTTTGTGTTATTGTATACCTATACAATGACTAGGAACGATGGTGACTATGAAGGTTCAGTTAGATAATTACACGATAGACGTGAACGTCCTCTATGGCGTCAGGAAGAAGCTGTATCTCCAGATGGATTCCATGGGGCATATTACGGTGAAGGCTCCTAACGATACAAGCGATGAAGTGATCCGGCAGGCTGTGAAGCAGCATGAAAAAGAAATCGTAAGCAGGCTGCAGACCATTGCTAAGGCGCAAGCTGCAGCGCCTAAGACCAGGGAGTATGAGGACGAAGGGAGATTCCTTCACCTCGGCAAATACTATTCTCTCCATGAATTGATCGAGACGGAAGGCTTAACGGAAGAGGAGCTGAGGCTGAATCTTCGGAAGTTTTATTTTGCAAGCTGCAAGAAGGTTGTAGCGGAGCGGATTAAACTGTACCAGGAGAAGCTGAAGGTCAGACCTAAGTCGATTGATATTGTCGAATCGGCGACTAAGTGGGGAAGCTGCAGCTCCAGCAAAAAGCTGACCTTCAACTACCGCCTCGCGATGGCACCGGTTGAAGTGATCGATTATGTCATTATCCATGAGCTCTGCCATCTTACGCATATGAACCATGACCGATCCTTCTGGCGACTGGTCGGAAGCATCATGCCCGATTACAAGGATAAGGAAGCGTATTTGGCCCGTTACGGGCAGGCGATGACGCTGTAGTTGCCATTTTTTATCTATAGACATGATTGTCGGGATGTAACAGTATAATAGTGGAGCGATCTGTTTAAAAAAGAGAGAGGAACAAAACTGTTCTTACAGCCTAAAGACTGTAGGGTCCAGTTTACCTCTCTCTTTTTTCATGTCGAATTTAGCAGAAATAATAATTCTTAAGTGCTATAGTAAATCTACTGACATCATTTGATAGAGCAAGGAGGTTCGAAGCCTTTGGATAACAAACGTATATCCTGCGACTGGTCCTACAGCGAGATTGTCAATTACGGCATTCAGCAAAATCACGTACCGGTCGTCAGATCG
The DNA here is from genome assembly GCF_037146255.1 of Paenibacillus sp. MMO-58. Lineage (NCBI taxonomy): Bacteria > Bacillati > Bacillota > Bacilli > Caryophanales > Paenibacillaceae > Paenibacillus > Paenibacillus sp. MMO-58. The sequence goes on from NZ_JBBCVY010000005.1 coordinate 186,548, forward strand.
ATAGAAATACATAATCATACGGATGAGGATCTAATTAACTTTACGGTGCGGCTTACAGCCGAGCCGGAGTTTGCTTACGAGTGGAGCAAAAGCTACAGCCTGCTGCCTGCCGGCCAATCGCTTAATCTCGGAACGGTTAACCTTCAGATGTCGGCGTCTTTTCTGGCTAATTTGTCAGAACGGTTAACTGGGACGCTTACTTTGCAGATTCTGCAAGGGGATTCGGAAGTCTACCGCGAACGCGGGGCGATAGCCGTATTAGCCTTCGATGAGTGGAGCGGGCTTGCCGTGCTGCCGGAGCTGACGGCGGCTTTTGTCATGCCGAATCATCATCATATTGCGCAGGTCGTCCGGGAAGCCGCAGATATTTTGGCCAAATGGACCGGAAGCTCCTCGTTCACCGCTTACCAGAGCAAGGACCCGAATAAGGTGCGCACGCAAGCGGCTGCCATCTACGCAGCTTTGCAGAACCGGAAAATCGCGTATAACGTAGCGCCTCCAAGCTTTGAAGTTATTGGTCAGCGCGTACGTCTGCCGGAGACGATCTTTACGCACCGCATGGGCAATTGTCTGGACCTGTCTCTTCTCTACACGGCTTGTCTGGAGGCGGTTGGGCTGCATCCGCTGCTCGTCTTCACGAAAGGGCATGCGTTCTCCGGCTTATGGCTGGAGGAGGAGACCTTTGCGGAAAGCGTGCAGGATGATATCTCCGTCTTAACGAAGCGGATCGCTTCGGGTATGAACCAGATCTGCGTGGTGGAAGCGACGGCTTTCGTGGAAGGAGAGACGGCAAGCTTTGATCAAGCGGTTGGCTTAGCCGAAAAACATCTCCAGGATCCCGACCAGTTCGACTGCGTGCTGGATATTCGAAGAGCCCGGTCTGCGGCGGTACGCCCGCTGCCGATTCGTACGGCTACGCCGGAAGGCTGGATTTTGGAGCCTCAAGCGGTAACACCCGGCGAGACGGATGCCGCTGCGCCTGGGCTGGTTGATGTTTTGGAAAAACCGCTCGAAGTGGAAGCTTTGTCGCAATCCCCTCGCCAGAAGTTATGGGAACGCAGGCTGCTGGATCTGACGCTCCGTAATTCGCTTCTTAACTTCCGTTTGTCTAAGTCGAGTATTCCGGTCATTACCGCTCAATTAGGTGACTTGGAGGACGCGCTGGCGGACGGAGAGGAATTCCAGCTGCTTGCCAAGCCGAACGACTGGCAGAACAACGGCCGGAATGCGGATTTGTACCAGAGCATTAATAACGATCACCCGCTGGCTCAGCTTCTGAGAGAGGAGTTCAACCGGAAGCGTCTGCGCGTCGATCTGGAAGCGGTGGAGCTGGAGAGAAGAATGGTGCATCTGTACCGTTCGGCCAGAGTCTCCCTTGAGGAAAATGGGGCCAACACGCTGTATTTGGCGCTTGGCCTTCTGAAATGGTATGAGACTCCGGTCAGCGAGCTGCCTCGTTATGCGCCAATTGCTTTGATTCCGGTTGATATTATCCGGAAGTCCTCGCGGCAAGGTTATGTCATCCGGGCCAGAGACGAAGAGCCGCAGATGAACATCACGCTGCTGGAAATGCTGAAGCAGGATTACGGCATCGGCATTGACGGGCTCGACCCTCTGCCTAGAGATGAGAAGGGCATTGCCCTGAAGCAGGTATTCCATGTGTTCCGCCATGCGCTTATTCAGGTTCCGAGATGGGATGTGGAGGAGACCGCTTACCTGGGCTTGTTCTCTTTCGGCCAATTCGTCATGTGGAATGATATCCGCACGCATGCCGATAAGCTTGCCCGCAATAAAATCGTGGCTAGTCTGATGGAAGGCCAGTTGAAATGGGCGGAGCAGCCGGAGGAGACAACTCCGCTTGATCTGGATCATCCGACTCGGTTATCGATTCCGATCAGCGCGGATTCCTCGCAGTTATCGGCGGTGCGCGCGGCGGCAGGCGGTCAAAGCTTTGTCCTTCATGGTCCTCCGGGAACGGGCAAATCGCAGACCATTACGAACATGATTGCTAATGCGCTGGCGCAAGGGAAGCGGGTCTTGTTCGTCGCGGAGAAAATGGCGGCCTTATCCGTCGTGCAGCGCCGTTTGGAGCAGATTGGGCTTGGTCCATTTTGCCTGGAGCTGCATTCGAATAAGAGCACGAAAAAATCCGTTCTGGATCAATTAGCTGCCGCTATTGAGGCGAAAAAGATCCCGGCACCGGATTCCTGGAGCAGCCAAGCGGACCGTCTGTTCCAGCTCAGGAACGAGCTGAACGGTTATGTATCGGCTCTTCACCGCAAGTATCCCTTCGGCCTGACTTTATTCGAAGCGATAGCCGGGTACGAGCAGGCGGGAGAAGCTCCGGATGTCGTCCGTTTCGACGATGCTTCCATAGAAGCTTTAACCCCGGGAAAGCTGATCCTCTGGAAGGATCTCGCGGCACGCCTGCAAATCGCGGGAGCGGATTGCGGAGAGCCGCATCTTCATCCATTAAGAGATGCCGAGCTTACTACCTACTCGCAAGCGATCAAATCGGAAGCCGATCAGGTGCTGAAGCGGTATATTCCGCTGCTGGGCCAGCTGCGTGAAGCCGTGAGCCAGGCTGTGGAACGCCTTAAGCTGATTGTGGATGCGGATAGTCTCAGTTATCAGCGTCTTCAGGTGCTGGTGCAGCTCTGCGAGCTGGCGAGCCGAGTTCCCGAGATCAAGCCGGCCTTCCTTCAGGCTGCCGATGTCGAAGAGGCAGTGGCACAAGTGAGGGCAACGGCCGAGCAAGGCAAGCGCAGAGATCAGCTCCGGGCGAAGGTGTTCGCTAGATTCACTCCTGAAGTCACCACGCTGGACGCAAAGTCGGTACTGGCGGAATGGGATCGGACGGAGCTTCAATGGTTCCTGCCGAAGTGGTCGGGGCAAAAGCGTATTTTTAAACGACTAAAAGGCCTGGCAGCTAATTCCTCTTCCTTCGCTAAGGATCAGGTTAAGCCCGCTCTCGTGGAACTAACCGCCTGGCAGGAAGAAGAGTTGAAGCTGAAGACGATGAAGACAGCTGTGGCGCCTTATCTTGGTCAGGCATGGGCGGATGCGGAGGATGGCAAATGGGAGGAGCTTGCTGCAGCCTGCGATTGGGTAGAAAAGCTGCAAGCAACGCTTGTTCAATGGTCCGGCAGCCGGACTGCTGCGAATTCCTTGAGACAGCAAATGACGGATGTCCTTCTGGATAGCCGTCATGACCAGGCTCAGATTACCCTCCTGCAAGGAGCAGGAAGCCTTGATCAACGGATTAAGGCGGATGAGCTGGAGCTTGCCCGGCTGCTCAGCATTCCGTTCGAGAAGCTGCGGACATCAGAGACCGCAGGGGAGTGGCTGGTCTATATCGCTGACAAAGCGAAGCTTTGGTCCGCTCATATCGAGAGGCTGCGCGAATGGACGACTTGGCGCAGGGTCCGCACGGAAGCGGTAGAAGCAGGCTTGTTGTCTCTTATTACGCCGTATGAGGAAGGTCAGGTCGCTAATGCCCAGTTGATTGCCGCCTATGAGAGAGGACTGTACAAATCCATTGCCAACTATATGATTGCAAGAGATCAAAGTCTGCAAGCCTTCTCGGGCAAATTATTCGAGGATACGATCGAGCGGTTCAGAGCCGCGGATCAGCAATATTTGAGCTTAACTCAGCAGGAGATTGCGGCACGCTTATCGGCCAAAATCCCGCAAATGACGGTAGAAGCCGCGCAAAGCTCCGAGGCGGGTATTTTGCAGCGAGCTATTCGCAGCGGGGGACGGAATCTCTCGATTCGCAAGCTGTTCGAGACAATCCCGAATTTACTTCCAAGGCTGACGCCTTGCATGCTGATGAGTCCGATTTCGGTTGCGCAGTATTTGGATACGAATGGCGCCAAGTTTGATCTGGTTATCTTTGACGAAGCGTCCCAGGTGCCGACGGCTCAAGCGGTTGGAGCGCTCGCCAGAGGGCATCAAGCCGTTATCGTAGGCGATCCGAAGCAGCTGCCGCCAACAAGCTTCTTCTCGAAGAACTCAAGCGAGGCGGATGAGGAAGAAGCGCTGCAGGATATGGAAAGCATCTTGGACGACTGTCTGGCGCTTGGCATGCCGGAGCGGCATCTCACTTGGCATTACCGAAGCCGGCATGAGAGCCTGATTGCCTTCAGCAACGCGCATTATTACGAGAACAAGCTGATGACCTTCCCGTCTCCGGATGAGCCGGTTTCCAGCGTGACTCTTATTCCCATCGAAGGTTATTACGACCGTGGACGTTCGAAGCAGAACCGGGCGGAGGGCGAAGCGGTTGTGGCGGAGATGATCCGCAGAGTGAAGGATCCGGTCTTGCGCCAGCACAGTATTGGGGTGGTAACATTTAGCTCCGTGCAGCAGACCTTGATCGAGGATCTGCTCGAGGAGGCAATGAAGCAGGATCAGGAGCTGGATCTGTTATTTGCGAAGCTTCCGGAGCCCATCTTTGTGAAAAACCTGGAGAATGTGCAGGGCGATGAGCGGGATGTGATCCTGTTCTCCGTTGGGTACGGACCGGATTCAGCCGGCAAAGTGAATCTGAACTTTGGACCGCTGAACCGGCAGGGCGGCTGGCGCCGTCTGAACGTCGCCGTATCCCGTGCCAGATATGAGATGCTGGTCTACTCGACGTTAATGTCGCATCATTTGAACGCGAGCCGGATCAGCTCGCCTGGCGTTCTTGGCCTCAAAGCCTTCCTGGATTACGCGGAAAAAGGCCAGCGCGCGCTGCCGGCTAGCTCAGCTGCCGAGCAAATTTCGCTGGTGTCCAATCTGCACCGCAGTCTAGCCGAAGAGCTGAAGGCTCTTGGTTATGAAACGGAGCAGCATGTAGGCGCGTCGGGCTACCGGATTGATCTCGGGGTACTTGATCCGGTGAATAAAGGGCAATATGTGCTTGGGATATTGCTTGACGGACCGATGTACCGGGATGCGGAGGCTGCCCGCGACCGGGATATTTTACGCGAGCAGGTGCTGGAGCAGCTTGGCTGGAACCTAATTCGCGTATGGAGTCCGGAATGGTGGGAGAACAAGGGGAATGTAATCCGGCAGGTGGTCGGAGCTATTGAGCAAGCCAAGGAAAGAACGCCTGTGGCAGTGCCGGTTGCTCCTCCTGAACCGGTTGTAACGATTCATTCGGCGACCGCTTCTTCTACTGCTGCGGATGCGGATGTTGAGGAAGCTTCGGAAGAACCCGCAGCGGTTGAAGCCACGGGTAAGCAGGATTCATCGCTTTCGTATATCCCTTGCCAGCTTGAACCGGTTACGCTTGGAACAGACCTCTTCTATTCTCCCGCATCGACGGAGCTGATCCTTGGACAGATCAGGCAGGTCATCCGCGAGGAAGGACCAATCAGCCGCAGTCTGCTGGCGAAGCGGGTGCTGCAGGCATGGGGAATTACCCGTCTAGGAGCTAAGCTTGACCAACGTCTCGCCGACCTGATTGTACGGCTTAAGCCTGTGGAGACGGTCACAGATGGAGCTGTATTCTACTGGCCGGAGGGCAGCGAACCGTCAGGTTACGACCGGTACAGGGTTGCAACCGAAGAAGCAAGGCGGGCGGCAGAGGAGCTGCCGCTTGAGGAAGTCGCAGCCGCGGTGAAGGCCGTCCTTGCTGCGCAAATCAGCCTGCCGCAGGAGGATTTGATCAAGCAGGTTGTGAAATTGCTCGGCTACGCACGATCTGGCAATGCGCTTGACCGGGTGATTCGCGGCGGCATTCAAAAAGCCATTGAGCTGGATTACGTGCAATCCGATGAGCAGGAACGGATTGTTTTGAAATAAAAGAAATGGAAATGACCGCATACTTCGCGTATGCGGTCATTTCTTTTTTCCAGAAAGTACTTGAACATCTCTTATCATTATGTCATATTGATATTATCAAATTGATAATATGAGTTGCGGAGGAGGCCCAGTACCCTTGAACCTGAACGAAAACGAAACGAATTATTCCGCCAGCAACTACCGGACTCCCGATGGTGCGCCTACGGATATTGTTATCTTTACGATTACCTCGCAGGAGAAAGAGACGGCAAAGAAAGCTCTTCCTAACAGGGAGCTGCAGGTGCTGCTGATTCGGCGGAAGGCATGGCCTTTTGAAGGGCAATGGGCGTTGCCTGGCGGATTTACCCGCGAGACGGAGACCGTTGAGGAATGCGCGATCCGGGAGCTGAAGGAGGAGGCCGGTGTCGAACAGGTGCACATGGAATTTCTCAAGGTGTACAGCAAGCCCGGTCGCGACCCTCGGGGCTGGATGATCAACCATGCATTTTGCGCGCTCGTCAATGAACGTTACCTGCGAGACCGGCGGGCATCGGACGATGCGGAGGATGTGCAGCTATTCTCGCTAAGCGAAGCGCTCGAGATGGAGCTGGCTTTTGACCATCATGACATTATACGTGACGCTTACCGGCGGATTCAGCAGCAGATGGTGACTGAGCCAATCGCCAAGGAGTTTTTACCGGAGGAATTTACGATCGGAGAACTGTATCAGATCATTCAGACGGTTGTACCGGCGTTTGAAGAGAAGAATTTTATCCGCAAAGTGACCTCCACGCAAAGCCGCAAGGGTCTAATTGAAGAAGTCCGCCACGCGGACGGAAGCTTGAAGCAATCCAATCAGTATTCGCAGCGTGCGGCGCAGCTGTACCGTTTTACCGGCTTTGTGCCGGAGCTTTCGATTTATAGCTAATGAGCGAATGCTTACGAGGTATGAATCATCACAATAGGCCAGAAAATGGCCATTTCGGTGATCATTCATTTTAGGAGGAGATTAACATAATGAAACAAAATCTATCGATGCTGGGACTGCTTGCGGCGATCCTGGCGGTCGCTTATTTTACATCGTCGAGCGCCATCGAGATTGCGGCTACAACAACCGGGCTGGCGGCCGTATGGCTGACCGCGAAGGAGAAGCTGTGGACCTGGCCGATTAGCTTGGTCAACGTAGCCTGCTTTTTCTATATGTTCCTGGACGTGAAGCTTTATGCGGATATGACGCTGCAGGTATTCTTTTTCGTGCTTAGCCTTTATGGCTGGGCCGTATGGATGACTAAACGAGAAGGGGCGGCCGTTCGGCCAACAAGAACCTGGACTCCGCGAATGGCTTCGCTGTTACTTGCGTTCCTGGTTGTGTTCACAGTGGCGTGGGGTTACATTCTTGAGCGTTATACCGATGCGTCTATTCCTTATCTGGATGCTTTTATCGCTACACTAAGCTTGGTCGCCCAGTTCCTGCTCTCGTACAAAATCCTGCAAAGCTGGTATTTCTGGATCGTCGTAGACGTTCTTTCGATTGGGATGTATTACTACAAGGAGCTGTACGCGACATCGTTCTTATATGTTATTTTTCTCGGCATTGCGATTATGGGGCTTGTGGAGTGGAAGCGGGAATATGCGCGGAGAGCCTCAGCTATACAGGCTCAGCAGGATGAGGTGAACACCTATGTCGGGTGAAAAAGTCGGGTTGACGCTGGGCAAATTTGCTCCGTTTCACCGCGGCCATCAGCATGTGTTGGAGACGGCGCTGCGCGAAGTCGACCATCTGATTGTCGTTATTTACGACAGTCCGGAGGTGACCCCGGTGCCATTATCGGTTCGGGCTCGCTGGATTCGCAAGCTGTATCCAACCGTGGAAGTGCTGGAAGCTTGGGACGGTCCGTCGGACAGCGGGGATACGCCCGAGATCAAGCGTGTACAGGAGAATTATATCTTGGGTTTGCTTGGAGGCAGGAAAATTACTCATTTCTATTCCAGCGAATTCTACGGCGAGCATATGAGCGAAGCGCTTGGGGCGGTTAATCGTCAGGTCGATCCGCTGCGGGAGACGTTTCCCGTATCCGGCACGAAGGTGAGAGAGGGTTTGTTTGAAAATAAAAGCTTGGTGGATCCGGTCGTTTACCGGGATCTTATTACGAATGTCGTATTCCTCGGAGCCCCTTCTACCGGCAAAACAACGCTTGCCGCCCGTTTGGCCGAAGAGCTGAAGACCGTCTGGATGCCGGAGTATGGCCGGGAATATTGGGAGGTGCATCAGATCGAACGCCGCTTGACGCTGGAACAGCTGGTCGAGATTGCGGAGGGCCATCTGGAGCGGGAGGAGCGTTTGCTGCTTGAGGCAAGGGATGTGCTGTTTGTCGATACGAATGCGATTACGACTTATATGTTTTCGCTCTACTATCATGGCGAAGCTCATCCCAAGCTGGGGGAGCTGGCGGTTCGCTGCGCTTCGCGATATGACCTCGTCTTCCTTTGCGAGGATGATATTCCGTATGACGATACGCCGGACCGCTCGGGTGAGGTCAACAGGTCTACTTTCCAGAAGCAGATTGTGGCAGATCTTATTGAGCGCAAGATTCCTTTTATTCCGCTTCGCGGCAGCCTGGAGGAGAGGGTGCAGCAGGTCAAAGCCGTTCTCGGGCGATACGAGAAATACAGAAATCCATATGAATGGACGGGGGTGTTACGGTGATGAGAAACCGAATTCTGGGCGGTTTGTTTGGGGTTGCGGTTGGCGATGCGCTGGGCGGAACAACGGAGTTTATGAGCGAAGCGGAAATCCGGCGCAAGTATGGCTGGCTGGAGGAGATCGTTGGCGGAGGCGTCTGGCAGCTTGAAGCCGGAGAGATTACGGACGATACGGCGATGACGATAGCGGTAGCAAAAGGGATATTGCGCAATCCGCAGGATCCGATCGAGGCGATCGGTGAGTATTTTATGGCGTGGAAGGCTACCCATCCGAAGGATATCGGAAACATTATTCGGACGGTATTTGGTCTCTATGACGGAAGCTGGACGGAGGCGGCGAGAAAGGCTGGTATGTTGCTCGGCGGAAAAACGGCGGGGAACGGAACGTTGATGCGTTGTTTGCCTGTTGCTCTTGCTTATGGGGATGCGGCATTGATCGAAGAGGTAACGAGACGTCAATCGGAAATGACGCATGAGGATCCGCTGGCGGCGGAAGCTTGTCTCATCTATAACCGGATTGCCGCTCGACTGCTGGAAGGGGAACAGCTGGCTGCTGCTATCCGAGCCGAAATAACCGGAACCCGTTATGAACAACTGCTGAACGGTGCCGCGTCGGCATCTCCGCCGGACGGGTTTGTTGTTCACACGATGGAATGGGTTGTCCATCATCTGCTTACGGCTGAGAACTTCGAGGATGTGGTGCAGCGTGCGGCGAACAAAGGCGGCGATTCCGATACGATTGGCGCCATCGCAGGCGGACTTGCCGGCATCTACTGGGGATACGACGGGATCCCGTCCAAGTATACGGATAAAATCCTGCTCAGACAGGAGCTCGTAGAGCTGGGAGACGCACTTCTCGCTTTGCGAAAAAGTGAGAGGCTGTAGACGATAGATAGCGGCATGATAAAGGGGCTGCCCGAAGTCATCTAAGATGACCTGGGGAGCCTCTTTTTATTTGAAAAGATCAGTTGCTTGAAGCAGGTAGTAAGGGGCGACTCTCGGCAGATTGGATTTCCTCCAGTAAATTTACTCTTTTTTGTTGCTATGTCTCTCTACGTTGGATTTGGTCCACTAAATATGCTTTGGTCGCAGCAAAAAGGAGCAACCGCCGGTTGCTCCTTTTTGCTCCTCCAGCTTACTTCGTCTTTTTCCAATACACGCCGGTAATATCGATGGTCACGAGCGGGTCCGTGATGTTATGGGCAGCGCGGAAATCATGCACGGCTGCGGCGCAATAGCCGATGGAGTAGTCGTCAATGATGACGTAGCCGCCGACGGATACTTTCGGATAGAGGTTGTTCAGCGCATCCATTGTCGAGGAGTACATGTCGCCGTCGAGGCGGGCAATGGCGATTTTTTCCGTTGGCGCCGTAGGCAGCGTGTCCTTGAACCAGCCTTTCAGGAAGACAACGCTGTCGTCCAGCAAGTCATATTTTTTGAAATTACCCTGTACCTCGGGCAAGGAAACGCGCAAAAAGTCCTGTTCGTGAAACTTGGAGGTTGCGTCGATCGGATATTGCGGGTCGGGCTTCGGCAATCCTTCGAAGGAATCGGCCACAAGCACCTTGCGGTTCCGTACGCCATGCGCTTTCAAATAACCCGCCATAAAGATGCATGCTCCGCCGCGCCAGACGCCGGTTTCAATAAAGTCCCCCTGAACGTTGTTGGCGATGACGTCGTTCATCAGCATATGAAGGTTGTTCATCCGGATCCGGCCGATCATGCTATGCGCAATAATGGGCCAATCGAGGCCTTGAAGGCGGTTCTCCTTCGTGGCGCCGGGCTCATGCTCCAGCCAGATTTCAAATAGAATCGTTTTCTTCAATAATTCCAAATACATCTCAGCTGCTAGATTGGGCATAATCACAGTCCTTTTCATTCTTAGTGTTAAGGTATGAATATGAACCAAGCTTGGAATTGGATTGTGTGTAAGACCACTAGGGAGAAAAACCTGTACATCGCCCGTTTTGCTCATTGACATAAAATTTAATATAGCATTATAATATATCCATTATAACAAATGTTAATATGATAAAGGAGTTGTTTTCATGAGCGCAATTCGTCCTCCTGCAGTCCCTCTCGTAACGGTAGATCCTTATTTCAGTGTATGGTCCCAAGCGGACCGTCTTACGGATGACTTTACCCGCCATTGGACGGGACAACGGCATGGCATGACCGGCCTGATCCGAATTGACGGAATGGTTCAACGTTTTGCAGGGCTGGTAGAGCCTAACGCTGAGCGCTACTACACGGAACCGCAGGCGATGGAGCAGAAGAGCGTATCCGTATCTCCGCTCAGCACGGTTTATACGTTCCAATCGGCAGGAATCGAATTGACGGTCCGCTTTACTTCTCCGCTGCTTCTGAATGACCTGGACGTGTTGTCGAGACCGGCTTCTTACGTAGCCTTTGAAGTACGCTCGACCGACGGCGAGGAGCATGACGTGCAGATTTACTTCGACGTTACCGGCGAATGGTGCGTGGATCAATCCAAGCAAGCCGTTATCAGCAAGAAAGAGGAAACGGACGGCTTGATTTCGCTGCAGATTGCTCATGAGACGCAAGAGCCCGTGAACCGTTCCGGCGACGACCACCGCATTGACTGGGGTTACTTCTACCTGAACGCGGAGAAATCCGATCAAGTGAGCGGCTACATAGCGCCTGCGCATATCCGCAAAAACTTTGTTCGCAACGAGAAATTGGCCGAATCTCCGGCACAGACGGAAGCTCAGGTTGTTGCGGACGTACAGCCGGTAATGGCGCTTGTCTACAATATCGGCAGCGTTGGCTCCGTAACGGAAAAACACCTGGCCGTGCTCGCTTACGACGATGTGATTGCGATTGAATATTTCGGCGAGAAGCTGCAAGCTTATTGGAAACGTAACGGACAAAGCACGCAGGAAATGATTGCGGCCGCATTCTCGGAATACGAGAGCCTGCTCGAGCGCTGCGCTGCTTTCGATAAACAAATCATTGCCGAAGGTGAACAATCCGGCGGAAGCCGTTATGCGGATCTGCTGGCATTATCCTATCGCCAGGCTATCGCTGCGCATAAGCTTGTCCTCGATACGGAAGGCGAGATCCTGTTCCTGTCCAAGGAATGCTACAGCAACGGCTGCATGGCTACGGTTGACGTCAGCTACCCATCCGTTCCGATGTTCCTGCTGTACGCACCGGAGCTGGTGGAAGGGATGATTCGCCCGATTCTGAAATATGCGGAGAGCGATGCTTGGACCTTCGAATTCGCGCCGCATGATATCGGCCAATACCCGATCGGCAACGGCCAGGTATACAGCGAGAACCAGCGCGAGGGACAAATGCCGGTTGAGGAATGCGGCAACATGCTTTGCATGGCGGCTTCCGTTGCTATTGCCGGCGGCAACCGCGACTACCTGTTCAGCCATATCGATATTTTGGGCGAGTGGGCGGACTACTTGACCGAGTTCGGTCTGGATCCTGAAAACCAGCTGTGCACGGATGACTTCGCCGGCCACCTTGCGCGCAACGCGAACCTGTCCGTGAAGGCGGTTATGGGCGTAGCAAGCTATTCGATCCTGAAGAAACTGCAAGGCGATGAAGAAACGGCAGGCCGTTACATGGCCAAGGCGAAGGAAATGGCCGTGCAATGGGAGCAGCTTGCGGCGGATGGCGACCATACGAAGCTGGCTTTTGGCTCGGAAGGCACGTGGAGCCTCAAGTACAACCTGATCTGGGATGTGCTGTTCGGCACGGAGCTGTTCTCCAAAGAGATGATTGACAATGAGATTAGCTGGTATAAAAAAATGAGCAACGATTACGGCACGCCGCTCGACAACCGCGCCAACTATACGAAGAACGACTGGCTTGTCTGGTCGGCCGCGCTGTCGGATAACCGGAACGACTTCGAAGAGCTGGTCAGTCCGATCTGGGATATGCTGAACGAGACGGAAGACCGCGTACAGTTCTCCGACTGGACGGATACGGTTACCGCGCGTCAAATCGGCTTCCAGCACCGGACGGTCGTTGGCGGCATCTTTATGAAGGTGCTGAAGGACAAAGGCATTATGAAGGCCTTCCAAGCGGTTTCTTCCGTCAACGGAGGAAAGTAAATTTAAGATCCTGTGACGGACAGGGGCGCATGTGGAGTGCGCCCTTGTTTTTGCTCTACACAGGAAAATAGACAATTGTTTAAATAACTGCTTTGTTAACAAACCCGATCATGGTATATTTGTTATAACCAATGAATTGCGGTCCGGATAGGAGGATTAAGCGTGAGTCAAGATAGAGAGCCTCTGTATATCAAAATACAGAATCATTTCAAAGATCTGATCATCTCCAGGGAGCTCGTAGAGGACGATAAAATCCCGACGGAAAAAGATCTGATGGACGAATTCGACGTTAGTCGGATTACGGTTGTGAATGCACTTGCTGAACTAGCGAAGGATGGTTGGATCTACAGGATTCCGGGAAGAGGCAGCTTCGTCAAAGGCATCCCGGAAAAGCAGATGGCAGTCAGCCCGATAAGCGAAGCGCGCGGAGAGCAGTCGGAACCTAAAGTGAAAATTGGTCTCGTGTTCCCGGTGCTTGCCGACTATTTTGCCATTCGCTTAATAGCTGGGATAACGGACGGCCTTAAAGCCAAAGGTTATTCGCTTGTTATTATGCTGACCAACAACTCCAAGGAGAAAGAGAAGGAAGTTATCCGGGAGATGAAGAACACCGTTGACGGGCTTATTATTTTCCCTGTCGACGCCGAGGTCTATAACGAAGAGATTATCGCGCTCAAAATGCAGAACTACCCGTTTGTCTTGATTGACCGGTACCTGCCGGGCGTGGAGACAAATGTTGTTGCATCGGACAGCGCGCTGGCCACGATGCTGGCGGTTGACCATCTGTGGGAGCTGGGACATCGCAATATTGCGATCTGCTCCGACTCGCCGCTTATGACGGTATCCGTAGACGAACGGATCCAAGGCTACCAGGAAGCCATGAAACAGAAGGAAGCGTTGATTAACCCGTCGCTCATTCTGAATGACATTCATATTAACGGCGGAGGCATGAGTGCCGAGCATCCGTTCTACCGCTTCGTCAAAAATCAGATGGCGACCGCCTATATCGCGCTTAACTGCTCGCTTGGCGTTCAGATCTTATCGATTGCCAAGGAGGTTGGCCTTCGCGTTCCGGAGGATATTTCCATCGTGACGTTTGACAACCCGACGCCGCTGCTCGAGGAGTTCAGCCTGCTGACGCATATCGACCAGTCGGAATATCAAATGGGGGCCGAAGCGGTGCAGCTGCTGCTTCAAGTCATCGAGAATAAAGGCAAGCAGCCGATCAAATTCGAGAAGAAAATCTTGAAGCCAACCCTGATTGAACGCAAAACAACGGCTAAAGCGAAAGCATAAGCCGCTGTACATGCAAAACATACGAGACATACGAGAAAACCCGTTTCCCTTGCACTTCAAGGGGGGCGGGTTTTCTTTTTTTTGTTTGACTAATTTGATATAACAAATATAATTAATTGTATAGAGGTTTTATAGCATTTGAGTAAGTCTAAAACAAGCAAGGAGGAAGATGATTATGAACGACAGGAAAGTTGTAGAAACCGCATCTTTGCATCTGCCAGTCCAAAACGCATCAACAAAGTCCTCTCTCAAAAAGTTTGCGGTCAGACACAAAGATGCATTAATCGCGACAGCCATCTTGAGTCCAATGATTCTATGGTGGCTTGTCCTATCGGGGTTCCCGACGCTATTTGGCTTTTTCCTTGGATTTTTTGATTGGATCGGCATTGCGGCCCATCCGAAATTTGTCTGGTTTGATAACTACGTTCGATTTTTCCACGATCCGCTATACTACGAAGCCTTATGGAGATCGATCTGGCTTGGGGGACTTGTTACCGCAATTACCCTGATTGCCGGCTTTGGAGCAGCCTTGCTGATGAATATGCCGCTGTTCGGCAAAGGAATCTACCGGTCCATCTGGTACATTCCAGCGGTTACGTCAACGGTTGCGACAACGCAAATTTTTAATCTCCTCCTCGATACCAACAATGGCGTTATTAATAACTTTCTGAAATCGATCGGCAAGGAACCCATCGTGTGGCAATATTCCGTCTTCTGGGGCGTGTTCTGGATCGTCGTCTACTCGGTATGGAAGGGCGTTGGGGGCGCGGCGCTCATCTGGCTTGCGGGTCTGCAGTCCGTTGACGTCTCCTTGTACGAAGCGGCGGAGATCGACGGAGCGGGGCGCTGGGGCAAGCTTTGGAACGTGACGCTGCCGGGCTTGAAGCCGATTGCAACTTACATTGTCATTACAAGCTTGATTGGCGCGATTCAGATCTACGAGCAGGTGCTGTTCATGACGGGCGGCGGTCCTTACGGGAAAACGGAAGTGCTTGTATTCCGCATCTACCGCGACGCATTCTGGGACTTCAACCTTGGCATGGCGGGAGCCTCCTCGCTTATTATGGCGGTTATCGTTTTTGCGGTCACCATCGCTTATTACCGCTGGTCGACGAATTCGGACAGAAGCACAACGATTAAGATCAAAGGGGTTAAAGGAGGTCCTAAAGCATGAAAGATTCCTTATCCAAAAAGCTGGCGTTTCAATTGAAGCCTGGCAATCTGTTTGCCCATCTGGTTTTGCTGGGTATCGGACTTGTCCTGTTATACCCTTTGGTCTTTATGATCCTGGCCGGCTTCTTCACGAAAGACGAGTTTACAAGCTCCATTATCGGGTTGTTACCGATTGCCAAAGCGCCAACCCTTCAGAACTTTTTAGTTCTGTTCTACGGCTCTGCCGATGCAGGCATACAGAAATATTTCATTAATTCCGGCTACCGCACGATTTACAACACCTTCTGGGCGCTTCTGACTTCTTTGCTGGCCGGATACGTGTTCGCAAGGCTTCGTTTCAAAGGGAAAGACCAGCTTTTTCTTGTCCTGCTGGGGACGCAAATGATTCCGGGAACCATTGCCCTCATTCCAACTTATCTGGAATTTGCGCGGTTTCCATTTGCAGGGGGCAACCATATTTTTACGGGAGGCTCCGGCATTCTCGACACGTGGTGGGTATACTTCATCGGCGGACCAAGCTTGAATATTATGGGGGCATTCCTCGTTAAGCAGTCCATTGAGAAAATTCCGTTCGAGCTCGATGAAGCTGCTAAGGTGGACGGTGCGGGGACCATGCGCATAATCTTTCAAATCATGCTGCCGCTGCAGCTGCCGATTATGGCGTTTATTGCGATCACAACGGCGCTTGGGACATGGAATGACTTTGCAACGCCGTTCTTCTATACCTCTTCGGATAAGCTTCAGACGCTGCCTGCCGCGATAACAAGGCTGTCCTCGGCCGCCGTAAGTCCGGGGGCGATTCCGAACTGGCCGCTTATCATTACGCTTGGTCTAGGCATGACGGTTCCCGCGCTGCTTATTTTCTTCTTCTTCCAGAAGTATATTGTGCAGGGTCTCGCCAATACCGGTATAAAGGGTTAAGAGAAAATATTTGTTATAACATATTGAATATAACAAATAGTCATGATATATTAATGCCAAGAAGTCAGTTATCCTAATTTGGAGGGGTTCAATGTGAAAAGGAAAAAGATCACATCCTTGCTTGTAACTGCACTATTAACGGTCTCATTATCAGCTTGCGGCGGCAACAATAACGGCAATAATTCGGCAGCTACCAACTCGCCGCAAAATTCGGCAACGCCGGCGGAATCCGCATCTGCTTCCCCGTCTCCATCGGAAAGCACGGACACATCGGCGGGAAATCCGGTAACGATTACGGTTCTGAACGAAGGGGCCGTAGGGATCGGGGTTGGCAAGCTGGACGATCTGTTCGCGCCGAAAGAGAAGGAATTGAAAGGCAAAGGCATTGATGTTACTTATACGCCTGGCAATCCGGTAGCGGCATTCCCGCTTCATTACCAGAAAATTATCGCAGGCAAACTGCATGAGAAAAATATCAGCGTTAAAACCGAAGACTGGGGCTGGGGCGAGCCGCTGATCCAGAAAGAGACGGCAGGCTTCCTGGCTAAAAACGTTCCGGACATTATCGTGGGCGAAACGCAAATGCCCGGCTTCGCTCAGCAAGGGCTGCTTGAGCCGTTCCCGGACGATATGGCTGCGGATATCCGTGAGCATGTATCGCCTGCGGCATGGAAGCCAATGGAATACGACGGCAAAATTTACGGTCTTGCTTCGCAGCCTGGCGTAAGCAGCCTGTATTGGAATAAGAAGCTGGTGAAAGAAGCCGGCATCGACCCGGAGAAGCCGATTACTTCCTGGCAAGAGCTGGCTGACAATGCGAAGAAAGTAACGGAAGCGGGCAAAGGCAAGTTCTATGGCGGCGGCGTTTACGCCGGTCCTAACTTCGGCGGATACCTGCGCTACGGCGCTCTGATCGGAATTAACGGCGGTTCTTATGCCGATGCGAACGGCCAACCGACCTTCAACTCCGATGCAAACGTAGAGACGGTTAATTTGCTCCGCGAGCTGAACGCGGATCATCCGGCCGGTCTGATGGTTAACAATACGGAAGGCACGTATTTCGACGCATGGAACAAAGGCCAGATTGCTTATCTGATCGATGGTCCTTGGCAAGTACAGCAGTGTAAAGACAACAAGCTGGAATGCGGCATGTCGCCGATTCCTCTGTCGCCTAACGGAGCGGCTGCCAACGTAACGATTGGCGCAGCTTTCCACTCGGTACCGAAAGACGCGAAGAACAAGGATGCGGCATTCGAATATATCAAAGCAATGTACAGCAAAGAAATTCAGCAGCTGATTGCGGACTCCAACGTTCGTTCCCCGATTCTGAAGGAAGTTGCCGAGTCTCCTGAGTATCAACAAAAGCATCCGGAAATGTACTTGCATTACCAAGCGATGAACGGCAACGTCCAAGGTCTTCCTACCTTTGCGAAAGACAACTCCAAGGTATGGCAAGTATGGGGCGACGCGGTGGTAAAATCGCTGATGACCAAAGGCGACGTAAAGGCCATTCTCGACGACGCCCAAAAGAAAGCCGAACAAATCACCAAATAAAAATCTAAAAAGAGGACTTTCTTAACACGTCCTGTACGGCCAGAAAAAAATTATCGTTGAGCAGAAAAGGAGTTGTGGTATCTCTTTTAAGAGCGGAGCGTCCGCCTTTGCCTGAAGGAAATTTCCATTAACTAAACCTAATCAGAATTTCCAGAGGGCAACAGCGGCGTAAAGAGATACCACTCTCCCGAAAATGCTCAATAACGCTAATTGTTTTCCGGCCACAGGACTGTTAATCAGTCCTCTTTTTTTCACAGGAGTGACTTTATGCCATACGAAACGAAACGAATCAAGCTGCAGAAAGCGAAGGAGCTCCTTCCCCGCATACGTGAAGCGATCTACCAACCTGTCTCCGCGCTGAAAGTAACAGCCTGGGTAACGAAGGAGCCGGTGCCTTACGCGGAGCGGACCTCCGGCGAGCTTGTCGAGCTTACGCCCGGCGCGAAATGGGGCAACCTGTGGGATTGCGCCTGGTTCCGGTTTGAAGGAATTGTGCCTGAGGCTCTTAGCGGGAAAAAGGCCGTATTGTTAATCGACGTCAACGGTGAGTTGTGCCTCGTCGATAAGGAAGGCTCGCCGATGCAGGGCTTAACCAACATCAACTCCGAATTCGATTTCAGCCTTGGCCTGCCGGGCAAGCGCGTCGTTGATCTTGGCTACGAAGCCGCAGGCCAGCAGATTGATCTGTGGGCGGATGCCGGCTGCAACGACCTGTTCGGCAGATACCGCAGCGGCACCTTGAAGGAAGCCGATATCGCGATCTGTTACGAGGAAATCCGGCAGCTCTATTACGATTACGAGGTGCTTCTCGAGCTCGCCGAGCATACGCCGGAGAACGGTGCACGAAGAGAACGCCTGATTCAAAGCCTCTATGACGCGGCGCATAAGCTGCAAGTGATTAATGAGGAGACTGCTCAGCAGGCGAGAGAAATTCTGGCCAAGGAGCTTGCCAAAAAAGGCGGCGATCCCGTTGTGACGGTCAGCGCGATCGGCCATGCGCATATCGACCTTGCGTGGCTGTGGCCCATCCGCGAGACGATCCGGAAGGGCGCACGCACTTTCTCTACCGTACTTACGAACATGGAGAAATACCCGGATTACGTATTTGGCGCAAGCCAGCCGCAGCTCTATCAATGGATGAAAGAGTATTATCCGAAGCTGTACGACCGGATCAAGAAGCGTATTGAGGAAGGACGTTGGGAAGTACAAGGCGCGATGTGGGTGGAGCCGGATACGAATATTTCCGGCGGCGAAGCATTGGTTCGTCAGATCCTGTACGGCAAACGGTTCTTCCAGCAGGAATTCGGTCAGGAGATGAAGGTGCTGTGGCTGCCGGATGTATTTGGCTATGCGGCCAGCTTGCCTCAGCTGCTCAGAAAGTCGGGCGTCGATTATATGATGACCCAGAAATTGTCGTGGAACGTGTATAACACGCATCCTCATCACAGCTTTGAATGGGAGGGTATTGACGGAAGCAAGGTTCTGGCGCATCTTCCGCCGGAGGATACGTACAACAGCCCGGGCGCGCCAAGATCGCTTGCCAAGATTGAGAACAGCTATCTCGACCGCAACGTATCCGAGCATGCCTTGATGCTGTTTGGGATCGGCGACGGCGGCGGGGGACCGGGCGAGGAGCATCTGGAACGGCTGTCGCGCGAACATAATCTTCTTGGACTGCCGCCGGTTGTTCAAGAGTCTTCCTTGTCTTTCTTCCATAAGCTTGAGGAAGAGAGAGCGCGCTTCCAGACGTACCGCGGAGAGCTGTACCTGGAGAAGCATCAAGGTACGCTGACCTCGCAGGCTCGGAACAAATGGTATAACCGCAAGATGGAGAAATCGCTCCGCGAGCTTGAATTTGCGGCTTCCCTATTGCTCGCAATGGGAGAGAATGCGTACCCGTCCGAGGAGCTTGAAGGAATTTGGAAGGAAACGCTGCTCTATCAGTTCCATGATATTTTGCCGGGTTCATCGATTACTCGCGTCTTTGAAGAATCGTTGGAGCGTTATGCCGCGATGCATGGCCGTACGCTGGAGCTGATTGCGCAAACCTATTCAAGAGTTGCGGAGCTCGCGGGAGCCCGTGAAGGTCAAGCCGTTGTCTTTAACTCTTTGCCGTGGGAACGCGAGGAGGTTGTAGAGCATAAGGGCAGCCGTTATGCCGTGAAAGTGCCGGCAATGGGCTTTGCGTCTCTTGCAGAGGCGGGGCTTCGCCAGGAGCGGACGGAACAATCCGGGCTCTTCGCAGGCGAGCAGCTTCTCGAGAACAAGAATCTGCGAATTAGTTTTGGACAGGACGGAAGTATCGAGTCGATGTACGACAAAGCAGCAGGCCGGGAAGCGATTATGCCGGGCCAGAAGGCCAACGTGCTGACCGTGTATCACGACAGAGGCGATGCCTGGGATTTCCCTCGGGATTACCGGGAGACGGTGGCAGGCTGCATGAAGCTGGAAAAAAGCTCCTTCTCGGTTGAGCAAGGCCAGGCGGTGCTGGAGCAGCATTACCGGTTCGGGGAATCCTCGCTGGTACAGCGGATTGTGCTGGATGAAGAAGCAACAACCGTAAGATTTGAATCCAAGGCGGATTGGAAGGAATCGGAGAAGATGCTTCGCGTCTCCTTCCCGGTTCAGGTCATGTCCGACCATGTGAACTGCGAGATTCAATTTGGTTATTTGAAGCGCCCGACAACAAGGAATACGATGATCGAATTTGTCCGCGATGAAATATGCGCGCATCAATATATCGACCTGTCGCAGCCGGACTACGGCGTAGCTCTGCTCAGCGACAGCAAATACGGCTACAGCGCGGAACGGAACGTGCTGGACATCAATCTGCTTCGCAGCCCAAGCTATCCGGATCCGGTGGCCGACCGCGCGGAACATCAATTCGTCTATGCGGTTTATCCGCATCGCGGAGACTTTATCCAAGCGGAGGTATACCGCAAAGGGTATGAGCTGAATACGCCGCTGACGGTGGCCGAGCCTTCTCAGGCTTCTTCCTCAGCAGCACGCATGGCTTCCTTTGCCTCTCTTGTTCAGGTGAATCATCCGCATGTCATGATCGAAGCGGTGAAAAAAGCCGAGGATTCGGATGATCTCATTATCCGTCTGTACGAGGTGTCCGGAACGTTTGCCGAAACATCGGTTGGTTTCGGAATTCCGGTCTCGCTCGTCGAGGAAGTGGATCTAATGGAAAATACGATCGGTGAGGCTGGAGCGAAGCTGTCGTTCCAACCGTTCGAGATCAAGTCGCTTCGCGTGAAGCTCTAGTAACGGTTAATCAATCAGGGGGGAAGGCGTAACAGCCCCCTCCTGTTTTATTTTCGGCTAATAGGCGAATGGATAGAGGAGGCTGTTGCAGTCATGATCAGAAAGAATCGGCAGGAAGAGTTAACGGGCTTTCAGGAGGGTGGACCCTACCATCCGTCCTATGATTTGCAGACAGACTTCGTTATGGTCTATGGCATCCATGGGGATTTTCAGGAACGGATCCGGACGTGGAAGGAAAAAGGCTATGTTGTTCATCTCATGACGGGCGTGTCCTGGGGCGGCTATCAGGACTACCTGAACGGTAAGGTCGACGGCCGGCCGCATTGGGACGAAGCGCAGAAAAACCGAAAATACGAAAATATCATTCACGGCACCTCCGTGGATATCCCTTATATGGTTCCAACGATCGCTTACGCCGATTTTCTGACCGAACGAATCCGGATCGCCGTAGACGCCGGCGTAGAGGCGATTCACCTGGAGGAGCCGGAGTTCTGGGTGGAGGGCGGTTATTCGGATGCGTTCAAGCGCGAATGGGAGATCTATTACCGCGAGCCTTGGCAGGCTCCGCATGCTTCGGTAGATGCGCAGTACCGCGCTTCGAAGCTGAAGGCTTATCTGTATACCCGCGCGCTTGACCGGATCTGCAGCACCCTCAAGGAATATGCGATGCAGAAATACGGTCGCCGGATCCGGTTTTACGTGCCGACGCATAGCCTTATCAACTATACGCAATGGCGGATCGTCAGCCCGGAATCGAAGCTGCTTGAGCTGCCGGGGGTAGACGGCTATATCGCGCAGGTATGGACGGGTACGGCGCAAACGCCAAATGTGTACAACGGCGTCCGCAAGGAGCGTACCTTTGAGACGGCCTATCTGGAATACGGCATTATGCAGGAGCTTGTCCGCGGCACCGACCGCAGAATGTGGTTCCTGCATGATCCGATTGCCGACGATCCGAAGCATACGTGGAAGGATTACCGAAGCAATTATATCCGTACGCTGGTCGCTTCTCTGCTGCATCCGCATGTGAGCCGTTACGAAGTATGTCCTTGGCCGAGAAGGATTTATCAAGGGCAGTACCCGAGAGAAGGCGGGAACGGCAAGGAGAGAATTCCGGCTGCTTACGCAACGGAGCTGCAAACGGTGTTAAACGTGCTTGGAACCATGGATGGGCAGGACGCGGAATGGCTGACGGACAGCTTGCAGGTAGGTCTGCTGCTTGCCGATTCAGCGATGTATCAGCGTAATCACCCGGATTGGAGCGAGGAAGCTACTTCCTTCAAATACGACGGCACGGAGGTTGCGTCGGCGCTTGGCAGCGAGTTTATGGAGCTGCTGGACTGGTCGCCGTTTTATGGCCTTGCTCTGCCGCTCCTCAAGCATGGCGCAGCCGTCCGTCCGGTTCAGCTCGACAATGCGGGAAGATTCCCGGGGTATCTGGACGATTACCGCGTCCTGCTGCTCAGCTATGAATATATGAAGCCGGAATCGTCCGGTCTGCATAATGTGTTGGCGGAATGGGTGAAGGAAGGCGGCACGCTGATCTACGTCGGAGACGGCAGCGACGACTTCCATACCGTCCGCGAATGGTGGAATCAAGGAAGCAAGAAGTTCGCTTCTCCGATGGAGCATCTATTCGCAAGTCTTGGTCTGGAGACGTCGCTGGCTCCGGGAGAATATGCCGTGGGCAAAGGCTGTCTGGCTTACCTGCCTCTGCATCCGTCGCAATGCGCAGTCCTGCCGGAAGCTGGCGAGCAGCTGAGACAGACGGTAGCCTCCGCTATTGCAAAAGCAGAGAGCTCTCTTCGTTGGGAGAAAAAGAACGGCATGGCGCTGCGCAGAGGCCCTTACATTATTGCAGCCGTGCTGGATGAGTCCGTGAGCGAAGAGCCTTATAAAATTTACGGCAAGCTGGTTGATCTGCTGGATGCCAGCCTTCCTGTTGTGGATGAGGTTACGGTTCACGCAGGCGAGCAAGCGCTGCTCTATGACCTGAGCCAAGCGGGAGAAGGCGTACAGCTGATCGCGGCAGCTTCCCGTATTGACAGGGTGGAAGAGAACGCTGAAGGGTTTAGCTTTGCGGCTTACGGACCTGAAGGCATTCAGGCTGCCGCCAGATTCCAATGCCCGCGCAAGCCCAGAACCGTGGCTTTTAGTGCGGCGGGGACCTCCATTCGGATGCCGCTGGAGTTCAAGTGGGACGAAGGAAGCTCGACGTTGCTTTTCCGTTACGAGAATGATCCGGCCGGCGTGTCGGTAAAGGTGATTTGGTAACGGGCTATTTTCAAGGGGGAGGAAGATCGAGTGAAGGGCAAAGGTAAAATCATTAGCATTTCCCTGGGCGTTATCCTCGTTGCAGCCGTATCCTCGTATCTGGCATGGCCGGAGAAGAAGGAAGGGGTCAGCTGGCCAAGCAAGCAGGCTTTGCCGACGTTTCAGGCCCCAGCCGAAACACTTGATCTCATTTATACGACAGACAGCTATTACTATCAGGCCGAGAACGAAGCGTTTGGGCATGACACGGGCAAAGCGGACGGCGACGGCTGGTTGGCGGAAGCGGGAAGCGATGCTGCCGGCAAGGCGATTTTGGACGTAACGGGGCGCAAGGAAATACCGGCGGGAGAAACAAAAGCTGCGTTTAATATGCAGGTCGATAACTTTGCGGATGAGGACGGCGTTGTCGCCACGCTCGAGGTTCGGGACCAGACGGCGGATGCCGTTCTTGCTTCGATGGAAGTCCGCAACTGGGATTTCCGGCTGCCGAATGCGTCGCAAAGCTTTGAGCTTTCTTTTAACGCGCCGGGAGAAGGGCATGAGCTGGAATTCAAGGTGTTATGGACCAGCAAATCCACGATGAAGCTGTTTGATGTTGGTGTGTTCTGGCCGCTCCGCAAAGACGAGAACTTATTGTTCACCTCTTTGAAAGGCGTCGTGAATCAGACGAAGCCTCGCATCTATTCGTATACGGACAATGTCCGGGGCTCTACAGGTACGGCCCTGCTTGATGACTTGGGGCTGAAATATGCCGAGGTGAAGGATAACTGGGAGCTGCTGAACAAATACCGTTCCGAGCTGAAGGGGCTCATCGTCTACGATGATCAGCAGCCGGATACCATTAATCTGGCAACTACGATTGCAGGGCTGAAAAATGCGATTGTCGCTCCGCCATCCCTCGTAGATAAGCTGACAGGAGCGCCGTATAACCTGCCAGTAATCGAGGACCTGCGCGGCAAATTCAGCTCCAAGCTGGAGGTCTACGGTTATCTGTATGACCGCTATTGGAAGCAGACGACGCATAAAGCGATTGTTGGCCTGGACCCGGGCATCCAATCCTATCTTCGCGATTATGCAATGGGAATGGACGCCGCAGTGGTCTGGTTGAATCCGGCGGATGAGGGTGAGTCGGCGCTGCTGGATAAGTTCCTGCAGGATATGCCTTACGGGACGGGGCTGTATCTCGGCTGGTGGCCGGATGAAGGGATGGGCGTCAAGAAGACGTCGGATTACGGGCTTGCGACGGTGGCCAGCGACTTCTCCTCGAACCTTAGCGTGCTCAGCGGTACTTCGCGGTCGATTGCGATGCCGAAGGCGCCGGAGAAGCCAAAGCTCGAGAATAAAGTGTATGTCTCGTTTATTTTGAGCGACGGGGACAACCTGCAGTACATGGAGCATGCCTTCTGGAACGTGTGGAATACGCCGAACCGCGGAGAGGTGCCGCTTGGCTGGACGATCTCGCCGCTGATGGTCGATACGATGCCGGGCCTGCTGAATTATTTGTACAAAAACGCTACGCCTAATGATGCTTTTGTTTCCGGCCCGTCCGGCGTGGGTTACACGTACCCGAACTTCTGGGAGAAGGAAGACGGGCTCGACCGCTTTATCGAGCGTACGAACGATTATATGAAGCAGGCGGGTCTAAACGTACTGACCGTGTGGAATTACGTGAAAGGCGAGATTAAGCCGGAGGTGGCTGAAAAGCTCGCCAAGCATGCCCCGTCGCTGCTCGGATTTACTTCGCAGTTCGGTACCGGTACGATCGGGGTCTACGGCAACTCGATGCCGGGCCAGGAGCTAAACGTGGCCTACGGCAGCGCGGAGAGCGACCTGACAAGCGGCATTGCCGACGGTCTCAAGAAATGGGACGGCAAGTTGCCATCTTTTGTCTCCATTCAGGCGAACCCTTGGCAGGTCAGCTATCAGAACTTCGTCAATGCGATGAACCTATACAAGGATAACGCTGATGTTGTATTTGTCCGGCCGGATGTTTACTTCCAGCTGATGAGGGAGAGCAAGGGGCTTCCGGTGACGCCTTAATAATATCGATAGAGACAGTCATGCATCTTTTGGATGCTTGGCTGTCTTTTTTTATAAGGACGTTAAGGAGGATCAATGGGCGAATGGGTACAGGCCTAATGCCACCTTGCTGAAAACGCTTTCGCTTGATAGACTGAACATATCTTTCCGAGCAGGAGGAGAGGCGTACTGAAGCTATCGATTAAGACCCAACTGATCATCAGCTTTTTTGTCGTTATGATCCCCGGCGTGCTGTTCTTCATCGGCAATAATCTGTACGCAAAAAACGTCGTCCGCGACAAGGTTACCGAGACCTACCGGAATACGCTGGATATCTTCGCCGACCATACGGACCGGACGCTGAACGACATTACGAACTATTTAAACAAGCTTGGCGTCTACGATACTGACGTAGGCGTGCTCAATTCCTTCCCTCCGGGCAGCGACAACTACGTCCTGACCAAGGTTCGCATCCAGCTTAAAATCAACCGCGACATTGGCTTATACAATGTGATCGACACCATTTTTCTCTTTAACTCCAACGAACTCATCCTGAGCACCAGCTCCCAGAATCAGTACGGCATCCTCCAGAACGTCTTAAATGATAACGTCCGGCGCATCGTGGACGAGAGCACGCCGGGCCGCTGGCTGCTATGGTACGACCGAAGAATCGAGGGCGGCAATTTTCTCGTGCAGGTAACCGAGGTCCCTGATACCGGACTGTACGTCGGCGCGATTATTCGCATGTCGGAAATCGCCAATCAGCTGTCCATTCAATGGTCGCACGGCGATATCGGAGAAGCAGCCATCTACCGCTCGGATGGCACCCGTCTAGGCGGGCAGGGAACGGACAGCCATGTGCAATTGAATCGGACAGACCTGATTCGCGAGAACGCGCCGTACCGGTTCGTGAAAGACGGGGAGACCGGAAAGCGGTACTTGGTGATGAACCGGCCCAGCGAGGTGGCCGACATGACGACCAGCATCCTTATTCCCGAGAGTTATATTTTGCAAGGTCTTCCCTATTTCCAATTGCTGACGTACGCGATGGCGGTCGGCGTCATCTTCATCTTCTCTCTCTACCTCTTCTTTATCCGACGCGCGCTGTTCAAGCCGCTGCAGCAGCTGATCAGCGGCATGAAGAAAATTTCGCTCGGCATGCTCGACGTTCGGCTGCAGACGAACAACACGCTGGAGTTCGTCTTTCTCGCGAACACCTTCAATAACATGGCGGAGCAGATCAAGAGCCTGCGAATCGGGATGTACGAGGAGCAGCTGAGGGCCCAGAAGATCGAGCTGAAGCAGCTGCAGGCGCAGATCAACCCGCATTTTTATATGAACAGCCTGAACATCATCTATAATTTCGCGGCACTGAAGGATACCGATTCGGTGAAAAAGATGGCGCTCCATCTGGGGGATTATTTCCGCTTCATCATGCGGAGCAACCGGGAGCTGATCACTCTTGAGGAGGAGCTGAAGCATATCGCGAACTATCTCGAGATTCAGAAGTTCCGTTTTCCGCGCAAACTTGGCTGCGTCTATGACATTCCCGACTGCATGAACGGCAGTCTGATGCCCGCCCTGTCGATCCAGCCGTTCGTGGAAAATGCGATCATCCACGGCTTCGTCAATCATCGCAAGCCTTTTGAGATCAGGGTCCGCGGCGAGCTGCTCGAGGAGAAGGACGGGCCTTTTATGCAGATTACCGTGGAGGACAACGGTGTTGGCTTTCCCTTGGAGGTTCTGCAGCGGCTGAATGAGGGACAAGGTCTCCCTTCCGCGGATTCGAGCCGGCTCGGCATTGCCAACGTCATCCAGCGGCTCAAGCTGCGGTACGACGCTGCCGCGCGTATCGATTTCCGAAATACAGACGGCGGCGGAGCGGCCGTCGCGATCAAACTGCCGGTATCGACAGAGCCCGAGCTTCCGGAAGCGAAAGGAGAATGACGATGTACAACCTGCTTGTAGTGGACGACGAGGATATAGCCATCCGCGGCATTGTCGAGGGGATCGACTGGTCGTCCCTCCCCTTAGCGAATATTTTTACCGCATACGATGCCGAGGAGGCGCGGCAGGTGTTCAGGGGGCACCCCATTCATGTCCTGATCTCCGACATCGACATCCCGCAGGAGAACGGCATCGCTCTGCTCACCTGGGTCAACGAGACTTCGCCTCAAACGGAGACCATTTTCCTGACCGGCCACGCCAACTTCAATTTCGCTCAGCAGGCCGTCCAGCTCGGCAGCTTCGACTATCTGCTCAAGCCGGTCGATCATGACGTGCTGAAGAGCTGCGTGGAGAAAGCCGTCGAAGCGGTCCGCCGGCGCGAGCAGGACGAGGCGTATCTCAAGACGTACGCCTACTATTTCGACCAGTGGAACCGCCAGCTTCCGCTGCTCGTCGAGCGCCTGTGGCAGGACGTGCTGGGACTGCGCATCCCGGCCTCAGCGGACAAGCTCGAGCCGCTGTTCGAGCTGTACGGCATTCCGCTTGATATCGGCAAGCGCGTACAGCCGCTCCTGATCAGCGTGGAGCAGTGGACGCAGGATTGGAACGCGCGCGACGAAGAAATTATGACCTACGCGCTGAAGAACGCCGCGGCGGACATTTTGCTGAGAGACCGCTCCGGCCACGTTATTCAAGACGCAGGCGGCATACTCTTCGCCCTCCTCTACGAGCCGTCGGTGGAAGACGAGAGTACCCTTGAGGAGCGGTGCACGGAATATATCCGCAAATGCTCGGAATACCTGTACGCCGTCGTCTCCTGCTACATTGGCGAGGCAGCTCCCGTCGCCTCGCTGCGTTTCGGGGCTCAGAGCCTCGGCGAGCTGGAACGCTCCAATGTCTGCCAGACCGGCCGGGTATTCCGTCTATCAGACTATAAGCGGGAGAAGAAATCAATTACCGCCCAGCCGAATTTTCAGGAATGGTCGGCCCTCATCGAGCAGGGCAAGACATGCGAGCTGAAGCGCCACATTGAGGATTTGTTCGATCGCCTCCAGTTCGGTCAGGTCGACCATCCCTATATGGTCAGCTACTATTTCGGGCTTGTCCACACGGTCTTTCAGGTGCTGCAGCGGCGCTCCGTACCCGTGGAAACGGTGTATGCAGAAGAGGAATGGCACAGCGGCGAGAACGCGATGAAGTCGCTCGGCGCCATGAAGGCATGGACGATCCAGTTTGCCGCCAAAGCATCGGACTGCCTGGTTAAACAGGGAAAGGACGTGTCCAATACGATCGCCAAGGTACAAGCGTACATCGAAGAGAACCTGCAGCACGACCTGAACCGGGAGGAGATCGCGAGGCATGTTTATTTGAACCCTGCCTATCTGTCGCGGCTTTTCCGCAAGGAGACGGGAAAGTCGCTTACCGACTACATGGTTGATCGGCGCATGCTAAGATCAATATCCGAGCTCAAGCTGACGAACCATAAAATCAGCGATATTGCGATATCTGTCGGATATGCGAGCTTCTCCCACTTCTCCAAGCAGTTCAAGCGATCGACAGGAATGACGCCGCAAGATTACCGCAAGAAATACCAGAATGTTAGGTAAAAATGTCACCGGAGCAATAAGGTGGTAACGACGCCGCTAGAGTGCGGTGTCTTTTTTTGTGTACGATTATACCCATAGTCGATAGACAAGGAGGACCTAACATGGCCAATGCGGAAGCGGCCCCGCTGCAAGCGACGGGAGCCAAGACGCGGAAAGGAACGCGGAAAAGGACGCTCACCTACCTGATCCGAAACTATTGGATGTTCTATTTAATGCTGCTTCCCGGGGTGCTGCTGCTCATTTTCAACAATTACATCCCTATGCTCGGTATTGTAATCGCATTCAAGTCGGTCCGGTTCGATATCGGTATTCTGAACAGCCCCTGGGCGGGCCTTTCCAACTTCAAATTTCTGTTTCAATCCAGCGACTCGTACATCATCATACGCAACACGCTGCTGTACAATTCAGCGTTCATCGTGCTTAATTTGATTTTCCCGCTGGCTTTCGCCCTTATGTTGAACGAGATGAAGAACCGGTTTCTGTCCAAGCTGCATCAGACGATCATGTTCCTGCCGTACTTCCTCTCGATGACGGTCATCGCTTACCTCGTTTACGGCTTCATGAGCGATGAGCACGGCTATCTGAATGGCACGCTTCTGCCCGCCCTCGGTCTTGACTCGGTCCGCTGGTACTTCACGAAGGAGGTATGGCCGTTCGTCCTGCCGCTCATTAATACCTGGAAGAGCATGGGCTACTATACGGTCGTTTATATGGCGGCGATTATCGGCATCGACGACGAATATTACGAGGCGGCGACGATCGACGGAGCCAGCAAATGGCAGCAAATGACGAGTATTACTATCCCTCTCATTATGCCGGTTATTACCATCATGACCCTGCTGCAAATCGGCCGGATATTCAACGCCGACTTCGGACTGTTCTTCCAGGTTCCGCGTGAATCCGGCACTTTGTTCCCCGTGACTAACGTC
The DNA here is from genome assembly GCF_037146255.1 of Paenibacillus sp. MMO-58. Lineage (NCBI taxonomy): Bacteria > Bacillati > Bacillota > Bacilli > Caryophanales > Paenibacillaceae > Paenibacillus > Paenibacillus sp. MMO-58. The sequence continues at coordinate 216,098 of NZ_JBBCVY010000005.1, forward strand.
ATCGACACCTACGTTTACCGTACGTTCCTTACCGTAGGCGACATCGGCCTCTCGTCTGCCGCCGGGCTGTTCCAATCCGTTGTAGGCTTCACGCTCGTCTTTCTATCCAACTGGGTCGTTCGCCGTATTAACAGCGACAACGCCCTATTCTAGGAGGGAACCGGATGGCTGCCATCTCCGATAAAAACACTGCGGGCTCAAATCCGAAAAACCGGTTGTCCGCCGCAGCTTCAAGCGGCATCAATATCTTCTTCATCATCTATTCCGCCCTGTGCGTCATCCCGCTGCTGCTCCTGCTCTCCGTATCGTTTTCCGACGAGAAATCCGTCCTGACGCACGGCTACCGATTCATCCCGGAGAAGTTCAATCTAGCCGCCTATGCCTTCCTGTACAAGGACATAGGACAGATCGCGTATTCCTACGGAATCTCTATTACGGTTACGGTCGTCGGTACGGTGCTCAGCATGCTGATCATCGCGCTTTACGCCTATCCGATATCGCGCAGCCAATTTCCGCACGCCCGATTCTTTACCTTCTTCGTCTTCTTTACGATGCTCTTCTCCGGGGGGCTTGTTCCCTGGTATCTCGTCTACGTGCAGATGCTGAATCTGAAGGATACGCTCTGGGCGCTCATTATGCCGCTTCTGGTGTCCTCCTTCTGGGTTCTGATCGTAAGGACTTTTTTCAAGGAGACCATACCCGCTGCGGTACTGGAGTCGGCGAAGATCGACGGAGCCGGCGAGCTGCGGATCTTCATCCGCATCGTTCTTCCGCTCTCCATGCCGGTGCTGGCGACGGTGGCGCTCTTCCAGACGCTGACGTATTGGAACGACTGGTTTCTAAGCCTCGTCTTCATCACCAACGATCACAACATCTCGGTTCAATACCTGCTCTATAAAATGCTGGCAAATATTCAGTATCTCTCCAGCAATCCGACGGCTGCGGCCGAGATTGCCAGGGCGGGCGGCATGTTCAACTTTCCCAGCGAAACCGTGCGGATGGCCCTCGTCGTGGTTGGTATCGGCCCGATCGTGTTCGCCTACCCGTTCTTCCAGAAATATTTCGTCCGCGGCCTGACGGTCGGCGCGGTGAAGGGCTAATCCCTTCCCGGCTATCCCGCCGGAACGATCTGCCTTGCATTTGGCTGTAACCGGCAATCCGGTTAAGCATACAAATCGACTATTGGGAGGTCCATCTCTTTATGAAGCAGACGAAAAAAACAATTTCGCTGGTTGTCCTGCTCCTGCTCGTTATCACCCTCTTCATGTCCGCATGCAGCAAAAACCAGCCATCCGGTTCCGGCGGCAATGAAACGTCTGCCGGCAACGCCGGAGCCAGCGCAGCGGCGAATGACGGCGCGGACGCTCCGGCCGATCTAAAGCCCTACAAGCTGAAGCTGGTGTACGAAGGGCCGCCGCAGGCGGACGAGGCGATGGTGGAGGATGCTTTGAACAAAATTTTGACGGATAAAATCAACGCTACCATCGACATCGCTCCGATCGACTGGGGGGCATGGGACGACAAGGTGAACCTGATGATTGCCTCCCGCGAGCCCGTAGACATTCTATTCACGGCGCAGTGGAACGGCTATTCGAAGAATGTCGCCAAGGGCGCCTATAAGGAGCTCGGCGATCTGCTGAGCAAATACGGCCAAGGGATTATCAGCTCGCTTGATCCATCGTTCCTCGAGGGCTCCAAAATCAACGGTAAAAACTACGGCATACCGACGAACAAGGAGCTCGCGTTCGCAGGAGGAGTCGTCTACCGCAAGGATATTGCCGATGAGCTGGGCCTTGACATGAGCACGGTGAAGACGGCGGAGGATCTGGACGCCATCTACAAGGTGGTGAAGGAGAAGAAGCCGGATATGACTCCTCTCTATATGCAAGGCGGGTCGTTCGGGCAGCTGACCGAATTCGACTCCTTAGGCGACGGCACGATTCCCGGCGTCATCTCGAAGGAAGACAGCGACACGACGGTAAAGATGATGGAGGACTTCGATATTTACAAGCGTTATCTGAAGCTCGCCCGCGACTTCTTCCAGAAAGGCTATATCAACAAGGACGCCGCGACCACGCAGCTCTCGAGCGGCGACGCCTATAAGGGCGGCAACGTCTTCTCGACGATTGAGCCGCTCAAGCCCGGCAAGGCGGCGGAAATCGCCAATGCGGCCGGCATCGGAGGGAAGCTGGACCAAATCTACCTGACCGGTAAAACGGTCTCTACCTCCGAGACGGCGGGTGCCATGCTGGCGGTCTCGACGACGTCCAAGAATCCTGAGCGGGCAATGATGTTCATTAACCTGCTTCACACCGACAAGGATATCGTCAACCTGCTGAACTTCGGCATCGAAGGCGTGCATTATACGCTCAGCGGCGACGTCATGACGCCTACCGATAAATCCGGCCAATACGCCCCCGGCGTCGCTTGGGAACTCGGCAACCAGTTCCTCAACCATGTGTGGAACACCGAGGCGCCAGACAAATGGGAGCAGTTCAAGGCGTTCAACGAGGGAGCCAAACCGTCGCCGGGTCTCGGCTTCGTCTTCAACAGCGATTCCGTAAAGGCGGAGGTCGGCGCGCTCGCGAACGTCATCAAGCAGTACCAGAAGGCGCTGGAGACCGGCTCGGTCGACACCGACAAGGTCTTGCCCGAATATATCGCGGCGCTGAAATCCGCCGGCGTCGAGAAGGTCATCGCCGAGAAGCAGAAGCAGTTCGACGCCTTCCTGGCTGCGAAGGGCAAATAAGAACAGCACAAAAAGCCGTTGCTCCAGCTGCCTCGAGCGGTTGGAACAACAGCTTTTTTTGTTGTAGCGATTGCCGGTCCAAATGTTGACATCTCTTTCCAAAGAGACTATTCTTATAACAAATGTTAGTGAGTACTAACATACAGGCGAGTAAGGGTGAGCTGTTTTGGATAATAAGATAAAACTCATGCAAGCGGCGATTGATTTGATGGCGGAGAAGGGGTATAAAGGCGTATCCACCAAGGAGATTGCCGCGGTGGCAGGCGTTAGCGAGATGACGTTATTCCGGAACTTCGCCAATAAGCAAAATCTGCTCGAAAAGGCTGTTGAGCATTTTCATTATTCGGTGGAAATGACGCTGATCTTTCAAGAAAAAGTGGTATGGGATATGCGGTCAGATCTGCTGCTTATAAGCGAAATGTATCATGAGGTGATGGAGCGCAACCGCAAGCTGTTTCTTATCGTTCTGGCGGACAATGATTTGGCTGAAATCAGGCAGAAAGCGCAGAAGCATCCCCGGGTCTTGCTCGAGCTTCTGATGAATTATTTTACGGAAATGCAAAGACAACGCAAAATGATCGACACGGATGCGGAGACGCAGGCCATCACGTTTATGTGGATGAATTACGGGGCTTTTATCTCGCGTTTGTATACGACTGAGGCTGTTACAAAGGTTACGAGAGAGCAATTTGCGGAATCCAGCGTTGATTTGTTTGTGCGGGCTTTAAGCCGATAAATTCGAGGAGGATGAAGAATGGGATATTCCGAGAAAATCGTTGGTAAAACGGCCTCGGCCGGTTTTCAAATCGGGGTTCGCAGGACGCTGCCTATTTCTCCCGAAAAAGCTTGGACATTTCTCACTTCGGCCGAAGGCTTGAGGTTATGGATCGGCAACGTCAAGAACTTAGCGATAGAAGTGGGCGAGACGTTTCATAGCGCCGAAGGGATAGCGGGAGAATGGAGAATTGTGAAGCCTTTACAGCAGCTACGCCTGAAGTGGACAAAACCCGGCTGGGAGAAGCCTTCGACCTTGCAAATCCGGCTCATCTCCGGCCATCCGGAGAAAACAACGGTCAGCTTCCATCAGGAAAACCTGGACCATGCGGCTACGCGGGAGCAGATGAAGCTGTATTGGGAAGATGTGCTGAACGAAATGCTGCAGAAAACGAAAGCAAATTAAATACTATTATCCCCAAGAATAACAGGGCCATGACGATCGATCGTCATGGCCCTGTTATTGCTGAAGCACGTTGCTCTTGTATATCCAGCATCGGCGGCCGTCCATACATCCGGGCGTATTCGCGGCTGAACTGGGACGGGCTTTCGTATCCAACGCGGAAGGCGGCTTCCGAAGCATGCACCGTTTCCGTCAGCATTAAGCGTCTTGCCTCCTGCAGGCGCAGCGTTTTCTGATATTGCAGCGGGCTCATCGACGTTACGCGTTTGAAATGCTTATGAAAAGCCGAAGTGCTGAGGCTTGCTTTCTTGGCCAGCTGCTCGATGACAATTGGCTCCGCATATTGCCGGTTAATCATCCGAATCGCTTGCGCAATGTTATGCGAATGGCTGCCGACCATGGCAAAGGAGTGGATAAGCGAGCCATGCTCGCTTTGAAGTACGCGGTACAGGATCTCGCGGACAATAAGCGGTGCGAGAACGGGAATGTCCTCCGGCGTATCCAGCAGCTGAACAAGCCTGACGGCAGCTTCGAGCAAGCCCGGAGACGTGCGGTTCATCGTTATGCCCGGTGAGGCATCCGAAGGTGAGGCAGAGGCGCTGCTGCTTTCTTTTACAATATCGAGAATGACATCGGGATCGAAGCTTAGCTTCAGGCTTAAATAGGGGACCTCGGGCGAAGCCTCCACGATTTTGCTTATTATCGGCAATTCGGCAGCAATCACAACAAAAGTCATCGGGTCGTACCGGTAAGTCTCGTCTCCCAAAGCAGCCGTCTTTGCGCCTTGCGCTACAAGACAAAGGGATGGCTTATATACGGATTCCAGCGGCTCCGACAAATGGGTGGCATGCATCAATGACAGATTAGGAACAGTCGTAGGAAATGTGCCGCTTGACGGAGCATGGCGCAGGATCAAGTCCGCTAAGTGCCGTAAAGCCTGCTCCATTCGCAAGGTTTCGTCCATGGCTTGTGAATTCCTTTCCGAAGAGGTGATTGCTTTTATTTTAAAATATAAATGCGCGAGTTTCACTATACTATGCTTATCTTTCATCCGCGAAGAGAAATAGGCAAGGAATGAACGGTTCTGTTCTAACGGTTTTTCCCTTGCATTCCCTATAATCAATGTTGTAGCCACGCCAATTAAATAACCAAAACATAAAGGAGAGAATGAATCATGAGTTTACAAGGAAAAGTCGCAATTGTCACCGGTGCTTCGAGAGGAATTGGACGTCAAATCGCTATTCAGCTCGGCGAAGCCGGCGCGAAGGTCGTTGTTAATTATTCCTCAAACCAAGAGAAAGCTATTGAGGTTGTTCAATTAATCGAGCAAGCGGGCGGTGAAGCAGCTGCCATCCGCGGAGATATCGGCAAGGTCAGCGATGTGGAGGGACTGTTCTCGGAGACGCTCGAGCGGTTCGGACGCGTGGATATTCTCGTGAATAACGCTGGGATTATGGATCTGGCGCCGATTATGAACGTAACGGAGGAGATGTTCGACCGGCAGTTCATGATCAATGTAAAAGGGACGTATTTCGCCTGCCAGCAAGCGATGAAGCATATGGCAAGCGGCGGGACGATTATTAATTTCTCGACCTCCGTATCCGGCGCGATGCTTCCGACTTACAGCGTCTACGCCGCAACTAAAGGTGCTGTTGAACAGTTAACCCGTCAACTGGCAAAGGAATTTGGTCCAAAGGATATTATCATCAACTGCATCGCGCCTGGGCAGGTGTCGACCGAGCTGTTCCTGAACGGCAAATCCGAGGAGCTTGTGGATTCGTTCCGCCGCATGAACGCGTTTGGACGCCTTGGGGAGCCTGATGATATCGCCAATGCCGTAGAGCTGCTCGTCAGCGATAAAGCCCGCTGGATTACCGGACAGACGCTTCGCGTGAACGGCGGATTCAACTAATAAAAAATCGCCAGCCTGCTGCTGTTGAGCATTTGGCTGGCGATTTTTTATTTGTGGTTATGGCACAGATGAATGACTCAAAGCCGCGTTGGATTTAGTCCATTAAAAGGAGGCATTTTTGCCTAAGTATGCGTTCTACGTTGGATTCACTACAGTAAAATCAGCTCATAAGAGCTATGCTGTTTGAATTTCTTCATTTTCATTGGAGTAAATCCATTGCAGCCTTTCAAAGCCTTCCATTTAGCTTGCTTTCGTTGGAGCAATTCCAACGTACGATGACTGACAGTGGAGGAGATAACGGTGATTGTAACAGTGATGGTAATGGAAGTTGCTATGATGCTCTCAAATCTCCACCCGTACACCCGCTGCCCGGAATGCGGCAGCCATATCTTCCGGAATTCCTTTATCGGTAAGGAGAGCTGTCAATTCGGATAACCTCGCAAACGTACGAAGCGCGCTATGGCCAAACTTATGATGGTCGGCAACCCCGTAGCATTCGCGGGCGGTTGTCATCAATGCCTGCTTGAAATCGATCAAGTCGCCGGTATAGACGGACAAGCCATGCTCGAGATGAACGCCTGTGGCGGAAATAAACGCTTTATTAATGTTCAGGTTACGGACATAAGCGACAGCTTCCGGACCCGCAAGAACATTGCGGACGCGGTATCCGCCGGGGACAACGAGCCGGACGTTTTCTTTTCCCGCCAGCTCGCTGATGATGTAGACATCGTTGGTAATGACGGTTACCGGAAAATCGTTCAGCCGCTTTGCGATCTCAAGGGTTGTGCTTCCGCCGTCCAGCGCAATAATGTCATTGCTCGAGATGAACCTCATCGCCGTATCCGCGATGTCCGTTTTCTCGTCGGCATGCTTCGCGAGCGGCTCCTTCACCGGAAGAATGCCGAATTGATCGCTGTTTGCCAGTACGGCGCCGCCATGAATCCGTTTTACCAGGCCCTGCTCCTCCAGCTTCGTCAGATCCTCCCGGATCGTCTTGCCCGTAACGTTCAGCCGCTCGCTGAGCTCCGCAACCGTTACTTCCTTCTGCGTCAGCAGAACCTCCATAATACTCTCGTATCGGCGTAAATGGTTCATTTCATGTTCATCCGTTCTCATTGGTATTGCTAATATTCTATACTTAGCCTCTCGTCTCGTCCATAGTCACGAGATGTTTAATTAGGTTCATATATAATTTTACTAATGATTATTTCTATTAAATGAACTAAAATAAACATAAATGAATATTTGTAAGATAGAGAGGAGTAAACGATAGCCATGAACGGACAACAGCAGCGTCAAATAGAGATCATTCAGGCTGTAGCCTTATCCGCACAGAGCTTGCCTATGCTTGCTAGCGGATTATGGTTCCATCACGATATTCGGGATAACTTCTATTATGCCTCTTACTTATTTGCGGCAGCGGTAGACGAAGAAATTCAATCCGTATTGGACAACCCCGCCGACTCGAAAAAGAAAGCGGAAGGCGTGCTTGCACGGGTGCTGCAGCTTCAGCAAAAGGATCCGGCTGAGCCGCTGTATGGTCATTTTTCATTGAATTTGAATCCTTCCCCTGAGCTGGCGAAAGCCCACGAGCTCCCGGTTGAGCTGATGGGCAGCTTAATGGTTTATTTCTTTACGCGTTATGGACAACGCATGAGTGCGGAATTGCAGGAAGGCTTCGAGCATGCGCTCCAACATATTTATGAAGGAGGCTTCTATAGAAAGCCGCTGCAGCTGTTTCATCACCATGAGGCAAAATATACCGCGGCCAAGATCATATTCGGACAGCGCTATGAGGACCAGGAGCTGCTCGAAGACGGTATCGCTTCCCTGAAGCGCACCATGGAGCGGGTAACGGCCCAAGGAATGCCGGAGTATGGGGCTTTGCCATGGTTCTGGCATTGGGTTCAGGCGTTTACTTGCGCGTGGGAGCAGACGGCAGAGCCGGCGTTAAAGCAGCAGCTTGCCGAGATGCTCGATTACCTATGGCGGGAAAGAGCACTGTTTTACCTGAAGGGCGCCTGGGTTGGTGCCCATTCCCGGGGCTGGCCGCATGACGCGCCTGCTGACCGCAACGTCTTGCATGATTATGTGCAATTTGGAGATTTTCCGCTGGGGGATCGTATGACTCGTACGGAGTATGCGGGCTTCCTTTGCTATACTGCCCCGGAGGATGCTCTTCGGAGGGCGCTAGAGCGGGACCAGCCTGAAGTTGTCGCCAAACAAATCATCAAGATTGATACCGGGGAAGAAATTCCGCTGCATTCCTATACTTATGTGACGAAGGACTATGCGGCCGGCGGCATTTGGGAGCGGGTAAAAGAGTTTGATAACGAGCAAATCCGGTGGATGGTCTCGTTCCCGGTTACGGGAGAGATTGGCGTAAATCAGCTTTACTTCTTCCATCCGGGGGAAGGCTGGAGGGAGGGAGATCCGCGGCATCAAAGCAAGTATGCTGAGGTGCTGTACGACAAGAACCGGATTCTGACGTTATTCCCTGTCCCGGAGCATGCCGAGCAGCAAGAGATTATCGGTGTACTTCCGAAAGGGACTTGGATTAGGCAAGAAGCGGGCTTGTATGGTCAGGTGCAAAATGTTTGTGTTTCTATTCTGCTGCATGGACATTATACCTTCGAGGAGCTTGAGGAATACAATTTGGTTCGTCTGCAAGGAGAGCCTGCTGCGGCAGCGGTAGAAATATTGGGGCAGGATGAAGCGGAAAAGCTTGCAATCGGCAGCCTGGCTGCGTTCGCTGAGCGGATGAGCGGGGTAGAATTCATCTTGCAGCAGGCATCTAGACTTGGCGGCAAGCTTATCTATACCGGCATCAGCCATCAGGAGCTGCTTGAGCTGATTGTCGCAAGCCCGGGGCAATCGGTCGCGAGAATAAACGGGGAAGAGATTCCTCGCCTAGGCCATTGAGCGAGCCAGATTAAGGTCCCTAAGGGACCTTAACGGCCACTGGAGGGGAGCGAAGCAGGCACTTAAGGTCCTTCAGGGACCTTAAGTTACGCCGAGACGCACCGAATAGGCATAAATGAGTTGAAGCGAGCCAGGTTAAGGTCCCTGAGGGACCTTAACGGCCACTGGAGGGGAGCGAAGCAGGCACTTAAGGTCCTTCAGAGACCTTAAGTTACGCCGAGACGCACCGAATAGGTATAAATGAGTTGAAGCGAGCCAGGTTAAGGTCCCTGCGGGACCTTAACGGCAGCTGAAGGGGGACGAAATAGCCTCATAAGGTCCTTCAGGGATATTAAGACTCCCCGTTAAGCTGCAATGCGCTAATAGCTGGCCCGCCCAGCGGTAACACTGCTCAAGCTGTTCTTCGGATACCTGCTCCGAGCGATGCTCGAACATGATTTTGACATCCGGATTTTCGCTGGAGATTATCCGTAAATACCGTTCAATGGGAGCCCAACCATCGCTTGGCTGCTGAACGGGAAGGACGGGCGTCCGGCTCTGCGTAATTTGTCCCTCGACAATCTGCACATTGGACAAATGAATGGTTGCGGCATATTTGGCGTATCGGCGAAGAATGGTATCGGCATGGAAAAAAGGATCAATCCGGTCCTGGATGTACAGTCTTGCGGTATCGAGACAAAGCTTGATGCTGCTATATTCCTCCAGCTTGCGCTGCAAATAGTCGTCGTCATAGACATAGCTGTTCACGGCATCAAATTCCAAGACAGGCGTAAATCCATACTTGGCGCCCATAATGGATAACCATTCGAACAAAGCATCGCTATGCTTCCGAAATTCATCAAAGGCATATTCGCTTTCGAATTCGTATTCCATGCGGTTATCGAATCGCCAGTTAGACCAATCCGCGCGATCGTCCAGAATAACGGGCTTTGGATAATGAAAAAGCACATAGTCCGGCTGCATTCGCGAATGGATGTAAGCAAGCTCTTGCTCCGCTATGGAGTAAGCATCCGATCTTACGTTATCCTCCCTGGCGATAAGCAATGGATCCCTAAGGGGAGAAATCCCAGCCCGCAGAGGAAAATGAATGCCGATCCGAAAGCCTTCAGCATGAGATTCCCGGATCAGATTCTCAATATCCTGCTCGCTCTGGAATAGACAAGCTTCAATGCCGTAAAAATCGTGTTTATAGTCCTTGTCATATTTGTTGTAGTCGAATTGTCCATACTGTCCGATAAGGAAACGACGATTCATGAGCGTGATTGTCCCTTATCTGCCGAAACCCAGTATGAGAAGGAGAAGCGACAAAAGCATCTCCAGAAATGAAGGTTTGTATGACATCCTGGAACATCCTTTCTATGTGTTTCTGGAAGTATTCTCCATTATAAAGACTAGATCCTTTTGCACAGTAAAAAAAAGGCCGACCTATCGGTCAGCCAGTAATCTTTATTTTTGTGCCGCAAGCTCGGAGAGACGCTCCATAACCCGCTGATTATATAGTCCGCCATGGTAACAGACAACGGTTTGAATATCAAAATCCAGCAGTCCGGCGATGGAAGCTTGGGCGGTTAACGGGTCTAATGTGGTAGCGGGGTCAGCTCCATATAGCTCGCCGTCTCTTACCATCAGAGCATCTCCGGCAATTAGCGTACGGGAAGGCTCGTGGTAAAGACTGATATGTCCCGGCGTGTGTCCCGGGGTATCAATGACGGTAATTCCTCCGCCTAGCGGAAGAAGCTCGCCGCCGATCACTACCCGGTCAACATGGGCCTTAGGCGGATTCAGCATCATCCGTTTTAAACCGTTGCGGAACGATTCGGGCACGGAGTCCGGCATCCTGTCGATGCTTGCGATAGCTTCGTCCGTGAAACGGATAAGCCTTTTGTCTCCTTGGATGTACGGTTTCTCGAGCGGATGTGCCCATACTTCGATCCCTGCTCCGGAGGCTAACTCCGGCAAATTTCCGATATGATCGATATCCTGATGGGTAAGAATAATATGTGTAAGCTTGTCTGGACTGCCTCCAGCAGCTTCAATCGCTGCTTGGAGCTGCGGTAGCTGGGCGGGATAACCGGTATCCAGCAAAATTTGATGCTGATCGTCCCAGATCAGAACCGGATAAACGGTATCGATAGCGCCCATCACGGGGGCGCTTATGGACAGTATGGCAAGTTGGGCTTGCATAAAGGTCACACTCCTCGTACAAAATGAAGGGGACCCGGCCGAGGTCATGTGACTATATTACAGACTCTCGGGAATTGTGTAAATAGCAAAATATATTATTATAACATATAAAAATATTTTTGTCAATACTCTAATTCTGGTTTGGTGGGACGGATATATGAGGCCAGTCGTTAGAGATATACGTTGGAATCGATACAGTATAACTGAACGATATGGTCAGTTTACTGCAGTTTGCTATAAGTTGCTTGACTTTTCTTTTTGTTGTAACTACAATTGTTACAACGACCGATCATTCAGATCCGGCCAGCGAAGGTTATTTTTCGGTTGTATGCCAGGTTTGTCTCGGCTGTATGCTTGGTTTATTGCTAGGTCTCGTGCTCTTAAACCGGCCAGCGGAGTGTTGTTTCGAGCCCAAGTGCGACTTTGTACGTTTGTTCCAACCATTGAAAATTATAATCCGAGGAACAAACTACATGGAGCAATCAACCGAAACAATACGTAGCCCCAACGCGGAGCGTCCTTGACTTCTACCCCAGTTGTAACTACAATTGTCACAACAATAGTGCTTAAACGGCAGGCGGAGATTGTTTCGAGTTGAATGCGACTTTGTACGTTTGTTCCAACCATTGAAAATGATAATTCGAGGAACAAACTACATGGAGCAGTCAACCGAAACAATCGTAGCATTAGGGGGAACAAACATGAAAATCAGCAGCCGCTTCTCCATAGCGGTCCATATTTTATCGCTGCTGGAGATTTCCAAGGACGCTCACAACACTTCCGAATGGATTGCCGGCAGCGTCAACACGAACCCGGTTATTATCCGACGGTTGTTGGGACAGCTGAAGAAGGCTGGTCTCGTTCAAGTCCGGGCCGGTACCGGCGGTGCGTATCTGACCAAGGAAATGAGCGAGATTACATTGCTGGATATTTTCCGGGCGGTAGACGTCGTCGAGGAGGGACAGCTTTTTCATATACATGAAGGGCCGAATCCCGACTGTCCGGTTGGAGCAAGCATTCAGGTTGTGCTGGAGCTTGTGCTGAAGAAGTCGCAGGATGCCATGGAGAGTGTTCTCGCGCAGATTACCCTGGAGGAACTGGTCGCAGATCTGATAAGGACGAATCAAAACAAATAATTTCATTCTATTTAGGAGGTTTTTTATATGAAAATTGCAGTCGTAGGCGCTACAGGCAAAGCAGGTCAATTTATAGTGAAGGAAGCGCTTAGCCGCGGACATGAAGTAACGGCGGTTGTACGGAACCGTGCCAAGGTAACGGAGGAAGGCGTTCAAGTGATCGAGAAAGAAGTTTTCGATCTGACAGCAGCCGACCTGCAAGGCTTTGACGTCGTCGTGAACGCTTTTGGCGCTCCGCTTGGCCAGGAACATCTGCACGTAACAGCAGGCAAAGCTTTGATCGATGCATTGTCGGGAACGGATACACGCCTGATCGTAATTGGCGGAGCAGGCAGCTTGTACGTGGACGAAGCCAAGACGGTTCAGCTCTTTAACACGCCTGATTTCCCTGAGATGTTCCTTGCTACGGCGAAGAACCAAGGACAAAACCTTGAGGATCTGAAGCAATCGACAGGTCTGAAATGGACCTTTGTCAGCCCGTCCGCTTTCTTTGATCCGGAAGGCAAGCGTACGGGTTCCTATACGCAAGGCAAAGACCATCTGCTTGTGAATTCGAAAGGCCACAGCTATGTCAGCTACGCGGACTTTGCGATTGCCATTGTGGATGAAGCCGAGAATGCCGCTCATGTAAATGAACGTTTCACCGTGGCTTCCGAAAAGTAAGCAAAAAGAGATGCTGCTCCAGCGAAGGGAGCAGCATCTTTTTTGTTTAACCCTATCCTTTCTCATAGCAGGGCACCGCGTTTTTTTAAATGACGGTATAACGCAATCGACATGACCGAGCACAACAGGGCGCATGTCCCGATGAAAATATAACCGGCTTGCAGGCCGGCAATGAGACCCGCCTTCGGATGAGCCTCTTCCGCAAAGCCGTCCTTGAACAGCTCGATAATAAGCCCGATCAGATAGTTCCCCGCAACCGTTGCAATTCCCATCAAAGTCACAGTAAACGTAATAGCCGTATCGCTTTCCTTCGAATAACGTCTGGCAATCAAGGCCATAACCGTCGGATAGATCGGCGCGATGCCGATGCCGGCTGCCGCAAACAGGAAGGCCCCAGGCTCCCCAAGAATAACAGCCGCAATCGAGCAAAGACCGGAGAAGGCCGACAGCACGATGAGCGACATCGTATAACCGATTTTATCGGTGACCGGACCTAACACGAGTCTCGCAAATGTAAAACAGAGGAAAAAGGCGGATAGCATAGCCGCGGACGTATCGCTGCTCCAGTCATAGGCCTTCTCCAGAAAGTTGACGAGCCAGCTCCCGATGGACATCTCGGAGACAACGCCAAGGGAGAGAACGCCTACAAGCAGCCACGCCGCTTTATCCCGTACATATTCCCACAGAGACAGACGCTCGCCTTGCTTCTCTTCCTGCTTCGGCGCTTTGGCGAAGATGGTAGGAATCATCGGCAGCAAAGTCAGAGAAAGCATCAAGCAGTACATGCCCCGCCAGCCAAGCTCGGAGCTTGCGCCGAACAGATGAATTCCCATCAGATTAGCGGCCAGAAGCGGGGCGACAATCGAGCTGAGCCCATAAAAGAAATGGGCCAGATTCATCATTGTGCCGGTGTTTCGTGTAAAGATCTGCGCGGCCAGAATCGCAAGCGCGATCTCTAGCAGGCCGTTGCCGATATACATGAAGAAGTAGGACAATACCATCGTGGAATAGCTGATAGAGAAATACAGGCAGAAGCCGGATATAACCATTGAGCCAAAGGCGATAAGGGTCGTCAGCTTGATGCCGATTTTTTTTACCAGCCAGCCCGTAAAGCTGCACGCGATCAGATAGCCGAGGGAATTAAGGGCAAGCAGCATGCCGATCTGCGCTTCGTTCAGCGAGAAATCGGCCTGCATGCGCGGGATGGCGGGACCTTTAATATTTTCCGAAAAGCCAAATATGAGAAAGCCGCCAAATACAATGGCCAAGAGCAGCGTATAGTTGCTGAACAAGGACCGTTTTGACCGTGCTTCTAGTTCGGTTTGCATGTTATCCTCCTATTTTGCGTCTCTATTTGAATCTATGAAGTCCGTCTACTAATGTACCATTGATAGGGCCTGGGGGAAATATTTTCAGGAAGGAAATCGAGAGAAAAAAGCGAATATATGTACGGTTACGGGTGTCGAAAACGGAAGGTACATGAGTAGCGGAAGGGAATGTTCATAGAGTGAAATTTTTTCATACTGCAGACTGGCATTTAGGCAAGCTTGTGCAGGGTGTATATATGACGGAAGACCAGCGGTATGTGCTGGAGCAATTTGTAAGCGCGGTAGAGCTGGAACGGCCGGATGCCGTTATTATCGCAGGCGATTTGTACGACAGGGCTATCCCTCCGACGGAAGCAGTGGATCTGCTTGACGAGCTGCTGGAGCGGATCGTTGTTGGGCTGGATACGCCGGTGCTTGCGATCTCGGGCAACCATGACAGTCCGGACAGGATTGACTTCGGAACGGCTATGATGGAAAGCCGCGGGCTTCATATCGCCGGAAGATTAAGAACGGAACATAAGCCGGTTGTGCTCAAGGACGCGTTTGGCGAGGTGCATGTGCATCTGGTGCCTTATGCCGACCCGGCCCAAGTACGGATTACTTACGAAGACGAGAATATCCGGACGCATGATGAAGCCATGCGCGCAATCACGGGGCGGATTGCTTCGCATATGGATCCGGCTGCGAGACATATTGTCGTGGGACATGCTTTCGTCACGGCAACGGGTGCGGCGGAGCCTAATACAAGCGACTCGGAACGCCCGCTTTCGATTGGCGGAGCCGAGCATGTGCGGGCGGACTATTTTGCACCGTTCCATTATACCGCTCTTGGGCATTTGCATCAGGCGCATTTTGTCGGAAGCGAAAAAATCCGTTACGCGGGTTCCCCCCTCAAGTATTCGATCTCCGAGGAGCATCACAATAAAGGCTACCTCGTGGTGGAGATGGACGCGGACGGCAACGTGGCGATTGAGAAAAGAGAGCTGAAGCCGCTGCGCGATATGCGGCGGATTGCCGGTCCGATTGAAGAGATCGAGACCCATCCGGTGAACGAGGATTATGTCTTTGTTACGCTGCTGAACGACAACCCCGTCCTGTTCCCGATGGAGAAGGTTCGGGCGGTTTACCCGAATGCCCTCCATGTGGAGCGCAGGGTAACGGCCGTTCGCGGCATTGGCAAGGACGGCGATTCCCCGGAGATGGCGGTGCGGAGGAGCGAAGCCGATCCGGTAAGCTTGTTCGAATCCTTTTATCTCGAAGTGAAGGGTGTAGCGCTAGATGAGCCGAAGAAACGGCTGTTCGCCGATACGTTTGGCGGATTGCTGCGAGAGGAGGGAGAAGCAAGGTGAGACCTCTCAAAATTACGATGACGGCCTTTGGCCCGTACCGCGATGCGGAGACCGTGGATTTTAGCGAGCTTGGGGAGCATCGCCTGTTTGTTATTTCGGGCAGTACCGGTGCCGGCAAAACAACGATATTTGACGCGATTTGTTTTGCTCTATACGGTACCGCAAGCGGCGAGGACCGTTCGGAGCCCCGCATGCTGCGGAGCCATTTCGCCGATGACGAGAAGCATACGGCCGTTGAGCTGGATTTTGCCGTGGGGCGCCGGATGTACCGGGTATTCCGTCAGCTTCCTCACCGGAAGGGCACGAACAAAAGCGAGACGGGCGGCAAAGCCGAGCTGTACGAGCTGACAGGCGGCGAAGCCGTACCGGCGGTGGACCGGTTTATGGTCGGCGACGTCAACGCCAAGCTGGAGACGATTATTGGCCTAACCAAGGAGCAGTTCAACCAGATCGTGATGCTTCCGCAGGGCGAGTTCCGCAAGCTGCTCACTTCGGATACGGATAATAAAGAAGAGATTTTGCGCCGGATATTCCGGACGGAGCTGTACCAGCGGCTCGAGACGCGCTTCCAGCAGCAGAACCGGGAGCTTGGGGACCAGCTGAAGGAAGCGAGGATCCGCGTGGACCACTTCATGAAGCAGGCGGCGGATAACTTGCCGCGCAGAGAAGACAGCCAGCTTGCGCAGACGCTGGCGCAGGAGCTGTACAATGCGGCGCAGCTGTCGGAAGCGCTGGAGCAGGAGATTGCATACTACCGCCAGCTCATGGCGGAAGGCGAATCGGGCAAGCGAGAGCTGCAGCGGCAGCTCGGCGAGCAGGAAGGGGCGCTGCAAAGCGAGCTGGCGCTGCACGCGCGCTTCGCGGAGCTGGCAAGCGAGCGGGCGAAGCAGGAGCGGCTCGCGGCGCAAAGCGGCGAGCATGCGGAGCGGGAGCGCCGGCTGCTGCTCGCGGAGCGCGCGGCGCAGTTGGCGCCGTACGCGGAGCAGGCGGTCCGCGCGGAGCGCGATGCTGCGGCGAAGCAGCAGGCCCGCGATATGCGGCTCCAGGCGGCGGAGGCCGCGAAGGAGGCGCTCGCGGCAGCCGAGGAGCGGCATCGCCGCGAGGAGGAGCGCGGCGCGGAGCGGCAGGCGGCGGAGCGCGAGCTGCACCGCCTCGCGGAGCTGGCGCCGGCGGTGCAGACGCTGGAGGCGCAGCGCTTAGCCGTCGAGCAATTGGCGGCTTCTGAGAAAAGCGGCGCGGCAAAGCTGACGTCGGCGGAGGCGCTGATCGCCGAAGCGAAGGAAGCCAAGCTGACGCTGGCAACGCAGCTCAAGGCGATTGAAGGTGCGGTCGAGGCGCTTCCGGGCGTTGTTGAACAAAGAAATCAGGTCCTACAGACAGGCAAATATATTTCCAAGTTAATTGAGCTGGAGAAGGACCTTGTCTCCCATGCATCCGTGATTGAAGAGCGGGCTTTATCGCTTGCCCAAATCCGCGAGGAGCATGACCGGCTGGAACGCAATTGGATTGAGGGGCAAGCGAGCCTGCTGGCCGCCCATCTTCATGACGGTCAGCCTTGTCCGGTCTGCGGCAGTCAGGAGCATCCGGGAAAAGCGGTTGCGGCGGAAGCCGTGCCGTCCAGGGAGCAGCTCCAGCAGGCGAAGGAGCAGCTATCCCGTTACGAACGCGAGCTGAACGAAGCGAAGCTCCAGGCGGCGGCGACGCGTTCGAGCTGGGAAGGAAGCGCGGCGGAGCTTGCGGAATACGGGGCGGAAGCCTCGGGGCTTGCCGAGCAGCAAGCCGAGCTTCGGAAACGCTGGAAGCAGCTGAATGAGGAAGCGGAACGGCTAGGCGCGCAGGTTGAGCAAGGCAAGCTGTTGAAACAGCGTGCAGAAGAAATTGAGTTGAATTTGGAGCAGCTTCAACAAGCGAAGGATAAGCTGCAGGCGGAGCAGCAGCGGATTGCGGTCGAGCGCGGCGCCAAGCAGTCGGCGCTCGAGAAGGAGCTTGAGCGTATTCCGGAGGAGCTCCGCTCTCCGAAAGAGATGGAGCTGCGGCTGAGACAGCAGCGCAGCTTAGCGGAGTCTCTTGCCGCAGCTTGGAAAGAGGCGCAGGATGGATTGCTGCGGATGCGCGCGAAGTTTGCCGAAGAGCAGGCTCATGCGGAGCAGACCGGGCAGCAGCTTGTTGAAGCCCGGGACAATGCGGCGCTCGCTGCCGCACGGTTTGAGGAAGAGCTTGCGAAGGCGGAGTTTAGCTCCGCGGAAACATTCCGCAAGGCTCATCTGCCGGATCAAGATAGACGGGCGCTGAAGGAGCAGCTCGAGGCGTACAAGACGGCCCTTGCAGCCGCTGGAAAGCGGATTGAAGAGCTGGAGCAGGAGCTATCGGGCAAGCAGCAGGCAGACACCGAAGCGCTGAAGACGGCTATTGCCGAGCTGAAAGTGCGGATTGAGGCAGCAGCGAATGAGCTGCAGATTGCTTCCCGGTTCGCCGAGGACGCAAGCAAGCTAAGGACGGCTATTGATCAGGCAGCGGCTAAGGTTAAGGAGCTGGAAGCGAAGCTTGAGCAGGTGCTGGATCTGTACCAGATGCTTAAAGGCGACAACGCACTCAAAATTTCATTCGAACGTTATATTCTTATCGAATATCTGGAACAGATTTTGCATGCCGCAAACGTCCGGCTCCGTCATTTGTCCGGCGGCCAGTTCGTTCTGCAGCGGAGCGACCGGCTCGAGACGCGAGGCAAACAAAGCGGGCTTGGCCTTGACGTCTACGATGCCTATACCGGCCAGAACCGGGATGTGAAGACGATGTCGGGCGGCGAGAAGTTTAATGCTTCGTTATGCCTTGCGCTTGGCATGACCGATGTCATTCAATCGTTCCAAGGCGGCGTCTCCATCGAAATGATGTTTATTGACGAAGGCTTTGGCTCGCTGGATGAGGATTCTCTCAACAAAGCGATTGAGGCGTTGGTGGATCTGCAGCGTTCAGGCCGGATGATTGGCGTCATCTCCCACGTGCAGGAGCTTAAAGCAGCCTTCCCGGCTACACTCGAAGTGTACAAGACGAAGGAAGGCTACAGCCGGACATCCATTGCTGTAAGGTGAGTCGGCTTTTGCCGATCGATGTAAAATAATGGGTTGACACTTTTGCCGGTCAAGCCGTATAGTGAAAAGACATATGCGGAAACGCCATTTTGAATTCGAACGGGAAGCACCCTTCGAACCAGCCTTTGGGCTTGGTTTGAAGGGTGCTTTTTTTGTTTTCGGCTGCCGCTATGAATATTCCACAAGGAGGATTTACACGCATGACATTTCGAATGCCGGCCACGGCCTTGCTGTTAGCCCTGCTGCTGTCTGCCATTCTCCCGGCGGCGGTTGCGGAGGCGGCCGTTCATTCCTTGTCCGCAACGGCGCAGAAGCAGCTCGACAAGACTAAAGCCGGGCTGCCGTCAACGGACGCGGCGAAGCTCCAGTCGCTGTATCAAAGCTTTGTCCAGCAGCAGAACGCTATTGGAGACAAGGATACGCGGCTCAAGACCACTGCCAAAACAAATGATGACAAGGAGTCAGAGCTTAGGCAGAAAATCCGGCTGATCGACAAGGCAAAGCTGGATACGCTGGACAAGAAGGTAACGCAATTAAAGAACTATTATCAACCTTTGTTTAATCAATACGAAGCTGCCCAAGCGGAGCTGAAGGCGGCACGAAAGTTCGGCATCAAGGAGCTTACCGCGGCCGTACAGCTGAAGGTAGACCTGCTGGAGATTTCGGTGAAAAGCGCCAAAGAGGAGATTCGCGCCGCGCAAAGCGCGTTAAGCTCGGCCAAATCATCGGCAAACGACAAAATGAAGCGGCTGCGCGGCCAGCTTGACGCCATTACCGAAGAGGAACGGAAAATCGCCGTAGCGAAGTCCGCGATCAGTCAGCTGAACAAGCAAAAATCGGCGGAGTGGAGCGATTTGCTGTACGCGCTGCGAGGCTATGACGGTAAAACTTCCATTCGTTCGCTTACTACGCTGACCACGGTCGTGAAGCAAATAACGGATCAACAGGTGAAGATAGAGGGCTATGAGAAGAAGATTGCAGATATTAACAAGACCGTTGCTGCCCAGCTGAATTAGAGCGGAAATACGAGAAGAGGCTGTTCCCCAGGGAACAGCCTCTTTTTTAGAAGGCAGCTTATTTGTTGCTAAATTGTCGATTGCGCGGCAGCGGAGACAAGGCCTATAATGACAAGGCCGGCTGTTCCAAGCACGATCAGGCCGTTCAGCACGATACCGATAATGGCAAATACTTTGCGGCGGTTTTTCTGAACGGCGCCAACAATGCCGAGGATCAGGCCGATAATGGCAACGCCGATGGATGCGATAATACATAGTCCGGCGATCATAATCGGTACCAAGTCAGACGGAAGCGTACCTTCGCTTTCCATATTCTCGACTTCATTCAGGAACCCTTGAGCATCACCGGTTACATTGCTCACAAACATAGTAGCGCTGATCACGCATCCAACGACAAGTAATAACGTAACGAGTGCCAATATGAAGGAAGCGATGCCAAGTCCCGATTGCTTCAACGGTCCATTCTCCCTGACCGGAGCAAAAGGATGGGAAGGCCTTGATGCGTAGGGATTATCATAAGGCTGCTCGGGATTTACGGATGAGCCGGTTTGCGGATCTGGCTGCGAAGGATTGCGCGGTTCTTCCAAGAATGATCGACTCCTTTGTAATAAGTGGATTTACTTGTAAGATTATACACAAACGAGAAAGGGATGAAAACAAGATGTCTAATAAATATTTCGCTTACGGCGCGATAGGCGCTGCATTAGCGGTAGCTCTTGGGGCGTTTGGCGCTCACGGCCTGAAGGATACTTTGTCCGAGGATATGCTGGAGGTCTATGAAACCGGCGTCCGCTATCATATGTATCACGCGATTGGCTTGATGCTGGTCGCTTTGCTGGCCGACCGGATTGGCGACGTCAAGCTTGTGAGAGTGGGAGCGCGCCTGCTTATTGCAGGGATCATTTTGTTCAGCGGCAGCCTGTACGTCCTCGCGTTAAGCGATGTTAAAATATTAGGCGCCATCACCCCTCTTGGCGGTGTTGCCTTCTTGGCCGGCTGGGGCTGCATAGCGGCCGCGGCGCTGCGTGCCGGAAAAAAAGCATAGCAAATGAATAGGCAAGGCCGCTCAAGGATGAATGGAGCGGCCTTTATTTTTTGAAATTCTCTCGCTCCGCCAAGGACGGCGACAGCCGTTTCGCATTGTGTCGAAATAGGAATGCTACTTGTCAAATATAGGTCTGTAATGCTACAAGATTCATGCCGTACATGGCGAAATGCCTTGTTTTTCGACATAAAACGCCTTTATTCTACAAGAATTATTTATTGTTTTAGTAAATATTTCTATACCGCACAGACCATATCGTTTATAATGAATCTAACCTTGCTTGACCTGACAAGAGGAAGGAAGTTGGTGCGTGACGAAACGGATGGACGGTTCGCCTAATAGACGGTATCGGGCTTCGCAGCCACAAGTCATGCTGCGGACAGCCGCTCTTGCGATAGCTATTGTGGCTGTGCTATTCTGTGCAGCGGCCTTGTATAGGAATGCCGACCCCGTGTTGGAATGGACTTCGTCAATAATTGCCGTATTGGCGATTGCAATAACGGCAATCTTGTTTGCCAGGAACGGGCAAATGATCGGATTCCGGAATTTCCATACGCCAATCGTAGAGACACTGCTTCAGTCGGAAGCTGTTCCCTTGGCGATTTTGGATCGGGATGGCGTCATCATGGAGATGAACGTTGCCTCCAGCAATACGCTGGGCTATTTACGCCAGGACCTGCTTGGCAAGCCGCTTGCTCCGCTGCTGGAGCCGGGAAGCAGGAGCAGCCTGCAGGAGATGCTGGCTCATGCGCTCCAAGGAAAATCGGAGCAGCGCAATATTAATATTACGCATCGTTCGGGCTTTCCGCTGGAGCTGCAAATCATCAGTTCTCCAATGCTGAGAGACGACGAGGTGATCGGAACCGTCATCGTCAGCCAGGATTTGAGCGACCGGAAGCGGAATATCGAGCGGATTCGATACATGGCTTATTACGACGATATGACTGGCCTGCCTAACCGTACCTTATTCCATATTCGGCTGAATGAAAGCCTTGCTTTTGCCAGAGAGCATGACCGGATGATTGGCCTTTGTTATTTGGATCTGGACCGGTTTAAGCTGGTTAACGCCTCGTTTGGACGCGAATTCGGCGATATGCTGCTCTTGCAGGTAGCGGAGCGTCTTACGAGTGCGATCGGCGAACAGGGAATCGTAGCCCGGATGGAGGGCGATGAATTCGCCTTGCTGCTCCATGACATCGAATCGGAAGAGCAGCTGATCGAATTGTCACGCGGCTTGCTGCACGCCATTGACGAGCCGTTTGAGCTGAAGGGCTTCCCGCTGCATATTACCGGCAGTCTTGGAGCGGTAACCAGCCTTGTCAAAGAGGATGAAGGCTACTCGCTTCTGAAGAAAGCCGATATTGCCCTGGTCAAGGTGAAGGAGAGCGGCAAGAACGACTGCATGCTCTACTCAGAGAGCTGGAGTAACTCTTCCTTCGAGCGGCTGACGCTTCAGCACGAGATGTACCGCGCCATTCAGCGCAAAGAATTTATTTTGCTCTACCAGCCGCAATACGATCTGGTGTCGGGCATGATGGTAGGCGTCGAAGCGCTTGTCCGCTGGAGACATCCGGCGAAAGGGATGATTCCGCCGGGTGAATTTATTCCACTCGCGGAAGAGAGCGGGATGATCGTCCAGATCGGCGACTGGGTGCTGGAGGAAGCCTGCCGGCAGAACAAAGAGTGGCAGGATGCCGGCCTTCCGCCGATGCCGGTATCGGTCAATCTCTCGATCCGTCAGTTCGTGCAGCAGGATCTGGCGACTAAGGTCGCTTCGGTGCTGGAGAAGACCGGGCTAAAGCCGGAATATCTTGATCTGGAAATCACCGAATCGATGACGATGGATACCGGCCACGTATCCCGTTGCCTGCTCGAGCTTACGGATATGGGAGTCGGCATTAGCGTAGACGATTTCGGTACGGGCTACAGCTCCTTCCATTACTTAAAGAACTTCCCGATTGACCGATTGAAGATCGACCGCTCCTTCGTAAGGGATATTCAACAGGATCCTAGCGACGCGGAGATTGTTGCGGCTATTATCGCAATGGCGCATAACCTGAACATTCAGGTCATTGCCGAGGGCGTCGAGAACGAAGAACAGATGGAGTTTTTACGGAAACATAACTGCGATGAGATGCAGGGCTATTTCTGGAGTCCTCCGGTGTCAAGCGCTGACATCGAGCAAATGCTTGGAGCGGCCTACATTCAATAATTTTTCTAACGAACAAAAAAGCTGTCCTTTCGTCCAATACGAGAGGGCAGCTTCTTTTTATTAATCTTGGAAATCCTCGATCTCATTAAGC
Source organism: Paenibacillus sp. MMO-58 (assembly GCF_037146255.1). Lineage (NCBI taxonomy): Bacteria > Bacillati > Bacillota > Bacilli > Caryophanales > Paenibacillaceae > Paenibacillus > Paenibacillus sp. MMO-58. Next base: position 238,971 of record NZ_JBBCVY010000005.1, read on the forward strand.
CTGAACGTATAGACCTGCTTTTCGTCCACGTGATAGACCGTAATCAGATTTCCTTCCTCGTCTATGTTTAGAATGCGGCAAGGGATGCTGAGCTTGATTCCAAGTCCTTTGTTCACTATGAGGCGAATCAATTTATTGCTTTTCATAAATGCCCGGATGGAATCGAGTCCATTGCCGGATGAGGGAACGGCAGAAGCGACGGAAGCGGCGGGAGGTACAGGAGCCGGATTTGCTTGGGCAGCTGACTTCGCGGCCAGAGGTACGGGAACCGGCTGGCTGCCGGGCAGTTCCGTTTTACGTTGATCGATAAGCTGTCCGAGCTGAATTCCGTTAAGTATGCGATAGTCGGCATAAGCGCCTTGGTTAAGCGATTTCAAAAGCTTCTCCAAGGCAGCAGCGTTGCTGTCCCCTTCAACGAGCAATTCAACCTGGAATACGTATGAGTTTGTGCGGGCCGGTTGTGTTGGTTTCATAGTTCCTCCGGACTAAAAATTAATAATGTCTTTATAAATATATCATCAAAAAGGTTGGACACATAGTCCTAAAAATAAGCAAGTAAACCAACACTGCTTTGCAGCTTCTGCATATAATGTTGTTGCGGTTCGAACTGACCTGTCATGGCCTGTAGTAAAGGAGGTGTCCAAAATGATGAGAATGGTTCCTATACCTCTCGGGGACGGTATTACCGCGCTTGGCGTTGAGGTGAAGCTGCCGAAAACAACCCTGCTCTCCATCTCCACGGATAGAGGATATATCATGTGCGGAGCACATTTTTATGTGTAATCTGCATGTCAGAATTATTGTGTTGGTAATGCTGAAAAACCCAGTATGGACAAGCGTTCCGCTCGTTTTTGATCGTGCTTAAAAGTTTCTGTGGATGACTAACAATATCTGACCGTGATTAAAAATTGTGACCTTTTTTGTGACCTTGTGACTCGAGATTCAGTGTGATTGCCAACTTTGAAAAGTCCCTTTCAGGTTTAGATAAAATCGCTTAAGTTTCTTGTAATTGATCATTAAATTTTAAATGCTTCTAAAATGCTTTGAAATTACTTGTGAATTGTGCTCCATTGGCTTTTAACCGTGGTATATTTGTATCATAGGAAATTGAGAAACGGGCGGCGCTGTTTAGTAACCAGTGCCGCTTTTCTTATGCCTAAATTGAGAATCGAGCATCGGCGTGGGTGCTCAACGTCTCGGATCAGCCAGCCTTGCTCGTGCGGGTGGCAACCGACCTTGGCTTGTGAGGTGAAATTCCTTCAACCTAGTGACACAACTTGCGAGGCTTATCAAAGGTAACGGAAAAAATAAACTTGCCGAGTTTGTAATGACTGAGTCTTACTTCGTCTGAGTTTATCGGCATTTATTCTTGAACAACAAACAACCGTTCGTATATAATCGCTTTTGAGGTGATTGTAAATGAACGGCCAGTCAATGTCTGACGAGGAATACAGCTTGATCAGGGATTACATCATTTTGCCCTTTGTGAAGAACATGGTTAAGAACAACATGGATAAGATCAAAGCGGAGGGCATGACGCTCAGCGAGCTATTCGTCAAATCCAGTAAAAGGGCTCTGGAGCTGATTGAGGATGATATCAACCTTAGCCGCAGGAACGTTGGCCGGCTGAAGATGCAAATCACCAAGGTCAAGCAGAACGACGACAGCGAAGAGTACGAGGTCCGGCTGCGGGGGTACGTTCATAACATCACGTTGCAGCGGCATGTGGCTAAGCGTGAAATGGCGACGATGCGGGATGCTTATATAGCAAGAGTGGATTTCAAATAAAAAGAGCCACGCTGGATGCTTTCCCGCTGGCTCTTTGTCTTAATTACCGGTGCTTCCGGATTTGATTTGATTATAAGATATTTAGATCAATATGGTCAACGAAAATTCATTGTAGGCGGTGATGCAAATGTCTTTAGAAGAAGATTTGAAAAGAGTCGTTGAGCAATTAACCGTTACGTTCCGGCCAATTGTTGAATCTATTGCAGGTGCAGCAAATACATTTCTCAAGGAGTTTAAGAAATCTGTGATTTTATTCTGTGAACAAAGCAATGATCCAAAATTGAGGAGAAGCGCAGTTATTTACAAACGAACCAAAAGCGCTCGAATTAAGCAGAAGCATTACAACTTGATGTTCCTGGAATTCAGTAATTGGCATGCTCAATAAAAAACTCCACGGCGTTTGTGGAGAACTTGTGCAAAACCCATTGACCGCCATTTTGGGGCATGTGTAAAATGGTCTTGTCTTCTTATCTCCAAAGTTACAAAGGAGCGTATGCTTTTAATATAAATGCGCGTTCTACGCGCTACCATGCCTTATGTGACGAGCAAAGCGCACGTCATGCCTTATATCCTTTATATCCTTTGAAGTCACTCACATTGCGGAGTGGCTTTTTTTATTGCCTGAGAAAGGGGTTGGATTTATGTCTTTTATCCGCTACGAATGTATAGAATGCGGCGGCGAGTGGGTGCTTCCTTATTTAGAAGGACGTGCATGTGTTAAGTGCGGAATTTTGCTAAAAGCAGTCGCTTCAGTGGCTAAAATGCATCCAGGAGGAATCGTTTCGAAAGAAGCATTGCAAACGATTGGTAATGGGGAGAGAGAAGTGATCGTTCCTCTGTCTGAACTTGAACCCGGGAAATTGTTCGGTCCGCCTAATTGCAGTTCAGCAGTAAAAAGACCGCCGCTTGAGATCAAGATTAGCGTGGATACATCAGAGCTTGATGTCGCTCTAGCTAAGGCTGAGAAGTTGGTTGAGCTTTTAGGTAAGGCAAATGAAGCCATGGGCTCGTAAGTTCTATAACAGCAAAGCATGGCGGATATGTAGAGCTGCTTATATCGAATCTGTACACGGCTTATGTGAACGGTGTGGTGAGGCCGGCTACATTGTCCATCACACGGTTTACCTTACACCTCAGAACATTAACGATCCGAGCGTATCGCTCAATCATGACCTGCTGGAGTACGTGTGCCAGCTATGCCACAACACTGAGCACCATGGCAGTACTGAGCCTATTACAGCACAGGGCACAGCGTTTGATGAGCAAGGCAACCTAATACTTGTTGGGAGAGGATTCAGTCGTGCTTAGAAACTACACGATTATGATTGCAGCAGGTAATGCAATGCCTATGTATGTTCATGCAACTGTTGAAGAAGCAGAAGGCGAGAACGATTTAATTACAAAGTGGGTTGCACAAAGGGAGAATAGAGCTGCCTACTTCACCTATCCCAATGGACGATTATTGATGCACTACATCATCGGTGTGTTCAGGAATTAATCGAAAATATTCCAAAAAACTTTCGAAAAAAGAAAAATAATTGTTGACTTTTCGCCACTTCATTCAGCTAAAGCGTTTCGAAATTTTAGGGCAAGACCCCCCCTTTCGAAAAAGCGAACAGGCGATGGCTAAGACCGATGTGCCCCATTCAAACAACACACAGGTCACGCGCGAGGGGGAGGGGGTCTAATTGGAGGTGAAAAAATGCCTAAGCAAAAATTGACGGATGAGGAAAAACAGAAGAATAAAGAGATTGGCGCGAAGAAAGCCAGAGTTACCCTCGAGGAGAAAAGACTTAAGGTGATATTCGATAAGTTATCGAGTGATGCGAAAATAGTCGCTGCCGGGCTCATACGTCGGGCTGCCTACATGCGCGTTACGCTTGAGGATTACGAGCAGGACATCAACGAGGGCGGATCGGTAGAACAATTCAAGCAAAAGGAAGGCGCGCCATCATTCGAACGTGTCCGGCCAGTAGCACAGTTGTACAACTCTCTCAACAAGAACTATCAGAGCATAATCAAGCAATTATCTGACCTTTTACCGAAGCCTGATCCGGACGCCGGTGGGGGCGGCACTGGTAATGGTAAGGGCGATGGATATGACGAATGGGTTGATAGCCGATGACCGCAGCACTTAAGCTTTACCCGCTTGAACATAACCCGATCCTTGATTACTGGGCTCAAATTGAGGCCGGCAAGGTAATGGTTGGCGAGAAGGTCCGCCGAATGTATAGCAAGCTCGCCTCCGACGTCTACGACGACGCTTCCGTTTACGAATACAGCGCCAGGCATGCCAATCACGCCATTGAGTTTATCGAGAACTTCTGCAAGCACTCGAAAGGCAAATGGGGCGGCAGATCCATCGAGCTGGAGACGTGGCAGCAGGCGTTTATCGCCGCGACATTCGGCTTCATCCATAAAATTGACGGCACCCGCAAATACCGCGAGGTGCTTCTTGTCGTTGGTCGGAAAAATGGCAAGTCGACGATTGCTTCCGGTATCGGTTTGTACCTGCAGGTTGCGGACCAGGAAGCGGGCGCGGAAGTCTACGCCTGCGCAACGAAGAAAGACCAGGCCAAGCTCGTTTGGCTTGAAGCGAAGCGTATGGTCAATAAATCCCCATCGCTCAGGAAGCGCATAAAGCCTCTTGTGAGCGAGCTTGTCGGACTGTCCAACGATAGCTCATTCAAGCCGCTCGGAAGCGACAGCGAGACGCTGGACGGCCTGAACGTACACGGCGCGATGATGGACGAGATTCACGCATGGAAAGACAAGAACCTGTATGACGTTATCGTCGATGGTACGACGTCCCGGGAGCAACCGCTTATTGTAATGATCACGACGGCAGGCACGGTCCGGGGCAGCGTCTACGATCAAAAATATGACGAAGCCAAAGAGAAGATTGACCGGCTAGACGATCCGCCTGAAGAAGACCCGCATGAGCGATTCCTGCCCATCATTTACGAGCTAGATGACCGTGAAGAATGGAAGGACCCGGCATGCTGGTCTAAGGCGAACCCGGGGCTTGGAACTATCAAGAAGGCCGATCAGTTAGCTACGAAGGTTGCCAAGGCAAAAGCCAACCCGATGCTGGTTAAGAACCTTCTGACTAAAGATTTTAATATTCCTGAGACCTCGGCTGAGGCTTGGTTGACATATGAAGAAGCTCGAAACGATGCGCTCTATGACATCGAGATGCTGCGTGGCTCTTACGCTGTAGGCGGCGCCGACTTATCCAGTACAACGGACCTTACCTGTGCCACATTGCTCGTTATGCGGCCAGACGATCCGACCATATACACCATACAGCAATACTTCCTTCCAGAGGAACTGCTTGAGAAGAAGGTCACGGAGGACAAGATCCCTTATGATCTTTATCTGGAACGCGGCTGGCTGACGATTTGCGAAGGCAACAAGGTTAACTATAAGGATGTGACAGCCTGGTTCCAACGAATGCACCAGGAATATGACATAACACCGGTGTGGATTGGTTACGACCCGTGGAATAGCAAGTATTGGGTCGATGAAATGAGTGAAGTTGGCTTTAATATGGAGGTTGTCCGCCAAGGCTATCAGACGCTATCACAGCCAATGAAGGAGCTTGCCGCTGATCTTGGTGCCAATCGGGTTAACTACAACAAGAACCAACTACTTCTTTGGTGTTTGACGAACACGGTTGTTAAGTCTGATGACAATGATAACGTCAGGCCGATTAAAGGCAAGAACCAGAGGGCGCGGATTGACGGTACTGTCTCGCTGCTGATCGCTTATACGGTTCTGTTCAACAAGATGACGGACTTCAAAGCACTAATTTAGAAAGGAGGCTTTTTGTGGCTAGAATCACAATCACAAACGATAACGGGGAAATCGAAGAAATTGAATCTAATGCTTTTGTTATCGTATTCGATAGCGGTTCTGATATTGGCGTAACTGGCGAATTAACGCCTGAGTTTATTCAGGAATGCTTAATTATCGGACCTATTGAGCAGTTTGCCCAACAGTATGAAAAGGGTGAGATTGGTTAAAGCGCTTTTGGTTAGGAAGGAGGTGAGACATTGAAAGAGAAACGATCATTCTTCCAGATGGTATTTGGCACAAACAGGCAGCCGCCGCCACAGCAGTACACGCAGATGCAGATGCTTAACAGCTCGCCGACCTTCTACGACTTCGCCGGGGATGGGTATGACAGCGATACGGTTCGGTCGACGGTCGATGCGTTTGCGAGGAATGTCGGCAAGCTCAAGGCGAAACACATTCGAAAAATAAACGGTCAGATCGGCCCGCCAACCAATTCTAATATTGAATGGCTGCTACAAGTAAGGCCGAATCGGTTCATGAACGCCTATATCTTCTACTACCGGTTAGCAACTCAGTTTTTAATGAGCAACAACGTGTTTGTGTGGGTTCGCCGTGATGCCATGAACAAAATTGAGGGGTTCTATCCGCTTAATTCGGCTGGCGTAGAGCTGCTGGAATACCAAGGCGAAATGTATGTAAGATTCCGGTTTTATGACGGCAAGCAGTACGTCGCGCCTTATTTCGATATCATCCATTTGAGACGGTTCTTCTTCAACGACGATATGTGGGGCGAATCGAATAAAAAGGCTTTGAATCCGGTCCTTAACCTTATCGCAGTCACGAATCAAGGCATAGCCAACGCGGTTAAGTCATCGGCGTTTATTCGGGGCATTTTGAAGTTTACCAGCATGTTAAAACCAGAAGATATGAAGGCTCAGACCGATAAGTTCCAGGCTGATTATTTGTCAGCTGCCAATAATGGCGGTATTGCTGCGACTGATTCAAAAGCCGAATATCAAGAGCTTAAAAACGATCCGAAAATGATTGATGACAAGCAAATGATGGCGATGGAGAACAAGGTTAACAGCTACTTCGGTACCAACGATAAAATCGTCCAATCCAAGTACAACGAGGCAGAGTGGGGAGCCTTCTACGAGTCCATGATCGAGCCATTTGCCCTGCAGATGGGCCTTGAGTTTACCGCTAAGGTGTTCAGCGAACGAGAGCAAGGTCACGGAAATGAGATCGTGTTCGAAGCCAACAGACTCCAGTACGCCAGCAACGACACGAAGGTTAAAATCATCGAGACGCTGGTCGACCGTGGCATGATGTCGATTAATCAGGGGCTTGAAGTATTCAACCTTCCTCCGATTGAAGATGGCGAGAAGCGCATCATGAGCCTCAACTTCATTGACGCCGACAAGGCCAGTGAGTACCAGCTTGGCAAGGTGAATAAACAGCCGGCAACGGCACCGAAAGGGGGTGAAGACAAAAATGACGATGGTGGACAACCGCCTAATCCGAACGTTTAACGTTGAAGCGCGGGCATTGGTTGAGGGAGAACCTGGATACATTGCTGATGGTTACGCAGCAAAATTCAATTCTCCGACTGTACTATTCGAACACGCCGGCGTGCAATACAAGGAAGTCATTGACGCCCGCGCATTTGACGGCGCTGATATGTCGGATGTGATTTTCCAATACGACCACAAAGGTAAAGTAATGGCCCGCACCAAGAACAACACCTTGCAGTTGGCGGTTGATAATACCGGCTTGAAGATTGAGGCGCGACTCGGTGGTACGGCTGAGGGACGAACACTTCACCAAGAGATCCATGACGGATATGTCGACAAAATGAGCTTCCGCTTCAAGGTAGCGCCCGGCGGCGATAAGTACGATCAGGCAACCAGAACACGTACCATCACGAAAATTCAAAAGGTTTATGACGTATCCGCCGTTTCGATTCCGGCTTACGATGACACCAATATATCGGCTCGCAGCTTCTTTGAAGCGGAAGTCGAAAAAGAAAAACAAGCAGCCCGTGACGCTGAACAACGTCAAAGGCTGCTTTTATTTTTGAACACACTCTAAAACGAAAAGAGGAAATTATCCATGAATCGTCTTGAACAAATCCTTGCTCGTATGACAGAAATCCGCTCCTTGCTGGCGGGTGATGGACAAGTAGACATCGCGGCATTGCAGACTGAAGTTGATCAATTGAACGCTGAGAAAGCGCAAATCGAAGCTCGTAACGCCTTGATGGCGGGACTGCCTGCTGGCGCAGCGCCGATTCCTAACCCTGCTGCGGCTGGCGCACCTGCTGCTGTATCTGATCGCTTTAACACTATGGAATACCGTAATGCTTTCATGCAATACGCCAAGACGGGTGTTATGGCTCCTGAATTCCAAGGTCATGAATACCGCGCTAATGCCCAAACAACTGTAGCTGATGCTACGGCGGTCGTCCCTACTACAATTCTGGACGAAATTCTCAAAAAGCTTTACACAACCGGACATATCTTCAGCCGCGTCCGCAAGCTGAATGTAAAAGGCGGCGTACAAATTCCTATTCTGTCGCTCAAGCCTGCCGCTTCCTGGATTACAGAAGCTGCTACTTCTGACCGTCAGAAGGTTACTGCGAACACTTCCATCACGTTTACTTATTTCGGCCTCGAGTGCAAAGTCGCAACGTCCCTGCTTGCTGAGACGGTTACTTTGCAAAGCTTCGAAGCAACAATCATCGATCTCATCGCAGAAGCAATGTCCAAAGCTATGGACTTGGCTATCATCAAAGGTACAGGCTCCGGTCAGCCGCTCGGTATCACCGTCGATACTCGCGTTGCTGCTGGTCAAAAGATCACTGTTGCTTCGACCGACATCGGCAAATGGGATGCATGGCAGAAGCAAGTCTTTGCGAAGATCCCTCTCTCCTACCGCGCTGGCGGCTCGTTTATCATGGCATCCGGCACGTTCGACGGCTATATCAACGGCATGGTAGGAACTGACGGACAGCCGATTGGTCGCGTTAATTACGGCATCACAGACGGCCCACAGGAGCGCTTCGGCGGCAAAGAGGTTATCTTGGTCGAAGACGACGTTATCAAGCCGTACGACGCCGCTGCAACTGGCGACGTTATCGCTATCTTCTGCAAGCTTTCCGACTACGCCGTGAACAGCAATATGCAGCTTCAAATGTACCGCTGGTTGGATCACGACACTAACCAATGGGTAGACAAGGCCATCCTCATTGCTGACGGCAAGCTGGTCGATTCTGACGGCGTGCTGATCATCAAGAAGGGCGCCTAATTGACTTAGGGGTTGCAGGTAACGGCTGCAGCCCCTTCTCCTTGGAGGGATGATCGTGGCGATACTGGACGAAATGAAAGCGGCGCTGCGAATCAGCAGGGGCAACACGGTATTTGATGGCGAGATTAACGACCTTATCGAGGCGGCTAAAAACGACTTGCGCTTATCTGGCGCATCCCCGGCCAAAACAGAAGACTTAACCGATCCGTTGATTAAGCGGGCGGTGACGGTCTACTGCAAGGCTAACTTTGGCTTCGACAATCCAGATTCAGAACGGCTCCAAGCCTCCTACGACTCCCTGAAGGCTCACCTGACGCTTTCACAGGAGTATACGGTCGAGGTGACACCGTCATGATGTGGAAGGATGTTGTCGAGCTCCTACAGCCAACTGAGGGGCGCAACGGCTATGGCGAAGTTGTTGAAGGCGAACCGATTAAGTCTGGACCCATACTCGCTAATAAGAAATCAGTTCGGCAGTCGGAATTCTACCAAGCTGCAGCGGCCGGCATGAAGCCGGAAATCGTATTCGAAGTGCGGGCGGAGGAATATGCTGACCAGCCCCAATTGTGCTACGAGGGAAATGTCTATCACATCATCCGAACCTTTTCGAAGACTGGTGAGAAACTGGAGCTTATCTGCTCTCGCTTCCCAATGGAGGCGTAGACGGTGGCTAAGGACAAGGGCTTCAAGATTGATGGTATGGACGACCTCGTCAAGATGATGAACAAATTGGAACGCGTCCCGCAGAAGGTTGTCACAAAGGCAGCCCGGGCGGGCGCGACAATTCCGTTGAAAGCAGCCCGGAAGAACGCGCCAGAAGATACAGGCGAATTGAAAAAGGGCATTGTGCTCAAGGCTGAGCGCCGGACGAAGATTGGCAAGAAGGTTTATGACATCATGATGGATCCGGCCAAGAATGATTTATTCGTGAAGTACGCCAAAGACGGCACCCGCTATTACTATCCGGCCTCCCAGGAGTACGGATTCATGACTGAAAACGGCCGCTACATCCCCGGTTACCGCTACTTGCGAAATGCCATAACAAACAACGTTAAAGCGATTGAGGCCAAGGTAGTCGAGGTTGCCGGCAAAGAAGTCATGAAGGTAATGAGAGGGGGGTGATTTTATGACATTCGAAGAGGCTCTGACAGCCGAATTGAGCGCTGTTCCTGAGCTGGCTGATAAGATATACCCACTTGATGCCACGAACGCTCCTAAGGCTCCATACGTGGTCTATGAATCGAGTTATGGAGTGCCGACGAAGAGCATGAACGGGTATATCGGGGGCAAAAACGTTCCAGTTGAGTTAAATATCATCTGCCCAACATACGGCAGCATGAAACAAGTTACAGCAGCCGTCATTGCAGTCCTTGAATCATTTGAGCAACGGCAGATCGGTTCAGATGGTCCATATATCCAGGAGTTAACATACGAAACGCCTGTCGAGCTATACGAATCAGCGCCGAAGTTGCACCGGTGCGTTATTGAATTTCAAGTTTACTATTAAGGGGGAACCCAAGTGGCAAAAAGAGCAGTTGGTACAAAAATTCAAATCGGCTCCAATTATGTTGCCGAGCTCACATCTATCGGCGGTCTCGAATTATCCGCAGATACGATTGACGTAACATCACTGGATAGCAATGGCGGTTACCGCGAATTTATCGGAGGATTCAAGGACGCTGGCGAAGTTAGTCTTTCCGGTTTCTTTAACCCCGGCGACAGCGGTCAATCCGCGCTTTACACAGCTTTTCAGAACGGAACAACGGATACTTATACTATCCTATTCGCTTCCCTTGGCGCATCCTGGTCGTTCAATGGAGTCGTAACAGGCTTCTCCACAAGCGCCGATCTTGAGGAGGCAGTCAGCTTCGAGGCAACGATCAAAGTATCTGGAGCCCCATCACTCGGCCTTACACCTTCCGGCGGTTTGACAGCATTGTCTCTCGTAGGTGCAGGGGGCGCTCTGACACCGGCATTTGCGAACGGCAACTACAGCTACACATTCAGCGGCGTGACCGCAACAAGCGTTACAGTGACTGCTACAGCAGCTAACCACACATTGACCCTGTATATTGATGGTGTACTCTCGCAGACTCTTACCAGCGCTGCTGCGTCCGCTGCAATCCCTGTCACATTGAACGCCGGCAAAAAGCTCACGATCTTGGCTACAGAGTCCGGCAAGACAACGAAAGTATACGAAGTCGTAGTCGTTAAGACGGCCTAATCCATTGCCGGGGCTTCTGCTCCGGCTTTTATATATTTGAGGAGGAACATTCATGCCAAGCGAAAACAAGAACAATAACGATGTTGTCATTATCCATCTGGATCGTCCTCGCGAGTTGCGGTACGGCCACAAGGCTTTGAAACGCCTTTCCGCAATCACAGGTAAGAGCATCGAGGACCTGGAGGCTAACAGCTTCGATCTGGAGGAAGTCGAGAAATTCCTTTACTGCGGCCTGCTGTCTGACGCACAAAAGAATGGCGAGGATCTTAAGCTCGACCAAATGGAAGACCTGCTCGACGAAGCTCCTAAGTTCTCCGATATCATCGAAGCGATGCAAAAAGCGTTCTCCAATGCGTTTGGTGATTTTTCCACTGAGGGAAACGAGCAGCTGGCGGGGAAGTAGACGGCGACGAACCGCCTGAAGATACCCCTTTCGACTGGCAGGAATCGATGCGGGCGGCATTCCGGATCGGCCTAAAAGTGCATGAGTATGACGAGATGACCCCTCATGAGCTCAATATGATGATTGAGGAATGGGTCGCCCGGGAGAAGAAAGAAGACCGCCGACACGTCGAAGGTGCTTACCTTAGTGCACTTTACAACCGTGTTAAGAAGTTCCCTTCTGCGGACAAGGTGTTCGGCACAGACAAGAAAGAACAAGCGAAGAAACAAACCGCTGCAGATATGCTGGCGGAGGTGAAACGACTAAACGAGGCTCTCGGCGGCACGACTTACTAGGTGCTCAATCGAGCGCCTTTTTTATTTGTCTACGAAAGGAGGTAGGCGCTTTGGCAGTAGTAAAAAACCTAATGATCCGCGCCGGGGCGGACTTCTCCGGTATGCGGAACGAAATGAAAAAGGCTCAACAAAACATAGCTGATTTCAAGAACAAGGTTTCCGGAGCGATGAAGGCAATCACCGCGACATTGGCGGCTGTCGGCATCGGGGCTGTGTTTAAGGATGCAGCCAAGCAAGCCATGACCTATGAAGCAGCGGTCCAGCAGATTAACCGGCAAATGGGAACCAGCGCGAAGGCGTTTGATGATTGGGCCAAGAGCGGAGCAAGGGCATTCGGGCTAGGCCGGACGAGCGCGATTCAATACGGAGCGACATTTGGCAACCTAATCAGCAGCTTTGCAAGCGGCACGGATGATGTGATGAGGAAAACTCAAGACCTTCTGAAGGCTGCCGGCGTCGTCGCATCAGCAAAGGGGCGCAGCATGCAAGACGTAACAGAGCGCATTCGTTCCGGCCTGTTGGGCGAGACGGACGCAATTGAAGACCTGGGCATTAACATCAATCAATCCATGCTGACGTCTACGGCAGCATTCAAGCGGTTTGCCGGCGATAAGTCGTGGTCTCAGTTGAGTTTCCAAACGCAGCAGCAGATTCTGTATTTTGCAATCCTTGAGCAAGCATCGAGGAAATACGGAGACACAGTGGCAGACAATACAAGCACCAAACTGCTGATGTTCACCGAAACCTTGAAGGACGTAAAGACGGCGCTGGGGCAAGTCTTTTTACCAATCCTGAACGTAGTTCTTCCAATCCTGACGAAGCTGGCGCAGGGGCTATTATACGTCATGAACATTGTGGCGCAGTTCTCGCAAGCCCTGTTCGGCAAGAGCGCGGCGAAGCAGACACAGGCTCAGACGCAAGTGACAGGAGCACAAACCGCCGCCGTCGGGGATCTCGGCGACGCCTATAAAGCAGCCGGTAAGGCCGCTAAGAAAGCCGCGAGCAATCTGGCAAGCTTTGACGAGACTCACAACCTCGACGATAACTCCGGCGACACCGGTGGAGGGGATAATGGGGTTGGTGCTGCGGACGGCGGCTTAGGCGCTACAACGATTCCTCCACTCGATATGGGCGGGTTTGCCGAATCTACTGTCGCGGTATCCGAAAAGATTAAAGCTATGGCTGACAAAGTCAAGGCGGCTATCGGCAGTATGTCCGACTTCATCAAGGAGCACAAAGACATCATTATCGCGGCACTGTCGGGCATTGGTGCAGCTCTCGCGGCAGCATTCCTGATCAGCAAGTGGGGAGCCATCGTTAAAGGTGTAACAAGCGCGATGTCCAGCATCGGGTCGGCATTCGCGCTTCTTATGTCACCAATCGGCCTAATCGCAATCGCAATCGCAGCTGCCGTCGCGGCATTCGTTTATTTCTACCGAACGAATGATAAATTCAAAGGCTTTGTAGACGGGATCCTTAAGGCAATCGGCGAGGCTGCTCAGTGGTTATGGGAGAAAGCTCTCGTTCCTATGGGCGACTGGCTGGCGACAAAGGGCGTTGAATACTGGAACAAGTTCGCGGACGCAATGAAAGACCTTTGGAACAACATTCTGAAGCCTTTCGGGGCGTGGCTTATGGACGTACTGCCTAAAGCTTGGCAAGCCGTACAGACTGCCGCTGAATGGCTTTGGAAGAACGTCCTTGTGCCATTCGGGGAGTTCATGCAGGCGTTGTGGGAAGGGGTGCTGCGACCGTTATCCAGCGTCCTTGCCGACGAATTGGCTATCGCGTTTGACGTTGTGTCAAGGACAGCTAAATCCCTTTGGGAGAACGTCCTCGTGCCGCTAGGCAAAGCATTGAAGGAAATGTTTGGACCGGCTGTAGAAGCGGTATCCGCCGTCCTTACTTTCCTTTGGCAAAAGGTAATGCAGCCACTGCGCGACTTCATTGTCAACAATGCAGCGCCCGCATTCAACGTATTCGGCGATGTGCTGACTACTGTCTGGAATACTGTGCTGAAGCCACTTGCTTCATATATCGGGGATGTCTTCTTTAGCGTGTTTGACAACACGTTCAGATCCATCGGCACCATAATAAAAGGCGCTAAGGACATCTTCATTGGCCTCATGAACTTCATCACTGGTGTATTTACGGGAGATTGGAAAACGGCGTGGGAAGGCGTTCAAACGATATTCAAGGGAGTTTTTGAGTCTCTGTGGGGCATTGTCAAATTCCCGCTTAATATGATCATTGATGGCATCAACACCATGATAGAAGGGATTAACTCAATAAAGCTTGATGTGCCTGAATGGGTGACAAAGCTCTTCGGATATACGTCTTTTGGCTTCCATATTCCTAAGATCCCGAAACTCGCTCGCGGTGGCATCGTGGATGGTAAAACGAATATGGGCAACTACATTGCCGGCGAGGCTGGTGCAGAGATGATTGTCCCTCTCGAGAACACCTCGTTTACGGACAAGATCGCCAGCGCACTCGGCACCGCAGTCATGACGGCTATGCAGATGGGGCAAGGCGGAAGCCGTGGCGGTGGAGACATTGTCATCCAGGTTGGCGGCACGGAGCTCGCCCGGGTTATTCAACCATACACACAAAAAGAGAGCAGCCGAATCGGCGGCTCCATGATCGTAGCAACAGGGGGGTGAGGTAATTGAGCCAGCCTCTATTAACCATAAACGGAGTCGTAATGCCGACTCCTTCTCCAGGCGGGTACACCGTGACAAAGCAGGACCTTGTAAAATCGAACCGGAACGCGCGCGGGACTATGATTAAAGAGCTCATAGCCACCAAGGATAAAATCGATCTGCAATGGGTTTACCTGAGCGCGGCAGATCTAGCTAAGCTGCTGCAAGCCGTCTCCGGAAACTTCTTCGATGTGAAGTACCTTAATCCGCAGACCGGGCAATTCCGGACGGCCTCCTTCTACGCGGGCGACCGTTCGGCTCCGGCAATGGACTATATTAACGGAATCATCCGCTACAAAGACGTTAAGTTCAATCTTATTGAAAGGTAGGTAGGCGCTATGTATCCAGTAACAGCAGGCTTTCAAGAAGCGATCTACGCGCCTACCAGACGCGTCACCGGCAAGGTCACCTTCAATATCGTAGACATCACTGCAGCAGGCGACGTCAGCAGCATTGTGGCGAACGGCGGTCTTACATTGATCAGCAGCACCACGCAGCTTATCGACAACAAGCGAGACGCTACATGGAACCTGGCAACACTCGAAAAGGACCGCTTCCGGCTAGACGGTTCTTTTTCTTTTCCCGATGACACGACTCCAGCCAACAACGGCGAGGTCGGTTATGTAGGTACGTTGCTCTGCGGCGCGGACGGCGTGTTCACTACTCCTCAGACCATCGAGATTACCTTCAATTCGACGCACAGGAGCGCGGGCACATCAATCACTTTTGACCCGTTCAACAATGAATACGCGGTCGATTTCAACGTCAGCGCCTATGATGCGGGCGGAGCGCTAATCGCAAGTGTGGATATGACAGGCAACACAACTCCACTCGTTCCGCTGCACGGCGAGTTGCTGGATTATAAAAAGATTGTGGTCACCATCACCAAGTGGAATGTCGGCAACCGCCGTGTCCGGGTGCTGGAGATCGATTTCGGAATTGTCGAAGTGTACACCGACGATTCCCTTATCTCCTTCGATTTGATAGAGGAGATGGATATGACAAGTGGCCAGCTCCCTTCGCCGGAGTTCCGGTTCACCGTTGATAACAGCGACAGGGCTTTTAACATCCTGACTCCTACCGGATTTTATAAATACCTGCAGCAACGGCAACAAATTGATGCGGAGTTCGGCGTCCCGGTCGAAGGCGGGCTTATCGAATATGTACCGGTCGGCAGGTACTTTCTTGTCGACTGGACCAGCGATGCAGGCGCGTTGACAGCCTCCTTCACAGCCCGGACCACATTGGACCTTATGGCGAATTACGATTATGAACAGCTTGCTCCAAGCGATAAAACACTGTTCGCGCTGGCCTCTCAATTGTTCGCCACCTGCGGCATAACGAATTACAGTCTGGATCCTTCGCTAAACGGCGTCTCCACTAATTCGATGGCAGAGAAAACGGACTGCAAGACCATGCTGCAGATGGTGGCTATTGCCGGTCGTTGTAACGTGTATATCACCCGGGGCGGCACCATCACGCTAAAACGATTGACGGACTTTACCGTCGCTGACCGCGTTGATTTCGATAACGCCTATGACGAGCCTGAGTTCGTGCTGGAAAGCATCGTTAAGCAGGTAGATGTCTCTTACTGGACGGACCTTGATACGTCCGCCGTGAGCTCCGTAAGCGCCGCAGGAGTGGATAGCGGAGATACGCTGAAGCTTGAGAAGAACACGCTCATAAACACGGCTGCCGGAGCGACGGCGGTTGCGGATTGGATTCTCGCTCAGACACAGTTCCGGGCGAAGTCGAGCATCAACTGGCGCGGGAATCCGGCACATGAGTTGGGCGACGTTATCGCCATCGAGAACAGCTACGGAGACGATCTGAAGGCGCGCATCACGAAGAATAGCATTACCTACCAAGGCTACCTCACGGCGCAGACAGAGGCTAAGGGGGCGGTCAGCTAATGGCGTGGATTACTCCTAAATTAGACTGGCTCTCTACCGACTCCATCAATGCAGAGGACTTCAATCGAATCGAGAATAACATCAAGGAAGTTGCGGCCTACCTTAACTCGATTCAATACAGCATTCCGTCGCTGACATCAGTAACTAACCGGACGCAGACATACGTCGATTACCTCTCCAGCATCAAGCGGATTGAGCAGAATCTTGAGGCGATCCGGGCGGCGTTCATCACACCTTCTGGCTACCCCGGCACGAAAACATGGGCGCCAGGCGTCCGGTTCAATTGGGAAGACGCCATCCGGCTGGAGACGAACGTCAAGCTACTGATGGATTTTGGTGTGCTGGTTTACCAGAGCTTCCGGTACTGCGGAGCCGCGATATGCGGAGAAACATTCGTTCTATATCCAAACAGTTAGGAGGCGGCCTATATGCCAGGACAGGTGCATGACAGCACAATCAATTCCGTCCTATCCTATCTCGCGGCAAACCTTGGGAGCATAGCGGTTGCGAGCGGAGCGCAACCTGCAGCGGGAGCGGCCAGCTTGAGCGGAGAAATGGCCCGGAAAGACACGGCGGCTGTTATCGCAGGAAATCAGCTGACGAAGACGACCATCTTCTCCGAAGCCGAAGGCAATGGAGCTATCCGCTCTATTGGCCTGATCGGGGATGCCGGGCTTATCAGCTCAGACGCGATCATCAATAAGACAGCATCGCAGAGCCTAACCGTAGCAGTCACCATTGAGGTGCATCGGGCATGAGACGGATAACCTGCATCACACAGCACAACCAGACGCTTGCGGTCCCGACACTGGTCAGCAAGGCCATTAGAGCCCCGGTGCCCGAGACTATCGAGGCCGTCAACGTCGCGGGGCTTGTGATTAAAGCTACTGTGACTTACTGGCTTCACACGTACCGCAACGCCGGGGATGGCCAGCCGTTATACGCGGCGACCTGCGGCGTTGACACTTTCATATAAGGGGGCGGGAATCATGGCGGGAACTTATATCGTACAAGGCGCGGACATGGAGTTCCGCTTTACCATAAACGATCAGAATGGCAATCCGATCAACCTGACCGGCGCGACTGTTGAGCTCAAGGGGGACACCTTCGCCAAGGCATGTGACATCGAGGACGCGGCGGCTGCCATTGTGAGCGTCTGGCTTGGGCCGGAGGAATTGACCAAGGGCGATCACCTTTACCGCGCGGACATCGTTATCACGTTGCCGGACAGCACGGTCTTCAAAGCGTACGAGCAAGTTGAATTTTATGTAAGGAGGGCGGTCTAACGTGGTATATCAAAAGACGAATTGGGTTGACCGGATCGTACAGTTTGCCAACCGTTTTACGAAGAGCAATGAGACATCTTCCAGCGTCGATTTAGTAGCGAATCCCGGCGTGGTCACGCAGGTGGGCACCCCGTTGAGCGCGGGCAACCTGAACAAGATCGAGCAAGGCATCGCGGACGCGCACGACATGCTGGCGGCTGCCGGGACGCTCCCGTTTGTGCTTAAGCGCGGGCTTAACATCGCGAGTACTACGGGGCCGAGTCCGGGGAACGTTACGATTTACGGGCGGACGTTGGTTAATCTGCTGGGGTATGATGGGAATTTTGAAAAGGATAGCAACAGTGATGGCCTTGCTGATGGATGGACAAACTTCGGGCAAGGTACACGTACAATAAGCACAACAGCCGCAAATGGAACATACTCTCAAAAGCTTTCCTTTTCAACACAAAATGGCAATATCATAAAAGACGGATTTACTGTTGATTCAAGCAAATATTACGTTTACTTAATCAGCCTTAACTCTGTTAGATATGTATCCGGGCCAATGCGAATGGGGATTTCAGATAGCGGTGGTTGGAACAACCCACTTGTAACCGATGCGGATGCAAGTCTGTTGAATCAGTGGCAAACAAAATATGTTAAATTCACAGGCAGAAGTGTGCTGAGGGTTTTTGTTGGAAATGCCGCAAATAACGATTTGGATTTTTTAATTGATGGGGCTCGTGTCTATGAAGTCGATGTAACAACATACAACAAGATTGGAGTCGATCCCGAGTACACCGGCGACAAGCTGGCGGACAAATTCCCGTACGTGGACAGCGTGAAGCATCTGCAAGGCGCTGCGGTGCGGAAGGTTGGGAAGAATCTTTTGCCGTCATTTACGGAAGGTGGATGGACATTCCATGCTAACGCCGCTATAACCGAACCGTACAAATTAACGTTAAATTCAACCGGGGATTATCAAGCATCTTTTATCCGCGTTCCCGCACTTCCTTCTACACAATATATTTTGAATGTAGTTACGACTGCGACGGCTGGAGCGGTTTACCCAAGGATCAATTTTTATGATTCTAATGGTACTCAGATAGGCAACATCCAAAACGGAAACTATAGCAACAGAACGTTTACAACGCCAGCCGGGACCGTATCCATTGAAATTGTTTTGAGCAATACGGGAGTTGGTACGTTTACCTTCACAAACATGCAACTTGAACTAGGTAGCGTAGCCACACCATTCCAGCCATACAACGCCGATTACTTCAATGTGCCTGCGATCCTCGCGTCTAACCTTGACGGCACTATTCGGGATTCCGCTTATGTCCGCGACGGCCAGTTGGTCAAGCTTAAGCGTTGGGTAACGGGAATGCAGTTGGATGGTTTGTTATCTTGGGGTTGGAACGGAGATATGACAGGTTACAAAAGAGTGGCATTCCCACTAACCGGCATCAGCGCGTCGAATACTTCCGTACCGGCTATAGTCAATTTACAAGCGCCTAACGGCCAACTCTTCAAACCATTGTCTTGGTTAAACCGTGGGACAGAGGCAAATAGCGTGTCGGTTGACAATAACACTAGTGCATCCGTACTTTTATCGGTGAACGATTCCGACACAGGTTGGGGCGAGTCATATACTCCATCGACAAGCGAGATAAAGGCATACTTCTACGGCTACAAGATGAACAACGGCACGTTCGGTACGCCATACGACGGAACCGGGACAAAGACATGGACGCTCTGGAACGCAACGAACAACACGGGCGCAGTCACAACGGTTCCGTCAACGCTGGCAGCAGGCTTCACGCCTTACTCGCTCGATTACGTGCTGGCTACTTCGGTCGAGGAAGTCATCTCCGGCGATGTGGGTTCTATCGCGCTGGCTCCGGGTGGCAACCAAATCG
This sequence comes from Paenibacillus sp. MMO-58, assembly GCF_037146255.1. Classification (NCBI taxonomy): domain Bacteria; kingdom Bacillati; phylum Bacillota; class Bacilli; order Caryophanales; family Paenibacillaceae; genus Paenibacillus; species Paenibacillus sp. MMO-58. The sequence continues at coordinate 258,624 of NZ_JBBCVY010000005.1, forward strand.
AATTGCTTGAGGGCGTGGTTGTGCGGGAAAAGATCACTCCGGCGTACTCGACGCTTTATAAAACATACGAAATTAACACAAACAATTCTGTTACTGGTGGAGTCGGGAAAGCGCCATTAAAGAATACGGCAAGCCAAATTATCGGCGCCTACCGTGACCGAGTGAAAGACAACTGGAAGATCGTTTCTGACAGTTGGGCAAATGGTAAACAACGCGCATCAATTGACGAGGTGAACTACGATCCGACCGCCGACTACTTCGTCACCTACATCCTGCTCGACAAATACCTCTACACCGCGAACGCCACGGACGCCAAAGTCGAATACCAGACAACGCTAGGTGGCACGGTAGCGCAGAACACGCAAGACATCGCGGACGTTAGAACCCGTAACGGCATTCAGGACTTCGGGCTGGATTACATCGAAGCCAAGGCGGACAATCTGCGGATTGACTATGACGGGCATGCTGCGAAGACGACCAGCGTTCACGGGTCAACAAGCGCCGCTACGGCGAACGCGATTGTCCAACGTGATGCAGCAGGGCAGGCTAACTTCTCGACGCCGACAGCGAACTCTCACGCTGCAACGAAGGGATATCTCGACCCTCTCTCGTACTACGTAAATGTGAGCGACAATGTGCTGCTCTCCTTGCCTACGGAGCGCGGCGGGTCCGCAATGGAATTGAAGGTCATCAAGCTCAAGTATGGCGGACGGTATCGGATTAAAGCAGAAGTGCGTTCACCAACCGCAGGCAACTCAGCGCAGGTTAGCGGCCGGATCGGCATCACGCTTTCGGACGCGGTTCAATCAAATCCGGAGTTGTCCTTGGGCACATCTTCGGCCACGTATGTAGCTGTTTCGATTGACACTCCATACCTTCCGGAGAACAGCGTCATTCAACTCTACAACACCCTCACACCTTACGGATATATCCGGAACGTAACGGTTTGCGGTGATCTGGTTGTTGGCAATCCGAACACATTGAGCGGGGTGGACTAATTGAGATTATTAATTGAGTACGACAAAGAAACTGGCAAACTGCTCGGGGCGACTCCTAATGGGGTCGCCTTTGTTGATGAACTGCCGGAAACCTCCGGGAACTGCATTATAGAAGACGAGGATTTGTCCGAGCAAATATGGCAGTCTCACAGCAACGGCGGCGCGGTCACGATTACGATCACGGATGACGGCATGACGGCCGACATCGCTCCTTTTGAGCCTCCAGCGCCGCTACCCACCTTAGAGGAAGCCAATGCAATGCTAACGCTTGAGTTGGCTAACACGCAGCTTCGTCTCCAGATGGCGGAGCAGGCGCAGGCCGATCTTATTCTCAACCTTGTTCTGAAGGGAGTGCTGTAGGTGAACTGGTACCCATTAATCAAGAACTACTACGATCGAGGATTCTACACTATCGCTCAGGTCCGGGTGTTTGTAGAAGCAGGAAAAATTACGCCGGAGCAGTTTCAGACAATAACAAACGAGGCATATGAGAGCCCTGCTGCCTAAGCGGGGCTCTTCCTATAAGGAGGAAATAACCTGATGATCAAACAACTTTTGCTTAACATCTCGACAGCAGCGGTAGGATCGGGCCCAAAAGAATCATTATTAGGCGGTATATTTGCAATTGTGGTGACGACTATTACCGCAGCACTAGGAGGGTGGGATGTTGCTTTGCAAGCATTGCTTTTCGCTATGGCTTTTGATTATGTAACTGGTTTGCTTGCTGCTATCAAGGACAAGCGGGTCGACAGCGATGCAATGCTTTGGGGCGGCGTCCGGAAGATTGTCGTGCTCGGGGTTATCGCTCTAACCGTTAAATTTGATGTGCTCTTCGGCTACCAGGAGCCGGTACTCAGGACAATCGCCTTTTACTTTTACCTGGGCCGCGAAGGTTTATCGATCGTAGAAAATCTAGGCAAGCTCAACATCCTGGTTCCGCAGGCTATTAAAGACCGTCTCAATCAACTGAAAGGTGATGGTGATAAGGATGCAAGCCAAGTCGGCAAGTAATGTTAAGGTGATTGACGTTTCTCATCACCAAACATCGATTAACTGGGCTTCTGTTAAAGCAGACGGCGTACAAGGGGTGTTCATTAAAGCGACTGAAGGCAAGACAGTGCTCGACGAAAAGTTCGATGTGAACGCCAAAGGAGCCGCGGCGGCCGGCCTTGCAGTCGGCTACTACCATTACGCGCATCCGGAGAATAACGACGCCTTAGCTGAGGCAACTAAATTCGCCAATACAGTCAAGGGCTACAAAGCCGACTTCCCGCATGTTCTCGATGTAGAGGGCGATGCGGAGAAGGTAGGAGCAGGCAAGCTGTCCGCATGGTGCTTCGCTTGGCTGCAGGAGGTCGAGCGGCTTACCGGGCATCCAACGATGATTTATACCGGTGCCAATTTCGCAAAGACTTACCTCGGCAAGCAGCTCGCTTCATGGCCGCTGTGGGTCGCTCATTACGGAGCAACAACGCCGATGGCGAACAGCACATGGGATAAGTGGTCTGTCTTCCAGTACACGTCCAGCGGGGCTGTAAAGGGCATTACCGGGAACGTCGACATCAACGCGATGGAGAAGGCCTTCTACGACAAATACACCAAACCTCCAGCAGCCGTGAAGGAACAGTACACCATGGAGAAGATCGACGTCTATGTTGATGGTGTGAAGCTCATAGACGGCCTGTACGACGGCAAGGCGGGTATCACCTATGTTCCGGTCCGCTCGGTCGCGAACGCGTTAGGAGCAGGCGTGAATTGGAATGAGGAAGCCAAACGAGTAGATCTAACGAGGAAATAAGAAAAGCCCACTGGCCTATGCGGTCGGTGGGCTTTTTTCGTTTACATCGGATAATTATGATTTCGATTTCTGTGGTACGGAACTTCGATATATCCTTTCTTCCCTAAATCCCTTATATGGCTACCGTTATATATGCATGCGAATGCAATCCAAGAAATAATGAGGCCAAAACCCGCAGTGAAAATTCCGAGTAATAAATCAGTTATCACCATAACAGCAAACCACTTTAAATCCCCTCTAAACAAAGGGACGAATGGACCGAAAAACAAAGTCGTCCAAGAAAATCCCTTTTCACTATATATGACATGACCAGATTGAAAGTGTTTTAGTTCTGCTCTCACACAATCGCACCCCAGTTATCATTTATAAAAAACGTAGTTTGTTTGGAACTTCACTGTCTTATAACCCGTGAGGTCGTCGGTGGTCAAGAAGTTAATTAGTTTCGTATCTTTTGATTTAAGATCAGAAACGGGAGCTACTGCGGAGCCAATACGTTTTCCAGATCCATCATAAAAAACAGCTGTGAGAGTTGCGGATGATACCGTTTTGGCGTTTATGTTCGCCACTTCAGCAGAAACATCCCAACCTAGGTATTCAGTATTTTTTGCTTGTAACTGCGTAACAACAAAGTCATCTACGTTATACCGATCTACAGTAATATTCCCCTTGCTCGTTACTGTGACGGTATTTGTCTTGGAATCAAAACCAATTGAAGCACCGAGCATTTCAGCAGCTGCCCGAAGTGGAACGTAAGTAGTGTTGTTCTGTGTAATAGGGTCAGCCTTCGCGACTGTGCCATTTACAATTAAAGTGATTTTTTGAGTAGCTGCATATGCACCTGCTCCAAACGAAGCTACTACCAGGGCAGCAACTGCTCCTGTGGCAACCAACTTTTTCCCCATTTTCATTTAGTACACTCTCCCTATTTATTATCTGAGCTTCCACAAGTTTACTATATTATTCCATCACCGTTAAGTCCAGAAATCTTTCTGTGTTACCGATTTCCCCGTTAACTTTTTTATTGCATCTACAAGCGCCTGCTTCGTTATGCCTCGCAATTTCGGATCTGCTTCCCTGCATGCCTTAGTTACTGTTTCGCGGTTTAGCCCACTCTCCTTTAATATCGCTTCTTGTTTTATTCCATTCTGATCTAGGAATTCGCCGAACCGGCTCCTTGTTTTTCCTAACCTAAACATATTCATCAGCTCCTTGTCCAAATTACTGGTTTCTACAAGGATGGACAAATCTATTAAAAAAGATACAAGCCCTAATGATATAAACCAGCAATTTGACCAAGCAGTGCCCATATGCTGTTTTCAAAAGCTGCTCCACTAGTTGCTGGAGTAGAACAGGAGGCGAACAATAATGGGAGTGCTTGGACCAGTTTTACAAATCGCAGGTATTGCTTTAGGTAGTGAAGTGATTTCTAAATTGATGGAGGAAATGGGTCACGGCGGGAAAGTCGTATTTGTGAAGGTCATCTCTTATGTGGCCGGGGCGTACATCGCACTTGATTATTGGTGGCAAGGTGTCCGTTATGTGGCTCACATGTTTGGGGTGCATATCTAATGGGCGGCTTGTTCATTTTAGCTGGCGCTGCTCTGGCCGGGTACTCACTTGCAAAGCTGGACATTCATCTTATTAACCGGAAGTGGGACAGGAAAAGCGCAGCATTTCGAGCTGAGGTCGACAGCCGGTCCAATGAAGACGGCTCAATCTGTTGGAGTGAATATAAGGCAATAATGAATAAGCATTATTCAAAATAGCCTGTTAGGAAAATCAAAAATTCAACCTAGAATTAAAAAACTGCTTGTATTACTGGAGTAACAAAACTCGAGCAGCTAGTGCTGTTGTTACTCAGGCATCTAATCGAGCATCTAAGGGAGTCGATCTCATGAGCATTACTGGAGTAATTGCTGGAGCTAAAATAGCCGGGATTGCAGCTAGTCTCTACACCGCGTGGACGGCCTGGCGGACGATGCCAGACAGCGTGATCCGCCGCAAGTTGATGAAGGTTTTCAAGGATGGGCAGCTCGTTAAAACGATCAAACGACCACCTGGAACCAAGCTGAAAGACATCATCATTCCGCCTAAGATTCAGCGGGTCAGCATATATCAGGACCGTATTCAGGCCGTCTTTACGGTCCCACAAGGCGTAAATCCGGAGGATGTTCATAAACACCTATGGCTGTTCAAACAGGCCTTTGGAGAGCTTGTAGAGATCGAGGGAGAGGTTAAGACTTTTGTGCTTACCATCTACCGTCAAGACATGGTGACGTTCGACTACGACTATGAGCAAATCAGTCCCAAACTGAAAGGACTGCACCTGCCGATCTACGTTGGCCGCAGCCGGCACGGCGATGAATTCTACGACATGGTTGAGTTCCCGCACCTTCTCATTGCCGGGGAGACTGGCGGCGGAAAATCTGCCACTGTGCGCTCTATTCTCGCCACCCTTATCAAGACTGCAGGAGAGCGAATGAAGCTCTACTGCGCCGATCTAAAACGCTCAGAGTTCCATTTATTCCGGGGCATTGCAGAAGAAGTGGTTAATGACGCTCCAAAGCTCCATACCATGCTGCTGAAGATCCAAAAGGAGCTAATTAACCGTGGCAAGCTGCTCGATAAAGCGGAGCTGGCGAATGTCCTGGACCTGCCGGAGAAAGAGCGGCCCCCCTTTATTGTGCTGGCTATTGACGAGGTAGCGCTGCTCAAGAAGGAGAAAGACATCATGAGCATTATCGAAGACATCAGCGCTATCGGCCGCGCCCTCGGCGTATTCCTGATCCTTTCAATGCAACGTCCGGACGCCCAGGTTCTTGACGGCAAGCTGAAGAATAACCTCACAGTCCGGATGGCTCTGCGGCATCAAGACAAAATAAACAGTCAAATCACCATTGGCAGCGGGGAGGCAGCGGAGATACTGAACAGCCAGCGCGGGCGAATGGTGTTCAAATTAGACGGCCTTAAATTTGTTCAGTCGCCTTACCTTGAACTATCCAAGGCAAAGACACTCCTCGCGCCGTATAAGCGCCATACGGAGGCGTTGCCGCCTTCTCCGCCTGTAGAGGAGACACCAGAAGAACAACCGATTGAATGGGGTGGCTTACAATGACAGAACGTGATAAGGCGATCATATCGAACCTCCAGCGCTTCCGGTGCCTTACCCGGGACGATATAGCGGAGATCCACTTCGCCGGGCTCAAGAACCCGGTTACGGAGGCCAATAAAGCCCTGCTGCGGCTCCGAAGAACTGGAGAGATTGAAGTATCCAAAGAGCGCAGGATGTACCTCTATTTTCCCAAGCCGGCTAGCATGAAGAAAGATTCCGCTAAGATCGGCCACTTCTTGGCTATTGCCGACTTCTATAAGAAGGCTCACCGTGTTGAGCAACCGCGTCAATTCGAAGTGGAGCCAAAACTGGGCGGAAAGGGGCTGCCGGAGCCCGACATCTTCATGATCTGGAAAGGCGCTCCCTTCTATGTGGAGATTCAGAACAAGGTGTACAGCGCTAAGGAGATGGCCGAAAAGCTGAACCGCTATGAACAGTACTACCTCAGCAGCGCGTGGGAACAGGCGGAATGGCAGCCCCGTGACAAGAAGATAGCCCCAATTGTATGGATCTACGGAGCAGGGCGTTACAATATTGGAGTGAGATCGTTCAGAGTGCTACAGGGGAGCATCGAGGATGTACTTAAGAGAAAATAGATCAAAATGAAAAATTAGAAATCCAAAATTCTTTTAATTCAAAATCATAAATCTAAAATCTCTATAGAAATATGTAATGCTAAACAATTCTTTTTGAATTTCAATATTTTAGTTTTTCGGAATTCGATGGTCAAAATAAAAAAGTCTACAAATGAAAAAGAAAACCCACTCAAATTATGAGTGGGTTTTTCTAATGTATCTATTAGAAACGCGACTAAATTAAATCCAAGAAAACTCTGATGGAAAGACCCCAGGCAAATAACGCTAATACTTAATACGTAATATAATGTTATGCCACATAATAAAGCGTAAAAAACCATTAATAAAATGAAAGACACTACAAACAAAATCAATTTATCTAGCATTTTATTTTATATAACGCTTGAGGGAACACTTAACACTTTATTTGGCATTCTATATTTCATTGCATTAGTTCAAAGACCATCGGTGCTCAATATTTATAAAAAATACTCTTGACTATAGTCAACACAAAGTCCAAAAATACATTCCCAATTACCATTTGTTTATTTATACAACAATCCCAAAAAAAATTTCAAATGACCAAAACAATATTTTCTTTGTCCATATAGTCGATTGTTAATTTGTTACTTTCCTTCCCTCATAGATTTTATGTAACATCGACTAATTCTGAATCAAAAATCCGATATTTTACATTAACAAACTATACCTTCTATATATTAACCCTTCTGCGCCCTAACCCTCATCGTAGGGCGCAGATCAATTGGATAATTTCGCTTTTAGTCTTTCTTCATCATTGCATTAATAAGTGCAATTAGATCGGCGCGTTCTTGAGGATCCAAGTCAGCATCTAAATCTAACTTTTCGGTGCGGTTATCACCGCTGCCCTTGTTCTCCTCCATATGTACTTTTCCACCTCCCTGAAACACCCCTCCTCAAAATTAGTACAGCATAAAATTTATTATAGAACAATTTACCTATTTGTGTCTCCAAAAAAAATGCGAGTAAATTCGACAAGTTGGTTATTTTAGAACTCATAAGTTCTATATCGCTCGATAGAGCGCGGTTTATTTTAACCGCGGCCTGCTATCGTTAGCTTCTAACCTCCATCGGTAAAGCTGGTCCATTCTGATCTCGAGAATCGTTGCAGCTGTGTACATAGCTTCGACACTCATCTTCCGTTCATCGTTGCACCAGTGCGATATCATGCGTTGAGACCATCCTGATCGCCTTCCAAACTCTACCTGGGAAAGTTTCCTTTTGTCGAGCCAATACTGTAGCAGGCACTCCCCTCGAGAGAAGTGCATCGACAAAACGTCCCCTTTCTTTGTCGAGGAATGTCGTAAAATTTAATATTATGTACGCTATTTTGTTCGCATACTGTTCGCATTTTTTGTGCTATAATTTGATTAGCGAAAATTCGCATTTCCTTGTAAGGCAGGTGATGATAATTAGAGATAAAAATATACTTAATTTGAATACACATTCCGAAATTACAAACGAAGAAATCGAAAAAATACGTGAATTATTAAGAGTTACTGTTGTCACTACTACCATTGCTCATTTGGCGATTGGTTCTAAGAAAAGCAACGGCCATTCTGATCTCACTATCGGTTAATTCTCTTCCATCTAAAATAACTTGAAACTTATCTGATATTTCTTTGTCTGTTAATTGCAAAATGGATCGAAGCCTTTCTTCTTTATCTGAAGAGAGGTTTTTTTGTTCCTCGTATAAATTTACATCTGATTTTCCAATTAAATAATCACTAGTTACTTTGAAGATATCGCAAAGTTGACTAATTATCTCTGAACTTAAACCTCTTTTATATTTCTCGATATCATACAAATATTGAGTTGAAATACCTAATTTATTCGCTACTTCTACTCCTGATATATTCTTCGATTTTCTAATTTCCCTGATCCTATTAAGGTTCTCCATAAATACACCTCAACTTCTCTAAATTATTAATCAAGCTATATGTTGTTATTGGTCATTTGATTTCTAAGATATTATACAGCTATTTGCGGTATTATGCTATACATTTTGCCACAAAATTACATCAAACTAATAGCTTTATTTTTGCGAAAGAGTACAGCTATTAGTTGCAAAATAGTTAGAAAATTCAAGCATAATCAAGCATATAGTTGCATATAGGCGATTTTATTGGCAAATCAAGGATATTTAAGTGTTGGCAAATAAAGCTAATGGCTTGATAATGTGGGACATGGAGGTGAGAACAACACATGGATTTCTCAAAAGCGGTTAAAGAGGCTATGGAAGCACAAGGCATAAAAAGGTCAGATGTTGCTAAAGCATCAGGTTACAGTCACCAGTATATTTCAGATCTATTATCGGGTGATCGTCGCTGGAATGAAGTATCAATTAATAAAGTCAGTGCAGCTTTAAACATCAAGATTAATCTCACGCATGAGCCATCTAAAGAAGAAACGGAGGCTGCAGTCAATGACTGAGAAAGAAAACCTCATTATGAACGATGTTTTAGATTCAGAAGAAATTGAATTATTGAAAAAGTACCTTAGCGAGGAGGATGTCATCAAATGAATCCAGTTGTGTTTATCGAAAACGGACAAGCAGTTACTGACAGCCTTACAGTGGCTGAGACATTCGGCAAAAACCATAAAGATGTACTTCGCGACATCCGGAATCTTGATTGTAGTGAGGAATTTAATCAGCGCAATTTTGCGCCGATCGATTACAAGGACGTTGGAGGCCGAACTTACCAAAAATACCTCATCACGCAAGACGGTTTCTCCTTCCTTGTCATGGGATACACCGGCAAAGAAGCAGCTCGCTTCAAGGAAATGTACATTGGCGAGTTTAACCGGATGCGGCAGCAGTTGAGCGGACCACTGGTCCCACAATCATTACCTGAAGCATTACGTCTAGCAGCGACCCTTGCAGAAGAGAAAGAAGCTCTTATGCTCCAAGCCGCCCAAGACAAACCAAAGGTACTGTTCGCAGAAGCGGTGACCGCGAGTAAGACAAGCATCCTCGTTGGCGAGCTGGCGAAGATACTTAAGCAAAACGGCATTGACATCGGTCAGAATCGTTTCTTCGAGTGGTTGCGTGAGAATGGCTACCTGATCAACCGTAAGGGCACAGACTACAACATGCCGACGCAGCGCTCAATGGAACTTGAACTGTTCGAGATTAAGGAAACGGCTATAAACCATTCGGACGGACATGTATCGGTGAGCAAGACGCCAAAGGTTACTGGCAAGGGGCAAGTATACTTCGTCAACAAACTGAAGGGGGCATGAAGGGTATGACGCTTATTCAAATGCTCAACGAAAAAGGTCTTACATCCGGCCCGGTCTACGCTACTGGAATCCTGAAAGGTCATGAAGCAGCTCGCATGGTGGCGGACTTCAAGGCGCAAGAGACGATCCGCGAAGGACATGCAAAGGTTCTTGCACAATGAGCGGGTCTTGGGTCGAAGCCATTTGCGACGCAGACTTCCGCACGGTGTTGGGCAACCTCGACTTCTCCAATGTTAGCTTGATGCTTCTGAACACCGTGGAAGAGGCGGCTGCTTATTACACAAGAGAGGAGAATGAAGCATGACAATGGGGAATGCATCGAATATTAGGACGATCTTTGTTCAGGAGAAGCCTTCAGCAGATCTTGGGACTGTGATCAACGAGCAGTTAGAAGAGCTTTCAGGTATCGCTGATATTGAAATTATTGACATCAAATTCACGTCCTTTTCAGACGAAGATGGGGTTGGCTGGCATGCTGCCTTGATCATTTATAAAGGGTCCGGCAATGAATGAGCCAAACCTTGACCGATTCAGCCGGCCTCTATGGGGCGAACGGCAAGAACGCCGCCCAACATGGGACGAGCTCGTTGCAATAAAAAAGACTGCGATTGGCTCCTACCCCAATGCAGTCCACACGACAACAAAAATTCAAAGTCAGTTTAACACGGAGCTGGCGAAAGAGGAAGAACAAATTTCTCCCTGCTGCCAGGCAGATGTATACATCCAGACGGTTCAGGACTTTATACAGCAAAGAACATACGACGCTCTGACCTGCTGGAACTGTCACCAAATTATCGAGGAGGTCTAACATGGCCGCTAATACCCAGCTTATTACGATCCACAACAACTTAGAAAAACTGATTGATTCTAAGAAAGACGCAATGCCGCAAGGCTTTAATAAAACACGGTTCATTCAAAACTGTATGACGGTGCTCCAAGATACTTACGGAATCGAGAAGTGCGAGCCGACAACCGTTGCTAGGACGCTGTTGAAGGGCGCATTCCTAGGGCTCGATTTCTTTAATAAAGAATGCTACGCGATTCCGTACGGCGCTTCGATGAACTTCCAAACCGACTACAAAGGCGAACGCAAGCTTGCTAAAAAGTACAGCGTCCGCAAGGTGAAAGACATTTATGCCAAGCTCGTGCGGGCGGGTGATGTCTTCGAGGAAAACATTACGGATGGTCAGCAAACAATCCAGTTTGCACCGGTTCCATTCAACAATGGCGACATTGTCGGCGCATTCGCTGTAGTTTTGTTCCATGATGGCGGGATGCTTTACGAGACAATGAGCATCGCTGAAATGGAGCATGTCAAAGAGAACTATTCCAAGAAATCCAAGGATACCGGCAAATTCTCTAAAGCCTGGGAAGTAAGCACCGGAGAGATGTATAAGAAGACGGTTCTTCGCCGGCTGTGCAAAAACATTGAACTGGACTTCGATACGATCGAACAGGCAAGAGCATTCGAGGATGCTGCAGATGTTGACTTCAACAAAAAAACTGCGCCACAGCAGACAAGCCCGCTGAACGTTGTAGATGCGGAGTACGAGGTGGTCAACGATGGTTCCACAACTGAAGCTCAATCCGAATAACTACTTCAGTCGGGCCGCTAATCTTCGATACATGAGCGTCAGCCAGTTCAAAGGCTTCCTGCCCGCATACGGCGGCTGCGAAGCAAAGAGTATGGCAGAGCTCGCCGGACTGTACGAACGGCCTGATAAGACGGCATTTGACGAGGGGCACTACGTTCACGCATGGAACCAGGGGACGCTTGATGAATTCAAGGATGCCAATCCGGACTTATACAGCAGTCGAGGAGCGACAGCCGGGCAACTCAAGTCGAACTTCAAGCATTGTGACAAGATGATCCAGACCCTTGAGTCCGACCCAACTGCAATAAAGGCGCTGGCCGGGCAAAAGGAAGTCATCTTCACAGCCGAGTTATTCGGGATCCAGTGGAAAATCATGATCGACAGCTATCAGCCGGGAGTCGGGATGTTCGGGGATCTTAAAGCCCTGAAAGAGATTGACGGCAAGTTTTGGAACAAGGAAGCAAACCGGTATGAGAACTTCCTCGACCATTATGGCTACACCTTGCAGATGGCGGTTTATGCAGAGATTGAACGGCTTGCTACTGGCCGCGATGTTTGGCTGATCCCTCACTTGGTTGTCGTGACGAAGCAAGACCCACCCGACCATGAAATCATCTATTTCGATTATGAAGCGATTGAGCAGCAGCTCGGTATCGTGGAGCGACATATAGAGCGAGTGAAGGCTGTAAAGAGCGGACAAGCAGAACCAGAAAGATGCGAGTCCTGCGACTACTGCCGGTCAACGAAGAAGATCAAGCACATCAAGCATTACCGGGAATTAGAACTTTATTAAACGGAGGTTTTGCATGTGTCTACGACAATCAAAGATTTGGTTTGCCACGCATTGCTGAAGCTCAGCAACACCATATATAGCCCTTATGCAATTACTATCAGCAATTACATTTACAAACTGGAATCCGACCTGTCTGTATCCAAAAAGACGGAAGAAAAAGCGGTTGGCGATCTTGGCGCGGCCGGGCTGGAGCTGGCTGCTGTTGTGAAAGAACGGGATGGACTACGCCTGAAGATTGCCGAAATGGAACAGAAAGCACAGCCCGCACCGGTTGTATTGCCTAAAGAGATTGCGGCGGCATTGGATGAATACTTGGCTAAGAGCCCATTCAATGACGACAAGGCATATATCGCTTGGAGAGTGTTACAACACAATGATCCATCCGGCGGATTTCCCTTCTTGTCGAAGCTGCAACAGTATGCAGCAGGCAGAGGCGGCTCTATCAAGCTGGTGGACGCGATCCGGTACGGCTACACGGCCGAACAACCTGAGAAAACCCCTGATGATCACATTTTCGAGCAATACGTTCAGTTCTGCGACAACGGGATGGTTGATGCAGCAGAAGCCATGCTCAAGGCAATCGAGATATTGGCGCCTGGCAAGACCGACCTCCTAGAAAAGATGCGGGCGGTTGAACGGCTGCCATTCTAAGAAGGTGAGGCACGATGGCAAGTCCGCAGCCTGATAAATACACCGGTATAGCAAACGAGCTTATGGAGCAGATACCATACTTCAAATTTAACGGTGCTCAATTTCGAATAATCATGGTTGTCTGGCGGAACACCTACGGCTGGAAACGGAAGGATCACGACTTGTCGCTGACCTTTCTCCATGAAAGGACCGGGATCCCGGAGCGCACTGTCAAACATGTGGTTTCCGGACTGATTAAAGCAAACGTTCTGATCGAGACCAAGGCTGCCACGAAGACGAGCGCTCGAAGGCTTGCATTCAATAAAAATTACGAGGAATGGGATGTTCCTCGAGGCGGTGATTCGATGAATGACATTTACGATGAGGGGCAAGAAATCTCCCCTCCTATAGAAGAAAATGAGGTGCAAGATTCCTCCCCTCATGAGGGGCAAGAAATCTCCCCTCCTATAGAAGAAAATGAGGTGCAAGATTCCTCCCCTCATGAGGGGCAAGAAATCTCCCCTCAAGTAATTACTATGAGGGGCAAAAATCCTCCCCCAAAGAAAGAAAGTTCTTTAAAGAAATCTTTTAAAGAAAATGTGGAGTTTGAGGATTTCTATTCTTACTACCCAAGAAAGATTTCGAAACAAGCAGCATTAAAAGCTTGGAAGAAATTATCCAAGGAAGAAGACTTCGATCATACAGCAATCATCACTAATACGATTAATTTCGCAAAGACATGCGAGCTGCTTAATACGGAAGCGAGATACATTCCTCACCCTTCCACTTTTTTAAACCAGAAGCGTTATGAGGACTACCCAACAGTGGATCCGGAAGGGTTAGCTAAATCATCCGGTAATAAATTCGATTCCAACCTAGATTTCTTTAAAAACCAATTAGGGGGTGGCGGCGCTGACCAGGGATCAAGTTTTACTGCTCTTGGCGAAGGCATCCGCAGCCTACCCGAATAAAGCTCCGGACTTCAGACGCAATCCGCAAATTCTTGAATTATGGGTGGAGCGCTTGGCAAGCGTAGATGCGGCCATAGGGCTGGCGAATCTCAACCGGCATATCGACTCAAGCAATTTCTTCCCGGATATAGCGGACATCGTGAGATTGACCTCGAACGAAGTGACCAACCTCATCAGGGAAGAGACGCAGGAAAGGTTCCGACTTCTGGCTGAATGGGAGCACAAAGCAACGCCAATGCCGTTGCAACTGAAGCGTGGTGCTGGAGAATGAGCTACGAAGCAGAAGCTTCCGTCCTCGGCGCATTAATCAAACAGCCGGACCTAATGGATGACTGCTACCTCAAACCGGAGGAATTCATCGCAGACGATCGGCATGCACTTATCCTTGAAACCCTCCAGTACTGTTATGAAATTGAGGGCACGGTAGACCTTGTTATGCTGGTCCAGCGAGCGGGCTCCAATGTTATGAAAATCGGCGGCATGTCTTATCTCAGCGAGCTTGCAGCTTCAGTCCCAACGGCCAACAACTTTATGAGCTATCAATACATCGTGAGAGAGACATTTATCAACCGTGAAGCATCCGCCTCCTTTGCGAGTTATGCCGGATCTGAAAGGATTGATCTGAGTAAAGCTGCTGCCAAGATCGAGGAGCTTCAGGAAATGCAGAAGCGTCCGGGCAGTAGCGGCGGGCTCAAGAAAATGGGCGGCGTACTGAACGGTCATGAGGAAGTCATCGAAGAGCGGCAGAAGAAGCGAGGTATGACCGGTGCTCGAACCATAAGCAAGAAGCTCGACGCGATAACAGGTGGGCATCAACGGCAAGAGCTTGAGATCGTCGCAGCGCGGCCATCTGTTGGCAAGACGGCTTACATGAACGGAGACGCACTTCAGGCGGCTAAGGACGGTTATGCAGCAGCCATCTTCTCTGGAGAAATGCCAGAGTTACAGGTGACGGAGCGGATGATCTGCACCATGGCTAACATTGACCACTCGAAACTCCGAAGCGGCTCCTTCGACGATGATGACTGGCTTAAATATTCATTTGCACGTGACGAGCTAGACCAGCTGCCAATCTTCATCGACGATGAGCCCGGCATGACTATCCAGCATATCCGTCGCGAGGTTAAAAAGCTCGTTAAGGATCAACCGAATCTGATCGTTTACATCGACTATATCCAACTTATCGGTGGTGGCCGGAAGTTCAAGGACAAACGTGAAGAGGTCGAGTATGTATCGAAATCCCTCAAGCTGCTGGCCCGCGAATGCGACATTACAATCGTCGCTCTCGCCCAGCTAAGCCGGGGAGTCGAACAGCGGCAGGACAAGCGCCCAATGCTTTCCGACATCAAGGAAGCTGGTGGTATCGAGCAGGACGCGGACATCATTACGTTCCTGCACCGCGAGGACTACTACGACAAGAACACCGAGAAGAAGAACATCATCGAGCTTATCATCGCTAAGGGCCGGAACGTCGGCACTTTCACCATAGAAATGGCTTTCCTCAAGCAATATGGCAAGTTCGTTGACCTGGAACGGAGTGCTGCCTGATGGCGAAGGCAATACCTGACCAAGTAAACAATGATGAGGAATACAACGATTTACTAAAACGAATCACTGACGCAGCTGTCGTGATCGGTGATCCCCTGATCGACCCGGAGAAGCGCGATAAGCTGATGTGGTTCTATGACAAGATGTGCCATGTGGCACGTGAATATAGGAAAAGTGAGGTGTAAGCAATGAACAATCTCTCCCCTCGGCCGTTGTGCAAGCATCCCGGTTGCAAGCTTCGCTCTCATACTACTTTTGCCCTTGTGCCGCTGTGCAACGAACATAACGAGTTGATCCGTAAGGAAACAGCCCTCTACTACACCAAGAAGCAAAACACCAAGCTGGCTGAGACACGGCCGGAATACCGGAAGATTGAAATGCTGATCCCGTGGAGCCAGGCGCGGATGGGTAAGCCCGAATGACCCGGCCGGACCCGATATTTCAAGCAGTGCCGGAGGAAATCATCAAAGGCGATAATGGCGAAGTGCTTGCCGAGGTCTTCACGCTGCCGGAACAGCTGACAGCCAAACAGCAGATATTTACGGTAACAATACGTAGGGTGGCTGAAGCTGAATTGAAAGCTGCTATCAGGGACCTAGAAAAGCGAGGCTATACGCTGGTTAAGCAAGGGGCTTCAAGCATCGATAGGATGGAGAAGAAATATCGACCTTCATCTCTTGTCCCGTACAAGTACGCCGGAAAGACGCATGACGTACAGCATTGGGCAGTTCTGAGGAAGGTGGAAATATGAAGGCATTAAGTTTATTCAGTGGGATCGGCGGCATCGATCTTGCCTGTGAGTGGGCTGGAATCGAAACAGTAGCCTTCTGCGAGCGGGAGCCATTCCCTCAGAAGGTGCTGAGAAAGCATTGGCCGGACATCCCAATTTACGATGATGTATGCACGTTAACGAAAGAGAGGTTAGAAGCTGATGGAATCGGATCAATTGAGCTTATTCACGGAGGATACCCTTGCCAGCCTTTTAGTCATGCCGGGAAGCGAAAAGGCAAAGAAGATGACCGTCACCTCTGGCCGGAGGTACGCCGACTTATTGAAACCATTAGACCCCGTTGGTTTGTTGGTGAAAATGTTGCTGGGCACGTCACACTGGGGCTCGACGATGTGCTTTCTGACTTGGGAGAGCTCGGTTACACCGCGCAGCCGTTCGTTATTCCGGCTTGTGCCGTCAACGCCCCGCACAGAAGAGACAGGGTTTTCATTGTGGCCTACTCCAGTGGCATCGGATGGAACAACAGGAGCCATAATCGGGAAGAACGATACATTCAGGGTGACATCAACTGGGATGCCGCGGAAAGTGAATCAGAATGGGACGGACGGATCAGTGGGGCTGGGGAGATTAGTACAACTTCTCCCGACGCCTCAAGCACGGGATTATCGATCGGGGGACGATCCGAATGGACCGAGGGCTCAGAGAAAACGCGAGCAAGGCTGGAGTCCGAACCTGAACGATGTAGTGAAGATGTGGCCAACGCCGAGAGCCAACGATGCAGAAAAGAGGGGGAATATCAACCTCAACGAACCGAGGAATGGCCTTCCAGCAGCAGTGAAGATGTTCCCGACTCCCCAAGCTTCAGACAACAGAGACAGAGGGAACTTATCCAATCCTTCGATACAAAAACGGATCGCATCTGGGAAGCAAGTGAATCTCTCGATGTGCGTGTCAGAAACCAGTGGTCAGCTGAACCCGAAGTGGGTCGAGTGGCTAATGGGGTTCCCAACCGGGTGGACAGACTTAAATCACTCGGAAACGCAGTAGTGCCGCAGCAGATATATCCAATCTTTGCAGCAATCATGGAGATAGAAAAAGCAAAGGAGGCGCAGAAATGAGGTTTGTAGGTATTGATCCAGCCTCTACTACTGGATTCGTTGCATTGGACATAACCGGAGCTTGGGTTAAGGCGAAAGAGCTAACTGGAGTTGGTTCAGAAACACCCCGTAAGATCAGAACGCTCCATGATGAAATCCTTTTACACCTTCATGCTGATGACCAGGTTGCAATAGAAGGCTTTGCGCTTGAGGCTGCGGATACCAACAAGGTCTCAAGTGGATGTAACTGGGCAGCTAGGTTGGCTGCGGATCGGAAGGTTGGAGGCTTTAATGTCGCAGAGACAACCCAACTCAAGAAATTCGTCAATGTTTCAGAATGGACAGGCGTTAAAGGAAGTAAAAAGCGCCTAAAGGGCAAGCAGGTCAAGGAACTAGTTAAAGCTGCTGTTACCGAACATTGGGGATTTAATCCGAAGACCGATAACATCGCTGATGCTTATGTGCTCGCTCAGATCTCGCTCGGTTTATACAGACTTAAATCGGGGCTCCCGCTGGATGAATACAAGCCCTATCAACTAGAAGTTCTCCACAAGATTGCGGAAAAGGCTTCATAGGAGGCGGTTGTTATTAATCTGAACAACGCAAATCAATCTGAATTATTAACTATCATCGCTCATGATCAAACCTCGAGACTGTCGGACATCGTATTTGCAAGGGATATATACGAACGAAAATACGGCAAGCTGCCAACCTTCCCGGTGGTGCAGCAAACTATAAAGAAGGTGTATCCAAGGTGAGATTACAGGAAGATCGCCATCACTTAGTAACCGAGAACATGGGGCTGGTTAACAAGTATGCAAGAAGAATGGCACTTGTAAACCGGGATCCTGCACTTGATTATGAAGACTTCTATTCTGCCGGCTGTATGGGACTTATACACGCAGCTGCACGGTTCGAAGAATCGAGCGGCCTGAAGTTCTCGACATATGCCACGCGTTGCATCGTCGGCCTAATTAACCGTCATAAAAACCAAGTCACTACCATTCGCGTTCCGGTGCATGTTAAGGAATTATGCACCAGGATGGCGAGAGCAGGAGTGGAAAACGCGACAGCAGAGGAAATTGCAGAAATGTTTCAAGTTCCTCTATCAAGAGCTGAGAGCGCTCTGGAATACAACAGATGGCATGTACTTTCGGCCAACACTCTACTCAGCCATGACGATGAGACAACACTGATCGATACCATAGGGTCGCCAGCCATAGATACAACAATCCCATACGTCGAAGACTTCATTGTAACTTTGAAGCCGAGAGAGCAGCAAATTGTTAGAGGGCTGCTTGAGGATCTGACATTGCGTGAGATCGGCGCACAACTCAGCGTAAGCTACCAACGCATTGGAGCGCAGGTGAACGAGATTCGAGAGAAATGGCTAAATTACGAGCGGAAAGTTATGAACACCTGGTAAGTAATAATCCAAATATAAAGGAGCAATTATCCATGCAAATTCAAGTGAGAGCTCATTTTAATAAGCAAACGAAGGACAGCAAAAAGGAGTTGGTTCAGTTCTACGTAAAGGGCGATGACGAGAAGCGTCCGGAGCTTAACCAAATGACACGTTCAGTGGTCATTCTTGAAATCGATGGCGTTTACACTGAACTGACTGCTGAATTTGCAAAAAGCACTAAGGACGGTAAGAAGACGATTCTGGAGTTCATCGTTAAAGGGGATGCTTCGGCAATGGAGACTTTCCAGTTCTACAAGCTGGCCGGTTCCGATGTACTTCTCACCATTACTGAATCCCAAATGAGTCTGGAGGAGTTCCATCGCGAATCGCCGGAAGAAAAATCTAAGGAAGACGATAAGAACCAGGCTGCCCTTGATATATGAAAAACTGGAACTGGGGATTTATCGGTGCGATTCTCTTCAGTTTAGCATGTTGGGCTCTTACGTTTGCAGGACTGTGGTTTCTAATTAAGGGATGACAAAGCGGCCCCGGTTCATCCGGATCGGGGCTTTAGTATCTGAATGAATAGGCGGTGTTCATGATCATGGGGTGTTTGAATGGAAAATGTGACACATGCGGTCAGCAACTTGAGTATGTCGATTTAAAATGCGGTGACGATATTTGCGAAAACTGTTGGTTAGAACAGGGCGGTTTTGAGGATGAGGAAACAAAATGAATAGGCGGTGTGCATGGTGAGGGTTTCCGAATTAATATCTTGGCTTCAAAATTTGCACCAAGATTATGACATTGATATTTTTGACAATGAATCGGGAGAGGGTAAGGAAATATCTATTATCGAGGAATGGGGCTTAACGAGATCATATACGATATTTCCCGAAGAATCATAATGAATATTGAGATACAAGGAGGTTGTGTAATTGAAAACACCTGAAATTACGAACCACTTTAAAGAACGATGGATGACGAGGGTGAGGGGGTTGAATTTCGCATCCCGAAAGGACATCGACCAGATTAATACGGAGTTAACGATAGAGATAGCAAATGCGTTTGAGCAGTCCCAGCTCATTGTACAAGACGCTTTAACAGATACGGTTACTTCAAAAACGAACTACTACCTGTACCAAGATATTATCATGGTTACCGACGTCAATATTAAGAGGCTCATTACTTGTTATCGCATCTCATTGCCTTTCCCCGAACCAATTGTCAGTAACATCATCGAAACTACCATGAGCAAGATCGATGAATTGCGGCGAATGATTCACGACCGCCATACGGAACTTATTCCTAAGTGGCAATTGACCAACAGCATTGTGACGGAGAAAGAACAAGAAATTGAAGAGCTACAGTCCAATATCGACAGGATAAAAGATGAACTTGCAGCTATTAGAAAAGAAGATAGAGAATCGCGGGCGGAGTCAGATCGTATGTATGATGAAATTAAGGAATACGCCCGCATCCTCTGCAATTCGATGGCATTGAAGCAAGATATCATTGATGGCATTTGTTAAAACAAGAAGCGCATATGAGGTGATTTATGCAACTCGACTTCGAATTGGAGGGGCTGGACCGGAGGCGTACGCAGGCAGCTGTTGAGGAAGCGCTGGAGAAGTATCGAATTTGCAAGACAATTACTTTTGAAGAGCGTGAGGCCAGCACCACTCAATCTTACAGTGACATGCCTCGCAGTTACACTGGTACGACCAGTGATCAGACGGCTAACATTGCAGTTCATAATGTGGACAAACCAGCGCAGCGGCGAGCTTATTGCGAATGGATCGAGCGCCATGTTAAGAAATTGCCCCATAAAGAACGGATGCTAATCGTAGAACGATATATGAAAGATGATTACGTCAAGGATTTTGCGGTTTACCAACTGCTTGAAGTGAGTCAGGGAACTTATACAAAGATTCGGTGGAAGGCGTTTTATAAACTAGCTCTTGCTCTTGATATAGCTGTTGCTATTGAGAAAACCACGGAATGAGAACAAGTTCAAAGCGAATATTGATAAGTGAGGTGAATTAATTATGGAAACGAAGAGTGAAGAACAAACATTATTGGGCGTTAAAGACATCATGAACCGAATGAAGATCGGGCGAAACAAAGCTTATGAAATTATTGAGAGTGGAGAATTTCATGTGATTCAACTTGGCAAGAGGATCTATATACATCCGGAAGTTTTCGAAAACTGGCTTAAAGGAAAAAAATAGCGAAAATTTGTCCTATTGAGTGGAGATAATATGTGATACGATTTTTAAGTCACATTGAATCTCCACATTTTCTTTAAAAGGGACTGAAAATGGAGGAGACGGCAAATGGCAGAGCCTAAATTAAATGAAAAAACAGGTAAATGGGAATTTGTAGTCGACCATTACGTGAACGGTAAAAGAAAGCAAGTCCGGCGTAAAGGCTTCAGCACTAAACGAGAAGCTAATGCAGCTAAGACGAAGCTTTTGAAGGAGATCCAAGATGACCAGTTTGTGAACTTAGATAAAATTACTGTGGAGACCTTTCTACGTAGATGGTTAGAAACTGAAAGAAAATTTGAAGTTGATGAGACAACTCATTACAACAATATGCTTTATTTCAAGAATCACATCATTCCTCGCATAGGACATTACAAAATGCAAAAGCTCGATGCGTTTATTTGCCAAGAGTTCATCAACGCGATGCATCGGGAGAATTATGCTAGAAATACCATCGACCGTGTAACGACGATACTGAAAAAAGCGTTCGACCGGGCAATTGATTATAGAATAATCAAAGAGAACGTTATGCGGAAGACAAAGCTACCTAAAAGGGTTAAACTCGAGCAAAAATATTGGACAGCAGCTCAAGCAACAGAGTTCTTATCCTTCACCCGACAAGCCAGGTATTTCATCGTATATGCGCTAGCTTTGTTCACTGGAATGCGGCAAGGGGAGATATTAGGCTTACGTTGGCAAGACATTGATTTTGAAAAGAAAACACTACAGGTCAATCAAACATTAACTAACTATGGCAAGTCACTCAAGTTCGGAGCAAAGACGGTTTCCGGCGTAAGAACAATATCGCTGCCCGATAAACTCATAGAATTCCTTCTAGAGCATCGTAAGTTCTACGAAGAGACCATCAATGAGATTAAGAACCAGTTGGGCAAAGACTTCGTTGACTATGATTTAGTTGTTTTTAATTACAGCACAGGCGGGACAGTCTTCCCTTCTAACCTTACGAAGACATACATCAAAGACGTTAAGGGCAGTGGACTTCCACACATTCCGTTCCATAGCTTGAGACATACACATGCAACGATGCTGATCGAGCAGAATGTGAATGTGAAGCTGATCTCAGAACGACTTGGTCACTCCAAGATCGCGGTCACGCTTGATGTCTATAGCCACGTGACCCCAAACATGCAGCATGAAGTAGCCAGCCAGCTCGATCAAATTATAGCGATTTAGTCTGCTCAGTTTGTGACCTCTGTGTGACTCGGTAAAAAGAAAACAGCTAAAAACGCAGTAATACCAACGGGTTTCTTCATTAAAGTATCATGTGCGGAGCGCTTGATGTGGGGCTGCTTAACGATCGGCTGAAAGATAGAGAAATAATCGCGGGTAGAGCAGTTGGCGTAAAAACATTGGAGGAACTGCTTGCGGCGCCTCTTGAATCCGTAACAACTACTGCGGAATCGCTTGGCATCACTGTCGGGATGAATGGCGCAGATGCGCTCCGCTTAATGATATAGCACTCGAGTGCATGAACGAAGAGGCAGCCTCCCGCCCAAGGAGACTGCCTCTTATTGTGTTATTACTCGAACAGCTTTTTAAGATTGACGTCAAATGGCGCTTCGATGATGCCCTTCTCCGTGATAATGGCCGTCACGTATTCGTTAGGCGTAATATCGAAAGCCGGGTTGTAGACCTTCACGCCTTGCGGAGCCGTACGTTTGCCGAAGCCTTCCGTAATCTCCTCCGCATTGCGTTCTTCGATCGGAATCTCGGCCCCGGTAGGGGTATTCAAATCGATGGTCGAGAGCGGGCAGGCTACATAGAACGGAATGCCATGAGCTTTCGCCAGCACCGCCACGCTGTACGTACCGATCTTGTTCGCCACGTCTCCGTTGGCGGCAACACGGTCCGTGCCTACGATTACGGCGTTTACCCAGCCTTTGGACATGACATGACCGGCCATGTTGTCGCAAATGAGAGTAACGTCAATGCCTGCTTGCTGCAGCTCGAACGCCGTGAGGCGCGCGCCTTGCAGAACCGGACGAGTCTCGTCGGCAAATACGCGGATGTTCATGCCGCGCTCCTTGGCCAGATAGAATGGGGCAAGCGCAGTACCGTATTTCGCCGTAGCGAGTCCGCCCGCGTTGCAATGCGTGAGCACGCCGATATCGTCCTGGAACAGGGACAACGCATGCTCGCCAATCAGGCGGTTTGTCTCTTCGTCTTCGCTTTGAATGGCGATGGCTTCATCAAGCAGCGCCTGCTTCAAGGCTTCAAGCGAATGGCCTTCGGAAGCAAGAGCTTCGGCGCGGGCTTTCATCCGGTCCAGCGCCCAGAACAGATTAACGGCAGTAGGACGCGAAGTAGCCAGATACTCAGCTGCTTTGCGCACATCCGCAAGCCAATCCTCGGCGGAATTCGCATTGCGGCTTCCCAACACTACGCCATAAGCGGCCGAAATTCCGATAGCAGGCGCGCCTCTAACCTTCAGATGGCGAATGGCTTCCCATACGTCTTCTTGCGTTACAAGCGGCAAATAAACGATTTCTTCCGGCAGCAGCCGTTGGTCGAGCAGATCCAGCTTATCGTCATGCCAGATGACGGATTGCAGGCCAGCATAATTTTCTGTAGTCATGTTGTAATTCCTCTCCTGATTCAATATGGCTGTTACTGCTTAGCTTCGGCAGTCAGAACAACATCAATGGCTTGTTCAATGGATACCGCGCGGCGGTTCAAATGAATGAGGGAAGTGCCGATTTCCAGGGCAAGACGCTGCGCGCGCTCGCGTGCGGCCGCATCCGGAATGGTATCGATATCGGCAACATGAGCCAGGCCTACAATGCGGCGTACAACCTTGCAACCGGCATAACCGATCGCATCCTGAAGCAGACGGCTCATGTACAGATCCTGATAGCCCGGCGTTTCGTTCGCCATACGGTCTACGCCATGCTCGTTCCACAAAGCGCGGAATTTCCGGTCGAACTTCGTCCATGTATCGCGGATAGTATCGAGCAGGTAGCCGCGGAAATCGGCAAGCTCTTTCTCATCGGCAATCCAGTGGCCTTGTCCCGCATAGTTCAGCAGGAGGTTAGCGATAACCGCGCCGATATCGAAGCCGATAGGGCCATAATAAGCAAATTCAGGGTCAATGACTTTTGTTGATTCCGGTGTAGCGAAGACGCTTCCGGTATGCAGATCGCCATGCAGCAAGGCTTGCGCGCTTGTCAGGAACTTCTCGCGGAGCAGAGCAACTTCGAGATGAAGAGCTTTATCCTCGCGGAGCGCTGCGGCGGCATCCTCGATGGCGGGTTCTATATTATTATTGGAAGACACCGTATACGGATCGTCGAAAATAAGATCTTCCGTTATTTTGCACAAATCCGGATTGATGAACTCTTTAACCCGTTGCTTTTTATCCTGCTGGTTCATGCCGAGATCCGAAGTGTAGAACAATGTATTTGCCATAAAGGTCGAAATATCTTCCGCGAATTTCGGATAACGGATGCCTTTGACAAGACCTTGGCGCATAATCAGGTGATCGCTCAGATCCTCCATGACCGTAAGCGCAAGCTCGGCGTCATACCGGTATACAACGGGCACAAGGCCGGGTGCAAGCTTGTTCTGAAGAATCAGGGACTCGCTCTCGATCCGGGCGCGGTCGAGCGACAGCGGCCAGGATTCGCCGACAACCTTCGCATAAGGAAGAGCCTGCTTCATAATGAGGCTTTTGCCGCTTGCCGGGTCGGTGATATGGAAGACGAGATTTAAGTTGCCGTCGCCGATTTCACGGCAGTTAAGCTCAGCACCTGCAGGGAAAAAGCCTTCGATGCCGCCTGCGATTTCAATCGCTTCTTGTTCGGTTAATGCATGATAAGCAGACATGGTTCGTCCACCTCCGGTTTCGTATTTGAAAAGGCGTCTTAATGCCCAGTAAACTCCTCAACATAGTATAGCGGATATTATTTCGCCTTGGAATACCTCCAAATGATATAATGTTACATGATTAAGGACAAGCGGGCAATGCGTGGAAGCTCTATGGAGCATGAATCATCCACATTTTTATTCGAAGGGGGTCGTGTAATGCCGAATAACGAACGGGAGCCGGTTGCGCTCAAGGAATGGGCAGTAACGGTAAAAGCGCTGCAGGAAGGGCATCTTATTCTTGTTATGCGCAAGGGCGGGATTGTCGAGGAGACGCGGGATTTTCAGCTGGTGAGCAAAGGCTTTTATTTAATGCCCGCATACGAGCATCAGAAGGAGCATTTGCTGAAGGATGCTTATCAAGGGCAGATCCAGGGTACCATGCAGGGGTGGTCGCCCGACATGCCGTCCATGGGGCTGAACGCCTACGCGGAAGCGGTAGAGGATATCGAGATTACGGACCAGGAGACCTTGGACCGGATCCGGGATTTCCACATATGGACGGATACGTTCGCCGAGGAGCGGCTCAAATGGAAGCGCACGAAGCCGCTGCATCTGCTATTGCTGAGAGTGTACCGTCTGGAGGAGCCGGTAGAGCTGCCGATGCAGCCTGCTTATAACGGATGCAAATCCTGGGTAAAACTGGATGAGGGAATGCCGCAGCCGATTATGACACCCGTTATGTCGGATGAAGAATTCAAGAAGCAAGTGGAATTAATCAAACAAGCATTAATAGGAAGAGATATCTCGGAGGGCGTCTAATTCTAGCCACTGGACGTTCCCGCATTGATTAATAACAAAACTTATAATAAAATAATTATTGAGAATCAATGAGAATCACTCATCACTCTATAATATTCCCATTTGGAAAGCTTTTATAGGGATGAGCCTAAAAACCGATTACCAACCTTGGAGGGATAAGTATATTATGGCAACGCATTTTGTCATCGATGGCCTGAAAGCAGAGATCGAAGGAAAAGAGATTTTGAAAGGCATTAACCTTGAAATCAAAGGCGGAGAAATCCATGCGATCATGGGTCCTAACGGTACGGGTAAAAGTACTCTCGCTTCCGCGCTGATGGGTCACCCGAAATACGAAGTAACGGAAGGCTCCGCTACGATTGACGGCGAAGACCTGCTGGAGATGAGCGTTGACGAGAGAGCACGCGCCGGCCTGTTCCTTGCTATGCAATATCCTAGCGAGATTCCCGGCGTAACGAACTCCGACTTCCTGCGCAGCGCAATCAACGCACGCCGTGAGGAAGGCAGCGAAATTTCGCTTATCAAATTCATCCGTCAAATGGAAAAGAAAATGAAGGAGCTTGAGATGAACCCTGAGTTCGCTCACCGTTACCTGAACGAAGGCTTCTCCGGCGGCGAGAAAAAACGTAACGAAATTCTTCAAATGGCTATGCTTGAGCCAAAAATCGTTGTTCTTGACGAAATTGACTCCGGCCTTGACATTGACGCTCTGAAAATCGTTTCCAACGGTGTTAACGCTATGCGTTCCGAAGACCGCGGATTCCTGATCATTACTCACTACCAACGTTTGCTGAACTACATCACGCCTGACTTCGTACACGTTATGATGCAAGGACGCATCGTGAAATCCGGCGGCCCTGAGCTTGCAGAGCGTCTTGAAAACGAAGGCTATGATTGGGTTAAAGAAGAGCTCGGCATTGTTGACGAAACAGTAGGCCAAGCTTAATCGGCGGAGAAGGGAGCATAACGGGATGAGTACACAATTAACGACTCCGACGGACCGTCAATCGGCCGAAGCGCTTGCACGCAGCAAAGGCGAACCGCAATGGCTCGTCGATCTTCGCGGTGAAGCGGCTGAGCTGGCTGGCACATTGGAATGGCCGAAACCGGAGAAAATGCGTATCGACCGCTGGAATCTGACAGCTGTCGGAGCATATGAGCAAGGTAAAGCGGTAGGTTCGGTTACCGAGCTGCCGGAAGTAGTCCGCGAGCTGGTCGCTGAAGGTACGGAGAATATCGTCGTTCAGCACAACTCGAGCGCGGTTCTGAAGCAATTGTCTGCAGAGCTTGCCGCTAAAGGCGTTATTTTCACAGATCTAGAGACAGCATGCAAAGAGCATGCGGATCTCGTTAAACCATATTTGTTCCAAGCGGTATCCGCGGGCGAGAACAAGCTGACCGCCATGCACGCAGCATTGTGGAACGGCGGCGTATTCGTATACGTGCCTAAGAATGTTGAAGTTGAGCTTCCGCTCCAAGCGGTGCTGTTCAACAACAAGGCGGACGCTGCATTTGCTCCGCACATTCTCATCGTTGCGGAAAGCAACAGCTCGGTTACTTACGTGGATTATGTTGTATCCGAACCGGGTTCGATCGATGCGCCATTCGTTCATCACTCGGTTGTTGAAGTATTCGTGAAGCCAGGCGCGCATGTTCGTTTCGGTTCCATTCACCATATGGCCGAGAATGGCGTTGATATGACGCTCCGCCGCTCCGTTATCGAGAATGACGGGCAAATGGAGTGGGTTGTTGGCGACTTGAACGACGGCTACACGGTATCCGATACGGTATCCTTGCTGAAAGGCAATGGATCGAACTCCGATGCGAAAGTCATCAGCATCGGCGGCAACGAGATGAAGATGAGCCTCACGACGCAAGCGACGCACTTCGGCCGCAGCTCGGAGTCCAACATGGTAACCCGCGCGGTTATGAGAGACAACGCTACGGCTATCATCAACGGCATCACGAAGATTGAGAAGGGCGCTACGAAAGCTAACGGCGTGCAAACGGAAAAAGTTCTGATGCTCAGCCCGAAAGCGCGCGGTGACGCCAATCCGATCCTTCTGATCGACGAGGATGATGTTAAAGCAGGCCACGCGGCAAGCGTAGGCCAGGTTAACCCGGAGCAGGTTTATTACCTGATGTCCCGCGGAATCAGCAAGCAAGACGCTGAACGTTTGATTATTTACGGATTCTTGGCGCCTGTCGTATCGGAAATTCCGATTGATGCGGTACGCGAGCAGCTTCAGCGTTTGCTCGAAAGGAAGCTTGAAGGATGAATATAGAAGCGGTAAGGGAGCAATTCCCGATACTGCATCAGCAGGTAAACGGGCATCCGCTCGTTTACCTCGACAGCGCGGCGTCTTCCCAGAAGCCGCGTTCCGTCATTGATGCGGTTAGTCGTTATTACGAACTGGATCACTCCAATGTGCACCGCGGCGTCCACACGCTTGGTTCCCGGGCGACGGATGCTTACGAAGGTGCACGGGAGAAGGTAGCCAAGTTTCTGAATGCGAAGTCGGCGGAAGAAATCGTGTTCACGCGCGGTACGACGACGGCGCTTAACCTAGTCGCATCGAGCTATGCCCGCACCGTGTGCAAGGAAGGCGACGAGATCGTCATTACGCCGATGGAGCATCATGCCAACCTTATTCCGTGGCAGCAGGCAGCGAAAGCGACGGGAGCGATGCTGAAGTATATTCCTCTTCAGCCGGACGGCACGATTTCCTTGGCGGACGTGGAACAGGCGGTTACGCCGAATACAAAAGTCGTTGCGATGACTCACGTATCGAACGTGCTTGGCGTTGTTAATCCTATCAAGGAAGTTACGGCTATCGCGCACAAGAACGGTGCGGTAATGGTCGTTGACGGAGCGCAAAGCACGCCGCATATGAAGGTTGACGTACAGGATTTAGATTGCGATTTCTACGCTTTCTCTGGTCATAAAATGTGCGGGCCTACCGGTATCGGCGCGTTGTACGGCAAGAAGGAGCTTTTGTCGAACATGGAGCCGATCGAATACGGCGGCGAGATGATCGACTTTGTTGATTTGTATGAATCAACTTGGAAGGAATCCCCGTATCGCTTCGAAGGCGGTACGCCGATTATTGCGGGAGCCGTAGGACTTGGCGCCGCGATTGACTTCCTGGAGCAGATCGGACTTGACGAGATCGATAAGCATGAGAAGAAGCTGGCTGCCTACGCCTACGACAAACTGTCCACGATTGAAGACGTTACGATCTACGGACCAAAAACGAACCGCGTTGGTCTTGTAACGTTCAATCTGGGCGATATTCATCCTCATGACGTATCGACCGTGCTTGATTCTTACGGCATTGCGATTCGCGCAGGCCATCATTGCGCCCAGCCGCTGATGCGCTGGCTGAATGTATCGGCTACGGCGAGAGCAAGCTTTTATCTATACAATAACGAGGAAGAGATCGACCGCTTGGTGGACGGCCTCATCCGGACAAAGGAGTTCTTCGGTCATGCAATTGGATGATTTATATCGTCGAGTCATCATGGATCATTATAAAAATCCACGCAACCGCGGAACATTGGATACTGATGCCGTCACCATCAACTTGAACAACCCGACTTGCGGCGACCGCATCTCGCTTCAGCTTCAAGTAGAGGATGGCAAAGTAATCGATGCGAAATTCAGCGGAGAAGGCTGCTCCATCAGCTTAAGCTCCGCCTCTATGATGACGGAAGCTGTTAAAGGCAAAACTTATGATGAAGCTATGGAGCTTGCCGAACGTTTCTCCGGATTGATGAAAGGCGAAGATGTGGAGTTCGAGGAGAACGAAGACATCGAAGCCTTGTCCGGGGTTAATAAGTTCCCTGCACGGATCAAATGCGCGACACTGGCGTGGAACGCATTGCGCAAAGGAATCGAGCAGAAGCACGTATAGAACGAATCGAATACTTGAAGGAGTGTGAATACCATGCCAGGAACAATGCCTGAAATGGAAGATTATAAGTATGGTTTCCGTGACGAGCATAAAGCGGTCTTCCAATCCGGTAAGGGATTGACGGAGGAAATCGTACGCACGATTTCCGAGATGAAAGGCGAGCCGGACTGGATGCTCGAATTCCGTCTGAAATCGCTGGAGCAATTCAACAAAATGCCAATGCCTAACTGGGGCGGAGACATGGCTGATCTTGATTTCAGCGATATCCAATACTATGTTAAGCCGTCCGAGAAACAAGGCAAGACATGGGAAGAAGTGCCGCAAGAAATTAAAGAAACCTTCGATAAGCTGGGTATTCCTGAAGCGGAGCAAAAGTTCCTTGCCGGCGTATCCGCGCAATACGAATCCGAGGTTGTCTATCACAGCATGCAGGAAGATCTGGAGAAGCAAGGCGTTATCTTCACCGACATGGATACCGCGCTTCGCGAATATCCGGATCTTGTAAAAGAATACTTCAGCACGATCATTCCTCGTACGGACAACAAATTTGCCGCTCTGAACAGCGCGGTATGGTCCGGCGGCAGCTTTATCTATGTTCCGAAAGGCGTGAAATGCGAAGTTCCGCTGCAAGCTTACTTCCGTATCAACTCCGAGAACATGGGCCAATTCGAGCGTACGCTGATCATCGCCGACGAAGACAGCTTCGTACACTACGTAGAAGGCTGTACGGCTCCAATCTACAGCACGAACTCGCTGCATAGCGCGGTTGTAGAGATTCTCGTTAAGAAGAACGCTCGCTGCCGTTATACAACGATCCAGAACTGGGCGCCAAACATCTACAACCTCGTTACAAAACGTGCGGTTGCGGAAGAGAATGCGACTATGGAATGGGTTGACGGCAACATCGGCTCCAAGCTGACGATGAAATATCCTGCGGTTATCCTGAAAGGCCGCGGCGCAAAAGGCATGGTGCTTTCCATCGCCGTTGCAGGCAAAGGCCAGCATCAGGATGCAGGCGCGAAAATGCTTCACCTGGCTCCTGACACAACTTCGACGATTGTATCGAAGTCGATCAGTAAGCATGGCGGTAAAGTAACTTATCGCGGTCTCGCATCGTTCGGACGCAACTCCGAAGGATCGAAATCCAACATTAAATGCGATACGCTCATTCTCGATAACGAATCGACATCCGATACGATTCCTTACAACGAGATTATGAACGACAACATTACGCTTGAGCATGAAGCAACCGTATCGAAAGTATCCGAGGATCAGCTGTTCTACCTGATGAGCCGCGGATTGTCCGAAGCGGAAGCGACGCAAATGATCGTAATGGGCTTCATCGAGCCGTTCACGAAAGAGCTCCCGATGGAATATGCGGTTGAGATGAACCGTCTCATCAAGTTTGAGATGGAAGGCTCGATCGGTTAATAAATGGTTAGGATACGTGTCCGAGATTCCCGGGCACGTATTTTTTTGAGGGAAGGCGGAATTGTTAGTGATCTTGCCTTGTGTGAAAATATGCAAAAAAGAAAACGCCTGTCCAATATGGACGGGCGTTTTCAACGTACAGTTAATCCTTTAGAAAATAATTTCCTTGATCTCATATTCACGGTCAACGGTAAGATCGATAAACCGTTCACCCGTTTGAATAAGCGGGCGGAAAAATTCGGTTGGGTGGGTCATAATGATGGTACCCACCTCGCCGGATTCAAGGACGGCTTTTTTGCCGATAAAGTTAGGGATCATATGCTTGATAAACGTATGGGTCGTATGCGCATCCAGCTCGTTGAAGCTCATCTTGTACAGTTCCTTCAAAACAAAGAACAAGTCGCGCTTTTTCTTGTAGACGCGTTCGGAGATCATCGCGCTGTAAATATCAACGACTGCAATAAGCTTGGCTACCGGATGGATCTCGTCACCGCGCAGCCCGTGCGGATATCCGCTGCCGTCATTGCGTTCATGATGCTGAAGAGCGCTGACCGCCATGATCTCCGAATTGTCCTCAAACGATTGTTGAATAATATCATAGCCGTAAAGCGTATGCTTCTTTACTTCCTCAAATTCCTCGTCGGTTAGTTTAGCGGGCTTGTTCAGAACGCTGGAAGGAATTCTGCTCTTGCCGATATCATGGAGATAGCCGGATTTCGAAATTTCAAGCGCTTCCATTTCCGTGTAACCAAGCCATGAGGCCAAGTAATAAGATAACATGCCCACTTGCACAGAATGCTGATACGTATAATCATCAGCCGTATTTAACAGAAGAAGCATGGAGACAACATCGCGCTCCATTTGGAAATTTTTAAGAAGAGGCTGGAAGGCGGCTGCGACCTCGTCCTGCTTGACGACCCCACCGTCCGTTGCTTTCTGGAACAAATCCTGGAAGCCTTTGACGGCATTCTCATAATCGGGCCGCACATTGGGCAGC
The DNA here is from genome assembly GCF_037146255.1 of Paenibacillus sp. MMO-58. Classification (NCBI taxonomy): domain Bacteria; kingdom Bacillati; phylum Bacillota; class Bacilli; order Caryophanales; family Paenibacillaceae; genus Paenibacillus; species Paenibacillus sp. MMO-58. Next base: position 290,411 of record NZ_JBBCVY010000005.1, read on the forward strand.
CACTTGGGGTTTACGGTAGTCTCAAGCGTACGATGAACCGGTTGTTCTGTAGTCCGCAGTTCCTCAATGTCAACATAGTCAACTTGATGCTGAAACAGCTTCGCAATATCCTTCTGCGCTAGGACGGTACCCTTGGACAAAACGTGCAGGCCGTATCCGTTAAAGGTGTCCTTAAGCAGGATATCTCCCTCTTTTAAATCTGAAATATGCAGCCTCATCGTTGCACCTCTATAGTAAATTATGTACAGAATATATGAAATAATAGTAACAATGAATGAATGTAATGGCAATAAGAGGGATGTGAAAACATGACTATTGTCCTATACTTTTAGCACCACTCTTCAGATTTGCATCCATTTATTGGATAAGGGCTCGATCGGATTCCAAGGGCTGCCCTGCTGATGCCCTTTCCATTCGGAACCGTCCTCCCAAATTTCCTTTTTCCAAATCGGAACGATCTGCTTCAGTCTTTCAATGGCATAACGGCTTGCTTCATAGCAGGCATCTCTATGGGGGGAGGAGACAGCGATAACGACACTTGTCTCTGCCAGGTCAACAACGCCGATCCGGTGGGAAATCGCCGTTAGCGTGCCCGGCCAGCGTTCACTAATCTCCGCCCCAACCTGTTCCATCGTACGTACGGCCATAGGCGCATATGCTTCGTATTCCAGACGGACCGTGCGCTGTCCATTGGTCCATTCGCGCGTCGTTCCTACAAACGCAATCGCTGCGCCATGCTCGGGAACAATAACTTTTGCAAGTACTTCATCCGAAGTCAGCGGCTGCTTCGTAATGACGTAACGGCCGTCCGCAGAAGAGCATTCCGATTCGTCTGCTTCATTCTGCTCCGGTTCTCCGCCCGAGACGGGAGGGAGGACCGCAAGCTCGTCCGATGCTTGAATAACGGTATCGTCGGAAGCATAGGTTTGATTGCAAGCCACAAAGGAAATACGCACAAGATCCGCCTGCTCCGGAAAACGGCTGGCGAGCTCCTGCTTGAGGGCCGCTACCGTCATCGAGGGAGTGTCTGTCTCTATTTGAATAACCGGGCTTCCGAATCGGTCGGAAAGCCCGGCGAACAATTGGATTTTCCAAGTATATGTCATGTTACATAACCTCTCATCGCTTAAGGGTGAACTCCGTATTAGCATACCATAATCATGTGAAAAATGTTATTCTAGTAGAAGAGAAAAGGAGTGAGAGGCATGCCCCCATTGTTGGACCGTTTCGGGAGAGAACACGATTATTTGCGCATTTCGGTTACGGATAGATGCAATTTGCGTTGTTTGTACTGCATGCCTGAGGAAGGTATGGAATTCGCTGATGCGAGTCATCTGCTCAGCTACGATCATATTGTGGAGGTCGTTCAGACCGCAGCGGAGCTTGGCATTACCAAGCTTCGGATTACAGGCGGCGAACCGCTTGTCCGCCCGGATCTGGATAGTCTGATCCGCAGGCTGAAGGCGATTCCGGGCATTGAGGACATCGCTTTGACGACAAACGGCATGCTGCTTGGCAAATATGCCGAAGCTTTAAAGGCTGCGGGTTTAAACCGCGTCAATATAAGCCTCGATACGCTTGATCCCGCGAGGTTCAAGTTTATTGCCCGCCGCGGCGAGCTGAAACGGGTAATTGAAGGCATTGAAGCAGCCGGCAGGGCTGGCCTTGCGCCGATTAAGCTGAATTGCGTATTGCTCAAAGGAATTAACGAGGACGAAATCGCTTCGTTCCTGAAGCTGGCTTACGAGCAGCCGATGCATGTCCGATTTATTGAATATATGCCGATTGGCCATGCGGACGATAATTGGCGGAACCATTATTTGCCGCTATCGCATGTGCTGGATACGGCACAGCGCGAAGGCTACGCGATTACAAGACGTACGAACGTAAAAGGAAACGGCCCGTCCGATGATTGGCAGATGGAAGGCGGCAAGGGATCCTTTGGCCTTATTCATCCGGTCAGCGATCATTTCTGCAAGAGCTGCAACCGGCTTCGCCTGACGGCAGACGGTTCGATGAAGCCCTGTTTGTATTGGGTGGATGAGCTGAATGTGAAAGCGGCGCTTGGCGATCCGGAAGCGATGCGCGATATTTTCTACAAGGCGATGGATCTGAAGCCTGAAAATCATGAAATGGCGGCTAAGCTGGCGAATGAGGCGTTGTCCCATACGCCAACCGACCGCCGGATGTCTCAAATTGGCGGGTAACGAACCGGAGGAGGCTGGCATGACATTCACAAATCGATCAATTCTCATTTTGCACAGCAACGATATTCATAGCCGTCTCGAGAATGCAGCAAGAATAATGTCTTATATGGAGGAGCAGCGTGCTGCCTATGGCAGCGAACGTATTCTCTGCCTGGATATCGGCGATCATATGGACCGCATCCGATTGGAAACCGAGGGCAGCGACGGCATGGTGAATGTCGAGCTGCTGAATGCGGCCGGCTATGATGCGGTGACGCTTGGCAATAACGAAGGCTTAACGTATTCGAAGGATACTCTTGAGCGTGTATACCGCGAGGCCAAGTTTACGATTCTTGGCGCCAATATGCGCGAGCTTGATACCGGAAAGCTGCCGGAATGGCTGCTGCCCAGCACGGTTACGGAGAAGAATGGCATTCGGATTGGTCTCATCGCCGCTACGGCCCGTTATACGGATTTTTACGAGTTGCTTGGCTGGGATCTGATCGATCCGCTTGAAGCCATTGGGGAAGAAGTGAAGAGGCTTAGAGAGCAGGTTGACGTGATAGCCGTGATGTCTCACCTTGGGATTAACGTCGATAAGCAGATGGCGGAAAAAATACCGGGCATCGATCTGATCATGGGCGGACATACGCATCATTTGCTCGAGGAGCCGCTTGTTATCGGCGGCACCTCAATCTGCGCCGCCGGGAAATACGGCGAGCAGATCGGACGCGTCGAGCTCGAGCTTGACGAGAGCACGAAGCGCCCCATTATCCGCGCAGCATGCGTGCCGATGGCCGCCTGTGCGGAGCATCCCGCAGCCGCCGCGATTATCGGCGGCTACCGCGAGGCGGGCGAGCGGCGCCTCAGCCGGGTTATCGCCCGGCTGGATGCGCCGCTGCCCGCCCTCCCCGAGCGGGAATCGCCGCTCGGGAACCTGCTGGCCGCCGGCCTGCGCCGCCATGCCGATGCCGAGATCGGCATCGTGAACACGGGGCAGCTGCTAGGCGGCCTGCAGCAGGGCGACGTGACGGAGGGGCAGCTGCATGCCCTCTGTCCGTCGCCGATTAATCCATGCCGCATGCTGCTCAGCGGCGCGAATATCCGGGCAGCGCTGGAAGAGGCGCTGCTGCCCTCCTTCACGGGCATGCCGATCAAAGGCTACGGCTTCCGCGGCGAGGTGCTCGGGACGCTTGCGATTGACGGCATGGAGGTCGAATATGATCCGTCCCTTCCGGAGCTGCATCGAATCGTGTCGATTCATGTTAACGGCGAGCCGCTCTCCGACGAGCGGGAATACGCGGTTGGCTGCATCGATATGTTTACGTTCCATATCGGCTATTTGTCGCTTGGACGGGCGACGGAGGTATCCTACTATCTGCCCGAATTTATCCGGGATCTTCTTGCCGAAGAACTGATGGAAGGGCATGGAATTAAGGATTGCCACCAAGAAAGATGGAGAATATTGTCGAATTTTTAGTATAAAATGGTTGCCAAGCGCGAATTTATACCTTACATTAACAATACGGCTAGTTTTGACCGAATATAAGAATGTATAAGTCTTTTCTGTTAGTATAGACACCGTTTTGTTAAGGGGAAGGATCAGGAACATGCGCTTGGTACCCATATCGCAATGCCAGCCTGGCATGAGACTTGCCAAAAAGATTTTCTCGGGCGACGGATTAGTCCTCTTGGGAGAAAACATGGAATTAACGAGTCGCCATATTTTCCGTCTGGAACAATATGGTATTCATTATGTGTTTATTAAGGATCCGAGGACGGATGATATCGTTGTTCCGGAAATTATAAGCGAAAATACGATCAGTCTCGCCTTAAAGGAGATCAAGACGAATTTCCGCGCGATGATGGAGCTGCCGAAGCAGAAAAAAGGCGCTACTTACCCGTACATCGCGCAGCCTTTTAAACAGATCATGAATATGATTATCGATGATTTGTCCAATCATAAAGATGCGATGATTATGCTGATGAACATGGGGATTGTCGACGAATATCTCTATCAGCATTCGCTGAATGTCTGCGTATATACGACATTGCTTGGCTCTGCCCACGGATATACAAGGGATGAATTGATGAAGCTCGGAATGGGCGCATTGCTTCATGATATAGGGAAGACGCAAATTCCGATGGACGTGCTGAAGAAGCCGGGCTCTTTGACCGATCATGAATTCAAGATGATGCGCAATCACGCCAAAATCGGATTCGAGCTTCTGAAGGATGAGCCCAATATGCCGCTAATTGTCGCGCATTGCGCTTTCCAGCACCATGAACGGGTTGACGGCAGCGGTTATCCGCGCGGGATTAAAGGGGACGAAATCCATGATTTTGCCAAGTGGATCGGCCTTGTTGATTCCTATGACGCCATGACGACAAACCGCGTATACCGTGCGCCTATGCTGCCTCATCAAGCAATCGAATTGCTGTATGCCGGCACCGGCACCTTATACGAACAGCATATGGTGCAGCTCTTCAGAGACAAGGTGGCTATTTATCCGATCGGGATAACGGTCAAAATCCATACGGGCGAGACCGGAGTTGTCGTCGATTTCAACCATTCGTATCCGCACCGGCCTATTATCCGGCTGCTCTATAACGAAGCGGGGGAAGAGCTGGCTGTGCCTTACGAGGTCGATTTATCGAAGCAGCTCAGCACGATGATTGTCAGCGTAAACGGCGAGCAGTCGAATGTAGGTTTAGCCTCGGGAATATAATAGGAGAAAAGGAGGCTGCTCGGCCTCCTTTTTCGTTTTTTATACCTATTTCCATTTGCTTCATTCCCCTTCGAACATTACAATGGTATAAGCTATACCCAATTTAACCATGTAAGTCAGGTGCTGATATTAATGAATACGATAGATTTTGCTTTGAAAAAGAATACCCTCACGCCCTTATCTCCCCTTAATGATCCTTGGGATCCGATCCGATCCTTGCAGCAATATGGACGCCATACCTTGACCAGTGTCGAGATGACTGTATCCAACCTGTGTAATATGCGCTGCGAGCATTGCGCCGTAGGCGATACGCTTGTGATGTCGGAGCCGGCTAAGCTTCCTCTGGAGCTGATGATCAAACGCCTGGATGAAGTGAAGCATTTGGAGACGATAAGTATTACGGGCGGTGAGCCGTCTTTCTCGGATCGTACCGTGAAAGAGTATATGGTTCCGCTTCTTCAATATGCGAGAAGCCGAGGCATCCGTTCGCAGATCAACTCGAATGTCACGCTGCCGTACAGCCGTTATGAGCAGCTCGCTCCTTATCTCGATGTCATGCATATATCGTTTAATTACACGAATGCGGACGACTTCCATCAGATTGGCTTCGCGAAGGCCGGCCATGCGGTATCCCGCGAAGCGGCTGCCAAGCTGTATGACCGGATGATTGATAATGCCAAGCGTTTAAGCGATGCGGGCGTGCTTGTATCCGCCGAATCGATGATTAATTACCGGACTCATCATCAGATTGAAGAGATTCACCGGTTAATTATCGAGATGGGCTGTCAGCGCCATGAGGTGCATCCGATGTATCCTAGCTCGTTCGCGAAGGATCTTCCGGTCTTATCCAAGGAAGATATGCAGCGGGCGATCAGCAGACTGCTCGATACAAGGGACAAGAACGTGTGGATGCTGTTCGGGACCTTGCCGTTCTATCAATGCAGCGACAATCCTGAGGAACGGAAGCTCTTGTCGAGACTGGCTTCGGAGCCGAACGTAACGGTGCGTAATGATCCGGACGGCCGCAACCGTCTGAATGTGAATCTTTTTACCGGTGAAGTATTTGTAACCGACTTCTCGGATGTGCCTGCATTTGGCAATATTAATGATGAGCAGTTGGACCAATTGTTTGATCGCTGGCTTGACCATAAACTCGCCAAAAGCGTGAACTGCCATTGTCCGGCGGCCGCTTGCTGCGGTCCAAATCTGCTGGTGAAAGACATGTATTACAAGGATGAGGATTTCCACCAGAAGAAAGCAATTCTTTAAGCTTCCGCGCGGAAAAGGGGACATTACTTTCAATAATGGGCGTATGCTGATAGTGGACGAAGCTCATACGAAAGTCATAGCCCCGCTTACATAACGGCTCGTAAACTTTTCCGGAGGAAAGGAGGGTATCGTTAGAGTGTCGATAAAAACGTTAGTCATGGTTGCGTTTGGGTTGTTCCTGTTGTATCTGCTGTTTACGGTTGGGGCGCCGTTCCTGCTTGCGCTGGTTGTCGCTATTTTCCTGGAGCCGCTGACTCAGTTCCTGATCCGCCGGCTTAAAACCAACCGTCTCGTAGCCTCGACGATTTCAAGCAGCCTGTTTACGGTTATCCTAATTGGACTCATGGCGCTATTGGGTGTCAAGGTGGTCGCGGAGCTTATCGCTTTTGCGCAGAAAGTACCCAACTATGTTGGGGATGCCAGTACATACGTAACCGACCTGGTCGAGAATGCAAGATCGCTTTATGCGAACTTCTCGCCGGATACCGTAGGCCAAATCGAGAATTGGCTGACCGATATGAGCAAGTCGCTCACAGGTATGGTAGGCTCATTGTCTTCCTCCGTTATTTCTTTTGCTTCCGGGATTCCGAGCATGTTCATTTTCTTTATCGTCTTTCTGGTTGCGGTATACATGTTCGGCTTTAGCCTAAATACGATGAAAGATACGTTCCTGACGCTGTTTGAGGAGAAATCAAGGCCTCAAGTCAATGAGGTACTGGAAAATTTGAAAAAGTCGATCTTTGGCTTCCTTCGCTCGCAAATTATTCTGAGTGCTCTAACTTACATCCTCTCGTTAATCGGTCTGATTATCCTGGATGTCAAGTATCCGCTTGCGATTGCCCTTCTTATCGTAATCGTGGATATTATGCCAATCTTGGGTACGGGTACGGTGCTTGTCCCATGGGGAACTTATCTGGTGATAACCGGTGACTTGTATGCCGGGATTGGACTTTATGTCCTGTTCTTGTTTATGACGGTATTCCGCCGTATTGTAGAGCCGAAGATTTTGGGCGATTCGGTAGGGATTGGCTCCTTGTCCGCATTGATCAGCTTGTATGTTGGTTTTAAGCTGGTGGGCGTCATCGGGGTCTTTCTTGGACCGCTGGTTGTCATTATCTATATGGCAATCCGTAAAGCAGGTTTGTTCAAAATTAATATTAAGCTGTAAGTGATCCGGCAGATTCTGCCGGTTTTTTTATTGGGGAGTACGCCGAAGATAAAGGCAAAGAGTAACACATTAAAAGGGCGAAGAATTTCTCTACGCCCTGCTTTCACCTATCTAATAGATGGGTAGTATATGGATATTAATCTCGGTGTGAATCTTCTTCGCCACTATCTTCAACGGCATCCCCAGCTTTATTGCCCAATGCTGCACCGACGATACCGCCTACAACCGTTCCTACAGGTCCTAAAGCAGAACCCACAACAGCACCAACAACACCACCGCCCACTGTTCCTGCTGCTTTTCCAACTCCAGCCGTATCGTTGTGGTCAGAATCGTGTAGATCGCGGTCATTGTGATTAGTCATATATCACACCTCCTATGATTTTTGGAATGAAGCTACACAGTAACAACATTCTTATCATATCTTTCCCCGACCTGGTTAAAAAATTCTTTATTGTAAAACAATCCGAAATGATGGAACGCTTAAGCCTATTCCTGATTATCTAATCTCCAGCGAAGCTCAGCAATGACCGGATAATGATCCGAAGCGGCGGAAGACTGTATCCTGGCTGAGACGTGTTCTGTCGGCATGTTTACAAAGATATGGTCAACCTCTCCGCCATTCTGGGCGGTAGGGAGCTTGTTTTGTAATGCGATTTTTTGCCAATGATAATTCAAACGTTCCATCAAAGGATCGTCCATCTCCATATTAAAATCACCAGCTAAGATCGCAGGCTTTCTTAGTTTGATTAAGGCATCCAAAAGAATCGGAATCTGTTTTAGCCGTTCCTTGGTATGTACCCCCAAATGGGTATTAAGTACGCTGACTATTTCCTCTCCTATTTGCAGTCTCGCCGTTAGGATGCTCCTTCGCTCTTTGGATCCGCCAATGTACTGAATATCTTTAGAAATAATCGGATAGCGGCTTAGAATGGCATTACCATATTGGACGATGAGGAGGTTCACACTGGGGGAGAAGCAGAAATACATCCCGAGCTGTTTTGCCAGCCAGTTCAATTGATCTTTAAAACCGCTGCGAGGTAAAAATCGGTCAACACCCTGCAATGCAACAATATCCGCACGCGCTTTCGCAATTTGATCTGCTATGCGGCGCAAACTTGTTTTCCCATCCATGCCTTTTCCGTGTCTTATATTATATGTCATCACTCTTATATAGCTGTTATCGTACATTAAATTCACCGCTCTCTGCTTAATTACAAAACAATCGGCTCACACCGCTAAAATTATTTGTTTTGGAAAACCCTCGGGGGTACTTAAAGCGTGCTTTGCGAATTTACGATACCTGTGATCAAATTTGGTGATATTAATATGTGCTCATGTTTGTTGAATTTTAAACATTAAATTATAAGATATCCGGCATTTTCTGCCGGATTTTTTTTAATTGTAATAATGGGGAAAAGCCCTGTTGGCATACAGTGTTTAGGAGATGTCTAATTGTCAGGGAGGGATATCCGGATGACCACCGAGAGCAATGACCGCGTGGAGAGCAATGCCAATTTGGCTGCGCAAGCTGTAAATGCTCCAAATGCAGCGAATGCTGCAAACGCTCCAAACGCATCTAATGCAGCAGTAAATGCAGCCAACGCAGAGAATGTTGCGGCTGCAGCCAATAATGCCCCTGTCGCAAACATGGCGGCTGTGGAGAACGTGGCAATGGGTAAGGAAAATAAGGGGTACAAGACCGCCAATAATACGAACCCGCTTAATCAGGTCCATGTGTATGAGCCTTTTATTGGTCCATGTGATCCATGTCCGCCGATGAAACTAAAAACCTATGTTTTACCGCCAAACCTGTTTATCCCGTATCAGCCGCAGGGGCTGCCTCAGTACCCTATTCATGAAGCACTAAGGCGGGGAACGCTCTGGCCGGCTTTGTACAGCTCCTATCAATCCAAATTTTACTTGTAAGCTTATCCTTACGAAGTAAGAATTATCACAAATGGCCAAGAAAATGGCCAAATGTGTGACAATTCTTTGGTTTATCCTTACGAAGTAAGAATTGCTTCGCAATTCTTTGGAGGAGGTTGATTTTCTTGAGCATTGTTCTGGACGAACAATACTACAGCAAGCTGGAAGAGCTTCAGGCGATAAGTTTTGCCTTGGTAGAATTGACCTTATATTTGGATACCCATCCACATGATGCGCAGGCGATCCAGCAGTTTAATCAGCTTGCGATGCAGCAGCATCAATGCAGGCAGGTGTTTGAAAGCCTCTACGGGCCTATGCTTCAATTCGGGAACAGCTTCTCGAATTATCCTTGGCAGTGGTCTCAAAGCCCATGGCCGTGGCAAGTGTAAAACCGGATTAAGCCTGTATTTCCACTTGAGAAAGGGGACGTGTCTAACGGATGTGGTTATATGAGAAGAAGCTGCAATACCCCGTAAAGGTAAGTAAATGTGACCCTAGGATGGCCAGATACTTAATCGAGCAATACGGCGGGGCAGATGGCGAATTATCTGCTGCGCTGCGGTATTTAAATCAACGGTATTCGATTCCGGATAAAGTGATAGGATTATTAACGGATATAGGAACGGAAGAATTTGCCCATTTGGAAATGATTGCCACAATGGTCTACAAGCTAACAAAGGATGCCACGCCAAGGCAATTGGATGAAGCGGGGCTAGGAGAGAACTTTGTCAACCATGATAATGGAATGATGTATGTAAATGCTTCGGGAGTTCCGTGGACCGCAGCTTATATCCAGGCTAAAGGTGACCCAATAGCAGATTTGTACGAGGATATTGCAGCAGAAGAGAAAGCACGAGCAACCTATCAATGGCTGATTGATATGACGGATGATGTGGATTTACAGGATGGCTTAAAGTTTCTTCGTGAGCGAGAGATTATTCATTCATTGAGGTTTAGAGAAGCGGTTGAGATGATTAAGTCAGACTGGGGGACGAAGAAAGTATTTAAGGTGTAGTTTAGAAATTAAGATTACCGGGGAATATCAAACAGCAGCCGATACCGGCTGCTGTTTTTGTGTGTACCACGCATGACGACTAACTAGGCGGTGAAAGTCCGCTGTGGGGGCTTGCAGTGGCCAACCACTAGCCAAGAGCAAGGGTGTCCATCGTGAGGCGGAATCTGAAGGAATTGGGAGACAAATTTCCGGCCAGAGGAACACGAACTCCAACAGGCACAAGGAATGGGATAAGCTTGCACAACAAAGTAAAGTCAGATACATTACACGGACATTCCAGTGTAAATGGTGAGGGCATATGGAGGGAAAGTGAGTCGTCTTAACGTGAAAATGGAGGTATCGTTGGTGCTGTTTCAAGAGATTCATTGCAGGTTATTGGGAACTCAAGTCTTGATGATAAAACCATTAAGGAGATAGTATGCAGCTCGCCCCTGGCCATTAGCTGCAATCAATCCATAGGCGAGGCAAGTAGTCTAATGCGCGAGGCTTTCGTGAGTTACTTAATTGTTATTGACAATTAATCTACCCTGTGAAGGTTTGTCAGCATGCGGTAGCCGCTAACCTCTGAACCGATGATTGAACCAACCGATAGTAAAACATCTAACTGTGGCATGTTCATTTAAGAGATCGATTTGCGTCCGACCAGCCGGAGGAGTATGATGCTGACCACAGCGAATAAAAGGGCCAGCCCTATAAAATGAAGCCATTATTTCTATCAATGAGCTGTAATAACTCTTTACAACCGACAATTGTTCATGTTAGATTATGGATAAATTAATAACGGAACGTTTGGAGGAGCCTGCCAACAGCGGGCTCCTTTTGTCTATTTATCCTGTCTAAAGAGGTGAATGACGAAAGAGGGCTTTAGGAACACTGAAATGGATGTTGTTGTTAGAAACGGAGGATATCCCTATGGAGTTATTTAATGAAACGCTTATTCAGCTGCTTATCCTGCTGGCCGTATCCATGTTTGTTATTGCCATTGCGAAGAAAATAAACCAGCCGTATTCCATCGCACTTGTGATTGTAGGGCTCATTCTTGGCATAACTCATATTCCGGTATTGGAGGAAGCGGAGTCCTTTATTACGCAGTCTCACGTCTTTCAATCGGTTATTATTTCGCTCTTTTTACCAATTCTGCTTGGCGACGCAACGCTTAAGCTGCCGGTTGACCAGCTCAAGAAGCACAGTAAGCCAGTGCTGGCATTAGCGTTCGGAGGAACGTTACTATCATTTCTTCTTGTTGCCGCCGGTTCTTATTATTGGCTTGGGCTGCCGGTTGTTGTGGCATTTACCTTCGCCTCTCTGATGAGCGCAACTGATCCGATCAGCGTTATTTCCATATTCAAATCGCTAGGCGTGCCGAAATCACTCGTTACGATTATAGAAGGCGAATCATTATTTAATGACGGTATCGCAGTCGTTCTATTTCAGATTTCATCCATTTATCTTCTTTCCTACATCGATATGGGCTTTGCCGGGGTTGGAAGCGGTGTATGGCTGTTTCTGAAATTTGCGCTTGGTGGAATTGCAATCGGAGCGGTAATGGGGTGGATCTTTTCGCAGTTGATTCGGTTTTACGATGATTATCCGCTCGAAATCGGCTTTTCCATGCTCTTATTTTTTGGCAGCTTTTTTATCGCGGAGCATTTCCATGTTTCCGGCGTTATCGCGGTTGTCGTAAGCGGTCTAATCTTTGGCAGCTATGGTGCACGCATCGGGATGTCTGCAACAACCAGAATGAATATCGATTCGTTCTGGGACGTGATTACGCTTGTTGCAAACTCTCTGATTTTCCTTATGATTGGTCTTGAAATCAAGAACGTCGACTTCTCGGATAAATGGTTAATCATTGCAGGAGCCATCTTGATTGTACTGGCCGGAAGAACCATAGCTCTTTATGCGAGTGTTGCGATGCTGCGTGAGTTTCCAAGAGCGTGGAAGTCCATTCTGAACTGGGGGGGATTGAAAGGGAGCTTGTCGATTGCGTTGGCGTTAAGCTTGCCGGACTCGTTCGCAGGGAAAGACGATGTGCTTGTACTTGCATTTAGTGTGGTCCTATTCTCGCTGCTTGTTCAGGGCTTAACCATCAAACCGCTTGTATTAAAGCTTGGGATTGGGGAAACGAAAAAACCAACGGCGGAAAATGAGGTTTCCTAAAATGCTTTACAAGTATAACATTCATTAGGTAGACTTGATAAATACTGAATTTAATAAGTAATTTCCGGTGGAGCCTGTCAATTGTGGGCTCCTTTTGTCTTTTTTGGAGATACTTATTTAATAGCACATATGGGAGGGCAACATGGAACAACAAGCCATTTGGGCCATTGTCATTTTTTCGGTGGCCTACGCACTTATTATTACGGAGAAAATCCATCGGACGATCATCGCCATGCTGGGAGGACTAGTGATTGTCGCGGCAGGGATCGTCGACCAGGAAACGGTGCTGCATCATATTGATTTCAATACGCTGGGCCTGCTGATCGGCATGATGATTATCGTATCGATTACAGCAGATACGGGTCTGTTTAAGTACATTGCCATATGGGCTTCAAAAATGGCGAAGGGCCAGCCCGTTCGGATCATGATCGTATTGTCGCTAATCACTGCGGTGGGCTCAGCATTCCTGGATAATGTTACGACCATTCTTTTGATGGTCCCTGTAACCTTCAGTATAACAAGACAATTGAGAGTAACTCCTATTCCATTTCTCATCACTCAAATCATTGCTTCCAATGTTGGCGGAACCGCTACGTTGATTGGGGATCCTCCGAACATCATGATCGGAAGCGCGGTGAAGGAGCTTACCTTTAGTGCATTTATCTTAAATTTAACCCCAATTATTATTATTATAATGGTGGTTTACGTGCTGTTGTTTGTTTTGCTGTTCCGAAAGCAGATTCAAACGACGCCTGAACGGACACAAAATATTATGGACCTTGAGCTCTCCGGTATCATAACGGATAAAAAACTTTTGATAAAAAGCTTGGTTATTCTGGGATTAACGATTTTGGCCTTTTTCCTTCATCAAATTCTTCATCTTGAATCCGCGGCCGTTGCCTTATCCGGAGCTTTTATTCTGCTTTTGTTAACCGGAGAACATCGGATGGAGGATGCCTTCAGCAAGGTAGAATGGACCACAATCTTTTTCTTTATTGGCTTGTTTGCTCTTGTATCCGGGCTTGTGGAGACCGGAGTTATTGCGGATTTGGCTGCTAGGGCGATTAATTTGACACATGGCGATCCCGTAGCAACCTCCATGTTGATTCTTTGGCTCAGTGCAGTTGCGTCGGCCTTTCTGGACAATATCCCGTTTGTCGCAACTATGATCCCAATGATTCAGGAAATGGGAAGTATGGGTGTGCAAAATTTGGAGCCATTGTGGTGGAGTCTTGCCCTCGGGGCCTGCCTCGGCGGGAATGGAACTCTAATTGGTGCAAGCGCAAATCTGATTGCTGCAGGGATGTCAGGCAAAGAAGGCTATCCGATTAAGTTTCTGGCGTACTTGAAAATAGCTTTTCCGTTAATGCTTTTATCTATCGTATTATCCAGCGCGTATGTCTATTTAAGATATCTTATATAAAGAGGTGTTTGCTATGCTGGCTTATCAATACAACAACAAGGATATTGAAATTGTGGAATCCAAAAATGGCGAGGATATCGAGTTTCATCTTCAAGTGATTGATCATGTAGAGGAAATCTTGCCGAAATTAAAGGCGGTGCGAGCTTTTTTTGAAAGCGATGACGTGTATACCGATGTCTTGTTCTATACATACCCGAATCATCGGTACAGTGCAATTGTGCGTCCAGAGTTTTATAACGATTTTGTCCTGCAGCTAATGAAGCATAAGTTGTTGATGCAGGTTGAATGGGTTGGCTAATGAATGTAAGGAGTGTACTATGGCTGGAAAAGAAGCAAGCGTTCCTTTATCGACAGACTTAATAAAACGAAAAAGAATATCAGCGCCAAGAATCATTATTATTGGCTTTGCAGTATTGATCTTCGTCGGTACGATCCTTCTTGCTCTACCCGTATCGTCGGCTTCGGGTAACAGCATCGGATGGATCGATGCCTTATTTGTGGCTACCTCTGCGGTATGCGTAACGGGTTTATCCGTCGTGGATGTTCCGTCAACGTTTACAACCTTTGGAGAGTTGGTCATCCTGGTGCTGGTTCAAATCGGCGGTCTCGGGTTTATGGTTTTTGGTGTTCTGTTTGCGATCCTTATCGGCAAGAAGATTGGGTTAAGAGAGCGGTTGCTCATTCAACAGTCCATCAACTCCTATTCTCCGCAAGGCGTGGTCAGACTAGCCGTAAACATATTTCTTATTGCGCTCGTTATCGAGTCCATGGCTGCGCTTGTGTTAGCAGTGCGATGGTCGGGGGAGTATGGAACAGCAAGAGCCATCTATTATGGAGTTTTTCATGCCATATCGGCGTTCAATAATGCCGGCTTCTCCTTATGGTCGGACAGTCTGATGCGGTACGTAGGCGATCCGACGGTTAATATCGTTATTACTCTTTTGTTTATTTTCGGTGGACTAGGATTTACCGTAATCCTTGATCTCCTGAAAAAAAGAAATTGGAGGGATCTGTCCCTGCATAGCAAAATCGTAATTACTACTAATGCGATCCTTATCGTAAGCGGAACGGTATTGATTTTAAGCATGGAGCTGCTCAATCCGGAAACTTTCGGGTTTTTATCATGGCCGGAGCGCTTATGGGCCAGTTACTTTCAAGCCGTTGTCACGCGAACAGCTGGATTCAATTCGATCGATCCTGCTGCCATGCTTCCCACCTCACAGTTGTTTATGATTATTCTGATGTTTATAGGCGGTTCATCGGGTTCGACAGCAGGGGGTATCAAGACGAATACGTTTGCTGTTCTCATTATGAGCGTCATTGCTATTGTCAGGGGCAGAGAAGATGTCGTGATTTATAAAAGACGATTAGTGACCGATTTTATTTTGCGAGCATTGGCTGTAATCATCATTTCGCTTGGCGTTGTTCTTGTTTGCGCAATCCTGCTTACAATCACTGAGCGGCATACCGATCACAATTTTATGGATATTTTGTTCGAGTCCACTTCCGCATTTGGGACGGTGGGCATGACGCTTGGTTTAACAAGCAAGCTTACTTTTGCCGGAAAGCTGGTCATTATTGCTACCATGTTTATAGGTCGTCTTGGACCGCTTACAATGGCATATGCTATGACACGCTCGTCGAACAAACAGTATTACCGGCATCCAGAGGAAAAGTTAATGATTGGTTAATAAATAGGCTGTTTATGGAAGAATTACAAATCTGGACTAAAAAATACCGAAATGAATGGAATGAAATATTCCCAAAAATAAAATTTGAAGTAACGGCCGAGGCGAACTTGTTCCGAGTTGGTATGAGTAGTGAGAACCTGGGGAGAAGAGATCAATAAATAACAGATAAATATAAAAAGTCTGTCGATGTGATTGATTCCCGGCTGCTAGTGTTGGTTAACGCTCTATTCAATCAGTACCTTGACGACTGAAACGACACTAAAAAAATGTTCATGCAGGTGCCCCTGCATGAACATTTTTCTTGAATAAATCTTTATTTCGTTACCTCAACCGTTTTGTTGTTATTCTGCGGGTTGACGTCCTTATCGCTTATTTTCGGAAGCGATGCGACATATTCGTCAGACATACTGATCAATCGATGAGCTGCTGTATAGGTTGCTTTACTATCAAGCGGCGAAGTAACCGGACCGCCTTCGAGCGGATACGTGATGCCGTCGGTATAATCGGAGCCCGGTACAAAAGCACCTTTATCAGATATGAATGAACCGGATGGCAGGTAATAACGTTCAGGCAGAATGTTTGTTGTATGGTTCAGCAGATCCTGGCCGAAATGTACCTGGTCTTTGAGCGATACGCCAATTAGGTTGGACACCGTCGGGAATATATCCGATTGTCCGCCGACCTGCGGGAATACTTGAGACTTTTCGTTTGGTACGGACATAATAAGCGGAATATTCATCATATCCGGCAGCGCATAGTCGCGACCATAGATTTCTTTCATCAGCTTTTTCTCGTTATTGTTCAACGAATAGATCGGCAGACCTTGATGGTCACCGTATAAAACGATAACGCTGTTGTCCCAGATGCCTTTTTGCTTCAGTTCATTGATAAATTGGCCAAGTGCGTAATCCGCATAATTCTGAGCTTCGATATAGTCGCCGACCAGCGTGTTTTTATAACGGGCCGGGAGCTCCATCTTATACTTGCTTTCCGGTATCCGGAAAGGATGATGCCCGGACATAGAGATCAATTGCACATAGAACGGCTTGCCGGTTTGCTGCATCCGTGCCAGCTCATCGACTGTCTTGGCATACAGTACTTCATCGGATGGGCCAAAAGCCACAGGATCTTCTTTGCCAAAGAACCCGTCATCATAATATTTCTCCCAGCCAAGAGCTTTATAAAGCTGGTCACGGTTCCAGAACACAACGTTATTTGTATGAAAGGTAGCCGTTTGGTAGCCGTTTGCGGCAAAAGCTTTCGGCATGCTTGGCAGCTCTTTATTGGCATATACCTCGGAAGCCGCGCCATTTGGCGGTACGTACAGCGAAGTGTTCACCACGTATTCGGCATCGGCCGTATTGCCTTGTCCAACTTGTTGGAAGAAATGCGGGAAGTAGAAACCTTCCGCCGCGAGCTTATTCATGTTGGGGGTAATTTCCTTGCCGTCTATCTTAAGATTAATTAAGAAATTCTGGAAAGCTTCCAACTGAATAATAATGACATTCTTCCCTTTGGCCGCTTCCCAATAGGCAGGCTGAGCTGGCTCAGCGCTGCCTTTTTCCTGTTCGACCATCGCCGGAGTAACCTTCTCCGCGCCTATTGGCAGGTCCTTGGAGGAGGCAAAGGTGGCATAGACCTCATAATTCAGGATACCCATGTTCTTAGCCTGCTGAAATTCATTCATATCCTGCCGGTACGGAAGGATGGCGGCAGTGCATGCAGCAAGCGCAAGCACCTGACCGGCAGCAAACCAGCTGCGTCCTTCGCGGAAGGATAACGTTTTGCCCCAGGCACGAAATCGGCGGCTGAATGCCATCAGCGCGAAGGCGGCTACAATATCCGTAAAGATAAACAGGAAATAGGGATCCATCAGCGAAATGACGCTGCTGTTAACTTCGGATACCTGGTTGACCTGGCGAAGCTCGTGATAAGTAACAATCACGCCAAAATATTTGTAATACATAATAATGGCAAAGTAAATGCCGGTAAGAATCAGATCGCTGATCAAATAGGTGAGAAGCTTTTTTCGGTAAGCGAAAGATTCAATCAGGCAGAAAATAAACCCAATGGAGGCAATGCCAGTCAGAAGCATTTTAAATAAATCTTTTGTTCCACCGTTAAATACAATAAACCAGACGAGCAGCATTTTGAAAATCATAATGATGGAAAAAATCAAGAAGGGCTTGCCCAGAAATGATCTCCATCTATATCCGTTATGCAAAACCAATCGTCTCCCTTTCAGTTAAGATCAAAAATTACGATAAACATACGGATCAGAAGGTGAGTCGATAGGATTCCATGCGGATGCCTTCAGTACGGGAATCGTTTGTTTGAAAGGCTGATACAATTCAGAGCTCAAAGTGCCCACGACATGAACCCAGTCATCATTCTTCAGATCGGTGCCTTTTGGGAATTCCACCAGCATGCCGAATACGCCTGAGTCAGCAGCACAGTGAATAAAGCCGTAACGGAACACAAAATAGTGCGTATCGTCGATTTGTTCTCCTTTGTAGACAAAGCCATCAAATCCGAGTGTTTTCCCCATAAAGTCCTGAGGGTGATTATAGACGGCTTCTAATCCTTTCAAATAGTCATTATCGTTAAAAATCAGCTGCTCCTTGCCAGTAAATTGAGCCAGTTCTTTGTTAGCGATTTTCTTGTAACCGTCTTCCCCATAGAAAATGCTGGTATCCGGCTTCAGAAACTGATGATTGCCCGGATTGTCCGCGGAGTAATCAATATTCGGAAAAGAAAATCCCTTCGCCTTCAGAAAGCTGGAATCCAGCGTTTGCACAGGAAGGAACAATCCGGTCAGAATCGGTATCAGCAAAAAGACGTAACTAAACCATTGTCCGACCTTGGAATGATGATGGTCGTGCCCATGATGTCCGTGATGGTCATGATGGTCATGATCTTGGCAGGCGCAAGCATGTCCGTGCTCGTGATTATGGCTATGATCATGATGATGGTCATGATGATCGTGATGATGATGGTGATGATGTTGTCTCAGCTCGGCTGCGGCCTTATCGGCGCGTTCTTTGCGGTAAATCCGAATGAATTCGAATGCGAAAAGAACGGTTAGCAGGATGATCGCACTCGTGGATAAATACGAGTACCTCATGTTTATATACTTATTTAAATCGCCCCTTATATGCATTTCAAGAAGCATGAAAGCAAAACCGCCTAAAATATACAATCGGATCATCCGAATAACCTCCCCACAAGCAACGATACCAACAATGTGCAGGTCGCGACGAGAGCAATCAAGGTCACCACAAACTTGCCTTTGAAAACACCAAGCAACATCAGCGTGTTCTTAATGTCAATCATTGGGCCAAAAACAAGGAAGGCCGAGATGGCTCCAACGGAGAAGCTTCCCTGGAAGGAGGAAGCAATGAAGGCATCCGCTTCCGAGCAGAGCGACATGACAAAAGCCATCCCGATCATAACCAGCGATGACGTTACGGCATTGCTGCCCAGATGGATGAGCGACGCTGTTGGAATATAGGTCTGCATCGCGGCGGCAATAAGTGCTCCAAGCACCAGATATTTGCCGACCGAGAAAAACTCTTCAATGCTGTGTGTCATGACACCTAGCAATTGCGTGCGGAGCGGCGGTTTTGCAGCAGCTGGTGCTGCCGCCGGCTCAAGCGCAGCAGCGGCTTCCTGCATGCCATTCGCATGCGAGGCGCGAAAAGGGAGCTGAGGGAACAAATAAGAAATGACTATAGAAACGATAAATGCGACTACGACAGCCGATCCGGCCCGGATCAATGCCATTCTCCAGCTGTTCCCAAATGCCATAAAAGTGGCAAATAACACAATAGGATTAATAATCGGCCCGGTTAGCATAAAGGCGATGCCCGCATGAAGAGGGACGCCTTTACCTAGCAAACGCCTCGTAATAGGAACGATCCCGCATTCGCAGGCAGGAAAAAAAACGCCAACTCCGCAACCGACAAGCGTGGATGCAAATCGATTTCTTGGCATGACTCTAGCGATCCAGCGTTCGGTAACAAAGGTCTGGATAAGGCCGGAGACAATAACGCCAAGCAGGATGAACGGAATGGCTTCCATAATCATACTCAGAAATATCGTATTTAATTGTAGTAGAGTTTTCACGCAAACCTCCAATAATAGCTCATGACTTCAGCTAGTAATCATTACTATTAACAATATACGCATTGCTATAATGAAATGCAAGACAACTGAAATACTCCCCAATAATTACATCGGAACGATCTGTCATAGGAAATCGGATAAGGGAATAAGATAGGAGATTCTGTGATGTTTTGGCAGATCGATTGACATCAGACAAGTATTAAGCTAAAATTCCGCTGTGCGATCGTTCAGTGAAATTGGAGGTGGCGACGATGTCTCGCAACATCCGAAAAGAGCAAGCGGCTGAAACACGTGAAAAAATACTAGAGGCTGCAAAATTACTATTTGCGAGGAAAGGATACCATGGCACCCCGGTAAGAGAAATTACGAGGAAGATCGGGATGGGCGACGGTATCCTTTATCATTATTTTCCGGGCGGTAAGCGAGAGATCATGGCGGTACTGCTGCGTGAGAGCTTTGAGCATCGCAGAAATGAAATACAACAAATCAGCCTCGTCATCGAAGACCTCGATTTGAGAGATGCAATGATTACGATCAAGCGTCGTTTGTATGAGCTGTTCACGGCAGACATGGATTTAACAAGGATTTTGTTTCGCGAGAATGATATTCTGGGGTTTGAGGAAGCCGAGCAATTAACTATGCTGCTCCGCGAGCAGAGCGAAATATTCGAGAAATTTCTTAAGAACAGGCACAAGAGAGGCGAGATTCGCGACCTCGATTTCCGGATAGCATCCAGACAATTCTTGTCC
The DNA here is from genome assembly GCF_037146255.1 of Paenibacillus sp. MMO-58. Lineage (NCBI taxonomy): Bacteria > Bacillati > Bacillota > Bacilli > Caryophanales > Paenibacillaceae > Paenibacillus > Paenibacillus sp. MMO-58. Next base: position 310,852 of record NZ_JBBCVY010000005.1, read on the forward strand.
GCAAGCTTACATGCGATTATGAGCAAGTCGGTTGGCATGCAGCTTCTTAACGAACCGGATGTTTATAAATACATGGAAGAAAACGTGGATTTTACTATAGATCTATGGAAAGCACCTTGAACTGCAACAGATAGGAAAAAGAAAGGGGATGAAAAGGGTGTCTTTAATAACTAGATTTCTAAATAGAAGATTCTATTATTTCACGCTTATCCTGTTGATCAAGAGTATCGTGGCCCGAGACGTCGTATTCGGGAATGGATTCTCTTGGCTGACGCTTCTAACCGAATTACCGTTCTTCTTTGCGGTATTCTGTTTGATCGAATTTTTCGCAAGCAAACGCAAGATGATCTACTACCTGATTGTTAATCTGCTGTTTACGGTCTTATATTTCTCTATTCTCATGTACTATAAGTATTACGGTATTATCGTGACGGCTGATGCTCTAACACAAGCAAATAAAGTCACCCAAGTGGGTGAAAGCACTTATTCCCTGTTAGACCCTTATTATTTGCTGATTTTCCTGGATATTGTTGTGATTGCTGTTGTATTAGTCCTTCCAAAATTCAAAAAAGCTCGGCAAATCGTAGATATGCGTCCGAAAAAAAGCAAGCTTTGGATGGCCGCATTTGCGTTGTCTATTACGGTATGTCTTGTGAACGTATGGCCTAACCGAGCCAGCATGAACGAGAATAAGCAGGCCGAAGAGATGGGTTTGCTTGATTATGAAGTATACAACATTGTTGACAAAATGATGGAAAACGAAGATCTTACCCCGATGAATCAAATCACGCAGGCGAAGATTAATGAACTCAAAGGTATTACAGAGCCTGCAGCACCGAAATACTTTGGCGCCGCAAAAGGCAAAAACGTTATTATTCTGCAAATGGAATCCTACCAGGACTTCCTGATTGGCCTTAAAGTAGGCGGCGTAGAAATTACGCCAAACATGAATAAGCTGGTTCAAGAAACAGCCCACTATAAAAATTTCTATACGATGGTTGGTCAAGGAACAACTTCCGATGCGGAATATGTGGTGAACACATCGCTGTATGTTCCGAAGCATAAAGCAGCAACTGACGTAAACGTTGATAAGGCCTTGCCAAGCTTGCCAAAGCTAATGAAAGAGAACGGTTATGCAACGGCTACATTCCATACGAATGCCGTTGATTTCTGGAATCGTAGAGAGCTCTACTCGGCAATCGGTTGGGACAAATTTTATGATCAAGCCTTTTATGGCGATGAAGATCATGTAGCCTTCGGGGCTTCGGACGAAGTGCTGTATAAGAAGACACTTCCTGAACTTGAGAAGATGGATCAAGCCGATAAGCCCTTCTACGCGCAAGTTATCTCAATGAGTGCGCATCATCCGTACAACATTCCTACTTCAAAGTATCGGATTGAGCTTCCGGCGGAATTCAAGGATGACATGCTCGTAACCCGGTATCTGAAAGCACAGAATTATGCCGACTATGCACTTGGCCAATTTATCGACGGTCTGAAATCGAGCGGTTTGTGGGATGACAGCATTGTCCTCATGTACGGTGACCATCAAGGCTTGCCGCTGTATTCCCTGGATGATAACGAGAAAGCTTTGATGAAAGAAATGCTCGGTACGGACTACGGTCATACCGAAATGTTCAACATCCCGCTTATTATGCACGTTCCGGGTGTAACTCAACCATCCGAAATTGATCAAGTTGGCGGTCAAATAGATATTCTTCCTACGGTTGCGAACTTGGTGGGGGCATCCCTGCAAAATCAGATTCACTTTGGCGAAGACCTTCTGAACCAAAGTTCCGAGCTGCTTCCGATGCGTCACTTCCTGCCAAGCGGATCGGTTATTGATAACAAGAACCTGTATATCCCGGGTATTAGCTTTGATGACGGCACCAATCATAAAATCTCTGACGGAACTGAAACAAAGGATGGCGGCGTAACCAAGGACGAGTACGACAGAGCGCTTGAGCTGCTCCATTTATCCGACAGCTACGTGCAGCAGCTCCCTCATAAATAAAAAATTAATTAAAAAGTGGTGTGGGAAGTGAAACAATCCCACACCACTTTTTGTTCAAACTGATACTTAATTAAGATACATTGGGGTTTTCCGTTGCCTTAGCCCCATTTGTAGTTCGTGTATTTGTTGATGAGGCCTGTTATATTGGTCTGAGCAAGTGGGTTATTCCGTTGAAAAGAATGAATTGACAAAGATAATCATTCCCTGTTATTCTCATATCGTAATAATTACAATTAAAATAATTGCAGTCAGAATTTCATCTCGCATTGAGGAATCCTTGTTAGGGAAAGCAATTGCATGTTTTTATATCGTAATTATTACAATTAAACAAAGGGAATGGTGAAATGAAACAGGAGATCGATTTTGTGAAAGTCAGTCCCACACAAAATATGACTATTCTTGTAACGACAAGTCATCCCAGGAACGACTACATACCCATTGCTTCACGATTAATGTCTTACGACAGCGTTCATGCGGAACAAGTTGGTTTTATTTGCAGGCCAACCAAACAGGGAGCCCATGGCAGCTTGCAAATGGCAGGAGGTGAGTTTTGCGGTAATGCATGCATGGCTATGGCTGCATATTTGGCCATAGAGAACGGACTTCAAACGAGCGGCATAATGGAGCTTTCATTGGAAAGCTCAGGATCGGAACATTTAGTCCCATGCCGCGTGAGCAAGGTGAATGAAACGTATTTTTGTCGGGTAACCATGCCTCTCCCGGGCAAGGTGGAGCAAAAATCGGTTTATTACGAAGGCGAGGATTTGAGCATTGCGATTGTAAGGTACGAAAGCTTTTTCCATATCGTCATTGAAGTGGAGTCCTTCAGCCTGGGCTGGAGGGAAAAAGCTGAAGGATTAGCAAGACTGCTGGGAATAACGCCAGGGACTAATTTAATCGGCGTCTTATTGTTCGAGCCACAATCCAGCAGGATGAATCCGCTCATTTATTTGCCGGAACTTGACAGCATGGTATGGGAGAAAGGATGCGGCTCCGGAACGGCTTCAATAGGTTCCTATTTATCTTGGAAAAGGAAGGCCGCTGTCGCTTGTGATATCGCGCAGCCTGGCGGTACTATTTTTGTCTCGGCTGAATACAGCGAGCAAGGAATAACAAGTCTTGCAATAGAAGGTGCTGTCGGGATTGTCGCGTTAGGAAAAGCCTTTATCGAATCCGGAGGGAGTGGAAGGGATGCAAACAGTCACGAAATTTCAGCAATGCTTAGTTGATTTCCATAGAAAGTTTGTTGCTCTGGCAAAGTCATACGGGGGATCACTTCCGGATAGCTCGGAATTAGAGAAGACGATTAACGACTATTCGGCTTTTATCCTTAACGAGAACAACCACCTGGAATGGGAACGGCTTGAGCAGCAGTCCATCGCCGAGTTTTCATCTCTAGCCATGGAATTAAGAGATTCCTCTGCCCTATGCGTTGCTATGATGGAAAAGGTTCGGGCGCTCAGATTGCTAAGCGGCGAAGCCGACGGGACCGAATATTTCAGTAATATCGAGTCCAGTATCAGAGAGGAATTCGGAGGAGTCCAGATTAGCTCGGATTCGAAGGTTTTATTAGTGGGCTCCGGTTCATTCCCGATGACTCCGCTCTATATTGCTAAGCAGACCGGGGCTGAAGTGATTGGCATCGATATTGATGCGGAGGCCATTAAATTGGGCAGAAAGGTGATCGACAGGCTGGGGAATGGCTTAAACGTTCGATTGGAGAACAAATTCCTTGCGCAGCTTGAGGACATGAAGGAAGTGACCCATATCATCTTCAGTTCAACGGTAGCCCTTAAGTACGACCTGCTCGACGAACTGCACTCCTTGACTAATGAGCATGTCGTTGTGGCAATGAGATATGGCAATCAATTGAAATCGTTATTCAATTATCCGAAGCAAGACACGGATCCTCGTAAGTGGGTGCTTACGGGCACCATTCTTCATCCGAAGCATGTGTTTGATATCGCCATCTACAGGAGGGCTGTATGAGTGATCTCGATCGGGTTTTGGTAGTAGGAACGGGACCAGTGAGCATTCAAACTGCCCTTTTGTTAAAAACCTATGCAAAGAGCAGGGTGGCAATCGCAGGCCGGGAATCGGTTCGTTCCGCCTCCCTATTCTCCTCATTAAGCAAGAGCGATCAATGGATTGATGTTGCCGTTCAAAATGAGAAGCATCGGAAGCTGGCCGGAAGGTGCCGGGTTGATGAAGTCTTTCATGGTTTAGCAGCTGTAACGGGCAGGTGGGATACCGTTATATTGACGGTAACAACGGATGCTTATATAGAGGCTCTCAAACAAATCGACGATCAGATACTGATGTCTGTTAAGTGCATCGTGCTGATCTCGCCTACTCTCGGATCAAATAGCTTAGTGAGACATTATGTAAAGGACATTCAACCGGAAGCGGAAGTCATCAGCTTTTCTACGTACTTAGGCGATACGCGTTGGACTTCGAACCTACCGACCAATGAAGTGAAGACGACCGGGGTTAAGAAAAAGATCTATGCGGGATCTTCCCGGACCGCTTCAGCCAACCTTGGAAAATTCCGTGAATTATATGGCTATATAGGCATTGTCTTAGATGTCCTGGGTTCTCCCATCGAAGCGGAATCGAGAAATATTTCCTTGTACGTTCACCCGCCGCTGTTCATGAATGATTTCTCCTTACGTGTTGTTTTTAAAGAAGAAGAGGTGAAGAAATACGTTTACAAGCTTTACCCTGAAGGGCCAATCACCTCCCAGCTCATACGGGATATGCGCTGTTACTGGAAAGAGATCTCTATCATGCTGGAGAAGATGGAATTAAGCCCCGTAAATCTTCTGAAATTTATGACGGATGATAACTACCCGGTACGATTGGAGAGCTTGTCCCGGCATGAGATCGATCATTTCACGAGCTTGCCTCCCATCCATCAGGAATATTTGTTATATGTTCGTTATGCCTCCTTATTAATTGACCCGTTCTCCGAGCCGGATCATGAGGGGAGATATTTCGATTTCTCGGCCGTTCCTATTAAACAGATCTTTGTGAACAAGGAAGGGAATTGGGACATCCCCCGCATGCCCAAAGAAGATTATTACAGAATCAAAATGATACAGGGTATGGCAAGAATAACAGGGTCGAGCACTCCGACGCTCGATAATTTTATTGCAACCTATGAAAGCAAAGTAAGGGATACCTTTCAAAGGTTAAAAGACGAACGATTATCAGATGCTTTCATCATTCAAAGCTTTGAAGAGGAATGGCTAAGAATCGGCGAGCAATTCGCTAGACATTCGCTGACAAGTAGATCTGGAGGAATAGGAAATGGTTAAGAAACGGTTTATTCTCATTTATTTATTGCTTGTGACAGTTTTATTAGCGGGCTGCAGCTCCAACAACATTACTAACAGCACCGAAAATACCAAGAATGAAGCACCACAAGAGCTGGTATTTGCTACAGCGAAAGACATCAACGACATGAACCCTCACCTCTATCCAGGCTCCATGTGGGCGCAAGGCATTGTATACGAATCGTTGGTAGAGAATACGCCGGAAGGCATTAAACCCTTGCTGGCGGAATCGTGGGAAATCTCCATGGATGGCAAAGTATACACCTTCCATCTGCGGAAGAACGTAACCTTCCATGACGGGGCGCCGTTTAACGCGGAGGCCGTGAAGAAAAATATCGATGCGGTGCAGAGCAATGCAGCTAAACACGCTTGGATTAAACTGTCTGCTAAGCTCGTGGAAACCAAGGTTATCGATGAGCATACCGTAGAGCTCGTATTATCGGAGCCTTATTATCCCACCTTGCTTGAATTGTCCATGACAAGACCGTATGTATTTATTTCGCCGAATGATTTCATGAATGGCGGGACGAAGGACGGCATTAACGGTTTTAACGGTACGGGCCCATATAAGCTTACCGATCACAAGACCGATCAATACGCTGTCTTCGAAGCGAATGAGCAATATTGGAATGGCGCGCCAGCCATCAAGAAATTGACGGCTAAAGTGCTGCCGGCAGGCGAGACAACATTCCTGGCACTGCAAAAAGGGGAAGTCGACTTCGTATTTACGGATGACCGCGGAACCGACAGCATTGACGTTGAAGCCATGAACACGCTGGCAGATTCAGGAAAATTTCAGATTGTACGCAGCGAACCGATGAATACGAAAATGATCGTGGCCAATAGCAGCAAAAAAGATAGTCCAGCAGCAGATCGGGCCGTTCGCGAAGCGATCTGGTATTCCATTGACAGAGAGACAATTAGCAAAGAGCTCTTCGATGGTGTAGAAGCTCCTGCCGAAACCTTGTTCTCATCAAACGTCAATTACGCCAATGTTGAGCTGAAGGCACGGGGCTATAACACAGAGACGGCTGCAAAGCTGCTGGACGAAGCGGGCTGGAGCTTGCAAGGCGGAGATCAGATTCGAAAGAAAGACGGAAAAGAATTGATCTTAAACCTCTACTATGACGCAAGCTCTTCCTCTCAAAAGGCAGAAGCCGAGCTGCTTCAGAACACGTTGAAGGGGATTGGCGTTCAATTGGAGCTACTCGGTGAAGAGTCCAGCTCTATCGCTAACCGAAGATCAACCGGGGAATATGATTTGCTGTTTAATCAGACATGGGGGCTTGCCTACGATCCGCAAAGCACGATTGCATCCTTTACTTCAGATGCAGCCTATAAACATACGACAAGCGGAATCGCACAAGCCGATGAGCTTTACAAAAAAATCGACGAAGTGATGGTCTCTACCGATGAAGAAACTCGCCAATCGCTGTATAAGGACATTCTAACGATTGTTCATGACGAAGCGGTGTTTATTCCGATTACAAACGGCAGCGTGACGGTCGTCGCGCCTGCTGCTCTGCAAGGGATCTCTTTCAAGCAAACCCAATACGAGCTGCCTTTTGAAAAAATGCATTTAAAATAAATCTACCATCTAGAAAGGGGGAAATCCCCCTTTCTTTTATTAAACGCGGTCGCTCATCAAACGAAAGGAGGTTAACAAATGGGGCGTTATATCTTTAGGAGATCCATGCTTGTGTTTCCGATGCTGCTCATTATTTCTTTCATCACCTTTGTGTTAAACGCGCTTTCTCCAATGGATCCGGCCGAGGTTGTGCTGCATGCGCAAGGCGTTCCCCGAATAACCGAGGAATTGCTTGAGGAAACAAGAACGGCACTTGGAATGGATCAGCCCTTTCTTATCCGGTATTTCGATTGGCTCTTCTCTTGCTTGCAGCTTGATTTCGGCGATTCCTATGTCACCGGCAAATCGGTGTGGTCCATGCTCGCGCCGGCTTTTTGGAACACTTTACAGTTGACGATGATTTCAGTAGTGGCGGTTGTTGCTGTATCCATTGGAGTAGGCATCCTTTGCGCACTGACGGAAGGGCGAACGATCGATCGAACCATTAGAGGTGCTGCGTTCTTCTTGACGTCCATGCCTTCTTACTTGCTTGCAGCGCTGTTAGTCTGGTACTTCTCCGTCAAGCTCGACTGGCTCCCGACTAATGGCATGGATTCGGTTCAAAGCTATCTTCTTCCAGTCAGCGTTATTACGATCAGCTACGCCGGGATTTATTTCCGGATCGTAAGGAGCTCTATGCTTACGAATATGAACGAAGATTATGTGCTGTTCGGCAGGGCATGCGGGTTGCCTGAAAGCCGGATCCGGATTCGAATCTTAAGAAATTCCTTGCAGGTAGCCGTCTCGGTGTTTTGCATGGCTATTCCCATCATGTTGGGAAGTACGGTTGTGATTGAGAATATCTTCGCTTGGCCGGGACTTGGAATGTTAAGCGTCAAATCCATTTTGAGCAGAGACTTCCCAATCATCCAAGCCTACGTTCTACTATTAGCTGCATCCTTTGTTGTCGTTAATACCTTCTCAGATATCATTAACGCGTTCATAAATCCTAAAATAAGGGAACATGTCTGATGAAACGAATTCATTATCTATTGAAGGATAAGTTGGGCTGTCTGTCTTTGTTTATCATTACGAGCACGATTCTAGCCGGAGTACTCGCTCCTTGGGTAGCGCCAAACGATCCGGAAGAGGTTCATATGAATCTGAGATTCGCTTCTGTTTCGTGGGAATATTTGCTTGGAAACGATCATTTGGGACGCTGCATTTTATCCCGGTTAATCTACGGAATCCGGCCCAGCGTTCTTTGGGTATTGGTTACGCTTGGTCTTACAGTAGGAATTGGCTGCATCATAGGATTTATAGCGGGTTATTTCAGAGGTAATATCGATGCTTTCCTGATGAGAGTCTGCGATATTATTCTGTCTTTCCCCGGCTATGTCATCACCTTGGCGATTATCGGCATTCTCGGGGTAGGTCTCACAAATATTCTCCTCGCCTTTATCCTCATGAAATGGGCATGGTTTGCGCGTATCATCCGAACCTCGGTAATGCAATATGCCGATGCGGATTACGTGAAGTTCTCCAGGACGCTTGGAAGGGGCAACTTCAGGATCATGTGGAAGCATATCGTCCCCGTCTCGCTTCCGGACATTGCCGTAGCGTCCAGCAGCGCCTTCGGTTCAATGATTTTGCAGTTATCCGGCTTTTCCTTTCTTGGTTTAGGCGTTCAAGCTCCAACCGCGGAGTGGGGAATGATGTTGAACGAGGCAAGAGAAGTGATGTTCTCACGGCCTGAATTGCTGCTGGCCCCCGGTATTGCGACCATCCTATTTGTATCCGCGGTTAATTTCCTTACCGATGCGCTTCAAGTTGCTTTAAACCCAAGATTAATGTCTACCGCAAACAAAAAGCAAAGAGTTGCGAAGACGATTCTGCAAGGGAAAGAGGTGACCTAGATGAGTCTTCTGCAAGTAACGAATTTACGCCTATGGGATGCCATAACAAACAAAGTATTAGTCCCAAGCAGCTCGTTTGAAATGAAGGAAGGGAGCTGCATGGCGATCGTCGGCGAAAGCGGCAGCGGAAAGTCTCTTACCTGCAGGGCTATTATGAATCTCAACAAAAAAACGATCCGCCAATCCGGCGAGATTGTGTTCAAAGGGATTCGCTTAAATCAGCTTAGCGAAGCGGAGATGAGACGGAAAAGAGGCAAGCAGATCTATATGATTTTGCAGAATGGCATGCGTGCATTTGATCCGACAAGTGTCATCGGCGTACATCTAAGAGATACGCTGAAACATCATTATGGCTGGAGCCAAGCTCAAATCGTTGAGAAAATGAAGCAGGCGATGCTAAGCGTAAGACTGCAAAATCCGGTGGAAGTCATGAACAAGTACCCTCACCAGCTGTCAGGGGGAATGCTTCAGCGGGTCATGATTAGCCTTGCGATCGTATTGGGACCTGATCTGATTATCGCGGATGAACCAACATCGGCTCTAGATACGGTGTCCAAATACGAGGTTATGGAACAGCTCGCTCAATTGCGCGAGCGAAAGGGGTGCTCCATGATCTTTGTATCCCATGATTTGGGTGTGGTCAGAAAGCTGGCAGATGTGGTTCTCGTGATGAGAAACGGCATCATTGTCGAACGGGGGGATGCCTCTATCCTGTTCACGGAAGCCAAGCATGAATATACGCGGTTTCTCGTATCCTCGCAGCTGAAGCTGGATGAGCATTTCCAGAATGTTGTTGGAGGGCCCGCATATGATTAAGGTTAATCAGGTCGGTAAGTCCTATAAGAAGGGCGGCTTATTCTCTCGCGAAAGGCAGCAAGTCTTGCAAAATATCAGCTTCCAATACAAGCAAGGAGAATGTCTGGGCATTATCGGGGAGAGCGGATGCGGCAAGTCCACATTAGGGAGATTATTGTTAGGCTTGGAGAAGCCGGACAGCGGCTTTGTCCAGCTCGAGGGATCCATAAGCGCGGTATTCCAGGACTATACGTCATCCATTAACCCTTATTTTACGGTTGAAGAGGCGATTATGGAGTCGCTCCAAACGAAAACAGGCAGGCGCCGTGCAAACGATAGCAAAATCAATAATCTCTTGGAGCATGTGGGCCTAGATCCCGCTTGCCGGAGCAAGTACCCGCATGAATTATCCGGAGGTCAGATTCAGAGAGTATGCATCGCAAGAGCGATCGCGACGGAAGCCCCGTGCATCGTATTGGATGAAGCGATTAGCTCATTGGATGGATCTGTTCAAATGCAAGTATTGGAATTGTTGAAGAAGCTAAAGGAAACCGATAAGCTAGGCTACATTTTTATTACGCATGATATCCGGGCAGCTGCTTTTCTTTGTGATCGAGTGATGATCATGAAAGAAGGACAGATCGAAGAGATCGTCAGCGTTGAACACTTGAAGGACGTTCAATCGCCGTACGCGAAGAAAATGCTGCAAATGATGATGGCATAAGCTTAGAGAGAAAGGAGCAGGGCATTGAGAGGAGCATTGTCTTGGCCGTTTTTGCGTTTATACGGATTAACGGTATTATATTTTAGCGCAAATTCGATTCTAAACGTTATTATTCCTTTAAAAGGCGATTCCTTGGGAGCAAGCAACACGGAGATCGGGATCATCATGGGAGCGTACCTGTTCACAACGATGCTGTTCCGGCCGTGGGCGGGCCACATCATTGGGCAAAGAGGACCCGTACATGTGCTGCGGGCAATCCTCATCATTAACGGAATAGCTCTCATCCTATATACCTTTACCGGACTGGAAGGCTACTTTATCGCTCGTGTGCTGCAAGGAACCTGTACAGCCTTTTTCTCGATGGCGCTTCAGCTAGGCATCATCGATGCATTGCCGGAGAAGGAGCGTTCGCAGGGGATATCGCTTTATTCCTTATTCGCTTCCATACCTAATGTAATAGGTCCCTTATTAGCGGTGGGAATATGGCAGTCAGGGAACATGTCTTCCTTCACATGGACGATGCTGGCTATTGTTGTCTTTACCGGGGCTGCGGGCTTCAGTATTCGAATAGATCGATCCCAAGGAGCTGACTCCAAACCGGCGGTACAGAGGCAGCCCTTTTTCCGATCCTTCGCCGAGCTGTTTAGCAATCCCTATCTATTCAGAAGCAGTATCCTCATGTTGATCGCATCCGTCATATTTGGAGCCATTACGACCTTTATTCCCTTGTATGCAGCGGAGATTCCAAGCGGCAACGCTGCCGTTTATCTGATGCTGCAGGCAGGCACCATTGTTGCGGCCCGATTTTACTTGAGAAAAAAAATCCCGTCAGACGGAAAGTGGCATTCCGGTTATATGATGCTCATCATGCTGTTGGTTGCCGCTTCCTCATTAGGCGTAAGCATGAGCAGCTCTGTCTCTTTCGGAGTTATCTTGTTTTATGTTAGCGCTTGTGTGATGGGCATCTCGCAAGCGCTTCTGTATCCTACACTAACCACCTATTTATCCTTTGTACTTCCACAGGCGAAACGAAATGTGCTTCTAGGGTTATTTATCGCAATGGCAGATATGGGAGTATCGCTTGGAAGCGCCGCAATGGGGCCGCTCGTTGACCTGACCTCTTATTCGTATATGTATTTGATTTGCTCGATTCTAGGGGCTCTCATGATTGCTGTTGCGTATAATCGGCGAGGCGAAGTATCAACCGGTACTAGCTAGTTAGTGGCAAATAAAAATGCAGATAACCATAACCCAAAAAGGTCTTTAGCGTCGCAAGTTCGTTTTGGATTATGGTTAGTCTTGCATATCGTTACGTATTGGTGTAATGTGTAATAATTACGAATAAGAGGTGGCTGTCATGGCTACGCTCGCAAGGGCGGATAGTATTTTTGCTGCCTTCATAACATGTTCCGATCTATAATCGTAAAAATTACAATTAAAGAGGTGCCAGGAATGAACCATTATGATTGTGTCATCGTAGGAGGAGGCGCTGCCGGCATTGGAATGGGCTGTGTGCTGCAAGATCTAGGAGCGGTGAATTTCACGATTCTGGAAAGAGGAGAGATTGGTTCTTCCTTCTTGCAGTGGCCAAAAGAAATGCGGATGATCACTCCGTCCTTTACTAGCAATGCGTACGGAATGCTCGATCTAAACGCCATTGCGATTCATACCTCGCCGGCTTATACCCTTGGTACGGAGCATCCTTCCGGAGAAGACTACGCTGATTATTTGCAGGCTGTGGCAGCGTACAAGGAGCTGCCGGTCCAGACAGGAGTAGATGTTATTGAAGTGCGCCGGCTGGAGGAAGGAGGATTTGAGCTGAATACCTCGGCCGGCGTTATGCGAAGCCGATTTGTGATCTGGGCTGCTGGCGAATTCCAATATCCACGATTGGATGGTTTCCCTGGAGCCGAATATGCGCTGCATAACAGCTTCATACGGGAGTGGTCTGAAATAGCCGGTGATGAGACCGTCATTATTGGCGGCTATGAGAGTGGTGCGGATGCTGCCATACACCTTGCTAAGCTAGGCAAAAAGGTAACCATCATAGATCGGAATGGCCGTTGGTTAGAGAAAGGCAACAGCGATCCCAGCGTTGAGCTCTCACCGTTTACGAAGGATAGGCTTAATCGCGTAGAAGATGGACAGATTCAACTTCTCCCGGGACATGAGGTGCATTGGATCGAACGAACAGAGGATGGAGGTTATCTTCTCTTTTGCGAGAACATCGAAGGAGGGGAGCGTTTTGTGAAGACGGCTCATCCGCCTATTCTCGCAACCGGCTTCCAAGGCAGCTTGACCATGATCAAGCATATGTTCGAGCAGAATCCGCAAGGAGGAGTGCTGCTTACTGAAAAGGATGAATCAACGCTTACGCCAGGTTTGTTTGTGTCGGGACCATCGGTTAGCCACGGTCAGCTACTGTTTTGCTTCATCTATAAATTCCGCCAAAGATTTGGTGTCATTGCCGAAGCCATAGCTGCCCGAATGGATGTCGATACGACCGTGCTGCAGCAATATCGGGATCAAGGAATGATGCTGTCCGATCTGTCGTGCTGTGGAGAGGACTGTAAATGCTGATTCATACTCATGAAGCAGAAAGAGCCGTCCTCCTTATCGGCTTCGAATCATCCGGCAAATCCGCATTGTTTCGTGGACTTACGGGTCACGAGACTGGAGAGGAGAGCAATTTTCGCGGGTCCACCGTTATGACTCGGAAAGGGATGTGGGCTTCTTCCTCTTTTGAACTCGTTGATGTGCCCGGCATTCGGATGAAAGATGACAGCGAAACAACGCGTGAGGCCATTAATGCCATATACGATGCGGATATCGTAGCTTTAGTGGTTAGAGCGACACATGTCAAGGTAGAGCTGCCATTGCTGCTTGAAGAAGTGAATTTGACGAATAAAAAGGTATTTTTGATTTTAACTTTTGCAGATAAAACGCGGATCGGTCTGTCGGAACTGGCTAGTTATTATGAGGATTGGCTTGGTATTCCGGTCAGTGTGGTAAATGCAAGAAGCCTGCAGGACTTAGACAAGACAAAGCTTCAACAAGCGGCAGCAAGTGCCAAGGCGATACGCCGGAAAGCAATGCGCCTTTTGCCTATGCACCCTGTCATACAGCCGCAGACGACTGTGCTTGAACACCCGCTATGGGGGCGGCCGTTTTCACTGATCGGAGTCGTTCTATTATTTGCTCTGCCGGTATTACTGGCGTACCTGCTGTCCGCATGGTTACAACCTGTAATTGACAGGAATGTGATCGAGCCCGTTAAAGCTCTGCTTGCGAATTCGCCGCCGCCGCTTCAAACCCTTTTAATTGGTGATTACGGGATAGTCACTCTGGGGTGGTATTCCTTTCTGTGGGCATTCCCCGTCGTTATTTTTCTCGGGATAAGCACGGCTCTTACAGAGGAGAGCGGGATAAAGGATCGCATTACCGACTCTCTTGATGGCTGGATGCGGAAGGTTGGTCTTAATGGCCGTGATCTGCTTCCTATACTAACCGGCTTTGGCTGTAATGTCGTTGCGGTTTTCCAAAGCCGTGCCTGCAGCGCCTGCACGCGCAAATCATGCGTAACCATGATTACCTTTGGTTCAGCTTGCAGCTATCAGATCGGGGCGTCATTGTCTATCTTTAGTTCGGCCGGTTATCCTTTGCTGTTCTTGCCTTATATTTTCGCATTAGGAATCGTAGGCGTCATACATAACCGTATTTGGAACCGGAAGTCTACGTTGCAGCCAAGCGAGTACTATTTATCCAAAACCTTTCTTCAAAAACCTCAGTGGCGTGCAGTTAGCTGGAGAGTCCATACGGTTGTCAAACAATTTATCTTGCAAGCGATGCCGATCTTTCTGCTTATTTGTTTCATTGCAACCGTGCTGCAAATGGCAGGATGGATGAACGGGCTCTCTAAATTAGCAGCGCCAGCTATGCAATGGCTTCATTTTCCCGAGGAAGCAGCAAGCGCGATTATCTTCTCGATTCTTCGAAAAGACGGTCTGCTTGTATTGAATCACAGCGAAGGAGCACTTCTGGATGCCATGAGCGCAGGACAATTGTTTGTGCTCGTCTATTTGGCTTCCACGCTCACCGCATGTCTCGTTACTTTGTGGACCGTACGCAAAGAATTTGGCTTTACGTTTGCTTTCTCTCTAGCCGGAAAACAAATGGTCACCTCAATGGTATCATCAATCATCATTATGCTGCTTGTCGGTTGGCAGCATTAATTCAAGGAGGACAACAATATGGATACGAGCTTACAATCTCATGATGACAAAATTCCGGTAACGGTTCTAAGCGGTTATCTAGGTGCCGGCAAGACAACCATCCTTAATCATGTTCTTAATAATAGAGAAGGATTGAGGGTAGCGGTTATTGTGAACGATCTGAGTGAAGTCAATATTGATGCCGATCTTATTCGAGACGGCGGCGGCCTAAGCCGGACAGAAGAGAGTCTGGTGGAAATGTCCAATGGTTGTATTTGCTGCACGCTGCGGGATGATCTGCTTCAGGAGGTGGAACGCCTTGTACTGGAGAAGAGATTTGATTATATCCTGATCGAATCGACAGGGATTGGCGAGCCATTGCCGGTTGCTCAAACCTTTACGTATGTAGATGAGGACCAGAACATTGATCTTTCGAAGTATACACGGCTCGATTGCATGGTAACGGTAGTTGATGCCTATCATTTCTGGCAGGATTTCCAATCTCGAGAATCTTTGGCAGATCGCAATCAAGAGGCAGGAGAAGGAGATACAAGAAATGTCGTGCATCTGCTTACCGACCAGGTCGAATTTTGTGATGTATTAATTATTAATAAATGCGATATGGTCAGCGAGGGAGAGCTCGTTAGGCTTGAGACTGCTCTTAGGGGACTCCAGCCAGGGGCGAAAATGATTCGTTCCAGCCATGGGAAGATCGATCCCAAGGAAATTCTTAATACCCGGCTTTTTGATTTTGAGAAAGCAAGCCAATCCGCCGGCTGGATTCAAGAGCTTCAGAAGGAGCATCACACGCCAGAAACAGAAGAATATGGAATCTCTTCCTTTGTGTATCACCGTAAAATCCCGTTCCATCCAGAGCGTCTGCTGAAATGGATGGCGAAATGGCCTAAGGAGATCGTGCGGTCCAAGGGGCTTTTGTGGCTGGCGACTCGTAATAATATGGCCATATCCTTCAGTCAAGCTGGCGTATCGAGGCAGTTGTCGCCAGCTGGCTTATGGGTTGCTTCGCTATCAGAGGATGAACGACGTGTTTATTTCGGAGAAGAGTATCCCAAATCTCCGGACTGGGACGATAAATGGGGAGATCGGGTGACCAAGCTTGTATTTATTGGTATTGCGCTGGATAAAGATGCCATTACAAGTTCGTTGGATGCAGCCCTGTTGTCTGAGGAAGAAATGGAAAGCAACTGGCGATTATTAAAGGATCCATTGCCAGGGTTCTAATAGAGATGAATACGATAATGCGGGAAAGCTGGAATAATCGTGCTCAGCAGTATGCGAGACGAATGGATAAACTAATGAATGCTTTAGAGTATCAGCAGCAGTGGCAACAAAAGCTGCAAGCTCTGCTTGGTAATAAGCAGGAGCTTCAAATACTCGACGCAGCAACCGGTTCCGGTTTTTTGGCTATTCATCTGGCACAATTAGGACATCGGGTAACGGGACTTGATTTCTCAGAGGAAATGCTTCGCATTGCAGAGCTTAGAGCAAAATCAATGGGTCTTGATTGCTCTTTTGTTTACGGATTCGCCGAGGATCTTCCTTTTCATGCAGAACAATTTGATGTAATGGTTTGCCGCAACCTGTTGGGCAGCTTAAGTGATAGTCGGCAAGCTGTATTTATGGAATGGCGACGAGTGTTGAAATCTGGTGGACGGGTTTTGATCTGGGACGGCGACTGGACTGCCAGAAATTTATTCCCTTTCGCTCAATCTCAGCTTTCAAGTGGGAGAAAACCTCATCGTCAGGCTAAAATCAAGCGTCAAGGGATAATCAAACGAAATCCATATTCAAGTTTGCTGTATAACGATGTGGCGTTGGAGTTGGAGGCAGCTGGTTTCATTAATATGACAGCATGTGACAAAGAAACCAAATTGATGCATGGATTGCAAGAGGCAAAGCTGCAATGTGAGCCTTTATTTATAAGCGCTCAGAAGCCATAGCAAAACAAGAAAGCAGTTCGGAATCTGTTCAACAGGTTTTGGACTGCTTCTGTTATTGTATTGAAACTTTTTCTGTTTTTTTGGTATGCTTAAGGAATAGATAAGTCAGGCGAAAGGACAGAATCTTATGGATAAACACAGCAAAGTACTGGAAATGGTCAACACGATGTCTAGGAATGGCTGGAGAATTACAGAGCAGCGAAAAAGATTAGCTCAAATATTTGTCGACCATGACGGTTATTTGTCGCCGAAAGATGTATATGACCAATTATCTCAATATTATCCTAATGTCAGTTTCGACACGGTTTATCGGAATCTTCGCATGTTAAGCGAGATGGGTGTACTTGAGCATTTTTATTTTATAGATGGCGGACTCAAATTTAGGGAAAGCTGTAATGCCCATCACCATCATCATTTAATATGTGTCAATTGTGAAAAAACACTTGCATTTGACGATTGTCCAATGGATCTTGGTGTCAAATTACCCGGCAGCTTTAAAATATTGCGTCATCGTTTTGAAGTTTATGGCCTTTGCGAAGAGTGTCAATAAAGGAAATGGGGAGCATATGCGCTCTCCATTTTTTTATGCAGTTCAGAAGTGTTGACTTAATTAATAGTAATTGTTACAATTAATTAAAAGTAAATATTACAATTAAACAACGAGGTGTCTATAGTGAGTTTTGAAAAAAAGCTGCCTGTAACCGTATTAAGCGGATATTTAGGAGCGGGAAAAACAACGATCTTAAATCATATTTTGAATAACCGGGATGGCATGAGAGTTGCTGTAATCGTGAATGATCTGAGCGAGGTTAACATTGATGCGGATTTGATTCAAGGTGGAGGGGGACTATCGCGCACCGACGAGAAGTTGGTTGAGATGTCCAATGGCTGTATCTGCTGTACGCTTCGGGAGGATCTCCTTCGAGAGGTGGAGCGATTGGCTATGGAGCAGCGCTTTGATTATATTCTAATCGAATCGACTGGTGTAGGTGAGCCAGTGCCAGTGGCGCAGACATTCTCTTACATTGATGAGGAGCAGGGCATTGATCTTACCCAATTCTGCAAGCTCGATTGCATGGTTACCGTTGTAGATGCTTATCGTTTCTGGAGTGATTTCTCCTCCGGCGAAACATTGCTCGACCGGAAGCAGGAGGTTGCTGAGGATGATACTCGAGAAGTCGTTGATCTGCTTATTGATCAGATCGAATTCTGTGATGTATTGATTCTGAATAAATGCGATTTGGTTGAAGAGAAAGAGCTGGAGGAGCTGGAAACGGTGCTTCGGAGCCTCCAGCCTCGTGCCAAATTTATTCGTTCCAACCGTGGACAAGTTAATCCGGCTGAGATATTAAATACCGGCTTGTTCAATTTCGATGAGGCCAGCCAATCAGCAGGCTGGATGCAGGAAATGGCGAAGGAGCATCATACGCCGGAGACGGAAGAGTATGGCATTTCCTCCTTTGTATACGAACGGGCACAGCCGTTCCATCCGGAAAGATTAATGAACTGGATGAGTGAATGGCCGGAAGAAATTGTACGTGCGAAAGGAATCGTATGGCTCGCCACGCGCAACGATATGGCACAGAACATCAGCCAGGCGGGGCCATCTATCCAGTTCGGACCGGCAGGTAAATGGGTTGCGGCGCTTTCGGAAGCGGAGCAGAAGGAGCTATTGCTTGAGGATCCATCCATTGCTGAATCCTGGAACGAGCCATACGGCGATAGAGTGAACAAAATTGTATTTATCGGTCTTGATCTGAACCGCTCGGTTATCACAAACGAATTAGATCAATGTTTATTGACTGGTGATGAATTAATGACGGATTGGAATTTGCTGCATGACGAGTTCCCTGATCATTCGGACGTGCAAATGGAAGAGCAGTTTAAATAATGTAGGCCGGATCTTATGGAAAGGAGGGAACTGTATATGCGAGTAACGGTTACGCTTGCCTGCACGGAATGTGGAGATCGCAATTACACAACAAGCAAAAACAAACGTACGACTCCCGAAAGAATTGAACTTAGAAAGTATTCTCCGCGTCTAAAAAAGTACACGATTCATCGAGAAACACGTTAACCGAAAATCATGGCTGCGCGTAAAGCGGCCATGATTTTTTTGTCGTTTTTTATTCTGAAAGATTACGAAAAAGAAGATTGTCAAGGTCTTATCTGCACTTTATAATTGTACTACGTAATCATTACGAATAGTCGGAGGTTCTCTTGAATCAGAAATCCTTGTTGTCCTGGAGAATGGAATATACTTATATTATCGCATTAGCGCTTATTGTGGGAATTGGACTTCATCCGGAATGGTTAAGTACGGAAGTTTGGTTTAACTCAGCAAGAATTAGCACTTTTAAAACGATGCTAATCAGCATCGTTCTTGAGACGCTGCCTTTTCTGCTCCTTGGCGTAGCCGTATCCTCTCTGATGCACGTATTTATACCAGAAGCTTGGATTCGCCGCTTCATACCTAAAAATCCGCTGCTGGGAATTCTAATCGCCTGCTTGCTGGGGATTCTGTTTCCCGTCTGTGAGTGCGGTCTCATCCCGGTAGTCAGAAGACTGATGGCCAAAGGAATGCCGTTATATGTGGGAGTTGCTTTTATACTTGCAGGTCCAATCGTAAATCCAATCGTCTACTCGGCTACTTATGTCGCCTTTCGCAACAGACTTGAGATGGTAAATGCCCGAATGGGATTAGCGGTGGTTGTAGCCTTAATTATTGCTCTTATTGTCTACTTCTTTGTAAAGAGCAATCCAATGAAAACGGCGGAGGATACGATGAATGCTTCAAATCCTCTAAAAGTACTTCGAGTCACGAAAAAGACCGGAAAGTTTAGTGAAGCGATACGACATGCGGGCGGCGAGTTTTTCGATATGGGTAAGTATGTCATATTCGGCTCTATACTTGCAGCGCTTATTCAAAGCTTTATCCCACGTTCGGAGCTGCTAGTCGTTGGCCAAGGAGAGTATACATCCCATCTGTTTATGATGGGCTTTGCCTTCTTCCTTTCCTTGTGTTCAACATCTGATGCATTTGTCGCTTCTTCGTTCCTTGGCACATTTTCAGCAAGCTCGCTTTTAACGTTTATGGTATTCGGGCCAATGATTGATATGAAGGGAACCTTGATGCTGCTTTCTATATTTAAGGCGAGGTTTGTCGTGCTGATTATTGCTTTGCTCGTCATTATTGTTCCGGTTGGTTCCATGCTTGTTCAGAAGCTTTTTTGGTAACGTCTGTCTTACAGGATTAGAATTGGAGGAACTGTTTATGGAGGAACAGAGGCATATAGCTGTGCATCATATCATTCGCGCGGTTATTCTTGGAGGATTTTCTTTCTATGTCGTTCATTTGGTCAAAATGGATAAGCTGCAATATTACTTGGCGCCCAGAATGATGCCTTATATTAAATATTCGGCAGTCGCGTTGTTTCTGCTGGCCGCTTATTATGTATATATGGCATTACAAAGCTCTGACCATAAGCACGAGCATGACGCAGACTGCGACTGTGGACATGAGCCACCCCGTTCTTTACCGAAAAATATGGCTATTTACAGCGTGTTTCTGCTTCCGCTTTTGTTCGGGTTTCTATTTCCCGACAAAATTATGGGAAGCGATGTAGCGTCGGTGAAGGGAATGAACCTGACTGTCAAAAACGTACAGCAGCCAATCAAGAAGGCTTCAGTACCCTCTGCGAAGGCTGCAACTGAAAAGACTCAATCCGTTCAGAATACATCAGGCATGGGATCTTCTACAGCTGATACAACGTCCAAGCCGAGCCTTGACGATCTATTTCCGTATGATGAATATACAAAGGACTTTTCGGATCTCGGTAAAATATTTTACACCAAAGATATAATTACAGTGAAGGATGAAGGATTTCTTGAATATATCTCAACCCTAGATTTGTACAGGCATAATTTTATTGGGAAAACCGTTGTCTTGAGCGGTTTTGTTTATCGGGAAGAAAACATGGCCGCCAACCAGTTTGCCGTTTCCCGTATGGCCGTATCCTGCTGTACGGCGGATGCAGAGCCTTACGGAATAATGGCAGAATGGAGCAAAGCGGCTGACCTAAGCAAGGATACCTGGATAACCTTGACTGGCAACATTGGCCTGAAGGAATACAATGGAAATGAAATTATTGTGTTAAACACCCGAAAAGTAACTACGATTCATGCTCCAAAAGATCCGTACGTCTACCCCTATTTTGGGGATATTACCGAATTGGAAAAGAAGTAAACGTCTATTGCCTTTGCCATCCGTGACATGGCAGAGGCAAAATTCATTAAAAGATTCGAAGAACATATTGATACTTGTTTGTTTACCTGCTATACTACAAAACGTAAACATTACGATTTAGAGTATTTTATTTTTTTGTTTGTTAACTGTAATTATTACTTATAAGGGGCGGGTTGTTGTTGCATAATTCTTACGAACATATTATTGAAGCAATGAACCGCCAAGGATTACGTTTAACGGAACAAAGAAAGTCTATTGCAAGAATTTTTGCCAGCACGGGTCACTATTGCTCCGCTAAAGAGATCTATTTGAAACTAATGTCCGCGCATCCGGACATTAGTTATGATACGGTGTATCGGAATCTGAAGATGTTGCTTGCACTTGGTATATTGGACCAAATTTATTTGCAGGATGGTGCTAGATTTAAAGCCTGCTTAAACCGGGCAGGAGAAGTTGAACGGCAGGTCATTTGCTTGCATTGTGGTCAAATCATCCCATTCGAAGAGGGAAATGTACCTTTAGTTTCAGGTATGCCTAACGGGTTTGAAACCATCAGCATCAGATACTATGGGTATTGCAGATCGTGCAGCAATAATACAAGGAAGGAATGAAAGATCATGGTTCTGTTAACGATGGATAAGGTTGAATTTGGTTATACGGACGTGCCTTGTCTGGAGGATGTCTCCTTTCAGGTCTCTGCAGGTGAATTTGTTGCGGTTACAGGGCCAAACGGCTCTTCTAAATCCACTTTGCTAAAATTGGCCTTAGGCTTGCTTCGTCCACAAAAAGGAGAGGTTAAACTTCAAGGCCACAACCCGGATGGAAGCAAGCTAAAGATTGGTTACGTCCCGCAGCATATCGTCGCATTTAATAGCGGCTTCCCAAGCAGGGTGCATGAATTTGTTAGATCCGGTAGGTATGCAGAGGGGTCCTGGCTGAGGAGATTGAAACCAAGAGATCATGATATCGTGGAAAAATCGCTGCGAGATGTCGGAATGTGGGAGATGAGGGGACGCAAGATTGGCGAACTGTCAGGCGGGCAGAAGCAGCGGATCTGCATCGCGCGAGCTATGGCAAGAGAGCCGGAACTGCTTGTTATGGATGAGCCGACTGCCGGAATGGATCTGCAGAGCCGCACGTCCTTTTATACACAAATGCGTCGTCAAGTTACGCAGTACAACCGTACGGTCATTATTGTGACGCATGAGTTGTCCGAAGCGGGCTCCTTCCTTGATCGGACGATTGAACTGACGAGAAAGGAGGAAGGCGCATGGAAATGCTGCACTACGACTTTATGCAGCGGGCATTTTGGGCTGGCGGAATAATCGCTATTCTCGCGTCGACTTTAGGCGTATATCTCATGCTCCGCCGTCAAGCTTTAATTGCCGATATGCTGTCTCATGTTTCGCTTGCCGGTGTCGCTGCAGGAACCTATCTGCATATAAACCCCTCCATTGCTGGCTTTATTGTTGCTATGCTGGGCGCAATTGCGGTTGAATATGTTCGACGTTCCTATAAATCCTTCAGCGAAGTTTCCGTCGCCATTATTATGGTCAGCGGTCTGGCAAGCGCCGTTGTACTTATGAGCTTGATCAAAGGAACAAGCAAAAGCTTATCCTCTTACCTATTCGGATCCGTTGTTGCGGTTAATACGGCGGATTTATGGCAGATGATAGGCGTCGCGGTGGTCGGAGCAATCTTCTTCTTTTTTTTCCGGCGACCGCTTTATCAGATTTCTTTCGATGAAGAAACGGCCAAAACCGATGGGCTGCCGGTGAAATGGATTTCGTTATTATTCAGCATCATGACCGGCATGATCGTATCTTCCGCCATGCCGATTGTAGGGGTATTGCTTGTTTCGGCGCTTGTTGTTCTCCCTGCGGCGTTTGCTGTCCGAATAGCGGTAAGCTTTAGCGCCGCAATCGGAATTGCATGCGCAGCCGGGCTTGTAGGCGTATTCTCGGGCCTTACGGCATCCTATCATTTAAACACGCCTCCGGGAGGCACGATCGCCATTATTCTGCTTATCATTCTAGGTGTGGGAGTACTGGCGCAAAAGACAACGCTGCGTGCTCGAAACCGGGTGAGAAATACGGAATCAAAGCGTAAATTTTACACTTATCAATAAATTTATTTAGAAAAAAGGAGAGTTATAATCATGAAAAATTGGATGAAAAAAACATTAGTCATTTCGGCCTTTCCTGCCTTGCTGTTGTCGGGCTGCGGAAACTCAAACCAAGCTGCGAATACTGCGGCAAATGCGGATAACGCATCGGCTACGCCTGTTGAGTCGGCGGCGGCCTCCGGAGAGAAGCTGAAGGTAGTCGCTACCTTTTACCCGATGGTTGAATTTACGAAGCAAATAGCGGGGGATCATGCGGATGTGGTAGGACTTGTGCCTTCGGGCGTGGAGCCTCACGACTGGGAGCCAAGCGCTAAGGATATGGCCGCTATTCAGGATGCCAATGTATTCGTATATAACGGTATTGTTGAAGAATGGGTGGACTCCGCGCTAAAAAGCACCGCGAATCCGGATCGAGTCGATGTTCAAGCTAGTGCCGGCATTTCCCTGATGGAAGGCGTAGAAGAAGAGGGTGAGCATGGGCATGAAGGCGAAGCGGCAGAAGGGCATGATCATGAATCGACGTTGGATCCCCATGTGTGGTTAAGCCCTGTACTTGCTCAAGATGAAGTGAAATCGATAAAAGATGCACTTGTCAAGGCAGATCCGGCTAATAAAACAGATTATGAAAACAATGCAAATGCATTCATTGCCAAATTGAAAGAGCTCGACGAGGCTTATAAAACGAAGCTGGCGGAAGTGAAAAGAAAAGACTTCATTACGCAGCATGCCGCTTTTGGTTATCTGGCCAAGCAATATGGCCTAACTCAGGTTCCGATTGCGGGCTTATCGCCCGAGCAAGAGCCTAGCGCCGAAGAGATGGCTAAAGTCGTGGAATTCGCCAAACAGAACAACGTTCATACGATCTTTTTCGAGACGCTTGTAAGTCCAAAGGTTGCGGATACGATTGCCAAGGAATTGGGAGCGGAGACGGACGTTTTGAATCCGATTGAAGGATTAACGGAGGAAGATATCAAGCAAGGCATTGATTACATCGATATCATGTACAGCAATCTGGATGCGTTAACGAAATCTTTAAAGGAGTAAATGTAGATTTCAACTGAATAATCTTTACAACAACCGCCCGTAACCAAAGGGCGGTTGTTTGCGATATAAAAGAGCCCCTTCGAGTGAGATTGATCCCTCTTTTATTCATAATTTTTAAAGTGGCCCTTAATGCTATTTCAATGCTGTAAATGGAGCTAATAAACAATTACCGGAGCCTCTGACTGTCTGAATTAATGAACCTGATTCAGGTATGATCCCCTGAATTTTGTGACGCAATCGTCTAATATTGGCATCAACAGTTCGGTAATAGCCTACTTGTTGTTCGCCCCAGACCTGCTCCAATAGCTCCGATCTGCTTATGAAGCGATTCATATGCCGATGCATGTAGCTGATTAAACTAAATTCCCTCTTGGTAAGCGGAATAATTCGATCGCCTAATTGCATTTGATGCACAGCGGGGACTACGCGCAAAAGGCTCCATTTATAGGAGTATGGGATTTTCATCGACATAGAGAAATAGGATTTTGGCGATTGTCTCCTTAATAAGGCGTGAATTCGGCAGATGAGCTCGATGGGAGCAAACGGTTTTGCCAGACAATCATCAGCGCCTAAACGAAATCCTTCAATAATGGATTCTTGCTCATTTGTTGGATGCAGGACAAGCATCGGCATAGAGAAGGCGTATTTCACGGGAATGTTATTATTCGTAGTTTCTCTGAAGAAGGTTTCTTCCTCCATAATAACCAAGTCATAGCTCGATTGACCGGCTTTTTCGACAGCTTCATGCCAGTCAGCAGCTTCCTCCATCAACCAACCCTCAAGAGCCATGTACAGCTGTATGATATCACGAATACGTGGATCGTTCTCCAATACAAGTATTTTTACGTTCTTTTTCATTCGTCCAGCTCTCCCTTGCCAACCTTTACGCGGATATTTTAACATGTTAGCTTGAAATGGCTCTATGACCTCATCGGGCTTTTTTGAAGGAGAGTTCTTCAATAGCAGTTGAATCAATTGAATAACTATAGGGGGGAATCATTCGTTGAGTAAATTCAAATTCGGTATTGTTCTTCTCGTCCTCTTAACCGGTTTACTATTGGGATCATGCGGGCGAGCATCCGATGCCAGTTCACCTCGTGATGGGATAATCATTCCAAATACAGGTGCAGGCGTCGTTTACAAACAAAAATGCATGTCATGCCACGGTACCGAGCTTCAGGGCAAGGCTGGTCCAAACCTGCAAACAGTTGGTAACCAGTTAACTCAGGAAGAAATTGCTCAAATTGTCTCCAATGGTCGGCGAGGCATGCCCAAATTTGAAAGCAGATTGTCAAACGAAGAAATTCTGAAATTATCGCAATGGCTGTCTGAACAAAGGTGACAATCTGTCTATTAAAGAGCAAACGGGATTGTTTGAGTTTGTGCGGGAAGGCATTCATAATATTCGAAAACATGCGGTTGATGCCAATCATATTCGCATACGATTAGATGCATTGGAAACGGGCTGGAAGTGCATGATTTCGGATAATGGAAAAGGATTTACCGGTAATCCGGAAGGAAGGTAGTTACGGTCTCAATTTTTTAGAACAAAGGGCGTTGGAATTGGGTTGGAGCATAGATTTACGAAGGGATTCCGGCCGAACAACGCTAGAAGTCTGTGATATTAAGTGAATCATTTAAGTAAAAGGGGCTGTCCTAAGGACAGCCCCTGCAATGTTATTCATGTTGTTCAATCCGTTTCTGAGCAGTCGACAGCTGGTCTTGAATTTCATTATCCTCTCGCACAAGCTTTGCGCCGTTTAGCATAACGTAAGTGCCGCCTAGTAAAAATAAACCTCCCAAGACAAACCAATAAATCATTCCAAATCTCCTCTCAATAAGTTATTTATAACGCCTCTTAGGATATATCCGATTCCCCTAAATGTTTGTCCTCATGATCTATTATGCAAAACCCGTCTGTACTAAATAATGGCTCTATGGAGCTAGATGTACGGAGCGATGTTACAGACATTTGAACACGATCTAGATTTAATGCCGTCTTTAGCTCTAAAGAGTCATGTTAGGCAGTTTGGGTTAAGGCACAATAATAGTACATACAGAAACGAAGTTCGGAGGCTCACCATGCCATGACGCAGCCAATACGGGTATTAATCGTAGATGATCATATGCATGCACGCGAGGGAATGAAGGTTATTCTCAGTTCAAATCCTATCTTTGAGTTGGTTGGTGAGGCGGAGAATGGCAGGGAAGCGATTCAGCTCACGGAGAAATGGATGCCGGATTTAATTCTGATGGACATTAATATGAAAGGGATGGATGGTTTAGAGGCAACCAAACTCATTAAATCTCGATTCCCTTACGTTAAGATTGTTATGGTTACGGTATCCGACGATATCACGCACTTATTTGAAGCTTTGAAGAAAGGGGCGCAAGGATATCTCCTGAAAAATTTAAATCCCGGTGCCTGGCATGAATATTTAAAAGCGGTTATTTTTGATGAAGCACCTTTATCCAAAGAGCTGGCGCTGCGTATTCTGCAAGAATTCGCGCAAAAAGGGACTCCCAAGGTCTATAGTGATCCATTAACTCCTAGGGAACAAGAAATATTAAGCTGGGTTGCTCGCGGAGCTTCCAATCGAGAGATAGCAGACAACTTAACGATCTCCGAACATACCGTAAAAAATCATTTAAAAAATATATTGCAAAAGCTGCAGATGGATAATCGGGTTCAATTGGCAAGATACGCTTACGAGCAAGGATATAAATAACGAAGAAACTGACAGCCGCTCATTATGACCGGCTGTTATTATTGTAATTAATGTGGTTTGAAGTGACTCTTTCGAGTCATTCTAGATGAATGCAATGAACAATATAATGGTTCGGTGTCAGGCAGATAAGGATACGATGACTATAAGGAGGCGTGTAAGGATAGTGAAATCATGGTTGAGGAAAGGGTTAGCGGGAATAGCAGGCTTCGCCACGATGTTCCCGGCAATGCCCGTATTTGCACATGAGCACGGCGATACGGCAGCCGGTACCTCAGGGGTAACTTCTTTCACAATCAATACGGGCATATCCTCCATTGTTTTTGTTTTGCTGGTACTGATAGCTTT
Organism: Paenibacillus sp. MMO-58; assembly: GCF_037146255.1. Classification (NCBI taxonomy): domain Bacteria; kingdom Bacillati; phylum Bacillota; class Bacilli; order Caryophanales; family Paenibacillaceae; genus Paenibacillus; species Paenibacillus sp. MMO-58. The sequence goes on from NZ_JBBCVY010000005.1 coordinate 337,864, forward strand.
CGTCATACAAGCCCGTGAAAATGGAACCCATGTAAGTAAAATGATGGGCATGATGGCAGCGATGACGGTCACTATGAGTTCCAGTCTCGTGATTGGAACAATAGCTGGGATATTAATGAACCACTTGTTCTACTCGACAATTATTGGTGTGCTCTTCGGAATGCTTGCAGGTTATATTTCTGGACTCAGTTACAGTACACTTGCCTCAATGGACGGCCTGTTGTCCGGCGTGATGGGCGGGATGATGGGCGCCATGCTTGGTGTTATGGTTATTGCGGAATATCCTGCCCAGTCGATTTTGTTTATGGACATGATCCTTATCATTAGCATGAGCTTGCTTTATAAAGGAATAGAGCAAGAAGTTCTCAGTACAAGAGACATTTCAATAACGTTGAAAGAAGATTAACCGCTCTCGGGCGGTCTTTTTATTTTAAATACAGCCGTTCAAATTTTGGACATGGCTTACCTGAATATAGCTCTTTCTAGTCATGTGTGAAAGATTGTCCCCATGCTAGACTGTTTTCAAATCTAGGTGTTAGGGGTTAACTGGAATGATTCATGCAGAAATAATTAGCCACGGTTCAAATCATGAAGAATAAGCGTATAAAGCTGCACGCAGCAGTAATCTTCTCCTTGTTGGTATTCGTGCTAGCAGGATGCAGTACAAAGCTTTCATCAAGTCCGTTCCTGGATGATCTGACCATCGCGATTAAGGACACTCCAAACAGCGGCGACACTACCGCCCATGAATATAAAATGGAGATTAAAGATTCAGCCGGCAACCTGGTAGATGTCGACCATGTTCGAATTCATCTTTCCATGTCGATGCACGGGATGAACCATAAAATGAAAGAGCAAATGGAGAGGAGCAGATTAGGCGAATACCGTACCAAAGTTTATCTTCCAATGAATGGAGATTGGAAAGCGATTGTTTCGCTGAAAAAAGATAATCACGAGAGAAAGATTAGCCTGCGGCTTTAACCAATTTTACAGAGAATAATAAAATAGGGGAGTATTTCATATGGAACTTGCAACGAAAGAACAGAGTTCGCCTGTGAAGCTGCCGGCGCGTAGAGGATTGTATGCCAGAATATGGCGCTGGCACTTCTATGCCGGCATTATTTTTATGCCGTTTCTTATCATTCTGGCCATTACAGGCGGAGCTTACTTATTCAAAGATCAAATTGACGATGCGATGTATCATCATTTATATCACATTAAGGCACAGCAAACCCCCCAGATATCTCCTTCCTACCAACTCGAGGCAGTGAAGAAGGAGTATCCTGATGCCGTACTGACCTCTTATAAGCCTTCCTTCGCCAAAGACCGAACCGCCGAGGTCGGCATTTCCGGTGTCGAAGGCGACCTTACCGTCTTCGTAAATCCTTATGACGGTTCCATTATTGGATCCTTGGACCCGTCGAAAACCTTTACCCAGCGTATTAGGGACTTCCATGGCAGCCTGATGGCCGGAGACAACTCCATTGGCGATAAGCTTATCGAATTGTCGGCTTGCTGGGCAATTGTACTGATTGTAACGGGCCTCTATTTGTGGTGGCCGAGAGGCGCGAGCAAAATATGGGGGGTATTGCTTCCGCGGTTCCGCAAAGGTCGGAAAACCACGATTAGAGATCTCCACGCAGTGCCAATGTTTTGGCTTAGCCTTGTGATCATTATGCTTGTTATCACAGGACTGCCTTGGTCCGGCTTCACCGGGAAATACGTCGACAAGGCGGCAACATCCTTTAATAGCAACTACCCGGCAGGCGTATGGTGGGGCGGTCCGGAATCAACGATTCCGACCAAAGACATCATGCAGGTACCATGGGCTGCGGAGAACTTGCCTGTTCCGCGTTCAAGCGAGAGCGGCGTTCCTGCATTGCCGATTGAAAATATACTGGCGATTGCACAGAAGGGAAAAATCGTTGATGGTTATAGCGTTGCTCTTCCTCAAGACGATAAGGGGGTCTATACGATCTCTGTATGGCCTAAAAACGTTAATGATGAAGCTACTATTCATGTTGATCAGTACAGCGGCGATGTGCTTTCGGCATTACGATATAAGGATTATGGCACAATGGCAAAATGGATTGAGATCGGGATTTCATTACATGAAGGAAAATACTTTGGAGTTGCGAATCTAATAATATGTCTTCTTGCATGTATTGCAATTGCCGGTTCCTCGATACTTGGTGTGATCATGTGGTGGCGCCGCCGTCCGAAAGGTTCCGGAATCGGAGCACCAACAAAGCCGGTAAATGCAAAGCTGCAGAGCGGAGTCGCCGTCATTGTCATCGTATTGGCGTTGTTAATCCCTCCGGTAGGCGTTACCTTCCTAGCTGCGCTAATCTTGGATTGGCTTATCGTGCAGCGCATTTCAAAACTGCGTGCATGGTTGAATTAATTATTGATTTACGACGACGCAACGCGAGGCAGCTGGAAGAAGCGGGGCTTGGACAGCATTATGTCAATCACGACAGTGCCTTGTATTATGCTAATGCATCCGGGGTTCCTTGGACGGCATCCTATATTACAGCAAAAGGGGATCCAATCGCAGACCTCTATGAGGACATTGCCGCCGAAGAGAAAGCGCGTGCCACGTATCAATGGCTAATCCATATGACGGATGATGTGGATCTACAGGACAGCTTAAAGTTCCTTCGCGAGCGTGAGATCATTCATTCTCTGCGGTTTAGAGAAGCGGTGGAGATGATCAAGTCCGACTGGGGCACGAAGAAAGTATTTAAGGTATAAGGTTGGAATTAACCGAGTAATAGTTTGAAAGCAGCCGATATCGGCTGCTTTTTTGTTACGAACGGGCATGATAGTTCAATACAACACGACAGTAGCCATCAATAAGTACAACTTAGTATTTCAAGCGAGGAGAACAACTCATTAACAAACCTATATAATGTGGCACATCATATAAGAAGTCTTGATACAAAAGACTTTTAGTCTTCATACAGACATCTGTATAAAATACTATGTAACGACATATACGAAGTCTACTTAGACAGTCAAATGGCTATTTTATTCAGTAAAAGGAAAGGGCAGTTGATGAGAAATCAACTGCCCATTATTAAGAGCAAACTATTGGACAATAATCGTCCCAACCATATTGTCGTGTCCTTGTCCGCACTGGACACTACAATGAAATTCATAGGTCCCAGCTTTATCTAACTTAATTGTTGCTGTTTCGCCGTCCTTAATACTAACTCCAAGATCATCACTCTGAAACCCATGTACACCTTTTTCGTTATGTAAGGTGACTTTTAATGTATCGCCTACATTAGCTTTGATTTCGGGTTCGCTGAACGACCAGTCTACTGCATTCACAGTGATTTCCTTCGTAGCTCCTCCGCTAGTTGCCGGTGCTTGAGATGATTCAGGGGAGTTCTGATTATTGGTGTTGTTGTTCGACTTGGAGCATGCGCTAAGTGCGATTATGGTAATTAGCACAAAAATCCATAGCGTTACAGATTTTAATTTCACGAGCACGATTCCTCCTAGAAGTTATTCGTCACAATTATGTCCGTTATTTCTCAGAAATATTCTAGATCATTTTGTCGCTTAGGAACTGCAATTTACCGCATAATCGCTCTTGTCCTCTACATAAGATCCAAGTAAAGGAATTAATATGCCTGCTCTACGTTAGCTCTTGTTCAGGGTCCGCTTCATAAACATCTCAAGAGGAGGGTATACGATGGCTAGAATGAAATCGCAAGTAAAAGGCGTATTGATGGGGATCTCGGTGACCGGAGGCTGGCTACTGGCAGATCTTATGCTTCCAGAGCCATGGGGAGACTTTGTATTATTTGCGGCGATGGCAGTAGTGAATGTTGGGATCGGCTGGAGGCTAGGGAAGTTCTATAACACACAGAATGAAAAGGAAAAGGTTGTCGAATTAGATACCAAGAACGCACCAACCTACGAATTACGACCTGAGAAGGGCAGCAGCTAATTCTCCTAACACCTCAAAAGTAGTTATTACAAAAGAAGGTCTCTTCATATTTGGAGGGACCTTCTTTCTGTTGGTTCCTTTACATAATTTACGTCAATTAGGAAATACCATATTTAATGAAGATTGCGTGAAACTGGATATTTCTAAGAATCACGAAATCACACATTCACAACTTGGAGGTTACAACCGTGAAAAATATGAATGCCATGAGCGGAGCGGCGTTGGCATTATTGCTTGTTCTAACCGCTTGTTCCGGAAACAACAACAATAACAATAACAACACTACTCCCTCGGAATCACCTTCCGAAACCAGCGCGCACGGTAAATCCTTTGAAAATTGGGGGTCCTATGGCTATACACTTGCCAATAACCGCCATGTTCCGTTCAAGGAAATCACCGCCGACAATGTCAAGGATCTTGGCGTCATCTGGTCTGCTGACCTGAAGACGCTTGACCCAGATGTCAAAAACGGAAATCAATCGTATCCGGTCGTAATCGATGGTGTTATCTACATAACAACAGCAGGTAACCAGGTGTTCGCGTTAGATGCATTGACAGGGAATACCATATGGCATTGGAAACCGTCAGCAGAACAAGCAGCAGGTTTCTCGAAAGCAGGGATCATTGCGAACCGCGGCGTAGCCGTAGGTGAAGGTAAAGTATTTATGCTTGCCGTTGATAATTCTCTCGTCTCCTTAGATCAGAAGACCGGCGAACTAGTGAAAATGACCAAGCTTTCCGACTATATTGACGGGGTTACGATCGAGAACGGATACTATGAGACAACAGCTCCCCAATACTACAAGGGCAATATCTATATCGGCAGCAGCGGTAGCGATAACGGCATTCGAGGTTTCGTAGCTGCATTCAAGGCAAGCGATTTGACGCCGGCATGGGATTCCCCATTCTGGACTGTACCGCCGAAGGGCCAGGATTGGCTAGCGAACAGTAAGTTTCAAGGAGGAGGAGCGGTGTGGAATCCCGTTGCGATCGATGAAGAAACCGATATGATGTACTTCGCGACGGGAAATCCGGCTCCGGATTTCTATGGTGCTAACCGCCCAGGAGATAATCCGAACACCGACTCGGTCGTGGCAGTTAATGCGTTAACCGGAAAGCTTATCTGGGCCAAACAGGAAGTAAGTCATGACATGTGGGATTACGACGCTGCTGCTTCTCCGATGATAATCAACGCCACGGTAAAGGGTGCGAAGAAGAAACTGGTTGTACAAGGGGGCAAATCCGGCTTATGGTTCGCCTGGGATGCCGCTACGGGAGATCCGATTTGGAATGGTATTCCTTTTGCCAAGATCGATAAAAAAGAAGTAACGCCAGAAGGCACGATCAGTTATCCTGGTGTGCTCGGCGGGGAAAATTATGCACCTGAATCCTACGATCCAGCGACGAATTACGTCTTGATACCGGGCATTGAAGAGCCCTCACTATACAAATCAGCGAAGTCCGAAGCAGAAGCCGGGACTCCGGATTTTCCTGGTGCGGCGGCGTTCGGCACCACATATGAAGCCGTACCTAACGTTAAAGGATATGGAACGGTTACAGCTATCAACGTGGATACCGGCAAGCAAGCTTATCAGATTAAAACAACGGATCAACAGCGTGGAGGCTTAACGAGCACAGATTCGGGAATTGCATTCTTCGGCGAGCTGGACGGTAAGATCAATGCACTCGATATTAAGGCGGGTAAAGTGATTTGGACGTTCCAAACTTCCGGGGATAACGTGCAGGCTGCTCCATCTATCTTCACAGTTGATGACAAAGAATATATTGCCTTTACCACCGGCGGAACGAAGCCGAAAGTTCATGTATTTGGGCTTGGAGGCGATAAGACGCAAGGTCAGGCTGGCAAAGCCGAAACAGGCGGGGGGCATTCCGCTCAATAACCGAGAGTAAACTTTGGCGGTCAAGTCAGGAAGAGTAGCTCCTTGGCTTGACCGCCTCCTCATAGGAGACTACATATATGAAAAAAGTTACCAAAGCATTATTGTGCATGCTCATGGCCGCCGTAACGTTGAGCTTGATAGATTCACGTCCGGAAGCGTACGCGAATGCAAATGACCGTCAAGCTCGAATGGAGCTTGATCAGAGTGCATTTGTCGTCAAGGCATGGAGGAGCGACGGCTCACACTTAACCGCAGTCAAGGGAAAGCTGACTTTGGGTGAGCGTCCAGTCGTGAATGCCCTCCTGCAAACCGGTACCCGAGGAAGAAACATACGTACCAGCCAGGACGGCTCTTTCGAGCTGCTATTGGACCTTAGCCTGATCGCCAACACGCCCATTCGTGTTACGTCACTCCAGGGGGCAACGGTCGATGACAAGCCTATCGGGAGCAAAGAAGAGGAATCCATCTTGTCAGCATCTACCGTGATCAATGTTTACCATCCGATTGAAGTAATGAATGTGGAACCATCGGATAATGATCCAAACAAGGTCAAAGTATACGCTCGGATCTTGAGCGAGACCGGGGACAAGATTTCATTCTTCCAGGCAGACAAGTATCGGATTTCGGGTCAAGTGGGGGATGCCGACGGCAATCCAATTAAGGATGCAGTCGTATGGATTGATCGGGAGAGAGGTGAAGGCTTTGCCAAATCTACTCCTACTAATACGGAAGGGAAATACGAGATGTATTACTGGCCAGAGGACGAGGGAACCAACCTTACCGTAATGCTCGGCACCCGGCGATATGTACTGCCTGATGGCAAGGTGTTTATCCTTCCTCGGAATACTAGTGTGGATATTAGCATTCGTCTCCCTAGGGAAGGCTCGGTGATTGATGACAAGCCACCTATGCTTGTCTGCACGACCACGAAGGGAGCGACGTATTCCGGCCTGCTTGCCGGAATTGACGTGCCCCCCGGGACTCCTTATTCCTTGACGATACCCGACCAGCATGGACGGTTCGTTTTGACGGTGCCTAAGGATGTATGGGATAAGCATCCGTACTTTTTCGAGACTAGACTGACAAAATTCGTCGGGCAGGAGAAGATCCTAAAGGCCGGGGACGAGCTGCCAATCGATTTCGTACATCCGAACCCAACAGACCCGAGAGTGAATGCCACAGTATCCTGAGTGAATAGTTAATCGTCCGGCAAATGTTCCATATAGAATCGGTACCAGTTGCCGTATACGAAGAGCTCTACATCTTCCTCCCGATAATGTTTCAATAGTAGATTAACTAGCTGTTCGTAGTGTCCCGCGTGCTCTAATCCGACGATCCATTCCTGAATTCCGTCAAAATCGGAACCGAAGCCGATATTGTGCTTCCCGCCCAACGCGCATACGTGGTCGATGTGAAGCAGGATTTGATCTATCGAAACCGTTTGTTCTGAGCTCACGAATGGGGGAACAAATGTGATTCCCATAACGCCTCCTGTTTGTACGAGAGAGCCAATCTGATCGTCCGACAGATTCCTAAGACGAGGGCTAATCGCACATGCATTAGAGTGGGAAGCGATAACGGGAGCGCGGGATGCTTCGATAAGTTCCCAAAAGCCTTTCTCCGAAAGATGAGAGACATCCATTATCAACCCTAAACGGTTGCATTCTTTAATCAACTCCATCCCCGCCGCAGTAAATCCGCCTTTTCTTGGTTCCAGCACGCCGTCCGCTGCCCAGTTGGCACGGTTCCAGGTTATGCCGACAGTCCTTACGCCGAGATGGTAAAGAATACGGAGATAAGCGAAGTTCCCATGAAGTGCATCTACTCCTTCGAGAGACAGCAGCGCTCCGATTCGATCTCCACTCAAGCAGTGTTGCAGCTCTGACTTCGTACGTATAAACTGCATTTGCGGAAGGGTTAGAATACGTTCGTGGAACAAGTCGATGCTTTCCAAGACATACTTAAATTCTCCAGACCATCGCTGGGGCAAATACACGGCAAAATTTTGAACACCGATGCCTGATGAGAGCATTCTTTCGAGTGTAACGTCCAGACCTGCCTGGCCACTGACAAAATCAAGCTCAGGATTCTCTAGCAGTTTGCTGAGAACGTCACAGTGTGCATCAAATATTTTCAACTATCGATCACCTGCCGCGGTAAGCATAGTTAGGAATTTCATATTCGCCGTTCTCGATTGATTCGACTCGATCCATAATCACTCTCCGATGAGGAGACAGGATACATACAGGATCCGTTGCCTGCGCGTCGCCAGTTAACAAAAAGGCCTGGCATCGGCACCCTCCATAATCCAGTTCACGTCGATCGCAGCTCCTGCAAGGTTCCGCCATCCAATCATAGCCTCGATAAGCGTTAAAAGAGGGGGATTCCTTCCATATCCAAGCCAATTCCCGTTCCTTCACATTCTCGAAAGTTAAGCTTTGAATCTCCGATGCGACCGTGCAGGGCAGAACCCGTCCGTTCGGAGCAACCGTTAAAGAAAGTTTAGCCCATCCGCCCATACAGGGCTTTGGGAAATCCTCGTAATAATCGGGTAAGATCCATAAAAGTTCTATTTGTTGACCATATCGCTCGTTTGCCTGAATATAAACTCTTTCAGCTTTCTTAAGCTGCTCGCTTCGCGGTAGCAATTGATGAATATTTCGCAAAGCCCAGCCGTAATATTGGGCATTTGCTAATTCAAGCCGTTGTGCACCCCATGCCACACAAAGCTCAATAATCTCTTCGATCTGATGAAGATTACTACTATGAAGGACAACGTTCATATTTAGGGTAAGACCGCTTTCTCGAATCCACTGTGCAGCCTGACGTTTCAGTTCGTAAGCCTTGAAACCGGCGATCGAATCGGCAAGCTCCTCCGTTGCAGCCTGCAGACTTAACTGGATGCTGTCGATTCCAGCCTCCGATAGCTTCCGGATTCGCTCTTTCGTCAATCCAACACCACTTGTGATGAGATTTACAAATAGACCTAAATCCCTGGCGTGGCGGATGAGCAGTTCCAAATCCGAGCGCAACAGCGGTTCACCGCCCGTGAAATGAACCTGTACGACCCCAAGATCGCTAGCCTGTTCCAATACGCTTAGCCATTCGTTAGTGGACAGCTCGCTTTCTCTCTTCTGAAGTTCAACGGGATTAGAGCAGTAGGGGCAGTGAAGGGGGCAGCGATGTGTGAGTTCCGCGGTCAAGGCATAAGGAAAGCTCACCGACATAGCTCTAACCATCCTTTCTCGTCAGCCACGGCGAAAAATTCGACTATATCATCCTTAAGACCCGATTGACCATACTTCGCTTCAAGTTCCTCGATGATTTGCTCGATTGTGCGCTGCCCGTCGCAGAGCCGGAGAATCGCTCCCGCCGCTTCATTAAGCTCGACGATCCTCTCCGGCTGCAGCAAAAGCTCTATTTGACGGACTTTATCGTACTTTAGGCGACCCGGACTACGCAGCCTTGGACGTTCCGACAGCGCCCATAAGCTCATAGACGGTTTTCTCCAATAGGATATGCCAAGCTTAACGCGTCAAGTAACGCCCACAGGACTTTACATTTAAAGAGCAAAGCACTAATTGCTTGTTCCTGCTCACTGCGATCTCTGCATTCACGCAAAACGATCTTGAGTCCATGATCCGCATCACGTGGAGCTTGGTGAAGCCTTGCCTGAAAATAAGCCAGCCCCTCAGATCGAATCCATGGATACAACTGCTCAAATACACCAATACGCTTAGAGACGAGAGTAGGAGCGAACAGTTCTGTCAAAGAGGAAGCAACCGCTATGGGCCATGGCTCCAGCCGGCAAAAGTTCACATAAGCGTCAACTGCAAACCGGACAGCAGGCAGCACATGGCGCTCATCCAGCATTTCTTCCCGGGGTATACCCGCGGCTTCACCTAGGCGAATCCAAGCTTCAATTCCACCTTCACCGTCTTCCCGGCCGTCATGGTCGATAATCCGCTGAATCCATTCGCGGCGGTCTTCTCTGAAGGGCAGCTTGGACAGGATTAGCGCATCTTTAATCGGAATATTTTTCTGATAGTAAAACCGATTGGCAATCCAAGCCCGGAGTTGAATGGGGGATAGCTTCCCTTCATGCATAGCTACATGATAGGGGTGCTTGTCATGATAGTGTTCCTCTCCAATCTGGCGCAAACGGGCCACAAATTGTTCGTCCGACAACAAATACGATTCCAACATCAAACCTCCATCTCCATTCCGTCAAACCCGACTTCAATTCCAAGAGCTGTCAACACTCGTCGTTCTGGCGAAGCTTCGATCAGCATTGGATTCGTGTTATTAATGTGAATATAGATCTTGTGACGCGCGGATAAACGTGCAAGCTGCTTAGAGCTTCCGTTAGCTCCGGCAACTGGCAGATGCCCCATATCGGATGCATCCCGTTCTGATATCCCTAATGATCGAAGTTCGTCACCCTGCCAGAAGGTACCGTCAAGGAAAAGACAATCGGCATCTTCCAAATGGCGCTCCAGCGTCTGTGACCATGTCTCGATTCCTGGCGCGTAAACGGCGACGCCTCCAGTCGCATGATCCGTTATACGATAGCCGATCACCCAAGCTTCACGTTCTTGATGTTCCTGTTGCGGAGAACGTTTATCACCGATGAATCGAGGGGGCTTGTCGCTCAAAAAAAACGGACATACCGTTAATTGTCCCCCAAAAAGTGGGAAAGATTCCTCCGGTATGGTTTCTACCCATTGATAGCTTGCGAAAGGCTCAACTATTCGACGGACCGGAAAGTCCTCTTCAAGTGCGAAGAGAACGGGGCGGGGAGCATATACCTTAATAGAAGCCCCTTGTCTGAGCTGGAGCAGCCCGGTCGTATGATCCAGTTCCGAATCGGTAAGAAGAACTGCTTGGATCGGGGAATCACGTAAGGAAGGGCCAGGGTGAAGACAGGCGTGCGCTTCCAGTTGAATACAAATATCCGGGCTTGCGTTCAGCAGTACCCAATGAATACCATCTGGGCTTATAGCCAATGAGTCATTTCTTCGTGCTTTTACGAATGGATCGCCGGATCTTACTCTTATGCAGTTTGGACAAGCGCAATTCCATTGCGGAAATCCTCCTCCTGCAGCGGAACCTAGCAGTTTAATGATCATAACTATTCTCCCCTCTATAGAAGAGATGCCGGATTTCTCCGGCATAACAAGTTATTTCCGATAAGCATAAGCCGTCACTTCAGCACAAATCTCAATAATTTTAAATTCGGGCTTAACCCACATGTTCATACCTCCTTTCGGTGGATAGCGGCAGGCAAGGCAACATGATTCATTGTATGTAAGCATCGGGATGTCCAAGAATAAAAAAATAACGATACGAATATCCCCCTGCGGTTGCCAGAGCGAAATCTGTATCGTTATCTCACTTATTTCACTACCTTATCTGTTGTTGCGCTCTGGATTTCGGCTCCGAATTCCGAAAAGCCCCAGCAGTCCCAGTAATCCGAGCCAACCCCAACTTGTATTTTTCGTCGTCGTAGTTACTGCGGTTGCATGATATCTGTCGCCTGATTGTGTATTTATTTGATTTGTTGAGCCGACAGCGTTCGCATTAATATACCTGAACTGGCTGCCAGTACCTGTTCCGTAGACGCTGACGTCATAATTGGACCTTGCATTTGTTCTTATATGATCCGAATGACCAAGCTCGTAGCTCTTTGCGGACATTTCATTTTGTGTGCCTTGCGACTCGATTCCCATTCCACTTCCGAGCCCGCCGTTTCCTCCATTTGCAGTCCCCGTATAGGCATCAGCAGTTACAGGAGAGGCAAGTAACAAAGTGATCAGCGCAATACTTATTCCGCATAAGGTTTTATTTAACATTGTGCAACACCAGCCTTTGTAGGACGTTTTTTTTGTATCTTTTTGTTAGATTCTCACGACGATGGCGTTCTTATTCAATGCTTGTACTACAAGGTTGCTGATATGTATATATTGGGTAAAAAGAAAGCAAGAAGGAGCATGATCATGGAATCGTTTTTCGCTTGGGTCATAACATTCTCGCTTGGCTTCGATGCTTTAATCATTTCCTCGTCTTTGGGACTTAGAAATAAGCCAAATAACAAGATGAAAATCGCGCTTTTTTTCGCTATGGCTGAATCCCTTATGCCGATTGCCGGTATGATTATAGGAGAAGCCTTCGGACAATATTTTAAGGGCACACTATCGGCAATAGGTGCGTTAATATTGATTGTATTGGCGATCTATTTTCTTATGTTCGACAAAGACGAGGATCAAAGTCAAAGTAAGGCATTCGAGCAGCCGCTAGCCAACTGGACCTTAATAGCGGTGGCAATCGGCATCGGTCTAGATGAATTAACGGTTGGTTTTACCGCCGGATTGATACAATTACCGATTGTGCTCACTATAATAATGATTGCTATCCAATCCTTTGCATTTACCATAATTGGCGTTACTTTCGGAGCCAGACTAAAGCGCTACCTTGGTGAATGGGCAGAAAAGGCACCGGGCGTTTTACTGGGACTCATAGGCGTTTTGATGTTAATCGATAACATTGTATTACAGTAATACCGGAGGAATAAAAATGCTTTGGTGATAACTATGGCGATTTTGTCAACAGTCGCTCCCCGTGCAGGGGCGTGGATTGAAACAGATGAGATTATTAATTGCGTGGATAGAAAATAATTGGATGAAGGCGCAGACCGTAATAATTAGCAGGCTTGTTGGTTTACTATTCGAAGACTTCAGAATAGAAGTTGGACTAGTTATATTTTTGGCCATTTTCAACGTTGATCGTAATTTTTAATTCTATCGAAGAAATTCCGTCGAACAATTCGATATATGACACTATACAAGATTTTTCCTAGAGTTCAGTGCATCTATCTCAATATACATTAACACAGAGGGTTTCCCTTCCCTGTCCATCTCTGAATTACTATTAAGAAAGTGATCATACTCTTACCTCCTTGTTTCAAACAACAAGACTTTAATTACCTATATCTATAGTGTACTTAAGAATTCGCGCATCTCGAGATGATTGCGACGATGGTCTATAAGCTGACGAAGGACGCAACGCCGAGGCAGCTGGAAGAAGCGGGGCTTGGACAGCATTATGTCAATTACGACAGTGCCTTGTATTATGCTAATGCATCTGGGGTACCTTGGACGGCATCCTATATTACAGCAAAAGGGGATCCAATCGCGGACCTCTATGAGGATATTGCCGCCGAAGAAAAAGCCCGTGCCACGTATCAATGGCTAATCGATATGACGGATGATGTGGATTTACAGGACAGCTTAAAGTTCCTTCGCGAGCGTGAGATCATTCATTCTCTGCGGTTTAGAGAAGCGGTGGAGATGATCAAGTCCGACTGGGCTACAAGAAAGTATTTAAGGTATAAGGTTGGAATTAACCGAGAAATAGTTTGAAAGCAGCCGATATCGACTGCTTTTTTATTACGCTCACGGGCGCTATTGGACCGAGGCGGATCACATCACGAGATGGAATCAGGCGTCCGAGGACTGGCATGCGTCGAGAGCCGAAAACGATCTGCGGGTCGGAGGCAAGTTTTTGACACGGATGGAAGCGAAGGATGGCAGCATGGGCTTTGATTTTGGCGGCGTCTACGATGTCGTGAATCGGCATGAAGCGATCGGCTACACCATGGAAGACGCAAGAAGAGTGGATATTGCTTTCGTCGATCAAGGAAATGAGACGAAGGTCATTGAAACGTTCGACGCGGAAAGCTCCAATCCCGTCGAGTTCCAGCAAGCAGGCTGGCAAGCGATCATGGACAATTTCAAAGCCTATACCGAACAAAACTAATCATCGCGAATAAGACGCCGGGGAAGATGCCCGGCGTCTTCTTTTTGAACCCTAGTACGAGCGTGCTCTCCGTTAACCTTAACCTTGTGCCGCATCCATGTTCATGTAGTTAATGGCCCACAGATGGCCGTCCAAGTCCACGAAGCCCCAATGATACATGAACCCATGATCTTCAGGCTCAGCGTGCAATTTCCCGCCCAAGGAGACCGCGGTATTCACGATTTCATCGACCTTTTCCCGGCTCTCGAAGGCTAATGCGATCGTCATTTGCGCATACTTGCTCGTATCGACGGACTCCTTCTCCGTGAGCGTATTAAAGAATGCTTGATTGATCAGCATGACCTGCAGGTTGTCACCGATTACGATGGCAACCGAATTCTCGTTCTCGGGGAATTGCGGGTTGAGCTCGAATCCGAGTCCGGTGAAGAACGTTTTCGATTGTTCTACGTTTTTTACAGGCAGGTTGAAGCTCGTGAATGCGGACGTTAATGCCATTTTCAAAACACCTCTTCGTCAAATTAGTTTGTGTTCATTTATGCCTTCGTATATATAGACGACAGCCGATCCGGGAATTCATCGGTCTCAATGGATCCGGAAGCGTAAATTTGGCTTTGCCACTTTTGACTTCCGTTTGACTTAATACATTACACATCAATTTAAGCATTGTGCGAAACCTCCGACTTCCGAGTATCCGAGATTCCCCATATCTGCCGACGCAGCACAATCCCGACGAAACCGATTATCCCAACCGCTAGCCCGACAGTCAAGAACGTGCGGCTCGCTCCCATTAGACCGATCAGCGCGCCCCCGCTGAGCGGAGCTATGACGAAGATGACGCTGCTCAAAGAATCAAATATGCCGCTGACGCGGCCTACGGCCTCGGGTGGCGTTTCTTTCTGCAGAATGTAGTTCATGCCCGAGGAGGTAAAGCCGGTACCGATTCCTCCAATGAAAAATACCAGCAGCATGAGCCACAATGTACTGTCTTGCCGGAAAGCGCCGGCCGCCGCGAACATTAGGCCGATCAGTGCCACGCCTCCTCCGAGCAGCCATCCGTACCTCGTAAACTCCTGGTACCGGCGAAGCCACGTTACACTCGCGAGTCCGCCAGCGCCGATCGCGGTCACAAGCCAGCCCATCAAATCGGGTTGTTCCGGGGCAATCTCGCGGAAGAGAACCGCGAATTGGGCGTCGATCATTTGGATGCCGGCCAGCCCGATCAAGCTGAAGAGAAGACTCATTCGCAAGGTGCGGCTGTGCCAGAGAAGGCGCCAACCATCTCGCCATTCGCCCCGCAAGCTTCCCTTCTTCCCGGTTACGGATGCTGCGACCGGTACGCGCCGCCCATCCATGGCGGGGACAAGCAGGAGCAAGAAGGCGGACACGACGTAGCAGACCGCGTTCACCGCCATGCTGACGGAAGGGGAGAATGCAGACGCCGCGGAGGCGCCAAGCAGAGGCCCGAGTATTTTGGACAGCTGGAACACAGCCCCGTTAATAGAGGTTGCCTGCAAGAGCTGATCCGGCTCAACAACGGCCCGAGTCATCGATTGTTGTGCGGGAAAGTGGAAGACGCGGGCGGTCGATCGGATTGCGATCAAGCCGAGCAGAACTCCCGCGTTAGGGGCGAAGATGAGCATGACGGTTAATCCCGAGCGCAGGAGATCGGTGGCGATCATCAGGTTCCGTTTGTTCCAGCGATCCGCCAAAATTCCGGCCAACTGGCTGAACGCAATGCCGGGCACGGCAAAACATAGAGGCAGCATCGCAATTGTCATCGCGTCCTCCTTCCAGATGAAGCCGAGAAGAATGGTAACAGCCATAAAGTCGAAATAATCGCCAAAAGCCGAGAGGCCGTAGGCGGCAAACATTTTGGCGAACGATCGGTTTTTTCTTAACATTGGATGCACCCCCCATGAATGAAATCGTTATGATTCCAATCCTAGCAGGGAAATGTCAGAGAATGATCAGAGATGCTTTTTAAGCAACTGCTCCGTTCGAGGCAGCAACTCTTCAAAGCGGTAACGGTCAGCAAGCTGGTCCCACTGCCGTTGATAGGCTAGCCGATACGCTTCATCGCATTGGTGGATGGAGAGAAATCGCAGCATTGTACTTAAGTTAAATAGCAGATGGGGGAGGAACTCCGTATGGCGGAGCGTCTCCATCCCTTCATCCAGCGCAAGTCTCGCGGCGGGAATGTTGCTTTGCCTATACAGGAACAGTGCCATTGCAACGAGGTAAGCCCCCCGCTCGCGCTTGATCGGATGACGCAGCAGGAGCTCGTCGCATTCGCGCAGCTTGGCGTCCGCAGTCTCGAGCTTCCCCGTCCATATCGCCAGATACGTCTCCTTTAGCAGATAGAGCCCCGTGAAGCTAGGGGAATCAAGCGCTTCAATCTCCTGCCGGATCGCTTCGAGAACTTTCCGCGCATTATCCGGCCTGCCGGCTTGCGTATGGAGGAGAACGAGGCTTAGCTGCAAGTCATACCGCCATGCCAATGTATTGGCGTTGTCTTTGCCAAGAAGCTTTACGATGTAAGGGAGCGTAGCTGCGGGCTCCGGGTGAATGATAGAGTGGATATATACGGCATATGTAAGCTTCTGCCAGAGGGAAACGCTGTCCGTCGTCAGAAGCCATTCGAAATCGCCGCGAATAAAACGCAGATAGGCGTCATTATAAGGGTCGCCGGGCAAGCTTAGAACTTCACGGTTCGCCGATAACAACTGCATGGCCGCTCCCATGCCAAGGCTGTGATACCTGGAAAACAAACGCCTCACGTCCACCGCGAACTGTTCGTCGTAGCTTAGAGGATTATCGTTCGACTCGTGAGTGCTGCGCACGAGCTTGTAGCCCTGGCCCCGGACGGTCTCCACGCGGAGCAGATGGTTCCAGCCCGCTAATTTTCTCCGAACGCGGTAGATGTGGTCGTCCACGGTTCGGTCGGTCGGGGCTTCCAACGGCCATACGGCATCAAGCAAGGCTTCCCGGGTGAACGAGCGTCCGGCATGCTCATAGAGAAAGCGGAAGAGCGCGAATTCTTTGGGCAGAAGCTGCACGAGTTCTCCCGCATATACGACTTGATAAGTATCCGAATTGAAATGAATCATATGAGACTCCATACCCCTTCACTGTATGCTAGCCAATAGTTCTTTTCTAGATGATGGCATGACGGATCGGGGAAAGCAAGCAATCGTCTTTCATCCTTTGCAGATACTTGAAGTTCTGAACAAACACGACAGTTGCCGGCTATTTGCCGGCTACTATCTTTGATAGGCTAGAGGGCAGCACAGCATCTGGCCCAACGATTTCGAACTTCTAATTATTAAAATCAAACTCTTCAACGGTGTCTTCTAATTCTATATACAAATTCGGGCTAAAGTTAAAATCCTTAGCGGACTTGTTCAATACGCTAATCGTTAAAGAAGCAGCTATTTTACCCTCTATGGTTTCCTTCTTAACCGATTCAACAGTAAATTGGATGTCTTTATGAAATAGTTGTGGGCTTCCAAATCCACTGTAAAAAGTAACTTGTACATCATCGTTGGGAACCGGATTATCCTCAACAACTGGTTCAGGGACTCGCTCAACAGAGATATCTTTCTTGTTCTTATCAGCATAAAGTAATTCTGCATCGAATGCAGTCGCCACTTCTCTAAGCGGAACATATGTGGAGTTGTTATATATAATTGGTTTACTAACAACTAATTGCCCGTTTAAAGCAACGGAAACATCTGGATCTACATAGGCTTTAATCTCTTTCAGCTTATTTGATGCGCTCGCTGGGGTAGTGAAAAAGAATAGGATTATGAAGCTAATGATTAATTTTTTAGAGGGATCAATATCAACTCCAATGTTTCCGGTTGGCTCAAAGAGAATCTTTAAATCTATATCGTCCTTGTGCGCGGCGGCATGGTTTATACCGTTAGTTGAAATAATTGAAGTCACAGCGGTCAACAGTCTATCAACCATGGCGATACGTAAACATACAATACGATTAGTCATATTTGATGGAGGTTGGAAATGTGAAGCTGTTGATTATTGCACCTGAACAAATTCCAGTGCCGCCGCCGGTGGGCGGATCGGTAGAACATTGTATTTATCAAATTGCCAAAAACTTCAGTTCGAATCACCAGATCACGATAGTAAGTCTAAAAAGGAAGCAAATGGCGCGTAAATCGGTGATAGGAAATATAACGATTTTACGAGTGGACGGAGGTTCGAAACAAACCTATCTTCAAAATGCACTTCAACGCGTAAAAAATAATGATTATGACCTCATCCAAATTGATAATAGACCAAGCTTTGTTAATAGGGTAAAAAAGGTGTTTCCTAGTACGCCGGTTTCTGTATTTATGCATTCGATGACGTTTGTATCTCCCCCGATGACCACGAGCAAGAAGGCGGAAGCAGATTTAAAAAGAGCGAGCTTAATTATAGGGAATAGTAAATCCTTAATGAAGATGTTAGGCCGTACTTTCCCTGCCTATAAAAATAAAATGAAATATGTTTATCTTGGAGTAGACCATAATCAATACTTTCCGAATGCTAAAGGTGAACCGAAATCGTTTCACGTCCTTTTTGCAGGAAGAATGATCCCGCGTAAAGGTATTCCGGCACTCATGCAAGCCGTAAAGATCGCTCGTAATTCAGTACCGATACGATTATCGATTGCAGGAGGGTCGGGTACAGTCTCCTATAAAGCTTATTTAAAGCGGACGGCAAATTCACTTGGTATTCCGGTTGCATTCAAAGGCTATCTTACGCGTGGACAAATGCCCGGTTTTTATCGGACGGGTAGTTGCTTTGTTTGTCCTTCTCAACAGCATGAGGCGTTTGGTTTGGTCAATATTGAGGCGATGGCCTCTGGCTTGCCTGTTGTAGCCTCACGCATTGGCGGGATACCTGAAATTGTAAAAGATGGACGAAACGGTCTGCTTGTTAGTGACTATCGTAGTCCGCAAGCATTTGCAAAACAAATTCTTAAGTTAGCATCGCAACCGATTTTCAGACGCAAGCTTGCCACTCAAGCCAGACGGGATGCCATTCGGCAGTTCAGTTGGAGACAAACCGCGAGAAAACTGACATCCATATATGAGTTGTATCTCAACAAGAAATGATTTCACAGGTTCATTATAAGTTAGTCCAGTCACTATTCGAACAGAATACCTTGCATGAGACGTGCATCACTGCTACATAGTCGATTGCTGATGTCTTAGGAAGGTGAAGCCGCTTATACCGCGGCTTTTTATTTTTTGTATAAGCAACTCATGCTGTAATGGGAATCGCGGAGCGGGATGCAAAAGTTATAATTTAGAGTATATAGGGGATTATATCCATGTGATTTCCAATTCACGGTATGTCCGATGCTGGCAAGGAGGATTGACCAATACAGTTATGACGATAAACACTTTAAAACGTGTGTTGTCTGTTAGCATATGTTTGGCAGTGCTTCTCTTGCTGACCGGTTGCTGGGATCGCCGTGAGATAAATGACGTTGCATTTGTGCTGGCAGGTGGGGCTGATAAAGAAGGAGATCATATTCGTATCAGCGTCCTTATTCCGCTTACGGGTAATATGGGGAACACGGGTGGCGGGGGCGGATCCGGTGGACAGAAACCTTTCACCATTAAGACTGAGACAGGCAAGACCGTTAGCGATGCCGTTTCCAAGCTTCAATTTAGTCTCCCGCGACATCTGTTCTTCGGCCACCGACGTGTAATAATCATTGGAGAGGAACTGGTAAGAACGGAAGGAATTGAAACCGTTATAGATGCTATTACCCGTACACCAGAAAAGAGACTGTCCACTTTTATAGCCGTTTCTGAAGGAAAAGCGATTGATTTGCTTAGCGCGAATACACGTATTGAGCGTTTCTCTGCAGAATCGATCAGAGAGCAACTACAATCTGAAGCTACTGCACGCATCAATCTAAAGGAAGCCGTCTGTAAATTAATCACTGTAGGCGAAGATGTCTTTCTTCCTTATGTACAGAAGGTAAAAACAAACATAGAAGGCCAGGAATCTGAAGATATTCGAAGCGAAAGTTTTGCCCTATTTCATAATGGGAAAATGACTGGGAAATTAGAAGGGAGATCCGCTATAGGTTTCCGGCTTCTAAATCAGTCGGTTCGTGATTATGATGAGACCCTTCATCTAGATGGGGGCTATTTAACCGTAACGATTAATCATGCGGATATAAGCATTAAGCCGATTGTGAAGAATGGTGAATTGTCCTATCGTATTCACTCCAAGGTAAAGGCGAGTATTAGCGAAGATAAAAATCAGGAAAGAAATTATGATTATTCGGGGCAACGAAAACGAATTGAGCAAAGCATCGCACAAAATATTGTCGATAATATTAATCTTGCTATAAAAGAGATGCAGCAAAATAATAGTGATGCTATCGGCTTTGGGTTAAAAGCGTATCTTGCTTACCCACAAATATGGACCAAAAAATATCGAAAAGATTGGGACGAAGTATTTCCAAAAATTAAATTTGAAGTAACGGCAGAAGCGAACTTGTTCCGACTGGGTATGAGCAGCGAGAACCTGGGGAGAAAAGATCGTTAAAATAACTGTCCCTGATAACGACTGGGATACAAACACGTTGGAGCAAAAATGCGTTCTGCATCCGCCAGCACCTTTAATAGTGATTAATAATTAGTTAGGAACAGCCGATTATATGAAATTGGCTGCTCCTAGTTGAACTTGCAAATTATAATCAGCGCCAGAAAGTAATCTGCTCGCTATCCAAACGCACAGATTCATGTCCCTCTTGTGCGGCTTTGCCGATTGAGATAATCATGACCGGTACATAACGTTCATCGTCCAGATCGAATGCGCTGACAACCTTATCGCGTTCAAAGCCTGCCATAGGATTGGTATCATAACCGTGCGCGCGGGCAACCAGCATCAGTTGCATGGCAAATAAACTTGCATCGATTTTGGCTATCTCGATTTTAATTTCTCTAGGCAGCAGAGGGAACATGTCCATAATTTGCGTGACTTGCTTATCGCGTAAATCCTTCGGCATTTTCCCTTGTTCTACGGCTGAATTATATATTTCTTCAACATACCGTTCGCTTTGAGTATCGCCCAAAATAATAAGCATAGCGGCTGAAGTATCATTTTGCCGCGTATTGAATTGCACGAGTGGCTGAAGCTTATTTTTCCCTTCAGGGGTATTAACGACGATAACGCGCCATGGCTGCATATTTGCTGAAGAAGGCGCCAAGCTTGCTTCTTTGATGATATCCTGCATTTCTTCCTTTGAAATCTTAATGCTCTCATCATAATGTCGTACGGACCGCCGGCCAGTAATGATGTTGTTAAAATCGTTGTTTGGGATAGGTTTCGGCATGAGATCGCTCCTTTTGATGGACCAGATTATTTGACTTTTGTGATGTCGCTGGTTAACATGTGCTTATTGTGAACTATGAACCATGGTTTATAGCAAGTGTAAATTTATTTTCATGTTCAGAGGGAAATAGGTTATGAAAGCGAGTGAAGTGTCCAAGTTGACGGGGCTCCCAATATCCACTTTGCGCTTCTATGAACGCAAGCAGGTGATTCCGGTGCAATTTGTATCGAGGGATGATAATAATTATCGCGTCTATGCTAAAGAAGTGGTGGGCTTTCTCGAAGATGTAAGAACGCTGCTCTCCTTAGGTTTTACTATTCAGGAATTAATCCTACTCATCAATGAAGGCGAACATTCTTATACGGAGAAAAAAGCCTTGGTTCTGGAGAAAATTCAACATATCCAGGAGCAAAAAGCAAAGTTGGAATCATCAAAAATATTTTTAATGGATGTGTTAGAGGGAAAGGCAAGTTTTCAGACCCATTGTAAATCTTAAACAGCCTACTCGCCGCACATGTTTAGAACTGCTTGTCTGTATAAAACAAAAAGCCGCAGTCATGCGGCTTTTTGTTTTATATGCAAGTTGTGCAAGCGATCATCAGGATCGCTTGCCTGTTTGGTCATCTTATTTTTAATTGACAGTTAGATTTGTTTGCTATGCACTTACGCCTTGACTCCATTTGAAAAAGCCGTACCCCAGCCCCTCATAGAACTCTAAAAAACCAATTCCCGCTTGTATAGGTTCAAGTATTACTTTAATCGTTTTAGTGGTGTCACGCAAATGAATGAGCTTACCCACCCATTCTCCATTTAACATTTCTTCTTTCACCTGCTGCATCGTTTGACTTACGTACATGTAGTTCCACCTTTCCTGTGTCTCTTATTAGTGACGGCAACTCTCTATACTCGCTCTACCTTAGCTATCATTTCAGGTAATTCATAGTTTTTGCCGCTATTAGATTATATGAAAGGCGACGGATAAATGATGTCACTTTCCGTTGTCGCATATTAGGTAGTTTTATCGACGGTATGGGGTTGAATCAAACGATGCACTCGCCCACGTATTTAATGCGGCTCAAAATCGAATAATATAAGAAATTTAATACATGTAAGAGGTGGCCCATGCAAAAAATACTGCAAGACGAAAACAAAAGCCAAACAGAAGGAAATAGCTCGAATAAACTAACTTCAGCTGAAATCGGAAAGTTATGGGCGACTTTTATGGGGAACAGTATGGCCCGGTGCGTGCTGCGCTATTTTTTGCAAAATGTGGACGATGCGGATATTCGCAACGTTCTGAATGAAGCGCTTCAGATAGCTGACCGTTTCACGAATACGGTAGCGGAAATTTTCACCCGGGAGGGTCATCCGGTACCGGTCGGCTACACGGAAGAAGACGTGAATTTAGAAGCTCCCCGGTTGTATGCCGATGAATTTTATTTGCATTACTTGAAGTATACCTGCAAAGCAGGGATTAGTATTTACGGCATCGCTGTACCGTTAATGAGCCGGCCGGACGTCCGCGAATTTTTTACCGATTGCCTCACACTAACAATCAAATTGGTTAATGACGTGAACGATTTGCTTGATGCGAAAGGACTTTTAATTAAACCGCCTTATATCCCCGTTCCGGACAGAATCGATTTTGTTAAAAAACAGCGGTATTTAGACGGTTTCTTCGGAGATGTGCGACCGCTTCAATCGCTGGAAATTACCCATATTTACGATAACGTTCAAAATAACGCGACCAGTTGTGCCGTATTGGTAGGCTTCTGTCAAGCGGCCAAGCTGGAGCAAGTTAGGAATTACTTTAAGAGAGGGAAGGAAATCGCACTGAAACAATACGATATTTTGTCCAGGTTACTGCACAAAGACGATTTGCCGACTCATCCGCTCATGAATCATCTCGTAACCGATTCAACCGTATCGCCATTTTCGGATAAATTAATGCTTTTCCATAAAATAGATATGTTCGCCATGCGGGTCCGAACATATGGCAATTCTTTAGCCTTCAGCGCAAGACATGACGTGGCGGCTACATTCGCAAGATTCATCGTGGAAGTAGGAAATTACGTAGAGGATGGAGCCAATACCATGATCGATTTGGACTGGATGGAACAGCCCCCGCAAGCAGCGGATCGTAATGCGCTTATTAAGGAGTAGGAAATGGCCAAAGCGTCCCGCACCGAGGCGTTATTGTGGAGTGTCGCTTTACCAGGGTTCGGTCAGCTCCTTAATGGTAAATATATAAAGGGTATTCTGCTGATCACCTTGGAATTTCTTATTAACTTAAAGTCGGATTTGAACTGGGTTATTATAACGAGCTTTCACGGAGATATTCCAACGATTGATCAAACAAAAATGGAGTGGCTTATGTTCTACCCTTGCGTCTACATGTTCGGTATCTGGGACGCCTATAAGGATGCCGGGGAAGAGCTAAAACCAAATGCTTCACTTCCTTTCTCTTTCGGAGCATTTATTGGGACGATTGGCGTTGTTTTTTCAAAGGATTTTTTGGGAGCGGTCTGGCTTGGGCTATTAGGAATCGGTGCCGGCGTTATATTCGGAATAGGCCTCCGTTCTATCCTTCGGTACCGTTCTGTGCATTGAAGAAGAAAACGGCAGCTTAACGGCTGCCGTTTTCTTTAGGTTTACTTTAATTTTCCGCCAAAGACAGGGAAGAAGCTATGCTCACCGTAATTACATTATAAGGGGATATCCTCCAGTAGACCATTGACATCTCCACTACTGCGTGTTACTTTATAGTTGTAGTCAGTGTTACTGAATACCAGTGATACAGAATAGCAAGGAGTGATTGTGCTGGAAAATCTAACGGAAATGCTTAAAGGTGTGCTTGAGGGCTCTATCCTTGAAATTATAAGCCGCAAAGAAACTTACGGCTATGAAATCACGCGGCGGCTGAACGCCCTTGGCTTCACGGATGTTGTGGAGGGGACGGTGTACACCATCCTTGTTCGGCTTGAAAAAAACAAGCTGGTGGAGATCACGAAGAAACCCTCCGACATGGGACCGCCGCGGAAATTTTTCGCGATCAATGACGCGGGGCGCGTGGAATTGCGAAGGTTCTGGGAAAAATGGGAGTTCATATCATTAAAAATGAACGAGTTAAAGGAGGAGAAGCCATGAACTTCTGGGAAAAAATCACTGGCAGCGACATGACTAAAGAATTTAAAGCCTATGAATTGCGCGCCAAAAAGCTGCCGGCTGATTATCAAGCGGCATGGAAGGAAATTTACTCTAATCTTTTCCAGTATTCAGATTTTACCGGTCGCAACCTCATGCCGATTCTTGACGGTGTTCTGGGGCTGCTTGAAGAAACAGCTGCGGACGGTCAGAGTGTCCGAGAGGTTTTGGGTGACGATATCAAAGGCTTCTGTTCGGCGCTAGCCGGCGAAGAAGGGGCAAAGTCTTTCCGTGACAAATGGCGTGAGCAGCTTAACAATAGTATCGCGAAAAAACTAGGTAAATAGGAGGGTAAAATGAGCATACGAGATATCATCGAAGGCAAAAAAGAATGGCGTGCGCACGTGGCGCGTGTCAAAGCCCTCCCGCGGGATTATCAGATCGTTTATAAAGAGATCCAAAAATATTTCTTCAAGGTTGGTCCTGTCGAACTCACCGACTGGATGGGAGTGCTCTCCGGGATTATCGATCTTTTCGAAGAGGGTGCGGCCTTGGGGAAAGGCGTGCTCGAAGTGACGGGTAGTGACGTTGCGGCTTTCTGCGACGATCTGATTAAAAATTTAAAAACCTACGCGGATAAAATTCAGTAGATGAAAAGAAGCCGGTCAGCATGCGCTGAACCGGCTTTTTCTTGGCCGTATAGGAGAGGGGAAGCCGCAAATGATGCGATAAGATTAGGCAATCATTTAAGAAAATTGTTATAACCCGAAGTGAGACTTATGAACTTGGCTAGGCAGCAACGGCTTATAGGTGCTGCAAACACCAACTGCGTGCGTGACGCTGCCGATATATACCCAACCGGTCGTCATAACGAGGTCCCCTTGTCGGCGGAAATGGATAATCTTGCAATGCATGCAGTAATAAGAATCGGTATTGACTAACAATCTTTTAACCACCTTGTTCAATTTGTTTACAGAACTATATCATAATTAGTTTAAGTTGGGATGCGGTTAGATTTAGGAGTGTGGTTGAGAAAATTAAGATTGTTAGAAGAATTAATATCAGCTTGAATTAGGAGTTGCCCTGATATACTCTGGGACCATAAAGGCTTAGACGTGGCTATAACAGGATAACGGTTGCCGATAAGCTCGGCAGCCTTTATTTTTTGACGAATGCTCTTTTTTATAGTATAGCTAACTTATAGTAGTTGAATAGGAGGAGTCTATGGCTAATACGCATGTCTATTCGAAAAAAGAAGAAGCAGCTAACGCGATCACCCATGGCATTGGTGCCGGATTGAGTATTGCCGCATTGGTACTGCTTATTGTCAGGGCAAGTTACATTGGTGAAGCCTGGCATATCGTATCGTTTGTGCTGTTTGGGTTTTGTATGTTTATTTTATATATGTCGTCAACTCTTTTACATAGCTTTCCGGAAGGAAAAGTAAAGGATCTGTTTGAAATTTTCGATCATGGATCGATTTATTTGTTTATTGCCGGTACATACACACCGTATCTGCTCGTTACGATAAGAAGTCCGCTCGGTTGGAGTTTGTTTGGCATTGTATGGGGCCTTGCGATCTGCGGCGTGGTGTTTAAATGTTTCTTTGTGAAGAGGTTTCTATTCCTATCTACGCTTGGTTATGTCATTATGGGGTGGATGATCGTCTTTGCATGGGGGGCTTTAGTTGATCATTTAGCCTATGGCGGTCTTGTGTTTTTGGTCATCGGCGGCGTTTGTTATACCGTCGGCAGCGTCTTTTATGTATGGAGAGGATTCCTTTACCATCATGCGGTATGGCATCTCTTTGTTATCGCCGGATCGATTTGTCATTTCTTTTCGATTTTCTTATATGTTTAGAAAAATATGAATTCACGAAGGCCGCGAAAATCGCGGCTTTTTTGTGTTGCTAAAATTCGGTTTATTGGACTTTTCTAAAATACGGACTAAAAAGGATGCCTATCCAACGAAACCCTATATTGGCTGCCAAGAACCAAAACATGCATGTTCTAATCTGAGGAGGTACATTTTGAAGAAGAAAATTTCCTATATATTAATCGGTGCACTAAGCACAATTATGCTTTCTTACGGCGTTGTTGCCTACGCAGACTATGACTCTTCCGCAACAAAAGAGGTCAACCGGGCAGCAAGCGATACATACGTTGTCCCGTCAAAGACGGCTGCGGCTGCGGTTATTAAGCCTGCTTCAGCCCAACCGAGCACCAGTGAAGCTCCAATTCAGCTTGAACAGTTGAAAGCATTGGAGTTGAAAATCGATGGCAATAACGTGAAAGTTAAGATCGAGCTCGATACGGAAGAAGCAAAGACCGACTCCAAGGTAGAAATTAAAATCGGCGAAGATCAGAAAAAATATTTGACGGGAAATGAAGCGACTCAATTTATTCAGCAGCTGCTTGCAGTACTCAAGCTGCAAGCAGACATGGATAAGCAGCAAGTCATGGATGCGTTGTTCACTCATTTTGCTGTCGAGCCGGCTAAAGTCGAAATGAACATCGATATTAAATGGAAGGATCGTCCGGAAGAACTTAAATTTAAGGACGAGAAAGACGACGACGCTGAATTCGAAGATGACGATGAAGCCGAAAAGGACGATGCGAAAGCTCAAACCGTAAAATCAACTGTGCAAGATAATCAGAAGGCACAGCTTGCAGCTAATGATCAATCCGCGAAGCAAGAGCAGAAAAAAGCTTTGATTGCACAGAAAAAAGCACTGCAGCAAGCGTGGCAGAAGGCTCATAAAGAGGAGCAAGAAAAGAAGAAACAGCAAAAGCAATTGAATCGCAGCGATCGGGATCACGGCCAGAATAAAGGTCAAAAAGGTGACGAAGACGAGGATGATCAAGGCGAGGGCCACGACCATGACGGCGATCATGGTAAACACCAAGAACATGAAGAGCATGATGACGAGGATTAATACCACTCAAATGAAAAAGGCCCCCATGTTCGGGGCCTTTTTTGATATCGAATAGATTTTCTTGTTTTAAATTTTACTTCCATACATTTATGGGCTTAACGTTTTTGCTATTTCCCAGTGCCGGCAATCCATAGAAGTCTTCGATTGTACGCAGCATATTATAATGATTTGTTTTGGTTATATAGGCTTGCGGTTTAATTTTTTGGCCGATCATAATAGTGGGGATTTTATTCTTAGCACTCCTATCGTCTTCGTCCCAGGTCAGAATAAAGATGCTATTATGTTTTTTTGCCCATTCAATATAGCCCGCCATGTTATTCTTTAACCAATCGTCCGCTTCTTTAATTGTTCCATCATGAATGTCATGTTTTAGATTTGGAACAACAAAGGAAACAGTTGGAAGTTTACTGTAGTCCTTTGGAAAAGAGGTAAACGGCATATTTACTTTTGCAGAAACGTTAGTGAAATCAGCCCAAGGGTTATGTTTTCGAGCATACAGGGTTTTAAGGTCGTAGGGGCCGGTAAAACCTACACTTGGCAATCCTTCAGAATAACCGCCAAATGTGTAGCCATGTTTTATAAGCTCATTAGCTAAATTATCCGTTTTAAAAGTATGGGATGGCTTATCATCGGTTACACCTTGATTTGAACCAGAGAAAAGATCAATATAGTTCGGCTGACTAGGGTGTTCAATCGCATAATGATTAGTTAAATTGGCGCCGTTTTTGACAAGTTGATTGATATAAGGGGCATTTTTATTTCCGATAATCTCCTTGTAGGAGTGGTTCTCTTCTACAACAATGACGATATGATTTGGTGCTAAACGGGTTTGCGTTGCTCGGCTGGAGGCATGAACCGTTTTAAAGCTTTCTTTTAAAAATGGATCCATTGCGAAACTCATTACAACAAGCATAACGCTAACCATTCCAATTTTCTTTATTTTCATACTAAGCCCTCTCTTTTTGGTACTCAATTTGTCTTGAATTTTACTATCATAACTTGTATTTTCCCAAAAAGATGAACGGAATGATTGAATTAATATTTTTTTAAGATTTGAGGGGCGGACAAAAGTCCGGCTCTTTTATTTTTGTTCGGGTTATTTTGGATTGCGTATATTTTGACCAGGCCGCTTGGAGCTTCATTAGGAGATTATTGTCCCAGTCGAAGAAGAATGGCGGCTTGGAGCTCGGCGCTACAGCAACAAGCGTAATATTTCTTATAGCTATATTGGCGGTTATCCTTTTACTGGCCGTAACTAAGCTTGATTTAATCCCGAGATCCGAGGAAGTTAAGAACGGTGGTCACCGTATGGGTATCAAAAAGGTCTGGTTGCAGTCCATTACGACAATCGTTGTATTGTTAGTTGTAGGAATTGGCGGATACAGCTGGTGCAATCGTAATCTTGTACCGCAAGTTGATTCTTCGCAAACAACCTTGAGTGGACAGCTAAATGATTTTATACAAATCGAAAACGACATTCAGAATAGCATCACCAGCAATGACCGGAAGTCAGCAAAGTCCGAAGCCGATGACCTGGAACATAGTTGGGATAATTCAGAACCTAAGCTAAGAAAAATGGTTCGAAAAACATGGACCCAAATTGATGGCACTATCGATAACGTTTTAGCTGCCGTCCGAAGTAAGAATCAGGATACTGAAAAGTGCCATACTGTTTTAACCGATTCCTTGCATGTATTACAATCTTCCAATCTATAATTTCGACAGGAGCAAACATCGATGTACATGTACAAAGACTCATTTAAATCCAAGTCAGCAGAAATGTTAGCGAAAGTATCTGAGATCACGTTATACTTCTGGATAACAAAGCTCCTTACAACGGCATTGGGAGAAGTAGCTTCCGATTATTTATTCGAACGATTAAATCCGATAGTCTCATTACCCATAAGTGTAGTCGTTTTTATTGCAGCCATGCTTCTTTAATTCAAGGCGCAAAGGTATATCGCCAGCTTGTATTGGCTCGTAGTCATTATGGTTAGCATATTTGGAACAACGGCAGCTGATGTTGTTCGAGTGGGGCTTGGAATCCCCTATATGGCTTCTACCTTCTTTTTCGTTATCATGCTGGCCGCGGTACTTCTAACCTGGTATGTCAAAGAAAAAAGCTTATCCATACACAGCATAAATACCCGGAGGAGAGAAGTTTTTTATTGGTTGACTGTTCTAACCACATTCGCCTTGGGTACCTCTGCGGGGGACCTAACGGCCTCCAGCTTGCATTTAGGATATTTGGCTTCCGGAATCATGTTCTTCGCCTTATTACTTATACCTGCATTATGTTATTGGCTATTTAATATGAAGGAAGTAATGGCCTTTTGGTTTGCCTATATCTTGACTCGTCCTGTTGGCGCTTCGTTTGCGGATTGGTTCTCTGCAGCGCATGCCGCTGGAGGAGTGGGGTATAGCAAAGGAGCTGTAAGTCTGGTATTGCTCATTGCCATAGTGATTCTAGTTGCCTTTCGGGGCGGTGCTGCCGCGAGGATGCAGGAGAGCCCGCAAGCGGCTGCCAATCGACTCGCTTGAGCGATTAGTGCCCGCCGCAAATTCCTTTTGGCACATCCGCATACTTATCCGTATAGTATTCCTTGTTAGAGGTTATTTGGTGCAACGCTACTATTAGTCGATCAACTTCGGCAAATGTATTGTAAAAGCTTAAACTAATTCGGACTAAGCCTGGAGAGGGGATGCCGGGATCTTTCCGTATTTCATCCAGCCTCTCATCGCTTAGCCGAAGTAAGGACGGAAGAACGCAATGGGCAAAAACAGCAGCAGTAAAAAAACTAGGATGAAGTGATAAATCCTCTCCGCACTCCATTTGCCGCCCATATTCTCCGATTCTATTTCACCCTGCCACTGTGCCATTCCGCCCTTAAAATTAAACACCTTGTCATGCGACTGAGCTAATCGTTCCGACGCTTTGTTGCGGTATTCATTATTGAAACCTCCTCAAATAGGCTTTTCCCGATTCTCAAAATCACTTCCGGAGCGACAAGAATGCATGCCATTGCCCCGTAAAGTCCAATCGTATAGCTGGTTACATAGGTTATGCCAATCATCTTGTTCAGGATGAAGGTGAACAGGTGAATGAGCAAATTCGTAAAGCAGAAGGCGTAGCTCCGGAGCATCCACCGGCGATGCTGAGGAATCCGTTTTTTCCGGATGTGGACAATCGCTGCTGTTGTTACGGCCAGCCAAATCAGATTAAGCAGATTGAAGCCCATGCTGCTTATTTTTCCTCCTGTGGCATAAGGGGCCATGTATCCGGAGCTTAGTACTACCAGCAACACAGACGATATATAGACGTAGCCGTTCAAGCGATGTAACCGGGGGTATTTCTTATAACTGCCGGACCAGAAATTGAGTAGTCCCGACGCCATTGCGATGCAGGCGAATGCGATATGAACATACATGACCATTAGCCAAGCTGGCGTTCTAAGCTCCCGTGTTAAATCCGTCTTGTGAATGAGGAACGTCTCCGCACCGGGGTTAATCAGGTAACTTTTGGACAGCGTATAGAGGATGTAAATGGTACAAACGCACGCAACCAGCTTGTAGAAAGATAGATTCTTAATCAATACTTCTCGTAACCTCCCTTGTATAAGCCACTAATCCGAAGGATAACAGGAGAATCTCTCGAATTAGGCGCACAAATAATCACAAAACAATAAACAAACCGTCACAATATGCGATGAGCTCGTTTTTTCTGGGACGAAGGTGGTACACTTTTGTTCATGGGCATACTTGGAGTGAAGGCGGGATGAACATGAATAAGGAAGAACCGATCATCTTGGTCGTGGATGATGATCAGAGTATCGTTGAATTATTGAGGGACTTTTTGGAGAATGATCATTTCCGGGTTTTGACGGCAAACGATGCCATGGAGGCATGGACCATCCTTCAGCAAAATACCGTTCATTGCATAATCCTGGACATTATGATGCCGGGACAAAATGGATTTGATCTTTGCCGGCAAATACGGGCGGAGAGCAGCATTCCTCTATTGTTTTTGAGCGCCCGCAGCGAAGATGTCGATAAGATTCGCGGTCTTACGCTTGGCGGGGACGATTATATTGTCAAAACCGCTTCGCCCGGTGAGATTGTTGCCCGGGTAAAAGCGGTTCTGCGGCGTACGGGAGAGCCCCAATCCAATAAGAATCAGGTGCTCGAATTTGGTTACATTAAGCTCGATACGAGGACGAGAGAAGTGTTCGTGGATCATGCGAATGTCTCGCTGACGCCGAAGGAATACGAGCTGTTACGATTGTTCTTGGAGAACCCGAAGCAGGTGTTTACTTATGACCAGCTGCTGGAGAGGTTCTGGGAGGGCATCGGGGATAAACAAACCGTACGCGTTCATTTGAGCCGTCTTCGCGAGAAGATCGAGCTTGATTCCGATCAGCAGCAGCTTATGAATATTTGGGGCGTTGGCTATCGCTTCGAGGGTGTGTAAGATGCAAAAACTTCGTCTTCGTACGCATTCCTTGCTCAGCTTAGGATTACTTCTGCTGCTGCCTTGGATTTTCTTTGCCGTAGTATTTTTTATTACTACTAATTCCATGCATATTAGAGAGGACCGGCCGGATTCCTATGCGGTTCCCATGATAGCTGCTTTCGTGGGGCTGCTGACCGCTTTCTTTATCGTGGGCATGCAAATGCGGAGGCTCCTGCTTAAGCCTCTTGAGGGCTTAGGCTTGGCAGCACGCAAGATAGCAGGAAGCGATTGGAACATAGAGCTGCCCCAATCGGCCATTAGGGAAATAAACGAAGTTCGGAATGGCTTTGAGATAATGGTGAACGGGCTTCAGGATTCGCATTTGAAACAAGCGAAGCTGGAGGAAGAGCGTCGGTTCATCATCGCTGCCGTCGCGCATGACTTGCGGACGCCGTTATTTGCCTTACGCGGATATTTGGACGGACTTGAGCAAGGCATAGCGCAAACACCGGAACAAATTTCAAAATACGTAGCCGTGTGCAAGCAAAAATCGGCGCAATTGGATCGGTTGGTTGAGGATCTCTTCACTTTTACGAAGATGGAATACCAGGAGGCAGAGTTAAATAAAAAACGGGTGGACTTTAGAGATATCATTCAAAAATCGAAAGAGAGCTTGGAGCCGCAAGCGGAAGCCAAGCAAATCTCCATTCTTCTCCATTCCATGCCGGACGACTGCGTAATCCATGGAGATTCGCATCTGCTTGAGCGAGCAATAAGTAATCTACTGGACAATGCCGTTCGGCATACACCGGATTGCGGACGTATTTACGTTCAATATTGGAGAGAGAGGGATCGATTGTCTTTTTCGATCCACGATTCCGGGCAGGGCTTTTCAACGGAAGAGCAGGAGCAGGTGTTTGAACCGCTATACAGGGGAGAGAAGTCAAGGAATCGCTCGACCGGAGGAGCCGGCTTAGGGCTCACCATATCACGGCGAATCATTCGCCAGCATGGAGGCGAGTTAGCTGCTAGCAATCATCCAGCAGGAGGGGCCCTTCTCTCGGGCTGGATTCCTGCTGACGATAACTGCTGAACGGGTCAGGATAACGGGTCCGGTCATATCCCTGTACGATACTTGCGTTCGCTGGAGGAATCCCGTTTCGTGCGGTCTTTCTCCTTCTCGTCCTGCTGCTCAATAGTCTGGTCCTCGACCGGAATCGGATCAACGGTGCGTTCGCTGGCAAACTTGTCGAACAGACACTCTTTCTCCGTTGGAACGCCCTCCGGATTGTCGCGCTTCCCCTGCTGTTTGCGCCGGCGGTCGGCGCTTCGTTCGAATGGATTCATCGCTGTCACCTCCCATCGTTTATAGGAATGCTTACCCGGTTATTTACTGTTCTCAAACGGTTTGCAGGAAAAGCTTAGCTCTACCAACCGTTCATATTTTTATAGTGCCCTTAATTACTAAATGTGTTACTTTTATAAGTAATTTCCATTAATGAATTGGAGGTAGAACGATGAATTTTGAATGGATGAACAAAAGCGAAATTATTGAAACGGATGGCCGAATAGAGATACTTGCAACAGAGAAGAGCGACTTTTTCATTAACCCTGGAGCAGTAGCAGATGAAGGGATCACGCCGGAATCCCTATGCAATGCGCCTTTTTACTATACGGATATATCCGGGGATTTTGTTATGCGGGTGAAGGTGTCGCATGAATTTAAAGATACATACGATTCTTCTTCCATTATGGTCATGAAGGATCTCACGCATTGGGCAAAGGCTTGCTTTGAATTAACTGATTTTGATACTCACGCGGTTGTTAGCGTTGTTACGAAGGAAGAATCAGATGATGCGAACGGCTGCAATATCGATGATAACACGGTCTGGCTGCAAGTTTGCAGGAGCGGGAATTCCTTTGCTTTCCACTATTCCACGGATGGCGAGAATTACTATATGATGAGATTTTTCGCCTTGCCTGCGGATGAGACCGTCAAAGTTGGTTTATTGGCACAAGCACCGTTAGGAAACGGCGGCAAAAGAATTTACGAGAATCTGACCATTGAACGAAAAACGGTCAAAAATATTCGCATGGGTAAATAAGGTTTGGGACACGACAGCAGCCGGGAAAAGCCGGCCGCTTTTTTTGTATTCCTCGCTGCTGCATGGCAGGTTGATTAAGCCCAGTCTCGGACCCACTTTTTCATCTCGAGCAAAATACCGCTGAATGCTTCTCCTTTAGCTGTCAGCCGGTATTCAACGGTTGGCGGGACGGTGGCATGGATCGAGCGAATGACGACCTGATTTTCCTCCAGATGTCGAAGCGTCTCCGTGAGGGATTTAGAGCTGATCCCATGAATGGCGCTCTTAAGCTCGGTGAATCTTTTGGTTCCATGAAAGAATAGCTCGCGAATGACGAGAAACGACCATTTGCCGCCAATGATTCGTAATGACTTCTCTATCTCGCACTCATAGATTTCAGGGTTTCCCATTGCTGATTGCCTCCTATGCTTAGGTGAACATTTCTTCGAATAGTATTCGAAGAAGGGAGTCGATTTTCCTTCCAATAGTCACCGCAAGGTAACAAACTATGGTTAAAGTGCGTACTTACGGAATCGTTCAAGTTCGATTAAGATAGGGCAGAACGCTATCCTAAGGAGGTTCGTTATGTATACGAGAAAGCTGGGCAAAACGGGAATTGAAGTGTCTGAGATCGGTTTCGGAGCATGGGCAATCGGTGGCTTAGAGGTCCGTTGCGGATGGGAATTCTAACGGGGAAATTTAATGGAGAAACGACATTTGTTGACGGCGACATCCGGAAGAATTGGCCGAAGGAAGCTTGGTTTGTTGATAGCCTTGCCAAAGTGGAAACGCTTAAGGGACTTGCGAATGATGAACGTACCTTGTCGCAGGTAGCGCTCCGCTACGTGCTGAACCATCCGGCGGTTTCCGTTGCGATTCCAGGAGCAAAGACAGCGGAACAAGCAGCTCAAAATGTATCCGCCTCCGTTCGGCCATTGTTGTCTGAGGATGATTTGAAGATAAACGAGCAAATTTAGTCATTTCATAGGGAGGGGCGCAAACGATGAAAGTACTTGTAACTGGCGCATCCGGCAATGCGGGACAAGCGGTATGCCGGGAGCTGCTGCAAGCGGGACATCAAGTGAGAATGGCGGATGTCATGCCTTCCAGGGCAATAAATGAGGGGGAAGCCGAATTTGTCCGTTGCGATACGCGGACGGTCTCGGATGTTCAGCAGGCCGTACGGGGGATGGACGGAGTTATTCATTTAGCAGCTTGGCATTGCGCTCATCAACCGCCTGTCAGCGACGATACGATTTTTGCGGTTAACGTGGACGGTACCTACAATGTATTGGAGGCATGCAGAAAAGAAGGTATTAATTCTATTGTTTACGCGTCATCTATGGCTTATGGCTGGGGGTCTGTCTATGGCGTCAGCAAGGTAATAGGCGAAGATCTATGCCGGGCTTATCATGAGATGACAGGGGCCTCCATCGCAATGCTCCGTTACCATGAATTTATCCCTAGACCGTATCTGGAATTCGGAGCCAGACTGCTGCGCAACGGCGTTGACCGGAGGGACATTGCTTCGGCGACGGTTAAGGCGCTCGAAGCCGCGGCTGCGGAAAAATTCGGACTGTTCCGGACGATTATCCATACGAGCCATGGCATGCCCGAGCATGTTCGGTCCGATTTTGCTCGATTAGGGGCGGAGTGGTGCGAACAGCAAGTTCCGGGCAGCGCCCAATTGCTGGATAGCTATGGCATCGAATTGCCTAAGGAAGTTGAGCAGCATGATTTATCCGAAGCAAAACGGGTTATGGGGTGGCAGCCTCGTATCGGATTTATCGATTTCCTGCGGGATCTAAAGCAACGGAATGAACAGGGGCTTGAAATATGCGGCTTTGTCGTGCCTTCCGAACTTCCGAATTGATGATTGAAATACGAGAATGGCAGCGGGACTCAGAATCCGCTGCCATTTATATATATATGTTGCCTTACCGCAATAAAAATTGCTCCAGTAAACATAGTTTGTCCCGGTTTACAATGTTCGCTTATTGAAAAAACGTTTCTCTAGACCCACTTCAACTTTGGCTGGTACGATTGAAAAAGTCATTGATGAGTCGAAGGGAGTTTTTAGAGAAGCATGGAGCAGCAACAACGTTATGAAAACCTTAAATTAGGCGAACGCGGAGCTATTGTCAGCATTATTGCCTACATCTGTTTATCTGCGCTCAAATTGATTATAGGAAATATATCGGGATCGGAAGCATTAAAAGCATACGGATTAAACAATGCAACGGATATCGTAGCCTCTATAGCGGTGCTTATCGGTCTAAAACTAGCTCAAAAGCCGGCTGATGAGGATCATCCGTACGGCCACTGGAAATCGGAGACGATCGCCTCCTTAATCGCTTCTTTTATTATGATGGCGGTTGGCATAGAGGTGTTAATCAATGCTGTTTCATCCGTATTTAGAGGCAGCGAGCAATCCCCGGATTTCATTGCGGTTTGGATAGGGTTATTTTGTGCGGCGGTTATGTACGTTGTTTATCGTTACAATATCAGTCTGGCTAGAAAAATTAAAAGCCAATCGGTCATGGCTGCTGCCAAGGACAATATCTCGGATGCTTTGGTGAGTATAGGCGCAGTAATTGGCATTGTTGGTTCTCAGTTCAAACTGCCTTGGCTTGATCCCGTTACAGCTTTCGCGGTTGGACTCCTTATTCTTAAAACGGCATGGGATATTTTCCGTGAAGCCTCCCACCATTTATCGGACGGTTTTGATGAGGCAGCTCTACAGGACTTTAGAGAAACGGCGAAGCAAGTTGAAGGAGTTGAGGATGTAAAAGATCTGAAGGCTAGGAACTATGGGAGTAACGCTGTGATTGACGTGGTTCTGTCAATCGATAAGAACCTCGATTTCCATAAAGCGCATGATGTAGCAACAGAGGTAGAGAATGAGTTGAAAAAACTTCGGAAGTTCTTGAAGTACACGTGCATTATGAGCCAGCGAAATAAGGGATGATGCATCATGGTCATTATCATTTCCCAAAACTAACTGTTAGCAATATAGGACCGCTCGTCTGTAGGCGAGCGGTCATTGCACATTCTCAGTAAAAATTAAACGGTTGGTATCGTGCCTCCGTCTATGACATATTCGCTGCCGTGAATAGCGGCAGTGCAGTCCGGAGTCCGGAATGCAGCGAGCTCAGCTACTTCCTCCGGTATTCCGGGGCGGCTGCTTTTGCCGCAGCGTATGCCAATGTGGATTCATGCAAGGGCAGTGTCCCCATGTACCGGATTCATTCCTAAACATTTTTAAATAAAATGAACTTTTTAAGCCTCAGCTTGCTCTTATCTATGAAAGGGGAGAGAACATTGAGGGTAAGCCGGTTAGTCAGACAAGCCCAGAATGGCAATAAAGAAGCTTTATTGCAGCTAATTATGGCCGACCAGGACGCATATTATCGCCTTGCCTATACCTACATGGGGAACGAGCATGATGCGATGGATGCTATGGAGGATATGATTGTCACTTTATACGAGAAGATTGATCAGCTCCAAAAGAGAGATGCTTTTTACAGCTGGAGCAAAACGATTCTGGTTAATCGATGCAAGGCGATGCTTCGCAAGAACGGAAAGTTCACGCCGCTTGAGGACGAGCAGGAAGCAGCCGTTAATGGGTTAACGGAAGAAAACCCGTATCGCGGCACGGAAGCCGAGATCGATATGCAGACGCTGCTTTCCCATCTGAATGCCCATCAGCGGGAAGCTATAGAACTCCGTTATGTCCATGACTTTCCTTATCAGACGATTGCCGATATGACGGGGGCTCCGCTCGGAACAATTAAATCAAGAATTTCGCAGGGCATAGAGAAATTAAAGGGGATTATCGGAGGTGATCGTTATGAAAGCGATTGAGGATAAAATCCAAAGGCACAAACAAAATTTGATTCAGATCCAGGCTCCAGATGAATTGGAGGATCGGTTGCGGCGGGCTCTCCACCGGATTCCCGAGAAAAAACGCAGGAATAACAAGGTTCTTATGTGGAGCATTTCCGCAGCAGCGGCTCTGCTGATTATCGTATCCACGTATCAATACCCGGCATTCGCATACATTGGAGGTAAGCTGCTTAACCGAATGGAGTTAACCTCGCTCAGCTTCTCCGAAGTCGCAGAGCAGGGTTACGGACAGAGCGTTAATAAGAGCAAAACGTTCAAGGATGGCACCGTCATTACGATAAACGGAGTTATTGCTGACGATAATGCCTTTCTAATGTATTACACCATCAAGCTGCCGGAGGGCTTAACATTTAAGGCTGATGAATTTATCCGTTACGGCGTAACCAAAGTAAAAGGATTTTTGACGAATTCCAATGTGACGGAAGGCGGAGGTAATTATAGCAAGGATAAAACACAGTTCCAAGGGGTTTATAAATTCGAGCCCGTAAATCCGTTTTCCCGAACATTAACAGCGAGCTTCAGTGAGCGGCTGGATAGCGGCGAACAAGAAAAACAACTGATCTCCTTCAAGTTTGAGGCCAACAAGGCTATGAAAAGCATCATTAACGAGAAAGTCTCGAGAGCGGTGCCTGTTGATACAGGAACGGTTCATTACGACTCCGTCATAGCTTCTCCGACTTCAACGGTCATTAGAGGACATTACGAACTGAATAATAACGGAGGGCACCCGATGTTCCCGGGGAAAACAAAGCTTTTTGTTAATGGCACCGAGGTGGAATACTTCGGCTACCGGTCGGGCGGGTTAGACGGAAAAAACAGCCCTACATTCGAGTTTAGTTACGATGTGCTCCCAACGGATAAGATTGAATCGCTTGAAATCGTACTCGATAAATTCAGCGGTTACGAGAAGATAACGAAGCCGATTCCGCTAACTTCACCTTCCGACCGTTCCATTAAAATCAACAACGAGAAGATATGGATTCGCAGCGTAACGCAAACCGGAAGCGGCTATGATATCGTCATTGCCAGAAAAGAATTCACAATACTGGACACCACTAATTTATTTGTGCAGGCTGGCGGCAAAAAAGTCCCAATCGCTTCGGTATCCGCCTCCCGTCCATGGGATCTCGGGAACGGGAATATTCTAAGAGAGCAGACTTACTCCGTTCAGACTGAGGACAAACCGGAATTTCTGCTGTTAGAGGGATTCCATTACATTAAGGAGTATAATACAAAGATAGCCATTCCTATTGCTCAAAAGTAAAGCCGTAATCCAAGAAGGGAGAGGGAAGCTTTGACTTCGTTTTTTGCACGGTACGTGGAAGAAGAATTTATTCCCTACTCAAGCTCGCACATCGTTATGCTTGCCGCATTGGTTGTGCTGGCTCTTCTTCTTTATGGCTTTCGGACCCGAATCAGGAGCAATACTGCAGTAAAAACCATGATCCGGTATAGTATCCTCTTTGGTCTTCTAGCACCTCAAATTCTTCTTTATTATTGGTACGCCATCGTGGGGCTTTGGAGCGTTAAATATACGCTTCCGCTTGAGCTCTGCAGTATATCGCAAATGCTTGCGATTATTATGTTGTTTACGCGAAGCAAACTGCTATATCAGATTGTATTTTTCGCCGGTATTGGCGGTGCGATGCAAGCGATGTTGACGCCGGATTTGGATTATCCGTATCCGCATTTCCGTTTTTTTCACTTCTTTATTGTCCATATCGCCATTATCCTTGCCCCTCTTTATATGACATGGATTGAGAGCTTCCGGCCAACATGGAAATCCGTTTGGATTACGATGATTTTTCTGAACATTCTTCTCGTTGTGGTGGGGGGTACGGATTACTGGCTGGGCGCCAACTACATGTTCCTTAGGGAAAAGCCTGAAGGAGCATCCCTATTAGACTTATTGGGGCCGTATCCGTATTATTTGGTAGCGGAAGAGGGGATTGCGCTTGTCCTATTCGCCTTGATGTACCTGCCCTTTATCCGATGGAGAAGACGGCGGATGTAATTGAAGCGAAATTGCTCATCGGCTAGAAGAAACCACCGTATGCCGAAAAATCCGGAATGATGGTTCTTTATTCCTCTCCTCTCCAATGTCATTATCTATATAGGATGAGGAGGAGAATAGAAATGAACCATGCAATTCCATTTCAACAAGTGGATGTGTTTACGGATAGGCGCTTTAAAGGAAACCCTGTTGCCGTAGTGATGGAAGGGGATGGATTGTCATCGGAAGAGATGCAGGCTATCGCAAACTGGACGAATCTGTCCGAGACTACCTTTGTTTGCACGCCGACAGACCCGCGGGCTGACTATCGGCTGCGCATTTTTTCCCCGAACAGCGAGCTTCCTTTTGCGGGACATCCGACTATCGGTTCGGCCTTTGCCGTGCTCCAAAGCGGCCGCAAACCAAACACGGAGGGACGCCTGGTGCAGGAATGCGGGAGCGGGCTGGTTCACATAGTTATTGATGAAAACAAGCTGTTCCTCTCCTTGCCGGAGCCCCATGTACAGAGCGTACAATCATGTGACTTAGCGGAGCTTTCAAAGGCCTTGGGAATTCCAGCCTCTAGCATACAAGCAAGCGCAAAAATTGACGTTGGTGCCGTCTGGATTACGCTTCAGCTTTCCGATGCCAATGAGGTGCGATGCTTGCGTCCTGACATGGCGAGACTGGCAACGCTGATTCCTTCAGGGGTAACTGGCGTAACCGTATTTGGGCTGGTGACCGAAGAGGCCAATGCTGATCTTGAAGTGAGGTCGTTTGCCCCTAACGAAGGAATTAATGAAGATCCCGTGTGCGGCAGCGGTAACGGGTGCGTGGCAACGTTAATTAGAAATCTCGGGTTGTTAAACGTTCAGAACTATGTTGCAGCTCAGGGAAGCTGCGTAGGCCGGGACGGAAGAGTAGAAGTTCAATTCAAGGATAACGGAAAAATATTAATCGGCGGCTATGCCGTTACCTGTATCGAAGGCACGATAAATATTTAGTCTTACGACAAACGAATAAGAACCCTTTAGCCCATCGCTAAAGGGTTCTCTTATTTAGTCTTCCTTCGGGATAAAATCGAATATTTCACCGGATTCGAACGAATCGATTAAACGGTGCAGCCAGCGGTAGTATTTGAGAGCTTCGTTAATTTTCTGCTCGTCCACTGAAGTGATTTCCTGCAAGGTGTTGTTATCGGGATCTGATGCTTGAAGCGCGTGAATCTCTTTTAATGACTTTTGCAGAGAGACCATGTTGCTTTCCACGGCTTTCCGCCATTTAATCGAGAAGAAGTCCGTAAAGTTCTGGTACCAGTCGGGAACCACCTCGTAAAAGTCTTTCCTCGAGCCTTTGCCCCAAACCTTATCGATCATCTTCAAATCCATCAGTGTTCGTACGCCCGTACTCATCGATGTTTTGCTCATTCCCATCTCCTGGCTCATTTCATCCAGAGTGATGGGATCGTTTTGAAAATACATATAACCATACAGATGGCCAATTGATAAAGTTATGCCATAAAGATCCATGTTTTTTCCGATCGAGTCAATCACACGCTGGCGGGTTACGTGCAGCGACCGTGATTGCTCGGGCGTTAAGCCGCCCATGTTTTCGTCCATAATTGCCTCCTGGCTCACCTTGTCACACTTCAATTGTTATTGTAAGCCGATCTGAATTTAAATGTAAAGCTTTCATTTCCATATGCATTATGGAGGAAATGGAAGGGATCAGGAGTATTTATATCGTAAAGTTTAAACTGTACGTAAATTACGTACGGATATTAGTGTTGACTAATTAAGGTAAAAAAGCCTAAACTGGCGTCAGACCAAATAAAGTGAGCTTATGCTTACGAAGCAATAGGGAGGGAAAGTATGTCCATCATCGAAGCCAAACAACTGACTAAAATATTCGGGAGTCATCCGGAGCAAGCGATGCAGTTCCTCAAGCAGGGATGGACGAAAGAACGAATTCTAAAAGAAACAAGAATGACAGTAGGGGTAAACCAGGCTAGCTTCTCGATTGAAGCAGGCCAGATCTTTGTCATCATGGGTTTATCCGGAAGCGGCAAGTCTACCTTAATCCGCTTGTTGAATCGATTGATTGAGCCTACGTCTGGTCAACTCTTGTTTGAAGGGCGGGATATCGTTCAGATGAGCGCCAAAGAGCTCAGGCAATTCCGCCGTAAAAAAATGGGAATGGTCTTTCAGAAGTTTGCTCTGTTTCCTCACCGGACGGTTCTGCAAAACGTAGAATACGGCCTTGAGATTCAAGGAATCGAGAAGCAATCGCGAAGGCAAATGGCCGAGCAAGCTTTGCAGCTGGTAGGCCTAAGCGGATGGGAAAACAGCTATCCGGATCAATTAAGCGGAGGCATGCAGCAGCGTGTCGGCTTGGCCAGAGGGCTGGCCAACGATCCGGACATTCTGCTTATGGACGAAGCATTTAGCGCGCTTGATCCGCTGATCCGCAAAGACATGCAGGATGAATTATTGCAGCTGCAATCCACCATGAAGAAAACGATCATCTTCATTACCCACGATCTTGACGAGGCGCTGCGCATCGGGGACAAGATTGCGTTAATGAAAGACGGCGTTATCGTTCAGATTGGTACGCCTGACGAGATCTTAATCAAGCCGGCTACCCCGTACGTTGAAAAATTTATAGAGGATGTAGATCTCTCCAAAGTGTTGACCGCTGCTCATGTCATGAAGAAGCCTGCAACGATTACTTTAGAACGC
Organism: Paenibacillus sp. MMO-58; assembly: GCF_037146255.1. Taxonomy (NCBI): domain Bacteria; kingdom Bacillati; phylum Bacillota; class Bacilli; order Caryophanales; family Paenibacillaceae; genus Paenibacillus; species Paenibacillus sp. MMO-58. The sequence goes on from NZ_JBBCVY010000005.1 coordinate 380,151, forward strand.
GGTCCGCGTGTTGCGCTTCAGCTTATGAAGGAGCAAGGGGTATCGAGCTTGTACGTGACCGATAAAGGGAAGAAGCTTCTTGGCGTCATCACGGCAGAGCTTGCTTCCGCGGCACTGAAAGAGAATTTGTCGATAGGAGATATCCTGATTAAGGAAGTACCAACTATAGACTCGGCAACACCGATTAATGAATTGTTTGAACCGATGGCAGCCTCGAGCATTCCGCTCGCGGTAACGGATGACACGAACCGGCTGCTTGGCATCGTCATTCGCGGAGCCGTGTTCGCCGCACTTGCCGGAAACGCAATACCAGAGGCAGGTGGTGCAAGATGAATAATATTCCGAAGCTTCCGTTAGGCAATTGGATTGAATCGTTGGAAAGCTGGTTAGAAAATCATTTTACCCCTTTGTTTGACTTCATCCGCCTGATTATAGGCTCCATCGTTGATTTTCTGCAAAATGTTCTTCTCTTCAGTCCTTCAATCCTTATGATTCTGATTATTACGGCATTAGCCTGGTTCCTCGGAAAATGGAAGGTTGCCGCATTTGCGCTTATCGGACTGCTGCTGATTGATAATCTAGGCTATTGGGAGCATGCCATGGAGACGTTATCCATCGTGCTTACAGCATCTTTGCTCTCCATTATCATTGGCGTGCCAACCGGTATTTTGTGCGCGAGAAGTTCATTCTTGCAAGGTATTATAACTCCTTTGCTTGATTTAATGCAGACGATGCCCGCATTCGTGTATTTGCTGCCGGCCGTATCGTTCTTTTCGCTTGGGGTAGTGCCCGGCGTCATTGCATCGATTATTTTTGCGGTACCGCCAACGATTCGCCTGACGAATCTCGGTATCCGGCAGGTACCTGTTGAACTGGTGGAAGCAGCCGATGCGTTTGGCTCCACGCCTAACCAGAAGCTGTTCAAGCTCCAGCTGCCTATGGCGCTTCCTACCATGATGGCGGGAATTAATCAGACGATTATGCTGTCGCTGTCCATGGTCGTTATTTCTTCCATGATCGGGGCGCAAGGACTAGGGGCCGACGTATACCGCGCGGTTACCCAGACGAAAACCGGAATCGGCTTTGAAGCGGGGATTTCCATTGTTGTATTGGCCATTTTACTTGACCGGATGTCTAACCATATCGTGAAAAAAAATAAACGCTAGAGGTGAAGCATGTTGAAGAAAAAATGGGGATTGGCATTAACTGCGGTAATTGTATTGGCGGCTGCGCTGGCAGGCTGCTCACAGAAAACGGACTCGAAAAAGATTAAATTGGCTTACGTGGCTTGGGATTCGGAGATTGCAAGCACGAATGTCGTCAAATACGTTCTGGAATCGAAATTGGATTATTCCGTTGAGCTCCTTCAGGTAGATGCGGGCCCAATGTGGGCGGGAGTTTCGGATGGCAGCGCCGATGCCATGGTAGCGGCTTGGCTTCCGACAACGCATGCCTCGTATTTGGAGAAGTACGGAAGCAGCGTAGAGGATCTTGGTCCTAACCTGGAAGGAACAAAAACAGGGCTTGTTATTCCTTCTTATATGAAGGAAAACTCGATAAAAGATCTCAACAACGATGCCACCGGCAAATCGGTTGATTATCAGATCATCGGGATTGAGCCTGGTGCCGGTATTATGCAATCGACTGAAAAAGCGCTGAAGGATTATGGTCTTGACGGTAAATGGAAGCTAATCGAAAGCTCCTCGGCCGCTATGGCGACGGAGCTGCAGAAGGCTTATGAAGCGAAGAAACCGATTATCGTGACGGGTTGGACGCCGCATTGGATGTTCGCCAACATGGACCTGAAATATTTGGAGGATCCAAAAGGCGTGTACGGCGGTGAGGAAAGCATCCATACCGTTGCCCGTAAAGATCTCAAATCGGATAAGTCCGATGCTTATAAGCTGCTCGACCAATTCACGTGGACGGCGGACGATATGGCAGAGGTCATGGTTGCGATCCAGGAAGGGCAGTCGCCGGAAGAGGCAGCGAAAGCCTGGGCCGACAGCCATTCGGATCAAGTCGACAAGTGGCTGGAAGGCTTGAAGTAATCTTGGCTGCATGGTTGCGGCTTGCCCCCCTATCCATTATGATAATGGCAGACTTCAAAGGGGGAAAATGTCATGGCGATTCAATTTGACCGGCCGGAAGCGGTAATCTTTGATATGGACGGCACCTTGTTTGAAACAGCAACCCTTCTGGAAACGGTACACGAGCGTTTGTTCCGTACCTTGCGCGAAGAAGGCCTTTACGACCGGACTCCTCCGCTCGATGATTTGCTTGGCTGCCTCGGCATGCTGCTCGAGGATATTTGGCGGAAGCTGATGCCGGGCAGCTCGGAAGCCGCGCGTCTTCGCGCCGATGAGCTGATGGTGCAATATGAGCTGGAGGAGCTGGAAGCGGGAAGAGGCAGATTGTACCCTCAAACCGCGGAAACGCTGAAGAGCCTGAAGGAGCAAGGCATCAAGCTGTTTGTGGCCAGCAATGGGCTGGAAGCTTACGTCAAAGAAGTGGCGCGTTTCCAAGGCATTGCGGAGCTGTTCGACGGCCTTTATAGCGCAGGCGAATTTCAGACGGCGAGCAAGGTTGACCTCGTCGCCAAGCTGCTCGGCGATCATCAGGTCAAGACGGCCTGGATGGTAGGCGACCGTTCCTCGGACGTGGAAGCGGCCAAAGGCAACGGCCTTGTCGCAATCGGCTGCGCGTATGCCGGATACGGACGCGACTCCGAGCTGGCAGATGCGGACGCGTGCATTCAGGCCATGCCGGAACTTTTAGCATTATTAAAATAACGAATAAGATGGCGTCACAGGAAATAAGTACTGTGACGCCATTTTTCTGATTATTGCCGTTTATAAATTGTTTAGATGTTGTTTGGGGACTTGTTACACCTTTCTGTTATGCTTTAATGGGCACCATTCCTGAAAATCGCGTTTAGGTTATGCCGAAATAGCTTACACTTAGCAAAAATAATACAGAGTGCGGTGATGTACATTGTCCTTGCGATTCAGATTGTTGCTATCGTTTACCTCGGTCGTAATTGTATCGGTTATTTTATTTGTCTTGTCGTCCTATTTGCTGTCCGTTGCCGTAACGGGAGATGTGCGCAGCTTCAATAACTTTTACAAAATTCATTATTCGCTCCATCCGCTGTCCGAAGAAGAGGAGAGTCTCTTTCTTGACCTGAAGTATTTGGCGAAAAACGATCCGGAGCAATTAAAGAACATAAAGCTGCTGGAGAAATACAATACCGATCTGAAGATGGAAAAGGCGGCGCTTGTCGTTCGCGTAAACGATTCGATTCTATACGCGGCGCCTTCGCTTAGCGGCGTTGATTTTCCGTCTATCCTGCCGGAATACGATATGGGAAACAACGTGATCCGAAATACGCTTAACGCAGGAAGCCGGTTTTTCTCCTATTCCAAGTTTGATTTTTATTTTTCGTCCGAAACGAAGGAGAAGGGCAGCATCTTTGTCATCCATGAGAGGAGTCCGTTCGCCCAGGTCATCCGCAGAATGCTTCCGATTCTGATCGGTTTGTTTGCGGTTATCTTATTGCTGACAGGTGTTCTGCTGTACCGCTATGTCACCCGGAAAATCATTAAGCCGCTGGATCAGCTTAGACGGTCAGCCGAGCATATCAAGGACGGGGATTTGACGTTTGAGCTGAAGGCGGCCTCGAAGGATGAGGTGGGGCAGCTGGTCCAAACCTTTGATCAGATGCGGCAAAGGCTGTACGAATCGATTCAACTGCAGCTCCATTACGAAGAGAACCGCAAACAGCTGATCTCGAACATTTCTCATGATTTGAGAACGCCGATTACAACGATTAAAGGTTATGCCGAAGGGATCCGGGACGGCGTCACCAACACGGAAGAGAAGTTGAACAAATACGTGTCGGCGATTCATACCCGCGCTTCGGACATGGAACGGCTTGTAAATGAGCTGCTGTACTTCTCCAAGCTGGATTTGAAGAAGGAGCCTTTTTCGTTCCAGAAGCTGGAGCTAAGCTCCTTCCTCTATAATACGGCGGATGATATGTCGATCGAATTCCATAATCAGCATGTGGATGTAAGCTGGGAGAACATGCCGGAGCAGCCACTGTTCGTGCTTGCAGACCGCGAGAAGCTGAAGCGGGTTCTGATCAATCTGTTTGATAATTGCCTCAAGTATATGAATCAGCCGCCCAAGCGTATTACGATTGCGGTTAATCGCGATGAGGACGATGCGGTTATTACGATAACGGATAATGGCCCCGGCATTCCCGAGGAAGCCATTCCTCATATTTTTGAACGCTTCTACAGGGTGGAGCCGTCGCGCAATCAGACGGTTGCCGGAGGGAGCGGGCTTGGCCTTGCCATTGCCCAGCAAATTATAGAAGGACATGGCGGCAAGATTCGGGCGAGCAGCGAGCTTGGCCGGGGGACGAGTATTTCCTTTACGCTCAAACGAGTGCGATAACGATAACAGGCGGTGACGGCATGACGCGCATTTTAATTGTGGAAGACGATCCCTATATCGCGGAGCTACAGAAGGACTATTTTGCGCTGCACGGGTATGAGGCGGAGATTTGCCATGACGGGCAGGGCGGACTCAAGCAGGCATTAAGCGGGGATTACGATTTGATTATACTGGATATTCAGCTTCCGGGCATAAGCGGGTTCGAGATTTGCAAGACGATCCGGGAGCGGCTGGATGTGCCGATTCTTATCGTGTCCGCCAAAAACGAAGAGCTGGATAAGATCCGCGGCTTTGGCTTTGGCGCGGACGATTTTGTGACTAAGCCTTTTAGTCCCAACGAGCTGGTAGCAAGGGCCAAGGCCCATCTGGCGCGCTACGAACGGTTTAAGAGCGGGCAGAAGAGTAGTCCCGACGACAGCCTGCGCATCCGCGAGCTGACGATTAATCCATCCTCCCATCGTGTTTTTGTGCATGATCAGGAGATATTTCTTACGGCGAAGGAATTTGAAGTTCTCGTCTTTATGGCGACGAATCCGAACCGGGTATTCAGCAAGGATCAGCTATTCGAGAAGATTTGGGGGCTGGATTCGAACGGGGATATTGCGACGGTGACCGTTCATATATCAAGGATCCGGGAAAAGCTTGAGGCTGATCCGTCCAATCCCCAGTTTATCGAGACCGTTTGGGGAGCGGGGTACCGCTTTACGGTCTAACGCCGTTTTGTAAAAGTTATCGAACAATTTATAGTTTGTTTATACTTTCTTTTCAGCGAATTTAGAGCGGCGGCCTAAGATAGATTCAGGAACAGGCACTCACTTTAAACGGGAAAGGAAAGATGAATGATGAAGAAGATCCAGCAAAAGGCGGCAATCGCGGCTTTAACGGTACTAATTGGAGGAGGAGCACTCCTGCCCGTCCAGGCGAAAGCGGCTGCTGCGGGTCCGGTCGCCAGCGCTTCGGCTTACTTTGATCAATCGGTAGAGCAAGTGATCCAGCAGCTAGTCAGCCAAAAGGTGCTTCAAGGCTATGAAGACGGAACGATTCGCGCGGAAAAGAAAATAACGAATGCCGAGCTTATTAAGATGATTGTGCTTGCGCTTGATCTGGAGACGGCTTCGGATTCCAAGGCCGTTAGTAACAAATGGTATACCCCTTATGTCGACGCGGCTGTAGCTGCCGGACTAATCGAAAGCGCGCAAGGCTTCCGGCCTAATCAGCCGGCATCCAGCGCGGACGCTGCCCAGTATATTGCCAAAGCGCTGCAGCGGGATACGAAATCGGTCCAATACTGGATGTCTGGCATGAAGATTGACGGCAAAGAGTTGAACCGGGGCGATGCGGCGAAGCTTCTCGTCCTGTCGGAACAAGCGATCCGTTCCTCTAATGCGGAGATTGTATCCATCAAGGCTCTTAATAAAATCACATTCGAGGTTACCTTCACGGCTCCTCTTACCCTAACGGACGAAACAACGGATCAGGCCAATGCCAATTTCACCTTTAGCGACGGCATTAAGCTGGTTAACCAGCCTCGCCTGAAGACCGGAGCTATCGCGACATATATTATTCCCGTGCAGACGATGAAGCCGGGCTCAACGTATTCCTTGAACTATAAAGGCAAGCAGGACTTTACGGCTCTGGCAAGCGATGAGATGATCCAGCTTCAAAATGCACGCCAGGTTACTTCCGATACGTTTGAAGTCGAGTCGTTCCGTTCGGGCGGTGTTATCGATTACGGCTATCTTATTTCCGCTTATGCCGGCGGCCGCGGTGCCGATGCCGTTGTGTTGGATGACAACAATAAGCTTAACGGCCAGCAGATGCAAATAATCTCGTCGCTTGCAACAAGACAAGCTGTCCTCACATCCGAGACCGGAGAGCAGACGACGGTTAACTACGTTGGTTTTACGCAATCGACCGACGGCAAGCAAGAGCCTAAATTCCGTCTGCCGGCGGGCAAAACTTTGCAGCCAGGCGTGAAATATACGGTCACTTCCGATTGGTTCGCCGTGAAGAACAATACGTTTACCGCGCAAAGCATCGAGCCGCTTGAGATCGCAGCCGTCGATAAGGTAAACGATACAACGCTGAACGTAACGTTGACGGCAGATCCCGGCGACGAGCTGTTCGCTTACCGTTCCATTGCCCTTAAAGGCTCTGACGGGACCACCTTGACCGCGCAATACAAAGTGCAGACCCGTAAAGGCGCCGTTGGCGTATTTGAGCTTCAGAATAACGGCAAGCTTGGGGCCGGCGTTCAATATGAAGTAACTCCTGTCGGAAGCTGGGCAACGGCAAGCAACGTGAAGCTAAGCTCGAATTAATGGACGGTGAAGTCCGAATACAAAAGGGGCTATCCCAACGTCATTTTAGTGACGGCGGGATAGCCCCTTTTGTCTCTTCTTGTGACCACTCGAAACGCAGCGTTGGCTTGCCGGTTGGTCCGGTCGACATGGAGACCGCCTTCATGCCAAGGCGGAAGAAGAGAGTCAGGCTAGGCACGTTGTCGAGCGCAACCTGACAGGTCAATTTCCCCAGCTTCTTCATAATGGCGTCCATCACCGCGTACCCGATCCCAAGGCCGCGAGCCTCGGGATGGGTTACGATGATGCAGCATGTTTCGCCTGCTTCCTCGGCATAACCAAGTCCTACTATTCGGCTGCCAATCCGCGCGACCGCCATAACGGTCTCGCTGTCCTTCTCCGAGAGCAGCTCGGGGGGCAGGCGACGAAGGGAATGGATGGCTGCAACCGTCAGTCGCTTCTCCCCGAAACGGACGGCAAAATCAATTAGTCTCTTACGTTCTATCGCCCATTGTTCGGGAGTAAGCAGCTGCAGTTCCATTATCTCGTCGCCTCCTGCCTTATTCGTTCGTTTCTCATTCTGGCCAGATAGGTGCTGTATTGGAATATCCGCTCAAGCGACTTCTGCCGGATATGCGGCTCGTCGAACTTCATCGGCTTCGAGTTGGCTTCGAAAAACCAGATATGTCCCTGACTATCGATGCCTAGATCCATGGACATTTCGCCGAGCATAAAGCCGGAGCCCTTCTCGATCTGTCTGGCGATCATAATCGAGGTTTGCTTCGCTTTAATCAGAATCCTTCTTGCCTGATCGGCGTTGAAGGAGCTTTTCAGCAGCTTCTCGGGATCTTCGATGGAACCGCCCCTTGGGACATGGGTCGTAATGCTGGAGGAGCCGGCAACCCTTGCGCCAATGCCGGTCAAATCCCATTTGCCGCGATCGTTTTTTTGCACGAGAGCCCTGAGATCGAACCGGCGGTCGTTAAAGGAAGCAAGCTGAATGCCTTGCTGGGCGATATAAGGCTCGCTGCCGCATTCCTTCTTGATGCGGTTCCACAGCTTTTGAAAATCCGCGCAGCTAAAGGTAGAGCTTTTTTTGTTCTCCTGCACCTTAAGCAGATACGGAAGCGGCTTGTCGGGCTGCACCATGACGGTCATAATGCCTTTGCCGGCTTTGCCGCTCTCCGGCTTCAGGTAGAGAAAGGGATGCTTTTGCAGCATTCTCTCCAGCCTTGCAGCCGTTAGCAGCTTGCGGGTTGCCGGGATAAAAGGTTTGGTCGACTTGCTGCCGCGCAGCCATTCGAACAAATACCATTTGTTGAAGAAGGAAGGATTGAACAATTTGATCCGCGGATCCCGCATGCAAGCGGCGATTTTGTTCCGGACGGCAGGCAGCATTTCGTCTTCGCGCTGCGGAATCCGGTTGTAGATTATATCCGGGAAAGGCAGCAAGCGCTGCTGCCATGTATCCTTCTGTTCAATATAGACAAATCCCCGCAGTGTGGAACGGTTCAAGACCAGGTTTTTTACGGTGAGCACATAGACAAGGAATCCTTTTTCTTGGCCCGTTTTTATAATGTCAGCGAAGTTATTCCGGTTGCCCCGGAATAACTGTTCGTCGTTCTCAATCGTCAGTATGGCGAGTACCAGGCGTCCAGCCGGCCGATCATACACCTCTTCTTTCTTCGATGCTCTTAGCTCCATTAGCTGTTCCCTCCTTGAAACTTGCTGAGGTACAAGCAATGATCAACGATGCATTCCACGGATGCACGGCCTTCCGCTTCAAGGGAAGGGTGCTTGAAGATTGAGCGTCCCGGCTTTGCATTGGCTTCAAACATCCAGATGTCGTTATCTTTGTCGATGCCGATATCGAGGCCCAGCTCGCCAAGCCGGTGCGGATAATTACGCTCAATCGCCTCAGCCATTTTGATGGAGACCTTTTTCGCATTCTCCAAGATTTCTTTGCCCTTTGCGCCAAATGCGCGGCTCAACGCTTGCTCAGGCGTCATAAGCGAACCGCCGTTTTTCACATGGGTCGTTACGCTGCCTTTGCCGGCTTTTTTCGCGCCGATGCCTGCCGGTACCCATTCGTTTTTGCCGTTCTTGTGCATATGAAAGCGGAAGTCGAGAGGGCAGCCGTCAATCTCCACTAGCCTGATGCCCTGCTGAGCGACATAGCTGCTCAGAGTTGCGCCATGACGCGCTTGCAGCATCTTATACAGGCTGTTAAAGGAAGAGAAGCGCAGCAGGACGTTTTTTCCGCTCTTCCGATAGCGGGCGAAATAACCGCGCTTCGGATGGTAGGTGAGCCGGTAGATGCCGACGCCAAGGCTGCCTGCCGTTGGTTTGAAATAGACAAAATGATGCTTCTCCAAAAGCTGCTTCAGCTTCTCGCTTGTTGGCGCGGCTACGGATTCCGGCAAATGTTGAAGAGCCTCAGGATCGTTATCCAGCAGCTTATACACATCCGATTTATTAAAGAAGCCCCAGTTGAAAAAAGGAATTTTCTTGCGAAGCAGCCTTTCGCGGAGCGAACCGATATAATTGGACGTTTCCGCTTTGCGGCTCCGGAGCCGGTTATAGATAACATCGGGGAGCGGAACGGTCTTGCGGTACCAGCCGCCCTGCGAGTTGAGGAAGTAGCCGAGCACCGTCTCCTGCTGCCAGTTGATATCCTGCGGAGTAAAACCGAACAGGAAAGCTTTCCGGTCCCCCGACCGGATAATCTGCTTGATAAAGTTTGTTCTCATGCCAAAGGGCTGGCGATCCGACTCGCTATAGCCCGAATCGCTTAATACGCCGATGAGCGGTCCGATTTGAACTTCATTTTCGCCGTTTTTATGGACGAAGATGCTGCCGGTTTTGGGTACCCGGATGTATTGCCTGACCCCGGCGGACAGATAAAGATGATTGCCTTGGCGCCTGACAGGCCTGATGGCTGTTGTTACCACTTCTTTGCCGAGCTTCAAATGAACGGTTTTTTTGCCGGACAGCTTCAGCTCCTTGAGAAGCGTGTTGGATAAATAAATGACTTTATCCGATTGTTGCGAGAAATGGACGTTACAAGTTGTCAAGCTCATGGGTGAACCTCCTGAACGTTATCAGACCGGATCCTTTTGTCTGCCTGACTGTCTTGGATCCGACCTGTTGCGGAGTCGTTTATGATCAAAGGTTTGTTAAGCCGCTGCGTAAGCAGGCGGGCATATCGGAGCGGCAGCTCGACGGACATCCGCTCTGCCTGGTTGTCGCCGGACAGCCGGAAGGAGGAACGTCCTGGCCTGGAGTTTACTTCCAGTAGCCATATCCGTCCGTCCGGTTCGATTCCGAAATCAATGCCCAGCTCGGCTAATCGTCCGTAGTTGTTTTCCAGCTTCTCTGCTGCCTGCAGGCTGGCATCTGTTATTTTATTCATCATCCGCTTGGCTTTTGCTTCGCCAAACAGACGGGACAAGTAATCGGATGGCTGGCTTGCCGTGCCGCCGCCATGAAGATTGGATGTGACGGTTCCGGAGCTTCCGGCACGGACGGCGGAGCCGGTGACGCCCCAGCGTCCCTTGCCGTTTTTCTGCGCAAGCACGCGAAGGTCAAACGGATTGCCTTCCGGGTCTGTCAGCTGCAGATAAGGCTGAGCGATATAAGACGCATTCCCCATAAATCTAGTGATCCATTGCGACAACGAAGAATAGTGGTTGAAGCGAAGCCGGAACGGGAGATTGCTTCCGGTCCGCCCGGCAGCAACCCATTCGCGGGTTAAAGGGGACTGCTTCAGATGAATAGCCCCTTTGCCTTGCATGCCCGCCGATGGCTTTAGGAACAATTCCCCGTTATTGCTTGTTAGAAGGCGCAATAGGGTATCCGGGCGTTCCAGCCTGGTTGTGGAAGGAAGAAGCAGCGCCAGAAGAGCGTCCTGGCGAAGCGTACCGTATACCTCCCATTTGCCGGGAAGACTTCCGTTTAAGATCGTCACGGGCTTTTGTTCCCGGATGGCCGCAAGTACCGCTTTGCAGAGCATGCGTTCTTCAGCCGTTCGATAGAAGCAGCGGTCGTAGAGGATATCCGGAAGCGGGCAGGGTTCCTTTACCCAGCTGCCATGGCGAAGCCGGAAGGCATTCAGCTGTCCGTTTTTTTCCTCGTATTCGGCTGGGGAGAAGACATACAGGTCAATGGCGAGAGGGCCGGCCGCTTCGCTGAGCATTTGCGCAAATGCCGGCTCCGGCAGTTTAATGCCGTTCTCCGGACCTGCGCCGGCCTCTATGGAAGCGACATACAGTCCTACTCTCACAAGCGCAGCCTTCATAAGGGCCTCCGGTTAGAATCCCGACAGGAAGCGGGAGTATTGTATGACATTTCGGACCGATGGACGGATCTTGTTGTCATTTTCCTGATTGAGAGGCGTGTTGTCGCTTTTCGAAGGCTTGGAGTTAACCTCCAGCAGCCATACGCGGCCATTGGTGTCCAGCGCCAAATCGATTCCAAGCTCGCCGAAATGCGCCGGAATATGCTTATCGATTCCTTCGGCAATCGTCAGAGCGGCCGTTCGGAGGCGTTTGGAGGCCCCTTCCTTGCCGGCGAAAATATTGGAACGCGCGACAGCCTCGCTAACGGTACTGAGCGTTCCCCCGCGTGCGAGATTGGAGACGAAATGCTGGCTGCTCGCGGTACGCGCCACTACGGAGGTCAGCGTCCATTTGCCTGTTGCGTTCTTCTGCACCACAGCGCGGAAGTCGACCGGCCGCTTCTGGATCTCAATTAGATTGAGTCCTTGCTGGGCTTGATATTTAATGGTTTTCATCTTGGTCGAAATGCTCGAGAACAGCTTCTCAAGGTTCGGGTATACCTGCCGCCTTGTTCCGGTGCCGGTTGTGAAATGCGCCTGATAGCTGTCTCCCTCGAGCCTTGTCACACGGATAATGCCTTTGCCGAGACTGCCTTTGGACGGCTTGAGGAATACGTTGCTGTAACGGGAACACATCGATTTCAACGTGGTATAGTTGCGGAGAAAGTGGGATTCCGGCAGATAGCGCCGGACACTATCGTCTTTTTTTAGCGCATCGAAGACTTCCATTTTGTCCAGGAACTTTTCGTTAAACACGCTGACATGATGAGTGTTCTTTATTTCTTTGAAAAACTGCTGTACAAGAGTACGGCTTTCCAGCTTGCGGGACGTCAGGCGGTTGTTCACGACATCCGGCAGCGGAAGCTTTGCCCGTTTCCAACCGTTTGAAAAGGTCCAGCCTTCGATTTGCTTGTCGCTGCTTCCCGAGATATGGTTCGGAGTGAAAAAGTAAACATGCGCCCCCTGATTCGCGCAGCCGTCGACCAATTCCTTGCAGAACATCGTAATCGTGCCAAACGGTTTGTCGGGCGTACTCGGATAATCACGGCTAATCAGAACGCCGATCAGAGGCCCAAGCCTAAGCGTGGAAGACGAGGAATCGTAGCTCAGGCGAAGGGCGGTGCTGCTAAGAATGCCCATCTGTCTGGCAAGCGATTGGTTCATGCGCATTCCGTCGTACTTCAGTACCGGAATGACCTTTACCGTCTTCTTGAATGTTCCGAACCGCAATACGATCGACACGCTGTGAGAAATATGCCATTGCTTCAGGTAGGCTTCACCCAGCATAATCGTATCTTCCGGAAGCATGCCGGAGCTGATAAGCTGAACGGCTACTTTCGATTTTTGCATTGTGTAAATCTCCTTCCAAGCAGGAGGATGACGAAAAGCGGATAAAGGCCCATAGGTGTTTTACACGAATTACTTCATCATATGAGGACATCTATTCCTTGGTGATTGGCCAAAGAAATTAGTGGGGCGGTCATATCCGGGGGTTTGTCTTCATAGGATAGTGGTGCGGACAAGCAAAAGCTATTGAAGCGGGAGTTGAGATGAATGAGGGGAAAAGCCCGGCATATTATGTATCTGGCAGTTGCTTTGGCGATGCTGTTCTACGGGGTGCCAAAGCTGGATCTTACGGGTCCTTGGAATGCAGTGACGATATTCGGTGTAGTGTGGACTTTGTTTGCGCTGCTCGTCATTGCCGCTCACTTGAATGCGCTGCTCTGGATGAACGAGCAGAGGAAAAAGGAACTGGACCGCATCAAGCGGATGAAGAGAAATACCTGGGAGCGCAGGCTGCAGCAGGCGGTGGACAGGGGTTCGAACCGAAGGGCAAGAGGTTAAGGAATAGAGGCAAGGCGCGTGCCCCCGTAAGGGGGCTTTTTCATTTGCTAAGCTTTTTTGAGGATGGGGTAATCGGGTATGTCTGTTAATCGATATCTTTGAACTGAACAAGCTGCTTGACGAATTTATATACCGCTTCCTGTTCCTTGACGGATAAACCCTGAAGCTGAGATGCGATTTTCTCCGCATAGGTGCTTTCTTCGTGAGGTGTCCCGGGCATATGGACCAGCTGCTCAAGCGGGCATTGGAGAGCGTGGGCAATTTTGCTCAAGACGTCGACCGTAGGACTCTTCTCGCCGCGTTCCACCTGCCCCATATAAGAGCCGTTTATTTCGGCCCGCAGAGCCAGCTGCTCTTGGCTGAAGCCCTTTTGTTTGCGTATTGCCCGTATATTCTCACCGATATTTCGGCTGATTTCGTTCACATTCGTCACCTCAGCCTTAAGATAGAGCTTTCCCATCCCGGCAACAACGTCTTATAGTCCTTATTGAAAATAGTGCCTATAGTCATTGACCAAAGGTTATGCTTTTTATTATAATTGTGTAAAAAGGTTCTACCTATTAACATCATTTCCTAAATAGGAACTTTTTAACAAGGAGCAACGCTTATGGTTGATGAGTTTGAGTTTTTTCGAAACGTGCAGACTTACTATCAGCATATGCGGTTTCAGGTGCAGTTCACGTACCGCATTTTACATAAGACCAATAAATCGGCAAAGGCGCACGGCAGCTTTAATTGCAGGGTGAATCCCCGTACGCAGCATGTGGAATATCAGATGAGCCTGCGGTCGGAGACGATCGCAAGGCCATTTAGCGAGAAAGGATCCTTCTTGTTTTCCAGCCAATATCCGGAGATCCCTCCTCAATCGGTCGTCCTTGAGAATTATCCGATATTGAAGCTGAAGTATCCCGTACCTATCAATTATGATTGGTACTCCTTTATATTTAAAGGAACGCAAGAAGCATTTACGGTGCAGTCCCTCCAGCAGGTGTTCGACAAATATCGTTGTACCGGAGCAGACGGGGAAGATGTGGATGCAGGACTAAAGGTCGCAGCCGTCTCTATCGACTGGTATAATGGAATGAAACGAACGAAGGTTTAATTGGGGGAGGGCGGTGCCGGTGGCATCCGTTTCCGGAATGGATACAAGCACGAAGCGCGAACAAATTCTGCAATATATAGAGACGCTCGATATAGGCGAGAAAATCTCGGTAAGGGCAATCGCCAAGGCGCTTGGCGTCAGCGAAGGAACCGCTTATAAAGCGATTAAGGAAGCGGAAGCTTCCGGCCTTGTAAGCACGAAGGAAAGAATCGGGACGGTCCGCATTGACCGGAGAAGGCGCGAGGCGCTGGATCAGCTCACCTTCGGCGAAGTGGCGGAGATTGTCGAAGGGCATATATTCGGCGGCACCTCGGGGCTGGACAAGTCGCTCCACAAATTTGTAATCGGTGCGATGGAGCTGGATGCGATGCTCCGCTACATCGATGAAGGCAGCCTGCTTATTGTAGGAAATCGGAGCGGCGCGCATCGCTGTGCCCTGGAGCAGGGAGCAGGCGTTCTGATTACGGGCGGATTCGAGCCAAGCGAGGAAGTGAAAGCGCTGGCCGACGAGAACGGACTGCCGATCATTTCATCCCGGCATGATACGTTTACCGTAGCTTCGATGATTAATCGGGCAATGTATGACCGGCTTATCAAACGCAAGATTATGCTTATTGAGGATCTGATGACGTTTAGCAGGCCGGCGGATGTGCTTAGGTCCGGCAATACGCTGCTCGACTTTCATAAGCTGAGCCGGGAGACCGGCAATTACCGATTCCCGGTTATTGATGACCGAGGCAGGGTTGTCGGCATGATGACCTCAAAGGATGCAACCGGTTCAGCGGATGATAGTTCGATCGACAAGCTGATGACCCGACATCCGATCACGGCCGCGCCTAACATTGCGGTAACTTCAGCTGCGCATACGATGGCGGCGGAAGGGATTGATCTGCTGCCGATTGTGGACCGTCACCGTAAGCTGCTAGGGGTCGTCACTCGCCAGCAGCTGCTGGACGCTCTCCGTTTTGCAGGCAAGCAGCAGGAGATCGGAGAGACCTTCGACGATCTCATCTGGTCCGGCTTTGATGCGGATGAGGTGGATGGCGTTCCGCTCTACAAAGGAGCCATTACGCCTCAAATGTCCGGATCTCTCGGCATGGTGTCCGAAGGGATATTAGTCACGCTGATGACCTTGGCCGGAAGGCAGATGATCCGGGACGCGGGCAAGCGGGACTATCTGATTGACGGGATGACCGCTTTCTTCGTTAAACCGGTCCAAATCGACAGCCAGATTACGATCGTTCCCCGCGCGCTCGAGATGAGCCGCAAAGCGACCAAGCTCGAAATCGAGCTTATCGATCAGACGGGGTTGGCGGCTAAGGCCATGATGACGGCGCAGATGATTGATTCGTATTAGGGAGGGCATGGGGATTTCAGGAATGTCTCTCCTTCCGCTGCTGTTGTGATCGTGAATTTTTGAATCAACTCGCGTATGCGAGAATTCACGATTCACAAAGGCAGGCGCTACGCTCTTCAGGAGACACATTCCCTCCATCCCCACTTTCAAACTCCCTAATACTTTAGGGAGACAGGTTAAAGGGCTGCCATTCGTTTGGCAGCCCTTTTTAATTTGTAAGTCTTCATCTGGACTCTTCACTTTGGTTCTGCTCTGTCTTTCGGCTACGTTGCACCAAATACACTATAAAGGGACGAATCTGTCCAATGGTTCCGAATATCCTGCACAGAATGCAGCATATTGAAGGAAAACAGCCCCTATTGGTTCAAATCGGTACAATATCCTGCATTCTATGCATTATAACTCTTCAGCTACCTTCCAAAATAGCTAATATACTGCACTTCATGCAGTATATTTCATTTTGATACACCTGAAGGGGGGGCAGCAAGTTAATCGTAATCCCAAGCGCCCGCTTTTGTTCTGCGCTCGCTCTTGCGGGAGGAGGAGCCGGCTGCTTTTTTTGCCTTTTTGGCAAGGCTGTTTTCTTTGCGCGCAAGATGGGAGAGCTCTTTGGCCGTCTTCCTATAGTTGTGAAGCCGCTTCGCTTCAAGCGTTCCGTCCTCAATCGCTTGCAAGACCGCGCAGCCGGGGTCTGACTCATGACGGCAATCCCGGTAACGGCATTTGGCAGCCAGAGCTTCGATATCGGAGAAAGCCTGCTCCAAGCCGTCCTGCGCATCCCATAGCTGAAGCTCTCGCATGCCCGGCGTATCCATGACAAGCGTTCCGTTCGGCAGAAGGAACAGCTCCCGATGCGTTGTCGTATGCCGGCCGCGGGCATCGTTTTCGCGGATGCCCTGAGTCTCCATGATGTTATCATCCGCGAGCCAGTTCAGCAGAGTAGACTTGCCTACACCGGACGAGCCAGTGACGGCAATGGTTTTGCCCGGCTGCAGATAAGGAAGGAGCTGCTCTTTGCCCTGGTTCTGCAAGGCGCTGATCAGGTGCACCGGTACGCCGGGGGCGGCGCTTTCCATCTGTGCGGCAAAGGCTTCCGGATCATCGCATAGATCGGCTTTGGTCAGCAGGATAACCGGTGAAGCACCGCTTTCCCATGCGGCAATCAGGTAACGTTCCATTTTGCGGACGTTAAAATCCTGATTCAGTGCGTTTGTAATAAACAAATAATCCATATTGGCGCCAACGACCTGATCATCCACCGTACTCCCGGCTGCTTTGCGGATCATTGCGCTTTGGCGCGGCAGAAGGTTATGAATAACCGAGCGTGTCTCGCCCGGAAGTTTTTCGGCCATAACCCAGTCGCCCACGGCGGGAAAATCGCTTTTTAGCGCCGCATTAAATTCGTATTTGCCGGTAACGGTAGCCGTATGCTCGCCGCCTGGCGTCATGATTTGATAAGAATGGGAATGCTGGGCGATCACGCGCGCGGGAACCAGCTGTCTCGCGCTTGCCGGCATTTGCTCCATTTTATTGTTCCAATCGGTATTCCAGCCGTAGGCCAGAAGTTGTTGATGATGCTGCAAGGTATCGGTATTTTTCAAATCGGATGCTCCTCTTTATTCGTTTTATTGGACTTTCGAAACAACAAAAAACCGCAGGGATTCCCCTGCGGAAGGCACAAAAAAAACCGCAGGACCTCCCGGTCCCGCGGCTCGTCTCCAAAACTAAAAGGTTAGAAGGCGCTCCGTATAGGCCGAGAGAAATGAATGGGACAAACAATCGGTAGGTTCATCATTTGACATCAGCCTCCTGTAGTAAGATGTGCTTAGTATATGCAAAAGAAGACCATAATCTCTAGGCCAACTTTGAGTAAAAGAAAACTTTCCGCGTCCGTACCGCGGTTGTCTACGGCATTTTCGCTGCTAGGCTGTCCAATGCCTGCTCTGCTTGGAGACCTTCACGGTCGGTGATGAGATATCCTTTGGCTTGCCATGCCTTTGCTAGTTGTAGCCGTATATAACGCGGTCAGATGTCGGTAAGGTTCATTAATAGTGAACCTTGCCGCGGAGTTCTATCCAACTTTTGAGAGAGAAGGAGGCAATAGTGAGTTTCTCCTCCTTATTTACACGTAGAAAAACCTCACGATTTAATGAGTATCCTCATTATAGTGGCTGCCAAGCCAAAAAGCCGACCGGCGAAATGCCAGGTCGGCTCAATCTGCTGCCCCAAAGGACGGACAGCAGTAGACTTTTATGAAAATGAGAGCACGGAGTGGGCGAATGTTTCTGAGAAGCGGAGCGCTCGCCTTTGGTTACCGGATTCTTACCAAATACAACTTCCAAAGAGGAATCCGGAACCAACAGCGATCGAAGAAATATTCGCCCCACGCAGTGCCATCCATTTTCATAACGCGCTCTACTGCTGCATCGTCCGAAAAATACTATGGTTACGCAGCCCCGCAAACAAATTGAAAAATCCGATAACGAGGAAAATCGCCCCGATCACGATACGCGCCGTCGAAGTGCCGGAGAGGAACAGCTGAACGCCGGCGATAAACATAAGCATAAAGCCCATGCTGATGTTCATCCGGGATGCATGAAGGCCGCGCGCGCGCGTGTCCGTCGAGCGGCGGGATCTAAAGCTGAAATAGACGGTAAGCGCGAGCGTGATCATAATGCCCGGCGCAAACACCCATTGCAGGAGGGAGTCCATGTTTGCTACAGCTCCTTTTGTAGTCTCAATGGCGTTATTGTAGCATGAATTCACCCAAAACCGGAAATAAATGCGTTTAAGAAGGTGGTCTCGCGTATAAACGGACTTTCACCCATACTTGCAGCTTGTTTTCCACGACCAGAATTGTCGTGATGTCGATGGAATAGTCTTTTTCAAGGACATTGGTATAAATCTTGTTGCTTAATAGTCTGCGCGCAAGCTGGGCGTCCGTGTCGATCTCATAAATGCTTTGCCCGAGAAAAACGGAAAGATCCGCTTTGATCCGCTTGATTAATTCCGCTTCCGTTACTTTATCAAGCTTGGGGCGGTCGGTATTTTGGCCGGCTTCCTCTTCGATTCGAGGCAGGACGCTCTTAATGACGGTATGTTGATTTTTGAATTGCGTTAAGCCTTTTATTTCCGTTTCAGATTGCTCCAGCTTAACCTCCAGATCGCTCTTCAGATTCACTAACGCCTCGAATTGGGCGTGGTACATGGAGTTGTAGATGATTGCGCCAAGCAGCATGCCAAGCAGCAATACGCCAAGCATCTGCACCCCTTTGACATACCGCTCAAACTGAGGTACGCGCATGCATCAAGCCGCCCCCTTGCAAATGAGCTTGACCAATTCCGTTCCCATATGGGCGCCTAGAAAAGCGATGGCAATATAAGCAATCTGAAGGACGGCCGGCGACAAATGCCCTTCTACGATATTACTTTCGATAACGCGCATCGGATCGATAGAGCCTCCGACGGCTGCGACAATCGCCCATATTTTGAGATTGCCGGCCGTACTCAGCATCATGGAAGTAGGGGGCAACAGAAGAAAAACCGAGCCGATTCCAGCCAGCATGGATCCTCCGACAACAACGCCAAAGGCGATAAAAAAATCAAGCCCGGCCTTGGATAAAATGACGTTCACAACGTACACCTGCCTTTTAGCGCATAGTCCAGCCTGTCCGGCTGCCTCACTACCATTCTATGGGCGCTGTGCGGTCTATTATGATAAAATAGAAGGAATAAGAACCGAAAGAGGGTGCCAGCGGATGAACAACATAGATTCCTCGTTTGTGCATTTGCACGTGCATAGCGAATACAGCTTGCTTGACGGCGCAGCCCGGATCCGCGATTTGGTGGCAAGGGCTGCCGAGCTAGGGATGAAGTCGCTTGCCCTTACCGATCACGGAGTCATGTACGGAGCTATTCCTTTTTATAGAGCTTGCCTGGCACAGGGCATCAAGCCGATTATTGGGTGCGAGATGTATTTTACGGCGGGTTCCCGTTTCGAGAAGGGGTCGCGCAAGGACAATCCGATCTATCATTTAATTCTTCTAGCGAAAAACGAGACCGGTTACCGCAATCTGATGAAGCTGGTCTCGATTGGCCATCTGGAAGGCTTTCACTATAAGCCGCGGATCGACCCGGAAGTGCTGGAAGCCCATTCCGAAGGACTGGTCTGCTTGAGCTCTTGTCTGCATGGGGAGATCTCGCAGCATCTGCTTCACGACCGCCGGGAGGAAGCGCTGGCGGCAGCTTTGCGCTACAAGCGGATTTTCGGGGACGACTTCTATCTGGAGCTGCAGGATCACGGCATGCTGGATCAGAAAAAAGTCGCGGCAGCCATGATCGAATTGGCCCGGGAAACAGGCATCAAGCTTACGGCTACGAACGACGTTCATTATTTGACGCCGGAGGATGCCGCCGTGCAGGATGTTCTGATTTGCATCGGAACGGGCAAGTCGGTGGACGATACGGACCGGATGAAGATAGGGACGGATCAGCTGTATATGAAAAGCGGAGAAGAGATGGGACTCTTGTACCGCCACGTGCCGGAAGCGATTCGCCATACAGCCGAAATTGCGGACAAATGCTCGCTGGAGCTGACGTTTGGGCGGGCAGCGCTGCCGGTCTTCCGTCCGGTGCCGGAAGGCATGACTTCGTCGGCGTATTTGGCCGAGCTTTGCAGAACCGGGCTTGCTTCCCGTTATGCGGGCCTGCCGCAATGGTCGGAGGATCCGGCTTTCCGGGAACGGGCGGAGGCAAGGCTTGCTTACGAGCTGTCCGTAATTGAAAATATGGGCTTCAGCGATTATTTCCTGATCGTATGGGATTTCGTCCGCTTTGCCCATGAGCAAAGCATCCGGACCGGTCCGGGGCGGGGCTCGTCAGCGGGAAGCCTGGTTGCTTACGTGCTCCGAATTACCGACGTGGATCCGCTGAAGTACAAGCTGCTCTTCGAGCGGTTTCTGAATCCGGAACGGATTACGATGCCCGATATCGATATCGACTTCAACGACGAACGCCGAGATGAGGTAATCGCTTATGTCTCGGCCAAATACGGGGATGAGCATGTGGCGCAGATCATTACCTTTGGTACGATGGCCGCCAAAGCCGCAGTCAGGGACGTAGGGCGGGCAATGAATGTGCCGTTCGCGGAGGTGGACCGAGCGGCGAAAATGATCCCGAATCAGCTCCACATTACGCTCGAGGAAGCTCTTCGGATCAGCGAAGGCCTGCGCGAAGCCTGCCAGCGGCAGCCGAGGACCGATGCCATGATCAAGATGGCGCTGAAGGTGGAAGGCATGCCGCGCCACGCTTCTACCCATGCGGCCGGCGTTGTTATCTCCGGCGGTCCGTTAACCGATTACGTCCCGCTGCAGGCGGGAAGCGAGCGGACGGCGCTGACCCAATATTCGATGGAGCATCTCGAAGCGGTTGGCCTTTTGAAAATGGACTTCCTCGGCCTAAGAACGCTATCCATCGTGGAGCGTTCGCTTTCCTGGGTGAAAGGCTTATACGGCAAGGAGATTGATTTCCGCAAAGTGCCGGATAACGATCCGGATACCTATGTGATGCTCGGGCGCGGCGAGACGATGGGGATTTTTCAGCTGGAGTCGTCCGGAGTCAGGCGCGTACTGAAGGAGATGAAGCCAAGCGAATTCGAAGACATCGTATCGGTGCTCGCATTGTACCGTCCGGGTCCGATGGAGTTTATTCCGAATTACATTCAGGGCAAGCACGGGCTTGCGCCCGTCAAATATCCGCATCCCTCTCTCGAGCCGATTTTATCGGATACGTACGGCATTATTGTCTATCAGGAGCAGATTATGCAGATTGCTTCCGCCATGGCAGGCTTCTCGCTTGGCGAAGCGGATTTGCTGCGCCGCGCCGTTTCGAAGAAGAAGCGGGAGGTGCTCGACGAGCAGCGCGCGCATTTCGTAAAAGGCAGCGTAAGCGAAGGCTATAGCAGCGAGGATGCCAATCTGGTGTACGATATGATCGTCCGGTTTGCGGACTACGGCTTCCCGCGCGCCCATGCCGCAGCCTACGGCGTACTTGCTTTTCAGACGGCATGGCTGAAGGCGCATTATCCCATTCCGTTTATGGCGTCGATGCTTGCTTCCGTTACCGGCAATCAGCGGAAAACGGCCGAATACGTTGACGAATGCAGACGGATGGGCATTGAGGTGCTGCCTCCCGACGTGAACGAAAGCGGCGTTACGTTTACGCCGGTGGAGGGAGCCGTTCGTTTTGGCCTTGCGGCTATCAAAAACGTCGGTACTCAAGCTATCGAGGCTATCGAGAAAGAGCGCCGGGAACGGCCTTTCGACAGCCTGCTTGACCTATGCCGCCGGGTGGATCTGCGCGTCGTCAACAAGCGGGTGCTGGAGTCGCTTATTCAAGCCGGAGCGCTTGAATCGCTGCCCGGTCACCGCGCGCAGCAGCTTGCCGCCCTCGAGGAGACCGTTGATGCCGCTTTGAAGTGGCGCAAGGAACGCGAGGAGCTGCAGATCGAGCTGTTCGGCTTCGACGAAGTACAGAACTGGGATGTCGAGCTGCCGGATATCAGGCCGTATTCGACGGGCGAGCAGCTGGAGCTGGAACGGGAGCTTCTTGGCCTCTACTTGTCCGGCCATCCGCTGGATGCGGTAGAGGAGCAGCTGGAGCCGCTTGGCCTTGACCGGTTCGTAGAGCTCGGGGAAGCGGCGGAAGGAGCAGCTGCCGTTATCGGAGCTAGAGTGGTTTCTCTTAAACCGTTTACAAATAAAAAAGGAAATGCGATGGGCTTTATTGAAATAGAGGACAGGGTTATGCGTGCTGAGGGCGTTGTATTCCCGGCTGTATGGAAGCGCTGCGGGGATCGTCTGGCGAAAGGCGGTCTCGCGATTATTCACGCTACCGTCCAGCATCAGGACGAGGACTTTAAGCTGATCATAGAAGATGTTGTGCCGATTCAGGAAGGAACGGCAACGGCGGAGCAGCTGGCCGAGCATGTCAGGCGGATGCGGAAGCATGCGAGCTCCCGTGCTTCGAGACCGGCAGGAGGCGCCAATCCGCCTCCCGCACAGACTTCTCCGGCAGTAGCAAGAATGGCTCAGGCTCAAGCTGCACCGGGGGAATCGGCCACCCGAAAACCGCAGCCTGCAAGGCCCGCGGTGCCAGCCGGCAGTACGAACCCGGCTGGCGAGAAGAAGCGCCAGCGCGTCTATATCAAGATCATCGCTTCGCGCGAGCATCCCGACGTGCTGGAGCAGTTGAAGAAGCTATTGACCGACCATCACGGCCAGCTGGATACGGTGCTGTTCTATGAACGGGAGCAGCGTTCGCTTGCTCTAAGCGAAACGTACCGCACCAAGCCTTCTCCGCAATTATTCAGCGCCATTGAGCAGCTTCTTGGGCAAGGAGCCGTAATTGTCAGATAATTTATGCACAACTCTATCACTTCCCGCATACAATTAATGTTACAAGTGGGATTAAGCGGCTGCTTGCCGCTGCTTTTTCCCGGCTTACGTTGCATGAAAACGTACAAGCATATGCGGGAGGGATGGACATGACGTCCGGAATCGAAAAGTGGTTGCAAAAGCGTGGAGTAAGTGTTGATGATATTGCGGAAATTGTATATACGCTGCAGCGTCCTTACAATGCGGATTTGACCGTGGCCGAATGCGAAGAGAGCGTAAGAGCCGTTTTGGAAAAACGCGAAGTGCAGTATGTGCTGTATACCGGGATCGCTCTTGACGAGCTGGCCGAACGCCGTTTGCTGCCGGAACCTCTACAGGCTATCATGGAAACAGACGAGTCCTTGTATGGCGTAGATGAGACTTTGGCACTAGGAATAACGAATGTTTATGGGATGATTGGCTTGACGAGTTTCGGATATTTGGATAAAGTAAAGCCCGGCATTATTCGTCAGCTGAATCTGAAAGGCGAGAAAATTCACGTGTTTCTCGACGATCTTGTCGCAGGACTGGCGGCGGCGGCATCAGCAAGGATCGCGCATCAGGACCCAAAAGCCATCCGATACCATTTGCCCGATTCGCCATGACTGTGGTATCATTATGACATCATATGGCCTTTAACGGGATTGACTTGTTTGAAGATGCGAACTTTGCTGCGGGCAAAGTTTTCAGGAGGTACCATAATGTGGACGGTCATTTACATCGCTCCAACCGCTAGAATCGCGGACAACATCAAGAAGCGGCTTACGGAAGAAGGCTTTCTCGTAAAAGTCCGTCCAGTTAATCTGTCTAAACAGCAATATGAGATTTTGGTTCCTTCGGGTGAATTGGAGGAAGTACAGGAAGTATTTAACTCCATTATGCAGCCGTAATACCTTATACTATTGCGCCTTGAGAGGTGTCACACATTGCAAATTAAGGACTTATTTTCAAAGAAGAAGTATGCGACCATCCCTTCTGAGCGGCCTAAACGCGACATACCGGAAGGTCTAATGAATAAGTGCTCCAAATGCGGCACCATTCAGTACAGCAAAGAATTGGATAAGAATTTGAAGGTATGCTCGTCATGCGGGCATCATTACCGTCTGAGTGCTTGGGAACGGATTGGAATGACGCTTGATGACGGGCGTTTGTTTGAATACGATGCGGATATGGAATCTGTCGACCCGCTCGAATTCCCCGGGTACAAAGGGAAGCTCGAGCAGCAGCGGCAGAAGAATCCGAATTTGCGCGAAGCCGTTGTAACGGGCGAGGGCACCATTAACGGCCATCCGGTTGTTGTTGCGGTCATGAGCTTTGACTTCTTCAGCGGAAGCATGGGGTCTGTCGTTGGCGAGAAAATAACAAGAGCAATCGAAGCGGCGCATGAGAAGAAGCTGCCCCTTCTTATTTTCTCGACATCGGGCGGCGCCCGTATGCAGGAAAGTATACTTAGCTTAATGCAAATGGCGAAGACAAGCGCCGCTCTTTCCATGTTTCAAGGGGCTGGAGGCTTGTTCATTTCGGTGTTTACAGATCCTACGATGGGTGGGGTTTCCGCGAGCTTTGCGAGTCTTGGCGACTACAATTTGGCCGAGCCCGGCGCGCTTGTGGGCTTTGCCGGCCGTATCGTAATCGAGCAGACGATTCGCCAGAAGCTGCCGGACAACTTCCAGACAGCGGAGTTCAACATGCAGCATGGACAGCTTGACCTGGTTGTTCACCGCAAGGATATGAAGACAACGCTTGGCAAGCTGCTGGATATGCATACCGTAAGGGAGGGATTATCCCATGGCGGCTGAACAGATGCTTCCGTTCGAGAAGCCGATCAGCGATTTGCGCGAGAAGATCGCAACGCTGAAGACGCTGGCTGAGAGCAACGGCATGGACTTTTCCGAAGAGATAACGCGTCTTGAAGAGAAGTGCAAGCAGATGGAAGAAGAGTTGTACAACGAAATGACCCCGGCGCAGAAGATGCACATCGCGCGTCTTCACCAGCGTCCGACTTCGCTTGATTTCATTCAGGCGGTCTTCACGGACTTTATCGAGCTGCATGGCGACCGTTTGTTTGCCGATGATCTGGCGATTGTCGGCGGCCTGGCGAAGCTGAACGGCTTGCCGGTCACGGTAATCGGCCATCAGCGCGGCAAAGATACGAAGGATAATATTGCCCGTTTCTTTGGCAGCCCCCATCCGGAAGGATTCCGGAAAGCGCTGCGTCTTATGCAGCAAGCGAACAAATTCAAACGCCCAATCATTACTTTAATCGATACAAAGGGCGCTTATCCAGGCAACACGGCCGAGGAGCGTGGCCAATCGGAAGCGATTGCCCGCAACTTAAGAGAGATGGCCGGATTTGGCGTGCCAATCGTCTGCATCGTTATCGGTGAAGGCGGCAGCGGCGGGGCTCTAGCCCTTGGCGTAGGCAACCGGGTACTCATGCTGGAGAATGCAATTTACTCCGCGATTTCCCCTAACGGCGCGGCTTCCATTCTGTGGAAGGACGCATCCAAAGCGGATATTGCGGCCGAAGCGATGAAAATTACGGCGAAGGATTTGCTCGAGTTCGAAGTGATCGAGGACATCATAGAAGAGCCGCAAGGCGGCGCGCATCGGGATCTAGCGTTCACGGCGGAACGGATGAAAGAGAAACTGTGGAAGCATTTGGTGGAACTTCTGCCGATGACACCTGAGCAACTCATTGAAGACCGTTACCATAAATTCCGCAAGATTGGCGAATTCCAAGTAGCGGAAGCCGCAGCGCAAGAAGCTGCGCAAGCCCCGCAAGAGGCTGAAGCTCCCGAAATGACGGAATCGGCAAAGGTATAAAAGTTTTAAACTGTCGTACAAGCTGCGGCTCAAGATCTTGATTATTGACTATAATGACTATAGCAGGCATTAAACGGAGGATACTTAAACATGCGTAAAGCTAAGATTGTATGTACGATTGGACCTTCCAGCGAATCGTTGGAAAACACGAAAAAACTGATTAAAGCGGGTATGAACGTTGCACGTCTGAACTTCTCCCACGGCGATTTCGAAGAGCATGGCAACCGAATTAAAAACATCGGTATCGCAAACAAAGAGCTTGGAACTAGCGTAGCGATTCTGCTCGACACCAAAGGTCCTGAGATTCGTCTCGGCAAGCTGAAAGAAGAGCCGATTGAGCTGGTAGCAGGCGAGCGCGTTGCTCTGACAACGGAAGAGATTCTGGGCGACATTAACCGTGTGCCTATTACTTACGACAACCTTCCTAACGACGTTTCCGTAGGTTCGACTATTCTGATCGATGACGGCCTGATCGGCCTGACGGTTGAAGAAGTTCAAGGCACTGAAATTATTTGCCGCATCAACAACAGCGGTCAAATCAAGAGCAAAAAAGGCGTTAACGTTCCCGGCGTTGCGATTTCCCTTCCGGGCATCACGGAAAAAGACGCAAACGATATCATCTTCGGTATCGAAATGGGCATTGACTTCGTAGCGGCATCGTTCGTTCGTAAAGCAAGCGACGTGCTTGAAATTCGCGAGTTGCTTGAGCGCCACAATGCAAGCCACATCCAAATCATCTCCAAAATCGAGAACCAACAAGGCGTTGACAATCTCGATGAGATTCTGGAAGTTTCCGACGGCCTGATGGTTGCCCGTGGCGACCTTGGCGTTGAGATCCCGGCTGAAGAAGTACCGCTAGTACAAAAAACAATGATCGAAAAATGTAACCGTGCCGGTAAACCGGTTATCACGGCTACACAAATGCTGGATTCGATGCAGCGCAACCCGCGTCCTACACGCGCTGAAGCAAGTGACGTAGCGAACGCAATCTTCGACGGTACGGATGCAATCATGCTCTCCGGCGAAACAGCTGCCGGTAAATACCCGGTTGAAGCGGTAACTACAATGTCCCGTATTGCCGAGCGTGCGGAAGCGGCTCTGGAATACCGTGAAATCTTCACGAAACAAGCTAACGCTCAAAAAACTTCCGTAACGGAAGCAATCAGCCAAGCGGTTGCAGTATCCGCTCTGGACCTGAACGCTGCAGCAATCGTGACTTCGACACAAAGCGGTTTCACAGCTCGCATGGTATCCAAATACCGTCCGAAAGCACCGATCATCGCGGTAACTAACGATGAGAAGGTTATGCGTCGTCTGGCTCTGATCTGGGGCGTTAAACCGGTTCTTGGCGAAATCGCTGAAACGACGGACGCTATGTTCGAGAACGCGGTTGATGGCGCAAGAAGCACTGGCTTGATCAGCCTTGGCGACACAATCGTTATTACGGCAGGTGTTCCGGTTGGCCGCGCAGGTACAACAAACCTGATCAAGATTCACCATGTTGGCGAGCTTCTGGCTCAAGGACAAGGCATCGGCAGTCAAACGGCTACAGGCCGCATCGTTGTTGCCCGCACGCCTGAAGAAGCAAACGCACGCGTAACATCGGGTTCGATCCTGGTTACGGTATCGACGGATAAAGAATATATGCCTGCTTTCGAAAAAGCGGCTGCCGTTATTACAGAGCAAGGCGGCATTACAAGCCATGCGGCTGTATGCGGCATTAACCTGGGTATTCCGGTTATTCTGGGCATCTCGAATGCAACGGAATTGCTGATGGATGGTACTGAAGTAACAGTCTACGGCGAGACTGGCGTTGTGTACTCCGGACAAGCTAAAGTCCTGTAAGAACGAATTTCATATTTCTCTTTAGAAGCAGAGAAGAACAGAAGCGAGGGTGAGCCATTCACCGTCGCTTTTGTTTCACGTATAGGGAAATACATATACATATACTCGATTTATGTTTGCGTTTTGTAAACAAAGCTAATTTTTTCGTCCTCAAGTTCGTAATAATATAGGGGGTAGCTTCATCATGCCGTCACAGCAATGGTTCCTTCATCCTCTGCGCGTTCGTTATCAGGAAACGGATCAAATGGGGGTTGTTTTTCATGGCAATTACATAACCTGGTTTGAAATCGGCCGTACCGAGCTAATCCGCTCAGCGGGGTATGATTATAAAACCATCGAGCAGCAAGGCTTGCTGCTTCCGGTGGTGGATCTTCAGTGCCGGTACGAGCTGCCGGCCCGTTATGACGATACGGTGCTGATTTGCACGCGTATTTCGGATTTTTCGCCTGTGCGCCTTTCCTTTGAATCGGAAATCCGCAAGGTAAGTCTGGATCAATTCCATACTGCTATTGTTAATCAATACGAGGATCTTCCGGGGGAGCGGCTTGTAGCCGGCGGAACGAAGCATGTCTGGGTAAACGAGAAGTGGCGGCCTGCAAGACTGGACAAGGGTCTGCCTGAATTGTATGCTTTGCTGCAGTCCATGGCGTAATTGCTTTTCTTCTCTTTATTGTTTGATCTTTACGCTGTAAGCGGAGGTTGTTTCGAGTCGAGTGCGACTATTGCGCGTTTGTTTCAACCTTCAGGAGGTTGATCAAGAAACAAACCGCAAGGAGCAATCGACCGAAACAACCGGAGCGTCAACCGGAGCTTTAACTTGATCTTTACAAATCGTTAATATTCCTATAATAGTCATCAGTCATAATAGGGGCATAATTGGGGAGGCGTGAGGAATGACAAGACAATTGTCCCACTATGTGAACCGGGATTTGAGCTGGATTGAGTTTAACCGCAGAGTGCTCCAGGAAGCACAGGAATCGAATAATCCACTGCTTGAACGCGCCAAATTTTTATCCATTGTATCCAGCAACCTGGATGAATTCATGAGTGTTAGGGTAGCCGGCATCCAGGATCAGATCCGCGCGGGCTATACGAAGATGGATTTTACGGGCTATACGCCTGCCGGATTGTGGAAAAGGCTGATCAAACGGACGACCCAGATGGTCTATGATCAATACAAAACATACCGGGAAGTATTCCGTTGTCTCGGTCGGGAAGGCATTATTATTTCATCCGTCAAGGAACTGAATGCCAGTCAATCCAAGGCGGTGTCGGAATATTTTCAGGAAATTGTTTTCCCTGTGTTAACGCCGATGGCCGTTGACCAGAGCCGCCCGTTCCCCCTCGTACATACGAAGGAGCTATACTTGGCGGTGCTTTTGCAGCGGGAGGATTCGGATAGGGATGATGAGCCGCTGTTCGCAATCGTACAGGTTCCATCTATTCTGCAGCGTTTTGTGCCTGTGCCAGGCCGGACAAACAGCAAGAAGATGGAGTTTGTGCTGCTCGAGGATCTTATCGAAAATCATATTACGACCCTGTTTAACGGCTACATTCCGTTTGCCGTTCATGCGTTCCGCCTTACGCGCAATGCCGATCTTACGCTAAATGAAGACGGGGCGGAAGACCTTCTGGAGGAGATTGAGAAGGAGCTGCGCAGAAGACGCTGGGGCATTCCGGTGCGGCTGGAAGTCGCAAGAGGCATGCATCCGATGGCGCTTGAGATGTTGA
Organism: Paenibacillus sp. MMO-58; assembly: GCF_037146255.1. NCBI lineage: Bacteria > Bacillati > Bacillota > Bacilli > Caryophanales > Paenibacillaceae > Paenibacillus > Paenibacillus sp. MMO-58. Next base: position 409,387 of record NZ_JBBCVY010000005.1, read on the forward strand.
AGGAAGAGCTGGAGATTGAAGATAACTTGATTGAGATTGACGGGCCTCTAGATCTCAGCTTCCTGATGAAATTTGCTAACTCGCTGCCGGGTTATGACAACCTTCGCTACAGCCGTCTTGAGCCGGTGTATCCGCATGAATTCGACGAGACGGATGATATGTTCGAAGTGATCCGCCAGCGCGATGTGCTGATGTATCACCCCTACGAATCGTTTGAAGCGGTAAATGATTTTATCGATCAGGCTGCGGAAGATCCTAACGTACTGGCTATCAAGATGACTTTATACCGTGTCAGCGGTCAATCTGCGCTTGTACAGGCTTTGTCCAAGGCAGCGGAAGCCGGCAAGCAGATAACGGTGGTTGTGGAGCTTAAGGCAAGGTTTGACGAGGAGCGGAATATCGCCTGGGCACGCCAGCTGGAGAAATCGGGCTGCCATGTCGTCTACGGCCTTGTTGGCCTCAAGACGCATGCAAAGATTTGTCTCGTTGTCCGCAGGGAGATGGGCACGCTGCGCCGTTACGTCCATGTCGGAACAGGCAACTATAACGACAGCACGGCAACCTTATACACGGATATCGGTCTATTCACTTCCCATCCGATTATTGGCAGCGATGCCTCCGCCTTGTTTAATGAGGTAACCGGGTACTCATCGCCATATGAATGGAAGGCGTTTGGCGTTGCTCCGACAGACTTGAAGGAGAAGCTGTTCCGGTTAATTGACCGTGAGATTGTTAACGCCGAACAGGGCAAGGGAGCGCATATTATTGCCAAGATGAACTCCTTGTCCAATCAGGAAATGATCGATAAGCTGTACGAAGCTTCGCGAGCCGGGGTCAAGATTGACCTGATCGTCCGGGGAGTGTGCTGCTTGAGACCGGGCGTAGCCGGACGCAGCGATAATATTCGCGTAATCAGTATCGTGGACCGGTTCCTGGAGCATGCAAGGGTAATGTACTTCCATAACGGTGGAGACGAAGAAGTTTACTTATCGAGTGCGGACTGGATGACGAGGAATTTGACGCGCCGGATCGAGCTGATGAGTCCGGTATTTGACGAGAACCTTCGCAAAACCTTGATCAATATGCTGCAGCTTAATTTGGACGATAACGTGAAAGCCCGCGAGCTGCAGGCAAACGGCACCTACGTTCATGTGAAGAACGATATGATGCCGTTCCGCAGTCAATTCGAAGCCAGATCAATTCCGCAGTGGAAAAATTACGTATAGTCGGGAAGGGCCAGGACGGGAGTTAGTCCCCATAGTTTTTTGAAATCGGAGGATAGCTCCTCGACTTCCCGGGCTTCAACCGCTAATGTTCCTTCGGAACGCACCGGATTAAGCAAAAGCTGGCTGCCGGACCGGACCGCTTCCAATCGGCCGATGGCTTGCGTCTCGCTGCGGTCTAGCGCTGCCGCGAGCTGTAGAAGAATGCCAAGCTTTTGGATACTATCGAAATCGGATTCGCTCAACAGTTCCTTGTACTCAAGAAGCTGCTGGCGGGTCCGGTTTTTGCTCTTATAAGAAGCAATTGCCGCAATCATAAGGATTTCCCTGTGGGCAAGCCCGTTTAGATGGGAGTTCACGATGAGATAGAACGTATGCTTCGCATATTCATAATAATCAATGGAAGCGCCGATCCGGAACAAGGTGGAGGCAGCATCAAGCAGCACTTTGGCCCGGTTCGGAAGCAGATGCACGGGTCTAAGCTCATCGTAGAGCTGCAGTGCCAGACGGTTAACCTGCATCACATGCTGTTTAGGCGCAGCCGGATGCAAAGCGCTTACGTTTTGCAGGCTGAATGCGAGCACGTCCTGATGAAGGGGACGACCGGGGAAGCGGGTCGCATAGAACAGACCGTCGCGAAGGCCGGAGCCGCAGATGCGGTAATGGCTGGTCTTTAGCAGGCGGAACAAGGTGCGCAGCACCGCAATGCCAGGCACTATGACGTCTACGCGGTCCTTGGACAGACCCGGGAATTTCTTGCGTCTGTCGAGCGGCGTCTGGTACAGCTCCTGGAACAGGGCATCCGCATCTGGTCCCGTCATCGGATAGTTATGAGTTTGGGTAAAAGGGTACTTCGTCACTGCTTGATGAATTTTGCCCATAGCGCGTGCGGTTCCGCCAACTCCGATCAGCGGCAGGGATGGGGATTTCGTCAGCCAAGGTTCGTTTTTGACGGCCTCGGCGACCAGCGCTTCAATGCGTTTAAGTCCATCCTCGCTCAGCATCCCTTTTACCGCATATTTCCGGTTCAGGCTGACGCAGCCAAACGGGAAGGAGACCGATTGGACAAGCTGGCGGCCGCGAAAGAGGGATACTTCCGTGCTTCCCCCGCCGATATCAACAAGAAAGCCGTCCTGCACATCCATGGCGTTAATCATGCCAAGAAAGCCGTAGGAAGCTTCCCCTTCACCGCTTAGCAATTCTATCGTAAGGCCGGTTTCGGATTTAATCGTTTCCAAAATTTCTGCCTGGTTTGCCGCATTGCGGATAGCGGCAGTCGCCACCGCGCGGATTTGTCCGGTCCGGTTATGTGCGCAGATCATCGTAAAATGGTTTAGCGTGCCAAGCAGCTCGGCAATCGCATCCGTTGCCAGAATGCCGTTGTCATCAACCCGTTCTGCGAGGCGGGCAGGACGCTTGCCTCCGTCGATGACGCGATGCGCGCCGCTGGCGGTCCGCTCATAGACGACAAGGCGGACTGAGTTCGAGCCGATATCAATGATGCCAATTCGTTGTTCTGTCATCGTGGTCCTCCGTGCTAGTTATTTCTTCTATTCTATCACATTGAAATATGATTACGGAAAGCGAGTATTTTTGCGTGGAATAGGGAAAAATGCGTCTGGAGCAATTCGTGCGAAATTTGTGGAAGAAAGGGAATGAAAAAAAACTTTATAGCGCTGATAAAGCATTTCTATGTCCGGTTTTGTTCACTTCGCTGATAAAATCATTTATGATTAATAGCGACGAGAGGTTTACTATTTTTGGCGAATAACTTTTCAAGTTAGAGGAGAGAGAACGAATGACAGCAACTAAAGGTCTTGAAGGAATTGTGGCCGCTTCTTCGTCGATCAGCTCCATTATTGATGGAGTCTTGACATATCGCGGTATTAATATTGATGATCTTGCAGAAAATGCGACATTTGAAGAGGTTGCCTACCTGCTGTGGTACGGCAAGCTTCCTAATCGTTCCGAGCTCGAAGGCTTGCAGCAAAAGCTGGATCAATACGCGGCTATCCCTGCGCAAGTGATCGAACAAATAAAATTGTATCCGCAAGGCACTAACTCGATGGCAGCGCTTCGCACAGCGGTCTCGAGCCTTGCTCTGTACGACGAATCCGCAAACGACATGTCTCCTGAAGCGAATCAGCTGAAAGCAATCAAGCTGCAAGCTCAGCTTCCGACAGTTGTTGCCGCTTTCGCCCGCATCCGCGAAGGCAAAGAGCCTATTGCTCCTAAAAAAGGCGTATCGATCGCTTATAACTTCCTGTACATGCTTACTGGCGAAGAGCCGGCTGAAGTAGCGATTAAAGCCTTGGATCAAGCATTGGTCCTGCATGCTGACCACGAGCTTAACGCTTCGACATTTGCAGCACGCGTAACCGTTGCGACATTGTCCGATATCTATTCCGGCGTAACTTCCGCAATCGGCGCACTGAAAGGCCCTCTGCATGGCGGCGCTAACGAAGCGGTAATGGTGATGCTCGAAGAAATCGGTTCGATGGAGAACGTTGAAAGCTATATCAACAACGCGCTTGCGAACAAACAAAAAATCATGGGCTTCGGCCACCGCGTCTACAAAGACGGCGACCCGCGCGCGAAGCACCTGCAAAAAATGTCCCGCGAGCTGGGCAAACTGACAGGCAACATGGAGCTGTACGAGATGTCCATTAAGATCGAAGACATGGTTACCGGCCAAAAAGGTCTGAAACCAAATGTTGATTTCTACTCGGCATCGGTTTACACTACATTGGGTATTCCTCGCGACCTGTTCACGCCGATCTTTGCAATCAGCCGCGTTTCGGGATGGAGCGCGCATATCCTTGAGCAATACGAAAACAACCGTCTGATTCGCCCTCGCGCTGATTATGTCGGCCCGGTTAACGCGAAATATATTCCAATCGAGCAGCGCTAATTACAAGGCGCAGCTTACATACCCTTAAGGAGGATTTATTCTAATGGCACAATTCGAGAAATACGCCCTTCCAACAGAAGGCGAGCAAATTACAATTGATAACGGTACTCTCCAAGTACCTAACAACCCAATCATTCCTTTCATCGAAGGCGACGGCACAGGCCGCGACATCTGGCGCGCATCGAAACGCGTGCTTGACGCAGCTGTAGAGAAAGCCTACGGCGGTAGCAAAAAAATCGCTTGGTACGAAGTGTTCGCAGGCGAAAAAGCATTCAACGAGTTCGGCGAATGGCTGCCAGCTGATACGCTGACTGCAATCCGCGAATACATCGTTGCGATCAAAGGTCCTTTGACTACGCCAATCGGCGGCGGTATCCGTTCCCTGAACGTAGCGCTTCGCCAAGAGCTTGACCTGTACACTTGCCTTCGTCCTGTTCGTTACTTCGCTGGCGTGCCATCCCCGGTTAAACGCCCTGAGCTGGTTGACATGGTTATCTTCCGCGAGAACACGGAAGACATCTATGCTGGTATCGAGTACCAAGAAGGCTCCGAGCAAGTGAAGAAAGTTATCGCGTTCCTGCAAAACGAAATGGGCGTTAACAAAATCCGTTTCCCTGAAACTTCCGGTATCGGCATTAAGCCAGTATCCAAAGAAGGCTCCCAACGTCTTGCTCGCGCTGCAATCGAATACGCGATCAAGCATGGCAAGAAAACAGTTACTCTGGTTCACAAAGGCAACATCATGAAATATACAGAAGGCGCGTTCAAGAACTGGGGCTACGAAGTGGCTGAGCAAGAGTTCGCGGACAAAACTTTCACTTGGGGTCAATATGACCGCATCAAAGAAGCTGAAGGCACTGACGCTGCGAACAAAGCACAAGCGGAAGCTGAAGCTGCTGGCAAAATCGTCGTAAAAGACGCGATTGCCGACATCGCTCTGCAACAAGTTCTGACTCGTCCTACTGACTTCGACGTAATCGCTACGCTCAACCTGAACGGCGACTACCTGTCCGACGCTCTGGCTGCACAAGTTGGCGGTATCGGTATCGCTCCGGGCGCTAACATCAACTACCTGACTGGCCATGCGATCTTCGAAGCTACTCATGGTACTGCGCCTAAATATGCGGACAAAGACGTAGTTAACCCAGGTTCCGTTATCCTGTCCGGCGTTATGATGCTTGAGCATCTGGGCTGGCAAGAAGCGGCTGACCTTATCTATAAAGGTATGGAAACTTCGATCAACAACAAAACCGTTACTTATGACTTCGCACGCCTGATGGAAGGCGCTACTGAAGTGAAATGCTCGGCCTTTGCTGACGAAGTAATTAAAAACATGTAGTTTATAAAAAGCGGGGGGCATTTTTGCCCCCTCTTTTTTTGCCATAAAACCAGCCTTTTGCATTTATCTTCTATCTAATTTGGATGACTTTTCGCAATATTGCAGATGTTAATACAAGTATAGGAGGGTTAAATTAATGGCTATTAAACGCAGAAAAATTACAGTTGTAGGCGCAGGTTTTACAGGCGCAACCACGGCTCTGATGGCCGCTCAGAAGGAACTTGGCGATATCGTGCTGGTCGACATTCCGCAACTGGAGAATCCGACAAAAGGCAAAGCGCTTGATATGCTGGAATCAACGCCTGTTCAAGGTCTCGACGCCAACATAACGGGGACATCCAATTACGACGACACGAAGGACTCCGACGTTGTTATTATCACGGCCGGCGTTGCCCGCAAGCCCGGCATGAGCCGCGATGACCTGGTTAACACCAATGCCGGAATCGTCCGTTCGGTATGCGAAAGCGTAAAGGCTACAAGTCCCAATGCTTATGTCATTATTCTCTCTAACCCGGTGGACGCCATGACTTATGTGGCTTACCAGACGCTTGGTTTTCCTAAAAATCGCGTGATTGGCCAATCCGGCGTTCTGGATACCGCGCGTTATTGCACCTTTATCGCGCAGGAGCTGAACGTATCGGTAGAAGATGTGCGCGGCTTTGTGCTTGGCGGACATGGCGACGATATGGTGCCGCTCGTTCGTTACTCCAATGTCGGCGGTATTCCGATCGAGAAGCTGATCCCGGCTGACCGTATCGAAGCGATTGTACAGCGCTCCCGCGTTGGAGGCGGCGAGATTGTTAACCTGCTCGGTAACGGTTCGGCCTACTATGCGCCTGCGGCATCGCTTGTTCAAATGACGGAAGCGATCCTGAAGGATAAGAAACGCATTCTGCCGGTTATTGCCCTGCTAGAAGGCGAGTACGGTTATAACAATTTGTTTATGGGCGTGCCTACGATCATCGGCGGGGACGGTATCGAGAAGGTTATTGAGCTTGAACTGACCGCGGAGGAAAAAGCGGCTCTGGACAAATCGGCCGAATCCGTTCAAAATGTAATTAAAGTAGTGACGGGCTAACCGATTGGCCATACACTTATAAAGTTTCGTTTGGGAGGACCCTGACACTTAGCTGCCAGGGTCCTTATTGTGATTACGGAAGGGGGAATCGACGTGCTTCAGCAGGCACGGAGCGAGCTTAAAAAGGTCTACGGATACGATACGTTTCGTCCAGGCCAAGAGGATATTATCGAAGGGATTTTGGAGGGACGCGATACGCTTGCCATTCTGCCAACAGGCGGAGGAAAGTCGATCTGTTATCAGATTCCGTCGTTGCTTATGCCCGGGACCTCTATCGTTATTTCGCCGCTCATTTCGTTAATGAAGGATCAGGTTGATGCTTTAAACCGGCTTGGCGTGCCAGCTGCGTTTCTGAACAGCTCTCTTGGAGCGGAGGAATACCGGACCATCCTGCGCAATGCGCTTCGAGGCGAGTACAAGATGCTGTATGTGGCTCCGGAGCGGCTCGATGCTCCTATGTTTACGACCTTGTCCGAGCAGCTTCACATCCCGATGATTGCGATCGACGAGGCACACTGCGTGTCGCAGTGGGGACATGATTTCCGTCCAAGCTACCGGCAGCTGGCCGGCTGGATCGGCAAGATGCCTAACCGTCCGCTTGTTTCGGCATTTACGGCAACAGCGACGCAGGAGGTAGCCGCAGACATTACGGCGATGCTTGGTTTGCGTGAGCCGAATGTTTTTGTGACCGGCTTTGCAAGGCCTAATCTGTCTCTCTCGGTCGTAAGCGGAGGGGACAAGAAAAACTTCCTGCAGCAGTTTTTGCGCGAGCGGGAGGATCAATCCGGCATTATCTATACAGCTACAAGGAAAGAAGCGGAGCAGGTGCAGGAGCTGCTGGTTCGAAAAGGGATTGCGGCGGGTAAATATCATGGCGGGCTGTCCGATACGGAGCGTGCGGAGACGCAGGAGCGTTTCCGGTTTGACGAGCTCCGCATTATGGTAGCAACCAACGCTTTCGGAATGGGGATCGACAAGCCCAACGTTCGTTACGTGATTCACTGGCAAATGCCCGGCGATATCGAGTCCTACTATCAGGAGGCGGGACGTGCCGGCCGTGACGGCGAGGAGAGCGAATGCGTGCTGCTGTTCGAACCGCAGGATGTGCAGGTACAGCGTTTCCTGATTGAACAGGGAATGGGCGACGAATACCGGAAATCGGTCCAGCTGTCCAAGCTTCATAACATGATGAACTACAGCAGAACGCAGCGCTGCCTTCAGCAATACATTGTCGATTATTTCGGCGAGAAGGGCGTGGAGCCTTGCGGAAAATGCAGCAACTGTCTTGATAAAAGCGAGCTGGTTGACCGGACAGCCGAAGCCCAGAAGGCCTTATCCTGCGTAGGCCGGATGAAAGGGCGGTTTGGCGTTACGATGGCGGCCAAGGTGCTCAAAGGCTCGCGTGACAAACGTCTGCTTGAATTTGGTCTGGATCGTCTGACAACTTACGGACTTTTCAGCAATTGGCCGGAGAAGGAAATTGCCGATTGGCTCTATTGGCTGGTGGCGGAAGGCTATCTCCGGATGAGCGAAGGGCAGTATCCTACCGTATCGCTCACGGCAAGCGCCCTGCCAATCCTGGAAGGCAAAGAGACCGTGATGCAGCGCCTGCGGACCAGCGTTCGCAGAAGCGCCTTGGGAGGTGGAGGAGCAGCTTCTTCTCCTCTGTTCGATGCCCTCAAGCAGTGGCGTAAGGAAGCGGCGGCAAGAGAGAATGTGCCTCCGTTTATGCTGTTCTTTGATGCGACGCTGAAGGAGCTGGCCGATGTCCGCCCCGTTACGGAAGAGCAGCTGATGCAGACGAAAGGGATTGGCGCGGCCAAAGCAAGCAAATACGGCGAGGAAGTGCTCGCTATTATCCAGGCGCATGCCGGAAGCGAGGAAGGTACCGCTACGGCGAGCATTAGCGCAGCGTCAAGACGGCAGCCAGCAGCAAGTCCTCCCGCATCCTCGGAGGAAACGCCAAGCCATGTTCAGACACTGGAGCGGTTTAATGCCGGTCTGGAGACTGCGGCTATTGCGGAAGAGCGTGGACTCAGCCGGGTAACGATAGAGGGCCATTTGATCCGCTGTGCGGAAGAAGGGCATGAGCTCGAGTGGAGCCGTATCATTCCGGAGCAGTACGAGGACCAGATTGTGCAGGTCATCGGGGAGCTGGGCTGGGACAAGCTGAGGCCTCTTAAAGATACTCTGCCGGAGGAAGTCGACTATTTCGCCATTCATGGAGTAATCGCCAAACACGGCTTTAAGACGAAATCTTGAACATTGCCGAAAATGCTTGGGAAATGCCGTATTCCTTAAGGCTCGGCTTTGTGTTTCAGACAGGCATTTAGTATACTTATTGGTAGATTACGCATATGCAGGAGGGTATTTCATGAATGATGTGTTTTTCTTTTTACACTTGCTAGGGGCAGTCGGGATGGGCTTTTATATCGTCCTTCCGATCATGATTGGCAAAGCGACAAAGCTTGCCGGCCTCGGACAAGGCGGACTGGCTGACGGCCTTGTATCTGCAAACCGGATTGTGCAATATGCGCTTATTATTCAGCTGCTGACGGGTGGCTACATGATGTCCCAGGCGGATTATTCCGTTGCCTGGATGATTATCGTAACGATCCTGTTCCTTGCTATCGCAGCTATCTCCGGCATTATGTCGAAGCCGCTTAAGCGTATCGTATCCTCGATTCAGGACGGACAAAGCGCGACGGGTCATATCGCGAAAGCACGCACGTTTAGCTTGATCGTATTGGTTCTTTACGTGGTTGTCATTTATTTCATGGCTTTCCCTATGTACAAGTAACAATCAACGCTTACGAAGTAAGAATTACCACAGCAGTCAGAGAACGACTACTTGTGTAGTAATTCTTTAAGTCAATGCTTACGAAGTAAGAATTACTACAATAGTCACTTTTATGACTATTTGTGTAGTAATTCTTTAGGTCAATGCTTACGAAGTAAGAATTACTACAGTAGTCACTATAATGGACTACTTGTGTAGTAATTCTTTTTAGGAGGAGAAATCGTGCAACAGTCATCACCAGACGTAGTAACCTTTGGGGAATCGATGGCATTGTTTATGCCGCAAGAGCATAAGGCTTTGGAACGGGCAACAACGCTGGAGCAAGGCTTCGGAGGCGCGGAAAGCAACGTGGCAATCGGACTTGCAAGACTCGGGTGCTCCGTAGGCTGGTTCGGGGCGCTTGGCAACGATCCTTTCGCCCGCATGATTGTGAAAACGCTTCGCGGAGAAGGCGTTGACGTATCGCGCGTAAAATTCAGCGATGAAGCTCCAACCGGCATGATGTTCCGCGAGCAGGTGGCGGGCCGTCTTGCCGTTCATTACTACCGCAAGCATTCCGCGGCTAGCCGGATGACTCCGGAAGAGCTGGATGCGGATTATATCCGCGGAGCCAAGCTGCTGCATATTACGGGCATTACAACAGCTCTTAGCGAAAGCGCGAAGCAAACGGTGCTTCGGGCCGTACAGATTGCGAAAGAGGCCGGCATCAAGATTTGTTTTGACCCGAATCTGCGCCTTAAGCTTTGGTCGATTGAAGAAGCGCGCGAAGTGCTGCTCCCTCTTGCTGAAGAAGCGGATTACTTCCTGCCAGGTTGGGATGAGCTGAAGCTTCTGTACCAGACAGATGATTTTGAAGAAGTGAAGGCAAAGCTGAAACAGCTCAAAGCGGTTACGGTTATTAAAGGACTTGGCGACACGACGGTCGTGCTTGATAACGGCGAAGAAGTAAGCGTTCCGTTCTATCCGGCCGAGAAGGTAGTCGATACCGTTGGAGCAGGGGACGGCTTCTGCGCGGGCTTCCTCGCTGGCGTGATGAAAGGCATGACGCCGGTGGAAGCGGTTGGTCTGGCCAGCATCAACGGATCGCTTGTCGTGCAAATGCGCGGTGACTGGGAAGCTCTTCCGGAGTGGAGCGCCGTTGAGCAGCGCATGTCCTCCAAAGCTTGGGTGGAGCGATAATAATGGTAGATTCGAACGTTTCTGGATCCAAGGGTCAGCGCCGCCGCGAAGCGATATTGCAGCTGCTCAAGCAGCAAGGACGCATTACGATTCAAGAGCTGGTGGAACGCTTTGATTGCTCGGAGGCGACGGCTAGACGCGATCTGGAGCAAATGGAAGCGACTTATCCGATCATTCGAACCATCGGCGGTGCGATGTATGACGGCATGAATACGGTCCGCGACACGGCGTTTGCGGAGAGGGAAGGGCTGTCGTATCTGGAGAAGGAGCGTATCGCTGCCAAAGCGGCCTCGCTTATCGAAGAGGGCGATGTGATTGGCTTGTCGGGCGGAACAACGAATTATCTGATTGCAAAGCTGCTTAAGCTGAGAAGCGGGATAACCGTTGTTACGAACGCCGTCAATATCGCGATGGAGCTTGCGGGCAGCAGCGTTCAGGTTGTCGTAACCGGCGGCATTATGCGGCATAACAGCTTTGAGCTATGCGGGCCGCTTGGCGAAGGAATGGTCGCGCATCTGAATATCGGAAAAATGTTCATCGGAGTGGACGGCATATCCGCTGCCGGCGGGATTACGACCTATTCCGAACAGGAAGCTCAGATTGCAAAGGCGCTTATCAAGCGTTCCCATACCACGTATGCGGTGTTTGACCAGACAAAGGTTGGCAAGACCTCGTTGTTCTCGATCGCTGCGCTGCCTGAGCTGCAGGCTTTTATTACCGATGTGCCGTTAACGGGAGATCTGGCGGACAAGGCCGGGCAACATCAGATCGTTGTCCATGTGGCAGCAGAGCAGGAATAGAAAGAGCGGTTGAAGGAGAAATCATACTCCTTCAACCGCTCTTTGTTTTTTGCTTACTCGGCCGAATAGACCTGTCTGCCGTTTACCCATGTCGATCGTACTTTGCCGAAATCGGGTTCGGCAAGCACCAGGTCTGCCTGTTTACCAACCGCGATGGAGCCGGTTCGCTCGAACAAGCCAAGCTGTCTTGCCGGGTTGGCGCTGGCATAACGGCTGATCTCATTAACGGTTAACCCGGAATTTTCCAGCATATAGCGGAAAGCGTTAATCATCGTCAAGCTGCTGCCGGCCAGATTGCCTTCCTGCAGTCTTGCTACGCCATCCTGAACGATAACGGGCAATCCTCCAAGGTCATACAAGCCATCCGGTCTTCCGGCTGCGGAGATCGCATCGGTAATAAGAATAAGCTTATCCTCCGGCTTGGAGGAAGCAAGCAGCTTGATCGCTCCCGGATGCACGTGATGACCGTCAGCGATAAGCTCCGCGTAAATCCGGTCGTCGGTCAGCACAGCGCCTACGGTACCCGGCTCGCGATGATGAAGCGGGCGCATGGCGTTATAAGTATGAACGGCATGCGTAAGTCCGGCTTTTGCCGCTAGCGTCATCACTTCAAAGGTTGCATCGGTATGACCGCAAGCGACAACGACGTTATGGTCGGACAGCCATTTGATCGCTTCGATGGCGCCTTCATTCTCGGGGGCAAGCGTCAGCAGCTTGAGAATGCCCGGATAACGCGCCGTCCAATCCTCCAGCCAGTCTATTCGCGGCGGCGACAGGAATGCCGGGTTCTGGGCTCCAATCCACTTGAGGCTGATAAAAGGCCCTTCCAGATGGACGCCAAGCAGCGGGGCGTACGGCATATCTTTTTTCATATACGCGCTGGTTGCCCGGAATACCTCTTCAATGGCTTCTTGGGAGGCCGTTACCGTTGTAGCCAACATCCCGGTCGTTCCTTGGGAAGCATGGAACTTCGTGATCGTGTCATAGCTTTCTTCATTGGCATCCATGAAATCTCCGCCAAATCCGCCGTGTACGTGGACATCGATGAAGCCCGGCAGCAGCCAAGCGCCTTGTCCGTCCAGGACATGCTCAAAGCCCGTTGTCTCTTCCTTGCCTTCATTAACGCTAGCGATAATACCATCCTTGATGCTTACGCTGCCTTCTGTCACCCGATCTTCCAGAACGATCTTTACGTTATGAATGAGCAGCGAATTGCCGCCTTGTTGTGTCATTATCCCAACATCCTTCCCGCCTCGCGGTCAAGAAGCACGGTTACGCGAGGATGCGTCTGGAGCAAGGATGCCGGTACCTCCGTCGTAATGGGGCCGGTCAACGCTTGTTTGACGATATCCGCTTTATCCGCGCCGCGTACCACGAGAACAATCGAATTTGCTTTCAGAATGGAGCCAACGCCCATCGTAATCGCGTACTCCGGCACTTCGTCCATGCTTGCGAAAAATCTCGCATTCGCTTCCCGCGTCTCATCCTTCAGCTTCACGACGTGAGTTTCGCCCGATAAAGCATGATCCGGCTCGTTAAAGCCGATATGGCCGTTATGACCGATCCCCAGAAGCTGGACATCAATCTGCCGTTCCAGCAGCATGCTGTCATACTGCGCGCATTCGGCATCAAGATCCTCCGCCATGCCGTTTGGAAGGAAAGTCTGCGTATCCGGTATATCGATATGAGCGAATAAATGCTTGTTCATATAATAAGCGTAGCTTTGATCATTGTAAGGCTTCAACCCGACATATTCGTCTAGGTTAAACGTCGTAACATCGGCGAAGGATACATCGCCTTTGCGGTATTTCTCTACCATTTTGGCATAAATGCCTACGGGTGTCGATCCTGTTGCAAGTCCTAGTACCGCGTTTGGCTTCGATTTAACGATATCGATAAATAGCTCGGCCGCAAAGGCGTCCAGCTCTAATTGCGTGTCAAAAATTCGTACGTTCATGGAAGATGCCCCCTCTAACTCATTTGACTCTATTCTAAATTATATTATTCATTTTAACAACAAAATTGATTGTAAAATTCATTTTTATGATTGCAAACGCCAAAAACATAATCAGACCTTGTCCTATCCTTGCTCCGCTCCTGATCGCTGGGTTATGATGAACAAAAGTATTCTCGCAAAGCTTAAAGCTTATGCTTAGCATTTATGCATAAGCGGAGGTTGGCTATACAAATAGGAGGATTGCCCTATATGACAGTAGAGCAAATATCGGGGGCAAGCGCTTCCACATCGAAACGCAAAAGCGAGCATATCCGCATCTGCCTGCAGGAGAACGTAGCGGGTGAAGGGATTCAAACGGGATTTGACCAATTTCGTTTCCGTCATAATGCCCTTCCCGAGATTGCGTTTGACGATATCAGGCTGGATACGGAATGGCTGGGGCGCCGTATGCGTACGCCGCTGCTGGTCAGTTCGATGACTGGAGGCACAAACGAAGCAGGTGCGATTAACCGGCGTCTGGCTGAAGCAGCGGAAACAAGAGGCTGGGCGATTGGCTTGGGATCGATGAGGGCCGCAATTGAACAAGAGGAATTGGCGGCTTCCTTTTATATAAGAGATATCGCGCCTTCCGTTCCTGTGATCGCAAATCTGGGCGCCGTTCAGCTTAATTACGGATATGGGGTCGATGCCTGCCGCAGGGCGGTGGAAATTGCGGAAGCCGATGCGCTTGTCCTTCATCTGAACAGCATGCAGGAAGTGTTTCAGCCGGAGGGGGATACGAACTTTAGCACGTTGCTGCCCCGCATTGAGGAGGTATGCCGAGCATTGTCCGTGCCTGTGGGAATTAAGGAAGTAGGCTGGGGAATTGACGCCGATACGGCTGCAGCCCTTGCTTCGGCAGGCGCTGCCTTTATAGATGTAGCTGGAGCGGGCGGCACGTCCTGGAGCCAGGTAGAAAAATACCGCCAGAATGACCCGATGCGAAGGCTTGCGGCCGAAGCTTTCGCAGGTTGGGGAATTCCGACTGCCGAGAGCATCAGGGAAGTGAAAAGCCGGCTGCCGAATACGACGGTAATTGCAAGCGGCGGTCTTCAGCATGGCGTAGACGCGGCGAAGTCGATGGCGCTTGGAGCCGATATTGCCGGCTTTGGACGGGCGCTTCTTCCCCGTGCGGCAAACGGGGAGACCCGGGTTTCCGTGGAGCAGCTGATTGAACAATTCGAACGTATTGAATTTGAATTGCGTGCGGCCATGTTCGGAATCGGCGCCGCGGCGATTTCCGAGCTTCATCATACAACCCGGCTTATTCCAGCCAGATAAACAAGTAAGCATGGGGAGTTAAGCGAATACTAGACTGTCGGCAGGGTTTACGATGGTTGAATGGCGTATAGGGAGGGCACAGCATCCATGACGGTGGAGACAAAGGTATGGGACGGCGGATGGATTCAAGCGAAAATTCCGCTTCCTTTTTCATTAAAATGGGTTAACAGCTATTTGATTCCCGAGGACGGCGGGGCATATACCGTTATTGATCCCGGTCTGCATACGGATGACGCGCTTGCGGCCTGGGAGGAGGTATTCCTTAACCATGGTTTAACCATGGAGCAAATCAAACGCATTGTGCTTACGCACCAGCATCCGGACCATTACGGTCTTGCCGGGTATTTCCAAAAGCGGACGGGCGCGCCTGTATATATCTCGGAGCGTTCCCACGGTTATACGCGTCGTTTGTGGGGAGAGAGCAGTACTTACGCGGACGAGCTCCGCGCGCATTTCGCCATCCACGGGATGCCGGATGAGCTGACGCTCGACATTAAGAACAATTTGGAAGGCTTTGTCCGGCAAGTATCGCCGCAGCCCGAAGTGACCTACCTGAAAGCCGGCGGAACGATACGGCTTGGCGGAACGGAGTGGCAGATGATTGATGCTCCGGGGCATGCTTTCGGGCAGCTGTGCTTCTACGAGCCCAATAAGGAAATCATGATATGCGGAGATCAGGTATTGCCCCATATCACGCCGAATATTGCTTTTAATCCGGGTGAGGAAGAGGATCCGCTTGGCTGTTTCCTAAACAGTCTGGACGAGTTGTTAGGCTACAAGGTGAAGCTGGCTTTCCCCGGCCATCGGGAGCCGTTTGACGATTTTATCAACCGGATCTTTGAAATAAAAGAGCATCATAAACGTCGGCTGAGTAAAATGTGGGATATGCTTAGGGAGCCAAGCAGTGCTTTTGAAGTATGCGAGCATCAATTTGGCGGTCATTTGAGGACGAATCCCCATAATTTGCGCTTTGCCATGTCGGAGACGATTGCCCATCTCCATTATTTGGAGAAGCGGGGGAAAGTGATTCGGACAGGTACGCCGGATACGGTCATGTTCCGGACTGCCGAATAAAGGAATAGGGGAAGGCTTCACGGTTGTGAGGCCTTTTTTATTTTAACTTCTGGCCGCTCTTAAATAGGCTTTGAGCTGATTCGTTTGTTCGGATGACAAGTCCAATACGCTTTCGTTAAATCGGTTGCAGGCATGCTCATACAGCTTCCGGTCAATCTCGTTTTTTAGAATGACGTTTTTGATGGCATCGCTGGATAAGGTGCTGTATGCCGGGCGGTTAGGCGTGACATTGACTTTAGGATAATACTGCGGTTTCCAGTTCATGATCTGCGCAAGCAGAAATAACGAAATGTCATATTGCTCCGTAAGGCCGACAAAAGCGAAATGTTTGTCTAAGTGAGCGCGGGCTTTTTTGAAATTCGGATACGGGTTATTGAGCTCGCCTGATATCATTCTAGCTTGAAGATTACAGTACTCCGCATCGTAGTAAGGGTTAAGAACGTACTCCTCGAAGGTAAGCTCTTCATCATAAGAGATTTCGTATGCAGGATTTTTGTATTTGAAGTAAAAATGGGAGAGGGTCCGTTCAAGAGGATGTCGGAGCATGGTAATATACCGGTAAGGCCGCTTCGTGAAATGATGAATGCCGTAAATGAAATGTCCGCATAAGGCATCCGCGTCGATAAGCTGTTCGCTTAATTGCAAACCGTCTTTCAGCGTATGGAAATGAACGGTGTTCGGACAATTATCGGTGATCGCCTGGGTAAAAGAGGAACCGGCCGTTTTTGGAATATGCAAATAAAGCAGCTGCTTGTTTGTCATGATTCCATCTCCTTTTCCAGGCTTGCACGATCAAGCTGCCGGCTCCGAATGTAGGACATCACTTCGATAACCGAGTCGGAAACGGTGAGTTCATCCGTCCTAAGTACAAGCTCTGCCTGAAGCGGCGGCTCATAAGGCGCTGAAATGCCTGTAAAATGCTTGATTTCCCCTGATCGTACTTTTTTGTACAATCCTTTTGGATCTCTTCGCTCACATTCCTCAACCGTGCATTGCACGTACACCTCTACAAAATCGCCCGGTTTACATACTGCCCGTACGTTGTCCCGGTCTTGTCTGTAGGGGGAGATCGCGGCCACAATCGTTATCATGCCTGCATCGGCAAGCAGCTTCGCTAATTCGCCAATCCTGCGGATATTCTCCGACCGATCCTCCGGGTCAAAACCCAGGTCCCGGTTTATTCCGTGCCGCAGATTGTCGCCGTCCAGAATATAAGAGCGGCACTGTTGTCTATACAGTTCTTTTTCTATAGCCGCGGCTAAGGTGGATTTGCCGGAACCGGACAAGCCGGTCAGCCAAAGGATACAGCTCCGGTGACCATTCGAGCGCTCTCTGTCTTCCCGGGTTATATAGGAGCTATGCCATGCGATATGTTTCTCGTTCTCCTCTTTCATCCTGCCTGTTCACTCCTCTCGCATTTTGCTTTTACTACTAAACTATTCCAAATTATAGAAAAGGTTCAGAGAGGAGCCGCGTCATAGAAAAAGCTGTCCCGCAAATGCAGGACAGCTTTTTCGCCAGTTTCTATTCCTTTAATCTTTCCGCTTCTTCTTCGCGTCCGGCTTGCTTGCGGTGAGCCAGACGGCTTGCGGCTGCAGCGGCAATTGCTCCAACGATATCATCCAGGAAAGTATGGATTTGACCGTCGTTCTTGTCATTCAGCTTTTTCAGAATACCCGGCTTCAGCTTGTCGATATAGCCAAAGTTAGTAAACCCGATGCTGCCGTATACGTTAACGATGGAAAGAGCCAATATTTCATCGCATCCGTACAGGCCTTCGTCATTTCGAACCATCTCTTGCAGCGGAGCCATCAGCTTGCCTTCTTCTGCCAGAAGATCGAGCTGGATGCCGGTTAATACGGCATTCTGCACTTCTCTTTTGGACAGAACGGCTTCCACGTTAGTGATGCACTCGTCCAACGTCAGTTCGGGATAATAATCCTTCTGAAGAAAATGCACGAGCTGTGCAATAGATGTTTTGGATACCCCGCGTTTGTCGAGCCATTGGTTGGTGGCTTCCGCGACTTCGCGGCTGTTTAAGCTGTAAGTGACTTGTTTGAACAATTTCGTTAACCCCCTCAGATTTTGTGGACAAAACTGGTCTAAAAAAGGGAAGGGCTCGTATACATAGTACTACAAATCAACAAATGTACAAAGTCGCCGAGCAGGCAATAACTTAATTTGGGAGGAAAGTTCAATGACTCAAACAAGATGGATTCGCCGTGCAGCAATTTGCGGTGTGCTGGTTTTTCCCATTCTTGCAACAGGATGCGGCTTGATTTCGCAGGATACAAAAGGGGAAATCGACCCGCCGCAGCAAACCGCATCAACAGGTAACGTAGACGGCACAAATACGGGACAGGCTGTTATGCCTGGACAAGATGACGACTCCAACCTGACCGTGTATCTGGAAGACCGCAACGGTTACCTCGCGCCGGTGTCGCTGAAAGCATCGCTTACACAGAATGCGGTAGAGGAAGCCGGCAAGAAGGCTCTCGAAATTATGGTGGACGGCGGAAGCTTCGCAAGCCAGCTGCCGGAAGATTTCCGTGCGGTACTGCCAAAAGGCACGGAAGTGAAGTCGCTTCACATCGATCAAAAAACGCAGGTCGCTACGGTTGATTTTGGCGGAACGTTTACGGATTATCCTGCAACGGACGAGCGTACAATCGTTGAAGCCATTACTTGGACATTGACGGCAATGGGAGCAAAGGGCGTTGAAGTGATGTACGACGGCGCCAAGCTGCCGGAAATGCCGCAGGGCGGCTTCCCGCTTGACGAGCCGCTTACGCGTTCCGTGGGGATCAACCTTGAGGCTGCTGACGGAGTCAACTATTTGAACTCCACGCCGGTAACTCTTTACTTCTCGTCGCAAACCGCCAATGACGAACAGTATTATGTCCCAGTTACGCGTTTGATTAACCGTTCCGATGAGTCCTCTGCGCAAGCGGCAATGGAACAGCTTATTACCGGTCCGCTGAACGCTAAGAATCTGACGGCCGTTCTTACTAACGATGTTGAAGTGAACAGCATCAAACAGAAGGATGATACGGTAACGGTAGATCTGAAGGATCAGGCGTTTGAGACGGGTCTCCCTGCTCCGGCCGAGATGCTCGAAGCCATCGTCTTGTCGATTACGGAGAACACCGGTGCCGCCCAAGTCCAAATTACGCTGAACGGCCAGACGGTAACCGACGAAAATAATGTGGATTACAGCAAGCCGGTATCCCGTCCGCATCATGTCAATGCGATAAAAAGCTAAGAAAGCATCGAGTTTAAAAGCAGTCCCGTACTGGTCGCTCAGACCGGTCGGGACTGTTTTTTGTCGGAAAAGATGCTTTTCGCAGACTGCTTTGGTAAAATAGGATAGATTGCATGGCTAGTACATAAGCAAAAGCGAATGATTCAGGAGGAACAAAAGAATGCGGACAGACGGTCGGCAACCGAACCAGCTTCGGCCCGTTACGATAACGACAGGTGTTAACAAATACGCGGAAGGCTCCGTTCTGATTGAGGTTGGCGAGACAAAGGTCATTTGTACCGCCAGCGTTGAAGAACGGGTTCCGCCTTTCATGAAGGGACAAGGCAAGGGCTGGATTACGGCCGAATATTCGATGCTGCCGCGCGCTACCCATTCCCGTAATCATCGGGAGTCGGCAAAAGGCAAGCTGTCGGGCCGTACGATGGAAATTCAGCGTCTGATCGGACGCGCGCTGCGCTCTGTCGTGGATCTGCAGGCGCTGGGCGAACGGACGATTACCCTTGACTGCGATGTTATTCAGGCGGACGGAGGTACGCGCACAACGTCGATTACGGGCGCTTTCGTAGCGCTGTGTCTCGCCGTTAACAAGCTGTCGAAAACAACGCAGTTTGCCAAATACCCGATTACGGCTTTTCTCGCCTCGGTTAGCGTTGGCGTTATCCAGGAGCGCGAGCTGCTGGATCTGAACTACGACGAGGATTCCAAAGCGAAGGTCGACATGAATGTGGTCATGACAGGAGAAGGCAAATTCGTCGAGCTGCAGGGCACGGGGGAAGACTCGCCTTTCTCGCGCGAAGAGCTGAACAAGCTGCTCGAGCTGGCAGAAGGCGGGATCGAGGAATTGATCGAGAGGCAGCGTGCGGTACTGGGAGAGATCGCGGACCGGATCGGAGGGTAACGAAGTGGCACAGCCTATATTGATCGCGACGAAAAACGAGGGCAAGGTGAGAGAATTCGCCCATGCTTTCGCGAAGCTTGGACGAACGGTTGTCAGCCTGAACGAATATCCGGATTTTCCGGATATCGTGGAAGACGGCGATACGTTCTCCGCCAATGCCCGGATTAAAGCGAAAGCGGCAGGAGACGCATTTAACGTACCCGTGCTCGCCGACGATTCCGGCTTGCGTGTAACGGCGCTTGGCGGAGCACCGGGAGTCTATTCGGCTCGATATTCAGGTGAAGGCGCTACGGATGCTTCAAATAACGCCAAGCTGCTGGAAGAGCTGAGGCGCCTGAATGCGCCGGATGCAGCCGAACCTCTTGCGGACGGCACTCGGCTGTTAAGCCCCGCGCAATTCGTCTGCGTACTTGCTTTATACGATCCGGCAACCAGAGAGTTTGTCGAGACGGAAGGCACGGTTGACGGCTATATTGCCGAGAAGCCTCGCGGTGAAGGCGGATTCGGCTACGATCCGTTATTCTGGCTTCCGAAGCTCAACCGCTCGATGGCGGAGCTGTCCAAGGAAGAGAAGCAGGCGATCAGTCATCGCGGCAATGCTCTCGCAAAGCTGATTGAAAAGCTTTCCAATAAGTAACCATGCAAAAAACGTCACCGGATTAAACCGGTGACGTTTTTTTTATTCCCCAAAAGGTTTGGTGAGCGGAGCGATCGAATGATTCTGGAGAAACGAAGTGTTCGCTTTTGTGAGGGGATTCCTACCTCTATTCCATTTAATCAGAGGAATCCACGAGCAATGGCGATCGGAAGAACATTCGAATGCGCAGCGATTATCACTTCACGATCACTTCACACTCACTTCACGCTAACTCCATACTCCTTCAACCAAGTATTCACCTGATACAAATAAGCAAACAGCTGCGGTCCGGACATCAGCTGACCAAACCACGGTATATTCGATTTTGCCGAATCCGACTCAGCGAGCTCTCTGATCTTGCTCACATTAATGAGAGGGAGCAGCGGAGAGGAAGGATCGTTTAATATATCGAGCACCAGGCCTTTAACGGCCGCCAGATAATTCGGATTATGCGTTTTTGGATACGGGCTTTTCTTGCGCGTCAGCACGTCTTCGGGCAGCACGCCGCGTAACGCCCGGCGAAGGATACCCTTCTCGCGGTCGCCGGCTGTTTTGATCTCCCAAGGGATATTCCAGACATACTGCACGAGCCGGTGATCGCAGAACGGTACCCGCACCTCCAGTCCGGCAGCCATGCTCATTCGGTCCTTGCGATCGAGCAGAGTAGGCATGAAACGGGTAATGTTCAGGTACGACATTTTGCGCATTTTGCGTACCGTCTCGGACTCTCCGTCCAGATGAGGCACCTCGGCAATCGCCTGCGCATAACGGTCGTTAATATAATCAATCGGCTTGATCCATGAAGCAACATCCGGCGCAAGAAGATCAGCCCGCATCGAAGAAGCAAGGGACCAAGGGAACGTATTGGCGCTTAGCGCTTCCTCGCGGTGGAACCACGGATAACCGCCGAAGATTTCGTCCGCCGCTTCACCGGAAATGGCAACGGTAGCGCCTTTTTTAATCTCGCGGCAGAACAGCAGGAGGGAAGCGTCGACGTCCGCCATGCCCGGCAAATCGCGTGCCAGCGTCGCATCGCGCAGCGCGCCAACCAGCTCCGGCGTATCGAACTGGATCGGATGATGAATCGTATCCAGATGGGAAACCATTCGTTCAATCCATGGAGCGTCGCTGTTCGGCTGGAAGGCATGCGCCTTGAAATGCTTGTCGTTATCCCGGTAATCCACGGAATACGTGTTTACATTGCCTTGGCCGGTCTGCTCGTAATAACTTACGGCTAACGCCGTCAATGCGCTGGAGTCGAGACCGCCGGAGAGCAGTGTCCCAACCGGCACGTCCGATACAAGCTGGCGTTCGGTTGTATCCTTCAGGAGCTCGCGGACATGCTCGGCGGTTGCTTCCACATCCTCTTCGTGGGGGATGGTCTCAAGGCTCCAATATTTTGTCTTGCGGACGCCTGAACGGGTAACCGTCATGCATTGCCCCGGCAGCAGCTCCGTAATATCTTTGTATACGCCTTGGCCCGGCGTGCGGGCAGGACCGATGATGAAGATTTCCGCCAACCCCTCAGCTCCTACCTCCGCTTTGACAGCCGGATGGGCCAGAATGGCTTTTGGCTCGGAACCAAAAATAAAAAGTCCATCCGCAAAGCTGATGAACAACGGTTTGACGCCTAGTCTGTCGCGGGCCAGGAACATCTCCTGTTCGGTAACATCCCAAATCGCAAAGGCAAAAATGCCGTTGAACCGTTCGACGCAGGCCTTGCCCCATTCCATATAAGCCACCAGAAGAACTTCGGTATCGCAGTGGGTCGTAAAGGTTCTACCGCGGTCCTCCAGTTCTTTCCTCAGCTCAAGCGCGTTGTAAAGCTCGCCGTTATAGACAACGACATATGTGTCATCGCCCGAGCGCCGAATCATCGGCTGAGCGCCATTCTCGGGATCTATAACGCTAAGCCTGCGGTGGCCAAGCGCGCAGTGGGATGAAATCCATGTACCCGATGCATCAGGACCGCGCAGCGCTAATGTCTCGGTCATCTTGATCAGGCTGATGCTGTCCTGGGTTAAATCCCGGGTCCAATCGATCCAGCCGGTTATTCCACACATAATCTCATTCCTCTCTTCTGCTGGACTCCTGTAGAGATAATATCCGTTATATGCGGAAAAAAGGGATAAAATGTCTGTCCGCCGGGGGATGCTAAAAGAGCATGTTTGTGAAAAGGAGCTGAGTATTCACCTATGTCAGGCGATGAGCGTAAAAAATATTATGTCTCGGTCCAGGCCGGGCAAATTTTGCGGGATCAGGGAGCGGCCTCCTACGAGCTGGAGATTTTGGCAAACGATGAGGAATTTAATCAGCTGCAGGTGATGTTCGAGGATTTATCCAGCATGGATGAGGCGATAACCGGGCATTACAATTACGCGGTAGGAACGCTGCAGGACCTTCCAAGCGATAAACGGATGAATGCGGGTTACGATGCCATTCTCCGCGATATTTATCTGTTTATACATGAGCATGGAACCGAGACCACCAGGAAGCATGTAGAAGCGATGGGAATTTTGGATCCGGGCCGTCTATAAAATAGACCAACAAGGGATAATGACGCTCTCAGGAGAACATTATCCTTTTTTTTGTAAGTGCAATGTCCGTAATTGACGGATTTTGTTACCTTTGTGATACCTTTATTGGGCAAGGGGTGGTACAATAGGAGGATAAAACTAGTTTTAAAGTGGAGGCATCAAGCATTGCAAAAGTTAGTGTTTTTCGTAGGAGTAGCAGGTACAGGCAAGACAACCGTAGCCAGAAAAATTTCGGAACGCATTCCGGCTGCTTTTCTGGACCGCGATACGGTAGGGGGACGTTTCGTTGAGGCGATGCTGGAACGTAACGGGCTCGACAAGAACGACCGCGATTCGGATTTCTACAAACAAAACCTTCGCGATTTGGAATACGATACGACCAAGGATATTTGCATCGAGAATCTGGCTGCCGGCCAAAACGTATTTATGATCTCTCCTTTTACGGCGGAGCTTAAAAATAATGCTTGGATTGAAGAAGTCATCTCGGGCGCGGGTCTGACAAGAGAGCAAGTGGACGTAAAAGTAATCGTGGTCACGCTGGAGAACATCGAGCTTCAGAAGAATCGCATTATCGGGCGTCAGACCGAACGCGATCAATGGAAGCTGGATAACTGGTCGCAATTCGAGAAACGCGTAGCCTTCGTACCGGATATTCATTGGGAAATTCCGCAATCGTCCATCCTTGTTTACGACAACAGCTGCGAAATGACGGACGAGCATGTAGAGAAGCTTTATCAATTTGTTGCGAACAAATCCGCAGCTATCGTATAAATCAACCAGAGACCCGCAGGCGCCTTGCAGAATAAGGCGCCTGCGGGTCTCTTGCTTAATGTACCCACTCGACAACTTCGTCTATTGGACGCCGGGCTTGCGGATGTTTTGGCTCAGACGCGCGATATCCGAAGGTTACCATGACCGACAGATCGTATACTTCCTCATCCAGGATGCCAGCATCCTTCAAAATAGCCGTAACCTTATCTTTGTTGTATCCTTCCATCGGGCATGAATCGATGCCGATTTGCGCAGCGGCCGTCATCATGTTGGCGAGCGGAATATACGTTTGCTTGGATGCCCAGTCAATTAGCGTTCTTTCGTTATCAAGGATGTGAAGATCATTCTCTTGGAAGTTCTTGTACGCCGAGGGAATAGCCTTGAATGCCTCATCCGATAAGCCCTTGATATTCTTGTAGATGTACTCGACGTATTTGGAATCGTATCTTACATCCTTGCGGGCAAGAAGAATGACAAAGTGGCTTGCGGTAGGGAGCTGTCCTTGTCCGCCAAATGAAACTTCGCGGATCTTCATCCGGAGCTCTTCGTTCTGAACGACGAGGAATTTCCATCCCTCAAACCCGACGGAGCTCGGAGATAGTCTTCCCGTTTCCAAAATAAACCGAAAATCCTCGTCGGAGATTTTCCGGTCGGGATCAAATTGCTTGGTGGCATGCCGGAATGCGTATGCATCCAAAATTTCTTTCTTTTTTTGTACGTTATTCATTATTTTTACGTTATTCATTATTAGTGCCTTCCTTCCATGTATCCGGTTATTGATCAACGCGTTGATAAATTAGATCTTACATTCCCGTATGCATGGCAACAAGTACGCACATTTTTGTAGGATAATATCAATATTGTGTGATAGTATTAAAAAAGATACTAAAGGACTGGCAAGGAAAACAGCTTACAAGTTTCAAAGCAAAGGGGTTTTAATCATGGATAATAAAACGGATATCATTAATTTCGGATGCCCGGTTACCGTTACGGTAGACGTCATCGGCGGCAAGTGGAAAGGCGTTATTCTGTACCATTTGACGGAAGGACCTAAACGCTTTAACGAGCTGCGCAGACTGTTTCCCCGGATCACGCAGCGTATGCTTACGCTGCAATTGAGGGAATTGGAAAGCGACGGCGTCATCCACAGGGAAATTTATAAGGAGATTCCGCCAAGGGTGGAGTACTCGCTAACCGAGTTTGGCGAATCGTTAAGGCCGCTTATCGTACTGATGAGGGACTGGGGCGTGACCCATGAGAAAACCGTTCTGACCAATCGTGAAACCAACAACGTAATGGCAAGGAATAGCTCTTCAATTAGCAGCTGTGGAGTAGAAGCGTAACGGAAGATATAGCTTGACGGGGATTTCCTATTGGGCTGTGTCCGAAAATAACGCAAAAAACCCGCAATCCCTTGATGAACAAGGTGTTGCGGGTTATGAATAGGCATAAAAATGGCGTCCCAGGAGGACGTAGATAAGCCTAACTTATCCTTTAAATTGCAAGGTTTTTTCGAATTAATGTGTAAAAAGTGTGTAAAACGACAAAAATAAACTAACCCTTTGAATTAATTCTAGATACGAAAAAAATATACTTTCTCAATAACTGAAGTTAAAGACAGCATGTTTACAAACGGTTAACAATAGATAAATAGTCATTAATTCTAATGGTCCAATAGTAATGATTCCCTAAATGGTGAAACAATGATAATTGTTTAAGCGTCTCTTAAGGTAATTCAAAAAGAAAATCCGGATATAAGCATTCAACTTTTAAGATAGGAATAAAAAATTTACTCATTATCCTCTTTTATAGCGTAACGCTGGGGGGAAGTTGCTTTTTAAATTTTCAATTTATTATTAGTAAAATTAAAATTAAGAACAGGGTCTAATCCTGTTCTTAATTTTATTTAAACAAAGGAAGTGGTTTTAGTGAGAACAATATTTAGTTTATTAATGGTTGCTATTCTTTCCGCAATGTGTATAGGTTGTTCAAATCCAAATCAGAAAATAAAAATGGATAGTCCAGCATATATCTATGGCGATAATTTTAATAAAGAAACAGAGATTATCCTAGAAGGGACTTACAATAAAAAGAACTATAATTTTAGTGGTTCATTAACAATAGGTGACATCAAGTTTGATAATGTACGATTTGTGAGTTCATTCGGAATAAAATACTATGTGGGTAGTAAAGCAATGTATATAGGTCAGGTTTTCTTTGATCCTAAAGATGAAAGAATAACTTTTGAAGTAGATGATCCTGATCTATATAAACAACTTACATCTAAGAATTATGACGGGGCGTCTAAACTTGTTATAAGTTCGCCTGCTAAGAATTTGGAAGAAGCAGAACAGGTTACGAGTGAACTTAAAGAACTAGAAATGCCATTCAAGTAAGAATGAAAATAAGGCAGCTGAGCATAATCGGCTGCCTTGTTTTATTAATTTGCCATTCTCTCGAACAATGATGTTGTTGTGTTTTCATCTTTTTCCCGCAGTTCTTTAACAATATGTGCATAGTGAGACAGCGTTGTTTCAATATCGCCATGTCCCAAACGCTCACTCACATAGTAGATGGAAATACCTTTATATAACATCACACTGGCATGCGTATGCCTTAGTCCGTGCACGCTGATTGGCTCGATTCCGAGTTCAATTAACAAATTCTCAAGTTCCTTGTTAGCAGCATTATTGCTAATAACCTTATATTTAGATTGTGGGCTAAAGAATACAAGTCCATGAATATTGTTTCGTGTTTGATCAAACCACGTATTAAAGACTTCCATAGTATGGCTGTCCACTTTAATGGCACGAACAGATTGTTCGTTCTTTGTTGCCCCAAAACCCTCGTGCATTGTATTTGTATATCCCCAAGTCTTATTAATCCTGATCTCATTACGTTTGAAATCAAAATCATCCCTTGTCAAACCAACCAATTCAGCAAATCGCATGCCGGTTGTTAGGGCTAGCAACAAGAGATACCTAGTACTTAGTATTATTTACTTCACTGTTGTGATAATGGGAGTCGTAATTTAGAGTGATTGTGTCTAAACCCCAGTGATGGACATCTTCTCCATTTACTTTAATCATTATCTTTGCTTGATTAGTAAATTTGCTGGGGCTCACTAGTCGACTAATTTCTATAATTTTGAGCTCTGACTAATGCACTTGTGCGTCATACTGGCCTAACACAAACTTATTTAGTTCAGGATATATGGTGTCTAGGAAAATGTCTTCAGTTGTTGCATACGTTGTTTTATAAACCTTGTCCTCTTTTGGTTGTGCATTAGTTGGAGATGTTTGAATGACCGCGTAACAGACAAGCACTGCAATGGAAAGTGTTAGACACTTTAAGTGTTTTTTTATTTGAATTCACCTCAAAACTATAATTTCCGTTTGAGCTTTTTTTATTTACGGGTCAACGGGGGAAGTTAGTTAAAAACAGCACGCCAGCAGCCGGTATGTATCTGCTGCTGTTTTTGTGAAGAGTTAGCTGTTAAGAGTGGAATGCCATTGAATGAAGTGTTAAAGATCATCTCACTTATATAGAAGTAACTAAAAATGCAAAGTAGACATGTGTAAAAAATGTGCAAAATAAATTCAAAACTTATCTACTTCAATCGTATTCTTGATGTATATACGAAGACAACAAAAAACCCGCAAACACTTGAATTAACAAGATTTTTGCGGGTTTTAAATCGTCATCAATCGCGACGTAATTTGTTTAACTGGCGTCCCAGGAGGGATTCGAACCCCCGACCGCACGCTTAGAAGGCGTGTGCTCTATCCGGCTGAGCTACTGGGACACGTAAGAGTGAGTATAGCATGTAGTTGATTGGCTTGGCAAGTGGTATTTTTTAAAAATGTCTTAAACCATACTGGTGAATCAAATTCGCTTGGTAAATATAGCATAGGCGCGAATAGAAAATCAAGACTAAAGGGAAGTGAGTTTTTATATTTATAGGTTCCGTGATATAATCGAACGCAAGCAACAGGCAGACGAATGATGCGGTTTGACCGATAAGGCGGTGATACCATAACTACACCAGACAACGTATATTTATTTCCGAAGATGCTGGATCATTATCAAATTCAGCTCACCCGCATGCTGGAATCCGAGCAATACAGCGAAGCCAAAAATCTGCTCCGCTTCCTGCTGCAGTGCCGCGGTGAGGATGAACGGCATTACGAGGAATGGGGCAGCCTCCTTACCTGGCTGGAAATGGCGTTTCCGGGCTCCGAAGGCGCCGGTATGCCAAGCGGCGCGGACGAAGAAGAGGGAGAGAGCGAAGAGAGCTTTCGCGAGCAGCTCTTGAACCCGCCGGAGCAGGATGAAGCTTATATCAAGCAAGTGCTCTATATTATGGAGCATCATCCGATGATCGATCAGCAGATCCTGGCGCTGGAACGCGCGGCATACATACACTCGCCGGAGGTGGACCAGGTCATGTTGGACTGGCTCACGAGCTCGAGCGGCAAGACCATTCACCCAGCTGTGCAATTCAAGGCTTTGCAATGCCTGAAGAAGCGAGAGATATCCGGTTCGGTCATGCTTGACCGGATGGGCGAGAAGGTGGAGCTTGATATAGAGGCGACACCGCTGGCGCTGGATGATTTTCCGCAGCCCGTCATCCGGATTCTGGAGCGGGTGGAAGCCGTGACGGAAGCGGACGATCCGACTCTTCCTCATTTTGCCAGGGAACTGTGGAAGGAAAGTCTCCAATTTCTGTATGGAACTTCGGCCTACCAGTGGATGCAGAGGGAGGATGACGAGACGGTCGACAGCTATGCGGCTGCGCTCCATTTGACCTTGCTGCTTACGGTTTACGGCTCCGCGAACGATGACGATATCCGCGAGGCGTATGGCATAACCGAACCATTGAGGTTCCGTTACGAGCAGGCATGCAGGACTCTTCGGCAGGTAGCTGCCATGCAGCAATCTAACGAAGATGATCATCAGCCTTGAAATGATGGCCAAGGTTGATTATAATAGAGTGGTTTATGAAGCGAATACTAATTGGCGTGATGCGTAATTTTGGAGGGGAAAGCATAAAATGAAAGCAACTTGGGAAAAAATAGACAAGAACCTCGTGTCGATCGACGTTGAGGTTGATGCTGAGAAAGTCGCTGCAGCACTTGATCAAGCATTTAAGAAAGTCGTTCAAAAGGTAAACGTACCTGGCTTCCGTAAAGGTAAAGTGCCTCGTGGAATGTTCGAATCCCGTTTCGGCGTGGAAAGCCTGTACCAGGATGCAATTGACATCCTGTTGCCGCAAGCTTACGAAGAAGCAGTAAAAGTGACGGAGCAACGTCCTGTTGACCGTCCGGAAATCGACGTTGAACAATTCGCTAAAGGCCAATCGTTCAAATTCAAAGCGAAAGTTATCGTTCGCCCTGAAGTAACTCTCGGCGAATACAAAGGTCTGGAAGTTCCATCCTTTGAGGCGACAGTTAGCGACGAAGAAGTTAACACTGAACTGGAGCGCCTGCAACAACGCCACGCTGAGCTGACTGTTGTTGAAGAAGGTGCTGCTCAAATCGGCGATATCACTGTAATCGACTTCGACGGTTATGTAGACGGCGAAGCATTCGACGGCGGCAAAGCGGAAAGCTATTCCCTTGAACTGGGTTCCAACTCTTTCATCCCAGGCTTTGAAGATCAAGTTGTTGGCATGCAAACAGGCGACTTCAAGGATGTTGAAGTAACATTCCCTGAGTCCTACCATGCTGAGAACCTGGCTGGCAAACCAGCTGTGTTCAAAGTAAAACTGCATGAAATCAAACGCAAAAATCTGCCGGCTCTTGACGATGAGTTCGCAAAAGACATCAGCGAATTCGACACTCTTGAAGAGTACAAGCAGGATCTTGTCTCCAAGCTGAAAGAAAACAAAGAGGGCGAAGCGGAACGCAACCTGCAAAACGCTGTAATCGAAAAAGCGGCTGAAGCTGCTGAAGTAGAAGTGCCGGAACCAATGATTAACACTGAAGTTGACTTTATGCTCCGCGATTTCGAGAACCGTCTTCGCATGCAAGGCATGAACATCGACCTGTACTATCAGTTCTCCGGCCAAAGCGAGCAAGTTCTGCGCGATCAAATGAAAGAAGACGCACAGAAACGCGTTCGCAACAACCTGGTTCTGAACGCGATCGCTAAAGCGGAAAACATTCAGGTTTCCGAAGAAGACGTAAACGAAGAACTCGAATCCCTGTCGAAAGCTTACAACCGTCCTGCGGCTGAGCTTCGCGACATCTTCGAGAAAAACGGTCAAATCGACAGCTTGAAAGAAGACATCGAGCTTCGCAAAACGATTGAATTCCTCGTTGAAAACAGCAAAACAGCTGAAGTTGCTGGAGCGTAATAGATCAATTGAATAAATAGGAAAAAAGGCACGTCATCGTCAGATACGTGCCTTCTTTTCACCCTACATAATGCAATAGCCTTACCTGAAGAATGATCTTCAGTACATATCGAGCGATGCTCACCGTATACTGTATTATGGAAAAATGACATTGATCATTTGACGTGATACAATAGAAAACATGAACCAAAAAGCCATAATAGAAAAGAGGTTGGTCGCATGAATCTGGTACCTATCGTAGTTGAACAAACGAATCGCGGAGAACGGTCTTACGATATTTACTCGCGCTTGCTCAAGGACAGAATCATTTTTCTCGGGAGCGCTATCGATGATGATGTAGCAAACTCTGTTATCGCACAGCTGCTTTTTCTGGCGGCCGACGACCCGGAGAAAGACATCCATTTGTACATTAATTCGCCTGGCGGCTCGGTAACGGCCGGTATGGCGATTTATGATACAATGCAATATATTAAGCCTGACGTATCTACGATTTGTATGGGCATGGCGGCAAGCATGGGCTCGCTCCTCCTTACAGCCGGCGCGAAAGGCAAACGTTTCGCCCTTCCGAATGCGGAAGTTATGATTCATCAGCCGCTTGGCGGCGTTCGCGGCCAGGCATCGGATATTAAAATCCATGCGGACTGGATCCTGAAGACGAAGCAAAAGCTGAATCAAATCTATGTGGAGCGTACCGGTCAGCCTTACGAGAAAATCGACCGCGATACGGATCGCGATAATTTCATGAGCGCGGAAGACGCTCTGAATTATGGTTTGATTGACAAAGTAATAACAACTCCGGTATCCTAAGGATTTAATCGAAGGGGTGAAAAGGCATGTTTAAATTCAATGATGAGAAGGGCCAGCTGAAATGCTCGTTCTGCGGAAAATCCCAGGAGCAAGTACGTAAACTGGTAGCCGGTCCCGGCGTTTATATATGCGACGAATGCATCGAGCTCTGCACGGAAATCGTGGAAGAGGAGCTTGGACATGAGGAAGAGCTTGATCTGAAGGACATTCCGAAACCAAAGGATATCCGTGCTATTCTTGATTCGTACGTAATCGGTCAGGAATTTGCGAAGAAATCCCTTTCCGTTGCGGTATACAACCATTACAAACGGATCAACTCGCAAAGCAAGATTGAAGACGTTGAGCTTCAAAAATCCAATATCCTGCTTGTAGGTCCTACAGGTTCGGGTAAAACGCTGCTTGCTCAAACGATGGCAAAAATCCTGAACGTACCGTTTGCGATTGCGGACGCAACTTCGCTGACGGAAGCCGGCTATGTCGGCGAAGACGTTGAGAACATTTTGCTGAAGCTCATTCAAGCTGCGGATTACGATGTGGAGAAGGCCGAACGCGGCATTATCTATATCGATGAGATTGATAAAGTAGCGCGCAAATCCGAGAATCCGTCGATTACTCGCGACGTATCCGGCGAAGGCGTGCAGCAGGCATTGCTCAAAATTCTCGAAGGCACGGTTGCATCCGTACCACCGCAAGGCGGACGCAAGCACCCGCACCAAGAGTTTATCCAAATCGATACAACGAACATCCTGTTCATTTGCGGCGGCGCATTTGACGGTCTGGAATCGCTGATCAAACGCCGTATCGGCAAAAAAGTGATCGGTTTCAGCTCGACCGGCGAGGTTCAAAAGGACCTGAAGCCGGGCGAATACCTGTCCATGGTTCTGCCGGAAGACTTGCTTAAATTCGGCTTGATCCCTGAGTTCGTAGGCCGTTTGCCGGTTATTTCGACTTTGGAGCCGCTTGATGAAGCAGCCCTGATGCGTATTTTGTCCGAGCCGAAGAATGCTTTGGTGAAGCAGTACCAGAAGCTGCTTGAGATGGATAACGTGAAGCTGGACTTTGAACCTGCTGCTCTGGAAGCAATCGCCAAAGAAGCGATCAAACGGAACACGGGTGCCCGCGGCTTGCGTGCCATTATCGAGGGTATTATGCTTGAAGTGATGTACGAAGTCCCTTCGCGCGACGACGTGAGCACTTGTCTTATTACGGAGAAAAACGTAAAAGACAAAATCATGCCGGAGTTGACTGCGAAGAAGGGCAAGAAGAAGGAAGAAAGCGCCTAAGTTCATTACCGTCATCGCCTCCACCCTTTGGCTGCGGATTTTTTTCGCTCGTCAAAGGGTGGACTTTTGACGTTCATGGGAGAGATCATTTTATGTATTTGCGCAAGGATACTGTGCCGGTCAAAGTCGGCAACCTGACGATTGGCGGCAGCAATGAAGTCATCATTCAGAGTATGTGTACAACAAAGACGGCTGATGTAGAGGCTACAGTAGCCGAGATTTTGCGACTGGAAGAAGCAGGCTGCCAGATTGTGCGGGTTACCGTCAACAATAAGGAAGCTGCTGATGCGATTAAGGAAATTAAGAAACGGATTCATATCCCTCTTGTTGCCGATATTCATTTCGACTATCGTCTTGCCCTTCTGGCGATTGAGAACGGCATTGATAAAGTCCGGATTAACCCGGGCAACATCGGTCGCCGCGAGAAGATTGAAGCTGTCGTGAAGGCTTGCAAGGAACGCAACATTCCAATCCGGATCGGCGTTAATGCCGGCTCGCTTGAGAACCATCTGCTGGAGAAATACGGCTACCCTACGCCGGAAGCGATGGTGGAGAGCGCGCTCTTCCATATCGGCATTCTGGAGGAGCTGGATTTCCATGATATTATCGTATCGCTGAAAGCGTCCGACGTGCCGATGGCGATTGCGGCTTACAGCATGGCTGCGGAGAAAATCAAGTATCCGCTGCATCTTGGCATTACCGAAGCCGGTACGCTTCATTCCGGGACAATCAAGAGCTCCGCTGGTATCGGCGCATTGCTCGCGATGGGAATCGGCAACACGGTGCGTATCAGCTTGAGTGCGGATCCGGTAGAAGAGGTTAAGGTAGCCCGCGAGCTGCTCAAGACCTTTGGCCTGATTACGAACGCGGCAACCCTGATTTCCTGTCCGACTTGCGGACGCCTGGATATCGATCTCTTCTCGATCGCGAACGAGGTGGAGGAGTATATCTCCAAGGTGAAGGTGCCAATCAAGGTGTCCGTTCTTGGTTGCGCCGTTAACGGCCCCGGTGAAGCACGCGAGGCGGATATCGGCATTGCGGGTGCACGAGGCGAAGGCATGCTGTTCCGTTACGGAGAGATGATCCGCAAAGTGCCGGAAGCAGAGCTTCTTAACGAGCTTAAGAAAGAAATCGACGAGATCGTACGCGTTTTCGAAGCGACTGGCGAAATTCCGGGACGCAAAAATCATGCGCATGCATAACGAACTCTCTGCCATCTAATAAAAGAGGCATTCTGAAGCAACCCCAATCGGCGGTTGACGAGGAATGCCTCTTTTTTCTTCCGGAAGCGATTATTCCCTGCAGCAAGGGGCAATACTACCAATTACGTACTCTTTTGCCGGAATAGTTCGCTTTGAGAGGAGAAGATATTAATGAGTTTAAGTATGGTTTTGATGCTGATCCAAGTCTTTTTTGCTGTGGTTATTGGTTTATATTTCTGGAATCTGCTGCGCAATCAAAAGACGAACCGCTCTGCGGTCGATCGGGAATCGCGCAAGGAGATGGATAAGCTGCGCAAGCTGCGTTCCATCTCGCTGACCAAGCCGCTTGCGGAGAAAACACGGCCGCAGGCGATGCAGGACATCGTGGGGCAGACAGACGGTCTGCGCGCGCTTAAGGCGGCGCTTTGCAGCGCCAATCCGCAGCATGTCATTATTTACGGACCTCCGGGTGTCGGTAAGACGGCGGCTGCCCGCGTAGTATTGGAGGAAGCGAAGAAGAATCCTTCCTCGCCGTTTCTGAACGAAGCAAAGTTTACCGAGATTGACGCAACTACGGCCCGGTTCGATGAACGCGGAATTGCCGATCCGCTGATCGGCTCCGTTCACGACCCTATTTATCAAGGAGCCGGGGCGATGGGCGTAGCCGGCATTCCGCAGCCGAAGCCGGGTGCGGTGACAAAGGCGCATGGCGGGATCCTTTTTATCGACGAAATCGGTGAATTGCATCCCATCCAGATGAATAAGCTGTTAAAAGTACTGGAAGACCGCAAGGTATTCCTGGAGAGTGCTTATTATAATTCGGAGGATGCGAATATCCCGATTTATATCCACGATATTTTCCAAAACGGTCTGCCTGCCGACTTCCGTCTTGTGGGTGCTACAACGCGTTCGCCGCAGGATCTGCCTCCGGCTATCCGCTCGCGCTGCATGGAGATTTATTTCCGTCCGCTGCTCGCAAGCGAGATTGCTTCTATTGCCGAGAACGCCGTTAAAAAAATCGGCTTTGCTCCATGTCCGGATGCCGTGGACGTAGTGAAGAAATATGCGACGAACGGACGCGAAGCGGTTAACGTTATTCAGCTTGCCGCCGGTATCGCTTTATCCGAGAAACGGGATGCCATCACGGCAGCGGATGTGGAATGGGTTGTGAACAGCAGCCAAATTCCGCCTCGTCCGGACCGCAAAGTGCCGGAAGCGCCACAGATCGGTTTCGTTAACGGCTTAGCGGTGTATGGTCCTAATATGGGGACATTGCTTGAAATCGAAGTCAGCGCTATTCCGGCGGCTGCCGGCAAAGGCCAATATACGATTACCGGCGTTGTCGACGAGGAAGAGCTGGGAGGCGGTTCCCGGACACTTAGACGGAAAAGCATGGCGAAGGGTTCGGTTGAAAACGTGCTGACGATGCTCCGCCGTTACGGACTGAACCCGCAGGATTATGACCTGCATATCAACTTCCCTGGCGGCACGCCAATCGACGGACCATCCGCCGGTATTGCCATGGCAACGGCAATTGCCTCCGCAATCAAAGAGGTGCCGATTGACAACAAGCTGGCGATGACCGGCGAGATTGGCATACACGGCAACGTGAAGCCGGTAGGCGGCGTGCTTGCGAAGGTAGAAGCGGCGTTCCAGGCTGGCGCGGAGACGGTCATTATTCCGCGCGAGAACTGGCAGGTGATTTTCGCGAATCTGGAAGGGCTGAAAGTCATACCGGTTGACCGGGTTGACGAGGTGTTCAGATATGTCTTCCCAATTGGCGAAACCGTCGTCGCAGAGGTTGAAAACCATGTCGGTTCCGATCTTTTTATCGCTTCGGGGGTTCCCTATTTGCAGGCGGATTCCGTGGAATGATAAAATAGGGTATTCGAAACAATTGGAGGTGCTGGTGTGGGATCCGGAAAAACAAAAGGCCGTCGGCTTCCCCTGCTTCCTTTAAGGGGGCTGCTTGTATATCCCAGCATGGTGCTCCACCTTGATGTGGGAAGGGACAAATCGGTGCGGGCGCTGGAGAAATGCATGATCGACGATCATATGATTCTTCTGTGCTCGCAATCCGAAGTCAATATTGAAGAGCCTACAGAAGACGATATTTACCGCGTCGGCACCATTGCGAAGGTCAGACAGATGCTTAAGCTGCCAAACGGTACGATCCGCGTGCTTGTTGAAGGCGTTGTAAGGGCAGAGGTTGTGGATTATGTACCTAATGAACAGTTTTACGAAGTAACGGTGCTCGAGCTTCCTGAGCCGGAGACTGACGATCCCGAAGTGGATGCGCTTATGCGGTCGGTACTCAGCCAGTTCGAGCATTATATTTCGCTATCGAAGAAGGTCACGCCGGAAACGCTTGCGGCGGTATCGGATATCGATGAGCCGGGCAGGCTTGCCGATGTCATTACAAGCCATTTGTCGCTGAAGATCAAGGATAAGCAGGATATTCTCGAGACCATCGATGTCCGGGAGCGTCTGGAGCGTCTGCTTGATATCCTGAATAATGAGCGCGAGGTGCTTGAGCTCGAACGCAAAATTAACCAGCGCGTCAAAAAGCAGATGGAGAAGACGCAGAAGGAATATTATTTGCGCGAGCAGATGAAAGCGATCCAGAAGGAGCTTGGCGAGAAGGAAGGACGCGCCGGCGAGGTCGAGGAGCTTCGCAATCAGCTGAATGAAGCGGGAGTTCCTGACAATGTGCGGGAGAAAGTCGAGAAGGAAATCGACCGTCTGGAAAAAATGCCCGCAACCTCCGCCGAGGGCGGCGTGATCCGCAATTATATCGATTGGTTATTAGCATTGCCTTGGAGCAAGCATACGGAAGACGACTTATCCCTAAGCAAGGCGGAAGAGATCCTAAACAACGATCACTACGGCCTGGAGAAGCCGAAGGAACGCGTGCTTGAATATTTGGCGGTACAGCAGCTGGTGAAGAAGATGAAAGGACCGATCCTTTGCCTTGTAGGGCCTCCTGGTGTCGGCAAAACCTCTCTTGCCCGTTCGATTGCCAAATCGCTTGACCGCAAATTCGTTCGAATCTCGCTGGGCGGCGTTCGCGACGAAGCGGAAATCCGCGGTCATCGCCGCACGTATGTAGGCGCTATGCCCGGACGGATCATTCAGGGGATGAAGACCGCAGGATCCTATAATCCGGTCTTCCTGCTCGACGAGATCGACAAGATGGCAAGCGATTTCCGCGGTGATCCTTCATCCGCATTGCTTGAGGTGCTTGATCCGGAGCAGAACAATACGTTTAGCGACCACTTCATCGAGGTGCCGTTCGATTTGTCTAACGTGATGTTTGTCACAACGGCCAACTCGCTGCATAATATTCCGCGTCCGCTGCTAGACCGGATGGAAGTGCTCTACATTCCGGGCTATACGGAGCTGGAGAAGCAGCAGATCGCGGAACGCTACCTTCTGCCGAAGCAGCGCAGGGAGCATGGACTGGCGGAAAATCAGCTAGTCGTCGAGGACGAGGTTATCCTGCAGCTGATCCGCGAATATACGCGTGAATCCGGCGTGCGGAATCTGGAGCAGCAAATTGCCGCTTTGAGCCGGAAAGCCGCGAAGCATATTGTATCCGAGGGTTCCAAGCCGCAGGCTGGCAGCAAGGAGCGGACCGAAGGCGATTTGGCCGGTCAGCCGTATGAAGCTCCCGAGCTGAATACGCTGGAGGCGGCTTTTGGTGGAGACGATAATGCTGCAGCAACGGAGGAAAAGCAAGCCCACGCGGAGGTTTCGGCAGCGACGTTGACGGTTACGCCTCAGCTGCTGAAGGAATGGCTTGGACCTGCGAAGTTCCGTCATGGCACGGCCGAGGTCGAGAATCAGATCGGTGCCGTAACAGGCCTCGCTTGGACCGAGGTAGGCGGCGATACGCTGGTGATCGAGGTAACGGTTATGCCGGGCAGCGGCAAGCTTACCTTGACCGGCAAGCTTGGCGACGTGATGAAAGAATCGGCGCAGGCCGCATTCAGTTATACGCGGTCCAAGGCCATTGAGCTTGGTATCGATCCCGAATTCCATGTAAACAAGGATATCCATATTCATATTCCGGAGGGCGCGATACCTAAAGACGGACCATCTGCCGGCATAACGATGGCAACCGCTTTAATCTCCGCCCTGACGAACCGGTATGTATCGAAGGAAGTGGCGATGACTGGCGAGATTACGCTGCGCGGCCGCGTGCTTCCGATTGGCGGCTTGAAGGAAAAATCGCTCGCCGCTCATCGGGCAGGCATCCGAAAGGTGCTTCTGCCGAAGGATAACGAACGCGACTTAAGCGATATTCCGGACAGCGTACGCAGTGAAATGACTTTTGTTCCTGTCAGCCATATGGACGAAGTTCTGCAGCATGCGCTGCTGCCGGCTAACACCGAAGAGAAAGCAGGAACAGTAATCGGATGAAAATTACTCAATCAGAATTTATCATAAGTGCAGTAAGACCTTCGCAATATCCAGTTGACGCCTTGCCAGAGATTGCTCTGGCAGGGCGTTCCAATGTCGGTAAATCGTCGCTCATTAACAAATTGATCTTGCGTAAAAACCTGGCAAGAACAAGCTCGCAGCCCGGCAAGACGCAGCAGCTTAACTATTATCGCGTGAATGACATGGTCTATTTCGTCGATTTTCCCGGCTATGGCTATGCGAAAGTATCAAAAACGCAGCGAGAGCTTTTCGGGCAAATGATCGAGACTTATATTCGCGACCGCAAGGAACTGAAGCTGCAGCTTCTTGTTATCGATATGCGTCATGCTCCATCAAAGGACGATGTACTTATGTATCATTGGCTTAAGCAT
Source organism: Paenibacillus sp. MMO-58 (assembly GCF_037146255.1). Classification (NCBI taxonomy): domain Bacteria; kingdom Bacillati; phylum Bacillota; class Bacilli; order Caryophanales; family Paenibacillaceae; genus Paenibacillus; species Paenibacillus sp. MMO-58. Next base: position 447,637 of record NZ_JBBCVY010000005.1, read on the forward strand.
TACAATGTGCCGACCTGCATCGTCTGCACGAAAGCGGACAAAATCCCGAAAGGCAAATGGGACAAGCATGTAAAGGTAATCAAAGAAACGCTTGAGGCGGATCCGCGCGACTCGCTGGTCATGTTTTCTTCGGAGACGGGGCTTGGCCGCGAGAAGCTGTGGGAGGTCATTAATGGAGCGATTGGGCATATAACGGAGATAGATCAATAACTTCCTCTATAATGCAGAGGATACAGCAAGAAATACAGCGTTCCTCGTGAAATCTACGGGATTTTTCAGAAATATGCGAGAATATCGAGGCTGAACGGCAGGAATAAAAAGCTCTGATCACGTATAATATACTTAGGCATTAAGAACAAAAGCGCAAGTTTAAAGAATTGAGGAGATTTTTATGGCTCAGCGGCTAGCCACAGAGTATGTAAGTGCCAAACTGCAATTGACGAGCGATGAGATGAAGCAATTTATTCGGTTTTTCGATGACCAGCAGGTATGCATGAACGTGAAGGTCCTCGATAACGGAAACCAGGAGCTGGTTCTCGAAGACGTAGCAGGGAAGGAAGAGGTCACACTGACGTTTGAACGTCAGCAAGACCACTATGTATGTGAACTCTCTTGCCGCCTGATTCACCCCAAGCTGACCAACGCCATGCGCAAAGCCGTGACGGCTTTCCGTGGAGACGCAGTTGTTAATCGTATCTACAGCCATTATACGATGATCTACCATTATACAAATGGCAGCGTCCGCAAAATCGTTGAAAGCACATCGTCGGGCACACGGGTCGTATTCGAATACAAGGATACGGTCGGCCAGTTGGAGCGTGTGTTCAAGAGCCGCTTGATCGAACGTGAAATCGAGCTGGTCAACAACGCGATTAACGAGTTGCTTGACCTGCGCAATCAAACGAAGGACCGTCTGCAAATTGCCGGCATCGACGAAAGACTAGCGATGCTGACCAAGAAGTTGTTTGTATTTGAAGCTTAACCGATAAGCCTTGAACCTGGGAGCCGCTGAATGCGGCTTCTTTTTTTGCTTTTGTTCACAAAAAAATGATATCGGAATGGACGCCTCGCAAGGTACCGAAACCGCTTCACCTACATACTGTGTATACGGGATTAAAGCGGAAAAAAGTTTTCGTTTCTTCCCGAAAAAAAGGGTTGCAATTCTGCCCAATAGATGTTATTTTTAATCTCGTTGAAAACATTGGTCTAAACAAAATAGGAACCAGGATTCACTCAGGACATGGTTATGTTGCGAGAGATTATTCCCTCGGGAAGTGAATGACGTAGGTCCTAGCGGATGAAATTTTTTTAAACATTTTATTCCTAGGAAGGGGGAACCGGAAGATGGAATATTCAACTTTCGGAAGACACGTTGCTGTTGATACTTGGGGAGTAGACTTTGATCTGCTGAACAACGCTGAATTTTTGCAAGCCCAAATGGTGGAGGCTGCTGAAGCATGCGGCGCTACCGTATTATCGGTGCAATCGAAACAATTTGAGCCTCAAGGAGCAACAGTACTTGTATTGCTGTCGGAGAGTCATCTCTCGATTCATACGTATCCTGAGAAGGGATTCGCCGCTCTCGACTGCTACACATGCGGTGAAACTGTGGATCCACAGCTTGCGATTGACTACATGATCGCTGTACTGAAGCCAACGACTACTCATGCTAAGAAGCTTGTTCGCGGCATGGGCGAGTTGAAAGTAGAAGAACCAAAAATGCAACAAGTTGAGCTTGTTTAAGCTTTTAAATTGAAAAGATATAGAGATAACCATAGACCTCGGTCCATGGTTATTTTCTTTGCATAAACAGGGAATAATGGCAATGAGGGTTTTCAAACATTATTCATAAATGAAGCCAATATGAAGCCGTACGGCTTGTCGAACTATGTTATAATCATTCTAAAGTTAATTTTGAAGAAAGGCAGGTGAACGCGCATGCACATTATCGTAGTCGGCTTGAACTACCGGACGGCTCCCGTTGAAGTAAGAGAACGGTTTGCGATTGCCGAGAAAGAATTGCCGGAAGCATTGAAACAGCTGATGAACACGAGCAGCATTATGGAATGTGTCATTGTTGCGACCTGCAATCGTACCGAGCTGTATGCGGTAGTGGACAGACACCATCTATGCGGGCATTATATCCGCAGCTTTATGGAGCAGTGGTTCAAGCTGCCTAGAGAGCAGTTCACTAGCCATTTATATATGCATGAGGATGACAGGGCTATCGAGCATCTATTCCGGGTAACAAGCGGGCTTGATTCGATGGTGATCGGCGAGACGCAAATTCTGGGACAAGTAAAGGATGCTTTTGCGCTTGCGCAGCAGCAGAAGTCGACAGGCACCCTGTTCAACATGCTGTTCAAACAAGCGGTTACGATGGCCAAGCGTGCTCATTCGGAGACAACGATTGGAGAATCGGCGGTATCGGTCAGCTATGCGGCTGTTGAGCTTGGAAAGCGGATTTTTGGCCAGTTCAGCAAGAAGACGGTTATGGTCATCGGCGCCGGCGAGACTGGCGAGCTTACGGCGAAGCATTTGTACGCGAACGGCGCTGACCGCGTTATTGTGGTGAACCGGACGTACGAGCGCGCGACCCAGCTGGCAGAGAAGTTTAACGGCATTGCCTGCTCGATGGAAGACGCGGCAAGCAAGCTTCACGAAGCGGACATTGTGATCAGCTCTACGGGAGCGGACGGTTATGTGCTGGAACGCCAAGCGGTAGCCGAGGCGATGAAGCGCCGGAAGTCGAAGCCTTTGTTCATGATCGATATCGCCGTTCCGCGCGACCTCGATCCGGGAATTGCCGCGGTCGAGAACGTGTTCCTGTACGACATTGACGATTTGGAAGGTATTGTAGCGAGCAATCTCGAGCAGCGCCGGAAGGAAGCGGAGAAGATCGAAACGATGATTGAACAAGAGTCGGAGCAGTTCGAGCAATGGTACAAGACGCTTGGCGTTGTTCCTTTAATCCGTGCGCTCCAGACAAAGGCTGCCCACATTCATGAAGAGACGCTTAACAGCCTGACGAACAAGCTGCCGGATCTGGACGAGCATGAACTGAAGGTAATCCGCAAGCTGACGAAGAGCATTGTGAACCAGATGATGCAAGATCCGATCCTGCGGATTAAAGAAATGGCCGGGGAGAAACATTCCGAGGAAGCAATGGATATGTTCGTTAAGTTGTTTGCGCTTGAAGATGAGCTGGCCCAGTCGAAACAAGCTGAAGCAGACACGGCGTCTGCAGCGAAAAAGAAAACGATGCCTGCACGTCCGGCAGCTTCGGCACTGGCGTCCATCCTTCGATAAAAGCGCGCTACCCGAATAATCGCGAAGGGCGGCAAGGTGGAAGCTTATGTTTTTTACGCAAAAGTGGCTTTACGACGCGATACTTTATATTTACGCCCTGAGCCTTCTGTTTTACTTCTCCGATTTCATGGATGCGAACCGGAGAGCGAAGCGGATTGGAACAGGGCTCCTTATTTTTGTATGGATATTGCAAACCGTCATTCTGGTGAGCCGGCTCGTGACCCATTTCGAGATAACGGCAATTTCATCCTTTGAATATTGGCTAGGCTTTTCGTGGCTGCTAGTTACGATATCCCTGGTTATCAGCCAGTTTTTCAAAATCGAGTTTCTCGTCTTTCTGGTCAACATCATCAGCTTCTCCGTGCTGGCTCTTAACTTGTACAGCCGGCCTGGAATGGATGAGCAGTTTGGAGTTTCGCAGGCGATGCGCGACTTGCTCCTTGTACATATTAGTTTGGTGCTATGCGCTTATGCATCGCTTACGATTGGATCCATCTTCGCGGGGATGTACCTGTTCCTGCACAAGCAGCTGAAAGGGAAAAGATGGACCCCGTTCACGCGGAGGCTGCCAAGCCTCGATAGGATCGAACGTTTCTCGGATAGGGCGATTATAATCGGGGTGCCGCTGCTTGCGATGTCCTTATCGGTTGCGGTTACCGTGCTGCTTGCGGAAGGACGCCCGCAGCTGCTGCTTGACTGGAAGGTGCTGACCTCGTTTGCGACTTTGATCTTTTACGTCAATTATATCATTCAAAGGGCGATGCTAAGGCGGCCCGGCACGCAGCTTGCAAGACTTCATCTGATTGCATTTGTTATGTTGATTATTAATCTGTTATCCAGTTATTTGTCGACGTTTCACTAAAAGAGGGGATGCGCATGAACGGCTACTACCCGGTAATGCTTCAGCTTCGCGGCGAACGCTGCGTCATCATAGGCGGCGGACGGATTGCCGAGCGCAAGGCGTTAGGCCTAATGGAAGCGGGAGCGGATACGGTCATTCTTGTCAGTCCGCAGATTACTGCCCGGCTGCAGGAGCTTGTTGCACGCGGATCTCTTCAGTGGCAATGCCGGACCTATGAGCCGGAAGATGCGACAGATGCCCGCCTGCTGTTTGCCGCAACGGATGATTCCGGGCTTAACCGACGAATCGCGGATGACGGCAGGCGGGCCGGTGCTTTGGTTAATACGGTTGATGAGGCAGCCGGAAGAGGGTTTCTGAACCCTTCGGTTATACGCCGCGGAGATCTGCTGATTGCCGTCTCTGCAACAGGTGCAAGTCCGGCCCTTTCTGCAAAGCTTAAACGGGAGCTGGAAAGGCAATACGGCGAAGAATACGGATATAGCGTGGAGCAGCTCAGACGGCTGCGCGATTATGTGAAGGCTGATGTCTCTGAACCTGGCGAGAGGGAAACACTTCTAAGGCTAGCCGCCGAAGAGGTGCCGCTCCGGGATCATGCGGACATTGAGCTGAAAGCTTGGGTAGAACGACTTCGGGCAAAGAGGCCCTTGGATTGACGACGGGAGGAAGACAATAATGGGAGCTCATGATAATGGACCGCGTACAATCGTGGTAGGGACACGCCAGAGCGCGCTTGCGCTGACGCAGACGGGGCAAGTCATTGACGAGTTGAAGCGCATCAGCGAGAGACACGGGTTTGGTTACCATTTTGAAATTCGGAAAATCGTGACGAAGGGTGACCGTATTCTGGATGTCACGTTGTCCAAGGTTGGCGGAAAAGGCTTGTTTGTAAAAGAGATCGAGCAAGCCCTTCTTGACGGCGAGATCGACATGGCTGTCCACAGCATGAAGGATATGCCTTATGAGCTGCCGGAAGGACTGATGAATGGCGCAACTCCGAAACGGGTTGATCCTCGCGATTGCCTGATTATGAAGCAGGGGAGCTCGCTTGATGATCTGCCGGCCGGCGCGCGTGTCGGAACAAGCAGTCTGCGCCGCTCCAGCCAGCTTAAAAATATACGTCCGGATCTTGAGCTTGATTCCATCCGCGGCAATATCGATTCGAGGATCCGGAAGCTTGAGACGGAAGGCTTTGACGCGGTTGTACTGGCTGCAGCAGGTCTTACCCGCATGGGCTGGCAGGACCGGATCTCGGCGTTTATCCCCGTTGAGCTGTCGATCCCGGCAGTTGGACAAGGGGCGCTTGGCATTGAGTGCCGTACGGACGACGCTGGCGTACGCCAGCTACTCGATTTGCTGAATGACACGGAAACCTCGCTGTCCGTTCGCGCGGAGAGAAGCTTCCTGGGCGCGCTAAACGGCGGGTGCCAGGTTCCGATCGGCGCTTTTGCCGTGGTGCACAAGAAGGCTGGGGAAGACAGCTTCGATAACGCGGAGCTTACGCTAACCGGCATGGTTGGCTCTCCTGACGGAGAAGTGATGCTGAAGGAAATCCGGAAGGGAACCGATCCGGAGCAGCTGGGCCGCGATGTTGCGGCGGCATTGACAGCAAGAGGTGCGGATCGCATATTGGCGGAATACGGGGGATAACGTGATGAATAAAGGAGTTGTCTATCTCGTAGGCGCCGGACCGGGAGACCCAAAGCTTATTACGGTTCGCGGACTCGAATGTCTGAGACGAAGCGACGTTGTTGTTTATGACCGCCTGGCGAGCCCAAGGCTGCTGAGATATATGAAGGAAGGGGCCCGTAAAATTTACGTCGGCAAACTTCCGGACCGCCATACGATGAAGCAGGAAGAGATCAACCAGCTGCTTGTTGATCTGGCTTTGGAAGGGCATACGGTAACAAGACTGAAAGGCGGGGATCCAACGATCTTCGGCCGTGTCGGCGAAGAAGCGGAATTGCTGCAGGAGAATGGCGTTTCGTTCGAGATTGTTCCGGGCATTACGTCGGCAATCGCGGTGCCCGCTTATGCCGGTATTCCGGTGACTCACAGGGACCTGGCTTCTTCCTTATCCATTGTTACGGGGCATGAGAGTCCGGAGAAACTCGACCGCTCCATCCATTGGGACAAGGTGACCAATGCGACGGGCACCCTTATTTTCTTGATGGGCGTAGCCAAGATTGGTTATATCGCCGAGCAGCTTATCCGTCACGGCAAGCCGGCAACAACGCCGGTTGCCCTTATCCGCTGGGGGACCCGCGTGGAGCAGCAGACGATTGTCGGCACGCTGGAGTCGATTGAACGGATCGTGAAAGAGGCGAACTTCCAGCCGCCGGCGGTTATTGTTGTTGGCGATGTAGTTCTGCAGCGGGACAAGCTGAAATGGTACGAGCAAAAGCCGCTCTTTGGCGTACGCGTGCTTGTCACGCGGGCTAGGGCCCAAGCCAGCGACCTGGCCGACAGGATTGAAGAGCTTGGCGGCGAGCCTTGCGAGCTGCCGGTGATTGAGACGCGCGAGCCCCGGGAGGCTGCTGCTGTCGAAGCGATTCGTACTGCTCTTGCGGATGCAGCTTCCTATAATTGGATCATGTTTACGAGCGTGAACGGGGTGGAGTATTTCTTCAACTGGCTGGATCGGTTTAACGTGGATATCCGGCGCTTCCATGCTGCCCGTATTGCGGCAGTTGGTCCCCGGACCGCGGAAGCTCTGCGGAAGCGTGGCTTGATTGCGAATCAACTGCCGGCCAAGTTTCAGGCGGAAGGACTAATCGAACAGCTGGAAGGCCAGCTGAAACCCGGGGAGAAAGTTCTTCTTCCGCGAGGCGATCTCGCGCGCGAGATTTTGCCGCGTGAGCTGAAGGCTAAGGGACTTGTCCCGGTTGAGCTGGATGTCTACGAGACGGTGATTGCGGATTCGCAGGATGAGCAGGCGTTTGAATGGATCCGCAACCGGGAGATTCATGCGATTACGTTCACCAGCTCTTCGACGGTAACGAATTTGCTTGAGGTGCTTCGCAGGAACGGATTCGAGGATCCGGTGGCGCAGCTGGCAGGCATCGATGTGGCCAGCATTGGCCCCGTAACCTCGAAGACGGCTTCCGAAGCCGGACTCTCCGTAACGATTGAACCGGAGGATGCTACAATCGAAGCTTTGGTTGAAGCGCTGGTTCAACATCAGATAACCAAACGTTCGAAGGCAGATCCGTCTTGATTATCGGCAATTATCGCATACCCATCGCCAGCAGGAATTAAAGGAGGAATTTGAAATGGCATTTCCCATTGTGAGACACCGCAGATTGCGTCAATCGGCCGCTATGCGCAATATCGTACGCGAAACCGTTCTGACGGCGAATGATTTTATATACCCCATCTACGTGAAATACGGAACGAACATCAAGGAAGAGATCAGCTCGATGCCGGGTGTATACCGCTTCTCCCTTGATCTTCTGGAAGCGGAGATCCGCGAGATTACTTCCCTTGGCATTCAAGCGATTATGCTCTTCGGTCTGCCCGACCATAAGGATGCTGAAGGTACTTCGGCCTATGATCCGAACGGTATCGTACAGGAAGCTACGCGCCTGATCAAGAAATGGGCGCCTGAGCTGATCGTTATGGCGGATACTTGTCTCTGCCAATTTACCGATCACGGACATTGCGGCATGGTGCATTTGGATGAAGCTACGGGAACGGCGGTTGTGGATAACGATCCTTCGTTGTCGCTGCTCGTTCGTACAGCCGTTTCCCAGGCGGAAGCGGGTGCGGACGTGATTGCTCCATCGAACATGATGGACGGTTTTGTATCGGCTATCCGCGAAGGACTTGATGAAGCGGGCTTCAGCCATGTTCCGATTTTGTCGTATTCCGTTAAATACGCTTCCGCCTTCTACGGACCTTTCCGGGACGCAGCGAAGTCCGCGCCGCAGTTCGGCGACCGCAAAACGTACCAGATGGACCCGGCTAACGCCCGTGAAGCTTTGCGCGAAGCGGATTCCGACGTGCTCGAAGGCGCGGATATGCTGATGGTCAAGCCTGCCCTTTCTTACCTCGATATCGTTCGCCAGCTTCGCGACAGCTTTGATCTCCCGATCGTCGCTTACAACGTAAGCGGTGAGTATGCCATGGTGAAAGCCGCTGCGGCCAACGGTTGGATTGACGAAAAGGCGATCGTGCTTGAGAAGCTGATCAGCATGAAGCGCGCCGGTGCGGATCTGATCATTACTTACCATGCGAAGGATGCTTCGCGCTGGCTGAGAGGAGAGTAACGAGGGATGAGCAAAACGATTGGCAACAGACGCGACGACCGTTCGAGAGAGGCTTTCGCCCGTGCGAAGCAAGTGCTTCCCGGCGGAGTGAACAGCCCGGTACGTGCTTTCAAATCCGTAGGTCTTAACCCCGTCTATATGGATCACGGCAAAGGCAGCCGTGTTTATGATATCGATGGCAACAGCTACATTGACTACGTAGGTTCCTGGGGACCGCTCATCATGGGGCATGCCCATCCCGAAGTTATCGAAGCGATTAAGAAAACCGCGGAAAAAGGAACAAGCTTTGGCGCACCAACCGAGCTGGAGACGCTGATGGCCGAGCTGGTCGTTGAACGCGTTCCTTCCGTTGATATCGTCCGTATGGTTAACTCCGGTACGGAAGCGACGATGAGTGCGCTGCGTCTTGCGCGCGGTTATACGAAGCGCAGCAAAATTTTGAAATTTGAAGGCTCCTATCATGGACATGCCGACAGCCTGCTTATTAAAGCCGGTTCCGGCGTAGCAACGCTTGGCCTGCCTGACAGCCCAGGCGTTCCGGAAGGCGTGGCCTCCCAAACGATTACCGTTCCTTATAACGATCTGGAATCGGTGAGGCTTGCCTTCGAAAAATTCGGCGAAGAGATTGCCTGCATTATTGTCGAGCCCGTAGCGGGAAATATGGGAGTTGTCCCCCCGCTGCCGGGCTTCCTGCAGGGGCTCCGCGAGCTGACGGAGCAATACGGCAGCCTGCTCATCTTTGACGAAGTCATGACCGGCTTCCGCGTCAATTACAGCTGTGCGCAAGGTCTGTACGGCGTTACGCCGGACTTGACCTGCTTCGGCAAAGTCATCGGCGGCGGCCTGCCTGTCGGCGCTTACGGCGGCAAACGCGAGATCATGGAAATGATCGCGCCAAGCGGTCCGATCTATCAAGCGGGGACCTTGTCCGGCAATCCGCTTGCGATGGCAGCCGGCTATACAACGTTGAAGCTGCTGACGAAAGAAACTTACGAGCTGCTGGAGCGTCAAGCAGTCCGTCTGCAGCTCGGCTTTGAGAAAAATGCCGCTAAGCATGGCATTGCAACAACGATTAACCGGGTTGGTTCGATGGTATGCCCGTTCTTCACGGATACGCATGTCATTAACTTCGAGACCGCCAAGACCTCTAATCTTGAACAATTCAGAGCATACTTTTCTGCTGTGCTTGATCTGGGCGTAAGTATTGCTCCTTCGCAGTTTGAAGGCATGTTCGTATCCGCCGTCCATTCGGACGAAGATATCGACGCAACGATTGCCGTCCATGATCAGGCGCTTGCAAGCTTATAAAACGTAGAACAGGAAGGTTCGATATCCATGCATAAACGTCCTTATCGACGCGAGGGGCAATGGCTGTCGCTTCTGCCGACGGATTTGGCCGGGGAGACGACAGGCAAGGATTCGGCTTCCGGGCAGCAAACGGAGCAGCTTTCCATTCCGGAGGCCGGCAGTCATCCGCATCTTGTGCGGCAATGGCTGCTGGCCTGTTCTTTATTTCCGGCAAAATGGATTAACCGTCTGTTCTCGGTTGGCGGTATCGGTTGGGAGGGAGAGAGAATTCGCCTCCTGGCCTTCCCGCCGATAGCCCCCGTCTCGGATCCGTTATACCGCAAAGCAAAGAGCAGCAGCGGCCATTCCTTGCTGGAACAGGCAACAGAGGTCCTCTACGAGGATGACTTCTGCCTTGTACTTAACAAGCCGGCGGGTATGCCGGTTCACGAGTCCCATGCCGGTCAGACCGGTACACTGGATGAAGCGGCAGCGCGATGGCTGCTTGAGCAAGGCGATCCGCTCCCCGTGCGGCATATCCACCGCCTGGATGACGATACGTCCGGTCCGGTGCTGTATTCGAAAAATGATCTTGCCCAATGGGTGCTGGATGAAGCCATGCGCGAGAAACGCATTGACCGGCGTTATCTTGCGGTTGTCCAGGGGAAGGTGAAAAAGCCTTTCGGTACGATTAATGCCCCCATCGGCAAAGACCGTCATCATTCTTCAAGAAGGCGCGTAACGCCTGGCGGCGATTTGGCGATTACCCACTATGAAACCATTCGCGTTTTTTCGGATGCTACTCTTGTCCGTTTGCAGCTGGAAACCGGCAGAACCCATCAAATTCGCGTGCATATGAGCCATCTTGGCCATCCCTTGCTTGGCGACAAGCTATACGGCGGGGATACGAGGCTGCTGCAGCATCAGGCACTCCATGGCGAACGGCTGCTTTTTCCTCATCCATGGACGGGTGATTCAGTAGAAGCGGCCGCGGCGGAGCCCGAATGGCTTGCGAATCTTCTTGACAAGCTAGGCGCACGGACAAATTGATAGTCATGCGCCTTATTTCCGCGCCATATAGATAGTAGTGAATGTAACTTTAGCCCAAGCTTTAGGCATTTGCTTTTCATTTATGGTATTGGGAGGGAGGATATCGCGTGACAGATCAATCCAAAGGCTTGCGATTTGATTTGTATGAGCGTATTCATTTGCCGGATGAGGTAGCGGCGATTGACGAATTGGAGGAAATTGAGCTATCCCCGCGTATTCAGGTGATTGAGCAGGGTGATCATGCTGTGCTGAAAGGGCAGCTGCTCTTAAACGGCGTGTATCGCGGCCAATCGGACGGAGGAAGCCTGCAGACGCTGGAGCACTGGATTCCGGTCGAAATTACGCTGCCGCTCAACCGGGTATCTCGGCTTGACGACATTTCGGTAGAAATCGATAATTTTGACGTAGATTTATTATCCGCGCGGACGCTTAACGTGACCGGCGTGTTATCGCTTAGAGGTATACTCGTTGAACCGCTTCCCGATGCGGAAGAGGCATGGCGGGAGGAGCCGATAACGGTCGTGCATGAGCGCGAGGCTTCGAATGAGGAATCCGATTTCGAGGCAGAGGCGCAATCGGACATTGAGGCCCAGCCTCAGGAAACATGGCAGTCCGTGACCCAGCAGCCTTATTTTACAGGCTATGCAGGCCAGCTGCCGGGAACGCAAAGAGCACAGGAAGAAGAGTTTGAGGAAGAAGAGGAAGAAGAAAGCTTCGAGGCATTCGAAGAAGAGGAGCAGGAAGAAGAGATAGACGAAGCGGATGCTTCCGTCACGATCTCGGCTTCGCCGAGGGACAGCGGCTGGTCTGCTTCGCAGTGGTTCCAATCGAGCCAGCCGGTCAATCAGCCTGTGAGCCAGCCTGACCCGCAGTCCTATCAACCTGTAAATCAACAGAATGCTTCGTTCTATCAGCCAATGGTTCCTCCACAGGCTCCTCCGCCTTCGAAGAGGGAAGATACTTACGATTTCGAGCAAGAAAGCGAAGAGGACTGGCAGGAAGAGTCGGTTGCCGGGCAAGCCGATGAACCTAACGAGGAGGCTTTTGCATCCTTTGGCGGAGAATCGGCCGGCGAAGCGGAATGGCAGGCGCAGCCCGAGGCTCCCCGCGTGCCGGACAACGAGAAACAGGAGATCCGGATAGGCGTAGGCAGCAAGCAGCCGGAACAAAATCCGGAACAGGCGCCAAACGTCGGACTGATGACGTTGCTGCAGACGAGCAAGCGGGAGCAGGCAGCCCGCCAGGCCGCTGCAGACGAGGTCGCAGCCAAACAGGCCGAACAGGCAAAAAACCGCTCATCCGGTGACGATATCGAGTGGAAAACACTTTTCCTTGGCAAGCAATCGGAGGAGAATGAGTTCCGCAAAATCCGTGTCTGCATCGTGCAAAGAGATGAGACTCTGGAGTCGATTGCAGTCAGATACAGCCTGAATCCCCGTGAAATTCTGCTGTATAACGGCTTGAACGAATCCTCCGTTGCGGAGGGTCAGCTGCTTTATATCCCATAATTAAAAAAGCTCCTCCGTTAGCCCTCCCGGGGCTGACGGTGGAGCTTTTTTAATTAGATTTAAACAGCGGATCAAGCATGGTGATGCAGAAGTTGTCCGCAATCTGTTCGATCGAATAGCCCAGCACTTTCGAATAATAGATAAGAGATTCGGGAGCCATGGCACTAATCATCATATGGGCCGTAAACTCGGGGACGAGTGCAATAATCTCGTCCTTGCTCTGTGCCTCCCGGAGGAGAGACAAAAACAAATGGTTTAATTTCCTGTAGCTCGGACTTTCAAAGAAATCCATATCATCCGGCTTGCAAGGTCTGCTGACCTTAATCACATTCAGCCATTCCAGCTGATCATTAGAAAAGTAGAGCAGACGACGGAAAACAGCCGTCAGTCTGTCATGAACAGGCTTATCGGCGAGCGGCTCGAGCAGCTGGCGGATTTCCTCCATCAGACTCTCGAAGGTATCATTCATTAAGTCCATGCATAAGTCGGATTTATTCGCATAACGCCTGTACAACGTGCCTTGTCCAATCTGAATTGATTTAGCAATCTGGTGCATGCTGACGGCTTCAACACCGTGTTCGGCGAAAAGGGACCTGGCGGCTTGCAGGATCATCTTGCTTACCTCTTGCGAGTCCTTCTTTTTATCGTTCATGCGAGCACCCTCCAATTTAACAAAAAATAAATAAAGCAAGGCTGTATTGACAACCGGACAATTGTCCGGTATCATACGTTAGCGGACAATTGTCCGCAGTCGTTTTACGCCTTACCCATTTTACTGCTGGATCATGAAGAGGTCAAGGCGTCAGCAGTTTTGCAAGAAAGATATATAGAGAAAGATATTTAGGAGGAGAGAAATATAATGACTGAAGCAAATGCAACAAACAGCTCCATGTCTATTAAATCCATTATGGTGCCGCTTCTGGCTATCATTGTGGGGATGTTCATGGTAATTCTTGACGGTACAGCCATGAATGTGGCAATTCCGAAATTGCGTGAGGACTTTGGCGGGGCATCGCTGTCACTTGTACAATGGACCGTTACCGGTTATGCATTGGCGCAAGCTGCTGTTATTCCGCTGGCTGGATGGTTGTCCGACCGTTTCGGAGCGAAGCAGATTTACCTTACTTCGATCGTATTGTTCACAATCGGCTCTGCTTTGTGCGCTTTTGCGACAACTGCCGAGCAATTGATTATTTATCGTATTATTCAAGGACTGGGCGGCGGTATGGTTGCCCCGATTGCAATGGCGTTTACTTATCGCTTAAGCCCTCCGGGCAAACAAGGCGCAGTAATGGGTATGATCGGTATTCCGATGCTGCTCGCACCTGCTCTTGGTCCGGTACTTGCCGGCTGGCTCGTTGATTATGTAACTTGGCATTGGATTTTTATTATCAATATCCCTGTTGGGGCGGTAGCCGTACTCCTTGGTCTTCGTACACTGCCGGCATTGGCACGCCAATCCGTTCCGCAGCTTGATCTACTTGGTATGATCTTTGCGCCGCTTGCCTTTGCAGGCCTAGCGTACGGCGTCAGCGAAGGCGGTACGGACTGGGGCTCTACCAAAACTTTGACCGGTCTAATTGTTGGCGGCATTTCGCTCATTATCTTTATTATTGTTGAATTGAACCGTAAGCAGCCTTTGTTGGAACTTCGTGTATTCAAGTCTGCGGATTTCTCCAAAGGTATCATTGTTCAGTGGGTATCTCAAATTGCACTCTTTGGCACCTTGTTCTTGTTCCCGTTGTTCCTGCAAACAGCTAAAGGCTACTCCGCTCTTGATACTGGCTTGATCCTGCTGCCGCAAGCGCTAGCTGCTGCGATCTTTATGCCGATCGGCGGGAAGCTCTTTGATAAGATTGGAGCCCGTCCGCTTGTTATGAGCGGTCTTGGGATTGTTACGATTGGCGCATTCTTGCTCTCTAACATTTCAGCCGATGCAACGGTAGGCACTTATATTCTTCCGCTCATTTTACTCGGAGCGGGTATGGGCCTCTCGATGATGCCGCTTAATACGCATATTATTCAAGCAGCACCTCCTGAACTGGTTGGCCGCGTAACTTCGCTTACAAGTGCAGCCCAGCAGGTAATGACCTCCTTTGCGGTAGCGGGTCTTGCGACGATTCTCGCTAGACGCACCGAGCATTATATGGCTGCGGAAGGAATTAAGAATCCTGCTGATATTACACCGGCTATTGCATCCCATGTTGCTTCTGCTTCTTATGGAGACACATTCCTGATCCTAACGATTGTTGGTGTTGTAGGTACATTGGTAGGTTTCCTGCTGTCGAAACCGAAACGCGCGGAAGGCGCAAGCGCGGAAAAAGCCGATATGCCAATGATGATGGGTCACTAATTAGGCGTAGACGCAAGTTGACTTTCGGGGACATCTTGGATAAAATATGCTATATCTGATTTTTTTCAACATATATTGACGTTGAAGGGGAAGAGTAAGCAGCCAAGCCTTCAGAGAGCGGGACTGTAACGCTGAAAGGTACCGCAGGAATTTACTGCTTCGCTTGTCGCCCCGGAGTTGCTTGAATGAAGCGGGTTCATCCGTTATTTCAAGCCGGCCGCAGCCGTTATCTGTTTGAGTGCCGTGCTTGCTTTTCAGGGGTGCGGAACAAAGGTGGTACCACGGAAGATAACCTTTCGTCCTTTGCTATAAGGGCGGAAGGTTTTTTTGTATTTCTATCCATGCAATGACAGGAATGGTAATGCTTTCGAAGTATGAATCACCACAAACGGTTGATGAACAACCTAGTTTGGCAATTCATTTGGTTTATGCTTTCGAAGTATGAATCACCACAAACGGTTGATGAACAACCTAGTTTGGCAATTCATTTTAGGAGGATGTAAAGATGTCAGACAAGACAACAATGCCGACGACTTATGATCCGAAGGCAGCTGAGCAGAAATGGTACGACTTCTGGCAGCAGGGTCAATTTTTCAAGGCGGGCCAGCGCCCGGAAGCAAAGCCTTTTACGATCGTAATTCCGCCGCCAAACGTTACGGGGATGCTTCATATCGGGCATGCGCTCGATTTCACCCTTCAAGATATCATTATCCGCACCAAACGGATGCAGGGCTTCGACACGCTGTGGCTGCCTGGCACCGACCATGCGGGTATTGCTACTCAAACCAAGGTAGAACAGAAGCTGCGCGAGCAGGGACTGAGCCGCTACGACCTTGGCCGCGAGAAATTCCTGGAGCAGGTGTGGGACTGGAAAGAGCTTTATGCGGGCACGATTCGCGAGCAATGGGGCAAAATGGGACTGTCTCTGGACTATTCCCGCGAACGTTTTACATTGGACGAGGGTTTGTCCAAAGCGGTACGCGAAGTATTCGTCCGTTTGCATGAGAAGGGCCTTATCTACCGCGGCAAAAAGATTATTAACTGGGACCCGGCTGCCCGCACGGCTTTGTCCGATATTGAAGTAGAGTACAAAGAGCTGAACGGCCATCTGTACCATCTCCAATATCCGCTCAAGAACGGCAGCGGTTATATTACCGTAGCAACAACGCGTCCGGAGACGATGCTTGGCGATACGGCCGTAGCGGTCCATCCGGAAGACGAGCGTTACAAGCATCTGATTGGCCAAATGATCGTACTGCCGGTAGTTGGCCGCGAAATTCCGATTATTGCCGACGAATACGTAGAGAAGGATTTTGGATCCGGCGCGGTAAAAATTACGCCAGCGCATGACCCGAATGATTTCGAGGTTGGCCTGCGCCATGACCTACCGCAAATCATCGTCATGGATGAGACTGGCACCATGAACGAGCATGCGGGTCCTTATCAAGGTCTCGACCGTGCGGACTGCCGCAAGAAGCTGGTGAAGGATCTGCAGGAGCAAGGCGTTTGCATCCGCATCGAGGACCACGTGCATCAGGTTGGCCACAGCGAGCGCAGCGGTGCGGTTGTTGAGCCGTATTTGTCGACGCAATGGTTCGTAGCGATGAAGCCGCTGGCTGAACGCGCGATCGAAGCGCAAAAATCCGGCAACGGCGTTAATTTTGTACCGGACCGCTTCGAGAAAATTTATTTGAACTGGATCGAAAATGTCCGCGATTGGTGTATTTCCCGCCAACTGTGGTGGGGTCATCGCATTCCGGCATGGTACTGCGAGTCCTGCGGCGAGATGCATGTTGCCCGCGAGGACGTAACAGCCTGCGCGGCTTGCGGCAGCACATC
Source organism: Paenibacillus sp. MMO-58 (assembly GCF_037146255.1). Taxonomy (NCBI): domain Bacteria; kingdom Bacillati; phylum Bacillota; class Bacilli; order Caryophanales; family Paenibacillaceae; genus Paenibacillus; species Paenibacillus sp. MMO-58. The sequence goes on from NZ_JBBCVY010000005.1 coordinate 464,110, forward strand.
GCTTCGCCAGGACGAAGACGTTCTGGATACCTGGTTCAGCTCGGGGCTCTGGCCGTTCTCCACGCTCGGCTGGCCGGAAGAAACGGAAGACTTCAAACGTTACTACCCGACGGATGTTCTTGTAACGGGTTATGACATCGTTTATTTCTGGGTTGCGCGCATGATCTTTACCGCCCTTGAATTCACGGATCAAATTCCGTTCAAGGACGTACTGATGCATGGTCTCGTTCGCGACGCGGAAGGACGCAAAATGTCCAAATCGCTTGGCAACGGCGTTGACCCGCTTGATGTAATCGAGAACTACGGTGCCGATGCGATGCGTTACATGATCTCGACAAGCAGCACGCCGGGTCAGGATCTGCGCTTCCGGATCGAGAAGGTCGAGCAGGCCCGCAACTTTGCGAACAAGATTTGGAACGCATCCCGTTTCGCTCTGATGAACCTTGAAGGCTTTACGGCTTCCGATATCGATATTAAGAGCAATCTCGGTACGGCTGAGCGCTGGATTCTGCATCGTCTGAACGAAACGGTGCGCGAAGCGACCCGTCTGATCGACAGTTACGAGTTCGGCGAAACCGGCCGTATTTTGTACAACTTCATCTGGGACGATCTGTGCGACTGGTACATCGAATTTGCCAAGCTTAATCTGTACGGCACTGACGAGCAGGCAAAACGCGCGACGCAGTCGGTACTGGCCTATGTGCTTGACCGTACGCAGCGCCTGATTCATCCGTTTATGCCTTACATCAGCGAAGAGATCTGGCAGCATCTGCCGCATGAAGGCGAGTCGATTACCGTAGCCGCATGGCCGGTATACGACGAAGCTCTTGAAGCGCCTGAAGCGGTAAAAGAGATGGAGCTTCTCATGGACATTATCCGTGCGGTTCGTAACGTTCGCGCGGAAGTGAATGTACCGATGAGCAAGAAGGTTGAGCTGATGATTAAGCCTTCCGGCGAAGCGGAGGCGGCGATTGTGAGCCGCAACGAAGAATTTATCAGACGTTTCTGCGGTACTTCGTCGTTTGAGACCGGTCTTGGCCTGGCAGCTCCGGATAAAGCAATGACGGCAATCGTAACCGGTGCGGAGCTTTACCTGCCTCTTGCGGGCCTGATCGATATCTCGCAGGAGATCGCCCGTCTCGAGAAAGAGCTGGCAACACTGAGCTCCGAAGTGGAGCGCGTAGAGAAAAAGCTTGGTAACGAAGGTTTCGTTGCGAAGGCTCCGGCAAAAGTCATTGAAGAAGAACGCGCCAAAATGGCGGACTACGCAAGCAAACGCGATAAGGTTCTTGCGCGTATCGAAGAGCTGCGCAGCTAATGATCTGATGGAAGAAGGACGTTTACGATGATCGAAAACGGAACGGAAACGGAACGAAGCGGCATGCTTCGTTCCTATAAGGAAGCGGTCGATTGGATCAACGGGCTTATTCCGTTCGGAATCCGCCCGGGTCTTGACCGTATTGAGCAGCTGCTGGAGAGACTGAATAACCCTCACCGCAGGCTCAAATTTATTCATATTGCGGGTACTAACGGCAAAGGTTCAACCTGCGCGTACTTAACAAGCGTATTGATGAAATGCGGATATGATGTAGGGACATTTACTTCGCCTTATATTACGAAGTTCACAAACCGGTTCCAATATAACGGCCAGGATATTGAGGAAGAGACTCTCCTTCGTCTGGCCAATGTGCTTAAGCCGCATGTAGAGGAACTGGCAGAGACGGAGTTCGGCTCGCCTACGATGTTCGAAGTATCTACGGCTCTTGCCATTCTGTTCTATGCGACCGTTACTTATCCGGATTACGTCGTTTGGGAAACAGGGCTCGGCGGAAGAATGGACGTTACGAATATCGTTACGCCTATCATCTCCGTCATTACGAATGTCGGCCATGACCATATGGACCGGCTTGGCAACACGCTTGAGGCCGTAGCCTCCGAGAAAGCCGGCATTATTAAAGCTGGCGTTCCGGTAGTAAGCGCAGTGGATCAGCCTGAAGTCGTTGAGGTTGTGAAGCGGACAGCTACGGAGAAGAAGAGTACGCTGTATCTGTTAGGCGAGCAGTTCAACATCAAGGAAATGTCCAGCGAAGAGGATGAGCAAACCTTCCGTTTCGAAGGCATGTTCCGTTCGATTGAACCGCTCACGATTACGCTTAATGGCGCGCATCAGCGGACGAATGCCGCCGTTGCGGTCATGACGCTTGAAGTGCTTCGTCAATATTACGCATTGATCGTAGAAGACGACGCGCTCGCAGACGGGCTGCGCGAGGCGAAATGGCCGGGACGTCTCGAAATGGTATCCCGTTCGCCGCGCATTTTGATTGACGGAGCGCATAATCCGGAAGGCGCCGAATCGCTTGTGCAGGCGCTTCGCTCGACTTACCGGTATGACCGTCTTCATGTCATGATGGCGATGGTAGAGAATAAGAATCATCGGGATGTTCTAAAGCATATACTACCAATAGTGGATACGCTTATCGTGACCGAGCCTGATTTTCGCAGCAAGTTTGATGCGGAACTTCTCGCCGATCTTGTCCGCGATGTGAAGCCTGCGGAGTCTTCCTTTGAGCTTATCGTGGAGAAGGATTGGCGCGAAGGCCTTCGCAAATTGCAACAATTAACCGGGGAAACAGACCTTGGGGTTGTGACTGGTACGCTTTATTTGATAGGTGACGTTCGCTCCCGCATATTGTACAACTCGGATTCTGAAAAAGGTTGGTGAACCGTCTTTGAATACGGCAGAACATGTTCATTTCATCGGAATCGGCGGTTACGGCATGAGCGCAATCGCCCGCGTTATGCTAGAAATGGGATATAAAATTACCGGTTCCGATGTAGCTCGTCAGGAATTGACGGAGAAGCTTGCGGCGAAAGGCGCGCAAATCTATATCGGCCATGAGGCGGAGCACGTCAAAGGCGCCGATCTTGTCGTTTATTCGACAGCGCTCTCGAAAGACAACGTGGAGCGGATGGCAGCGGAGGAGCTGAATATTCCGGTGCTTCACCGTGCGCAAATGCTTGCGCGGCTCATGAATGCCGGCAAAGGCGTGGCCGTAGCCGGAGCGCATGGGAAGACGACTACTTCCTCCATGATCGCGCTTGTTATGGAAAAGTGCGATGCCGATCCAACTTATATTATCGGCGGCGAGATCGTCAATGTGGGAACGAACGCAAAAGCCGGCAAAGGCGAATACGTCGTTGCGGAAGCGGATGAAAGCGACGGTTCATTCTTGCAGTATCACCCAAGCATTGCTATTGTAACTAATATTGAGCCTGACCATCTGGAGAACTACGACGGTGATTTCGGCAAGCTGAAAGCAGCGTATGTCAAATTCCTGTCCCAGGTGAAGACAGACGGCAAGGCGATTGTATGCGCGGACGATGAGACGATCACCGAGCTGCTTCCGAAGCTTGATGCGGACACAGCCTCGAAGCTGATTACTTACGGTATCGACAGCGATGCCGAGTATAAAGCGGAAAATATCAGCCTTGGCGACCGCAAGGTATCGTTTGAAATGACGCATCGCGGTACGACGCTTGGCACCCTCGAATTATCCGTTCCGGGCCGTCATAATGTGTACAACGCAATGGCAACGGTCATTACCTGTCTCGAGGCAGGGCTTTCATTCGATAAGGTCGCTGAAGCCATTCACGAATTTATCGGCGCGAAACGCCGTTTCCAGGTGCTTGGCGAAGTGAATGACATTCTGGTCATTGACGACTACGCCCATCATCCGACGGAGATTCAGGCAACGATAAGCGCAGCAAAAGCAACGGGTAAGCGTATTATTGCGGTATTCCAGCCTCAGCGCTACACGCGCACCTTCTTCCTGCTGGAGCAGTTCAGCCGGGCATTCCCGGAGGCTGATGAGGTTATCATTACGGATATCTACTCGCCGGCAGGCGAACAGCAGATTGAAGGGGTTCATTCCCGGAAGCTGGTTGAGATGATTAAGACAAACAGCAATGCGAACACGTCTTATATCCCGACGAAAGAAGAGGTATTGGAGCATTTGACCGCCAAGGTTGCTCCAGGCGATCTTGTTATTACGATGGGTGCAGGCGACATTTGGAAAACAGCGGATGCGCTTGCGAAGACGCTGAAAGCAAAAGCGTAAATCATAAGCGTAAATCATAAGTCAAATATGGCGAAGAACGCCCCGAAAGCCTCTAACGAGGTTTTTTGGGGCGTTTTTTAGTAAGCGAGTCCGGCAAATCTATCATAATTCTCAATCGAATCTCATAGAGTAGCATTAGAAGAACGGGACAAGGAGAGAATGACATGAACAAGAATAACCGGATCACTTACCGATTTGACCGCACCGGCCAGAGTGTTGAAGATAACGGCCGAAAGGAAATTAGCGCTAAGCCTCAGCAAGCCCCGGAACGGGAACAGGGCAAGCCTTCGAATATTGTGCCTCTCTATGCCAAAACCGAATACGAGACTGCGGAAAGCCCGTTTAGTCCATGGATGAGTCCGTTCCAAGAGGATGTCGGCGCGCTTGAGGATCTGATTCGCGAGACGGAACCAAAACCGGCTCAAGCAGCGGAGAAGATGCAGGCAGCTCCCGCCGCTCTACCGGTAAAAAAGCCTAAGTATGTTCAGGACCCGGTTGTTCTTGATTCTCAACCGGAGCCCGGACCGTCGGCCAAGCAGGCGCAGCGACCCGCGCAGTGGCATCCCCGTCAAAAGGCGCAGCCGGCGGCATTACCGGAGTCAATCCCGCTGTCCGAACCAAAGTCCGTGCAGCCGGAACCGCATGCCGTGCCTATGCCGAAGCAGTCCGATCCTTGGGGCGAGCTGGAGCATTATCCGGAGCTGGACGTGGACTTGAGCCTGAATAACAATGGACAGAAGGCAAACCGCTGGTCCGGTCCCGTTCTTAATTATTCCGCGCCCCCATCCTGGATCAAAGTGTTTCTATCGGTAGCTGGAGCGCTGGCAACAGGTGCGTTGTTCGGCTATTTGCTGCTATCCCTGTTTACGAATACGCCGGATCAGTCCGGTTCCGATAAGCTGGCCAATCCCGTTAACGGATCCGTAACGAATCCAAGCGCGTCGCCAAACGGGGATAAAACGAATTCGAATGGCGGCGCGTCCAGTCCTGCGGTTAGTCAGACAGCGGGCCGGGTGAAGCTGGACATACCGCTGCAATCGTATCAGCTGCTCCAATACGGGGTATTCAGCAACACGGAAGGCAGAGACGCTGCCATTAAGGAACTGTCTGATAAAGGGCTGGCTGCTGCCGGACTGCAAACGGCTAACGACTACCGGGTATATGCGGGAATGGCGATAGATAAGGGGCGTGCGCTTGCCCTCAGCAATGATCTTGGCGAAGACGTTCCCGTCTATATCAAGCAGATCGACGTTCAAGTGCCCGAACAGTTCCCGTTTGCGGGAGACGCCAAAGCGGCAACGGCATTTATGAACAACACAATCGGCCTGATCGGCATGCTCGATGAACTAGCCTTAACCCAGCTTGAACAGCCAAGCTTGTCGCCGCTTAGCTCTGCCGCTGCCGAATCCTGGCAGACAGAGTATCAGAAGTGGACGGGAAGCGTCAAAGCGATGCAGGCAGGCGTAACGGATGAGTCCGGAAAAGCATTTCTCATAAAATTAATTCAATCTATGAATACGGCGGCCAAATCGCTAGAGGAGTACGATAAAAAGCCGTCGCAATCGCATTTGTGGGCTGTCCAGGACGCGCTGATGGACGCGGTCGTCACGCAAAAACAATGGTATGAAGCGATCAACGCATTGTAAACGAAATCGAACCTAAGTATAATAGGGAACAGGTGTCAATAAATGGCGAGAGGCGTTGAATAATGAAGAAAAACGGCTGGATTTTATTGCTTTTCCTCGTGCTGGGCTTAGTGGCCGGCGCACTTGTTGCGCGATGGCTGGAGCCGGTATCCGGAATCTCTTTTTTGACCAAAACAATCGATACAACCTGGTCTCCCGCCGTTGATCTGTATGTGCTCAGCCTGGATCTGAATGTACATGTTCAAATTAGTTTATTCAGTATTATTGGCGCTTTAGCCGCTATTTGGTTATATCGTAAAATGTAAACCGGTTAATCTGCCGGAAATGAAGGAGCAAGTGGGACTTTGAGCAAGTATGAATCGACTAAACCGATCAGCCAGCTTGTGCTGGCATCGTCGTCTCCGCGCCGGAAGGAACTGGTCGCATCGCTGGGCCTTTCCTTGCCGGTTTATATTTTGTCCTCTGATGCCGACGAGTCGGTACCTTCCGATTGGGCGCCTGCGCATATTGTCGAGCAGCTCGCTCTTCGTAAGGCGCATGCGACCGCAGCAATTCTGAAGGAACGCCGGGAAGAGAATCATTCTCTCGTAGTTGGAGCAGACACGATTGTTGTTGTAGACGGCCGGGTGCTTGGCAAGCCAAAGGACCATGAAGATGCATTGTCCATGCTGCGGAGCCTTCAAGGTCGGGAGCATGAAGTTTATACGGGAGTGGCTTGCGTGGTTGCGGAGACCGGTGCCGAGACTTCCGCGCATCGGATGACGAAGGTTTATATGAAGCCGATGCGAGATGAAGTGCTGAAGCGTTATATCGCAACGGGCGAACCCGATGATAAAGCAGGTGCTTACGGGATTCAGGGGCTTGGCGCAACGCTGGTCGAGAAGATTGACGGCTGTTATTTTAATGTCGTTGGCCTGCCGGTGTCTCTGTTGTCGGACATGCTTGCTCAATATGAAATTCAGGTTTTCTAGATTAACTTTTCATGAAGTGACCTTGATTTGGACATAACACCAAGTAATGCCATATCATTTTAGCTGGAAGAAGAGGCAGGGACGGACATGGAGCAAGGCAATCTGTTACGAAATGTCCCCCATGAAGAGCGACCAAGAGAACGCATGATGCAATATGGGGCCGAAGCGCTAAGCCATACCGAATTGCTTGCGATTCTGCTGCGTACGGGTACAAAGCAAGAATCGGCTGTGCATTTGGCTGGTAAAATATTAAAAGAATGCGGAAGCTTGCGCAATTTGCTTGATATGAGCATGAGCGAGCTGACGGCAATAAAAGGGATTGGACCGGCAAAAGCGGTCCAGCTGCGGGCCGGAATCGAGCTTGGACGCCGTATCGTACGGAGCGGACAAGGCGAGATTGTGACGGTACGTAAACCGCAGGATGCTGCGAACTATGTGATGGAAGAGATGCGCTACCTGAAAAAGGAGCACTTCGTCTGCCTGTTTCTGAATACGAAGAACCATATTATTGCCCGGGAAACGTTATCGGTTGGTACGCTTAACGCGTCTCTTGTTCATCCAAGAGAAGTTTTTCGAGCGGCCGTGAAAGCCGGCAGTGCTTCAATTATTTGTGTTCATAATCATCCGAGCGGAGACCCTATGCCAAGCCCGGAAGACGTCACATTAACGAAGCGCCTTGTGGAGGCTGGTGAACTGATGGGGATTGAAGTGCTGGACCATTTGGTCATCGGGGATGGAAGGTTTATCAGTTTGAAGGAACATGGTTACATGTAATATAATAAGTAGGATTGTCGCAATTAGAAGGGAGCATTAACATGTTTGGTGGTTTTTCGAAAGATTTGGGAATTGATTTGGGTACTGCAAACACGCTCGTATTTGTAAAAGGAAAAGGTATTGTTGTAAGAGAGCCGTCTGTTGTAGCTCTGCGTACTGACACAAAAACGATTGAAGCGGTTGGTGAACAAGCGAAAAAAATGATCGGCAGAACACCTGGCAACATTCGTGCCGTTCGTCCGATGAAAGATGGCGTTATCGCCGATTTCGAAACAACCGCAACAATGATCAAATATTTTATCCGTTCCGCGCAAAAACAAAAATCGCTGTTTCCTAAGCATCCTAACGTTATGGTTTGCGTACCGTCCGGTATTACCGCGGTAGAAAAACGCGCTGTTGAGGATGCGGCCAAGCAAGCGGGCGCTCGCGAAGCGTATACGATCGAAGAACCGTTTGCGGCTGCAATCGGTGCCGATCTTCCCGTATGGGAGCCAACAGGCAGCATGGTTGTTGATATCGGCGGCGGCACAACGGAAGTTGCCGTTATTTCGCTTGGCGGTATCGTTACAAGCCGTTCGATCCGCGTAGCAGGCGACGAGATGGATGAAGCGATTATCCAATATATCAAACGTTTCTATAATCTTATGATCGGCGAAAGAACAGCCGAGCAGCTGAAGATGGAGATTGGTACGGCACTTCCGTTTGATGTTTCCGAGTCGATCGAAATTCGCGGCCGCGACCTCGTAACGGGTCTGCCTAAGACGCTGCCTATTACTTCGGAAGAAGTTACGGAAGCGCTGATGGACACGGTAAATTCGATTGTAGACGCGGTAAAAATTACGCTGGAAAAATGCCCGCCTGAATTGTCTGCCGACATTATGGACCGCGGTATTGTGCTTACCGGCGGCGGAGCGTTGCTTCGCAACCTGGACAAGCTGTTGGCACGCGAGACAGGAATGCCTGTCATTGTAGCGGATAATCCGCTTGATTGCGTAGCTATTGGTACAGGCCGTTCGCTTGACCACATTCACTTGTTCAAAAAAGGCGGATCTTCCCGCTCGAAACGATAAGAGAACCGGAGCGGTTAGGATATGGAACGGGCAGGTGATTAAAACTGTTTAAGCTGCTAAGAAATAAGCGGTTGTTTATGCTTATGATCGGATTAATCCTGTTCATTGCGGTTATCGGTTTCTCACTAAGCGACCGCAAGGAGCTGACTTGGCCCGAGAAGTTTCTCGGCGATTCTGTTGGATTCGCGCAGCAATGGTTCTACAAGCCCGCTGGATTAGTAGCGGGCTTCTTTGAGGACATTCGCGAACTCAAGACGCTGCATGAGGAGAATGAACAGCTGAAGCTGACGGCTGCTGCTTATGCGCGGGACAAAATTAATTACAATTTTGTCCAGAAGGAGAACGAGCGGCTGCAGGAAGAGCTTCATTTTACGGAACGCCAGAAGAATATGTACAAATACAATTATTTGATTGCCCAAGTTATTGCAATTGATAACGATCCATACAATCATACGATGGTTATAAACCTAGGTTCAAAGAACGGAATCAAGCCCAATATGGCCGTAACGACAATTGACGGACTTGTTGGTCTTGTCAGCAATGTCCGTCCGTACACGGCAACGGTAACTCCGCTTACGGAACTCGATGACACCTCGCCAACGTCAAACGCCATTGCGGCAACGGTTCTCGGCAGGGAGAACGAGTCGTTTGGTATTGTAGGCAGCTATGATAAGGAAACAGATCGCCTCATTATGACAAAAATTGCCGAAAACGACAAAATGATTGTTGACGATACGGTTATTACATCCGGTCTCGGCAATGTTTACCCTCGCGGTCTAGTGATCGGTACGGTAGAAACCAGACAGGTCGGCGATTTTGGCCTTACCCATACCGCTACGATTAAAATGGCAGCCAAATTCGATCATCTGACCGAAGTGTTTGTCGTTCAGCCGACGGAATCGGGAGATGAATAAGATGGGCGATAAAGGCATCAACCGTCTTATTCTAGTCATGCTGCTCTTGTTTATCGTAGAGGGCGCCATAATGCCTTGGCTTATTCCGGTTGAGCTGACAGGAAGAATCGTACCTCATTTTATGTTCGTTTTCGTTGTTTTTGCTGCCTTATACAGCGGGCGGCACCGGGCTTTATTTTTCGGAATAAGCTTTGGTTTTCTGCAGGATATCGTCTACTTCGGACATTTAATGGGTGTTAACGCCTTTTCCATGGGACTTATCGGATACTATACCGGCGTACTGCTGGAGCGCCGGCGCAGCACGCTGCTCACGGCGTTGTCCGTGGTTGGCCTCGGCTCTATTTTGTACGACACGATTGTGTATTTCGTAAATATGGTCTTCCGGATTACGAAAGAAACGTATGCCTGGGCGCTGATGGAACATATTTTGCCAAGCCTGTTCCTTCAACTGGTCTTTGCGCTGGCGGTTTACGTACCGGCAAGGCGTCTTTTCGAAAGCCATTTGAAGCTGAATCCGGATTCGGATGAAGAATAATTTATAGGCAGAAAGCAGGAATTTGCACACCGCGAAAAGAATGGATTACGTTGGGGAGGGACAGACGTGACCGAGAAGCAGCATATTATGATAAAAGGTGTCAAGGAAGGTCTCGTGTTCCTTCTCGACGATAAGTGCGAATTCGCAGTTTTGCTCGACGAGCTGCAGTATAAGTTGGAGAAAACGCATCAGCAGCTGCTGACCGGCCCGCTCGTTCACGTGCATGTGAAACTTGGGACAAGGCAGCTTGGCGAGGATGATAAGGAACGGATCAAATCGGTCATTCGCTCGCAGGGCAATTTAATGGTTCAGTCGATTGAATCGTCCTCTGCGGTGCAGGATGGGGCCAATACGGCTCCCGCCGGTCCTCATGTTATAACGGGAATTGTCCGTTCCGGCCAAACAATTGAGCATGACGGTGACCTGCTGCTAGCTGGGGATGTGAATCCGGGCGGTACAATCCTGTGCAGCGGAGATATATACGTAATGGGCGCACTGAGAGGTGTCGCCCATGCAGGCGTAAACGGCCGAACGGATGTCATTATCGCCGCTTCGCTTATGCGTCCAACACAGCTTCGAATTGCCGATGTCATCAGCCGTCCTCCGGAGGAATGGATGTCCGGGGATGCAGCCATGGAATTCGCTTATTTGTATGAGGGAATCATGCAGATTGACAAAATGACGCAATTATTCCGTTTACGCAATAATCCGATTAAGGTATAAGGGGTGTTCATGCATGGGAGAGGCGATTGTTGTAACATCAGGCAAAGGTGGAGTCGGTAAAACGACGACCTCGGCTAATTTAGGTACGGCACTTGCTTTGCTTGGCAAAAAGGTTTGTATGGTCGATACCGACATCGGATTGCGTAATTTGGATGTTGTAATGGGACTTGAGAATCGAATTATTTACGACCTGATTGATGTAGCCGAAGGACGCTGCCGGCTTAATCAAGCTTTGATTAAAGACAAGCGCTTTGAAGAGCTGTACATGCTGCCTGCTGCCCAAACCAAGGATAAGCAGGACGTATCGCCGGATCAAGTCCGGGATATGGTGCTTGAGCTTAAGAAGGATTTCGATTACGTGATTATTGACTGTCCGGCAGGCATCGAGCATGGCTTCCGCAATGCGATTGCAGGCGCGGATCGCGCGATCGTTGTAACAACGCCGGAGAATGCCGCGGTTCGGGATGCTGACCGTGTTATCGGATTGCTCGAGAAAGAGCAGATACCGTCCAAAATTATTATTAACCGGATTCGCCAGAACATGGTGAAGAACGGCGAAATGCTTGATATTGATGAAATTTGCCAAGTGCTTGCCGTTGATCTGCTTGGTATTGTCCCTGATGACGAGAAGGTTATCAAGGCTGCCAATTCCGGAGAACCAACGGTTATGGATCCCTCTTCGCGTGCCGCTATCGCTTACCGCAATATTGCGCGCCGGATTCTGGGGGATATGGTTCCGCTTATGCTGCTCGACGAGAAGGCCGGTGCCTTCAAACGCTTCCGCAAGTTTCTTGGAATAGGATGATTGCCTTGTGCTAAACAAGCTGAAAAAGATAGACTGGGGCATCGTAGCCATTCTGCTCTGCCTAATGGGCATTAGCACCATTTTGGTTAGAAGCGCTACGCATAACAACCCGCTTTATCACAACTATGATCTGAAAACAGTCTTCTTTTATATAGCCGGTTTTTTTGTAGCTATTATGGCTACCGTCTTTGATTATCGCATATTACTGAAAAGCTGGTACGTTTTATACGGTATCGGAGTGGCGCTGCTTATAGCGGTCTTCTTCTTTGGGGCAAACATTAACGGCGCGTCCGGTTGGTTCAAACTGCCGGGCGGCTTCTTGTTTCAGCCTGCCGAGATTATGAAGATCATTATCATTATCGGTATTGCTTATATTATGGGCCGCAGGCAGGGTGATCGGCTAACCTTTATCGAGGACTTGCTTCCGATTGCAGCCTTTGCGTTTCTGCCGTTCCTTCTCGTCATGATTCAGCCTGACCTTGGCAACGCGATTATTTATATCGTTATCGTCTTGGGGATGCTCTGGATCGGGAACGTCAAGTATACCCATGTGCTGGTTGGTTTGACCGCGGTTGTTGCGGCGGTCGTGTTGTCTATCTCTTTGTTTACGATGTTCAACACCGAGATCGAGACTTACCTGAAGGACCATCACAAGGAACACTGGTACAAACGGATCAATACGTTCCTGGACCCAAGCCAGGCATCGTCCGATGACAAGCATCAGTCGGAAAACGCCAAGATAGCGATCGGTTCCGGCGGTCTCAGCGGCGACGGGTATATGAAGGGCGATATGATTAACGGGAAGTTCATTCCCTATCCTTATTCCGATTCGATCTTTGTCGTAATCGGGGAGGAGTTTGGCTTCCAAGGTTCGGCGATCCTGCTATTACTGTACTTCCTATTGATATACAGGATGATACTTATCGCCTTCCGATGTTACGATAATCGGGCTGCGTTTATCGTAATCGGGATCGCCTCCATGTACGTCTTTCAGATCTTCCAAAATATCGGCATGATGATTGGGCTGATGCCGATCACCGGTATTACGCTGCCATTCATCAGCTACGGCGGTACCTCGCTGCTGCTCAATATGCTGTGTATCGGTATTTTGTTTAGCATTAACGCCCACCAAGAGAAATACGAGCTGGCCGAATAGGCCAGCTTTTTTGTTTTACAGGTTAATGGGCAGGGCTGCGCATCAAATGTTCTTCCGATCGCCATTGCTCGGGGATTCCTTGAACGATTCCAATAGGACTGGAATCCCCTCGCAAAAGCGACCACTACGCTTCTACAGAATCATTTGATGCTCCGCCCTTGCCTTAACCCGCATCTCAAAAAGAGCTGAAGCCTTTCGCCCAGCTCGTGAAGAAACCGCCATGTCCGAGCAGACATAAACCTGCTCGGTCTTTTTTTCTCCTTTTTTAGGCTAAGCCGAAATGGAGCAGCTCGAATGATTCTGGAGAAGTGAAACGTTCGCCTTTGTCCCCGAATTTCATCCGCTAAAGCGGATTAAAATGAAGAAATTCGGGGACAACAGCGATCGGAAGAACATTCGAATGCGCAATGACAAAGCTCGGGCCATTTTGGATTATGCCGCCCCTCGCATACTTGTCAGCTTGGCCACATATTTATGTAGAAAGGAAATGTGGGCTGCGCCAATGGCAGCCGGCTTGTCTTGCGAGAGGGAGGCTATTCGATGAGTAAAAAAGACGGTATCAGAGAGCGGCGTCAGGAGAAAATCAGACAGCTGCTGGAGCAGCAGGAAAAGCAGGCCAAGCTGTGGCAGCAGCAGGAGCGTAGGCAAGAGCAGCTGGTCGCGCCAACCAAGGCACGGCCGAATAAGGAAAAACAAATTCCGAGGTACGAGGAGGAGTCCTTTTTACCAGTACCCTATCACATGGATACGGGCGGCGGGGACGAGCTTGATCCGGAGAAGCTGTGGAAAACAAATCCGCATCCGTGGCTGGGCTGGGAGTCCGGAGACGGAAAAGGCGGCCGCTATGGACGAGACTTCGCTTCGATATACGAGTCGAATAACGGAGACGGCAAGAGGCCGTTTTTCCGCAGTGAACTGAAATGGAAAGTTATTATAGCCGCTCTATTGTTTGCCGCGGTCTGGGGCGTCTTTCACAATGAATCGCCGCTTGCGCAGAAGGGGCAAGCCATCGTCAAAAATGCTTTAACGGACGAGATGGATTTTACGGCGGTCGCTACGTGGTATAAGGAGACTTTTGCCGGCGCGCCTTCTTTTATTCCGATATTCAACCATAATGCGAAAGAAGCCGAATCCGCTAACGGTGCAGTGGAATTGCCTGTTGTGTCTCCGCTTCCGGACGGTGCCATCGTCCGCACCTTTGCCGAGCTCTTGAACGGAGTTGAGCTGGCGGGCACGTCCAAGGAACAGGTATCGGCCATCGAGACCGGCAGAGTCCTGGTTGTATCCAAGGCGGAGAACGGCAGCGGCGTTACGGTTGTGATCGAGCATGCAAACGGCCGTGATTCGGTGTATGGCAAGCTGGGGGCTGCAACCGTTAAACAAAATGATTGGGTCGAAGCGGGCGACGGAATTGGGACACTGAAAGAAACGACAAGCGAGGAGCCAAGTCTTCTTTATTTTGCCGTGCGGCAAAATAACCAATACGTCGATCCCGTGGGCGTGATTCCGATTGATTAAATGGAAGGGCATCCGCTGGTCCGTTCATCCGCTGTTTGTGCTTGTCATGATTGGTTCTGTTGTGACCGGTTATTTCGCCGAGCTCTTCACTTTATTTCTGATCGTGCTAGTCCATGAGATTGGGCATGTCGTGGTTGCAAGAGGCTTTGATTTGACGGTGCGGGAAGTGAGGCTGCTTCCCTTTGGCGGCGTTGCGGAGATCGAAGATGCGGGCAGCATTCCGGCCAAGCAGGATGCGTTGATCGCCATCGCGGGTCCTCTTCAAAATGTATGGATGGGACTAGCCGCCTGGGGCTGCGGCCAGTTGGGCTGGTGGGATCCGGAGTGGGCTGCTTACGTGTGGCAGGCAAATCTCATGATCGGCTTATTTAACCTGCTGCCTATTTATCCCCTGGATGGAGGCAAGCTGATGCAGGCTGCCTTCAGCTATGGCTTTAACTACTATTCCATGATGAAATGGACCTCGTGGATCAGCATTGGCCTTAGTATACTGATGATTGGCTATGCATTGTCTACCGCAATCCGGCCGGATGCCGGCATCCAGCTTAATCTGCTTGTAGTTGGCTTGTTCCTGCTGATGACGAATTGGACGTACTACCGCAATATGCCGTTTTTGTTTGTCCGTTTCCTGATGCACCGCGACAGGGTTGCCGTCCGCGCTATCTCGCGTGGCACGCTGGCTCGACCAATAATTGTAAATTTAAAGCAACCAATTATTGGTGTTGTTCGTCTATTATGGCGTGAACAGTACCATCTCTTTTATTTGATGGAACTGGAAGGCCGAGTCGTCAAGGTTGTGCCCGAGAAAGAAATCGTTGACCGCTATTTGGCCGAGCCGGATCCGAACCGGGCTGTTATCGAACTTTTTCGATAGAGGTAAAATAGACCACTTTTTCGCTTAGGAGCCTTGGTGTAGAATAGAGTAGATGACAAAAAGTAAGGCGGTTGATATTCGGGAATGAAGCGGATGTTAATGCACGGACACGGCGAGCTGCTGCAGACCGCCGTGCTGATGGACGGTCGGCTTATCGATTTTTTCATGGAGCAGTCAGAGAGCAGCGGATTAGTCGGTAATGTATACAAGGGACGAGTAGTCAATGTTCTGCCAGGCATGCAGGCCGCTTTCGTAGATATTGGTCTGGGAAAAAACGCGTTTCTATACATAGATGATCTGCTGCATCCCCATTTGGAGAAACAGCCGGAGCACAAACCCTCCATTACGGAGCTGGTAAAGCCCGGTCAAGAGCTTGTTGTGCAAGTGATGAAAGAACCGATGGGCAGCAAAGGCGCCCGCGTAACGACGCATTTTACGCTGCCTGGCCGTTGGCTGGTCTATATGCCGATTGCCGGTTATGTCGGAGTATCGAAGAAGATTATGGCCGAAAGCGAAAGATCGCGGATCCGGATGATTGGCGAGCGGCTGAGGCAAGGCGAAGAAGGCATCATTATGCGTACCGCGGCGGAAGGCGAATGCGAGGAATCGCTTGGGGCCGACGTTGATCAGCTGCGTCAGCTGTGGACAAGCGTGCTGCAGCGAGCCGAACATGCCAAGGCGCCTGCGGAGCTGCACCGCGAAGCGGGACTGCTGCGGCGGGCGGTAAGAGATACGCTGACGGACGATATGGATGAGGTATGGCTGGACGATCCTTCCCGTTACAGCGAAGCGGTCTCCCTTTTGAAGGAGATGACACCGCATCTTGCCGGACGGTTGAAGCTGTTTGAAGCACGGAAGGAAAAGGTTTCTTTATTCGACCGGTTTGGGGTAACCGATCAGATTGAGGCGGCTTTCTCGTCCCGTATCCGGCTGGAGAGCGGCGGCTCACTTGTCTGGGATGAGACGGAGGCCTTAACCGTAATTGACGTAAATACGGCGAAATACATTGGAGCTACAGGACTTGAGGATACGGTTTTCAAGACAAACATGGAAGCGGCGGATGAGATAGCAAGGCTGCTTCGGATTCGTGACGTAGGCGGCATTATCGTAATTGATTTTATTGATATGGAGAATGAGTCCAACCGGGAGAAGGTTATGGCCAGATTGTCGGAATGGGCGAAAAAGGACCGGACCAAATGCACGGTGTTTGGCTGGACAAGACTTGGACTTCTTGAATTAACGAGACGAAAGGCCAGGGACAACGCCGCGCGGCAGTTAAACGAGCGATGCCCGGCATGCGGCGGCACGGGAAAGAAATCTTCGATTCATTTCTAGGTAATAGTTGATTGGTTAGGCATAGTGTGATAGAATGTTCTAGTATGTCTCATCCTATAACTGTGTGGACATGCATGAACCGCTCCAATCGGGTTTAAGCGCGGCAGCTTCTTGCTGCAGCCACCTGGGTTAGGCGAGTCTTCGACAATAAGGAGGTGCAACACATGTTCGCAATTATCGAAACTGGCGGCAAGCAATACAAAGTTCAAGAGGGCGATGTAATCTACATCGAAAAACTGAACGTAACTGAAGGCGAAAGCGTAACGTTTGATCGCGTATTGGCAGTATCTAACGGCGAAGGTCTCGTAACTGGTACTCCAGTTGTTTCCGGCGCTACGGTTTCCGGCAAAGTCGAGAAACAAGGTAAAGGCCAAAAGATCATCGTTTACAAATACAAAGCCAAAAAGAACTACCGCCGCAAGCAAGGTCATCGTCAACCGTTCACTAAAGTAACAATCGAGAAAATCCAAGCGTAAGAGGACTTTCTTATGATTTCCGTTACAGTGAAACGAAGAGCCGCTGACAGACGGATTGTATCTTTTGCGATCTCCGGACACGCTAAATATGCAGACCGCGGCAAGGATATTATCTGCGCCGGGGTGTCGGCCGTATCGGTCGGAACCGTCAATGCTATCGAAGCTTTGGCGACAGTGGAATTACCTTCTAAGATGAAGGGTGGCTGGCTATCGTCAGACATTCCGGAGCAGCCGGATAAGGAAATTGACGACAAAGTGCAGTTGTTGCTCGAATCGATGGTCGTTATGCTCGGCACAATCGCAAAAACTTACGGCAAATACGTCGTAATTCATGATCAACTTCTTTAACGAAGGAGGGAAACACCATGTTGAAATTAGATCTTCAGCTTTTCGCATCGAAGAAAGGTGTAGGTTCTACTAAGAACGGCCGCGACAGCCATTCGAAACGTCTTGGCGCTAAACGCGCTGACGGTCAAGTCGTATCCGCTGGCAGCATCTTGTTCCGCCAACGCGGTACTAAGATTCACCCAGGTACTAACGTGGGTATCGGTAAAGACGACACGCTGTTCGCACTGGTTGAAGGCGTAGTGAAGTTCGAACGTCTGGGACGCGATCGCAAAAAAGTGAGCGTGTACCCTGTTGATCTGGCTCCGGTAGCCGCAGCAGTAGAAGCTTAATAGCACCAAGTGCCCCGGCCTGATGAACAGGCCGGGGCTTTTGTTTAATTCCAAGAGTTTTATGATAGCTAGGACGTTTCACCTTGGTTTTAGATCTTTCGGCTACCGAATTCGCATGCTATACTGGTTTAGCTAGGAATCAAGCAGAAAGTGGGAACGATCAGGATGGATCGCATTAGAATGGCGAGACAGTCGGCAGCGGCTTCCGTTGTGCTGCCCGGTGCGGCTGCGCTCATTTGGCCTTCTTCGGTATGGCTGGTTGCACTTTTTCTCTTATGGACAATAGCAGCTGCGGTATTTTGGATCAGGACAGAACGCAAGGAACAGGAACAAAGGCTGGCACGGACCGTCTATATGCTGCAAACGGCCAGCGTAAAGACGCTGAATCACCACCGGCACGATTGGATGAACGATCTCCAAGTATTGTTTGGTTACATACGGATGAACAAGCTGGATAAAACCGTGGAATACGTGGAGAAAATAAGGGCTAGAATGACGGAAGAGAGCCAAATCGCAAAGCTTGGTGCTCCGTCGCTGATCAGCTATATACAATCTTTTCGTACCCTCACTAATGCCATGCAGCTTCAGGTAAAGCTGGACGAAGGCATTTACCTGAATGAGCTGGAGGATGGGGGTAAGCCTATTGCGGAAGCCTTGATCAATCTGATCAACGCCTACAGATTTTCGGTGAAGACAGGATACGGCGATCCGGCAGTGCTTACTGTGCAGCTCTCCCGCGAAGAGGAGATGCTGATGATGGCTTTTTATTACGATGGCGACTTAACCAGCGAGCAGCAGCTTGCGGATAAAATAAAACAGCAGTTGGAAGGCGCGTCTTTATTGCCGGTCGATGTGGAGCATCCGCAGCGGAAATTGGTATTAAAAGCGGAATGGCGCGCTTGAACGGGGGCAAAACATGTTTGTCGATAAAGCGAAGATATTTGTAAAAGGCGGCAACGGGGGCAACGGGATCGTGTCTTACCGCCGCGAGAAATACGTACCTGAAGGCGGACCTGCAGGCGGCGACGGCGGAAATGGCGGCGACGTTATTTTCCGAGTGGACGAGGGCCTCAGAACGCTGATGGACTTCCGTTACCAGAAGCACTTCAAAGGACCGGCAGGCGAGCGCGGCAAAGTAAAATCGATGCATGGCGCTAGCGCGGACGATATGATCATCCGTATCCCACCTGGAACTGTCATCGTGGATGACGATACGCAGGAAATTATCGCCGATATGACGCGCCACGGGCAAGAAGTTGTCGTTGCGCGCGGCGGGCGCGGCGGCCGCGGCAATATCCGGTTCGCAACGATTAACAATCCTGCTCCGGATATTTGCGAGAACGGCGAAGAAGGACAGGAGCGCTGGGTAACGCTGGAGCTCAAAGTGATGGCGGACGTGGGTCTTGTAGGCTTCCCGAGCGTAGGCAAATCGACGCTTCTCTCGGTTGTGTCCGGTGCCAAGCCCAAGATTGGAGCGTACCATTTCACAACGATTACGCCTAACCTTGGTGTCGTAGACGTTGGCGACGGACGCAGCTTTGTTATGGCCGATCTTCCAGGCTTGATCGAAGGCGCTCATGAAGGCGTAGGGCTTGGCCATGAATTCCTGCGGCATGTTGAACGGACAAGGGTTATCGTGCATGTCGTGGACATGGCAGGCACGGAAGGCCGCGATCCGTTTGAGGATTGGGTCAAAATTAACGAAGAGCTCGTGAAATACAACGAGAAGCTGTCGGAACGTCCGCAGATCATTGCGGCGAACAAGATGGATATGCCGGAGGCGGCCGACAATCTGGAACTGTTCAAGCAGCAGCTGGACGAGGTTCGCGGCGACCGGGAATATCTGATCGTGCCGATCTCGTCGCTGACCAAGCAAGGCGTGCAGGAGCTTCTGTACAAAGCGGCTGATACGCTGGATTCGGTTCCGGAAGAAGTATCCGTAGAAGAAGTGAAGGATGTCGCGGAACGTAAAGTATTCACCTTCGAGAAGCGTGAGGATGACAGCTTTACGATTCACCGCGAAGACGAGATCTTTGTCGTGCAGGGCGCGAGAATCGAGAATTATCTGAAGCGCATGAACATGAACTCGTACGACGCGATTATGCGTTTTGCGCAAATGATGCGCAAAATGGGCGTTGACGCAGCGCTTCGCCGCGAAGGCGCAAGAGACGGAGATACGGTTCAGATTGCCGACTTTACGTTCGAATTCTTCGAAGGCAGCGACTATAACGGTTAATGAAATAAAGCAAAAAAGCGGAAAGACGGCCAATGGCCGTCTTTTTTTTGTTGAAAAGCATCGCAGTTACCTATTGCCGCATTTCTTATATTCCTATATAATGTCCATTATAGAAGAACATCTGTCTTTGTAGGGAGGACGAAATAGTGACGCAACGTTATTATGTCGTTCGTGAGGATATGCTCCCGGAAGCCATCGTAAAGACGATCCAGGTCAAAGAGATGCTTGGCCGGGGCGAGGCGTCCACGGTGCATGAGGCGGTAGAGAAGGTAGGACTTAGCCGAAGCGCCTTTTATAAGTATAAAGACGGCGTATATGCGCTTCAGGAGCTGGAAAGAGAACGGATCGTGACAATATCGATGGATTTGGAGCATCGATCCGGTGTATTATCAAAGGTATTGGCTCTTGTGGCAAGCCTTGAAGGGAATGTGCTGACGATGAACCAGAGCATTCCGCTGCAGGGTTTAGCCAATGTCGTTATATCCGTAGATATTTCACAGCTGAATGAGGAACTAACAACGCTGATTGAAGTCATTCGCAGCCAGGAAGGCGTGCGTAAAGCTGCCGTTATCGGACAAGGTTGATTAGATGGAGGGAATTGTATGAAGCCAGTGAAGGTAGGTTTGCTTGGTCTCGGTACAGTCGGGACTGGCGTAGTGCGTATTGTTGAAGGACATCAGGAAGATTTGCAAAGCCAGGTCGGCTCCCCGATCGTTATCGAGAAAATTCTCGTGCAAAATAAAAGCAAAGCCCGCAGCATTTCGATTGATGCAAACAAGCTGACGGAAG
The DNA here is from genome assembly GCF_037146255.1 of Paenibacillus sp. MMO-58. Taxonomy (NCBI): domain Bacteria; kingdom Bacillati; phylum Bacillota; class Bacilli; order Caryophanales; family Paenibacillaceae; genus Paenibacillus; species Paenibacillus sp. MMO-58. The sequence goes on from NZ_JBBCVY010000005.1 coordinate 484,727, forward strand.
ATCCTTGGGAGATTATCAGCAATCCGGATATCGACGTTATCGTTGAAGTGATGGGCGGCATTGGATCTACGAAAGAATACATTATGGAAGCTCTCACCCGCGGCAAGCATGTCGTAACCGCAAATAAGGATCTGATGGCGCTGCACGGCCCGGAGATTCTGGCAAAAGCGCAGGAGCACGGCTGTGACGTCCTGTACGAAGCAAGCGTTGCCGGCGGTATTCCGATTATCCGTACGCTGGTGGAAGGCTTCTCTTCCGACCGGATTACGAAGATTATGGGTATCGTGAACGGGACGACGAACTACATTTTGTCCAAGATGAGCCTTGAGGGTGCTTCCTATGGCGATGTGCTTAAAGAAGCCCAAGAGCTTGGTTATGCTGAAGCGGATCCAACCTCCGACGTAGAAGGTCTGGATGCGGCGCGCAAGATGACGATTCTCGCAACGCTTGGCTTCCGCGCGAAGGTAGCGCTTGACGATGTATCCGTACAAGGCATGTCGAAGGTATCGAAAGAGGATATCCTGTATGCGAAGCGTCTTGGCTACGAAGTGAAGCTGCTTGGCATCGCCGAGCGTCAAGATGACCAGTTCAGCATCAGCGTACAGCCGACAATGGTGAAGAAATCGCATCCGATCGCATCGGTTAACGGCGTATATAACGCGGTTTACGTGTATGGCGAAGCGGTAGGCGAGACCATGTTCTACGGTCCTGGCGCGGGCGAGCTGCCAACTGCAACTTCGATCGTTTCCGATCTTGTGGCGGTAGTGAAAAACCTGAAGCTTGGCGTTAACGGCAAGCAAAGCGTACTTACTTATAAAGAGAAGAAGCTCAAATCCGACGAGCAAATCTCTTCGAAATATTTCCTGCTCCTGCATGTGGATGACCGCGCAGGCGTACTGGCGCAAATTACGCAAATTTTCGCCGAGTATGAAGTCAGCCTGGAATCGGTGCTCCAGCAGCCAAATCCGAATAATCCGGATGCCGAAATTATCGTGATTACGCATGATGCGAATAAAGCCGCAATCCAAAAAGTTCTGCAGAAATTTGAGTCGCTGGACGTTATCCGCAAAGTGAAAAGCGTATACCGTGTAGAAGGCTAAGGCGTCTTTTCGTAGGCAGGATTTAATGCAAAAGCAAACAAAGGAGCTTTATCCGTCATGAATAATCGTCGAGTAATTGTGAAAGTGCCGGCCAGCACGGCGAATTTGGGTCCTGGCTTTGATACGCTTGGCATGGCGCTTTCGCTCTATGCGTGGATCGAGATGTCGGCAGCGGAGACTACAACCTTCCGGCTGTACGGCGATCAAATGCAAGGCATCCCAACCGATAAATCGAATCTGTTGTATAAAGTGGCTCGGCTTGTATTTGAAGAAGCGGGCGTAAGCGTTCCGGAGCTGGATGTTGCGATGTACAGCGACATTCCGCTTGCGAGAGGCCTCGGAAGCAGCGCTTCCGCTATCGTTGGCGCGCTGGTTGCGGCAAATGCGCTGATCGGAAGTCCTCTGACGGATCATAAGCTGTTCCAGCTTGCGACCAAGCTGGAGGGACATCCGGACAATGTCGGAGCATCCTTGTTTGGCGGCATCGTAGTATCCGCCTGGGACGGGGAACGTGCGGATTACGTAAGACTTGCGCCGCATGCAAAGCTGGAGACGCTTGTTGCGATCCCGGCTTTCCAGCTGGCAACGGAAAAAGCCCGTCATGCCCTGCCTTCGCAAATCAGCATGGCTGACGCCGTATTTAACGTCGGACGCAGCTCCCTTCTTGTTGCGGCGCTGGCTAGCGGTGAGCTTGGGCTGATCCGCCATGCGATGCGCGACCGGCTCCACCAGCCGTACCGGGCACCTCTTATTCCCGGCATGTCGGCCATTCTGGAGCAGGCCGTTGAATACGGCGCGCTTGGAGCTGCGCTTAGCGGAGCGGGTCCTACGCTTATCGCGTTTGTTGATGCTGGCAGCAAGAGCAAATCCGAGCTGGAGCAATTCCTGCTTGCCACATTGAAGCAGGAGGGCATCGAAGCAGAGACCATGTGGTTGAAGCCGGGCGGAGAAGGCCCGGTGATTACGGTCGAGGATGCGGCAGCCCCTGCTCCAGGTCTTATGGAACGGATCAAAGGAGAAGTTGTTCGATGAAGACGATTGCAGTACTTCCGGCGGGCTCCGTATCGGATGAAGCAGTGAAGCGGCTGTTTGCCGGAGAATCCATGAATTGGAAGCATCATCGCCTGATTGCGGACGTGTTCATGTCGACCGTAAACGGTGTAAGCGATTATAGCGTTGTTCCCATAGAGAATACGATTGAAGGCTCCGTTAATCTGCATGTGGACTGGCTGGTTCATGAAGTGGATCTGCCCATCCAGGCGGAATGGGTATACCCTTCGATCCAGAATTTGATCGGACGCAGCTCCGAAGCAGCCGGAGAAGGCGGTACGGTTGATTTCAGCAAAATCAAGAAAGTGATCAGCCATCCGGTAGCGATTGCGCAATGCCTCCAGTTTTTGCGGAGCGAGCTCCCGCATGCCGAGATTGAGACGGCTGGCAGCACGTCGGAAGGCGTCAAGATCGTGAAGGAAAATCCCGGCCAAGGCTGGGCGGCGATTGGTACGATGACCGCTGCCGGCAACAATGGGCTTGATGTGCTGAGCCAGGGAATCACGGACCACGATAATAACTTTACCCGTTTCCTGCTGGTTGGGAGCGAGCCGTTTACGGCACGTCAATCCGCTAAGCAGAAGACGAGTATTTTGATTACGCTCCCTGAGGACTACCCGGGCGCCTTGCATCAAGTGCTTGCCGCGTTTGCCTGGCGGAAGATCAACCTGTCGAAGATCGAATCCCGCCCGACGAAGAAAAAGCTGGGCAATTATTATTTTTATATCGATATCGACATGGCGCTGGATACGGTGCTTTTGCCTTCGGCGTTGGAAGAGATTGAAGCGCTTGGATGCCAGGTGCGGATTCTTGGCAGCTATCCAAGCTTTACTTACGAGCAGCTTCTGTAACGATATGACGAGCCATAGCGTTGCCCTTTTGTGGGCAGCGCTATTTTTTTTGCGTGAAGGTGGAGACACCAGCCTATGTTCTGCATAGGATGTAATGATTGATAGCAGGCATTCGCCGTGCCGTTATACAAAGAACGTGACAGGAGGTTTTTTGCTAGTGAAAATCCACGTTGTAAAGAAAGGCGATACATTGTATTTCATTGCCCAGAAACATAATGTATCGATTGAAGACATTTTAAAGCTGAACCCTTCCATTACGAACCCGGATCTGCTGGATGTCGGAATGAAGCTGAAGGTTCCATCGGCAAACGAGGTTGGCGGCGGAACAGGAGGACTGGACATTATGCATCAGCATGTAGTGAAACAAGGGGATACGCTTTGGAAGCTGTCGAAAGCCTGGGGAGTGCCCCTGGCAGACATGATTAAAGCGAATCCGCAGCTTAAGAATCCGAATGTGCTCCTGACAGGCGAAATTGTCAACATACCTAAAACAGCTACTCCAACAGAAGTACAGGGTAACGGCGGCGGCGTAACCGCGCAAGGTACAGGAAATGCGCATCATCCGCTTCATCCGATGTCGCTGATGCATGGCGTACAGAATTGGGTTGGCAAGAAGCCAACAGGCCAGATGCCGGCAGCTCAAGCTCCGGTTCAAAAAACGCCTACCGCTCCTATTGCTCCGGTAGCTCCGATCGAGAAAACGCCAACGGCGCCAATTGTTACTCCTGTAGCTCCGGCAGCCAAAGAGCAGCCTGCAAAGAAAGCTCTGCCTATTCAAAAATCGCCGGGTAAAAAAGCGAAGCATGCGGAAGAAGCGGCAAACGTGAAGCCGAATATGAAACCAAATATGAAGCCTGCTATGGAAGCTAACGTTCAACCAAATATGAAGCCAAACGTTTCGCCAATCATGCAATCCAACGCTGAGCCTAATCTGCAGCCAAGCGTGGATTTGTTCAAGCAATACGGCATTCCTGCAGTAGAAGCGGCTTCCCACCAGCACCATGGCTACGGCAATATGGCGCCGATGGTATCTCCGATGCAAGTTGGCCCTGGCTTCGGTTACGGTCATGGCGGATGGCCAGGATCCAATGTAAGCCCTGCAAGCGAAGGGCCATGGTGCCCTCCAGGAACAATGCCTATCGCCGCTGGTCCTGGCTACGGTTACGGCATGGGTAACGTATCGCCGGCTGTATTTGGTTCCGAGAATGCGTCTCCAGTACTTGGCGCGGAAAATGTAAGCCCGGCAGCGACTGGAAATAATGCAGCTCCCGCGGCTCTAGGCAACAATGCAGCTCCAACTAATGTAAGCCCTGCTGCAGTTAGTCCAACACAAGGCTACGGCTTTGTATCTCCGGCAAATGTCGGCCCAGAGCATGGTTATGGCTACGGCCCAACAGCAGTGTCCCCAGCAGAGATGGGGCCAGGTTACGGCTGGCCAGGGGCAGTATCGCCAGCAGAGATGGGGCCTGGTTACGGCTGGCCAGGGGCAGTATCGCCAGCAGAGATGGGGCATGGTTACGGCTGGCCAGGGGCGGTATCGCCAGCAGAGATGGGCCCGGGTTACGGCTGGCCAGGTGCGGTGTCTCCAGCAGAGATGGGCCCGGGTTACGGCTGGCCAGGTGCGGTGTCTCCAGCAGAGATGGGCCCGGGTCACGGCTGGCCAGGTGCGGTGTCTCCAGCAGAGATGGGACCAGGTCACGGCTGGCCAGGTGCGGTGTCTCCAGCAGAGATGGGACCAGGTCACGGCTGGCCAGGTGCGGTGTCTCCAGCAGAGATGGGCCCAGGTTACGGCTATGGTCCAACAGCAGTATCACCAGCGGAGATGGGGCATGGTTACGGCTGGCCAGGTGCGGTGTCTCCAGCAGAGATGGGCCCAGGTTACGGCTACGGCCCAACGGCAGTATCGCCAGCAGAAATGGGCCCAGGTTACGGCTGGCCTGGTGCGGTATCGCCAGCTAGCTTTGGTCCAGAGAATGTATCGCCGGCAGCTCTGGGTGAAAATAGCGCCCCAACAGCCGTCAGCCCTGAAATGACTGGTCCTGCAGGCGGTCATGGTTATGGCTGGCCGGGAGCTGTTTCTCCGGCAAACATGGGGCCGGAATATGGCTATGGTTACGGCGGAATGGTATCTCCGGTTAACGTTGGCCCGGATTATGGGTACGGCTACGGTCATCCGGGCATGGTATCTCCGGCGGAAATGGGACCGAATGTATCTCCTGCAGCGCTAGGCTCGAACGTATCTCCAGCTGCGCTTGGATCTAATTTTTCGCCAGAAGCATTAGGCTCGAACGTATCTCCGGCTGCGCTTGGATCTAATGTATCGCCTGAAGCGTTAGGCTCGAACGTATCTCCAGCCGCGCTTGGATCTAATGTATCGCCGCTTGCGCTTGGACCAAATGCCGCCCCGAATGTATCCCCAGCCAGCATGGGACCTGTCGGCTACGGCTATTACGGCAATCAAGTAGCCGGCGCTCAAGGCTTTAGTCCTTATTCCTACTGGCCTGGTCAAACGGCTGGCGCGCAGAATGATCCATGCGGTTGCGGAGGCAAACGCACGGAAGAAGAGTTGATTGAAGCGGTAACCGAAGCGGTAATCAAAAAAACAAAGCCGCGCAAAATAGCTAAAATCCGTTCGGTTGCTCCGAAATCGTCGAAAAGAACAGACCGCAACAGCAAACCTTGGATTAACCGCTAATGCATAATCCGGTAACAGCCCCTTGCCTTTCTTTTAGGCGGGGGCTGTTTGCTTTTTTCGAAAAATGGTGCGGCTGTAGCCGTTTCGCTTTATGCGTACATATTATTGGAAGCATTGAGTTAAACTAGGTCAAAAAGAAATACAAGGGGCTATTATTATGATGATGAGGTTCAGCTTATGGAAACAATTGAAAAAAAGACTGCGACGGGGGCGGCGTCCGATGTGGACTTTAGGATCATTCTTGATTGGAGTGACAGTGCTCGTACAAGCTTTTTACGTTACGCCGGCTGCCGCTGCGGCAGGGGCTGCTGTTAAGGAACCGGGAGAAGGCAATCCCGGTCTAATCCGTATTTTACAGGAGCATGAGGAGCCGCTCGCCGTTCAGCTGCACCGCCAGTACATTTGCGGAGAGGAAACGCAGCCGCTTGGTCAATTGACCTCCGCTGAAGTGATACGTATGCTGGTGTCTCATCCGGAATGGACGGCGATGCTGTCGCAGGACGGTCAGACCGTGCTGCTAGAGCAGGAGATTGAAGATTTCTCGCAATCCTGCAAAGGCAATATCTATATCGGGCTGGATAAACAAGGCTACCTGTCTCTCTTTGAAGGAGCTCCCAAAAAAGAGAAGGTCGTGAAGACCTTTTTTCAGTTGGACGTGAAATATATGGAGAGCAGTCTGCCGCAGGATAAGGTAGACCGTCTGTCCGAAGGTATTAAGATAGGCGATATGGATGAATATAACAGCGTTTTGTCCACCTACAGCGACTTTGCCATACCCGCCAACCAAAAAGTGATGAAGCCGACTTATTGATCGGATGTTGACCTTCCGCGTTCTCCAGCGGAAGGTTTTTTCATAGACGGAGCTATTCCGCCTCCATGCTGTGATCTCAAACGCGTGTTCTCATATGGTCCATCTTTTGCTATAATGGACGGATAAGAAGCGGTAATGACTGCCGCAAAGGAGTTGGCGGATTGCGCGTTCTTGGTATAGACCCCGGCATTGCGATCGCGGGATTTGGTTTTATTGATAAGGACGGCCATAAGCTGAAGCCGGTCCAATACGGCTGTATTCAGACGGCTGCCCATACGCCTCAAGAGGAGAGGCTTGTACAGATTTATGACTCGGCGGTTGCGCTCATGGATAAGTATAAGCCGGATACCGTCGCGGTGGAGAAGCTGTTCTTCAACCGTAACGTAACCACGGCGTTTGCCGTAGGGCAGGCGAGAGGGGTTATTATTCTGGCCGCTGCCCAGCGGGGACTGCCGGTAGCGGAATATACGCCGCTTCAGGTGAAGCAGGCCGTTGTAGGTTATGGCAAAGCAGAGAAGCGCCAGGTGCAGGAAATGGTCAAAATGTTTCTTAAGCTGTCGGCCATACCGAAGCCGGATGATGTGGCGGATGCGCTAGCTGTAGCGATCTGTCATGCCCATTCTTCGGGGTTGTCGCAAAAAATTAACGAGGTGCTTCGATGATCGATTTTTTACGCGGACTTATTTCTCATGTAGAATCCGAATATGTCGTTTTAGATGTCAGGGATGTCGGCTACCGGGTGTTTACGCCTAATCCGTATGCCTTTGCGGGCAAGGAAGAAGCCGTCACCATTTATATTCACCATCATGTCCGCGAGGATGCGATCCTTCTGTACGGGTTTGAGTCGAGAGAGGAGCAGACCTTGTTCCGCAAGCTGCTCGAAGTTTCGGGCATCGGTCCGAGAGTGGCGCTTGGCATTCTGGCCGGCGGTCGCCCGGATGCCGTAATCGGGGCGATTCAGCAGGAAAATATCGCGTTCCTGACGAGACTTCCGGGCATTGGGAAAAAGACGGCTCAGCGCATGATTCTCGACCTTAAGGACAAACTGGCCGGATTTGCCACGGATGCTGGGCTTCTTGCCGCAGCGGGGCTTGCGCCTCATCAGCCTGTCTCCGCGGCAAGCGCGCAGCAAGGCGCCGGAACTGCCTGGGAAGAAGCGCGCGACGGGCTTTCCGCGCTTGGTTATACGGCTGCCGAGCTGGATAAGGCGTGGAACGCCCTGGCACCTTCGGTAACCGCGGACGAAACGGTGGATTCATTAATGAAACGTGCCTTGCAGCAGCTGTTTAAAGGCTAATACAAAGGAGCTGAGCGAGGGTGGAAGATCGGATTATATCCGCTAACCTGATGATGGATGAGCAGGCCATGGAGTTAAGCCTGCGCCCCCGGTATCTGGCTGAATATATCGGGCAGTCCAAAGCGAAAGAAAATTTAAAGATTTATATAGACGCAGCCAAGATGCGGAAGGAAGCGCTGGACCATGTTCTGCTGTACGGGCCTCCCGGGCTCGGGAAAACAACGCTGTCGAACATTATCGCCAATGAACTTGGCGTTAACTTGCGCACAACGTCGGGTCCGGCAATCGAACGTCCCGGCGATCTTGCCGCCCTGCTGACCAATCTGCAGGAGGGCGATGTGCTGTTTATTGACGAGATCCATCGACTTCACCGGACGGTAGAGGAAGTGCTCTATCCGGCGATGGAGGATTTCGCGCTGGACATTATGATCGGCAAAGGGCCAAGCGCCAGATCCGTCCGCCTCGACCTGCCGCCGTTTACGCTTATTGGAGCGACGACGAGAGCGGGCCTCCTGTCGGCGCCGCTGCGCGACCGGTTTGGCGTAATCAGCCGATTGGAGTTCTATACGGTGGATGAGCTGGCTTACATCGTATCCCGTTCGGCTGAAATTTTTGACATTGCCATTATCGGTGAAGCATCCGAAGAAATCGCGATGCGTTCCCGGGGAACGCCGCGTATTGCGAACCGCCTATTGAAGCGGGTACGCGATTACGCGCAGGTGCGCGGAGACGGCATCATTACGCACGAGATTGCGAAGTCCGCGCTGGAGCTGCAGCAAGTCGATCCGGTAGGGCTTGATAGTATCGACCACAAGATGCTGCTGGCTATGATGACGACGTTTGCCGGCCGTCCGGTCGGCCTGGACACGATTGCCGCGTCGATAGGTGAAGAGAGCCAGACGATTGAGGATGTCTACGAGCCTTACCTAATGCAGATCGGCTTTCTGCAGAGGACGCCTCGCGGCCGGATCGCAACGGATCAGGCCTACCGTCATCTCGGCATGCCTATACCGGAAAGGTGAGGAAGATGAAGAGCGAGCGGGAAAAGCTGTATGTCGTATACGACGGAACTTGCAATTTGTGCATGGGAACGGTAAAGAAGCTGCAAGAGCTCCGTTCCAACGCCGATATGATTTTTGTGCCTATTCAATCGCTTGGTGATGCGGAAATCCGTGTTCCCGGAATCGAGAAGGCTGCGGAAGCGGACTTATACGAGAAGATGCATGTGGCAGACGGAAAGGGCCGGCTGTATGCCGGCGCTGACGGTGTTGTCCGGATTTTGCGCACCATAAAAGGCTTTCGCCTGCTTGCTTCGCTTTACCGCTTGCCCGGCTTAGGCCGGATTGGCGATTTGTTGTACCGTTATATCGCGAAACGCCGATACGACTGGTTTGGACGTACGGAGCAAAGCTGCTCCGTGAATGGATGCAACTTGCCACCGCAGCATGAGAAGGGAAAGGGGAATCATTGATGAATTTTCAACGATGGTCGTTCAAGCGGTTATCCCTGCTTACGATCGCCGGACTGTTGTTTGTATCGACTTGGTGGGCCAAGCCTTCGCTTGGCGCCGTTCCGCAGCTTGATACGATTCGTGTTGCCATCTATCTGCAATTGCCGGGGAAATATCAGGCAAATACGGCAGCGGCTACATTTTCTTCTGCCGGAGGTTTAACTATAGGCATGAGCGATCCTTCGGGTACGGTACCGTGGATCAATACCGGGGCGAATGTGCAATCCCGGATTGCGAAGGACGACTACAAGGTAAAAGTAATCGAGACGGAAAGCTTTGATACGGCGCTTGCCGTTTATAAACGGCTGCAGGCCTTGTCGGGGAGCGGCTTTATCACGTCCCTGAAGAAAAAAGGTAAGACGGTCTATCAGGTAGCGGAAGGTACATACGGCAATGCGGCAGATGCTACGGCGGCCATGACCAAATGGTCGGCGGACAGCACAATCAGTAAGCTAATCGGCAGCGCTAAAGCGGCTATTCAAGGGCCGTTCCACCTGGAAAGCGCAACAACTTACGCCTCCGAAGCGGAGGCGGTAAAAGCTTCCGATGCCTTTAGCGCAGCGGGTGTGGATGCGTTCGTAGGCGTACGCAAGGCTGACGGAAGCGCAAATGCGCGTTATTCCGTGTTTGTTGGCGCGGCCGCCAGCACGGCTGAGCTTAATGTGGTTAAGACGGCTGCCGGCGCAGCGGGCAGCGGGCTGAAGACGGCGGACGATTCCGCTTATCTTCTGGAACGCAACGACCATACTTTAAGCGGCAAAGCTGACAGCCCGGTTACGCTTTACGCGTTCCCGGTTAATAATGCGAAGGTGCGAATTATGCCAGCCGGCGACAGCACGATCAAGCTGACGGAGCGAAGCAGCCGGACTTACCGGGGGCAATTCGAGGTTAGCGAATTTAACGGCAAGCTGGCTGTCGTTAACGAGCTGCCGTTCGAGCAATATTTGTATTCGGTAGTAGGCGGAGAGATGATCGCGTCGTGGCCGCTTGAAGCGCTTAAAGCACAGGCGGTAGCGGCACGCACGTATGCGTTGTACCAGGGCGCAGGCTTCCAAATCGCCAATGTGGTGGATACGGTAAGTAGCCAGGAATATCAAGGAACTGTAACCGAGAAGCCTTCTACCATTCAAGCGGTAGACGAGACGGCCGGCGAAGTGATGCTGTACAACGGCAAGCTGATTGAGGCTTTGTTCTCGTCGAACGGCGGCGGCAGAACGGCTGATGCTTCGGAAATTTGGGGCAATTCCGTTGCCTACCTGAAGAGCGTTTCCAGCCCGGCGGACAGCTCTTCGGAGAAGGGCTTGTATACCTGGTACCGCGTTGTTCTTCCGAATAACGATACCGGTTATATCCGCGAGGATCTGCTGACCGATTCGGGTCAGACGAATGCGGCTGGCGTTAAGCTGATGACCGTGAATACGGACGGCTCCAAGGTGCGGAAAAATCCGAAGGTAGAAGATTCCGTTACGTTAGTCGGACAAGTGAATAAAGGAACGGTTGTCGCCGTTCTGGACAAAGCGGTCGAGAATAATGCGATGTCCTGGGTGAAAGGTCCGTTTACGTCCTCGGAGCTTCTCGCTACGATGACGAAGCAGGCGAGCGTTACGGGTCCGATTACTTCCTTGCAGGTCGGGACAACAGGTCCATCCGGCCGCGTTACGCAATTGCTTGTCAATGGACAGGCTTACAATGTAAAATATCCAGATGTGCTTCGTTCGGCGCTTGGCGGTTTGCCTAGCACGTTGTTTAAGGTAGACGAAACGGCGAAGGTGACTATGCTTGGAGCTAACGGCTCGACCCGCACGAAGACTTCTTCCGCGCAGCCCGTTTATATGATTCAAGCAGGCGGCAAGGTCACGCAGGCGGACGGCAACGTTATGGTTATGAACGGAGACAGCCAGATCCGCGCGACAACCAAGGATCCTTCCTTCCGTTTTGTCGGATCGGGGAACGGCCACGGAATCGGATTATCCCAATACGGAGCGTTAGGTCTGGCGCAGCAAGGGTATGACTACTCTTATATCTTGCAATACTACTATAAAGATGTAACCATCGCTAAGGAATGATTGATTTATGAACGTAGATTGGTTTGATTTTGAACTGCCCGAGCATCTGATTGCCCAAACGCCTCTTGCGGACCGTACGGCATCCAGACTTCTGGCGCTTAACAAAGAGACGGGCGAAATCGCCCACCGTACCTTTACGGATCTCGCCGAATATATGAAAGCGGGAGATGTGCTTGTTCTGAACAACACGCGCGTCATTCCGGCTCGTCTCACAGGAGTAAAGCCCGATACAGGCGCGAAGATCGAGCTGCTGCTTCTGAAACAGCTGGAGGGCGACCGCTGGGAGACTTTAGCCAAGCCGGCCAAGCGTATAAAGGTAGGCTCCGAGTTGTGGTTCGGCGACAACGGAAGCGGTGAGCCTCTTCTCCGCGCGTTTGTAGAGGATGAAGGCGATATGGGGGGGCGGACGATCCGCTTCCAGTACGAGGGCATCTTCCAGGAGCTGCTCGACCGTCTGGGGGAAATGCCTCTGCCTCCTTATATCAAGGAGAGGCTGGAGGAGAGAGAACGCTACCAGACCGTATACGCCAAGCACGAGGGCTCTGCGGCAGCTCCAACGGCAGGGCTTCATTTTACGAAGGAGTTTCTGCAGCAGCTGGTCGACAAAGGGGTTAAGCTTGCCTACATTACCCTGCATGTCGGTTTGGGCACCTTCCGGCCGATGTCCGTTGATAAAGTTGAAGAGCATGAGATGCATTCGGAGTACTACGAGCTGGATGAAGAAAATGCCGCAATAATAAATGAAGCCAAATCGTCGGGAGCCCGTATTATAGCTGTGGGCACAACCTCCTCGAGAACGCTCGAGACGGTAGCCGCTAGATTTGAAGGCGGACCTATTAAGGCTTGCAACGGCTGGACGGATATTTTTATTTTCCCGGGATACGACTTTAAGCTGGTAGATGCCCTGCTGACAAACTTCCATTTGCCGAAATCGACGCTTGTTATGCTGGTCAGCGCACTGGCCGGACGGGATGCGATTATGAAGGCTTACGGGGAAGCTGTCCGTGAAGAATACAGGTTCTTCAGCTTCGGCGACGCCATGTTTATCTATTAGCACCAGCTTACGCAAGCACGATAATTCCAAGTAGACAGGAAGAATGACTAGTGGCTGTAAAATACGAATTAATTAAAGTTTGCAAACAGTCCGGCGCGCGTCTTGGACGGGTCCACACTCCGCACGGCGTTATCGAGACGCCAACGTTTATGCCGGTAGGGACTCAGGCAACCGTTAAGACGATGAGTCCGGAAGAATTAAAAACGATGGATGCTCAAATTATTTTGAGCAACACGTACCATTTGTTCCTTCGCCCTGGCCATGACATTGTCGGCCGGGCAGGAGGCCTTCACAAATTCATGAACTGGGACCGTCCGATTCTTACCGACAGCGGCGGCTTTCAAGTATTCAGCTTAAGCGACATGCGTAAAATTACGGAAGAAGGCGTACAATTCCGCTCCCATCTGAACGGGGACAAGCTGTTTATTTCTCCGGAGAAGGCGATGGAGATTCAGAACGCGCTTGGCTCGGATATTATGATGGCCTTTGACGAATGCCCGCCATATCCGGCTGATTATGATTACGTGAAGCAATCGCTTGAGCGCACTACGCGTTGGGCGGAGAGATGCCTTAACTCCCATGCCCGCAAACATGACCAAGGATTGTTTGCAATCGTGCAGGGCGGCATGTACAAAGACCTGCGGATCCAGAGCGCGAAGGATTTGACTTCCATGGATTTCCCGGGGTATGCTATTGGTGGACTGAGTGTAGGCGAGCCTAAGCATTTGATGTATGAAGTGCTTGATTACACGGTACCTGAGCTGCCAACAACCAAACCAAGATATTTGATGGGCGTTGGTTCGCCGGACGCATTGATCGAGGGCTCGATCCGCGGTGTGGATATGTTCGACTGCGTATTGCCGACGCGTATTGCCCGCAACGGGACAACGATGACAAGCCAAGGCCGTCTTGTTGTACGCAACGCGAAATTCGCTGAGGATTTCGGTCCGCTTGATCCGGAATGCTCCTGCTACACCTGCCAAAACTACTCGCGAGCGTATATCCGGCATTTGCTCAAAGCAGACGAAACGTTTGGCATCCGGCTTACGACCTATCACAACTTACATTTCTTATTACAGCTCATGCGTGATGTGCGTCAGGCGATTATGGAAGACAGGCTTCTTGATTTCCGCGACGAATTTTTCACCAAGTATGGACTGTTCGATAACGAGAAGGGCTTTTAAGCTTAGATTTTAGGGAAAGGGGGGAATTTCCATGACGACATTTTTAGCAGCAGGTGAGGCAGGCAGCACGAATATTTTCCAAATGATCTGGCCTTTTATTCTGATGTTTGCGGTGTTCTATTTCTTGCTTATTCGTCCGCAACAGAAGAAAACAAAACAGCGTAACTCGCTTCTCAGCCAGCTGAAGAAGGGCGATAAAATTCAAACGATTGGCGGCCTTCAAGGCACAATCGTTGAGCTGACGGACGACATCGTTGTTCTTCGCGTAAACGATACAACTAAGATGACGTTCGACCGTAGCGCAATCAGCTCCGTACTGAACAGCGCGCCGGCAGCAACGGAATAATGCCAAATGAAAAGAAGCTGATCCTTAGGGTCAGCTTCTTTTTCATGAGTGTAGTATGTGCAGAGGCATAATTATTCATTACCGTTATTTCTTAAGGTTAACCCCGATCATTCCGCCAAAGGCTCCAGCCAGCATAGCGGCAAGCAGCATAATGGCGCTTTTGCCGGTCAATCCGCTGTTCGCTGCCAGGAAACCGATGGTCAGCACGGTAATGCCGTAAATGAGACCAAGCAGGGCTCCGTGATACCAGCCTTTCATACCGGAGCGTTTACCCGACACGAAACCTCCGGCTAGAGCGGAGAAGCCATGGACGGCAAGCGAGTACTGAGGCAGGTTGTTTTCCTTCATATTGCTGAAGTAAAGCAAACACGAAAGCAACAGTGCGCCTATAGCAAGCCAAATAATCGAATATATAACGCCTGCAATTAGCGGAGAGCCGATACGCGGCGGCTTGGCGATCGATTTGATCGAATTCATCTTATTCCCCCCTTGTACAAGACTATTAGTACACCTTATGGTCAAGCTGGTCGGATTAGACCTGTCGTTTGACTCGGACTGGACGTTATTTACAACTTTTTTGTATAATGTGCTTTGCTGTTTGAATTGCTGAAACAAGGAGTTGTTAGTTTGGAACAGATTTACCATCCTGCTGCGTGGCAGGTAACGGCTGCTGTCGTTATTTTCCTCACGACGTATGCCATTATCATTACGGAAAAAATAAACCGTACCGTCATTGCTTTATTTGGTGCGGTTGTCATGATTGTGCTTGGCGTATTGGATATGAAGCTGGCTTTTACCGAACACATCGAATGGGGAACAATTTTCTTGCTGATCGGGATGATGATCCTGGTTGGCATTACGAATAAGACAGGCGTGTTCCAGTATGCTGCCGTAAAAGCAGCGCAGACCGCAAAAGGCGATCCGGTTAAAATTTTTATTATCCTGTCTTTGCTTACGGGGGTTGGTTCCGCTTTTCTTGATAATGTAACGACCGTGCTTCTGATCGTTCCGATTACGTTCTCGATTACCCGGATACTGAAAATCACGCCGGTACCTTTCCTGCTGGCTGAAATCTTGTCGAGCAATATCGGAGGAACGGCTACCTTAATTGGTGATCCGCCTAATATCATGATTGGCTCGGCCAACGAGAATTTAACGTTTAATGACTTTCTTGTAAACCTGGCTCCTGTAATTCTTGTTATCCTGGTTGTTACAATCGCTTTGCTTGTCTGGATTTACCGGAAAAAGCTGATTGTAACCGACGAATCAAAGAAGGAGCTTATGGACTTAAAAGCGGAGGACAACATCACGGACCGTAATCTGATGGCGAAGTCTTTAACGATCCTGCTGCTGACGATTGCCGGCTTTGTTCTACACTCGGTTATTCATGTTGAAGCGGCTGCGATTGCCCTGGGCGGTGCCACGCTTCTTATGCTGATTGGGGTGAAGCGGGAGGACGCTGAGGCTGCCTTTGACATGGTGGAATGGGAAACGATCTTTTTCTTTATCGGATTGTTTATGCTTGTTGGCGGTCTGGTGGAGACAAACATCATTTCGGATCTGGCAAATGTCACATTGCAGATCACTTCCGGCGATATGACCAAGACCTCCATGCTGATCTTATGGGTGTCGGGTATTGCTTCCGCGACTATAGACAATATCCCGTTTGTGGCGACGATGATTCCGCTTATTCAGGATCTTGGAGTTCAGATGAACATTGCAAATCCCGATGATCTTAATCCTTTATGGTGGTCTTTGTCGCTTGGAGCCTGTCTGGGCGGCAACGGAACGTTGATCGGCGCATCGGCCAATGTGGTCGTAGCGGGACTTGCGATGCGGGAAGGCAAAGGCTTCAGCTACTTGGATTACTTGAAAATCGGAGCGCCGTTAACGCTGCTTGCTCTTGTTATTTCCACCATATATATCTATTTTATTGTATTACCATAGGTTATTTACCCATAAATTCGTTACTCCGATAATCGCATGATGTGTCAGGCTGTAGGCCAGAATAGCTTTACGTGCTGTTCCGAAGCTGGCATGACAAAAACGAGGAGGCGGTTAGGATGGAATATGGGAGCATGCTGCTCCGAACCGTATTGATTTACTTCGTCGTATTTCTGATCATGCGTTTTATGGGAAAAAGGGAAATTGGCAAGCTATCCGTATTTGACCTGGTTATCTCCGTAATGATTGCTGAAATTGCCGTTATCGTTATCGAGGATGTAGAGCGTTCGATGTGGGAAGGCATTTTGCCCATGGTTGTTCTGCTTATCATTCAGATCGGCATCGCCTTCATCGCCCTTAAGAATCGAACCGTGCGGTTATGGTTTGACGGGAAACCAAGTGTCATCATTGCAAAAGGGAAGCTGAACCGTGATGTTATGCGGAAGCAGCGCTATAATCTTGATGATCTGCTGCTCCAATTAAGGGAAAACAAGATCAGCACGGTTGCTGATGTTGAGTTTGCCATTCTCGAGACAACAGGGAAATTATCGGTTGTAGAGAAAGAAAAAGAAGAAAACAAGGCACAAGAGGAACCAAAGGACCAAGCTGCCGAGAAAACGATCCTAAAGCCGCAGTCCCAGACGCAGGGGCGATTCCGGTTCGAAATGCTGCCGATCCCTGTGATCATGGACGGCAAAGTTCAGGATGAGAATTTGGCCAAGATGGACAAAACCAGATTCTGGCTGAAAAATGTGCTGCAGGAACAGGGCGTGCACGATTTCAAGGAAGTATTTCTTTGCACGATTGACCATAAAGGAAAGCTGTTTATCGATACCGACAAAAAGCCGCGCTACTAGCTGGAACGACCCCCTGCCACTATTTGAACAGGGGGTCGCTTCCGGACAAGGAAGCACGGCTTTTTCTTGCGTTGGTTCTCATTTAAACCATTGTCCCAGAACCGGGATGCGGGCAATATCGTAACGGTCGATTATTTTCATCCAGACCATTAAGAGCAGATACAGGATTACGCTGATCATGCATGCCAGCATCAGATTGATCCATTCCAGCGATAACGGCTGGGTATTCATCATCCATCTTGCGGCGGCGCCCATAACGATCATGGCTGCTCCAACCTTTACGAAATCCAGCACCTGCATATGGAAGCCAATAAAGCGCAATACGCTGATGCCATGGAGGACCGTAACGAGCACGATATTGACGTTAATGGCAATAAGCGCACCGTATATGCCCAGCTCGGGCTTTGAGGCAAGCATAACGATCAGAACGAGTTTGACGGCAGCCCCGACAAAGGTGTTCATTAGCGCTGTGCCGGGCTTGTTCAACGCTTGAAGAGCAGCCTGCAAGGGAGCTTGCAAATAAATGAATATGCCGATTGGAGCTATCAGCTGGAGCATCGGGGCAATATCTGCTTGATTGTAGAGCAGACGGCAGATCGGTTCGGCGAACAGCCACATCACAACAACAAACGGAGCTCCGGCAACTAGAGCAAGGCGCATCGACTGATGCATGCGGATATGGATCGTCGCTTTGTCTCCCTTTGCCGCCGCTTCAGACAAAGAAGGAACCAGGGAGGAAGCAAGCGAGAAGGTTAAGGCCGTTGGCAGGAGCAGCAGCGGAATGATCATCCCTTGCAGCGCGCCGTATTGGGCAGTGGCTACGCCGGTTGCAATCCCAGCGGCAGCGAGGCTTCGGGCGGTTAGAATCGATTCCAGCAAATAAGACAAGGATCCGACCATCCGGCTTCCGGTCACCGGAATGGACAAGCCAAGCAAGCGGCGAAGCACAGGGGTATTTTCTTCGGGCGGATCAGCGGATGTGCGTTTTGGAGCGGGCTTAGGCTTCCCGCGTTCCTTCGCATACGTCCAGAGCAGAACGGCAAGAGCGCCAATCTCTCCCGCGACAACCCCAAGCATGGCACCGGCAGCAGCCCATTCGATCCCCCTCGGAAGCAGCAGGGAAGCAAAGGTCAAGGAGCCGATAATGCGGATGATGGTTTCAACGATTTGCGAGGCAGCGGAAGGTATCATATTTTGCATGCCTTGGAAGTAGCCCCGATAGACGGAGGAAACTCCTATGATAAGCATCAGGGGCGTCATTACCATAAACGTCTGATAGACCCTGGAGTCGGTTAGCAGATGGGTCGTAATCCATTTCGCGAAGAGGAGCAGCGCAGCCGTCATCACGATAGCTAGTACGATAGTAAGGCCCATTGCTGTCCGGAAAATTTGTTTGACCCGCGTAGAGTCGCCGCGAGATACGGCTTCAGCCGTCCATTTGGTAATGGCCAGCGGAATGCCGCCTGTTATAACGGTCAGCATAACCGTCAAGAACGGGTAGCTGAGCTGGTACAGCCCGACGCCCTCCGCTCCGATGATTCTCGGGAGAGCAATACGCGGAACAAAACCGAGCAGCCGGTTAATGATGCCGGCGGCCAGCAGAATCATAGCCCCTTTTATAAACGTTTGCTTCGTCATTCGTCGCCCTCATCTCTTCAATAATCCCACCTACTGTATCCGTACATCTTTATGCGCGGCATGTCCGAATCATGAATCATCCAAATTTATCAATTCAAAAGATTCAGCAGGAAAATCGACAAGCAGTATCGAATAGGTAGGAGGACAGTTACCACTATCGGAATAGGGCATTTGCAAGGCCAGAAGGAGGAGACAGCCGTGGGAGATGAGGATCTGAACAGCGCGATCGAACAGCTGTGCAACAGCAAGGCGGAAGAATTTCATCTCATCGGATATGAACATGTAACGGGGAAAGAGATTTGGGAATGCGTAAGCGAGAAGTATAGCAAGACCGGTCAGCCGGAGCTTCATCAGATCGTAAACGATATCTTGTCCTTAAAAGTGACAAAATTTATGAATTTTATGACGCTGAGCGCTTTTCGGGGAAACCATTTCTAACGGAAGGGTTTTCTTTTTTTTTCGTGCAATTTTACACGCAAGTACAACCTAAGTATAATAGGAATATTGAGATCTTAAGGGGGACTATGTACGTATGAACTGGAAGAGATTAACTGCCTTCCTTGCGGTCGTTGTCATCATGTTTGGCGCTATCGCATGGACGAGCCCGGCTCTTGTCAAAGATATCCGGCTCGGTCTTGACTTGAAGGGCGGATTCGAGGTATTGTACGAAGCCTCACCACTTGAAGGCGGCGAACAGGTAACGTCCGAGTCGCTCAAAGAAACGGCGCATAGCCTGGAGCAGCGTATTGACTCCACGGGTACGACGGAGCCTGAAATTACCCGTGAGGGCAGCAACCGGATTCGGGTGAAAATTCCTGGTGTCACGGATGAAACGGCAATCAGAGAAATGCTGAAAAAGCCGGTTAATCTGACATTCCGCGGTCCGGACGGCACGGTTGAGCTGCAAGGCAATGATTTCGTGCAAAACGGTGCGAAAGTCGAGTTTGACCAATTGGGCAAACCGATGATCACCATTAAACTGAAAGACGCGAAGAAGTTCGAAGACGTTACAACAAAGCTGACGGGCAAAACTTTGTCGATTTATTTGGATGATGAATTGCTGTCCAGCCCTTCTGTTAACTATCCGATTACAGGCGGTTCGGCCCAAATCTCGGGTAATTATTCCCTTGATGAAGCGAACAAGCTGAAAGATACGATCAACCTCGGTGCTTTGCCGCTGAAGCTGACCGAGATCTATACGCAAAGCGTAGGCGCGAAACTTGGACAAAAATCGCTTGAAGATACGGTTGGCGCTGGTATTATCGGCACAATCATCATTTTGATTTTGCTGATCGTCTTGTTCCGTGTTCCTGGTTTTGTAGCCGGTATTACGGTCATTACCTACACTTGGCTGCTCGTTGTTGTGTTTGAACTGATGAACGCTACGCTAACCTTGCCGGGCATCGCGGCGTTTGTACTCGGTATAGGTATGGCGGTTGACGCCAACATCATTATGTACGAGCGGATCAAAGAAGAGATTCGCAGCGGCAAGAGCCTGCTGTCTTCCCTGAAGGCCGGTTCGAAAAACTCGTTCCGTACCATTATGGATGCGAACGTAACGAATATCATCTCTTGCGTCGTATTGTACTTTATCGGTAACGGCGCCATCCGCGGCTTCGCCCTGACGATGATTTTCAGTATTCTCGTAAGTATCGTGACCAACATCTTCTTGGCGCGTCTGCTGATTCACTTGCTAATCCGCAGTAACCTCTTTACTAAACCTGGCTACTACGGCGTGAAGGAGGCAGAAATCCGTGCTCTATAATGCAAAGGTTCGGTTTGACTTTATTAAACACCGCAACAAGTTTTTCTTATTCTCGGCTATATTGACGATTGTCGGCATCTTGATGGTCAGCATCTTCCATTTGAACTTCGGGGTTGACTTCAAGGCCGGTACCAACATGGATATTCTCGTAGGCAAGAAGATAACCCAGGCGGAAGCCAAAGATATTTTGTCCGAGCAAGGCTATTCCGACATTACGCCTACGGTTGGAGGGACAAACGGCGACCGGGTCTCGGCTCGGTTTGACGATGTTCTCGATCAGCCGAAGGTACAGGCTATCGAGGATGCTTTTAAAGCAAAATACGGTGATAATGTATCTTCGGAGGTAAACGTTGTATCGCCGGATATCGCGCAGGAGCTTGGCGTTAAAGCGATTTACGCTGTTATTATCGCGAGCGTAGCGATTATGCTCTATGTTATGATCCGTTTCGAATGGCGTATGGCGCTTGCAGCCAACATTGCGATTTTGTATGATGCCTTTGTCGTTATTACCATGTTCTCGATTTTCCGTCTTCAGGTTGACCTGCCGTTTATCGCGGCCGTATTGACAACGATTGGTTACTCGATTAACGATAAGATCGTTATCTTCGACCGGATCCGCGAAAATCTTCGTTTTGCAAAAACAAAAAATGCCGATCAAATCGGCGATCTTGTTAACCAAAGCTTGTGGCAAACCATGGCGCGTAACATTTACACGGTACTCGCCGTTCTCATTATCGCGACGTGTCTGTTCATCTTCGGCAGCGAATCGATTAAGCTGTTCGCTCTCGCGAAGATGATTGGTCTTGCGAGCGGCGCTTATTCTTCGATCTGTATCGCAGCTCCACTGTGGATGGTTATGAAGAGCAAGCAAAAGCCGTCTACGAAAGCAGCGGCCAAAAAAGCGGTATAAGCATTAACGTCAAATATAGAAAAATACTCTATGAAAAAGTGGAATGGGAGCTGGACTTGTTCCATAACCGGCGTCCATTCCACGCTGGAGGCATAAATGTCAACCGAACAACGATATGCGAAGGCAAAGCCGGCTGAACAGGCAGGCTTATGGGGAACTGCGGCGCTGGCGTTGTTTAAAGGCATAGTAGGCGGACTCGCGGGCAGCAAATCGCTGCTCGCCGATGCCTTCCGTACGGCGGCAGAATGTGCCGCCGCTTTTGCTTTGTTGTCCGGTAAGCAGGAGGGAAGCAAAAAAACGGCTGCGGTGCTGCGGACTGAAGCGCTGACGAATGTTTTCCTGGCCGTGTTTTTTCTGATTACGAGCCTGGAGATTGGCATTTCAGCCATTCGTTCCATTGCGGAAGGGGTCGATAATCCGCCGCACTGGACCGCGCTTGCCGCAATTCTCCTTAGTTTGCTTGTACGGGAGATGTTCTTCTCCCAGAAGGAACGCGGCTCAAGCTTGTATTGCTCGCTTGCGGCGCTTGTTGGAGCAGGGGGAGCTATGCTTGGGAAGGCTGCGGCGCTGCCGGCTTTGTATTATTTGGATCCTGCGGCTGCAATTGTAATTGCAGTCATTGTCATGTTAAGCGGATATCGCACGATCGCCGGATTTGTAAGAAAAGATGCAAAGGCTGAGATCCAAAATGAGGACACGGAAATACTGATGCAGCTGATTCAGCGGGTAGAAGGGGTTATTACCGTAGAATCGATTCAGGCCAAGGAGCAAGGGCACTATGTTGTTGCTGATATTGTGATCAGTGTAAATCCGCGTATTTCCGTATTGGAAGGCCATGAAATTGCAAAGCGGACGAAGCAGCTGCTGCTTACCCGGTTCGGCCATGTTACGGACGTAACGATCCATGTGGAGCCTTATGATCCCGGTTATCCTTACAAATCGAATCATGACCCGAACCAGGAGCAAATGCCAACGCTTCTGCAATAGAATGGAAAGGGGTGAAACTTTAGCGTGATACAGGCAAAAACACGCTGGAATTTGGCGCCTTGGAATAAAGAGGATGAGAAGCAGGCGGAACGGTTGTCGGTACAGCTTGGAATTCCTCCTCTTGTTGCCAAGCTTCTTGTCCAGAGAGGCTATAAGGATAAGGAAGCGGCAGAAACCTTCCTGCGGGGAGGGGAAGACCGGCTGCATGATCCGTATCTGCTGATTGGGATGACGGAAGCCGTTGCCCGGATTCGGCAGGCGGCGGATAATGGCGAATTCATTCGTATTTACGGGGATTACGATGCGGACGGTGTATCCAGTACGTCGCTGCTGATCCATGTATTCCGCGAACTAGGTTATACCTTTGATTATTATATTCCGCATCGCGCCTTGGAAGGCTATGGCCTGAATACCGGGGCGATTGATTTGGCCGCGGCTGACGGCGTCCGTCTTATCGTCACGGTTGATACGGGCATCAGCGCTTACGAGCAAGTGGAATATGCGAAGTCGCTGGGCATTGATATGGTCGTAACCGACCATCATGAACCGCCGGAGCGGATTCCGGATGCGGTTGCCGTTGTTAATCCGAAACGGGAGGATTGTCCTTATCCGTTCAAAGGCTTAGCCGGTGTTGGCGTAGCCTTCAAGTTGGCGACGGCTCTTATGGGGCGTCCTCCAATGGAATGGACGGATATTGTCAGCCTTGGCACGATTGCGGACATCATGCCGCTTACGGATGAGAACCGGGTATTGGTCCGGGCTGGACTCGCCCGGCTGCAAAATACGGGCAATACCGGTTTCCGGGCATTATCGGAAGCATGCGGGATAGAGCTGGACCAAGTGACGTCCACGACCGTTGCTTTTGGCATGGCGCCGCGTATTAACGCAGCGGGGCGGCTCGATCATGCGAAGCGTGCGGTAGAGCTGCTGACGACCGGTGATTACGATGAGGCCATCAGGGCAGCTTCTTCCCTGGACGTGCTTAACAAGGAAAGACAACGAATCGTAGACGGGATTGTGAAGGAAGCCGAACTGCAGTGGCAGGGGAAAAGGGACGCTGCACAGACGGCTGGCAGACCAGAGCCTGCCGTCATCGTTCTTGCTGGCGAAGGCTGGAATGTTGGCGTAATCGGAATTGTTGCTTCCAAGATTCTGGAGCGTTATTACAAGCCGGTTATTATCCTTGGTATCGATCCGGACAGCGGAATGTGCAAAGGGTCGGCGAGATCCATCGAAGGCTATGATCTTCATGCCGCGTTAACCGAATGCGACGAGCTGCTGGACCATTACGGCGGTCATCAGGCAGCGGCCGGCATGAGCCTTCACCGCGATCAGCTGCCTGCATTCGAAGAGAAGCTTGGCGAGCTGGCAATGGAATGGCTCACGGAGCAGGATTGGATTCCGAAGACTGCTATTGATCTAGTCTGTCCGGTTGGGGACGCAAGCGTGCATACGATAGGTCAGCTTGCTTTGCTCGAGCCGTTTGGGGCGGGCAATCCGTCTCCTAGGCTGCTGCTGCAATCCGCCGAGTTGTCTGACTATCGAACGATGGGCAAGGATGCCAGACATTTGAAGCTCTCGCTGCGCAGCGGGCGTGCTTCCCTGGATGCGGTAGGGTTCGGATTGGGAGAGCTGTCGAATCAGCTGCAGGCAGGCCTGCCTATCGATCTCGTTGGCGAGCTGTCGGTTAACGAATGGAACGGCCAGCGCAAAGCCCAGCTGCATATTCATGATCTGTATTTCGGAGGAGCTCTTGCCAGATTCCCTGAACGGGAGCACTTCGGACAGGTATACCAGCTGCTTAGGAGAAAACAACGTATTCCGGCAAAAGGAATCGAGGCCTATCTATCCGGGCAATGCGGCTGGCCGGAGCAGATGATAACCGTCATGCTGGAGGTATTCCTCGAGCTTGGTTTTATTGCGGTAGACGGCACTCATTTCGTTGTTGCTGAGGCACCGCAAAAGCGTGATCTTGGTACGTCTCAGAGGTATCAAGAGGCAAAACGCGAAGCCGAAAGGCTGCGTTCGCCGTATGTTCCAAATGAAGTAATGGCATAATTGATATGGGAAGTAGAGAAAGGATTGAACAAAAGAATGAGCGATATTAATTTCAAAGACTACATCCGGGTGATTCCCGATTTTCCGCAGCCAGGCATTAGATTCAAAGATATTACAACCCTTCTGAAGGATGGCGACGTATACCGTGCTGCTATCGAGGATATCCGTAAAGCGGTTGAACATCTGAAAATCGACATTATCGCAGGACCGGAAGCGCGCGGCTTTGTTGTTGGCGCTCCGCTTGCAACGGCGCTTGGCGTTGGTTTTGCGCCGATCCGCAAAAGCGGCAAGCTGCCTGGCGAGACGATTCAGGCTAGCTACGACCTGGAATACGGCAATGACAGCCTGGCGATGCATAAAGACGCGATTTCTCCAGGCCAACGCGTGCTTATTGCGGATGACCTGCTTGCTACAGGCGGTACGATCGCAACATCGATGAACCTTGTCCGCCAGCTGGGCGGCGAAGTGGTTGGCGCCGCATTCCTGATCGAGTTGTCCTACCTGACGGGCCGCGAGAAGCTCGAAGGCGTGGAAGTGTTCTCCCTCGTAACCTACTAAGATCAAGTCTTTACCTTAACTGTCCCTGACGCGTGAGCGAAAGGGGCAGTTTTTTGTTTTCATACACCTTTCAAGAGATGTAAGGTGGAAACGGATTCATTTTCCGGACTTAAATTGCAACCGCATACATCGGAATGGAGTGTTATGAAAAATAACATAAATCAATTGAAATGTATCATTTTTCGTTGGTCCGGCAAATAGAAACGAACCCTCTCTGATTCTAAAATATAAGCAAGGCACTCGCTTCTAGCTGAAGCTTGCGAAGCAAGAAACGCAACCAAAAACGTGTTGCCATTCTTTTTAGGGGGACAACGAATGACAGAGATCACCGCAGCCGTTGCAGAGAAAGAGCAAGCGCTAAAGCGCAAATCCAAGCTGGTACGGTTCGTTAAGCAATGGGATTTGCAGTTGATGGTTATTCCGGCTCTTCTGCTCATTTTCGTATTCAGTTACATACCAATGTACGGCGTATTGACCGCTTTCCAGGATTACAGCATCTTTAAAGGGTTTCTGGACAGCCCTTGGGCGGGGCTTAAGCATTTCGAAATGTTCTTCCATGCGCCTGAGTTTGAGCGGGTGATGCGAAATACGATCATCATCAGCGTATTGAAGCTCTTATTCGGCTTCCCGGCGCCAATCCTTCTGGCGCTTATGCTGAACGAGGTAAAGAATATGTACTTCAAGCGCGTTGTACAGACAGTGAGTTATTTGCCGCATTTCCTATCGTGGGTTATCGTGTCGGGCTTTGCGATGTCGATCCTGTCGGTGGAAAACGGCAGCCTGAATATCCTGCTCCAGTCCGTGCATCTCATAAAAGAACCGATCAGCTTCCTGTCCATTCCGGAATACTTCTGGACGATTATCGTAACGACGGGGGTCTGGAAGGAGATCGGCTTCAGCTCTATCGTCTACCTGGCCGCGATTGCCGGCATTGACCCAAACATGTATGAAGCGGCTTCCATCGACGGAGCAAGCCGGTTCAAGCAAATATTTATGATTACGATTCCAACGATCATGCCGGTCGTCATCATCTTCCTTATTCTCGCAATCGGCAACTTGCTTAGCGCTGGCTTTGAGGATCTGCTCCTGCTCGGCGTTAATCCGGTTCTAAGAGACGTATCGGATGTGCTGGATACGTACGTGTACAGAACGGGAATAACGGGACAGCGCTTCTCCTATGCGACGGCGGTTGGATTGTTCAAGGCCGTTATCAGCGTTGGCTTGCTCACGTTCGCCAATCTGCTGGCAAGAAGAACCGGCAACAGCTTATGGTAAGGCAAGCACATAATCGCATAAGGAGGACCGCCCGCGTATGAGAATCAAATCCAGCTTAAGCGATAAAAGCTTATCGATCTTTGTCTATATCAGCCTGACCGTTATCGCCTTCTTTACCTTTTATCCGTTCTGGAACGCCGCGGTAATCTCGTTTAACAAAGGTATGGATACGGCGCTTGGGGGCGTTACCTTCTGGCCGAGGGCATTTACGGTCGATAATTACGAAATCGTTTTCCAGGACAAACGGATTATCAACGGATTTTATATTTCCGTCATGCGGACGGTGATTGGCACAGCCTGCTCTATTCTGTTCACCGCCATATTCGCTTACGGCATGACCAAGCGAGAGCTGATCGGCCGCAAGTTTTATATGATCGCCTGCATTGTTACGCTCTACTTCAGCGGCGGCATTATCCCGACTTTCCTGTTAATCCGCGGTCTCGGCCTTATGGATAACTTTCTTGTCTTTATCATTCCGGGTTTGATCAGCGTATGGAACATGATTATATTCCGGACTTTCTTCCAGGGGCTTCCCAAAGGTCTCGAGGAATCGGCGCAAATCGACGGCTGCGGCTATTGGGCAACGTTCTTCCGCATTATTCTGCCGCTATCCGGTCCCGTTATCGCTACGCTCGCCTTATTTACGGCGGTGGGGCACTGGAACGATTGGTTTTACCCAAGTCTCTACATTACGAAGGAAAAGCTTATTCCCATTCAGACGATGCTTCAGCAGATTCTGAATTCCAATATTATGAGCGAGCAGTTCTCGCAGCTGGATTCCGCTTCCCAGAGCAGGCTCAGCTCGATGAAAAGCGTGACCAGCAAGTCGCTCTCGATGGCTACGATGATGGTGGCTACCATTCCGATTATCGCCGTGTATCCGTTCGTGCAGAAGTATTTCGTAAAAGGGGTATTGGTAGGCTCTTTGAAGGAGTAGGGAGCTTGCGTCCAACCAGCGTTTTCAACGTGAAACGGATACGCTTGCCGGGCAGCATGGATCGACAAATCCGCTTCCGCTGAACATAATTAAAAGCATGGGAGAGAGGGGTATTATGAAGATGAGCAGATGGAGGAAATCGGCAACGATTGGACTAGCAAGCGTAATGGCTATCACTTTGGCAATGACGGGATGCTCCAGCGGTAACGGAAACAAGACAAATAACGAACCGGCAGCGACAAACAGCCAAAAGCCGGCTGAAAGCGAGTCGCCCGCGAACACGGCTGGCGATTCGGGAGCATGGAAGCTTGGCAGCGAGCCGCTGAAGTTCTCTTTTTACGGGCATTACGATTGGTATTCGATGCCTGCCTGGGGCGGGGATGAAGCAACCAAATGGATTAAGGACAATATGAAGGTCGATATTACGCCGGTTCAATCGGGCGGCAATGCCGCACAGAAGCTGAACACCATGATTGCTTCCGGAGACCTTCCGGATGTCATCTGGATGGACCGCGGAGCGGATGTAGAGAAGCTGCGCGAAGCGGGCATGCTGGTTCCTTTTGACGATTATCTCGATAAATATCCGAACTTCAAGAAATGGGTCGGCGAAGAAGCAATCAATATGCTGCGTTCGAAAGACGGCAAGATCTATCAGTTCCCGAACTGGTATACGTCTCAGCCTAACGGCAACGCCGGCTATCTATTGAATAAAAAGATCTATGAGGAGCTCGGCAAGCCGGCTCTCGAAACAACGGATGATTTCTACAACTATCTGAAAATGGTCAAAGAAAAATATCCGAACGTAACGCCGTTTAACCCGGATTTGGCGATTGACGGCCAAGGACTAGACGTATTGTATTCGGCCTTCGGAGAGGATTACTCGCCGGCGTATGTTTCGAACCGTGCCGTGCCTAACGGCGATAAGCTTACTTCGCTGTTCCTTGACCCCGTCTTCCGTGAGTCGATGCAATTCGCAAGCAAGCTGTTCCGCGAGAAGCTGATGTCTCCGGATGCCCTGACGCAAACGAAGGATCAAGTGAAGGAGCAGGCCTATAACGGCACGGCCGCGGTATTTGCCGGTGCCAGCCCAACGGAATACGGCGCGGTTGGCGATGCCGAGCTGAAGAAGAAAGATCCGAATTCCGGTTACATGATGGTATGGCCGGTTCATAAAGCAGGACTCGATAAGAATAAAATTTGGGCAGGCACTTACACGCAGCTCGGCTGGAACGTAAGCGTTATTACCAAATCGGCTAAAGATCCGGAGAAAATTTTCGCTTTCCTCGATTACCTGACTGGTCCTGAAGGCACGCGCACCTTGTTCTGGGGTCCTGAAGGCATCTACTGGAAAGGCACGGACGCGGACGGTTCCCCAATCTTTACGGATGCTTACACCTCCGACGTGGAAGGCCGCACGAAAATGATGGATGCAACGGTTAACTTCCAATGGAACGGCAACACCGTCTTTATCGATACGTCCAAAATGAAATTCGAGCTGACCTTGCCTGAAGAGCAGCAATCTTGGGAAGCGCGCTGGCAAAATGCGATTACGTGGAAAACGCAGAAGAACGCTACGGAATTCATCAACCTTGCGCCGGCTCCGGATTCCGAGGAAGGCATTATCGCTCAAACCTTCGAGGAGCTATATAAAGAAGCTAGAGCAAAAGCGCTGTACGCGAAGAGCGATGAAGAAGTTCTTGCAATCCTCGACAAAGCGCAGAAGGATGCCGGAGCGATTGGCTATGACAAGCTGCTTGCTTACAAGACAACGAAATGGCAGGAAAATTTAAAAAGCATAAAAGGCAATTAACATCCAGGCTAATGCTGGAGTATAATTTGGTCAAGCGGTCGGCGCCGTCCCTATGCATAGGGGCGGTTCTGCCGTTTCACGGCTTAACCACTCTGCGGGAACGGGGGAAGATGCCTCATGTATAAGGTGTTGATTGCGGATGACGAAGTGCTTGATCTGGAAGGCATGCGTTTGTTTATTCCCTGGACAGAGCTTGGACTTGAGGTTGTGGCAGCCGTCAACAACGGCTTTGATGCTTATGAGGTGTTGAAGGGCGGGAAGATCGATATTCTCGTTACGGATGTACATATGCCCAGCATGTCCGGACTGGAGCTTGCGCGCAAGGCGCAGGAGACTGAATGCTGCTCGGGACTTAGAGTGATATTCGTCAGCGGGTATCAGGATTTCCATTACGTTAAGCAAGCTTTGTCTCTTCGGGCGTACAGTTATGTGCTGAAGCCGATGGACGACTCCGAACTTGTTGACGCGCTGGTTCATGTGACCAAGGAGCTGGATGAAGTATCGAGAAAGCAAGAGGAAGAAAGGCAATGGCGGGAGGCTGCCAAACGTACGGTTCCCCGTTATCAGCTGCTGCCGGAGACCGCTTCCGTTGAACCCGGCAAGCATACGAAGCTCATTCAAGAAGTCACCGCCTATATGAAGGAACATCTGAACCGTTCCCTGACGCTGAAGGAAGTGGCGGACCGGTTTGCTTTTTCCCCTAACTATTTGGGTCTGATGTTCAAGGAAGAGATGGGTGTAGGCTTCAGTGAATATGTCATCACGATGCGGATGGAAAGGGCGGGAGAGCTGCTGAAGGATCCGAAGGTGAAAATATATGAGGTGGCTGACCAGGTGGGTTACCGCTACATGCCTTACTTCAGCCGGCAGTTTAAAGAGACCTTTGGAATGACGCCAATCGAATTCAGGAGACACTGCTAATATGTTGCAATCGCCGCTTACTGGCACTAATCATCCCCGCAAATTTATTCCGTTTGGCATCAAGCTGCTGATCTCTTATATGATGCTGATCATTATACCGATCTTTCTGCTTGGTTATTTCGCAAGCGACATCATGACGGATTCGATCCGTTCGAACACGACGAATACCATTAAAGGAACATTGAAGCAAATCGAAGATAACGTCGTCTATAAATTGGAGGATACGGTCCGCTTATCCGATCTTCTCTATTATGATACAACCTTGTCGAAGCAGCTGCTCCACTACGAGGAGGGCTGGGTAAGCTATGAAGCAACAACCAAGCTGCTGCTTCCGAAGTTCCGGCAGACCATCGAATCGACGAACCGCAGCATGTGGCTGAGCGTTTATTTGCGCAACGAGACATTGCCGGAAGTTTACTACGACACCAAAAATATCGATCCTCTTGCCATGAAGGGCAAGTTCTTTGATCTGCTTCATTTGAACCGGATTACGCAGAAGCCCTGGTATAAATCATATCCGGCCGAGCAATACGGCGAAACGCTGCAGTGGAAGCAGATTGAGGATGACGGCCGCTACAAACGGATATCGCTGCTCCGGCGGTTAGTTGATCTGGAGTCGGCAAAGCCGAAAGAGATCGGCTTTATGCGGATCAGCGTCTATTTGTCCGATTTGTTCCAGAGCGTAGATTCCCGCAAGATTGGCGTAGGCAGCACCTTGTTTATTACCGATGGCAGCCGGAATATTTTGTATGCATCGGGAGCAACAGAGCAGTCGACGGAGCAATTGTGGGATGAGGGGAGAGGCAAAAACTATCTCGTTATCCGGCAACCGCTTCCCGGTCTGAACTGGAGTCTCACGGCTATGGTGCCATCCTCGGTGTTAGAGAAGGATACGCAAAAGGTCAAGCTGCTGACGTTGATTATTTGCAGTGCGAGCTGCGTACTGATTTTGCTAATGGCGACTTTTGTCTCGAGAACGTTTTCACGGCGGGTATTAAAAGTGATGTCCGTACTTCAATCCTTCCGTCAAGGAGACTTCCAGCGGCGGATTCATTACAGCGGCAACGATGAATTTACGACGATTGCATCTTCGCTTAATGAGCTGGGCAAACGAACGCAAAACCTGATTGAAGAGGTCTATACGACAAATTTGAAAAAGAAAGAGGCGGAGCTGGAAACGCTTCAAGCGCAGATCAATCCGCATTTTTTATATAATACGTTATCCTCGATCAGCCGGCTGGCCAAATTCGGGCAGGTTGAAAAGCAGCATCAGATGGTCATGAACCTGGCTAAGTTTTACCGCTTGTCCCTGAATGAAGGTCAGACCATTATTCCGATCGGCAAGGAAATCGAGCAGGTCCGGGCTTACATGGACATCCAGCAGATTAAATACGGCGACCGGGTCCGAATCGACTATAATATTTCCCCGGAAATTGTCGAACTCACGACCGTCAAGCTGATCGTACAGCCTTTTGTAGAGAATGTCCTCGAGCATGCTTGGCGCGGAGACCAGATTGATATACGGGTGAGCGGCTATCTGGAAGGGGAGGTTGTCCATTTGCTCGTTGCGGACAACGGCAACGGCATGCCTCAGGAGACGATTTTCCATATATTTAGCGGAGAAGGTGTGGAACGCGTAGGCTACGGAATCCGTAATGTACATGAGAGGATCCAGCTTTATTACGGCAAAGATTTTGGCGTGGCGATTGAGAGTGCGGAAGGAGAAGGTACACGTGTTCATATTCGCATTCCGGCCGAATCCGTTTAGCTTCCTTGCGCGAAATTTGGTGAGGGATGCAGGTTGACGCGGATGCCTACTTCCAGCATAATATTAAGAAAACTCGGAAAATGCGCGAATCGGAGTCAAGCGTTCGGAAAGGACAATTCATGGGCATAGAGCAGTTAATCGAAAAGGCGTCGGCCTATATAAAAGAACAGGATCTTGTACGCATCAGGGAAGCCTATGAATTTGCGGACCAAGCCCACCACGGACAAGTGCGCAAATCAGGGGAGCCTTACATTCTTCACCCTGTTGCCGTTGCGGAAATTATCGTGGATATGCAAATGGACGTACTGTCGATTATTGCAGCGCTGCTGCATGATGTGGTAGAGGATACGACAGTTGACCTTGAGGTCATCCGCGCGAATTTTGGCGAAACCTGCGCGATGCTGGTCGACGGACTTACGAAGCTCGAGAAGATCAAGTTCCGTTCGAAGGAAGAGCAGCAGAATGAGAATTACCGGAAGATGTTCCTGGCGATGGCGCAGGATATCCGGGTTATTCTGATCAAGCTGGCGGACCGCCTTCACAATATGCGCACGCTGAAGTTCCAGTCCGAGGAAGCACAGCGGCGTATCGCCTACGAGACTCTGGAAATCTTTTGCCCGATTGCTCACCGGCTCGGTATTTCCGCGATTAAATGGGAAATGGAAGATATCGCTCTGCGGTATTTGAATCCGCAGCAATACTACCGGATCGCGAATCTGATGAAGAAGAAGCGGGCGGAGCGCGAGCTGTTTATTTCCGATGTCATCGGCCGGATTAAAGAGAAGCTCGAAGAGATGGGCATCGATGGGGATATTTCGGGCCGTCCGAAGCATATATACAGCATCTATAAGAAAATGACCGTCAAAAACAAACAGTTTAACGAGATTTACGATTTGATGGCCATCCGGATTATCGTAGACAACATTAAAGATTGTTATGCCACGCTTGGCATTATTCATACGCTGTGGAAGCCGATGCCGGGTCGGTTCAAGGACTATATCGCGATGCCGAAGGCTAACATGTACCAGTCCTTGCATACGACGGTAATCGGACCAAACGGGGAGCCGACGGAAGTGCAGATCCGTACCTGGGATATGCACCGTACCTCCGAATACGGTATCGCAGCCCATTGGGCTTACAAGGAAGGCACGATTGTGCCAAACAACAATTTCGAGGACAAAATGTCCTGGCTCCGCGAAATTATGGAGCTCCAGAACGAAGCGCGCGACGCCTCGGAATTTATGGAATCGCTCAAGATGGACTTTTTCGCCGATCTTGTATTTGTATTTACGCCAAGCGGCGAAGTTATTGAGCTGCCTGCCGGCTCGGTACCGCTGGACTTTGCATACCGGATCCATACGGAGGTCGGCAACCGGACGATCGGCGCGAAGGTTAACGGAAGGATTGTACCGCTTGACCACAAGCTGAAGACCGGCGACATTATCGAGATTTTAACGTCGAAGCATTCCTACGGTCCTAGTCAGGACTGGGTGAAGATTGCACAATCTTCCCACGCGCGCAGCAAGATCCGCCAATGGTTCAAGCGCGAGAAGCGGGAGGAGAACGTGGCCAAAGGCCGCGATCTGCTCGAGCGCGAGCTGAAGCGCCTGGGCGTTGAGCCGTCTGCCTGGATGAGCGACGACAAGCTGCAGGAAGTGGCGAACAAGTTCAATTTCAACGATATTGAAGATATGATGTCGGCAATCGGATTCGGCGGCATTACAGCTGCCCAGATCTGTACGCGTCTGACGGAGAAGCTTCGCAAGGAAGCGGAGAAATCCAATCTGATTGAGCTGACCTCCGAGCCGAAGGAGATGAAATCTCCGGGCCACCGCAAGAACCGACCGACCAATGGCGTAACGGTAAAAGGAATCGACAACTTGCTGGTCCGCTTTGCGCGATGCTGCAACCCGGTTCCGGGCGATACGATTATCGGTTATATCACCCGCGGCAGAGGCGTGTCGGTTCACCGGATGGACTGCCAGAACATTCCGTTTAATTCGGAGGGCGAAGAGGCAGACCGCGTCATCGAGGTGGAGTGGGAGGATTCGATTGAATCCAACTATAGCGTAGATATCGAGATCACCGGTCATGACCGTTCGGGACTTCTGAACGAAGTTCTGCAGGCCGTGTCCGAGAGCAAAACGAATATCTCGGCGGTTACGGGCCGTTCGGTAAAAAACAAAATGGCCATGATTCATATGACCGTGCTTATCCGTAATATTGATCATTTGTCCTCTGTAGTAGAGAAAATCAAACGCGTTCAGGATGTTTACTCCGTTCAGCGCATTATGAACAGCTAGTTGGAGGTTTACCCGCAGTGAAGGTAGTTGTGCAACGCAGCAAGCAGGCAAGCGTAACCATCGACGGGGAAGTCGTTGGGGCAATCGATAACGGTCTCGTGCTTCTCGTCGGAATCACGCATGAAGACACGGAAGAGGATATCCGCTGGATGGCGGATAAGGTAGCGGGTCTGCGGATCTTCGAGGACGAGAATGAGAAAATGAACTTCTCCGTCGTTGACGTCGGCGGACAGATTCTATCGATTTCGCAGTTCACGTTGTACGGGGACAGCAGGAAAGGGCGGCGCCCGAACTTTATGGCTGCCGCACGTCCGGAGTTGGCAGAACCGCTCTACAATCGGTTCAACGAGCAGCTTCGTGCGGCTGGCTTGATTGTTGAGACGGGCCGTTTCGGCGCGATGATGGATGTTGCTCTCGTAAACTCGGGACCCGTGACATTAATTATCGACAGCAAGCAGTAAATAGCGGGTAAGATAGGCTCAGGCTGGCAACAATAGAGACAGGCATGGCTTAATCGGCCTCAAGTATCTGTTGGCAGAAGGAGCTTATCTTATGCATCAATCCCGCAAGGAACAAGGCGTGGAGCGGGCCTCCCGCAGACTTCTTCATACGGATCGCCGCGAAGCGATCGTGATGTCGAGGCTGGAGGAGCAAGTGGAGACGGCGGAGGAATTTTTCGCATTCCCTTCGAACCGGCGAGAGCCCGGCGGACGCATGTAAGTCGAACATAAGCGAAGGGCTGCTCTTGCCGGGCAGCTTTTTTGCTTCAAAGTCGAATGTTCGCAAATGAACCGCTTTCTATTTTGTAATATTACTGTAATGAGTTTATAACGGTTTTTTAACATCGCTATCCTATAATAAATCTCGACCCCCTTTTTAAAAATATAATTTCTGGACCTGCAACGATGGCTGCAGGTTTTTTTTTGTCCAAAAAGAGGCATACTGAGGAAATGTGATTGACTATTGACTTATTTTGTCGACACGGTTAGAATTAGGACTCAGTATATAAAATTCTGATTCGTTGATGGAACAAAGTAATCCCGTGCACGTACCCAGAGAGAGGCGCCTAGGCTGCAAGCGTCTTTATGGTGACAGGATGAATAGACCTTCCGGAGAACAGACGGTGAACGGATGATCCGCAGGATCATTG
Source organism: Paenibacillus sp. MMO-58 (assembly GCF_037146255.1). Taxonomy (NCBI): domain Bacteria; kingdom Bacillati; phylum Bacillota; class Bacilli; order Caryophanales; family Paenibacillaceae; genus Paenibacillus; species Paenibacillus sp. MMO-58. The sequence goes on from NZ_JBBCVY010000005.1 coordinate 519,572, forward strand.
CCAATAGCCGATCTGCGTGTAACGGGCGTTAACCGTTAATGAGCGGACTGGATTGTCCGGAATATGGGTGGCACCACGGGAGTTCAACTCTCGTCCCTAACGATTAGCCTTTAACGGCATGTCGTTAGGGGCGGGAGTTTTTTGCGTGATTAAGAGTTGTTTTTTTAAGGATTATGCTTACGAAGCAAGAATCATCGCAAAAAACGCGACAATTCTTTTTAGGATTACGCTTACGAGGCAAGAATCATCGCAAAAAGACGCGACAATTCTTTATAGGAGGGTTTGCAATGGCTTTTCAAAAGTCACCGGGCACGCAGGATATATTGCCTGGAGTAGTTGAGCGCTGGCAGTATGCGGAGCAGAAAGCCCGCGACATTTGCCGACGCTTTAATTTCCGTGAGATTCGTACGCCGATCTTTGAAGCTACGGAGCTGTTCCAACGCGGCGTAGGCGAAACGACGGATATCGTGGAGAAAGAGATGTACACCTTCACGGACCGCGGCGATCGCAGCATTACGCTACGTCCGGAAGGAACGGCGGGCGTTGTCCGTTCGTACGTCGAGAACAAATTGTACGGCGAACCGGATGTTTCGAAGCTGTATTATATCGGCCCGATGTTCCGTTATGAGCGCCAGCAGGCCGGCCGATACCGCCAGTTCCACCAATTCGGGATCGAAGCGCTTGGATCGGTGGAGCCGGCGATTGACGCGGAGGTTATTGCGCTCGGGTATACCTTCTACACGGAGGTAGGTCTAAAGGGCGTACGCGTGGAGATTAACTCCGTTGGCACGCCCGCGGTTCGCGCAGCCTTCCGGGAGAAGCTGCTTGCTTTCCTTATGCCGATGCGCGAGCAGCTCTGCAAGGACTGCCAGTCCCGTATGGAGCGTAATCCGCTTCGCGTACTCGACTGCAAGACCGATCAGGCCCGCTTTGAAGAGGCGCCATCGATTCTCGACAGCTTGGACGAGGAATGCAATACCCACTTTGACAAGGTAAAAACGTACCTGTCGGATATGGGCATTCCATTCTCGATTAATCCAAGACTTGTTCGCGGCCTTGATTATTACACGCACACCGCTTTCGAATACAAAGCGGAGGGGATCGGCGCAATCGATACGATTGGCGGCGGCGGCCGTTATAACGGACTTGTAGCCGAGATCGGCGGACCGGATCAACCGGGCGTAGGACTTGGTCTTGGCCTTGAACGCACGATTATGCTGCTTGAGCATCAACAAGCCGAGCTGGACAACGCTCATCAGATTGACGTGTACGTGGTAGCGCTGGGCGAAGCGGCAGAACGGGAAGTAACAAGACTGGTCTACGAGCTGCGCACCTCCGGTATCCGCGCGGAACGGGACTATCTGGGCCGTAAAATGAAGGCGCAGATGAAATCGGCAGACCGTCTGCAAGCCCGGTATACGGCTATCCTCGGCGATGACGAACTTGCGCGCGGCGAGATTGCCTTGAAGGAAATGGCAACTGGCGAGCAACGCGTTGTGGCGCTTGCAAGCCTTGCTTCTGAACTGAAATCCAACTAATAACAAAGGGGAGTTACATCCATTATGATGCTGAAAACTCATCAGTGCGGCACCTTAACAAAAGCCAACATTGGCGAAGAAGTAACATTGAACGGCTGGGTACAACGCCGCCGTGACCTTGGCGGTGTCTTGTTCATCGACCTGCGCGACCGTACAGGTATCGTGCAAACCGTATTTAACCCTGATTTCTCCGGCGAAGCCCTGGCAATCGCTGATCGTGCACGTAACGAATTCGTACTGGCTGTTAAAGGTACGGTTGTAGAACGTGATGCTGAAACAGTTAACAAAAACCTGGCAACAGGCGAAATCGAGATCCGCGTTACGGAGATCGAAGTAATCAACGCGGCAAAGACGCCTCCATTCCCAATTGAAGACGGCGTTGAAGTAGACGAATCGCTTCGCCTTAAATACCGTTACCTTGACCTGCGCCGTCCGGAAATGCATAAAACACTCTTGCTTCGTTCGAAAGCGGCAAAAGTATTCCGCGACTTCCTTGACGGTGAAGGCTTTATCGACGTTGAAACGCCAATCCTGACGAAAAGCACGCCTGAAGGCGCTCGTGATTACCTGGTACCAAGCCGCGTTCACGAAGGCGAATTCTTTGCATTACCGCAATCGCCGCAAATCTTCAAGCAATTGCTGATGGTCGGCGGTATTGAGCGCTACTACCAAATCGCTCGCTGCTTCCGTGACGAAGACCTTCGCGCAGACCGTCAACCGGAATTCACGCAAGTCGACATCGAGACTTCGTTCCTGACGCAAGATCAATTGCTCGGCATGATGGAGCAGCTGATTGCACGCCTGTTCCGCGAAACGATTGGAGTAGAGGTTGAGCTTCCGATCCAACGCATTACTTATGCGGATGCAATGAACAAATACGGCTCCGACAAGCCGGACCTTCGTTTCGGCATGGAAATCGAAGATATTACCGATATCGTTGCGACAAGCGACGTTAAAGTGTTCGCAAGCGTTGCGGCAGGCGGCGGCGTCGTGAAGGCGTTCAACGCAAAAGGCTGCGGCCATTGGAGCCGCAAAGAGCTTGACGATCTGCAGCCGTTCGCTGCCCGTTACGGCGGTAAAGGCCTGGCATGGATCACGATTAAAGACGGCGAGTGGAAAGGTCCAATCGTTAAATTCTTGAAGCCGGAAGAAATCGCGGCATTGACTGAACGTCTGAACGTTGAAGAGGGCGACCTCTTGACATTCTCCGCCGATAAAGCAAAAGTTGTTGCCGACGTTCTTGGCAACCTGCGTCTGAAAGTCGGCCGTGAGCTGGGTCTGATCGACGACTCCAAGTTCAAGTTCGTGTGGGTGGTTGACTTCCCTATGCTCGAGTGGGACGAGGAAACAAAACGTTACGTAGCGGTTCACCATCCGTTCACGCGTCCGAAGGAAGAAGACCTTCACCTGTTCGAGACGGATCCGGGACAAATCCGCGCGCAAGCGTACGATATCGTTCTGAACGGCTACGAAGTTGGCGGCGGTTCGATGCGTATCTACAAGCGCGATATTCAGGAAAAAATGTTCGGTGCGCTTGGCTTCAACATGGAAGAAGCGCATGAAAAGTTTGGCTTCCTGCTTGACGCATTCGACTACGGTACGCCTCCGCACGGCGGTATCGCATTTGGCTTCGACCGTCTCGTTATGCTGCTGACAGGCCGCACGAACCTGCGCGAGACCATCGCATTCCCGAAAACGGCAAGCGCAACCGACCTGCTCTGCGATGCACCGTCTCCGGTCGAGCTGTCGCAGCTTGAGCAGCTTCATATCCGTACTGTTCTGAAGCCTAAGCCGGAAGCGGCTGCTGCAGGCAATAAGCAAGCTTAAGCTTATGCTTTCGATGTAAGAATCATCACGAACAGCCATAAGGCTGTTTAGGTGACAATTCTTTTTAGGAGGCGGCAACGAATTATGCTGCATCAATTTTCTCGTACCGAGCTTGCGATTGGCCCGGAAGGCCTCGACGTGATGAGAGGGAGTACCGTCGCCGTGCTTGGCATCGGCGGCGTAGGCTCCATCGCGGCCGAGGCTCTTGCCCGGACCGGCGTAGGCCGAATCATCCTGATTGATAAGGATGTTGTGGATATTACAAACGTGAACCGCCAGATTCATGCGCTCACCACAACGGTGGGACAACCGAAGGCTGATCTGATGCGCGACCGGATTAAGCTGATTAATCCGGAATGCGATGTCATCTCCCTGCGGATGTTCTATACGGAAGAGACGTATGAGCAGCTGTTTGCTTATGAGCTTGATTATGTCGTGGATGCTTCGGACACGATCTCGTATAAAGTCCATCTGATCAAGGAATGCCTGGAGCGGAAAATTCCGATCATCTCCAGCATGGGTGCCGCCAACAAGATGGATCCGACTAGATTCACGGTTGCGGACATCTCGAAGACGCATACGGATCCAATCGCGCGCGTCGTACGCACGAAGCTGCGTAAGGACGGCATTAAGAAAGGCGTGAAGGTGGTCTTCTCCGACGAGCTGCCCAAGAAGCCTCGCGAAGACGTGACGCAGCGCATCGTGCCGGAGAATGCTCCGGAGATCCGCAAAGCGAAGCAGCCGCCTGCGAGCAACGCCTTTGTGCCTCCGGTTGCCGGACTTATCATGGTAAGCGTAGTGGTGCAGGATCTTTTGGCGAAGCATGGAATTGAAGTATAGAGGGAAGGCTGTCCTTTTGGGCAGCCTTTTTATTTTTGTAGCATGGGGATGATGGATTTACAGGAAAGTATCTCCTTCCGGCTGCTGTTGCTGGTGATTTGCATGAACAATGTCTAAGGTAGCAAATCACCAGCAAAGGCAAACGCTGCGCTCCTCCAGGAGATACTTACCTTCCAATCCATTCCCACACGAACCAAAACAATAGCAAGCAATCACAATGCCAATAGATCCTGCGGGGGAGGGGCAGAAAGAAAACCGCAAGCGGGGGATTCGCTTGCGGTTCTTTTTGAGATTAGAGGGAGGAGCGATGGTCGGAGAAGGCACGAAGATATGGAATGCTGTCTTCTTTTATGAATCTGCAGCCGGGAACAATCGGGTTCTTCATAAGCTGCACGGATAACGCGTGGAGAACACGGGTTAACGGCGTTCGTTCATGGCCATCGATCTGGAATTCCAAGCCGTATTGATAAATGCCGGGTTCCGGCTCCTTTAGCCAGACAACCTTGCCGTATAGCTTAAAGGTTTTGTAGAGAAGCTGAGCTTCTATCTCTAACAGAATTCCGGGATGGACGGCAAGCTGGATGGAAGATAAGAATCGCAAGCCTCCCGCTCCTATATTTTCGATGACGATTTCCGTTTTGCCAAGCTCAATGCTTCTGCCGTTTATCTCGATGACGGTCATTAAAGCACTGATAGGGTGAGGGAGATGAACCCGGAAATAAGCCCGTCTGTTCTCGAATGGGGCATCGGCTCCTTTGATAAGGGGAGTCAGGAATCTGCGCTTTAGCAATTCGGCAAACGCTTCGGCTTGCACGGGTCTGCTGAACAGATAGCCTTGAACCAGATCGCATTTCAGAAGTTTGAGAATATGAAGCTGTTCCTCGGTCTCTACCCCTTCCGCGACAACCGACATGTTCATATGCTGGGCGAGTTGAATAATCGTGCTAATAATAGCATTATCGTCGCTGCCTTGATGCAGGTCATGAATAAACGACCGGTCAATCTTCAGAATGTTGATCGCATGCTTGAATCGTTTCAGATAGGATAAGGAAGAGTAGCCCGTTCCAAAGTCGTCAAGCGAGATGGTAACGCCAAGCTTGTTCAGCGCATCAAGGGTATGCATGACCGTTTCCGCATTTTCAAGCAGCGAGGATTCCGTAATTTCAATCTCCAGGTAACGGGGTTCCAGCTCGGTCTCGGCCAAAATCTGCCGGGTGGCATCCAAAATATCTTTGGATAGAAACCGTTTTGCCGTTACGTTAATCGAGATCGGAATAGGTTTTAGACCCGCAAGCTGCCACTCTTTGTTTTGCCGGCATACCGTACGCTTAACCCAATTTCCAAGCGACACGATTAATCCGGTTTCTTCCGATATCGGTATAAACTCATTTGGTGCTATCAGTCCCCACTCAGGATGATTCCACCTAATTAACGCCTCCGCGCCAACGATTTCGCCCGTATGGATATTCACCTTGGGCTGATAATACATCACCAGCTCGTCACGTTGAATAGCCTTGCGGAGATCCTTCTCGAGCGTAAAGATTTTGTAGGTCTGCACGTTCATCGAGGAGGTGAAAATCTGATAACCGTTTTTACCAAGGTCTTTAGCCCGATAAAGAGCGGAGTCGGCTTTTTTCATCAGAGTAGAGGAATCGTCCCCGTCGTTAGGATAGATGCTGATTCCTACGCTCGTTGTAATAAAGAGCTCGTGATCTTCGATATAAAAGGGCTCTCGGGTCTTCTCGATAATACGCCTCGCGACCTCGATCGCGCTGTTATTGTCCCGGATATGCGGAAGAATGACGGTAAATTCATCCCCGCCCATTCTTGCCGCAAAATCGTTCTCCCTGATCTGCTCCTGCAGCCGTTTGGCAAAGGCAATCAACAGCTGGTCTCCAACGGCATGCCCTAATGAGTCATTGATATATTTGAAGCGGTCCATGTCGAGATACATGACCGCGAAATGACGGCGGGTTATCTTGGCTGTCTCCAAGGTATTCTCCAGTATCTCTTCGAACTTTCTACGGTTAGGCAGCTCGGTTAAGGAGTCGTGATAGGCGAGAAAAGCATTCAATTCCTCGGCCCGTTTCCGCTCCGTTACATCAAGGATGGTACCAATGACGGCAGGGGAGCCTTGATACATGATCCGGTTGGAATACATTTCGACATCAAGCATTTTCCCTTCCGCCGTTAACACGCGGAGAGGATGCCGGATGGCATCCGATTCGTTATACAGGATTTGAATGTTTCGTTTTACAAACGAGTAGTCGTCCGGATACACAATGTCCCAAATGCTCATTCCGATAATCGCTTCTTTATAACCAAGCATGTCTATCAGATGGGGATTGGCATACAAGATGATATTTTTTTGAATAATGTAGACGCCAACAATCGATTTTTCCACCAGGCTGCGGTATTTGGATTCGGCTTCGATGAGGGCGTTCTCGGCTTGTTTTCTTGTTGTGACGTCTTTGGCGATGGAATAAATCCCGACAATACGGTTGTCAACCTTGATAGGAAGCTTTGTCAGTTTCATGTAAACGAGATGACCTTGCTTATGCAGGCATTCCAGTTCGTAGCTCTGGACCGTGCCCTGCAGTGCCTGATCGAAATAGAATTGGGCTTTATCCCTTTCATATTCGGCAATCAAGTGACTATAGTTGGAATACAATAATTCCTCTCTGGAGTAGCCTAATATATTTTCAAGCGCGGAGTTGCAATCCATAAAGTTGCCGTTCAAATCAAAATAAGAGATCGCATCGGGGTTCTGTTCAAACAGGGATTCGTAGCGTTGTTTGTTAATCTGAAATAATTGCTTGTTTTTTGTTTCGTCCGAGATATCGTTGCTTATTCCAATGATGCCCGTAATTTGCTCATGCATAAAAATGGGGGAGAGGGTCGTGATGACATCAACGCTATGCCCGTTTTTGTGAAGAATGGCAATTTGAAAAGACAGAGTTTCGCCTTCAAGAGCCCTCTGGTTATAAGCCATCGTTTGCTCAAGGTCCCCAGGCTTAATGAATTGACTAAAGTGGACATGCTCCTCTTTGCCGTAGCCGGTTAATTTAACGGCCGCATCGTTCACGTCAAGGACGTTGCCTTGCAAATCGATGATAAAGGCAGCGCTGAACATATTTTTTAACAGGGAAATGTATCTCTGCTCCATTAATTTGATTTCCGACAGATCCTTCGCAATGGCGTAGAAACCATCGATTTGATCGTTCATCTTTCTTGGGAAAGCGGTAACCGTCAAGTCGATGAATTGGCCCGTTTTATGAAGAACGCGGATTTCGAAAATTTGAATTTCGCCATGCAGCAGCTTTTCGAAATGCTCCTTTGCCCGTTGATGCTGATTGCCCGGTAAAAGGGAACCGTAAGTCATAGGCTTGAACTCTTCCAGGGTGTAACCTAATGTATTCGTAAAGGCCTGATTCGCTTCGGTCAGCCGTCCGTTATGATCGAATAGCAGAAAGATGTCTGACCGATGATCAAACAAGGACGTATTAAACAACTCGGAAAGAATCGGGATATCCTCTTGTCTCTTATTTTTCTTCAAGAAATCCAGCTTAAATAAACTCATATAAGTATTCCGCCCACCTGCAACTATGTATGTTGAATCATTATATCAAGCTTTGTATTTTTTTGTCGATTTACTATGAGAAGTCATTAATGGACGGGGCTGTTAATCGAACAAAAACCGCAAGCGGAATCCGCTCGCGGTTTTGTTGTTCACGTTATTTGGTTGTTGGTTCAACTAATTGCTTAAGCTCGGAGATCAAGACATCGAGCTGCGCGTAACCTTCCACGAGATGGCCGATCTTCACATCCTGCGTTTCCATGCTGGCGCAAACCTCTTCAACGGATGCCATATTCTGCTCGGTTATGGAGGCCATGCCCGTCATCTCGTCTGAGATGGAGGAATACTGGTCATACAACTGTTTAGAGGATTCGCCAACGGTATCGGATTGCTGCTTAACCTGCTCGGTATTGCTGTTGATCCGCTTGATAATGCTCTCTACCTTTTGCGATGCTTCGTAGCTGGTATCCACAGCCTGCTGACCGAGATGCACCTGCTCGCTTACGGCTGTAACCGACGTATGGATGGTGCTCAGAATGCTCGTAATCTCTCCGGCTGCAATATGCGCGTTATCAGCGAGCTTGCGAACCTCGCCGGCAACAACGGCAAAACCTCGGCCATGCTCGCCGGCGCGGGCAGCTTCGATTGCCGCATTCAGGGACAGAAGATTCGTCTGCTCGGAAATCTCCCGGATCGAGCCAACGATCGAGCTTACTTGCTCGTTCTGCTCAATCAACTGCTCCATCAGGGAAACGGTCTGGGCGATAATCGCCTTGACGCTGTTCACATCCGTTGTTAAGGTCTGGATCAGCTCATTGCCTTCTACGGTAAGCACGGCCGTATCCGCGGAATATTGCTGCAATTGCGTTGAGCCTTCGCGAAGCTGGGAGACGGCCGTTTCAATCGTGTGGGCAGAATCGCTGACGTTAAGCACCATGCTAGTCTGCTTCTCAATGGAGGCGGACATTTCCGCAAAGGTAGTAGTGACCTCGCGCGAGATCTGACCGGTCGATTCGACGGTGCCTTTCTGTTCGTTACTGAATTCGCCAAGAATAAGAATCATCGATTTGAGCTTCTCGACGACCTTTTCGGTAAGCTCCTTCGCTTCCAGCGCTTCGCGCCGCTCGCTTGTAACATCGGACTGCAGGCGTTGACTGAATTTCGCGGAGAAGGAGAGCGCGACCGTCGCAAAGATCAGATATAGGAACAGATAGAGCAGGGAATCATTCGGGAACAACTGCTGCTGCAAATCGGGATCCAGGAAAATGTACGTGCTGACGCCCATGCCGAGAACGCCTGTGAAAATGATGGGTTTATAATCCGCATAGAGCGTCATGACGGCAATATTAACGTAGACGAGGAAATATGTACTTATAATCGGATGCGGATCGGATACGATCAGCAGCACCGTTAAGGCGGTTAGAATGACCGGAACGACGTACATGATGTACTGGACCATAATCCGTTTGTAAGTCATAAAGGTTGCCAGGCCGCAGCTGATAAGGCCAACGACAGCCAGCAGAACAATCATATCCGTCCCGAGACCCGCACCTAGATCGGCGAGAAGGCCCAGGGCAAGCAGTCCCCATAAAATTTTTACAAATAAACGATTCCGTTTGTCGAGTATAAGCTGATCTTTGGTCATAGTCGTGATCTCTACCTTTACACAGTGGTTTTATAATGCTTACATGGCTCTGCTGGCAGATCTGGTATGCGAGGCGGACGGATAGTCCAGCCAGTTGTATTGTTCTTTATTTCGGTAGATCGATTCCATGTCGAAAATAACGGGAATGACGTCATCTCCTTTGTAGAACGTTTTGCCGCCAACCTTTTCCATCGGAACACGGAAAGTAATTCGTAAAGCACGGTAGAATACGGGCTCCAGCAGCGATATAAAGTAGCGGAAATTGTACTTCTCGGCACAGTATACGGCGGAAGATAATAAATCCGAGATCGGCTGTTGTCCTCTATGATGCTGCAAGACTGCGATTTTATCGATTTCCGCTACGCGGGTGGGATCTTCGGTGATTTTGTCATGCTGATGGAAAGGAGCGACCGTATCGATCTCGTTAAGGCCGGGCAGGTAAGGCTTAATTTCGGACGTTCCTACGCATTGTCCATCCTCGGCTACAGCCAGGTACCGTTCGACGACCTGTGCCGCATGCTCGAGCTCATAGCCCTTTTCCTCCCATACAGAGACCCAAATGCTGTTGAACACCGCTAATTCCCATTCGCTCTTCACAGATTTGAACAAAACACAACTCTCCTTATCCTCTCTCTCTGTCTAATGTTTTTTATCTCTTTAAGTTCCCTCTCGTGGCTTGCCATCCATTTTGCACGGCATGACAAAGGAAATATATTCCTGTAATTTATATCGGCTCTTTAGTAGTGAAATATTATAGTAATACCTACAAATTAACTAGGTTTTAACAAAAAAATATGGCAACAGTCCCATTTCCGGGTGGTAGCGAACGTATGTGCGAGTATGCTATCATCATAGTAACGTATTTATGCAGGTAAAAAGGTTGTGACTTCATAATGGACTTATTCTCCTATCAGGAGGCGGAGACGCCGCGGGCAAGACTGCTTGCCGATCGAATGCGGCCGGAGACGCTGGATGACTATATCGGGCAAGAGCATATCATTGGAGCGGGCAAGCTGCTGCGCCGGGCGATAGAAGGCGACCAGGTATCGTCGATCCTGTTGTACGGCCCTCCGGGCTGCGGCAAAACGACGCTCGCGAATATTATATCGAAACGTACGGCAGGGGAGTTCGTCAAGCTAAACGCGGTAGACGCGTCGGTGAAGGACGTCAGGGAAGTCATTGACACGGCGAAGACAAACAAGCTGATGTACGGCAAAAAAACGATTTTGTTCCTCGATGAGGTACACCGGTTTAACACGTCTAGGCAGGACGCGCTGCTGCCGGCCGTTGAGCAGGGGATCATTATATTTATCGGGGCAACGACGGAGAATCCGTTCCATCATGTGAACGGGGCGCTGCTGTCCCGCTCAACGCTGTTCCAGCTGGAACCGCTTAATGAGAAGCATGCGCTGGAGGCCATGAAGCGGGCTTTGACGGACAAGGACCGCGGGCTTGGCTTTATGACGCTTCATGCCGAGGAAGAGGTACTTCAGCACATCGCGGCGATGGCGGGCGGCGATATCCGCCGCGCGCTGAATGCGCTGGAGCTCGCAGCGGTAACAACGCCTTCGGAGCCGGACGGTTCGGTCCGGATTACGATGGAGGTTGCGCAGGAATCGATCCGGAAGCCAACCGTCAGGGCGGATACGTCTACGCAGTATGATGTTCTGTCGGCGTTCCACAAGAGTATCCGGGGCTCGAGCGATGCCGCCTTGTTCTGGTTTCTTTATGCGGTCGAAAAGCTTGGCATGGATCCGATGACTTTCCTCAGGCGGCTTATCGTGGCCTGCAGCGAGGATATCGGTCTTGCCAATCCGCAGGCGATGGTGCAGGCGGTAACGGCTATGGATGCATACCATAAGATCGGCTGGCCGGAGGCGAAATACAATATTGCCCAGGCCATATTGTTTGCGGTCGAGAGTCCAAAGTCGAATGCGGCAGCGATTGCGATCGGTAAAGCGATGTCCGTGATCGAGGGGGCGGGACAAGCCGAAGTGCCGCTTCATCTGCGGGATACGCATTACAAAGGCGCCCAGCAGCTTGGTCACGAGGGTTACAAGTATCCGCATGATTACCCCGGCCATTACGTGAGTCAGCAATATTTGCCGGACAACTTAAAGGGTGTAACGATCTACAAAGCGACCGAGCAGGGGATGGAAGGGAAAATACGCCAGAACCAGGAGCTTCGGCAGCGGAAAAAATAATAGGAAAGGACCTTCCGACGGAAGGTCCTTTTTTTATTAGAGCGTAATTTGAATCTTTACGGTTTCGTTCTCATAACGGAAGCGGATATCGCCGTTATATTTATGAACCGTCTTTGCGATAATCGACAGCCCGTTGCCACGCATCGCGTTTGGATTCGCTTTAGTCGTATATCCGTCCGTGTGGAACAAGTTCTTCTGATCCTTCGCGTTTAAGATTGCCGGATTTTCTACCGTATAGACGGTTTTTACGCCCTTGGAGCGGGAGGTCACTAAAATACGCCGCGGCAGCTTGCCTTCGTAAACATCTGTAGCTTCAATGGCATTGTCGAGCAGGTTCGAGAATATTTTGACCAGATCCATCGATTCGATTTTGCTGAATTCATCGGTATCGGTCTCAAACTGCATCTCAATGCCTTTGGATTGAGCCAGCTCCCATTTGCTCTGGAACAAGATCAGAACAACGGGATTATTGATTTTCATCGATAGATCAAGAGCCCTGGAGTCGGCAGCCATCTGCTTCAAATATTCCGTAGCTCTGTCATACTTCTTCAAGGTTAATAAGCCGTGAAGAACCTGAAGATGGTTCATCCGGTCATGACGGCTGGACTTGATGGAATCGATGACTTTTCCCATTTCGGAAATATATATTTGCTCGGATTCGTAAAGATCCTGCTTCAACCGGGTTTTGTGCCATTTTCTAAGGACGAAAAAGGCGAGCAGCAAAATGACGGCAAAAAGAATGTCGATGGTGAAGACGACCTTGTTGCTGTTAATAACCTCTTGGCTGATGGATTCCAGCTGGCTGGCATCAATATCGATGGCCATGACGCCAAGCAGCTTCCCGGACTCGCTGACAATAGGCACGCCAATTGACAAATAGACGCCATGCGACTCATCCTTGATGATGTCGGTATAATACACCAAGCCGTCTTTCGCCTGATTGACCTGTTTGGGCGGCACGGTGCAAGCGGAGCCAATCGGCAGCAGCTCGGACGAAGTAGGAACCGCCGACAGCATCACCTTGGCTACATCCGTGTCATCCAGAAGCAGGGTATAGACGTACAAAGCATGGATCCGGGAGCGGTACTCCTCGAGATACTGAATGATGGCGGAATCCGGCTGCTTGGTTTGCAGGAAACGTTCGTACGCGGATTTATCAAGTCCGTCAGCCATATCTTTCGCAATGGTAATATACTGCTTGGCCAACGTCGTCTGCGTTGCGTTTCCCGTCGAGTAGTAGGTTAGAACGAGCTTTGAGCATGTTAAAATACTCAATATACTAAAGGAAGTTACTAAAAAAAGCAGTTGCCTTCGAGAATTCATGGTAATAATCCTTTTCAGAATAGATTGTATGCATAAATATACATATTTTGTATCTATAAAAATCGTCTAATCTTCATTATTAATCAAATTCATACCTACATCAACCCTTATTTTTCGGAAAATAAAAAGGACCCCGCCAGTAAACTGGACCCTACGTCAAGGACACTTTGAAAAAAAGGGTTAAGCCGCCGACAAAAGATGATTCCTGTATTGAACAGGGGTCATCTTTTTTAATCCCCATTGATATCTGT
>NZ_JBBCVY010000006.1:0-413754 GCF_037146255.1 Paenibacillus sp. MMO-58
TTCCTGTTCCGAAAGGGACGGTTATTTGTCATACCCTTTTTTCACTATATCATCTCTTGAAACGACAATTAACATTTAATTATTGACAAGCTATTAGCTGGAATAGCTTAACAAAACGCAGCCGAGCATATATGCCAGCTGCTGCTGTACTGTTGGACTATCGTTTTTCATATAAGTGCAATGACTTGAGTGTTGCTGTAGTGAAACTCACCGGGAAGTGGTCGGACGAAATAATACTGTGAAAGTAAGATTGGTTCATTCTGCTTTAATCAAAAGCAACTCGTACGTGGCAACGATACCGTCCTTCATGCTGAACTTCTCCTCATAAACCTTATACATTTCATTGAACAATTTGCGGGGGCTTAGCCCATCAAATTGGATCGCCTCAGAACTACTTGCACCCATTAATTTTATGGTTTGAAGAAAATCTCTTGGGGAAGCATACGTTTCCTTTTGAGTCTCCTGCTGACAGTATATAGTAGAAAACCCCGCCTCCATAAGCATTTCTTCCCATTGATTAGGTGACAGAACGGATAATCCGTGCCGCTGCGGCTCCATTCCATTTGCATGATAAACTTCGTCAAAAGCTTGATGTAGCTCATGAAACGTATTCGGCCCGAATGTCGTGAATACCAAGGAGCCTCCCTTTCGAAGGAGCCTCTTCAGGTGACTTATCGTTTGCCTCGGATGACTTAGCCATTGAAAGCAGGCGTTGGAAACAATGAGGTCGTAGGAATCCGATGGGGCCTCGACAACCCATATTTCCACATCGGCTTGAAGAAAACGTATGTTTGCCGATTGTCTTGACTTAAATCGTTGTTCTGCTGTATTGATCATTGCCGGTGCTAGATCTAGCGCAGTAATCGAGACATGCGGCCACTGGTTCAACAATAGCTCCGTAAATTGACCTGTACCGCAGCCGATTTCCAGCATTTTAGGTTCAGTTTCCTTTCCTCTGCTATTCCGCTTTATGATCGACTCTGCAAGCTCAGCTGCCATCGTACGCTGTACTTCGGCATGAATGTCATAGGAGCCCTCAGCACTCCGGTTAAATTGACGCTGAACTGCGGTCTTTCGATTGTTCATGCCACCAACTCCTGATTCGTTTTGCAATGTCCTCTTCCCTTCCTAGAAACGGTACATGACCGCTAGCAGGTATAGAATCCAGTCTGGCATGAGGAATGAATGAAGCAAGCTCCAATGCTGCTCCGTAAGGGCAGATTTCATCTTCCGTGCCATGAACTAAAAAAATCGGACAACGAATATGGCTCAATCGAGACAAGACTTCCTCATTGCGTAAAACTTGCAAACCGGCTTTTAAGGCCTGAACCGTCCAGACACCGCCAGGAGGAAGGTTCTGGTCTATCTTCATCTCGCGTTCCGATTCTGTAAACAGCATTTGTCGAAATTTTGTTTCTACCGATTCTCGGTCTCTCATAAGTCCGGCACCCATCTGCCTCACATAGGCATCCGCCCATCCGCGATCGGATTCCTCTTTGGGACGAGTAAATTGAGCGGTTGCTGCAAATAGCAACAGTCCGTCCGTTAATCCCTTGGCAGCGAGTCTTAATGCCAACAAACCGCCAAGGGACCAGCCTCCGATTAGCAAGGGCGGCTTTATTTTTTGTGCGGCTATCTCGACAAGAAGGATCATCTCCCCTTGTGAATCTGCTTCACTATAATCAACGGCTACATGATGAAAGTCCGGCAGCGCTTCGCGAAGCCTGTCGAATACGGAGCCCGCTATGCTCCAGCCGGTCAACCACAGGATAGTACTGTTTCCATCTAATACATTCATCGCAGCACCCCCATTTGATGTCCGATGGTGCGGATGCAATCGGCTGCATCCATCAGTTCTTTGTCCGAATGTGCGGCTGATAACGAAAATCGAATGCGGGCTGTACCATCCGGAACGGTCGGTGGACGAATCGCTACCGCGGCAATTCCTTGTGTTTCAAGCTCGCGGCTAAAACGCAAAGCAACTTCATTATTGCCTACAATTAATGGTACGATCGGCGAGTCGCCGTCTCCGATTATGAAACCGGAATGACGAAGGGAAGACCGGAATATTCGGGTTGCTTCGAACAATCTTTTTCGGCGCCAGTGATCCGAAATAACCAATTCTAACGCCTTGGAAATTCCGGACACGAGAGAAGGCGGCAACGCCGTCGAATAGATGAGCGGTCTAGCTTGATTAACTAGCCACTGAATCAATCTGCGACTGCCACAAATGTAAGCGCCATAAACACCAAAAGACTTGCTAAACGTCCCCATATGAATATCGACTTGATCCTGCACGCCGAGATCATGGCACAATCCCTCGCCTTGCATTCCGTATATCCCCCCGCTATGGGCTTCGTCGACCATAAGCATCGCACCAAACTCTTGTTTCAGTAGAGCGAGTTCGCTGAGGCAAGCTTTATCGCCATCCATTGAAAAGACGGCATCCGTTACAATCAACTTTCGCCGGCGATCGCGGTATTTGCTCAATAATGTCCGTAAATGCTCCATGTCGTTATGACGGTACCGAACATGCTCCGCACGACTGAGCACAATTCCGTCAACGATGCTTGCATGGTTCAAACGATCGCTAAAAACGACATCTCCTCGGCCAACAAGCGCCCCAATAACGCCAATGTTAGCCATATAACCATTCGCCATTACAAGTCCAGACTCACAGTTCTGCCACTCTGCCAGCGCTTGCTCCAACCAGCCATAGGGCGCCCTGTTGCCAGTTACCAGACGTGAAGCCCCTGATCCGACACCTTCGGATAACAAGGCCTCCCTCATCGCTTCGATGACGGCGGGATGGTCGGCGAGCCCAAGATAATTATTGGAAGAAAGATTAAGTAATGCGCGTTCGTTCCGCATCGTATAACCAGGCAATTCGAGGTTAATGCTGCTAACCTGCAAAAAACGTTCTAACGAAGCTTCTGACAATAATTTGAGTTCCTGTTCCATCCATTTCATGGTGTCATCGCCCTAGAGAGCGTTCAACTCGATTTCGAATCCTAAATCTTCAATGATTTGATGATCGACGGACACTTCTTGGCCAGCCGTCGTTAAATAGTCGCCAACGAACAAGGAGTTTGCAGCGTATAAAGACAGAGGCTGCAAGGTTCGGAGATTTACTTCGCGGCCCCCGGCAACGCGGATTTCTTTAGAAGGACAAATCAATCGGAATAAGGCCAGCACCTTTAAAGCCTTCATCGATGAGGTGCGGTCCGCATGCTCCAGAGGAGTCCCCGGAATCGCGTTTAAGAAATTAATCGGAATCGAATCCGCGTTGAGATCACGGAGCGCAAAAGCCATTTCTACGATTTCTTCATGCGTCTCGCCCATGCCGATAATAACACCGGAGCAAGGAGACATGCCGTGCATCTTGACCTTCTCTACGGTATCAACACGTTGATCGTAAGTATGGGTCGTAGTGATGGAAGGGTAATTGGCTTTACTCGTATTCAGATTGTGGTTGTAACGATGTACCCCCGCCTCGGCAAGACGTTTCGCTTGTTCATCCTTAAGAATGCCCAGGCATGCGCAAATTTTCAGCGGCATCGTCTCCCGAATTTCTTTAACGGCGTCAACGACTTGATTAAGCTCTTTATCCGTGGGTCCTTTCCCGGCTGCTACGATGCAATAGGTCCCGGCCTTGCGAGCCATTGCTTCTCGTGCACCGGCAAGCAGCGTTTCTTTATCGAGCATCGTATATTTTCGGATCGGCGCCGTCGAAACGATTGATTGCGAGCAATAGCCGCAGTCCTCGGGGCAAAGGCCGCTTTTAGCGTTAATAATCATGTTCAGCTTTACTTTTTTGCCGTAGAAATGTTTTCTCACCGTGAATGCGGCATTCATGATTAAAAGCACTTCATCATTATCTGCTTCAAGTACCGAGAGCCCCTCCTCTAACGTCAAGCGTCCACCGTTCAGTGCTTTAGCGGCAAGGAATTGCCATTTTGTAGTTGTCATATTGCTGTTCATCTCCATCATCTTCCCATTGTTTGAATTGCTAATGCGTCTCTGATTGGTGCGAGCTCTATTCTTTTTCGAAAAATATGTATCAACATTTCAGAATCCAATTCGTTATGCAAATGAGGTAATCTGCCCAAGACCTTAAGTCCGCTGTATCTTTCGATTAGCTCCGCGTTATTTATAATGCTCGGATCGTTAATCTTCTCTGTATGCTCAATGTCATTCATAATGACGCCAATGATGCGAACTCCGAATTGCTTAAGATAAGAAGCGGTTAAGAGCGTGTGATTAATCGTACCTAGTCCGGATCTGGCGACGATCAACGCGGGCATCCGAAGCTGCGAAATGAAATCTGCCACAAAGGCGTCTTCGGTCAACGGTACGGCGACGCCACCGGCGCCTTCGACGATTAAAGACTGGTAACGATCAATGAGTGGTTCTCCGGCAGTGATAAGCTCTCTTATTGTTAGCGTTACTCCAGACTTTTTGGCAGCGAGCATCGGAGTTACCGGGGCTTCGAATGTAAAAGGAGCAACGACCTCAGGTCGGTCCTCTATCCCCGTAAGATGCAAAAGTCTTTCGGCGTCGGTCAGTCCGCTGCCGATCTTTTCGCCTGATTGGACGGGTTTCCATACGCCTACGTTTAACCCTTCGGCACGAAGCGAAGCGGCAATAGCTGCTGCCACTATCGTTTTTCCAACCCCGGTATCCGTACCAGTCACGAATAGCCCGGATCGATTTGTTGTCGAAATAGCCTTGTTCATTCCGCTTAACCGCCTTCGGTAACGTCAATAATGGATTTCGCCAAAATATCCGTCATAGCATCAAGTTCGGTTTCCGTACTGGCAAGCGGGGGTATAAAGACCATCACATTGCCAAGCGGCCTTGTCAGCATCCCAAGCTCCCTGGCTCGCTGAGTTGCGCGAACGCCTATCCGTTCCGCCCAGTCGTAAGCCTCGCGCGAAGCCTTATTTCGGACGAGTTCAATGCCTACCATCAGTCCCTTTTGCCGAATATCTCCAACATGCGGCCGGTCCTTCAGCTTTGAGAGTTTTTGCTCGACGAATGTTGCCTTTGCCCCTACCCCTTCAATCATCTTGCGCTCTTCCATGAGCTTTAAGCTTGCCAAAGCAACTGCACAACCAAGCGGGTTACCCGTAAAGGAATGCCCATGGAAAAAAGTCTTTTGTTCTTCGTAATCGGCGTAAAAGGCTTGGTATACTTCATCCGTTGCCAGCGTCGCTGCCACGGGTAAATAACCTCCGGTAAGTCCTTTTCCGACAACCATCAAATCCGGACTAACATCTTCGAGATCGCAGGCAAACATAGCACCTGTCCGGCCAAAACCGGTTGCTACCTCGTCGGCTATCAGGAGTACATCATGCTGTCGACATAAGGCGGCCATCTCGCGCAAACAGTTTGGCGGCATCGTAATGATGCCGCTGGCACCTTGAACTATCGGCTCTACGATAAGTGCTGCAATCTCCTCCGCGCTCGTTTCGAGCAGATCGCGAAGAGCGGTTAACGTTGCATCCAATGCCATCTTCTCGCCACCTTCATGGCGGTAAGCGTTAGGATAGGGAATGATGTGCGAAGGGAATAACATTGGGCGGAAAACTTCGTGATAGAGAGGAATCGCGCCGACGCTCACGGCCCCGATCGTGTCCCCGTGGTAAGCCTGATTCATTGTGATGAAACTCTTTTTGTTATTTACACCTTTATTTTTCCAGTACTGAAACGCCATTTTGATTGCAATCTCAACGCCGGTTGCTCCTGAATCAGAGTAGAAAACTTTATTTAGACCCCTCGGCGCAATACCCGCCAGTTTCTCTGCAAGTTCAATTGCGGGTCTGTTCGCCATTCCGAGTAAGGTTGAATGAGCAACACGGCTTAACTGATCCGTGATCGCCTGATTTAACTCCGGCACATTATGGCCATGTACATTAAGCCAGACAGATGAGAAACCGTCGTAATAAGCGCGTCCCTGCACGTCATAGAGTTTAATTCCCTCACCACGTTCAATGATAAGAGGGTCAGAAGATAGATAATCTTTCATCTGAGTGAAAGGATTCCACAAATAATCCTTATTGAGATTAGCAAGCCGTTCGTAATCCGTTAGCATAATGTTCACCATCCACATTTTAATTGTTAACCTAAATTAATTGAAGTAGGTTAACAATTAGTTATACTAGCAGATCGATAATTCGATGTAAAGAGAGTACAAGAGGTTGGACGACATCGTGATTTTAGATAGCGAAGGGAATAAAAGACTCGGATTGAGCTTCAACCTTGCATAAAAAAACCGCCTTCGATGGTCAATCATGACCATCGAAGGCGGTTCTCTATTTACAGCGTTTCACTCCAGCCAAAGGGGTACATCGCGGATAGCTCAAGCGGTAATGAGCCGGTTGGCTTCAGCTCGCCGGTTAATACTTTGGCGGCCGATTCCAGGGCAAGCGGACGGCATTCGTATACGGCCAGATAGGCCTTCGCGTCCGGATATACGTTCAGATCAAGCGGGTTGCGGACAGACACCGCAACCGTACGGTCGCCAGCCAGCCTAATGACTTGCCCGGCGATCTCGCGCTCAATCGGATGTTTTGTCGCATCGTAAGTGACCACAACAATCTGCTCGAATGCATCTAGATCCGCAAGAGGATTCTCGCCGCTCATCAAACGCTCCTCGACTTGATCAAGCCTAACTTTCAGACAATCGCCAAGCGTACCGTCTCCCGATAACATTTCATCCGCAACCGATACCGGTTTAATATCCGGCCACAGCACAAGCGTACGGGCTTCCCGGCGCAGCGGAAGCAGCAAGCCTTCATTTTTTACTAGAGTAGCAGAGGCTTCGCTCCACTTCCTTGCAACCGCTTGGTTCTCGGGGGTTGCAAGCTTTTGCTCAACCTCTTCCCAAGACGCAAGAGGCGCTTCGATCTCGTAATCTTGTTTTAGCTGCAGCACTCTGGCGAGCGATTCGTTAATCCGCTCCTCGGACAACTCGCCATTCTCAACCGCAGCCACCACGGCTTCAAGCGCAGCCACTTGCTTTTCATGCGTATGGCTGACGAGAACCATGTCCGCTCCGGCTTGAATGGCCTGTACCGCGCCATTCGCCGGACCGTAAAATCTATCGATGGCATCCATCTCGAGACAATCGGTGACGATAACCCCTTTGTAGCTTAGTTCTTCACGCAGAAGACCGGTTAAGACCGGCTGAGATAAAGTCGAAGGCTTCCCTGAGGGATCGAGCGCTGGCAGGCAGACATGCGCCGTCATAATAGCCGCCGTTCCGGCCGCAATTGCCGCACGGAACGGTGCCAGCTCAATCGCATCCAGCCGTTCACGGCTATGAGGCAGCACCGGCAAATCATGATGGGAGTCTACCGAGGTATCGCCATGACCCGGGAAGTGTTTTACCGTTGCGGCTACCTTAGACGCCTGATAGCCCAGCAGGGCAGCTTTCCCCAGCTCGCTGACAATTTGCGACCGGTCGCCATAGGAACGGACGTTAATAACCGGATTATCCGGGTTGTTGTTAACGTCGAGGCATGGCGCGTAGTTCATCGTAACTCCTAACAAGCGAAGCTCTTCGCCGCATACGCGGGCAGTCTCTCCCGCTCCCTCAGCCGAACCCGTTGCTCCAAGCGCCATATTGCCGGGCATCAGCGTGACGCCGTCCACAATGCGGGCTACCATGCCGCCTTCCTGGTCAATCGCGACAAGCATGTTTGGCCGGCCGGCACGATCGGCAATGTTCTTCAGCGAGCTGGACAGCTGATGAACCTGCTTGGCATTGCGTACATTACGCCCGAAATAAATTGTGCCGCCGATGCCATACTTTTCGATTAAAGAAGTGATCTCTTCAGTAGGTTCATAGCCGTGAAATCCGAATACAAACAGCTGCCCGACCTTCTCCCTTAGCGACCAGCCGTTCCAATTATACTCTCCCATTACCTTCCCCTCTTTCCCGCTAATCTAGCTTTCCTGCTCCTCCTGGACCTGCTGATGCTTGCTCCGGTAATCTGTCGGGTTCTCCCCGGTATACTTCATAAAGACCTTCGTAAAATACCTCCGCTCCGCATAACCAACTTCCTTGGCAATCTGAGCGATACTTTTCATCGTATCGGCAAGAAGCGATTTCGCCTTCTCCATCCGTTCGCGGGTCACGTATTCAATAAAGGTTTCGTTATAGGTTTGTTTGAATAGCAGGCTGAAATAAGAGGTGCTTAAGCCAACATGAGTTGCTGCTTCCTCTACGCTCAAATCCCGATAGAGATTGCGGCCGAGGAACGATTTGGCTTCCGCCATGGAACGTTCGGACTGCTTTTTCTTATCCGTCGATTTCTCGGCAACGGCCTTGGTCACCTGCAGGATGACCGACAGCAGATCCTTGATGCCAAACCTGCGGTCAAGCTTCAGCCAAAGAAGATCCTCCTGCTCGCGCGAAAAAATCCCCATTTCCTTCGTCTCGCGCATCAGGTTGAGCACAAAGAAATGCAGCATCGGCTTAAACCGTCCAAGCGATGTCTCGTTCATCATCTGCAGCTGGGTAGTCAGATGCTTAAGCTCCTCGTCAACAACCGATGTGTCGCCTCGTTTGACAGCTCCTATCAGCTTCTCGGAAGTATCCCAGAAAGCCTGGTCTTCTCTCGAAGCACCTGCGCAATCATTCGGATAGACGGCAATCTGCTCCTGTACCGGCGTAAGCTGCATGCCCTGCTGAACCATTTTGTACGCCTGAGACAACGCTTTAACATCCGCATAATCCCGGTAAATACCGGCATACAGCGATAATTTGACGTGATTTTTCACCGCCGTGAGCAAGAGCTCCGTCCACAGCGTAATTTGCTTCAGATTATAGGCTAGCGTCTTCTCGCATTCGATAAGCACGCACCATTCGCCGTCGCGGATTTGAATAACCGCATGATGAAGACCGTTCTGCTGAAGCCTCTCCCGCAGCACATTACAGACCGCGAAATTCCACAGCTTGCGCTCCTTGTCCGACCATTCCCGCCAGTCCTTGGTCCGCTCCGAGCTGACGTCGAGATCTAGCACGATAAGCACATACTTCTTATCCAGCTCCTGCTCTTCCCCGTTAAACAGCCAGTTGCCGCTTGTAACCTCGGTATAATCCATTAAAATATCATATAAAACCTTCTCGCTTGCAAGGTCGATCATACGGCCGATCTTCTGCTGCTCTTCGCTTTGCTGCTTTTTCTTCTGGCGCTGATTGGCCATTACCCGGGCAATAACTCCCGTTAATTCGTCATAAGGGATAGGCTTTAAGACATAATCCTTCACGCCGTATTGAATAGCTGCCCGGGTATAGGCGAAATCCTGATAGCCGGATAGCATGATAATGTCGCTTTCCGTTCCTTTTTCCCGAATATGCCTAACGAGCTCCAGCCCATCCATAACCGGCATCCGAATATCGCATAGCACGAGATCAAACGATTCCGATTCCAGAAGCTCAAGAGCCTCCATCCCGTTTTTTGCTGTTCCGCCAACGGTTAAGCCAAGCATCTCCCACGGAATAACCTTCTCGAGGTTTCGGGTAATGTGCGGTTCATCATCTACGAGCAATACTTTGCCGTTCATAATCGTTCACCTCTGTTCTTCGGAATGGTGCAGCGTATAACTGTGCCATATCCTTCTGCGCTGCAAATCCTTAATCCGTAAGATGGACCATAATGAATGCGAAGGCGATCCGCCACGTTGCGGAGCCCTAGTCCCCGCCGTTCTCCAAGCTCTGCGGCATTACGCCGCTTCCCGCTTGGCAGCTGCTGTTCTCGTTCGGCAAATTTTTTGAGCGTCTGCTCGTTCATGCCATGTCCGTTATCGCTGACCATAATTACAATCTGATGAGCTTCAACGGTAACTTCAATCGTGATCACACCTGCCCCGTCTTCCAGCCCCTCAAAGCCATGCTGAATGCTATTCTCAACAAGCGGCTGAAGCGTCAGCTTAAGAATCGAATAGTCAAACGCCTCTTCCGATATGTTTAATTCATACGTAAATAAATCCTCGAATCTATATTTCTGAATTTCCAAGTAACTGCGGACATGCTCGATCTCCTGGCTGAGGAAAATCTCTTCGCTATGATGCATGCTTGTGCGCAGCAGATTGCTGAGCCTCCGCACCATCATCATAATTTTCCCGCCTTCATTCTGGGCGGCCAGCGCATTAATGGATTCCAGCGTATTAAACAAGAAATGCGGCTTGATCTGCGCCTGCATCAGCATCATCTCGGCATGCTGCTTGCGCTCTTGCTCCGTTCGCACTTCCGTTAGCAGATCGCCAATCCGCTGCACCATGCTGTTGAAGCTGTTCGCGAGAAGCACCGTCTCATCCTTGCCCTGCGCGTTAACGCGAATATCCAGGAGACCTTGCTCTACGAGACGCATTTTGCGGACGACCTTAATGATGCTTTTCGCTACCCGGTTCACGAAAAAGATATTAAACAGAATGGCGGACAGGATACATAGGATCGTAATCATCCCAATCCATTGGACAAAACGTTCGTTTTCGTTCGTCAGCATATCCCATGATTTTACGGATACGAGCACCCAGTCGTTAAAGCCGAGATTATAGGAAGAGACCAGACTGTCTTCTCCATTAAAACGCAGTCTCGCGCTGGAGTAATCAGCCGTATTTTGCGGTAAAGCGCTGGAATATTCCGATATGTTCGTTCCTTCGAAATGCTTGCCGCTGTCCAGCATAACAAGCCCTTCGGAGTTTACAATGACGTATCTGGAATTCGGGCCCTCCGCCTCCGGATTGAGGAAGGTATTCAGCATCGAATAAACTTCTTCGGTCTTGTACTGCGTGATCATAAGACCTAAGTCGTCAAGGGTTTCATAGTCTTTAACAAGTCTAAGCTGGGTAAATAGAGGCGGTTCAACCCCCGTCAGCTCTTGATGCTCATAAGGGCCAATCCACTTCGGACGGCCTCCTAATTGAATCGTTTCATTATATAAGGACTGATCCTTTAGCGCCTCGAAGGCAATCGGCCGGAACGTTGTTGGATCATTGCGGAAGGCGCGGAACATCGTTCCATCCATCGCATACAGCACCACATAGCTTACAGCCGGATGCTGAAACAGGATACGCTTCATTTCCTTTTCCGACTGGTTAATGGCAATTAAGGTGCTGGCATCATCGCTGGAATAATATTTCGAGTAATTCAGCGTATCCTGTACCTCGGAGCTCGTTAAATTAGTGTCGGAGAGCTGATCAAGCTCCTTGAAGAAGTACTTGATATTTCCTCCGACAGCCTTGAGTGAAATCTCGGTCTGCTCGCTGTACTTTTTCTCCAGCACGGCTTCCGTATTAAGAAAGGATACGATGCCAAGTCCAATCATCGGAACCACGACCAGAAATATAAAAGCAAGCATCAGTTTCGGTCTCAAGTTCATCTAGCGGACCCCTTCCGGTCATCCTCAGCCCTTCACGCTTCCCGCCGTCATGCCTTCGATAATTTGCTTCTGCAAGAAGAAGTACACAACAAGCACCGGAATAATACTCATAATTACGGCAGCCGATAATGCGGCGAAATTCGTACGGTAACCGTCATTAAAGCTAGCCATACCCGTCGGCAGCGTGCGGAGCGATTCGGATGTTATAAATAATTGGGATAAAATGTATTCATTCCAGTTGCCGATAAAATTAAGAATCGTTACCGTAACGAGCGCCGGCAGGGAGATTGGCAATACAACCTTGACGAATAAGCCGCCGGCCGTAAGCCCGTCCATAATTCCCGCCTCTTCGAGCTCGGCAGGAATAGATAACATAAAGGCATAAATAATAAATACGGTTATAGGCAATGCATATGTGCAGTATACCAAAATAAGGCCGAAATGCGAATTGTACAAATGGATGCCGCCAAGGCTCATTTGCTGGATCAGACGGTACAGCGGGATAAATAGCGCCCCCGGCGGGACAAGCAAGCCGAACAGGATAAACTGGTACACCGCCTTGTTCATCCGGGAGTATTTCATGCGGGACAAGGCAAAGGATGTCATCGCCGCAAAAAGCAGCGTGACTAGACAGGCGATAACCGTAACTTTCACGCTGTTTAGAGCGTATAGGCCGATTTTTGCCGTCTCCCAGGCTTGCCGATAGTTATCGAAGTTGAAATGCTTCGGGAAACCCCATGTATTAACCGTAATCTCGCGGCTCGTCTTGAAAGAGGACATTAGCAGCCACACGAGCGGGAACAGCGTTGCGATAATGTACACGATCAAGGAAAAATGAATCCAGAACTTTCCTCTGCGCAGGCCCGTAATTGCTGCATTCATCAGTACTGCACCTCCTCATGCTTCGTCAGTTTTTGCAGGATGCCCGTAAGCACGAGAATCAGAATAAACATCGTAACGCCAATCGCGCTGCCGTATCCAAGCTCCATCGAGCGGAAGCCGACCTTCAGCATGTAAGTAGACATGACTTCGGTCGATTGGAACGGACCGCCGTTTGTCATAATTTGAACGATATCAAGCACCTTCATCGTACCGGATACCGTGAGAAGCAGCATAACGAACAACACGGGACGGATCAGCGGAAGCGTAATCAGCCAAGTCTCGCTCCAGCCGTTGATGCCGTCAATCTTGGAAGCTTCGACAATCTCCTTCGGAATGTTCAGAATGGCAGCCAGACATAGGACGATAAAGAAGCCGATATTCTGCCAAGCGTTCGCAATCAGAATCGAGAGCATCGCAAGCTTTGGATCCGACAGCCATTCGCGCGCCCAGCTGTCCGGCGCGACCAGACGAATGAATTGGTTGATTAGACCCGAATCGTAGTTGTACAACACGCCAAACAATATAGCGACCGTTGCCGTCGAGATCACGACGGGAACAAACACGGCCGACTTGTAAAAGTCACGCATACGGCCAACCTTACTAATCAGAATCGAGATAAGGAAGACGAGCGGAATATTCACGATCAGGGAGAACGCCATAAAGTAGAAATTGTTCGCAAGCGATTTCAGGAATACATGGTCTTTCCACAGCCGGGTGAAATTGTCCAGGCCGATAAATACCTTTTGCGTAATGCCGTCCCATTGAAAAAATCCGTAAACAAACGATACGATAACCGGATATACAAAAAACAAAGCATACAATACAAGCGTTGGTAGAATGAACGCGATATAAGTATACGGATTTCTGAGAGCCTTGTTCATAACTTCGCCTCCTGCTTCCTTTGAAAAAACCTTTATCGAAGCCATTCGAAGATGAGCGACCGCGATTAGAGGTGGGGTTCTGTAAAAAAGCTAAGGTTCGCAGAAAACCTTAGCTTTTTCCCTTCCTATTTCCCTTGCCTGAAAAGTTGCTTAGGATGTTCCCGCGCCGCACTAGCGGAGCGAAAGTATCATTCTGGAGAAATGTTTATGCTTCCGAAGTAGCTTTCTTACAGAAAGCTTTTAACGTTCGCTTTTGCCATCCGAAATTTCATCCGCTGAAGCGGATTCCAATGAAGAAATTCGGTGGCAATGGCGATCGGAAGAATGATACTTTCGCGCAGCGGCCTTACTTAGCAGCAGCGTTCGCCTTATCTTGTGCAGCTTGAATATCCTTAGCAACCTTCTCAGGCTTGCTTACCTTACCGATCAGCTCCTGCAAGCCTACGTTTACAACCGCGCCTACGGCAGGTTGAACGATAGCGTCATAAGCTTTCCAGGAAGTCGAAGCGTTAGCCATAACCGTCAGCACATCAGAGATCAGCGGATCTACGCCGGACAGGTCGGACAGCTTCATCGAAGGAAGAACCTTGTCTTCGAGCAGCGTGCGTTTTTGGATTTCTTCACTGTAGAAGTTAGCGATAAATTTCTTAACCATTGCAACTTGATCTTCGTTCAGGTTAGCGGAGAAGCCAAAGCCGTTCGAATAAGAAGCGTTGATCGACGTTTGGTCGCCTGCGCCGCCCGCGATCGACGGGAAGTTGAAGTAGCCGATTTGGCCTTTCAGGTCGCCGGCCTCGTCGCCCGTGAAGCGGTTGGCATCCCACGAGCCCGTGAATACCATAGCTGCTTTGCCGGACAGGAGCTGCGCGCCTTGATCCGCATAAGCAAGACCTAGTGCACCTTTCGTGAAGTAGTCTTTGTTTACAAGCGTTGCGTAGTCCGTGAAGCCTTTGATAAAGCCTTCATCCGTCCATTTGGTTTCGCCGGTAACAAGCTTGTTGATCGCGTCGATCCCTACGTTACGCTCCATAACGGTGTTCCAGAGCATGCCGTTAACCCAGCCGTCTTTGGCTGCCAGACCAAGCGGCGTGATGCCTGCTGCCTTGATTTTGTCGGCTGTTTCGAGCAGTTGATCCCAGCTGGTCGGAACGGAGAGACCAAGATCGGAGAAGATTTTCTTATTGTAGAAAATGCCTTCCGAATAGCCGCCGAACGGCAAGCCGTATACTTTACCGTCAACCGTGAACTCGTCAAGGCTGGCGAATTTGTCTTTAATGCCAAGCTCTTCAATGATTGGGGTCAAGTCGAGCATGCGGCCTGCTTTTACATACAGGTTCAGGTCGGCGCCGCCGAACACTTCGAAGATATCAGGCGGGTTGCCTGCCGTCATTTCCGCTTTCAGCTTTTGGTCGCGGTTGACTACTTCGTCGATGCCTTCCAGCTTGAAGGTCAGGCCCGGGTTCTCATCCTGCGTTTTCTTAACAACATCCTCGAGAATTTTAAGGCGGTTTTTGCTTGTCTCTTTAATTTGCGTATGGCGCAGGGACAACGTTATGTTTTTCGCTTCAGGAGTAGGGGTTGCTTCCGTTGTAGCGGCCGGCTCTTGCGAAGCTTCTGTGCTTGCAGGAGTGTTATTGCCGCCGTTATTATTGTCCGATCCGCAGGCCGAAGCGACCATGGTGAATGCGGCAAGCAACGTGGCGGTGAGCAAAGTACTTTTTTTCATTTAAGAAGACCTCCTCGATATGATCTTGCTTGTTTGCCTTGCACCCTTATTATAGATTCGATGATTCCTTGCTCGGGAGGTCGAAAATAAGCCCGATGAGGGATACAATTCTATTATTTTTCGAAACAGGGATAAAAAAACACAGCTTATCGGGTTACTATTACCGACAAGCTGTGTAATGATAAATCACCTATTACTTACGCATATCCTCAATATGGGCTCGGATTGCCTTATAAAAGGCTCTCCACTCTTCATTTCCTTGCTCTAAACCTGACGTTTCCTGGTCTTTGCTCCCCTGGTCCGGCTGATCGGGTCCAGGGGAACCGGTGTGCCGTTCACTCATCGCTTTCGCCCACTTGTCCTTTTCTCCTGACATTTATCCCCCTCATCCCTTCAGCCAGTTTTTGCGAAGCGCGAACAGCTCCTTCAGCTCATCCGTAGACAGCTCGGTGATCCATTGCTCCGACTGCCCGACGACCTGCTCGTTCAGCTGCTGCTTGCGGTCAATCATCTCGTCGATTTTCTCCTCAAGCGTGCCAAGCGTAATAAACTTGTGGACCTGTACCTGCTTCGTCTGGCCAATCCGGAAAGCACGGTCCGTCGCCTGATTCTCGACAGCCGGATTCCACCAACGGTCGAAATGGAAGACATGATTCGCCGCCGTCAGGTTAAGACCGGTACCACCGGCTTTAAGGGACAGAACAAATGCGCAGCATGGCTCCTCCGGATTCTGGAACTTGTCGATCATTTCGTCCCGCTTGGCCTTAGGCACTCCGCCGTGCAAATACGGAACCGGAAGCCCCAACCGTTCCTCCAGAAGCTTCTTGAGCTGCTCGCCCATATCCACAAACTGGGTGAAAATCAGGCAGCGTTCGCCTTCGGATGCAATCTCCTCCACCATCTCCAGCAGCCGGGCTACCTTGTTCGAACGGCTGTCATCCCACTCTTGCTGAAGCTCGCGCTCTTCACTAAGCATCGCCGGATGATCGCATAGCTGCTTCAGTCTCGTAAGCGAAGCCAGAATTAAGCCGCGGCGCTGCATAGGGCCTAGCTTATCCAGCTTCTCGAGCAGATCGGCAACGATATTTTCGTAGATTGCCCCTTGCTCTGTCGTTAAGGTCAAATAAGTTTTTGCTTCGTTTTTTTCCGGCAGCGACAGCTGAATCGCGGGATCCTTCTTCACCCTGCGGAGCATAAACGGCTTCACCCAGCGCTGAAGGCCGCTGATGACCTGTTCGTCGCGAGTGCGTTCAATCGGCAGCACAATCGCCTTGCGGAACTCGCCCATGCTGCCCAGGTAGCCGGGATTAATAAAATCATAAATCGACCAAAGCTCGGTCAGCCGGTTTTCCATCGGGGTACCGGTCAAAGCGATCCGGTGATTCGCCGGCAGCGCGCGAATGGCCGCTGATTGCTTGGTATAGACATTTTTTATATTTTGAGCTTCATCCAGGCAAAGTGCATCCCATTCGATTTGATTCAGCTCTTCTTCATCGATTTGGGCTAGGGAGTAAGACGTGATAACGATATCAACACCCGCAACCGCTTCTTGAAGCGCCTCTCCTTTTTCCCTTTTTGGACCGTAATGGAGATACGCCGTTAAGGTCGGGGCGAACTTCTCCAGCTCCTTCTGCCAGTTGCCGATAACCGAAGTCGGGCAAATCAGCAGAGAAGGTCCGAGACTTTGGTTTCCGTGCTCCTTCACATAGGACAGATATGCCATGAACTGAATCGTCTTGCCAAGACCCATATCGTCGGCAAGCACGCCGCCAAGGCCGAATCTCCGGAGGAACAGCAGCCAGGAAACCCCTTGCAGCTGGTACGGACGAAGAGAGCCTAGGAAGCTGCCCGGTATATCGACCAGAGGAATTTCAGCCGTATGCTGAAGCTGCTCAAGCCATCTCGTGAGATGATCGTTCAGCTCTACCTCTGCCCGTAGCTGGGCGGAAGCATCCTCTCCGTCTTCCATAACGGTACCGCCGAGCAAATGCATTTCCATCACATCGCGGAACGACAGCCCTTTGCGCTTGCCGACCCGATTGATCCAGTCGCGAATCTGAGCGACATCCTGCGGATCGAGATGAACCCATTCGCCGCCGATATTCATGAGCCTCCGGTTCTCTTCGGCAAGCCGCATGAACTCGGACTCCGACAGATCGATATTGCCAAGAGCCATCTTCCAGTCGAACTGCACAATCTGGTCCAAGCCAAACATCGGCTGCGCGTCGGAGCCAACCGACGACTTCATCTTTGCTTTCAGCCTTAAGCGGCGGGAGCGTACAGCTTCCCACCAGCCCGGCAAGAGCACCGGGCAGCCTGCCTCCAGCAGCTGCAGGCTCGCCTTCTCCATAAAGAACCAGGCATCGTTATCCGTAAGCTGTCCGCGCAGCTTCTCCGGATCCGCTTCATCCCTCCAGTCCGGCAGGACGGCAAGCCATTTGCCGTGCTCCTTTGCCAGTCTGGCATCCAGATGCGGAACCCAGTCCTCGGGCAGCGGGCCGTCCTGCTCGAACAAGACCTGCCATTGCCCTTTTGCGTAAGCAACGGGAATCCACGGTCCGCCGTTTCGGTCCTGCAGCGCGGGACGAAGCTGCCAGCTTACGCCTTCCACAGGCTCCGCGAGCTGCAAAGCTACCTTAAACGGCATTGTATCCTTATGGAAACCTAGAGCAATCAGCCAGTCCTCTTCATCGGCTGCTTTATGAAGAAGTACGGATTCCCCGCCTGCCGCTGCGGCGATTTTACGCCACGCCGCCGCGGCAGGACCGTTTTGCGCCAAAATCTCTTCAACCGCCTCGCTTAACCACTGATCGGCACCGGTTATCCCGGTATCCCTTACGAGCTGTTGCCATTCCGAGGCAAATGCAGCCTGTTCCGCAGGAATCTCCAGCCGCCACGCGCGCCGGTGCTCCGACCATCTGCTCCAGTCCGGCTGAAACCACCCTTCAAGCAGCACCTCGCGAAGCTTGCCTGCCATCCGCATCAAATCCTGCAGCCGATCCGTCCATTCCACTTGCAGAAGCCGGACATGGCGCGGCGAGGACAAGTAATCGATAGCAAGCAGGGGAGGCAGCTTAAGCGCCTTCCCGATTTCCGAATCAATCTCCTCAACCTCCGCGCCATACCAGGAGGCCCGATGCCAGGCAAAGAGCACCTGCTTCAGCCTTGCCGGACTATCCCCCCGGTCTGCCGCCGCGAGTATAATTGCACTGTCTTCCGCTGTATCGCCTTGCTTCCAGTAACCGTCCACGAGTAACGTCCGAGCGCCGATGAATGATTTCATGTTACGATTTTTCCTTTCCACAGCTCTTCCTGAAACGCGCGAAGCCGTTGATACTTGCTTGCGATTCCTTCAATGTAACGATCCCACTTATCCGCATGCTTATCGGCCTTGTACAGTCTTTCAAGCTTCTTCAGCTCTTTCACCGCGAGGCGGTAGCCCTGCCGGTTGCGCGAATGAATGGCTTCCTCAATCGACTGATGATAAAGAGGAATCATAACGCTTGGGGCCGCCTTCGAAACCTCGCGCACATTCTGAATGCCAAGATCATCCGGCTTCATGCCGATCAAAAGCTGAAGATCCGCCCATTCCTCGTACTTTTGCATGGCCAGCCAATGATCGGACAAATCCGCATAGGAATGCGGAAGAAGTTCAACCATATACCGGGTCCAGCGCGGTTCGTCGGGCTGATCCGTATCGGCTCTCCGGCACAAGGTCATAAACGGACCAATCGTTCTCGCATTTTTCACTCTGGAAATATGGTCGTACAGGAAGCTCATCCAGTGGCCGATCAGTCCCCAGTCCCCTTCCTCAAGCCGCTGCGCGACGCAAGGGTAGATCACCTTCTGCGAGCGCTGGAAATCCGTCTTGCCGAAATGAGCCAGCGCCTCTTCGTCATTGCGTCCGAAGAAACAGAGCATTGCCGCCGCCGTATGCACAAAGGTCCTATTAACAGGTTCTTCCGAATCCCGGAGTTCTTCCTTCCCCATGACATCCAGCTCATGCTCATACCATGCGGTATCTACCGCCATCCGCTCGCAAATCGCCAAATAGATAAAGGTCCAGTCAAACAGCTGCTGCTCGTTTTTCACGGCTCTACCCTTTGCGTAACCGGCAACGTAATCAACCCAGCTGCGGTCATGGCCGGTAACCTCGGCAGGCTCCAGCTCAAGCGCCAGCGTATAATAATGCTCCACCCACGGCTCCGCCATGCGCAGAAACGACATTTCATGATAATAACGGCTGAATGTATCGACCGTCTTGATGGCCTGCTCCGCCTGGTCGAGCACAAATAAGATTACGCTCATCCAGTGCAGCCTCTGACTCTTTTTGTCCCAATGCTTCGTTGTTCCCTTAAGCGCGGACAGAACTGGCTGCAGGGCATGAAGCGAATGCCGGCAGCTCCGCCAGGTTTCGCCGTATTCGGCGTCCATCCATAATCCCCATTCTTCCGGCGAAGCATCGTCGGATGGCTGGGCATGACGGCCGCTAAACTTCGGAACGCTTACGGTAACCGTACTGCGTTGCTGCTTCAGGTCTACGCCCGTAATCCGGTCGTAGGCCGCTTTGGCCGCGGTCTCGCCGTCCAGGCTATGGCAATAGGCGAAATAGACAGCCGCCATATGTTTGCAATAATCATTAAAAGGACAAGTGCATTTGCTGTATCGAAAATGGTCTGAATCAAGCAGAACCGAATAAACGTCAGACCCCTGTACGGCGCCGTATAACGTATCTTCGTCTGCCTGCTTGACGTTCAGCACCTGGCCGCTCCGATAATAATCCCATCCGCGGCGAATGATCTCCTCGTTCAAATGCTGTCCCAGACTGTGTTCAAGCGCTGTATGAAGCTTATCATCAAGACTTGCCAAGTTCGTTCACCTGCCCTCTTTCCGTTCACCTAGCATCTTATTAGTATACCACAAAAAATGCGCCCTCTGAAAAGACAAAAGCAGCCCATTTCACTTCGCTAAAAGTGAACGGGCTGCCAAGGAAGCAAAAAGTTATTAGTGCGGGATGCGGATAAAGAAGGTAATTCGGTCTTCAACGTCAGCATGAATCTGCACGGTACCTTTATATTGCTCGGTAATGGATTTGACGGTAAACAAGCCTAGCCCCTGATGAGCATCATCCTTGGTGGAGAAACCTGCGTCGAAGAGCGGCTTTCCAGTAACCTCCCGCGCATTCGAGCAAGTATTGGTGATGCGGAACTCGATGAAACCGTCTACCTGATTGCCTGTCAGTTCAACCATGCGGCATTCCTCGGGATATTTCATAACCTCGTCAAAAGCGTTATCGATCAAATTGCCAAGCATTCGGTTCACATCCAGCGTCTTAATCCCCATCTCCAGACGGTTAAGCCCGCTGAAGGAGCAGGTAAAGGCAATCCGGTAGCTTTCCGCCTGCGAAATTTTCGAGCGGATCAACGCCGCAATGGCAGGGTTCCCGATATTAATAATATCGTTCATCAACCGGATCTCGCCGGTCAGCTCTTTCGTATATGCGACAAGCTCCCTCGATTTGTTCAGCTCCGCAAGAGAATGGATGGTCTGGACATGGTTCAGGAAATCATGCCTCTGCGCCCGGATGGACTGGAACATGCTGTTGATCTCGTCTACGTACGTCTGCTGCGTCACCACAACTACCTTCTCGCGCGTCTGACGGAAATACCGCATCGCGAAAGCAGCGATCAACAGACTGATGCCCGTTACGAGGAATATGACAATTCCGATGTTCAAAAACTGGCTGTCAAGCCTGTCCTGAATGACCTGATAATCGGACACAAGCGAAAGAACGTAGCCCTGAATCGGCGTCCCATTCTCGTCGACCAGGTTTACCCCGGCATCTGCCGAAACGGGTATAAACATTTTGAGCACATGCTTGCCGTCAATCGTTTCTTGCACGGAAACATTATTGCCGGTATTAAAAGCTTTCTGCACATAATCGACGTCTTTATCGGCCTTATACCGGTACGTTCCGTAGAAAATATCCTTCTGCAGCAAATGCTCTTGGACATCGCCGTCTTCATTTATCGTATCGAAGGAGCCCTTACCAAACGTCTTTGGATTAATAACCGTCGCTTCGAGCAAGGAGTCGCTGCTTCCGATCGATTTCTTGATCAGCTCGTTGATGCCCGTCAGCTTCTCGTATTCGGCAAGCGTCGTATAGTTCACGTACGGATCGATAATATAGTTCGTTGTTCCGTCGTAGTAGTAGCCCCATTTGTAAATGCTTTTGGGATCGGTTGACGCGACCTCAAACGGTCCGCTCCAGAAGTTCGGAAGCGTCTGGCCCAGCCAATCGATCTTAACCTCATGCTGGTCGAATAGCTGATTAAAGGCGACATACCAGGGATCCCAGGTTTTTGTCCCTTTGCCCAGCTCTTTCTCGTCCGAGGATTTGTATAAGATAATATTGTCTTTCGTCCGCTTCATCAGCGTGATATGTTCGACGCCCAGCTTGGCGCTTAATTCCTTCAGCTGGTCGTTTGTCACCTTCTCCACGTCCGGATCAAGCGCATATTGCGCCGCGATCGATACGACCCGGAGCTCCTTTCCGATTTGCTCCTGAAACTTGTCGGCGCCAAGCCGGGATTGCTCGACGGAAAATTCAATCTGCTTCGCAACAGCCAGCATCTCATGGTTTAGCGCATCTTCCAACGTTTTTTTGGTTAGAAAATAATAAGCGGCATTGCTTAATAAAACGATGATAACGCTCAAGCTAATCGCCATGAGCCAGATATTGCGCGGCATATGATGCTCCTTTAAGCTCTCGTAATGTAATTCGATTATGGATGATTTTCACGGAAACAACAATACGGCATGCGGTAAAATAAACAAGCAGTTCTTTCCATCACCCGCGGGTCTTGCGGATGTACAAACGGAGCGCCCATTTGCGTTCGACCCGCTTCTTGTAACGCGGCAGGGAACGGTATATCCGAAGCCCTTCCGAAACAGCCTCCATCGCGTCTTCTTTGCGGCTCATCTGCTCATAAATATCCGCAAGCCGGTAGTAAGCTTCGCAGGAGGACGAATGAATCTCCTGAAAGGCTTCGATATAAGAAAGTGCCCGTTCCGCATCCAGCTTCGAATAATAGGCGGCCAGCCTCAAATAAGGTGCGCCGTATTTCACTCTTGGATTAAGCAGCAGCGCCTTGCTCATGGCAGCTTCGCCGGCTTCCGGTTGTCCGGTCTGCATCAGGCAAAGCCCAAGATCATCCCAATATTCGGCGGAATCGTCAAGCATCCGCTCAAGCGGCTCAAGCAGATTCAGCGCCTCCCGGTATTTCTTTTTCTCGATTAGAATTCGGGCCATTTCTACTTTTGCGGATGTATCGTTCGGAGATTGGGCGATATGCTTCTTCAGCTTGCTTAAACGCGAGGAGCGGCGGATCGGCTTCAACAGGCTTGGGGAGAGACCGATAAACCGGCGGTCTATGACGTAAACGATAACTAACAGCGCAATGATGGCGATAATGGGATTACCGAACAACCACGTAAAGAAAACAAATAATAAAAAGAGTTTTCCCATGAGACCCTCCTTAAAAGAAATTTTCAGTTTAAACTTTTGCGTCAGTTTGTGTCGATTTTTGCTTGTATACGTGCATTTTAAGGTATATTTTGGTGAAATATGTGTTTATTAATAGTAGCATAACCCTATCATCTTGAGAAATAGATTTCATCGATAACCTTATCGCAGGAAAGCATGAAAGGCCTGTTACAGGATATTCCCCAAGCGCTCCAATTACCATTAAAAATCGGCGGAATGATGATTATAACACGAAAAAAAGAGCTGTCTATACAGCCTTATTGAAAGGCTGTACAAACAGCTCGCCGCATTACCTGCCGCAACTACCGTGTCTTAGCGGTACAGTCTGCGGTCTGCGGCTTCGCGTACCCACACCTGCATGAATCCGGCTTCCCGGTTATCCCACGCATAGTACGGGATCAGCTCGCATGAACGGCCATCATCCGTCCTGCCGCGCAGCACCGTTACTCCGCCAAGCTGATCGCCGGCATACTCGGCAACAAACGGCTCAGCCGCTTTAAACGCGAACTCGTCATAGACAAGCTCCTGATTTCCCGTCTGCTCGATGCAATAAACGACCGGCCCGCGCTGGAAGGTGATTCTTCCGCGATTCGCTTCCACTTCTTCGCGGGAACGCACCGCGGTTACCGGCATATCCAGCTCCAGCACAACGGTGTCGCCGGGCAGCCATTGCCGTTTAAGCACAAGATAGCCGTTCTCCGCCAGCGCCTCCACGCCGGTTACGGATTCGCCTTGCGCATAGATCCGGTAGCTTCCGCACCAGCCCGGCAGACGCAGACGGATAGCGAATTCATCCGATTGCTCCGGATTTACGCGAAGCTCTACCCGGCCATCCCAAGGATAAGCCGTTGTTTGGGCAAGATTCACGCTGCTTCCGCCCGCAAGCTGAACGGTCGTCTCGCAGCTTAAATACTGGTTCACCGAAATGCCGTCTTCCGACGTCGCATACACGTATTGGCCAATCGACGGCAGGAAGCGCGCAAGGTTCGTCGGACAGCAGGAGGTGTGGAACCATTCCACCCGGTGATGCTCGCCTTTGGAAGCGAGCGGATTTACGTAGAAGAACCGGTCTCCGGACAACGAAATGCCCGACAACGCCCCGTTAAACAGCTCCTTCTCCACGATATCCGCATACTTGCCGTGACCATGAAGCAGATTCATCCGGTGATTCCAGAACGCCATCGCAATCGCCGCGCAGGTCTCGCAATAAGCCGATTCGTTCGGCAGGTCATAGTCAAAGGTAAAGCCTTCGTTATGGACGGACGGCCCAATGCCTCCCGTCACGTACATATTCCGTTCAACGGTATGCGCCCATACGCGGTCGAGCGCTTCCATATAAGCAGGATCGCCGGAAGCAAGTACGACATCGGCCATCGCCGTGTAAAGATACATCGCCCGTACGGCATGCCCTTTAACCTCGCGGATGTCCCTTACAGGCACATCGTCCTGGCAGTACGCCGGTCCCCAGTCTTCTTTATCCCAGATTGCGCCAACGCCGTGGCCGTGGCCGCGTTCCTCTAGAAGCCAAAGCGCAAGCTTCCAGTACCGTTCTTCCCCCGTCACGCCAAACAGCTTCACGAGTGCCAATTCAATTTCTTCATGCCCTTCCGCCCAATGGCGCTTGCCCGGTCCAAACAGCGAGTCGTAATGATCCGCCATCCGGCAGGCAACATCCAGCAGCCTGCGCTTGCCCGTTGCTTGATAGTAAGCAACGGCTGCTTCAATCAGATGGCCGCCATTGTACATTTCATGCTTTTCCATGTCGGTCCATTTAAGCTCCGGCGCTTCCAGCGTGTAATACGTGGACAGATAGCCGTCGCTCTCCTGGGCAGCCTCAATTAGTTCCACAATCCGGTCGATCTCCGCCTCCAGCTTGGGATCACGTTCCGTCATAAGCGAGTAAGCCGCGCCCTCAAGCACCTTGTACACATCGGAATCGTTGTAGTACATGCCTTCAAATTTGCCTTCCGCTAATCCGCCGGCGATGGCAAAGTTCGCAATCCGTCCTGTTTTCTCGCATTGATCAAGACAGACGCCCATCGTTACATTTTTGAGAGTCTCAAGGCGCGGACGCCAGAAAGCATCCTTAATCTTTACTTCCGAGAACGGAACTCCGCGCCAGCCTTTAATCTGTTGGTTCGCAACGGTCACGTTTCTTCCTCCCTATTCGTTTGGTTAACCTTTCAACCCGGTAAGCGTAATGCCTTCCAGGAAGAACCTTTGACCGATCAAAAAGACTAATACGCAAGGCAATACTACAGCCGTTGAAGCGGCCATCAATAAATCCCATTGCGCATTATAGCTGCCTTGGAACATCTGCAGGCCTAGCGCAAGCGTAAAGCGGCTGTCGCTTTTCAAATAAATGAGCGGGCCCATGAAATCATTCCATGAAGCTAGGAACGTAAAGAGCGCTACTACGATAACGGCCGAACGGCTGAGCGGCAGCAGGATGCGCCAATAGATCTGGAAGTAGTTCGCGCCGTCAACAAGAGCCGCCTCGTCGAAGTCCTGCGGAATCGACATGTAGAACTGACGCAGCAGGAAGATATTAAACATGCCGCCGCCGAAATACGCGGGCACGATCAGCGGGTAGAACGTATCGTAGAAGCCAAGCTCCTTCCAGCCGATAAAGCTTGGAATAAGCGTTACCGCTCCCGGAAGCATCATCGAGGACATCAGAATGGCGAATACCATGTCACGCCCCTTCCACTTAATGCGGGAGAACCCAAACGCGGCAATCGTGCTTGAGACGACCGTTCCGAGCAGAACCCCGGCTACGATAATGAGTGTATTTTTGAAGAAGGTCCCAAACGGTACGACAGTCAAGGCCTCCTTGAAGTTTTCAAAGTGAAAAGGCTTCGGTATCCATTGCGGCGGCATGATGAAAATTTGCGACAAATCCATCACCGAGCTGCGCAGCAGCCACAGAAACGGCACGATAAACATCGCGGAAACGATCAGCAGGGAGGTAAACCCGGCGGTAAGCTTCAGCCTGGACTCTCTCATTGTTTTTCCCCCTCATAATGCACCCAGGATTTCGAGGTCTTAAAGACAAACACCGTAAAGATCATAATGATGATAAACAATACCCACGCGAGCGCGGACGCATAGCCCATCTCCGTATCGCGGAATGCGGTACGCCACAGATAGAAGACGAAGAACAAGCTTTTGTTGTTGGGTCCGCCTTGGGTCAGAATATACGCTTCGCTGAACACCTGGAAAGAGCCGATAATCGTCATAATCGTATTGAAAAAGATCGTTGGCGTCAGCATCGGAACCGTGATGTGGCGCAGCTTGCTGTACCATCCGCCGCCGTCAACGTCAATCGCTTCATAGTAGGATTTCGGTATACCCGACAGGCCGGCAAGGAAAATGATAACCGTACCGCCGATCCCCCATAATGTCGTGAGCACGATGGACGGGATAACGCTGCCCTCTCCGAACAGCCAGTTGCTAGTTGGCAGATGAAGCCAATTAAGCGCCATATTCAGCAGGCCTAAATCCGGATTCATAAGCCACAGCCAGATCATCGAAGCGGCAACCGCCGGAACAATGCTCGGCAGGTAGATAATCGTCCGGAAAATCGCCCGGCCCTTGACGTTCATATTAAGCAGAATCGCTAAAAAGAACGAAATAATGATAACCGCCGGCACGCGCAGAATAACGAAATAAAAGGTTGTGCCAAGCGACTTGTAGAACAAATCGTCTTCGCCGCTGAACAGCTTGATATAGTTATCCAGACCGATAAAGCTGGTCGTGTCTTTAAAAACGTTGTAATCCGTTAAGCTCAAATATAAGCTGGCAATCATCGGCCCTAGCGTATAGATAATAAAGCCGAGTATCGCCGGCGCTGTAAAGAGCAGGCCGTAGAACAGGGCCTTGCGCTCCCTTTTGCTGCTCTTTCTGGCAACCGTCTTGACGGACTTGCCCGTGTTTGCCGAAATCTCCATGCCGTAACCCTCCCTGTCTATGGCAGAGGACAGCGATTCATCGAATATCCGAACCGCTGCCCTCTCCTGTTATCCGCGGTCTGCGGACAGCTTACTCGACGTCGCGCCGGCCTTGTACTTGCTGCTGTGCCTTCGCGGCAATGGAATCAAGCGCTTCCTGGGCAGATTGTTTGCCCAGCCACACTTTATCCAAAGCAGGGTTAACGACATCCATGATTTTATTGAAGTTTTTCACGTAAGCCGTTGGCGTTGCATGGCTGTGATTCAAAAGCATGTCAATAATCGCGCCGTTATAGCCGGATGGGCGTGCTGCCAAATCTTTTGTCCACTTGTCCAGCTTCTCGCTGTCGGTGTACCAATCTTTAGGAGCAGGCATCCATGTTCCGTTTGTCAGCATATCAAGCGAAGCTTCCGGATCAAGCAGCGCCTTCAGCAGCTCCCAGGATTCCTGCGGATGCTTGGTCGATTTGAAGATGGAGAACATACCGGCTACGACGGTTGTTACCGGCTCTTTCATAACCGGCAGAACGCCTACGTTATAGTTGAACTTGGATTCCGCAAGCGACGACGAAGCCCATTGTCCGTCAATGGCCATCGCAACCTTCTTCGTCTGAAGCGCGACGTTTGTTCCAGGGATATTTTTCGACTGGAGCGGGGATGGAGCAACATGATACACGTTGATCAGGTCGGCCATCTTCTGAAACACTTCTACCGCCTCAGGCTGATTAAGGGCAAAGGTTTTGCCGTCGGCCGACAGGAAGTCGCCGCCGTTGGAATAGATAAAGTTACTGTAAGCGCCCCACCAGGTTGGCAAGTTGATACCGAATTGTTTAATGTTTTTCGGGTCGAAGCTTGGATCCGTTGCGTTGCGTCCTTTGTTATCAAGAGTCAGTTTCTTGGCAACGTCGACGAACTGATCCCAGTTCCATGCTTTGGAAACATCGGAAGGAGGCGGTTCGATGCCGGCATCCTTGAATACGTCCTCGTTATAGAACAGTCCGAATGTCTCCGGGCCTGGACCGATGCCGATAATGTTGCCCGGTGCCTGGGAATACGTAATATTCGGAACAATCGAATCGAGTGTGATCTGCTGATCCTTTGCCAGGAAGTCCTGCAAGTTCAGGAACTTGCCTTCTTCCGCAAGAGGAAAGGCAATGGTCGCGGATTCCATCATCGCGACATCCGGCTCGTCGTTGCCGGCTACCATTGTCGTCAGCTTCGTATCGTAATCACCGCTGCTGATGGCCTGAAATTCGACTTTTACGTTCGGATGAGTCTTCTCGAAATTGGCAATGGCGGATTTGTACGCCGCTACCTCTGCCGGTGCGCCCCAGCCGGTCAGCTTCAGTGTAATTTTTTCGCCGCTGCCAGCCGTGCCGGAATCGTTTCCGGAACTGGCTGTATTTGCCGAGCTGCTTGCGTTGTTGCTGGATGAGGAATTGCCATTGCTGGAACTATCGGACTTGGTGCAG
Source organism: Paenibacillus sp. MMO-58 (assembly GCF_037146255.1). NCBI lineage: Bacteria > Bacillati > Bacillota > Bacilli > Caryophanales > Paenibacillaceae > Paenibacillus > Paenibacillus sp. MMO-58. The sequence goes on from NZ_JBBCVY010000006.1 coordinate 27,848, forward strand.
CCAGACATGACAAGCACCGCTGACAGAACCGTAACCATAAATGCGGAAGTGTATTTCCATCGATTCATAATCATTTTTTTCGAGCCCCTCTCTCATTTCATCCTCATGGCTCATAGCTGCAGTCTATGATTGCTTTTATTGTAGATGATGGATAACGCTTACAAAACCCGAGCATTTCTAGAATGGTGGACTTTTATTGGGTCTTGCCCGGCAGATGGATGACGATGCTTGTCCCCTTGCCGGGAGCGGAATGGATGCGGATGCCGTATTCGTCGCCGTAGGCCATTCGGATACGGGAGATCGTATTTTTAATTCCGATAGACGCGGATTCCTTGTACAAAATCGTGTCGATCCCTTCCTTGCTGATCCCCCGTCCGTTGTCCCGAACTTCGAAATAGCGGCTATCTTCTTCGATCCAGCCGCGTATCGTAATAAGCCCGCCTTCTTCCACGCCGCTGAATCCGTGCAGAATGGCATTTTCCACAAACGGCTGGAAGAGAAGTCTCGGCAGCTTAATCTCATAGAGCACCGGCTCGATCTCGTAAGCAACCGTAAACTTGCCTTCGAACCTGGCGGACATGATAAAGAAGTAGTTGCGCATCCATTCCAGTTCCTCCGACAGATGAACGGCCTCCCAATCTTTCCGGGACGTATAGTGCAGCATATTGGACAGACAGACCAGCATCTTGCTAAGCTCCGTCTGACGATTCTCGAGAGCGGTCCAGTTCATAATGTTCAACGTGTTATATAAAAAATGAGGATTCATCTGCATGTTAAGCGCCTGAATTTCCGCTTCCTTCTCCTTCAGCTTGATCTCGTAGTTTTCTTTCACGAGCATGGCAATCCGGTCATTCATCCGGTTAAAGCGCTGGGACAGGAGACCGAATTCGTCTTTCCGGTCCACGTCCACGCGGGCATCAAAGTCCCCCTCCCCTACCGAACGCATCGCGCTCATGAGTTTCTTAATCGGACCTGTAATGCGGCTAATGATGAAGTAAGCAAACACCAGGGCTACCACACTTAAGGCAATGGCGCTGACGATCGTTGATGTCCGAAGTACCGGAACCAGGGAGCTTACGAGCGCGGATTGCGGCGTAATGACAATCGACATCCAGCCCGTCACTTCCGAACGGGCAAAGCTTACGATCTGGTTATGCCCGTTCAGCTTGATCCGCTGGCTCCCGCTGCCCTGTTCGCGGAAATTATCCATCCAGTCCTCATCGAAACGCTTCGTTACCTGCGATTGGTCGCTCGAAGCCACGACGATATTGTCGGGATCCAGCACCATATAGGAGGAGCCAGCCGGGATACTTCGCTCGAACAGCTCGTCCATCACCGTCGATTTGAAGCTGATCGTAAGCACGGGGCGCTCGACTTCCGGCTTCAGCTTGACCAGCGTGCTGTCCTCCATGTGGGAGAAGTTAAGCAGCCTGGTTGCCGAGAACAAGTAACGGTAATCTATCGTCCCGTCTTGAAGCCAAGGCTGGTCGTACATCTTGATGAAATCGTAGGTCGGATACCAGACCATCTTGCCCCCTGCCTTAACCGCTTCCTTGTAAATCGCAGACTGTACCGGATTGCCAAGCGGCATCAGCATCGTGCTTCCGAAGGTGTAGTAAGAGGTCCACAGCTGAGCGGAATAGACATCCGAATTCTGGGAGAAGTATTTGCTTAAGATAGCCGTAACTTGCCGGTCGGCCGCGACAAGCTCCTCTTCTTTTGCCGGATTCAGGCTGTTGAAAATCTGGAACAGATCCTTGTCCACGAACAAGGACCTGCTATTCTGGTCGACGATCCCCAGCTTGGTGTCGATCACGTCGTTGTTTTTCATCACGACATCGTGAACATTGTTTTGCGCCTGCTCGGTAACGACCTTTAAGCTTGAATTGTAAAACAGCGTGCTCAGCACAAGCAGCGGCAAGGCGATAAGCGTCAGATAGCTGAGCAGCAGCCTTAATCGAAAAGTCATGATCTATCTCCGCTCCCCGTCTGCGGACGCAGCGTATGCTTATAAGCTTCAGGCGACAAGCCAACCTGCCGCTTGAATATCCGGGTGAAATATTTCGTATCCCGGTAGCCGCATTGCTCCGCGATTTCATAGATTTTGAGCCGTCCGCCGGCCAGCAGCTCCTTCGCCGCCCGTATACGTGCTTCCGTCAAATGATCGGAGAACGAGCGTCCGGTGCGGCTTTTCATCAAGGTGCTGAAGTAAGAGGGGTTGAAATGAAATTGTTCCGCTGCCCTATCAAGCGTCAGATCCTCCGCATAATGCCCCTGAATCCAATTCAGGCATTGCTCTACCGCCAGCTCGCCGCTGCCCTGCTTCCGGTCGGTCAGCGATTTGTGCACCTCTGCCAGTCTGCCCAGCAGCAGCTCCATCAGCATACCGCTGCTGGCACAAGAAGGAATTGCCGTAGACGCGGTATCCGCGAGAGCGCTTCCAACCTGTTGATCTATGATGCCAGAGGTCCGGCTCTTAAGCTTCATCAGCATAAGGGACGCATAATTTTTCATCAGCCTTGGCTCCGTGCGACCCTGCGAGGACAGCTCGGCAAAGGCGGCCCGGCACATGGCTTCAGCTCTTTCGAGCGACTGCTCCTGCAGCGCTTCGAACAGCAGCTCGCCATCCAGTTGGAAGACGGCATTCGTATTGCCCAGCCCGATTTCATGTCCAAAGGTTACGACGCTCGCCCATTCCTCGTGGAAAGCATATTCCAATGCTTCCTCCGCCTGGCGGTAAACCATTGGAATAAAGGCTTCTGCGGGTTTCAGCTTAAGCTCCTCTTGCAAAGTCGCAACGCCATGGGACACCATGCCGCAAGTGCGCCATACTTCCGTCTGCTTCATCAGACTGGAACGCAGCTCCCCAATCCCTGCCGCAGGCTGGCTCTTCTGCTTCAAGACGGTGACCAGACGAATGCTATGCCGTGAGACCGACTGCAGAGGAAACACGCAAGCCTCGCCATAGACGGATACACGCTGCTTAAGCTGTTCGACCAGATCCGTCACGGGGAAGGCTTCTCCTTCATTTCGGATTTCCGTCAATACGAGAGTGTTCATTTGGCTAAGCAACGGCCACTCTTCTAGGTCAACCTCTTCGCCTGAAGGAAGCTCGCCGTTCAGCCACTGGTGCAGCAGCCGACTACGGTAGGCGGAAGATGCGAGCTCAAGCTTTTGCTTCATCTCGGCCGACTCGCCGCGCTCCCGCTCTTCTTCCGCAAGCTGCTGGTCAAGCCGCTGCAGCAAGACCTCTACCTTGTCCATGTCAACAGGCTTGAGCAGATAGTCGTAAGCGCCATGGCGAATCGCTCTTTGGGCATACTCGAACAAATTATAAGCCGATACCATAACGACCTTGGTCCGCAGCTCCTCTTCCTTCAACCGCTGCAGGAACGAAAGCCCGTCAAGATTCGGCATTTGTATGTCGCTAAGCACCACGTCAGGCTGTTCTTCCCTTACCAAGGCAAGGGCAGCTTCTCCATCCTTGGCCGTTTTTACCTTGGCCTCAGGGCGCATCATTTGAATCATACCGGCCATTCCTCTCAAATGCCGCGGTTCGTCGTCGACGATCAATATGTTCATGAGACTAGTCCTTTCCACCCTTTCGAAAAAGCAGGCTGTTTTCTTAATACAGTACTACGCACCTAGCCGCTTGAATAGGGGGATTGGGTTTCAACTATATTCCAATTGCTCTTCATAAACTATTTCAGAATGAGGAATAGTATTGGAGTATTAGGTAAAATTGACTTTAAACTGGAAATGGAGGAAATACAAAAATGTCCGCAAACGATACAAACGGCACTCATGCGGCAGGCGCGGGCGGAGCAGCCGATAACCGCAAAGCGGCAGGCGAAACCGATCTTACGCTGACAACGAGACAAGGCCATCCGGTATCCGACAATCAGAATACGAGAACTGTTGGCAACCGCGGGCCGGCTACCCTTGAAAATTACCACTTTATCGAGAAAATCACCCATTTCGACCGCGAACGGGTTCCTGAACGGGTCGTCCATGCCCGCGGAGCAGGCGCGCACGGCTACTTCGAAGCTTACGGCACGTTCGGCAACGAGCCGATCGGCAAATACACAAGAGCAAAGCTGTTCCAGGAAAAAGGCAAAAAGACGCCCGTCTTCGTCCGTTTCTCGAGCGTGATCCACGGCGGGCATTCGCCGGAGACTCTCCGCGACCCGCGCGGCTTCGCGACCAAATTTTATACCGAGGACGGCAACTGGGATCTGGTGGGCAATAACCTGAAGATCTTCTTCATCCGCGATGCGATGAAATTCCCGGACATGGTACATGCCTTTAAGCCGGATCCGGTAACGAATGTGCAGTCGATGGAGCGCTTCTTCGACTTTGTCTCGAATTCGCCGGAAGCGACTCATATGATTACCTTCTTATTCTCGCCTTGGGGAGTTCCGGCGAACTACCGCCAGATGCAAGGCTCCGGCGTCAATACATACAAATGGGTAAATGCGAAGGGCGAAGCGGTATTGGTCAAATATCATTGGGACCCGCAGCAAGGCGTCAAAAACTTGACTCAAGCCGAAGCCGAGCAAATTCAGGCGAAGAACTTCAACCATGCCACGCAGGATCTGTATGAGGCGATTGAACGGGGAGATTACCCCGCCTGGGAGCTTAAAGTGCAAATCATGGAGGACGGCGATCATCCAGAGCTAGACTTCGATCCGCTTGACGATACCAAGCTGTGGCCGGAAGATCAGTTCCCGATGGTACCGGTAGGCAAGATGGTGCTTGATAAAAATCCGGAGAACTATTTCGCAGAGGTAGAGCAAGCGGCATTCGGAACGGGCGTATTGGTAGACGGTCTGGACTTCTCGGACGATAAAATGCTGCAGGGACGCACCTTATCCTATTCCGACACCCAGCGTTACCGCGTTGGCGCAAACTACCTGCAGCTGCCGATCAATGCGCCGAAGAAACGCGCCGCAACCAACCAGCGCGACGGCCAAATGGCCTTTTACGTAGATGTCGCTCCCGGACAAAATCCGCATGTGAACTACGAGCCTTCCAGTCTGAACGGACTTTCGGAAGCTAAAGCCTCCGGAACGCCGCATGAGCCGCATTATGACGCGAATCTGGTTCGGCAAACGATTGACCGGACCAACGATTTCGCCCAAGCCGGCGATACGTTCCGCAAGCTGGAGCAGTGGGAGCGCGACGAGCTTATTCATAATCTGGGCGATGCCTTGTCAACTTGCGCGCCTGTTATCCAGGACAAAATGCTGTCCAATCTGACGCAAGCGGATCCGGAATACGGGCGTCTTGTAGCGGAAGCCATCAAAAAATCCTCTGCAATGAAGTCCGGGCACAAAGGCACCTTCCCTGCCCGCGAGGGGATGGAAGTCGCCGAGGAGCTTGGACGCAAAACGGACGGATACTAAGGCTTTTGCTTAAGCGAAATAACAAAGAAGGGCTACCCATGCATGTTCAGAAACGATGAGCATGCGGGACAGCCCTTCTTTTATTATAAGCGCCCATTTTCCCTAGATACAGCACCATTGCTACAGCCAATTCATACAATAATTTGACTGTATCCCTTAACCTTGTTAAACCATAAAAACCCGAGCAAGGAGGGGTGACAAACTTGAAGGGTAGCGACCATAAAAGCAAGTTTTTATTAACACATCGTGAACGCGAGGTATTTGAGCTGCTGGTGCAGGATAAAACAACTAGAGATATTGCGCAGCAATTATTTATCAGCGAAAAAACCGTCCGCAACCATATTTCGAATGTCATGCAAAAGTTAAATGTTAAAGGTCGTTCGCAAGCGGTTGTCGAGCTGATCAAGCTTGGGGAGTTGCAAATCTAACCATCCCATTCATGATTCGGGCTATTTCTCTCCCCGCTCCTTATAAAGGATGCGGGGTTTTTACTTTGTTTCAATTTCGACAAAGTTCTTTAATCTTAGACTAAGGTTTCTTCGATACAATCATATGCATCAACCCCACAGTTGATACCATTTCTAGGACAGGCCCGCTTGCTTCGCAAGCGGGCCCTTTTTTTGTTTATTTTCGGCTATTAGCGGTGATCGTAAATATAAGGAGTGGTATGTTTGGCCGAATTGGAATTCAGCTTTGTCGCATTCGCCGGGAAGATGCGCTCGACCATGGCATTAAATTCGGACACAAAGCCTTGAATCGGATGACCCAGGCGAACATCGCCCATATAGCTGTTCATGCGGTCCACAAAATCCGGGCTTGCGGATACATAAACGTTCTGAACCGAAGGGTGCAGCCTTTTTACTTCTGCGGCGATATCGCTTTTGATTTTATCAGTCAGCTGGCTTTCGCCGGTGTCGGTTGTGCTTAGGCCGCGTATGCCGTCATTATGGTAACCGCCCATCGTACCGTTCATGCCATACGTTCCGTTCATGCCGTTCATGCCGTATTTCCCGCCGCTCGCGCCATATGTGCCGTTCATGTGGCGATTCGTATCGGTAATCGGGCTGCTCAGATTCGTACGGTTGTAGCTTTTCGCGCTTAGGCCGCGCGTATGATCTTCGAAGGATACGGCAACATAAGCATTGTTGTCGGTCAGCATAACATTGGCTGTCTTAACCGTATTCATAGCTACAAGCTTCTTAGCGATTTCCTCGCTCATTTCCATTTTATAATTTTTATGACTGCCAACAATGTTGTTGCTGTTTAGACGACGGCCATTGACACGGTTCATTTCGTTCATTTGATCATTCGCGAAACGTTTGTCGGTCAATGTTCCCGGAGCCGCCAGATTACGGATCACATTCCCGTTAGCATCGTAACGTACGCTGTTGGGACGAATATTTTTATTGCCGATATCTCCCTGATTGGACGCACACCCCGTTAACGTTGCTGCTAAAGCCACACTTGCTGTAAGAAGAATGAATTTGTTTTTCATGACTTAGCCACTCCTCCATTCGGTTAGTTAGGCTTTGACCCGTGACTTATTGTGCTCTGTTATGTGGAAGCTATCCTCAACAACGCTTGACAAATCACTTCAAATTCAGTAATTTATTATCAAGTATTAGTACCAGGTACTAACAAAGGAGCTGTTTCTAATGGAAAAGCAATTGCAATCCAACTCAGCTATTACGGCCATCGGCACTTATATTCCGGAAAAAGTATTGTCAAATGCGGATTTGGAGCGAATCGTCGAAACCTCGGACGAATGGATTGTTCAGCGCACAGGCATCCGTGAACGCCGAATTGCGGCGAATGACCAATTCACCAGCGATTTATGTATTCGGGCGGTACGGAATATGCAGGAACGTTACGGGGTGGAAGTCGAGGATGTCGATTACATTATTGTCGCTACTTCTACGCCGGACAATGTCATTCCAAGCGTTGCCGCCCAGGTTCAGGCCGGTCTTGGAATCCGTCATTGCGGCGCCATTGATATTCAGGCGGCATGCGCAGGCTTCACATCGGCCATTCAGCTGGCGAACGGGCTGCTATTGTCCGGCGTTTACCGCAAAATCCTCGTCATTGGCGGAGAAACCTTGTCCAAGGTAACGAACTACGAAGACCGGACGACTTGCATTTTATTTGGCGACGGAGCCGGGGCATTCTTAATGGAAGCCGGAGGAGATGGGGATATTCTGGCGATTTCCGCTCAGACCGACGGCGCAGGCGGACATCATGTTTACCGGAGCGGCTTGTCCCCCGTCATTAACGCGGCGGATATCGATACGACAAGCCGTATCGTGCAAAATGGCCGCGAAGTGTACAAATGGGCGCTTAGCCACGTGTCTGAAGGAATCGCCGGATTGCTGAAGGACAGCAGCTACACGCCATCCCAAATCAACTGGTTCGTTCCGCACAACGCGAATCAGCGCATTATTGACGCGTTATGCGAACGTACCGGCATAAGCGAGCAGCAGGCTTTGTCGAGCATTGAGCACTACGGCAATACGTCTGCCGCATCCATTCCGCTTGCTCTTGATGCCGCTGTCCGTGACGGCCGTGTATTGCCGGGACATTTGCTGCTGCTCTATGGATTTGGCGGCGGATTAACGCAGTCCGGCGTCCTGCTTCGTTGGTCCATTTAAATTCATGAAGAATTAGAGGAGCGGGAATAATATCGTCAGCATCGTTTGAAGACGGTTCGCGTATTTATGGTCCCGGAAAGCCCGGTACATGCCGCGAAGGGCGATTTGCTGCCGCTCCTCCTCATGCTTTAGGTAATAATCCATTTTCTCGATCAGCTCCGCCGGCGAGGAATAGGTAACGATTTCTACTCCCGGAGTAAAAAAGGCAGCAAGATCATCCCGGATATCGCATACCTGCAGTACGCCGCATGCGGCAATTTCAAAGGTCCTGGGATTAGGGGAAACAGCCGTTAATCCGATTCGGTTGCTGTTGTATAAGGCATCGTCATGCGCCCTATGCATATTAATCACGATTTTGGAAGCATTATAAGTCAAAGCTGTTTCTGTCGGTCCCATCCAATTATTCAGCTTGATTTTGGAGCGCAGCAGGTCGTATTTAGCTAACCGGTCCCACCAAATACCGGATATTAACGTATTTTTCCCCGCCAGATATGGAGTTATTTCATTGAAATAGCTAACCCGGTTCAAATAAGCGGATCCGATAAACGTAATTTCTTTGCGGTTTGAGCGCTCGGGATTCGAAGGGCGATATTGCGCCGGATCGAAGCAAAACGGCAAATAAAACACATTCTGGCAGCCAAGCTGCTTGTAATAGTCCACCGAGTTGCGCTCCAGCGTAAATACGGTATCGTAATGCGGAACGATCATCGTTGTAATATCCATATAATAAGGATCATCCGTCAACCAAATCGCCGTCCGGATTCCGTTATCCCGAAGCTTTTCGATCTGCGCGACATCAAACTGCAGTCCATCCAGAACGATCACTACATCAGGCCGGTCAGCAAGCGCAAGCTCTGCCACGGGCTGCGTCGCGTTTACAACGGTCAACCTCTGAACCATAGTCGCTAAAGTCCCTCTTACGGCTTCGTCGATCGGCGAGTAAGGAAAGCCTTTGCCCGTCTCCACATACATCGCGTGAATCGGCCATACTTTGTTGGCCTGAGGAATGCGGCCGATCGCTTCCTCGCATAACCCGAACCAGTACCCGTGATCCCAGCCCAGCTTATATCCCGCCGCTCGTCCAGCCTCCTCGTCCGTCTTCCGTTTGACTACTGGCGCCATATTTTTCACTCCTACTTCAATAGATTCAAAAGCGTAGCGATTCGCGCAGTCATCGTGTGATCACGCAAAGTACGGTACAAGCCTCTTATTGCAATGCGCAAACGTTCCTCTTCATGGGTCAAGTAATAATCAATTTTCTGCAGCAGCTCCTGCGCATTGCTATAAGTTTCAATCTCATGGCCCGGACGGTAATGGGAAAACAGATCATCCCGGATATCCGTTAGCTGCAGCGTTGCGCAAGCCGAAACATCATAGGTTCTCGGATTCAGCGACAAGCCGGGTGCCTGCGCTTCAATCTGATTATCCTTCCCGGGGACATCGGAGCGGTGCATATTGATGACAATCTTGGAGCCGTTGTAGTAATGGGCGGCTGCTTCAGGCGCAATTCCTTCCGGATGGATATTGGGTGCTAACAGCGGATATTGCTTCAGACGGTCCCAGTGCCCTCCGGCAATAAACAGCTTTCGCTTCGACAGCTGCCCGGCGATCTGATCAATCAGCTCTACCCGGTTCCAGAAGGCCACTCCGATAAAGCAAACCTCGTATTCATACGCCTTATCCGCGCGAAAAGGACGGAATACCGTCTCGTTGACGGCAAGCGGCAGATGATGCACCTGAAGACATCCTTGCTGTTGATAGAGAGGTATTGTCCCGCGTTCATGCGTCAAAACAATATCGTAAGAAGGCGCGATTTGGACCGTATGGGCCGTCATATACGGGTCATCCACAAACCAGATAGCCGTCTTAATCCCTAACGCGCGAATCGCTGCGATCTGCTCCAAATGATCCGGCGGGAAAGTGTATAAGCCGTTCAGCACAAGCACAAGATCCGGCCGAATGGCGGCCGCCTGCTGCAGCAGGCCTTCCTGCGCGCCTACATGCACTTCGCTGACGCAACTTTGCAGCGCCTGAATAATACCGGAATCAATGGCGTCAAAGCCTAAAGAGCCTTGCGGAATATATAACACGCGTAAGGGTATGACTTCCGGAACTGGTGTTACGGGAGAAGTCTTCACCCATTCGCAAGCTCCGTCCCGCCATCCTGCCTGGAATCCGGCCGAATATCCCTGCTGCCTGCCTTGCTGAAAGGACGCCGCTGCTGCCTTGTTCAAATTTCCCACTCACCTCATCCGAAGTTATACAAAAAAAGCCTTATTCCTGATTTGTCCATTCTGGCATGAACAAGGCAGAGCTAAGACCTCTATCTTTCGTCTGTGCGATTAAACCTGCGTCTCATATGCAATCTGATGGCCGTCTTCAAAGCCTTTGGCGAAGCCGGTGTTATACCCGTCGTTATAGGCTTGGTTAAAACCGTAATCGTAGCTGGCCTGATCAAAGCTTACGCTTTTTCTTCTTTTTCTGACCGAAGACTTCCGGCGTTTCATTGTGTTTTTGCCGGACTTCTTCCCCGCTGTCTTCCGGGCTCCGTTTACTTTGCGTTTAGTCCTTACGCCAGGCTTTCGTTTGGTTCTCCGTTTGGCTGAAACAGCGCTCTTCTTCTTCATATCAAACGCCTCCTTCATGGATGACTTCCATCTTACAGCCTGCTGATCTTGGCGTTCAGCCAAGGACTGCCGGGGCGTCCCCGCTTCAGACGCTTGCCGCGCATGGTTAGCCCCGTAACCGACTCCGCTATATTTTTCTGCATGGACGTTAGGAGCTTCACATTCTCGGCAATGCTTCTTGCAAGCTCCGGGGAGGCCTCCGATACGTCGGCGATGCTGTTCAGAATGCGGGCAAGCGCCGTCTGGCTGCTTGCGAGAGAAGAGAGAATCTCCAGCTTCACTTGCCGTTCTCTTAATGCCATGAAGCTCAATTCATGTCACCCATGCCGCCGAACAGCATCTCCTCGTCATCCCCGTCATGGCCGCCTCCGCCTTCATTGCTTTTGGGCAGAACCGATCGCATGACGGATAGGATCCCTTGGCTCATTTTGTTAACGCCATCCAATACTTCAATCACCTGCTCGTTGATTTGGGCTGTCTGTTTAAGCTGCGTCTGATCGCCCAGGAAGGATGCCGCGGTAATATGATTGCATATCCAATGGCGTGCTTTCTCCGCCTCTTCCGCTTTGGCTTCCAGTATCTTGGCAATATTCCACTGCATATTGGCGGTAGCGCCCAGCATACGCATATAAGCCTGTTCCCGGTTCATAACAAACATCCTCCTTCCGGCCGCTTACTCTTCTTCCTCTAAGCGAAGCTCGCGGACCGTAAACGTCAGCTGCGCGGCAAGCGTCTCTTGCAATTCGGCTATCGTTGTTAAATAAGAAACAACCCCGCCAAGCAGAGCCTGCGTATTCGACAGCAGTCCATCCGTTCCTCCAAAGTTCGGATTATTGTCGGGAATGGCCTTTACAACCTCGGCCATCCGTACGACAACATGGCGCTTGGAGTCAATCATGCGAGCCATTTGTTGATGGGAATGCGATAAATGCTCTATTATTTCGTTTACAATCTGCTGCAACTTCCAGCCCCTCCTTTGCAGCAATAAACGGCTCAAGTTCAGTTGTCGTCGTCATACTAGCATATGCATCTTTGAAAAAGGGTGATACTTGCGTATGCCTACAGGACCTGACGCAGCTTTACCGGCGGAATTAGAGGCAGCCCTTCCGGCATTGCCTGCAGCTCTTCCGCGGTCAGCGGATATTTTGCCCTTTCGTTCAAATGCCAGGAGACGGCTGCTGCTTCGGTAATCATTTTTCGCTTGGTGCCATTCTCCAGATAATACAGGAAGCCGTCCAGCCCGCTTGCAATCTGCCCGTGCAGGGGGGCGCCGTAATGAATGGAATGAAGAGCATGCCATTTGGATGCCGCTTCAACCGCGGGCAGCGCCTCTGCAGTCGGCCAGCTCCGGAGCAGAATCTGCGGCAGACGTACGACCGGCCCTGACCATTCCCCTTCGATTGGACGTTTGATTCCTTGTTCGATCCAATAAACCTGCGAGCCAATCCCTTTCACTACGACACTTTCCGGGTAAAAGGCGATCTCTCCCTTTACCTTAAGCGAAGCTGGCTTCGGATCGCTTGTGCGGACTTGATGAATCCACGCATACGGATTATTCCATTTGGTCATATAGTAAACCATGTTTCGGGTGTTAACCTGTTCGAGCTGATCGCCAAGCGCCTTAATGCTGACGCTCCCGAAATGATGGATAAAAGAATCCCTGGCGATTATAAGGGAGTAACCGAGCAGCCTGGTCCGAATATTATAATCATCATCCTCATAGTTGCCGAATTCGAACCCTTCATCAAGAAAGCCGACCTGCTCCCACAATTCGCGGCGGAACAAGAGGCAGAAGCCCGGCAGCCTGTCTGTTCTTTCCCAGCGCTTCGGATCGGAAATATTATTGAGTCTCGCGAAATCCGGCATATCTTCAATTCTTTCATAAGGGACCGGAATTTGTTGATCCCCGCTAATATAATTCGTGACCGGCCCCACCATTCCGATGGTGGGATCGCTGTGCAGACAGATCAGCAAGTTGCCGAGCCAGTTATCCGTCACAAGCGTATCATTGTTCAGAACAAGCATCGTTGTGCCTTTGGCCATCATCAGTCCCGTATTCACCGCACCCGCGAAGCCGTAATTCTGATCGAGCACCCGGTAACGCACCTGACCGTCCAGTTGCTCCAAATATTCGGCTGTCCCGTCAGTCGAAGCGTTGTCGACAACGATAATCTCGTGGGGCTGCTCCGTATTGTCCACGATGCTGTCGATGCAGCCGCGCAAATAATTGACTTGATTGTAGCTCGGGATAATAATACTTGTTCCCTCGAACAAAGAATGATAGCTGCTTTGCCCAGCCAGTAGTCCCTGATTGTATCCTGCCTGCAGACCGGCCTGATAGTTAGCCGTACGCCTTCCCTCTTTCGTAGGCGCGGGCTTGAGACGACGAATGCCCCGCGGTTTGCGTCTCACTCAAAAATCTCTCCCGTCTAGTATTCTATATCCCAATATCGGGTAGATGCTTCCTTAAGCGACTCAAATGTCCCCGCATCCATCCACCAGCCGGATAACGTCCGGTAGGTTAATAGACCGGCAGCCGCGTAAAGATTATTCAGATCCGTAATCTCGAGTTCTCCTCTGCTTGACGGGCTGATATTCTCGATTCGCTCGAAAACATCCGAGCTATACATATATAAACCGGTAACCGATAGATTCGATTGCGGCTCCGCGGGCTTTTCTTCTATATGCTTGATCGCACCGCTAGCATCAAAGACCGGAATCCCGTACCGGTGCGGATCGTCGACTTCCTTAAGAAGCACCATTGCCCCGTCTTGCTGCTGCCGAAAATCATGAATATAAGGCGTTAAATCCTCTTCAAACAAGTTGTCACCAAGAAGAACGAGAAACTTCTCGCCATCCGCAATAAATGGTCTAGCCAGCTGCAACGCATCCGCAATGCCCCCGGCCCCTTCCTGGATCCGGTACGCCAGCGACACCTTCTGGTCTTCGCCGCTGCCGAAATACCGGATAAACATTCCCGCAGACTGACGGTTCGTAATAATCAGAATCTCGTTGATCCCTGCCTTGCGCAGCGACTCGATACCATGATGGATCATCGGATATCTGCCGACCGGCAGCATATGCTTATTGATATAAGAAGTAAGAGGCATGAGCCGTGTACCGGTTCCGCCCGCCAAAATAACAGCTTTCAAAAGTGCAACCCTCCTAACCGTGTGCAGACTTACAAGGCCATCTCGCGCTTGCGCAGCCGATCCTCGAACCCGCCCCGTTCATCCGTGCATGACAGCAGCCAGTAGATCGCCTCCAAATGATCGCCTAAAATTAATCGTTCAAGCGGGTTTTTCCTCTCCCGCTCCGGCCGTGGTTTGTTTATTTTGCCGACATTGACGGTGTGTACGGCCTTGACCATGAGTCCTTGCTTTACAGCCATCGCATGGGCAAGCGGAGGGACTGACAAGGCTTCCGCCCCTATCGTATCCAGGCATTTGCGGCTGATCGCATGCGGTACGGCCGTGAAGGACATTCCCTTCAGGTCAGGCCTTTGAAGAACGGCATTCAAGGCATGTTTGGCCAGCACAACACTATGAACCTTCGCTTTGCGAACCGGACCGGAATAGTTATTCAACGCCGCGTCTACTCCTTTTTCTCTCACTGCATGAATGAAAGGCCGTAAATTAGCAGCTGATATAACCATATCTCCGTCAATAAACAACAGTACCTCGCCTTTGGCTTCCAGTGCCCCTATCGATCTCCCAACGTCATGACCAAGAGGCTTCTCGAATTGCAGCACCCTTGCTCCCATCTTTCTAGCAATTGCTATAGAACCGTCTGTAGAACCATTGGCAACAACAATAACCTCCGTACGGGGATGTACCTTTGCCGCTTCGCGAATCACGCGCCCGATGGTCGATTTTTCATTCATAACAGGGATAATGACCGATACGGCCGGATTAGGATGAGGTGCGCGTTTCATCCACTGAATCACCTCAGTTTTACGCCTATTAATATTTGCAAGCAGATTGATGCACATCACATAGTATGTATGCAGACTGTTGGCGCAACGGCATTTGTACAACTTCCAAGACGTCTGTCCCCCTCCCAATTAAAAAAGAGGATAGGAGCATAGAATTAGCTCCAATCCTCTATTAAATCTATGAATGTTACCGGCCAATGGCGATCCAGTTCATACATCCCTCTGGTTCAAACGAGCCCCTGGAGCGGACAATGTTTAGAATGGCACTGCCTTCGGATTTGCTAAAGACGGATACATAGCATTCCGGATTATCGCAGATGGCGGTAATGGCATAGTTCGCATTGCTGAACGGCTGGTCGAAAATAACTTCAATTTCCAGCATCTTCCCTTTTTTGAAGAACGAATACGGAGCAAGGCCGAACTGTTGAATGACCTGACCGGTTCCCGTGGAACGGATAAAGGAAGGCGCTGGTTCCGGTTCTTGTTCCGACAGTTCTTCCGCATCTTCTATAACTGGCGGGAATATGGCCGATACAAGCTCAGGTGCCAATTTATCCAGCGTTATTGCCTCTGTCGCAATATGCCAGCCGCATACGCTGTCTTCCGCCAGCTTCTCTCTCGTTACGCTCTCATCTGCCAGCTTCTCGGTTGTGATACTCTCATCGGCTAGCTTCTCGGCTGTAATGCTTTCTTCTACCAGCTTATCGCCAGTGATGCTGTTGCCGGCAAGCTTATCGCCCGTCACGCTGCCGAACGCCAGCTTCTCGCGGGTAATGCTGCTATTTGCCAGCTTCCCGGAGGTTACGCTAAGATCCGCGAGTTTCCAAGTGGTTACACTGTCATCTGCTAGCTTAAGCGTTGTAATGCTGTCATCGGCCAGCTTCTCCGCCGTAACGCTCTCGTCGGCCAATTTGCTTCTGGTCACCGCTTGATCGGCCAGTTTATTGATCGTTACGCTGCCGTCCGCCAGCTTGCTTGAGGTTACACTCTCTTGAGCCAGCTTGCTGCTTGTGATGCTATCGTCGGCTAGCTTCTCTGCGAATATACTAGCATCTCGGAGCATGTTGCCGGTAATGGCGTCTGCCGCAAGCTTCTCGGCCGTAATACTTCCGGCTGCGAGCTTCTCGCTTGTAATACTGTTATCGGCCAGCTTGCTTCCGGTCACCGCTTGATCAGCTAGCTTCTCGCTTGTAACACTCTCGTCGGCAAGTTTATCGCTGGTCACACTTTCATCAATCAGCTTGCGGCTCGAAATGCTATAGTCGGCTAGCTTACCTGTCGAGACGCTCTCATCAGCCAGCTTGCTGCCGGTGACAGACAGGTCGGCTAGCTTGCTCGTAATGACATTTCCGTCGGCAAGCTTCTCGGAGGTTACGCCCTCCGCAATCAGCTTGCGGCTTGTAATGCTATCGTCGGCCAGCTTCTCGGTTGTCACACTTTCATCGGCCAGCTTGCGGCTTGTAATGCTATCTGTCGCCAGCTTATCTTCCGTGACACTTCCCGCTGCAAGCTTCTCCGTTGTGATGATCTCATCGGCAAGCTTGCTCCAAGTGACAGCCAGATCGGCAAGCTTGTTGCTTGTTACACTTCCGTCGGCCAGCTTCTCGCCGGTCACACTTTCATCAATCAGCTTGCCGCTTGTAATACTGTCGTCGGCTAACTTCTCGGTAGTAACGCTCTCGTCGGCTAGCTTCTCCGAAGTAATGCTTCCGGAAGCCAGTTTGCCAGTTGTTACACTTTCATCGGCTAACTTATCGCTTGAGATACTGCCCTCGGCGAGGTTCCAGGCCGTGACACTTCCGCCTGCGAGCTTACGGGATGTAATACTTTCGTCCGCAAGCTTTTCGGTTGTGACGCTCTCGCCTGCCAGCTTCCAGGTAGTCACGCTATCATCGGCAAGCTTCTCATTCGTTACGCTGCCGCCTGCCAGCTTCTCGGTTGTAACGCTCTCGTCGGCCAGTTTACTGCCTGTAACAGCAAAGTCGGCTAGCTTTATGCCCGTGACGCTTTCGTCCGCCAGCTTATCGCCGGTCACACTTTCGTCAACCAGTTTACGGCTCGTGATGCTATCATCAGCAAGCTTCTCGGTTGTGACACTTTCATCGGCCAGCTTGCTGCCGGTAATGCTGTCTGAGGACAGCTTATCAGCCGTAATACTTCCGGGCGCCAGCTTCTCGCCGGTGATGCTGTTATCGGCCAGCTTGCTTCCGGTCACCGCTTGTTCAGCTAGCTTCTCGCTTGTAACACTCTCATCGGCAAGTTTATCGCTGGTCACACTTTCATCAATTAGCTTACGGCTCGAAATACTGGAATCGGCCAGCTTCCCGGTCGAGACGCTCTCATCAGCCAGCTTGCTGCCGGTAACAGACAGGTCGGCTAGCTTGCTTGTAATGACGCTTCCCTCAGCCAGCTTATCGCTAATTACGCTTGCGGCGGTCAGCTTGCGGCTTGTAATGCTGTCGTCGGCCAGCTTCTCCGTCGTCACGCTTTCGTCGGCCAATTTACGCCTTGTAATGCTTTCTGCCGCAAGCTTTTCAGATGTAACGCTTCCCTCGGCCAGCTTTTCCGTCGCAACACTCTCATCAGCCAGCTTGCTGCCCGTGACAGACAAGTCCGCTAGCTTGCTCGTAATGACATTTCCGTCCGCCAGCTTCTCGCTGGTGACACTCTCATCAACCAGCTTGAGGGTTGTAATGCTGTCGTCGGCCAGCTTATCGGAAGTGACGCTCTCGGCTGCCAATTTGCGTCCTGTTACCGCCTGATCGGCGAGCTTGCTTGTCGTTACGCTCTCTTCGGCCAGCTTCTCGGAAGTGACGCTTTCGTCAACCAGCTTGCGGGTTGCAATGCTATCGTCGGCCAGCTTCTCCGCCGTTACGCTGTCGCCTGCCAGCTTCCGGCCCGACACGCTTTCATCCAGCAGCTTTTCAGCCGTAACGCTTTGATCGGCCAGCTTGCTGCTCGTGATGCTTCCGTCCGAAAGCTTATCGCTTGTAATGCTGTCAACAGCCAGCTTACTGCCGGTAATACTTCCGTCGGCCAGCTTGCTGCCCGTAATAATGCCATCCGCCAGCTTCCGGCTTGAAATGCTTTCATCCGCCAGCTTATCGCCGGTAATACTGCCTCCGGCCAGCTTGCTGCCCGTTACGCTTTCGGCTGTCAGCTTATCGCCGGTAATGCTCTCGAATGCCAGCTTTCGGCCTGTCATGCTTGCGTCGGCAAGCTTCTCTGCCGTAATGCTGTTATCGGCCAGCTTATCGTTTGTAATACTGCCTGCCGTCAGCTTGCTTCCGGTAATGCTCTCATCCGCAATCTTCTCGCCCGTGACGCTGTTGTCGGCCAGCTTGCTGCTTGTGATGCTTCCTTCCGCAAGCTTGCCGGTTGTGACGCTCTCTTCGGCCAGCTTCTCGGTTGTGATGCTGTCATCGGCCAGCTTGCCGGTAACCACGCTGCCGTCCAGCAGCTTGGAGGTTTGGATAATCCCTTCAGCCAACTGCTCCGGCAAAATCGTTTTAGGCTTGAATTCATTAAGAACATCCGCGCTCAGGTGGTCGAAGGACACCGTGCCTTTCCGAAGATGGTAGCTTTGAATGGAATCAGCCTTAATATGCTTGCTCGCAATCGTCTCCAGGCGCAGGTGATCGCCCGATACGGTATCGACTGCCAGCTTGGCGGATGTTACCGCTCCGTTTTGCAGCTTGCTTTCATCAATGCTGCCCGGCGTCAGATGCTTCTCCTGAACGGACAACGGCTGGATATGATCGGCACTAACGGATAAGAAAGCCAGCTTGGTATCCCGAACGGCGCCGTCCGCGAGATGCTCCGTTCGAATAATTTCCTCCTGCAGGGCTTCCGAATTTATCGCGCCGGCTTGGATATGGGCTTCCCCGACGCTGAGCGGAGCAAGCTTCGCTTCGGTGACCGCTTCATCGGTCAGATGGACGCTGCGGACGCTGCCCTCCACGATATGAATACCAAGGACCGAATCATTCGCCAAGTGTCTGCTTACGACCGCCTCATTGCCGATATGGCTGGACTGCACAGCGCCGGTTGTCAGCTTCGATGCCGTTACCGACTGGTTAGACAAGGCCTCCGTTCCAACCGCTCCGCCGCGGATATGATTCGCTCCGATAATATCCTCCGTCAAATGCTCGGATTGAATGGAGAGAGGCTCGATATGGTTCGATTGAATCGAGAACGGACGTATTAACTCTGAGTAAATGGAGCCTTCCGCAAGTTTGCCAGCCGTAACGCTGCCGTCGGCCAACTTGGAGGAGGTTACGCTTGAATCGTTCAGCTTTTCGGTTGTTACCGCATCCTTGGACAGCTTGCTTGACGTTACGGCCTGGTCGGCGATATGATCCGTGTTCACGATATCGTAAGACAGATTCATCTCGGTAACGGACTGATAGCCCATATGCTCCGCTTGAATAATACCCGTCTGCAGATGCTCCGATTGGATCGCCTGAAGGCCGATTAATTCAGAATGAATCGAGCCCGGTGCAATATGATTCGATTGCACGCTGCCATCCGCCAGCTTGGAGGAGGTGACGTTCGAATCCGCCAGCTTCTCGCTTGTTACCGATTGGGCAGCCAGCTTGCCGGTTGTCACCGATTGGTCGGACAGATGCTTCGTTTGTACGCTGCTTTCCGCCAAATGCTGCCGCGTTACCGCTTCGTCTGCCAAATGAACGGATTGGATAGCGCCGTCCTCAATGTGCTCGCTTGCAATAGAAGAATATTGAAGATGACCGCCATGGATGGAAGCAGGCTGAATCGCATCGGAATTCACCGCGTCCTGCGCGATATGCTGTTCGTTGACGCTGCTATCGCCAAGCTTC
Organism: Paenibacillus sp. MMO-58; assembly: GCF_037146255.1. Classification (NCBI taxonomy): domain Bacteria; kingdom Bacillati; phylum Bacillota; class Bacilli; order Caryophanales; family Paenibacillaceae; genus Paenibacillus; species Paenibacillus sp. MMO-58. Next base: position 47,297 of record NZ_JBBCVY010000006.1, read on the forward strand.
GATGCGGTTACGCTTCGCTCAGCCAGCTTGTCGGTTGTAACGGATTCAGGAGCGAGCTTCTGGGAGCCGATACTATGATCAGCCAGATGATGCGGATGAACGGAGTTAGGAGACAGGTTAAACTCGGTAATCGCACCATAAGCGATCTTGCCGCTTGTAACAGACAGATCCTGGATGGCATCCGTGCCCACTGCCTGATTAGCGAAATGCTGCTTCTCAATCACCTTCGGCTTCAAATGCTCGCCGGAAATCGCTTCAGGGGAAATCGCATCCTCGGTTACGGAGCCTGCCGAGAAATGATAGGCACGAAGCGTATCGGGAGCAATCTTCTGAAACGTAATAATCTCGTTCTTCAGATGGCCCGTTTCGATGGCGCCCGCAGCGAGCTTGGAGCTTTTGACCGAGCCGTCCGCTATTTTCCTATCCGTTACGGCTTGGTCCGCAAGCTGGTGCGTACCAACCGACTGGTCACTCAGATGATCGGTCGTAATCGCTTGGGGAGCGATTTTCTCCCCTTTCACAGAGCCGTCCTGCAGCTGCTCCCTGCCTACTGAACCGGACTGCAAATGTTGACGGGACACCACCTGATGGGCAATATGGCGCTGCTCGATCTGGCCGATGGCAATATGGTCCGAAATAATACTGCTGCGTCCGATATGACGGGTCTGCACGGCTTCGTTTGTCAGCTTGCTCGAGTTGACGCTTTGGTCGACAAGATGCTTGCTCCCAATCTGTCCGGCCACGATATGTTCGCCAGAGACAGTCTCCTGCTGGAGATGACTTGCGTTAACGGCTCCGGGTGCTATCCGCTCGGCGTTTACGGATTGAGGCTGAAGGGCTCCGGTCCCTACGGCTCCTTCCGTCAGATGCTCCTGCGTGATGGCGCCTGGAGCCACGTGCTTCCCCAGGATAGCTCCAACCGATACATGCTCCGCCAGGAGCAGCCCTTGCTTCAGATGAACGGACTCAATCGTGTCCGAGGCCAGCTTGCTGCCGGTAATCGCTCCGTCCCGCAATTTGGAATGGGTAACCGATGCCTCGCCAAGCTTCGAATTCGTAATAGCCTCATTGGCTATTTTTTCCGTGCGGACGGCGCTGTTCTGAATTTTATCCGCAGAAATGGAATGGTTGTCGATCAGCTCCTCCGTGATGATAAACGGCTGAAGATGTCGCGAAGTAATCGAGCTGTCCGAGATTTTGCTGGAGTCAATGGTCCGGTCGGCCAGCTTCTCCGAGGTGATGCTGCCATCCTGCAGCTTGCTGCCGTTAATCGAGGAATCTACGATTTTATCCCCGGTAATGGAGCTGTTCGAAAGATGGTTGCCCGTAATGGCTAAAGGCGAAACTTTATTGCCCGTTACGGCGCCCGGGGCAAGATGAATGTTTTGCACCGCATAATCGGAAAGGGTGGAAGAGTTTACGCTGCCCGGACGCATTTTGTCCGAGTCTACCGAATACGGAGCAAGCTTGCTGCCCGTTACGGCGCCATCCACGATATCGTCCGTATAGATAAACGGAAACGATTTGTACAGATCCTGCTTCTCCACCAGTTTGTCGAGCTTCTTCTCGTAAGTTGGCTCAAGCTCCGGTACAGATGTTTTTTCTTGCTTCCGCTCCTGCTTCGACTCTTGCCTCTGTGCTTGTTTAGCTTCCGGCTTCGCTTCCTGTTTAACCACTTGCTGCTTCGGTTCAAGCACAGGCTCCAGCTTCGGCTCCGGAATCGGTACGGGATCAGCAACATAAGAAGCAATTTCCTCAATAAGCCGCTCTGTCTCAGCGTCGCTTATTTCAGCCGATGAGGAGGCATCGGCAACAAGGATCAATTCTTCCGTCAATACAGGGATCAAATCCGTCTCCGCTTGCGGGGCCTCTTCCGTAGGAGCTATTGCGTTAATGCTTACCGCCCGGTTCTCTACAGGCTTAGGCTGCGGAACAAGCAGGTTATTATTCTGAACCTTATTTTTTTTGCTTTTTAATTCATCCAGCCACTTTAATTCCGAGGCATTCGGATTATCAACAAAATAACTCGGCTTACGCCCTTTGGCGCTTTTCGACGATTTACCTTTTGTCATTGACCTCTCCTTCTTTCTTCCTCCCCAAAGTTATTTCACTATATGCTCCTACCCATAGGCGCGCTACTGCCGTTTATACAACAAAAAAGGACGGCAGCTATCAACTGCCGTCCTCCTGGGTATAAGGATTGTGATTCAAGTAGCCCATTTCGTAGCTGATTATCTGCTCATCCTCATGAGCCTTTTCCTGCACGTGCTGCGAAACCGACTCCGGATCCATGTTTTCATCACATAACTCCGGGTTGTCACGGCATCTCTGGTCCGCTTCATTTCGTTGTATCTTTAACCACCGCTTCGCCGTATGTTCCCATGTGAACAGCTGCTCCACCCGCTGTCTGCTCTTTACCCCCATCTGTCGGCGCAGCGCCGCATTATGGAGCAGGAGCAGGAGCTTGGCAGTCAATTCGGATTTGATTTCCGTCTGATTGATGAGAAAACCGGTCTCTCCGTCCTGGATAATTTCCTGCATTCCGCCGGCGCGCGTGGCTATAACCGGAAGGCCCGTTGCCATCGCCTCTACGTTCACAAGCCCAAACGCTTCCCGCTTTCCCGAAGGCATTACGGCAATGTCGGCGGCCATGAACCAGCCCGGAACTTCCGAGTAAGGCACATAAGGCACGAACCGGACATGCTTCTTGTACCGCTCACTCATCTTTAACAGCTTGCGGGAATAGGCCGTTGTACGGTGCGATCCGTAGAATGGACTTCCGACAATCACGACAAGAAGATCCGGATGGACCTTGATGAGCTTTGGCACGATAGCGAGCAAATGATGCACACCCTTAAGCGGAATCAGTCTGCCCAGGAAAACAACTACTTTTCGGTGGACCAGACCTTTACGCTCCCTGTGATGTCTTCGCGCTGCCTCCCCTTCCGCCGTATAGCGGGACTGGAAGCGTCTTGTCTCCACTCCCGGATATACGACGCGGAGCTTCGTACTGGCTTCCGGCACCTTCTTAAGGATCAGACCGCGCAGAAATTCGCTGTTTACAATAATCCGGTCCGCTAGAGCAAAGCTTTTGCGGAGCTGCGTCTCGGAAATATGTCTCGCACTGATATAAGTGGAAGAATGAAGATTAAGCCATATTTTGGCTTTCGGATTGGAATGCCTCAGCTTTATAACATAAGTCGGCCGGTTCTCGACCTGTATAATTTGCGGACCGAATTTCTTTATAGCACGTCCTATATTCGCAACATAAGCGGAACGTTTGGCAGCATGGAATCTTTCGCATACGACGTCATGAACAAGGCTCCGGCGGGGCAAATTGCGCCCGGTTTTCCCGTAAATACGAGGCTCAACACTAGGACGCAGCAAAGGAACGAATTTTTCAACAACCCGTTCGACTGAGCTGCTGTTTCCCGATGGGATGGGATAGGCTCCAGGCGTAACGAATGCCACTTTCACAGGCGACATGTCGAAGGAAGGCCTCCTTCGTTATCAATTTGCAGTTAGCATACGCGAGCAATTCCGATATTGCCACAAGGTTGCGCGGACGCCTATACTATTGATTTGTATGAATGGTTGTGTCACACTGTTCGGAGGACATCGAAAGGCAAGATGCAAGGAAAGGACGTGAGTGAGCGGGCATGATGGGATGGTTGTTTCAAGCCATGACGGAGCTTAGTTCGCGCAAATGGATATCCAGACTGACCGGCCGCTTCGCGCAATCGAAGGCAAGCCGCGGCTGGATTCCGAGATTCGCCAGCATGTATAACATCAAAATCGAAGAAGCGGAGAAGCCGCTGGAAGCATACAGCACGTTAAACGAATTTTTCACGAGGCGCCTGAAGCCGGGCTCCCGGATCATACATGAAGAGACTACAGCACTTATAAGTCCGGTGGACGCCTTGATAACGGGGGCAGGACCGATCAAAGCCGGTACCATTGTTAACGTAAAAGGACAGGATTATACGATTGAGGAGCTGCTTAACCGCTCTCCGCGAACAGAGCTTTACCGCGACGGATACTACATCGTTTTGTACTTGAGTCCAACCGATTATCACCGCATACATACCCCCGTAGACGGACAGATTGTCGAGCGCGAGCATGTTCCGGGCAAGGTATACCCGGTTAACGACTTTGGCCTTCGCCGCATGCGCCGCGTCCTCAGCCGGAATGAAAGACTGATTACCTATATCAAACATGCCGGAGGAGAAACGGCCGTCGTCAAGGTTGGTGCCATGAACGTCAGCAGCATTCGTTATGTGGAGCCTATTCGCGACAAGGCTGTAAAAGGCGGCGAGCTTGCCTACTTCGAATTTGGATCAACGGTGGTCCTGCTCATGGAGAGCGACACCTTCATTCCGCGGCAGGATCTTGCGCCCGGGTTAAAGGTGAGGATGGGCGAGATGCTGGGGCAGTTGATTGAGGGGTAGAGAGCATGCTCATTGCAAGTTTAAAGGCATGCTCATTGCGCATTAAATGTTCTTCCGATCGCCATTTCTCGGGGATTCCTTTGAACAATCCTCGCGGATTGGAACCCCCAGAGCAAAAGCGAACACTTAAAAGCTTTCTGCAAGAAAGCTACTTCGGAAGCATATGCTCCGTTTCTCCAGAAACATTTTATGCTTCATTCGCACTCCACCCCTAAATAAACTTATTTTTAAGAACCGAATAGAGCCATTTCATTGCTCGAAATGGCCCTATTTAGAAGAAAGGCGCCGAGGGATTATCCCTGCGGCGCCTTTTATTGTTGTTAACGGATTTCGGATGGGCTGCGGCCCGTGTATTGCTTGAACTGCCTGCTGAAGAAGAAAATATCCCTGTAGCCAAGCGCATCCGCGACCTCCGTCACGTTCATGCCTTCGTACATCAGCAGATGCTGGGCCCGTTCAATTCGTGTCCGGATCATATACGATTGTACCGACATGCCGATCAATTCCTTAAACTTTACGGAAAAATACCTCGGAGACAGCTGGGCGCGCATCGCCAAATCCTCTACCCGGTGAGCTACGCTTGGATGCTGCTTCACGTAATTGGCAACCTCTTGAATCGCTTCGGTCAGCTGGTTGCTTCCTTTGCGTTCAACCGGCATCTCCCGGTCCTCGCGCAGCAGATGGATCATCAGCTGCTTAAGCACCAGCAAGGCTTCTTCCTCCGCCGCGTATGTCTCAACGAGAAACAGCCGGACATACCGGGAGAGCAAATATTCGAAATCAACCGTATCCGTCAGCTTCCGGTAACGTTCAGGAACAAACTGCACAGGCTCGCGTACGTCAAAATGGATATAAGTCAGGACAAGGGGCTTTTGGGGATTATGGGTAGCACTCGTGTGGTCACCCGGCCGGAACAAAAAGCAGCTTCCTTTTCCAACCGGATACGCTGTTCCGTTAACTTCCACTTCCCCTTCGCCGCTCCAAACATAAAATAAATCATAGTTCGCCATCGGCTTTTCACGCCGCTGCCATCTCCAGTTTGGTTCACATACGATTTTGGCTATAGGCGGCAATTTAATGTACGAATCCGTAGATAAGTGCAGCATGTGAATCCTCCTAAAAAGTTTGAATAAAACGGTTTTTGTTATTATTCAAACTTACTTCGTAAGCATTGGCCTAAAAATTTCAGTAAATAACGTACTTTGTTATTTGCTGAAATTACTTCGTAAGCATAGTTACAATCTCCACCAATAACGCCGTTTGTTATTGGTGGAAATCACATCGCAAGCATAATCCTAAAGTTTACCAAATAACACTTTTCGTTATGCTGCAAAATTACTTCTTAAGCGAATATTAGGTATCTCGCGACGCTTTCCCAAAGCGTTTTTCGCGGAATTTCGAGTTCTTGCCGACATCATACAACAGCCGGAAACTCGCACGCAAGCGGGTATTGCCCTTCCGTTTGCACAAAAGTCAAAAAAAATTGCATTTTGGTTGGTGTGCTTTGTTAAAAAAATGTTATAATAGCACCCGATAAGCGTTAAATGACGAATTGATTTCCCGGAAGGATGGAATGAAGTCCATGAACCCACTTGCTCAGCAGTTGAATGAGACGCTCAAAGCCGAAAGTCCGAACGTCTACGACATGTTGTCCGCTTTAGGAAAAGCGATTTATTTCCCGAAGGAAGGCATACTCAGCCAATCCGCAGAAGCAAAGGCCAAGGCTAAGAAATTTAACGCCACGATCGGCATAGCAATAGAAAACGGTCAGCCCATGCACCTTAAGGTTATACAAGACACATTGTCTTCGTATGATCCGAAAGATATATACGAATACGCTCCGCCAGCTGGTAAGCCGGAGCTGCGTTCCGCATGGCGCACCAAGATGGTTAAAGAAAACCCTTCCCTGGAAGGCAAAAAATTCAGCAACCCTGTCGCTACGAACGCATTGACGCACGGTTTGAGTATTGTTGCCGACTTGTTCGCCGATGTCGGCGATGCGGTTATCATCCCGAACAAGAACTGGGAGAACTATGAACTGACATTCAACATCCGCCGCGGTGCCGAGATCGTTGAATACCCGCTGTACAATGAAGATTACCGCTTCAACAGCGCCGGTCTGCGCGAAGCTCTGCTCGCCCAGAAGGACAAAGGAAAAGCGATTGTTATCCTTAACTTCCCGAACAACCCTACAGGCTACTCGCCGGGTCCTAAGGAAGGCGATGAGATAGTTGCAGCCATCCGCGATGCGGCAGAAGCAGGCATCAACGTAGTTGCCGTAACGGACGACGCGTACTTCGGCTTGTTCTTCGAAGACTCGCTGCATGAATCGCTATTCGGCAAGCTCGCTGATCTGCATCCGCGCGTACTCGCTGTCAAAGTCGACGGCGCGACTAAAGAAGAATACGTATGGGGCTTCCGCGTTGGTTTCATCACTTACGCTAACCCTTCCGATAAAGCACTGGCTGCTCTTGAGCAGAAAACGATGGGTATTATCCGCGCGACAATCTCGAGCGGCCCGCATCCATCGCAAACCTTCGTATTGCACGCACTGAAGTCCGCTGAGTTCGATGAACAGAAAGCGGAGAAATACGAAGTGATGAAAAAGCGCGCCAATAAAGTAAAAGATCTGCTCGACAGCGGACGTTACGGAGACGTATGGAGCTATTACCCATTTAACTCCGGTTACTTTATGTGCCTTAAGCTGAAAGGCGTCTCCGCGGAAGAGGTCCGCATGCGTCTCCTGGACGAGTACGGAATCGGAACCATCGCGCTTGGAGAGACCGATCTTCGCGTTGCATTCTCCTGCATCGAGGAGCCGAACCTGGAAGAGCTGTTTGATACGATCTACAAAGCGGTTACCGAGTTGATCGGTTAATTGCCCCTTTATAAATAAGAAATAGCGGTGCAAGGGATGATCCCTGCACCGCTATTTTTTAACGAAAAATCGTCATTCTTCCTCCGCATCTTCAACCAGCTTGCGGCGCAAACGGCCGGGACGCAAGAATAGAATCTGTGAATAAGCAGCTAACAGCGCAACAATCGCCGGAACCATGAGCCCTTGAACCACCAGCATGATGGCTGCCGGTACCCACATGAGGAAAGAAACAACCGCAAGCGCCCATCGGTCTATAATGACCAGGCTGTCCATCCGTTTCGCCTCGGGCAGCGGATAGACATGGCGCCAGACGGAATAGCGATGAGAATGCCGCAAGCCCCCGAGCTGTACGGCAACCAACTGCAGCAGGATGATATAAGCTGCAGCAGCTCCCCAACCGGACAGCCATCCATCCTCCGCAAACCAGTAGACGATAAGCGCAAACAACACGGTAAGCCGCAAGACGATACCGCCAATCTCCGTTCTTACAAGAGACGCCGCGTACAAATAGACATAGGTCAAGCGGTGCCGGTTCGGAATATACCTTAAAATCCACGCCAGGTAAGCTCGGGTTGCCGTACGGGAAGGCATCGTTGGAACATCGATAAATAAGCCGAAAAATTGATAGTAGCTTCTTCGGGTTCGAGACTCTTCTTCAATCAGCCGTTCCCATGGGAACGAATGCTTGACCGGCAGCCGGTACAGCAGAGCGAACAAGCCAAGAAGCAGCAGCAGGAACAATGCAGCCTGCCATGGCGCGCTTGTCAGCATAACCGACAGCGTAAGTGCATTCGCTGCCCAGCGCAAAAACCGAAGCAGCAGGCGGACACCGGACCAGGCTAATTTCCTTTCCTTCCATGCTCCCCACAGGTTTGCTGCCCGCATAACCGCGCAAAAGAGCAGTAAAGTCAAAAAGCCCGCTTCCCCGTCTCCTTGCCGGTAAATCGGCCAGTAGAGCAACAAAACAATAACACCGAGCAAAGATGTCATGATTGCCGAGCGACGGAAGCTTCTGCGGATATAGCTGCCCATTTCCGCCTCACGGGGCATATGAAAGACAATATCCGGCGAAGTCAGCCAGGTTCGAAGCGGACTCCAGCTAAGAATAATAAACAAAGCCACGGTACCAACAAGCGTAATCGGAAATCCGCTTGGCAGATCCCGGATCAGCTTGATGTAACCAAAGGCAGATGACAGCACGATAAACGACATAAACAACGGAAACCCGCTTTGCGCCATATAACCGAAATAAGGAGTTACTTCTTTGCGGAATTCTCCTGACCGCTTTAGCCATAATGCCTCAAGCGACCGATCCCCCCCGCTCATTGGCGTCCCTCGGTAACAAGCTTGTAAAAGGCATCCTCCAGCGCTCCGCCGCGCGATTCGATTCCGGCAGTCTGGCATACCTCTTCCAGCGTGCCGTATGCAGCCACCTTGCCTTGATGCATAACAATAAACCGGTCGCAATACGCTTCCACCGTAGACAGGATATGGGAGCTCATCAGAATGGCCGAGCCTTTCTTTTTCACTTCAACCAGCCGTTCAAGCAGAGAACGAATACCTAACGGATCCAGACCAAGGAACGGCTCGTCTATCATATACAGCGGCGGTTCGGAGAGCAGCGCATTCATAATCATTACCTTCTGCTTCATCCCCTTGGACAAATGCGAAGCAAATGCCCCGCGCTTGGGCCTCATCTGGAATTCGTCCAGCAATTGCTCCTGCCGCTCGCCAAATGCCGGTTCCGCCACATTATAGGCCATTCCGGTCAGACGCAAATGCTCCTCCACTGTAAGCTCGTCGAATAGTACGGGCGTCTCCGGCACGTAAGCAAAAGCGGACCGGTAACGCTCCGCGTTGTCCTCTAGCGTAACACCGTCTACTTTCACCTGCCCCTGATGGGGCTTCATAAGTCCAAGAATATGCTTGATCGTTGTGCTTTTACCCGCACCATTGAGTCCTATTAATCCTACCATTTCTCCTGCCCGCACCTCGAACGTCACATCATGGAGCACGGGACGCCGCGGGCTGTAACCGCCGGTTAATCCGGCAACCTGCAAAATGGGTTCGCTCATATTCCGTCACCTACAGTTACCTATAATATAAGTTGCTCTTTCTCTTATCAGCATACCGAATTACAGCCGCAATATCAAAAAAAAGCAGGTATTCCTTTCCACGAGGGAAGGAATACCTGCTTCCATTCAATTCATATTAAAGGATAGTAATACCCGCAATAACGCCGTCTTTGCCTTGAATTCTAACATCATGGCCCGTTACAAGATTATTTCGGTCGCCGGCAATAAGCGCGTTATCCGCAACGTTATAAATGGTTACCGTTGTTTGATTTCCGTCTTGCTTCGAGATGGAGATCGTGGACAGCTTGCCGTTAGCGTTATAAGTAATCGTGTTGATTTTGCCCGTAACGTCAAATACAGTGGACTGATCAACGGCTGCTTTAGTTACTTCAATAAACACAACTTTGTTCTGGTAAGTGCGGACAAGAATCTCGTCGCCGGCTTTCAGCGCGCTAACCGCAGCTTTCTTGTCGTCTCTGAAAATAAAGACGTTAGGATCAAGGCTAAGCGTCAAATCCGTACCGCTCGATTGCGTAATCGTAATTTGACCATTCGAAGCAGCTGCTTTCAGCTTGCCGGTGATCGCTTGTCCGTCGTTATCCGGAATTTCGGAATCCGTGCGGTCGAGCAAGGCAGCTAGCTCCGCGCGGGAAACCGGCTGGTTCGGACGGAACGTATTATCGTTGTAGCCCGTAATGATTCCTTTTTTGATGGCGAGAGCCACATAACCAACGGAACCCGCCGGAATATTTTTCGCATCCTTGAAGTCTAGTTGAGTGTTATTGAGCGCCTTCGCTTCATCTTCCAGTTTAAGCGCTTTAACGAGAATCGTTGCCGCCCACAGACGAGTTGCATTTTCCTGAGGCTTCACCTCGAAGTCATTCTCGTTAAACAGATCGTTCTCAACCGCTACCGCTACGTAACCTACAGCCCACGGATACTTCTTCTTGATTTGATCGGCATCCTTGAAGTTCAGCTTCGTGCTCATTTCCGCCGTGGATTCCGCCTGATCGCGAAGTCCCATCAGACGAACCGCTGCAACCAATGTCTCAATGCGGGAAATTTTTTGGTTCGGTTTGAACGAACCGTCCTCATAACCGGTAAATACGCCTTTCGATGCAAGACGCATAATATATTCCATTGCCCATTTCATATCATCTTCGTCTTTGAATTTCCAGTTCACTTTAACTTCTTTTTTCTCGCCGCGATCGTCGCCTTTTTTTCCGCCATTGTCGTTATGGTTACCGTTTGCGAAAGCCGAAGATGCGCCTCCTGCAAGCATCATTACAGCGAGTGAAGAGATCACCGTTTTTTTCCATACCGCTTGTTTCTTCATAAAAAAGCCACTCTCCCTTGTACTTTTTTAACGGAAATTATCCGCTTGTACCTTCGCCTATACGTTTTCGTCGAAGGTCTAAAGTTTTGGGAGGGTGGCTTCAAAAAAAATTTCTTTTTATTGGTTTTTTATTGGTTATCCTGACTTTCGCGCTTAGCCTTCAGCCACTTCGGAGCACCCTTGTCTTTCTTGTCGCGGAGCCGCTCCTGCTTGGTTGCAGCCGGCTTTGGACGCGGTGCGGGAGCAGCGCTCTCGGGCTTGGCAGCGCCTTTTTTTGGCTTCCGTTCTTCCTTCAGCAATGATTCCCATTCCTTGCTGTTCTTTGGCGCAACAAAGGAACGCGTGCTGACTTCCTGCTCTTCGGCAGCCCGGCGAGGGGACGGTCTTGCCGAAACCTTATTCGGCAGCTCGCTAGGAGCCACGAATTCGCCTTTGTACATCGCCTTCTCCGGCAGCTCGATACGAAGCGACTTGCGGAATTTGTCCATAATAAACCGTTCTTGCGGCGTAATAAGCGAGATAACGGTCCCTTTCCGCCCCATACGCCCGGTACGGCCGGCGCGGTGAACATAATGATCCGCATCAATAGGGGGATCCAGATTAATGACAAGCGGCAGCCCCTCTATATCTAGACCTCTCGCCGCTACGTCGGTTGCGAGAAGCAGCTGCGTTTTTCCTTCACGGAATCTGGCCAGCGTTGCTGCCCGGCGCTGCTTGTCCGAATCGCCGTACAAGGTCTCTACGGAGAAGCCCTCATAGCTCAGCTTCGCTTCCCAATTCGCTATATTTTCGGTAACGTTCAGGAACAAAAGCGCAGACTCCGGCTTCAGCATGCGGACAATCCGTCTAGCGGCATCCGGCTTGTCCCGTTTATCGCATACCACATAAAAGTTATCAATCGTCTCCGAAACCCGTTGCTCCGGCGCAATCTGAATGCGGACGGTATCCTTCATCCATCGTCCTTCGAACCGTGCCATTACTTCCGGATACGTTGCGGAGAAAAAGGCCAGCTGGCGCTCTTGGCTCATGGCAAACAGGATTGTCTCCACCTCGCGGGTGGAACCAAGCTCAAATACCTGGTCCGCTTCATCGATAACGATATGACGAACATCGCTGAGCTTCAACTTGCGCAGCTTCAACAGCTCGTGAATCCGCCCCGGGGTACCGATGACAATCTGCGGACGAAGCTTCAGCTTCTCGATTTGGCGCTTCATTGCCGCGCCGCCGATCAACTGCTGAACGCGAAGGCCAAGCGGCTCCGCATATCCTTCGGCTACCCGCACGATTTGCATCGCCAGCTCTTGCGTTGGAGCCAGGATAATCGCTTGAATTGCCCCCGATGATGGATTCAGCTGCTGAAGCATCGGCAGTAAATAAGCCAGCGTCTTGCCCGAGCCCGTCTGCGAACGCGCGGATACATCCCGGCCTTCCAGCAAGATCGGGATCGCTTCGGCTTGGATGGCCGATGGGACCTTTATGTTGTTCGCTTCCAGCTTATCGCCCAGCGCTTTCGTAATACCTAGATCATTCCATGTCTTTTGACTCATATACGTTCCTCTCTTATTCCACCGCTATTTTCGATTAAACCAACCGCCAAATACACGATCGGCGATGCGCGGGAACAGCTGATACAGCTTAATGCCAATAGCCGCTGTTTTTGGCAGATCCACTTCGGCTTTCCGCCGTTCCATCACTTTAATGATTTGCGATGCCACGTATTCAGGCTTCATCATAAACCAGCTTACGTTCTTCACGTAAGTGCCTGAAGGATCGGCGACATCGAAAAATTCGGTACGGATCGGGCCTGGATTAACTGCCGATACCATAACGCCGGTACCATTTAGTTCCATGCGCAGAGAATTGGTGAAGCCAAGCACCGCGTGCTTGGTTGCCGAGTAACCGGTAGACTTCGAGGAACCAATTTTCCCCGCCATGGAAGCGATATTAACAATATGTCCGCTTCCTTGCTTCAGCATGTAGGGCAGCACGGCTTTCGTGCATCGGACAACTCCCATGTAGTTGGTGTCCATCATCTGCTCGAAGCTCTCTACGTCTGCTTCCAGGAAGGTCTCAAATTTGCCAAAGCCCGCATTGTTCAACAGGATATCGATTTTGCCGTACTTCGCTATAATGGCATCAACGGTCTGCTGCACCTGCTTCATATCGGTTACATCCATCTGATACATCGGACATGCCGCACCGATTACGGCTGCATGCTTGCGAAGCCTTTCCAGATTCCGCCCGGTCAAGATCGGCAACGCGCCAAGCTTAGCCAGCTGTTTTGCCGTGACCGCTCCGATTCCGCTGGAGGCTCCGGAAATAAGGACAATTTTCCCCTTTAACACTCATCATCACCTGCATCCGCTTCGCTCATTCTCATCTCTTCAGTTTACTTGATCAGTCCCCGATTAGCAAAAAATAAAGCAAAAAAAATAGCTCCCGAAGGAGCCTGCTTCTATGTTACGATGCGACTAGGACTTGAATATCAAATTGACCGATTCCGTCCATAATGAGAGGTACCGTTAATGCCTGTCCTGCGGATAAGCTTTCGGCGCTAGCAGACTGAATAATTCTTGGAGGCGTAATATCTACGTTTACCCCTTGATTGAAAAGCATGGTGCTTGCGTTACCGCTAATCATATTGCCAAGCTCGGATATCGCGCTGCGGCCGATCTCGTCTAGCTCGGAGATCGTAAATCCGCCCATCATGGCTGAGACCATCTTCAGAGCTACCTGCTCGCTCAGTCCGAATACAATGTCGCCATTCATTTGCCCATTAATCCCAATCTGAATCCAAATGTGATTTTCTACTAATTCGATATTCTTCAGGCCTAGCTTTCCGGTGGAAGGCCGAATCTGGATCACCTGTTCGATGACGATCGTTGCGGCTTCAAGAAACGGATTAATGTATTCTGCCTTCATTAGCGGGAACGCTCCTTTTCGACAAAATTCGCACGTAGTCTATTCTATTTCTATTATACTTAATAACGTAGGACAAGTATACTAATATTATCATTATTGAAACTTAAGTCCTACGCAAATAGTCACTTTTTCATACTTAATTTGACAAAAAGTGGAGGTTTACTTCCATGCCTAACGTTTGGGCGCATCTCATATTTGGCCAAAAAGTACTTGATCAGCTGCAAGAGTCCGGACTTGCAGCCTCGGAACCGCTCCGCCGGTTATTTTATATGGGCTGTCAGGGTCCGGATTTCCTATTCTATCACCGTTTTTTGCCGTGGCAGGGAAAATCGCCCATGATCCAGCTTGGCACCGACATGCATAACCGGGACTGTGGGCCTGTCCTTATGAAGCTGCTTGATTCGGTTGTCGGACGTTCCGCGGATGCCGGTCAGCCTGATCCGGCTGTTGTGTATTCATTGGGATTTGTGCTCCACCATGTGCTCGACCGGCATATGCATCCGCTTGTCTTCAGCAGATCCGGTTTCCGCAAATGGGATCATCAGCGTTATGAAGTCATGATGGATACGATTATCGCCAGGCAGCAATGGGGAATTGAAACGTGGAAGACACCGGTATGGCGTAAAATTGATGTAGGAGGCCGGCTGCCGGAAGCTGTAGTGAGTGCCTTCCAGGCCATTACCGGCAGCTTCTATCCGGAGCTTGCACCGGTCGTCCGCGAGGAGGATTGGAATAACGCGATCCGGGATATGATCCGGGCTCAACGTCTGTTCCACGATCCAACCTCTATTAAACGAACGGTTACTTTTGGGCAAATTGAACCGTTTGTCTTTCGGAAGCAGGTGCCTTATGACGTGCTGAACGAGACCGGAACGCCATGGATTGATCCTTCGGACAAAACGGTTATCCGAGACGAGACAGCCTGGACCTTGTGGGACCGTGCGATGGAGGATGCGAAGCTGGTTATTCCAGCCGTCCTTCATTATTTAAGAGTTGGCAGCAGAAGGCCGGAGCTTCGTCAGCTTGCAGAAGACCGGATCGGCAACTTCTCCTATGAGACCGGATTGCCCTGCGATTCCGGCGCGATCATTCGATATGCAGAGCCGATTTGACCGGATGGCGGAATAAAGGAAGCCCCCTAAATCGGGAGCTTCCTTTATTTTCCTCATACCCTTACATCGCTTGCTGCTTCGCGGACTTCCGGTAGTGGAGTCGGACAAGGCGCAGCCTTTCATAGAGTACGTCCATCTGCTTTTCCTTCAAGCTGTCTTCGCCGTATACCTGCTGCAGCACGGGCTTCAAGTAGCGGTCACCGGCCTGGCGGAACGTTTCCCAGATCAGCTCTCTTTCCGTATCCGGCATATCGGCGAGCTCCCTTGCAATAAGCGGCTCAAAATCATAACCTTCGGTCTCCAGCTGTTCAATCCGGTCCATAATCTCGCGGCGGGGCAGCTCGAGCTCCGATTGCAGCTGTTCCATCGAACCGCCTTCAAATACAAAGCTCAAAATCCGCTTCTTCTGCTGCTGCCGGATCATATCGTTCTTGTATCGTGCCTCCTTCTGTTTGTACATCCATTGGGTATACGCAGCCGGCTCCAGCCTCTCGGTTACCCATTTCAGCGGAAAATCTGTCTCGCGGCCATGCTGTACCGTAACTTCCAGGAGCTCTTGCCCGTAAGCAGCATGTTTCTGCTCTCCCCAGCCCGGAATTTGCAGCAACTCTTCCGTTGTATAAGGAACAAATGCGCTAATCATCCACAGCATCCGGTTGGTGGCAACCAAGTAAGCCGAACGCTTCTCCGAGACTGCCTTCTTGCGGCGCCATTCCCGAAGCGCTTCGAACAGTTCCTGCTTCGCATGAAGCTCTCCGTAACACTGCAGCATCGACAAGAAGCTGCCGGCTCCTCCCCGCTTCTCCTCCAGCATGCCGTCTACGACAGGCGTATAGCCTTCGCCCATTTTTACTGCCACGCCATGACGGAAGCCGATCAGCATTTCTTCCCAGGACGTACCTTCAAACCAGCTGACTGCCTCTGCATCCCCCTCCGACCACAAGACTGCCCAGATGCCGTCTCTCTCGCAGATGGAGAGCTTTCCCGTTACAATAGTGCCGTCCTCAACGGGTCTTTCAAACGAGTTCAAAAAAACGATTTGCATGAATCATTCACTCCTTGATCAAAATGATAATCACGCGAATAAACGTAAACAAGCGTAAACGCAAAAAAAAAGCACCCCTCCTGCAAAAAATGCAAGAGAGGTGCTTCCTCACGTTCGTTTATTCGATTAGCTTTATGCTATCATAACCGAACCTTTCTTACAAGCGTTTTATTATTGTATAATGTGTGCAAACGATTAGTGGAGGCCTTATCATGCTGCTGCCTGAATATGATTTTATGTCCGATACAACGGAGGATACGTCCACAAGGTTTGTGACGTTTATTACGCCAAGCATGAAGCGTTTCGACCTCGCTATTATGTCGACGGCAAGATTTTACGGCAAGAAGCTGATTACCGATCTTCAAGCCGGTCGTACGGCTATCATCGGGCCGGATGATCTGGAAGAGGAAGGTTATCTCGAATATACCTTTAAGCTGACGGAGGAAGAAGCGTCTGAGCTCGCCCAGTTTTTATATTTTGTAGTAGGAGCGGTGAATTTTACCGATTAATCAAGGGTACACTGAGAGGGCGAACGCAAACTTAAGCCATTTCAGGAGGAGATATCGATGGATCGGTTTATGGACGAAGACCGCAGCGAATATACGGATTTATCGACAGTGGAATCGCAAAGGAATGACCTCTCGCACGAAGAGTTCCCGGACGGTTCCTACGGCTCGAGCATAACGGGGCCAACTGGCAAAAGCGGTCCTTGGCGCATTGATCAGCGGTCCTCAAGGCCTTACGGCTTTGAGAATCGCCAAATGCACGAGGAATATAACCGTGATTTTGCGGGCGATGATGATTACGACTCGCTCCCTGATGCAATGGATGAACCATAAAACAAAGCCCTGGCCAATGGCCGGGGCTTTGTTTGCCGTTATGGTCTTTGAGGGAATATGCCTTCCAAAGAGATAATGAAATGGAGTGCTTGGTAAGGCTGCATATTGTTATGGGGCTGAGAGCCCCCTGTAATTCCAACCGCCATAGGATTAAGGGAAACATCCGTTTTATCGGAATAATATTGGATTCCACCCCGGCCAGGCGCGCCCGCCATTGCCCAAATATCATTTTGCGCCTCCGTTTTGTTAGAAGCGGATTGAGCGTTTGCCAGATGGGTATGGGCAGGAATTTCGGTCTGAAGCAGCGTTACGCTGGGTTCGCCGTTCATTTCGCCTAGATCTCTAAGCGAAAGTCCCGGTCCTTGTCCCCAATGCATCGGTGCGCGGCCTCGAAGATCCGGCAAAGCGAATGTCGTCTTGCCGTCGCCTCCGTACGTAACTCCTAGCAAAGAGAACAAAGCTGTATTTTGAACGATAGACATAATTTGACCATTGCAGAGTGCCCAGCCTCTTGGTGCATAGGTACCTGCAAACAACCGAATCTCGCCAATGTATGGATCCATTTCATTCAGTCCTTTCTACTAGTCTCTCGGAGGATAAATTCCTTGTAGTGCGATACAGAAATTGACAACCAAATACGGCTGCATATTATTATGAGGCTGGCTGCCGCCTGCCTGCGCAATGGCGTTCGGAGACATAATCGTATTGGGCTGCGGAGCAAAAGGCGATACGCTGGTGGAAGTCCCCCAGGCTTTTCCGGCCGGCCCCGATCCCGCAGCATCGGATCCGCCCTTAGCCTGATGATTATGCTGCGGCATCTCGATAATGGTAAGCGTATGAGCTTCCTCGCCGGCTGTCTGCCCTAATACGACGGTTGGGCTTGGATGAACCGGAACGCGCCCTTGCAGATTCGGAAGAGCGAAGGTGGTCCTGCCGTCGCCGCCGTAAGTTGTGCCAAGAAGAGAAAACAGCGCCTGATTCTGCTGTATCGACAAGAGCTGGCCGTTGCATTGCGCCCAGCCCTTCGGAGCAAAGTTGAACGGAAATTGCCTTACTTCGCCAAGAAACGGTTCTGCCATGATATTTCCTCCTTATTCTCTTTCTAGTATTGGGTCGGATAGATCCCCTCAAGCGCAATAATGAACGAAACAGCCAGATAAGGCATCATATTGTCATGAGGCTGGCTCCCGCCGGTCGCTCCAATAGCCGCAGCGTTTAAAGTAACGTCGGAGGCTGCGTCGGAATACAGATTTTTGTCGCTGACCGCCCAAAAAGCATTTTCCGGACTGTTGCTCGTTCCCGATAAAGTCGAACTGTTCGCTGCATGGGAGTGAACAGGAAGCTGATTCATAATCAACGTAACGGATTCGGTACCCGCATTTTGGCCAATCGCGTACATGCTGCCTGTCGTATTGTTGCGTCCCGTATGTACAGGCAAACGCCCCTGCATATTCGGCAGCGCAAAGGTAGATGTGCCGTCACCGCCGTACGTTGTACCGATCAAGGAAAACAAAACCTCGTTTTCGCTGATGGACAATAGTTGACCGTTGCAAAAAGCCCAGCCGACAGGAGCAAAATTGCCTCCAAACATGCGAATTTCACCTACGTACTGATCACTCATATTAACTGCTCCTCTCTCGTATCCGGCTGCCAGGCCATAGAAATATAAGGAGATGTTCCTCCCATAGCCTTGAAGCCAAGTCTTTCGTATAACCGCTTTGCCTGATTGTGCTCCAATACGCTGAGCTTAACCGGTAGACCTGCTGCCGCTGCTTCTTCCTGTAGACTGGATATTACCGCCGTTCCAATTCCCTTATTGCGGTAAGCGGTCAGCAAGGAAATATCAACGAGATGAATAGAGCCGCGCCTGGACGCAATGATCCTTCCGATTCTATTCCCGTCGAGAGTTACGATCTGCGTGACCGCCTCCGGGAACTGCAACGCATAAGACCTGGCCTGAAGCTCGAACTGCATGCGCAAAAAAGCTTCCGCGTCACCAGCCGGCCATCCCCAGGCTTCCGTCTCTTCGCGCCTTGTATCGGCATAAACCTCAAACAAAAAATCAGCATCTTCAGGACAAGCAGATTCGAATATCAGCATTGCACCCCCACATTTTAAGTAGTAAATATTAGCAAAATAGTAGTGCAATTCTACTATAGATTTAAGAGAAGGATATTGTCAATTAATGTATAAAAATATTAAAAAGAGCCCCTGCCTGAATTAGGCAAGGGCTTCAATACTAATCGATTTATTGCATTATGAATGTTTCGCTTCCACTGGAATCTCGTGCCGCGTCATGAGACCTTGACGCTTCTTCAATTGCTCCAAAGGCCCAGAATGAAGCCGGTACATCCTTCCAAGTAGGCGTTGTTACGCCGGTTAACGGACCGCGGCCAAGAATCCGGTTAACGATAACAACCGCTTCGGCACGGGTTAACGGCTGATCGGGACGGAACGTGCCATCCGAATATCCGGTCATGTAGCCAAGCTTTGCTGCCGCAGCAATAGGGGCAGACGCCCAATGCCCTTTCACATCGCGGAACGCCGGATTTGCGGCAACTGGATCAAGCTGCAGCCACTTGGCAATAATAGCGGCCATTTCGGCGCGCGTAATCGTCGCGTTAGGCTTGAAGCTGTGATCCGGATAACCGCTCAGAATACCAACCTGCTGACCCCACCGGATTGCTTCGGAAGCCCAGAAGTTACTGGATACGTCCTTAAAAGCGGTAACGGAGCCTTTGCCAGGAAGCGTTCCGGATAAAAGACGATACAGCATGGTGCTCATTTCCGCTCTGGTCACCGACTGATTCGGACGGAACGTGCCGTCGGAATATCCGGTCATATAAGCATTATGGTGCACGCTTGCTCCTTCTGCCGAGACAATCGTAAACGTACTGAACTTGTTTACTTGGATTTCGATGGCAACCGGATATCCTTTGTCGTTATAGACGATTTTACCGCGCTGGAATACCTTTTCGCCATCCGAATGTTCAATATATACGCCAAGGCTGGCGAGGAAAAGCTTTCTTTGATTCGGGTCGCTTGGAATCAC
The DNA here is from genome assembly GCF_037146255.1 of Paenibacillus sp. MMO-58. Classification (NCBI taxonomy): domain Bacteria; kingdom Bacillati; phylum Bacillota; class Bacilli; order Caryophanales; family Paenibacillaceae; genus Paenibacillus; species Paenibacillus sp. MMO-58. The sequence continues at coordinate 67,004 of NZ_JBBCVY010000006.1, forward strand.
GTTAGGATCCAGCGGGAAAGTAACCTGAACCGCTACTTTTGGCAAATTCGTCTCAATCGTCATCGGCATGCCGATCACGCTCACATTGCCAGATTTCGCGATTTTGCGGATCGCTTCCGCGTTAACCGTTCTGTCCTTCACCGCGTCCTGCTCATCCTTCTTGCGAATTGGCATGATATCGAAGAAGAACTCCTGGTTGCCTTTCATCGCGCCTAATGCCTCAGTGGATAGATGAAGCGTCGCATTCTCCGTTTGAATCTCCACTTGAATCGAGCTTTCGAGGAGATACTTGATGGAGTTGACGGTCAGTTTCACCTTCACCTTATCTGCCGGATCTCCGGGAATATCGTCCACGATAATTCTTATCGTGCCTTGGTGGGCACCAATTGCGCTTTCAACCGCTTGTTTGATTTTGTCTTCGTTCATAATGACGGTGTCCACTTTCTTGCCGCCGATGACCTCGCGTACAATATCAATCTGCACAATGACCTTCGGATGATCCGGGTCTCCCATTTCAACCGTTACTTGACGCACATTCGTGTTGCTGACCGGTCTGTTGACCACGTTTACGGTACGAATGACTTCTACCGCTTGATTGCCTGCAAGGTCAACCGCGTTATAATGCAGCGCGTAAGTTCCAAGCGCCGTGGTATTCACCGTTCCGGTAACCGTAGCCAGAGGAGCTGCCGGATTCGCATCCTTCACTTTAGCCCCTTGCTCCGTATAGGTGCTGCCGTTATAAACAATAACCGTATCATTGCCGTTTAATACGATAACCGGGGCCGTCTTATCGATCTTCACTTCGACTGATTTGACCTCGCTAATGTGATTATCGGGGTCGATGACTCTTGCGTAAAAGGCCGTTAGTCCTTCCTGAGTCACAACTACGGGAACGGTATAGCTCGTCCATGTCCCGCTGGTGCCCAGCTTGTACTCTATCTTGTTGTCAGGATCAGTCGTGACGGTCACCGTTACGTCTTTATTCGTCCAGTTTGTTTCACTCGGCGTAATCGAGAGGCTGTTGCTGACCTTGATGTTCTGGGTAGCGCCGATATGGTTAAGCGTTGTGCTGAAGCTGTTGCCTGCAGCATCCGAAATAACGGCTCCGTTTAAGGCTAATGCTCCGGAATCCACGCTTATGCCATCCGTATCTTGATCCTCCAGACGTACCGTGTAACGGAACTTGAGCTCGCTTGACGATACAGCTTCAAGGTATTCCGCTTTAACGACAGCAGATCCAACCTGTACTTCAATATATGGTTTTCCTGACGTGACATTCAGAATAACCGGTTCGCTTGCTTTAACGATAAAATCTAGGCTTGCCCCTGCATGATACGTTCCGTCAGCAGGTACGCTGACCAGACTCACAACAGGTGCCGTAGTATCGATCAGTACGGCACTTGTATCGCCTACGCTTGCAAGACTTAGTCCAGCCGCATTGCCTGCTTGGTCAGCCATTGCCGCGCCATTCAAGGAAATAGCTGCAGCAAGCTCGATGCCATCCGAATCCGTATCTCCGGATTGTACTTCATATTGGAATACAAGAGCGTTCGTACCCGATCCCGAAACATACGACGCCTGAACGGTTTTACCGTCAAGCTTCACATTGAGCTCTGGGGTACCGCCGGTTACATGAACGTTCTCGCTGAAATGAACCTTAAACAGAAGGTTTGCTCCCTCTTTGTAAGAGCCGTTTGCCGGAACCTCCACCTGCGTGACGCTTGGAGCAACTGCGTCAACCTTTACCCCAGCCGTACTGCCCAGACTGCTAAGAGCTGTAGCTGCGTTGTTGCCTGTTGCGTCCTTTAGCGTTCCTCCGTTCAGGTTCAGGACTCCAACTTCAATGCCATTCGCATCATTGTCGCCGGTTTGTACGGTATAGCGGAACAGCAGATCTTTGGTCCCCGTACCCGAAACATATTGGGCTTGCACCGTAGTTGAACCAAGCGTTAACGAGATCGAAGGCGTTCCGGTTACCGTTACCGCCTCATCGTAATGAATCGTGAAATCCAGGTGTTCTCCTGCCACATAGGTATCGTCTGTCGGAAGGTCGACACTTTCAATCGATGGAGCTATCGCATCGACGAGGACAGCGCTTGTGCTTCCAACGGAAGACAGCGTCACATTTGCCGCATTGCCAGCCGCGTCTTTAAGCGTGCTTCCGTTCAGGGCAATGGCATTGCCTGCTTCTATGCCATTTCCATCAAGATCGCCGGCTTGTACCGTGTAACGGAATAACAAAGCGCTTGTTCCCGTGCCCGATACATACGGCGCATGAACCGCCGTGGTACCAATCGTAAGAGTCAAATACGGCGTTCCGCCGCTGACCGTTACGTTTTCGTTAAAGTTAACCGTAAAATCCAGCTGGTCTCCTTCTTTGTAAGTTCCGTTTGCCGGAACAAAACCGCTTATAACGGTTGGTACAATCGCATCCACGCGTACCGTGCTAATGCTGCCTGCTCCCGTAAGAGCAAGGCCTGCCGCATTGCCCGCTGCATCCTGAATGGCAGCTCCGTTCAGAGTCACTGCGCTACCTACCTCAATGCCGTTCGTATCTTCTTGACCGGCTACGACCGTGTAGCGAAATACCAGCGCATTGGTGCCGGTTCCCGACACGTAAGAGGCTTGTACGGGCGTAGTCCCAATCGTTACGGACAAATATGGCGTTCCTCCGGTTACGTTAACAACCTCATCGTAATGAACCGCAAATGTTAATGCCTCGCCTGCTTTGTACGTTCCGTCGGCCGGAGCATCCAGGCTTATTGCTGCCGGAGATACGGCATCAACCTTAACCCCAGCCGTGCTGCCCAGACCGCTAAGTGCTGTAGCCGCGTGGTTGCCTGTTGCGTCCTTTAGCGTTCCGCCGTTCAGGTTCAGAGTTCCAACTTCAATGCCGTTTGCGTCATTTTGGCCGGTTTGAACGGTGTAGCGGAACAGCAATGATTTTGTTCCCGTACCTGAAACATATTGAGCTTGTACCGTAGTCGAACCAACCGTAATTGAGATCGAAGGCGTTCCGGTTACCGTTACCGCCTCATCGTAATGAATCGTGAAATCCAGGTGTTCCCCTGCCACATAGGTATTGTTTGTCGGAAGGTCGATACTTTCAATCGTTGGAGCTATCGCATCGACTAAGACGTTGCTTGTGCTGCCTACCGAAGCGAGCGCCAGAGCCGCCGCATTTCCGGCCGTATCTGCGATCGTTCCGCTATTTAAGTTGAGCGAAGCGCCCACGGAGATTCCGTCCAAGTCCACCTGACCCGCTAACACGGTATAGGTGAAAACCAAAGAATCCGTTCCCGTTCCCGTTACGTATGCCGCCTGAACGGTAGTAGAACCGATCGTAATAGGGAGGGTTGGCGAACCGGTAACCGTTACTTTCTCATTGTATTTAACCGTAAAGTTAAAAGTTGAACCTTCGCTGTAATAGCCATTACTAGGCACTTGCACGCTGGTGACTGCCGGTGCAACGGTATCCACCAACACGCCGCTAGTGCTTCCTGTCGTAAGTGTCAGAGCAGCAGCATTACCTGCTGCATCTTGAAGCGTCGACCCATTCAAAGCAAGCGAACTGCCTGCTTGAATGCCGTCCTGGTCAGCATCTCCCGCCTCCACTTCGTACTCAAACAGCAAAGAGCTGGTCCCTGAACCCGACGCATAAACGGCATGAACCGTAGCCGATCCAATCGTTACCGGCAAGTAAGGCGTTCCGCCGGTTACCGTAACCTTTTCGTCATAATGCACGGTAAATCCGAGCTTGTCCCCTACATTGTAAATACCGTCATTCGGCACATCTACGCTTGCGATAGTTGGTGCCTTGGTATCAACTATCACCGCGCTGGTGCTGCCTGCGGAAGCAAGCGATAAGCTAGCCGTATTACCCGCTGCATCGTTCAGCGCTCCTCCGTTTAACACTACGGTACCTAATTCAATTCCGTCTGTGTCCTCGTCGCCGGCTTGAACGGAATAAGTAAAAGTAATATCCTTTGTACCCGATCCGGACGCATAAGCGGCATGGACCGTTGTGCTTCCGATCGTTAACGTGATATAAGGCGTACCGGTTACGGCAACCTTTTCGTCATAATGGATCGTAAGGCTTAAGCTGCTGCCTGCTTTATAAAAACCGGCCGTCGGCACATCAATGCTAGCAACGGATGGAGCTACCGCATCGACAAGTACTTGGCTTGTATCGTCAACAGCTGCCAAGGTCAAAGCAGCCGCATTGTCCGCCGCATCCTTCAGCGTTCCGCCATTCAGCGCCAGAGCGCCGCCAACTTCGATGCCGTCCAAATCTTCCTGTCCGCTAAGCACCGTATACCGGAATAAAAGGGCGTTTGTTCCGGTACCGGATACATACGCAGCTTGGACCGTTGATGAACCGATGGTGATTGGCAAGGCAGGAATTCCGGTTACCGCAACATTCTCGGAATAATGAACGGTAAACTCCAGCGCTGAACCTGCTTTGTAACTGCTATCCGCGGGTACATCTACGCTCGTAACCGCCGGTGCAGTCGTATCAACCAAGACCGCTGTGGTGCTGCCAACGCCAGCCAAGGTCAAAACGGCATTATTATCCGATTCATCCTTTATCGTACTGCCATTCAGGGAAATAGCGCTGCCGACTTCAATGCCGTTATTATCATTGTCGCCAGCCTGCACGACGTAGCCGAATACTATCGTGTCCGTACCCGATCCGTATAAGTATTGCGCCTGCACTGTGGAGGATCCAATCGTTAAAGGCAGAGAAGGCGTTCCGCCCGCAACGACCACCTTTTTGCTAAAATGAACCCTAAAGTCCAGATTAGCCTCTGGCCCGTAGGTCTGGCTCAACGGCACGTCAACTCTGCTGACGGTTGGAGCTGTCGCGTCCACCAACACGGCAGTCGTACTGCCTGCATTGTTTACAGCGAGATTAGCATTATTCGTGGCGGCGTCTCTTAGGGAGCCGCCGTTTAAGTTCAAGCCGGAGGCAACCGTAATGCCGTCGGCATCAAAATCTCCAGCCTGAACGGTGTAGCGGAAAAGAAGGTTTGGGGTTCCCGATCCGGATACATAGGCTGCTTGAACGGCCTTGCTGCCGATCGTGATCGGCAAATAAGGCGTTCCCGTCACCGCCACCGGCTCATCATACTGAACCGTGAATTCGAGATCTTGCCCGGCCAGATAAGTTTTATTAGCGGGCACGGTTACACTGTTGACGGTTGGGGCAACTGCGTCTACCAGTACGATATTGGCGCTGATGCCGGAGAGCGCGAGATTTGCGTTGTTGTTTGCCGCATCCCGGATGCTTCCCCCGTTCAGCACCAGATTTGCCCCTGGCTGAACTCCGTCGGTATCAAGATCTCCCGCTTGGACCGTGTAGCGGAAAAGAACGTTTTGAGTTCCCGATCCGGATACATAGGTTGCTTGCCTCGAAGATGCGCCAATTGTAACCGGCAAATAGGGACTGCCCGTTATGTTTGCGTTCTCGCTGTAATGGACAGTAAAAGTAAGCTGATCGCCTATCTTATACGTGCCTGCAGCAGGCAAATCAACCGAACCGACGGTTGGGGCTACAGTATCTACTCTTACCCCTGCTGTGCTGCCGACATTATTAAGAGTCAGAGTCGCCACATTTCCAGCCAGGTCTTTGATGGTTGCTCCATTGAAGGTAAGAGTGCCAACCGTAATTCCGTCCGCATCGGATTGCCCGTCTAGCAAATCGTAACGGAATACCAGAGCGCTTGTTCCCGAACCGCTTGCGTAATTGGCTTGCACGCTTGTCGAGCCGATTGTAAGGCCAATACCAGGCGTTCCGCCCGCAACTTTTACAGGTTCATTAAAATTGACCGTAAACGTGAGGCTTTGTCCGCTGCCGTAGGTCGCGGTAGCCGGTACGCTAACTGAACTTACCGTCGGAGCTACGGCGTCTACTTTTACATTGGTTAAAGAGCCAATATTATTGAGGGTAAGAATACTATCTTCATTGCTGGCGTTTTTAATAGTGCCGCCGTTGAGGCTGATCGAACCGCCTAATTGCACACCATCCGTGTCAGACTGACCGTTCGCTACGGTGTAGCGGAAGGTGAGAGCGGTAGTGCCGGTACCAGATGCATAGGTTGCCTGCACAGTCGTCGAACCAATCGTAAGAGGGATGGAAGGCACCCCCGTTACATTGACGATTCGGTCAAAATTCACCGTAAAGTCCAGATTCTGTCCGGCGGTGTAGGTTCCATTCGGCGGAGCCGCCACCGACAGTACTTTTGCGTTTGTTGCCGTGGTCACTTCCAGCGTTGGTTTATTGGAAGGGGCGTTGTTGGAGTTAATGGCGAACTGATTGCTTGTACCTGGCGTGTCCTTGCTAGTCAGCACAAGGGTTGCTTTTCTGTCGCCTGCCGCCTGGGTCTTTATATAGGAGGTGATGTCAAGCAGCAAAAACTGATTTTGGGTAATTCCGGTCTGTCCATTAATGATGGTAACGTCTTTGGTGGGGATCTTTTGCGAAGATTCCGAAATTCCGTCGTCATTAGACCCATAGACATTTACGAATAGTGGGGCTGGGTCTGTATGGTCGTAGTCTACGTATGGCACGTACAGCTTTAGTATTGCGCTCGAAACGGTATCGTTGACAGGTATATCTTTCAAGTCAAATTGCATAACCGTTACAGAGTTTCCATACACCGGATCAAAATAAGTTCCAATCCAGCTATAACCCGGACCTACAGAGTCATCTCCATTAAAATAATAACCGGAATTATCGTGAAAATAATCCACGCTTGCCGGAATGGGAGCCAGCGCTGCCGCATAACCCGTTTGCGCGGGCAGCAGTCTGAACACGATTAATGCCAGCATCACCGACATAACGGCCATTCCTATTTTTCGTAAAACGCCTTTCATAATCCGCCTCCTTATTTGTTCAAATGACCCCTGCCCCGTACTGTTTGTTTCGTTGCTGTCGCTAGCAGATCCGCCGGTTTTCGCGCGCCAAAAACCCTCTCATTCGCCCTGCCACCCTGTTATCACCAATGGGCAATGCTAACATGAGAAGTTACTTATTTTTAGCCAATATAGGTCTTGTTTACCAGTTCGACATTTCTTTTCAGTTTCCTTTTTCCACCACAAAAACTTAGTATTTTTTGGCAAAAAAAATAAGACAGCTGCATGAAGCAGCTGCCTTTAAGTTAAACGATAATTTTCAATAATGAGGCCAGACGATATTTTTCAAATACAACTTCGGCTTCAGCAGGTACGCTCCATACGCATTCTTCCAAGCTGCATGCGACGGGCACTTCGATGTTAATTCGCGCCAGCGTCCGGGATAGATGCAGCATATCCATATCCGCTTCAATCTTCGCTTTAATGCTCTTGGACACAGAGTCCAGATTACTCAAAATGCCGTCGATCGATTCAAACTCCTGAAGAAGCTTCAAAGCCGTTTTCTCGCCAATCCCTTTGACACCCGGGTAGTTATCGCTTGTGTCGCCGGTCAGACCTTTCATCTCAATCACCTGGAAAGGATGGATACCTTTGTCTTCTTTAAGAAAACCTAGATCATAGACCGCATAATTGCCTCTGCCTTTTTTCATAATGACAACATGAATACGTTCTTCAACCAGCTGCAGCATATCCTGGTCGCCCGTCAGGATGTACACATGAGCCATTTGGCTAAGCTGCTTCGATACCGTGCCGATACAGTCGTCCGCCTCGTAGCCTTCGATTCCGATATTCGGAATGCCAAGCGCGGCTACGATATCTTTCACGAGCGAGAACTGCGGGATCAAATCGTCCGGAGCTTCCGGCCTATTAGCTTTGTAATTCGAATACATCTCGGTTCGGAACGTTTTGCTCCCCATATCCCAGCAGCACGCCACATGGGTAGGCTGAAACTGGTTTACCGCATCAAACAGATACTGCATAAATCCGTAGATCGCATTGGTAGGCGTACCGTCTGCCAGTCTTCTAGCGCTGTATTGCTGGGCAAAAAAGGCCCGGAAAAGCAGCGCCATTCCGTCTACGATAAGAATTTTATTTTCGTTCATTCGAAAGGCCATCCTCTACACCATAATATAATTCTATTGTACAGCAGTTTTGGCGTTCATTGTAATGCAAAAGCTGGCATCGGATGCTAGGTCGCTGGGTGGTCACTTCGCAAGCTTTCTCGGGGAATGGGTCGCTGGGGTCGCTGCGTAAGGGAATATTCTTTCGATCGCTGTTGTTTTCAAAGTTTCTCGGATTATTATTTGTCGGATGATAAACTTTGAAAACAAAGGCGTACGCTCCGCTTCTCAAGAACATTCCCTTACTCCGCTTCCCGCTCCCTACCCCCTTTACTCGCTCGCTCCGTTCCCTCGCTCCCAACCTCTCTTACTGCCGCTGAATTTGCATGAAGATGAAGCCAAAACCGTGTACGGGCCGTGCCCGTCAACCATCACTCATTTCCCGAGTGATGACAAACTAATGAAGATACATTACTCGTATTCCGAGTGATGACATATAAAGAACTGCATCACTCAGGTTACGAGTGATGAAAGCGGCCCCTATAAAATTGCTTGAACGAAGCGAAGCAAATCAATACTCTGGAGAAGCGTAGCGTTCGCCTTTGTCCCCGAATTTCATCCGCTAAAGCGGATTCCAAATGAAGAAATTCGGGGACAACAGCGATCGGAAGAGTATTGATTTGCGTAGTGAACGCTTCTAGCAACGAATAAATTCTCCGATCCGCCGAGCAGCCTCACGCAGCCTTGCTTCGTCTTCGACCAAAGCAATCCGCACATACCCTTCGCCTTCGCTGCCAAACGCTTCGCCCGGGATAACTACAACTCCCGTTTGATCCAGCAGGCCGCGGGCGAACTCGCGGGAAGTCCATGTTGTGCCATCGCTGCGTTCCGGCAGCTTTGCCCACACAAACATGGTGGCTTTTGGCTTCTCTACAACCCAGCCTTCAGCGGCCAAAGCCTCGATAAACGAATTCCGCCGCTGTTCATATAATACGCCGGCTTTCGGCGGCGCAGTAGCAGACATAGCTTCCTGCAGCGCCGCAACGCCCGCTTCCTGGACAGCGCCAAATACACCGTAGTCTATGTTTTCTTTCAGCTCGCGCAGCGCTCCAACCGCTTCGCGGTTACCGGCAAGGAACCCGATACGGCAGCCGGCCATATTAAAGCTTTTGGACAAGGAATGGAACTCTACCGCTCCATCCAATGCTCCCGGAACTGCCAGTATGCTTGGGGGTTCATGACCATCGAAGGCCATTTCGGAATATGCCGCATCGTGGACGACCAGCACTCCGTATTGCTTCGCTTTAGCGAGCAATCGCTCGAAGAAGGCAAGATCAACAATGGCCGAAACAGGGTTTCCCGGATAGTTCAGCAAAATAAATTTTGCGCGTTCCCACACTTCAACCGGCACGGAATCGAGATCCGGGAGAAAATGATTTTCTTCCTTCAGCGGCAGCAAATAAGGCTCCACGCCTGCCAATGCCAGTGCCGCCGTATAAATCGGATAACCGGGATTCGGCACGATAACCACGTCTCCCGGATTGCACAATGACATAGCCAGATGGGACAAGCCGTCCTGCGAGCCCATCAGGGATACCAGCTCACGCTCCGGATCCAGCTTTACGCCGAACCGATGCTCCATCCAGGCAGCTGCCTGCTCGCGGAAACTTCTACTGCCGTGAGTACCCGGGTATGCATAAATATCCGTGCGCAGCGCTGCTTCGCTTAGCGCTTTTCTTACTGCCTCCGTTGGAGGCTTGTCCGGACTGCCGATGCCAAGGTTGATAATGTCCCTGCCTTTGCCGGCTGCTTCCCTTCTCCACTCCGCGACCTCGGCGAAAATCGAAGAGCCTAGCTGCGACAACCTTTCAGAACGCCACGATTTCCTCATCCCGTCACCCGTTCCATACTTGCTCGTATTGTTCTTCCTTGTACCCAACCGTTACTTTTTTGCCGTCCGTTACGATTGGGCGTTTGATCAGCATGCCATGGGAAGCCAGCAATTCAAGCTGCTCCTGCTCGCTCATGCTGCCAAGCTTGTCCTTCAGGCCAAGCGCCTTATATACTTCGCCGGAAGTGTTGAAGAACTTCTTCAGTTCCAATCCGCTGTTCTGAACGAGCACTTTCAGTTCGGCGGGAGTTGGCGTCTCTTCTACAATATGCTTCAGGTCCAGCTCATTGCCCTTTGCCTGCAATGACTTGACAGCCTGCCGGCATGTACCGCATTTCGGATATTGATAAATCGTCAGCTTGCTCATCTGTGTAAATCCTCCTATCAGCACTCTCTTAACGCCAGTTCGAGCTGCGCAAGATCAGGCGGCAGCACCGCCGTCCACTCGATCCATTCCTTGGTCATCGGATGCGTCAATCCAAGCGTCTCCGCATGAAGCGCTTGGCGTCCGGCGGCTGTCTCCCACTCGTCTGCCTTGCCCGACAGCAGTCCATACATGCTGTCGCCAATCAGCGGGCAGCCGATATGCTTCATATGGACCCGAATCTGATGGGTACGCCCCGTCTCCAGCTTTAATCTCACTTTTGCTGCCTGTCCCTCGCCATATACATCCGTCGTCTTATAATGCGTAACGGAAGGATAGCCTTCCGGCGTTACAATTCGAACATGCGGATCCTCCGGGTCTCGGTCAATTGGCGCATCTACCGTTCCGTTTGCCGGGGATGGCGTACCGTAAACGTAGGCGCAATAGATTTTCATTATTGTTCCGGCCTGCAACTGTTCGGACAGCTGCTGGTGAATGTACGGATTTTTGGCAATCACGACAAGTCCCGATGTATCCTCGTCCAGCCGGTGGACCGGGCGGAACCGGACACGTTCACCCTTAACCTGCCAATGATGGACTATCCCGTTTGCGAGCGTGTTGGTGTAATGTCCTTTGGTCGGATGGACGATGATGCCCGCGGGTTTGTTCACGACTAGCAGATAATCATCCTCGAACACAATCGATAAAGGCAGATCCTGCGGCAAAATATCCTCCGAGATCTCTTCCTCCATTCGAATGGCGACCAAATCTCCTTCGGTCACTTTCGCCGTGGTGTATGCCCTTACTCCGTTAATGGTAATGCCATATTCGGTCAGCTTGAGCCGGGACAGAAGCGAGCGGGATACGCCCAGCTTCCGCTCCAGCACGGTTCTGACGTCTTTTCCTGCCATATCAGCGCCGACCTCAACGGCCAGCGCTTTGTAATAACCCGCTATATCTTTGACTGTCATTTCGATTTCTTGCGGAACACTTCCGCACTCCGTACATATTCGGTGTCAGGCACGCCAAGCTTCGCATTCGCCGCCCTTGCCGCTGCGAAGAAAAAGTCCGACAACCGGTTTAAATATTTCTGCACTTCCGGATTAGCCGGGTTGTCAGGATGCTCGGCTGCAAGTGTAACGACGCGGCGTTCCGCCCGTCGGCATACGGTCCGGCATACATGAAGCAAAGCCGATACGGAGCTCCCACCCGGTAAAATAAATCTTGTAATCTCAGGCGCCTCTTCGGAATATTGATCGATCATGGCCTCAAGCCTAATCGCCGCTTCTTCCGTCACTTTAAGCGGAGCACCCGGGCTTGCATAGGCCAGGTCCGAGCCGCAGTCAAACAGCTCCTGCATAAGATCTACGAGGAGTGCGGCCATATCCTTCAGTTCCTCGTGCTTCGCAGCCTCCGCAGCCGCCTGCCCGACAAAAGAGTTCAGCTCATCGATTGTGCCGTAAGCTTCAACGCGGATATCGTCTTTGCGAACCCGACCGCCAATAAGCGAGGTTTGACCCTTGTCTCCCGTACGAGTATAAATTTTCATACCAATCAGCCCTTTCTAAGGGTTTAGTTCCCTTCACTATACCATATATCTGCTTGTTCATTTCGCAAAAAAACAGGCAAGGGCGAGCCCTGCCTGTTTTCCTCTACTCCTATTAGCCTTGCTTCAGCTTATGAACAAATTGTCCAATCCGGTCAAGTGCTTCCGTAAGCTGGGCAACCGATGTTGCGTAGGAGCAGCGCAGATGTCCTTCGCCTCCTAGGCCAAATACATCGCCGGGAACAGCAGCGACATTCCCTTCCTCCAGCAGCCGCTGTGCGAATTGCTCGGAGGTTAGACCTGTTGACGTAATGGAAGGGAAAGCGTAAAACGCTCCCTCCGGCTCGTGACACTCCAGTCCGATTTGCCGGAAGCCCTTCACAACAAGACGTCTGCGCTGGTTGTAGGACTCCATCATCCGGTCCTTTTCTTCCAGGCCATGAGGAGTCAACGCTTCAAGCGCTGCATATTGTGCCATAATCGGCGCGCACATAACGGTATATTGATGAATCTTCAGCATGGCGCCAATCAGATCCTGATGGCCGCATGCGTAACCCATCCGCCAGCCGGTCATGGCAAAGGCTTTGGAGAAGCCGCTCACAAGAAGCGTCCGGTCCTTCATGCCCGGGATTGCAGCAAAGCTCACATGCTTGGAGCCGTAAGTAAGCTCTGCGTAGATTTCGTCGGAAATAACGATCAGGTCGTTCTCTTCAACAACCTTAGCGATTGGCAGCCAGTCCTCATAGGTCATAATGCCGCCGGTTGGATTGCTTGGATAACATAAAATAAGAACCTTGGACTTTGGTGTAATCGCCGCACGCAGCGATTCCGCCTTCAGCTTGAAATTATCCTTCGCGAAGGTCTCGATGCCAACGGCTTTCCCGCCGCTTAACGTCGTAATTGGCGAGTAGGAAATATAGCATGGCTCCGGAATCAGAATCTCGTCGCCCGGGCTGATCAATGCCCGCAGGGCAAGGTCAATCGCCTCGCTGCCGCCGACCGTTACCAGAACCTCGTTAGCCGGATTATAGGAAACGGCAAAGGAATCGTTCAAATATTGACCAATCGCTTCGCGCAGCTCCGGCATGCCGGCATTGGATGTATATTGCGTCTTGCCTTTCTCGAGCGCGTACACAGCAGCGTCGCGCACATGCCATGGCGTTACGAAATCCGGTTCGCCTACGCCAAGCGTAATTACGTCCTTACGGGTACTGACCAAATCAAAAAAGCGCCGGATGCCTGACGGTTTAATGCTCCGAGCAAGCGGCGACAAGTAATCAGCCATTGATTGGCGATGATTCGATGTTACCTCGTCTTTAATCATAGCCATCACCCTTTACGGCGAAATCATCAATCGATGGTCACCCTCATGCTCCTCGAAGATAATTCCGTCCTGTTTGTATTTTTTCAGAATAAAGTTCGTTTTTGTCGACAGCACTTTGTCGATCGGCGATAATTTATTGGAAACAAAAGAGGCAACCTCTTTCAGATTCTTACCTTCAATCTCGACAAGCAAGTCGTATGCCCCGGACATCAGATAGACCGATTTCACTTCCGGATATAAGTATATGCGCTCGGCGATGCCTTCAAAGCCGCGTCCGCGCTCAGGTGTAATTTGAACCTCGATCAATGCCGTAACCTTCTCGTCATCAACCTTGCTCCAGTTCACAACTGTGGCATATTTAACGATGATATGTTCTTCTTCCATGTAGGCGATTGCCTGCTTTACGCTCTCCACCGGCTCATTCAGCATGGCGGCGATCAGGTCGGCGTCGCGTCGCGCGTCTTCCTTGAGCAGCTCCAGCACTTTCAGCTGTAGTTCGTTCATCGTCAAACTCCTTCCAAAACTGCGGTTATTAAAATATTTTACAACGAATTAAAGGTTCCTGCAAAGAAAAAAAACGAAAGACCCCGAAGGGTCTTTACATGTAGAAAGGCTGATGCGACTGGTTCTGCTGCTGTTGCTGGAACTGGCCGTACTGAAGGAACGACGGCTGGGAGTTGCCCAAGCGCTGCTGCAAATATTGAGTCGTTTTTTGCTGGGTTTGCTGATATTCCTTCGTTTGCTTGTCGATTTCCTGACGAAGCGCGGAAGAAGCCGTGCTGTACATATTTTGAGACTGCATGGCCTGGAATAGGTTCCCTTGCAGCTTCAGCGTGCTGTTCAGCAAATGGGTGAACATTTGACGCACTTCCGGGCAAGTCGATTCCGTCGCAGCCGTCGCATACTCGCGTACAACCCGTTTCAGATCGGCAAGTACGGTATAAGCCAAATCTTCATCCGGCAAATGATGCTGTTGTTGGTACATGGTTGATGGACCCTCCTAAAATAAATTGCGAAGCCCCTTATGCTTCGTAAGTAGTTATTGTGGTTGCGTTGGCGCCAAATGCTGATGCTGCTGCAGTACTTGCATCAGCGTCTGATAATGCTGCTGATGCGTTTGCAATTCCGCCGTGCCGGCTTGTCTTAACGTCGGGTTAGTCGCTAGGGACGCAAGCAGTGCATTTTGCTTGATCAGCAGATCTTCATTGGACAACGAGTCCGCGATATATTCCAGTTCCTTCGCGGTTAGAGCTTGAAGCATATGTTTTCGTCTCCTTCATGCCAAGTTTGGGATAGCATACGTATTATGGGCGTAACTCCCATGGATTATGTATGCAGCTCGAGCTCGGATTTCGTGCGGAGCTCCGATTCCTTCGTAATCTTGCATTTCACTTCGATCGTCAAATCTTTTCGACCGGGCTTCCAATTCTCTTTCTCAAGGCGCTTCCACTTCTTATTGTGATGACGGTACAGCTGATGCTCGAGATCATATATATCGGCATTGAGGGCTAATCCTCTCGCGTAAGTGTCCTCGAGCTGTTTTTTTACAGTCTTTTCTACTTGCTTAATAAGCTCTTCGTCTGTAATATCGCTCGATGCTTCAATTAAATGCCCGGTCAGATTAACCTGTAATACAAATTGAGGATTGTTATTATCCTTGCTAACCTTTACCTTCGAGTTTGCCGAATCAACAATAACGGAGGCTCTTTTGTCTTCAACCTGGATTGGAATGAGTGACCGTTTGAATGCTTCGCCAACCCAGATTAGCCCTTCGGACTTCGCCCTGGACACATAACCGGACGGTTTCTTTTCATTGAATAAAAACACGCCATCAATGGTTAAAAAGTTTAGCTTCTTTTTATTATTCTCCCAGTCATTCGGCAGAATCGAAAGCGAAGGAAGCTTGACGGACATAGCCGGTTCAAGAGCATCGCGCACGAATGTCTGCAGGGTCATCGGCTCGACATAACTGTTCTGATTATATTCGATTTGAGGTGCGTAAAGCGGCGTTGTCAGCGGCGTTTTGTTAAACAGCATGTCCATCGTAAACAACTCGTTAATGTCTGTTTTGGTTCCAAATACGAAGGAATTGAATCGGGTGGAACTAAGCCGGTTAAGGCTGTCGATAATCTGCTTCATTTCCGGGAAGGCACGCTCGTGAATAACGACTGACTTCAAATGATTCAAGGAAAGCTTGTATTGGGAAGAATCCATTAAGCTAAATATCGCGGACAGATTCGTATTCCCTTCATGCTTCCCGACCCAGATCGGACTTCCCGGCGGCGGAGCGCCTTCTTGTTTTGCTATTACGCCAAACGAAATCATCTGCGCATATACAATGAATTTATTGTCTACATAATCGACGCCAATAGCCGAAATATAACTGATATCCTGCAGATTGACTTCATCCCAGCAGCCCCCTGTTACCAGCATGATGCAGATGGCAATGGCGGCTTTAACCGATTTTACATAGCCCCGCAGGGTCGCAGGAATAGTCATGACTTCTCACCTTTTGCTCTCGACTTCCAGGACTTCTGCAGCAATCCCGATACGAGTCCCTTCCATTTGATAGGGGCAATCGGCTGCATATAGTTTTGATTAAACGTTTCAAGGGAACACATATAGATCAAGATTAAAAACACGCTGACAAAGAACCCGAATATACCAAACATTGAAGAGAGGATTAACACGAAGTACCTTAAAATACTTACCGTTCCGCTTAAAGTTTGGTTAACCAGCGTAAAAGTAGCCACGGCCGTAATCGCAGCTGCTACCAGCATTGTCGGAGAGGTCAGACCTGCCCGAATGGCAGCATCGCCAATAATTAATCCGCCTACAACGGATACGGTCTGGCCGACCGGACGCGGCAGCCGGACACCAGCCTCCCGAAACAGTTCGAACATCGTCATCATTAAGAACATTTCCATCGTGGCGGAAATGGGAAGACCAATTCGGGAGTTGGTCACCGTAGCCAGCAGCGTGAACGGGATCTGATCGGTGTTGTACGCTGATAGTGCTACCCAGAAGCCTGGCAAACAGATCGAAAGAATAAACCCGCTAATCCGGAGCAAACGCTCGAGGGAGACAAAATAGTAGGGGAGATGAGCATCCTCCGGCGATTTGATCAGGAGCGACAAATTGCCGGGAAGTATAATGACTGACGGATTGCCATCAACAAACAGGCATACCCTGCCCTGCATTACCGCTTGAACGACATAGTCTGGACGGCCAATATAATCGACCAGCGGGAACAAGCTGTTGGGCCGGTCAGACACAAGCTCTTCCAGCTCGGACGAGCTGTACAAAGTCTCGATTTGAATAGCTTCCAGCCTTTTTCTCGCTTCATTGACCAAGGATGCCTCTGCTTTGCTGCTCATGTACATCATTGAAACTTCCGTTTGTGATTCCGTCCCGATTCTCATGTTTTCCACTTTTAGTTCCGGCGTCCGAAGTCTTCTGCGAACAAGCGCGATATTTGTTGCAATTCCTTCTACAAACCCGTCTCGCGGCCCTTTGATCGACAGCTCCATCGTAGATTCTTCAGGCTGCCGTCCCGGAATGCTAGCAATATCAAAAGAGTAGACGGACCGCGTAGATTCGTCGACGGCGATTACGCTGCCCGAATAAAGGTTGGAATAAAAGAAAGCCACTTCCCGTTCATCATCCAAAGAAAGACGTGCGCCAAACGAGTAGCCTAGTTTGTGCAGATTTTCTTCCATCACGACAGGCTCGTGCACGTCTCCTGTTATTTCGGATTGGCCAAAAGCTTTATTTAGCGTCTCGGCCAGCTTGTCCAGCTGCGGCAACAAAGCGATAAACACGGTCTGCATGTCCACCATGCCGCTGCACATCAGAATACGGAATGGCCGCTTAGGCCCCTCTTTGCCGACCTCAAGGGTCTGGATAACGATATCGCCGGAGCCGTCCAGCTCATCAAAAATCTGATCGAGGCGGTCCCGTTTGCGATGTTGTACTTCCGGATCATGACTCATTGCGGTAACCTCCTTGTGCTTCCGGCCGGGCTGATTTCTTTGGTTTGCGGTACGAGAGAATCCATAACAGCAGGAGAACGGCGCCAAACAGAATCCAGGCTACCTGAAAGTAGCCTTGCATTAGGATCATGTACCATTTCATATGCATCAGAACGGTAAAACTTGCGGCAGCCAAGACTAAAACGGTGATCAGCATGCCGATCCATTTCCGCTTTATTTTCCTGAACGGTCCGTAAAGCTGAATTAAATAGAGCGGCAGCGATATCCGAATAAGAGCGCCGGAAAGCCATTGAAACACGGCAAAAAAATCAACATGCTCGAAATATTTGCCGATCTTCACAATACGCCATTGCGAATAAGCCGGATAACGCATCATGCTTGCTTCTTCAGGTCCAAACAGAGTAATAGCTCCTACCGTAGGCCCCAGGGTCAAGAGCATGAGCATAACGGTCAGCAGCAGGAGATGCCACTTCTTAAAGCTTCTCTTCATTTCATGTTGGATAAGAAGCAGGAAGGACAGTTCCATAAAGGCGCTAAGGGAATAAACGGCCCCTTTGAGTACCGGGTACAACCCCGTTTCAAACATCGGAAGCAAGAACCGGTAATCCTTGGCCGGCATGTTGGCCGACATGACAAAGTCTCCCAGCACAACAACGATAGGAAGCAGAATGCAGGATACATAAGCAATCGTGCGCAGCCCGTTCATAGCCGCAAACATACAGATAAAGCAGAAGATAAACAGAACCACGTATTGCGGTGTCAACGGCAGATAGGTATTGGATGTCCAGGCGACAACGTCCACCAATGATCCAAAAGCGACAAACAGCAAAGCCAAATTAATAATTGCGAGAATCAACCATACAAAAAAAGCCGGGACACGCTGCCTGAGCCATTCGTCAAAGCGTACTCTGTTCATCTTGAACATCACGCGCTGCAAAGGAAACGCTGCAATGGGAAGCGCTATAATAAGCGCAACCGGAATACTCAGCCAAGCATCTCTTTTCGCTTCGGCAAGCAGCAGGGGAACAACAATGACGTGATTGACAAGACCAACGCTGAGCAGAGTCATCATAACAATCGGCCATAAACCGATAGGCTTGGCATTAAGCTGCACAGACATTCACCACCTTCGCTTCCAGCATTCCCCTTAGGAAGAAAAGTGATGCATTTCCTTATCACGTCGAAAAGCCCTTTGATTTGCTGGACGCGATCAAAAGGGCTTTTACCGTTTAGGGCAGGTGAATCGTTTTGACGTGATCAAAATGGATAAACACCGATGATCCACTCGCATCCGCAAGTTCAAGCAGGTTCAAATCGACATTTTTGAGGACACCTGTTTTTCTAGGATTTTCCCCGAGATCAAGAACGACGAATTGTCCGATATGTTTGCGCAGCTGCTGATCAAAGGTCCGTGCAAGGGTTAAAGGCGTTGGCTTGAGCGGAAATTGTTCGGATGACAACGAGTATGGGGTAACGTTGGCGTTATAGGGTACCAGATATTTAAGATGCCGCATGGAGATCATGACGGAATGGTAGACCGGCGAGTAAAAAACAAAGAAATCGTTCATTACTGCTGTAACATAGCCATGTATGGATTGATTGCCGGTAATATAAATTTCCGAAAACATACCTTTGGAATTCAATAAAATTTTGCGGAAAGATATGGAGTCATTGTACGGTTCGAAAGGAAGCTCCGGCGTACTGCTGTAGCTTTGATCTTCATCCTGTACAATTCTCATTTGCTGCAAATGGATAAGCGGTACGTAAAAAAACTGGGTGCCGTTATAGAGGACAAGAATATCGGGGCCAAAATCAATCAGCTTGCCGCGTATGCCCGCTCTGCCGGAAATAACAAGCTCAACCTGTGAATCGAGGAAAGGATGCTGGTTCTTCAACTGCTCGACCTCCTTTTCAAAAGCTTCATCTATTAAGGAAGCCGGACACTAAAGTAAATGCCCGGCTTCTATCTATCGATTAGCCTTTTTTCGAGCGGTTGCTGCCACCGGATTTTCTCGATTTGTTGCCTGTCGTTTGTCCTTGAGCTTGAGCACCTGCACGGTTACCCGTTTTGTTACCGCCGGATTGAGCACCTTGAGCTCCGGATTTGTTGTTGTTTTTATTGCCGCCGGATTTGTTGCCGCCTTTGTTGCCGCCTTGGTTTCCACCTTTGTTGCCGCCGGTTTTGTTGTTGTTGCCGCCGGATTTGTTGTCGCCGGATTTGCCGCCAAATTTTTTGATTGTTTTGATGTGGTCAACCAGGATATAAACAACTTGATTATTTGCTGCTACAACGAGTGCTGTGTTGCCTTGTACTTCAGCGAGGAAGCCTTCTACCTTTTCCGGTCCGCCCCAGTTGATTTGCACGAATTCTTTCGTTAAAGCATTAATAACGCCTCTGAAGTTATTAGCGTTGATATAGTCGTTGCTAGTTCCGCCGCTTCTGCCTGTAGCAAAACCAGTTACGCTTTTAACATGGCTCAGGTCAACGTATACAACGCCTTCTCTTGTCGAAAGTACCAGGTAATCGCTTTTTACTGCGAGCAGTTTGCCTTCCAGAGACTCTGGACCGCCACGGTTGATTCTGACAAATTCGCCTACCAAGTTTCTAAGTTCAGTGTTGCCTGTGCCTGTGCCTGTGCCTGTGCCTGTGCCTGTGCCTGTGCCGCCATTGCTTCTGTGGCTTTTTTGATTCTTGTGCCATTGGTGTCCGCTGCTGTTGTTGCTACCTTGCTGCCAATTGCCTCCGTACATGTAATAAATCCCTCCGATAACTCTCTCTTAATAGATTTACAACCGTGCCATCCAATTGACCTTCTACCACTAATAGGCTGAACTTCCTGGTGTTTCGCTATCTAGTCATCTACCATTGGTGACGGTTTGTAATATATTTATATGTAACCCGTATAGGAGAGGTACTAGATTAGTAACCATTTATGCGGACAAAAAGGAGAAATAAACTATTTCATCACTTGCGGGTGTCATTCCCTCCCTTTCCCGAATACCGTAAATAAGCACAGGAGCCTATCGGCCACGATAGGCTTTGACTTCGGTCTTAAGGGGTGAAGCCCGTGGCACAGCTGCCTATACGTAAAATTGAAATTGACGAGGATGATCTGTGGGATCTGAAGAACAATCCTTGGAGTAAATCGTTTAAACCCATCCATATTGAAATAGATGGAAAAAGCTATTCGGGGACTTGCGGCATTCGGGGCGGCCATACGCGCAATTACACGAAAAAATCGTTCGAGATCAGGCTAGACGGGGGCAAGACGCTGCACTGGAACGCGGAATTCGACGATCCCTCCATGATCCGCAACGCCTTATCCTTTCAATTTTTCAACCTCATTGGAGTGCCGTCCCCGGAAACCCAGCATATCTCCGTCGAGATTAACGGTTATGAGCAAGGGGTTTATTTGGAGATTGAAGCGGTGGATGGGCGGTTCTTTAGAAAAAGAGGTATCGGTTATACCTCCTTGATCTATGCCGTTAATGACAGCGCGGATTTCAGTCTTGTCGATCAGAATACAAATGCGAAAAAGGACTCGCTGTTTGACGGATATGAAATCGTGAAGGGACAAACAAACACAAAATACCGTCTGGTCCGTTTCATTCGCAATATTAACTCCCTCTCTAGCAAACAGTTGAGCGTCTATACGGCCAAACGGCTGGATATCAATCAATATTTATTGTGGCTGGCCGGAGCGGTTCTAACGGGCAACTACGACGGCTTTGATCAGAACTATGCCCTGTATGAGCATAAGAAAACAAGCAAATATCGAATTATTCCTTGGGATTACGAGGGAACCTGGGGGAGAAACTGCTACGGAAAGCCATGCGGCAGCGATCTTGTAAGGCTGCAGGGGTATAATAGTCTGACCGGCAAGCTGTTTAAATTCTCTTCCTGCCGTCAAAGATACCGCGCAATCCTGCAGAAACTATTGAAAACAGCCTTTACCGTTGAGCGGATCGATCCTATGATTACCCGCTTATACAAAGAGATCACGCCGGCAATCCGTGATGATTTTACCCGCAAAAGCAGCTACGACACGTTTCTCGACGAGCCTTCTTTCATTCTCGATTATGTAAGAGAACGCCGCGGACTTATAAAAGAAGCCCTTAAAGCTTGGAAATAAGCTTTAAGGGCTTTCTTTTCGGACAGAACTCGAGGCGATTATAAGCCCAGATGAAGCTTGCGGACATTCAGCATCCCGTCCAGGCCGGTTGGATCCTTTTCCGTCTTGTAGACCGTAAATTTATCCGCCGCCTCCGAAGTCCGGATGCGAAGCGGCTTTTCCTCGAGGCTAACAAGGCTAAACACAACCTCGGCGACCGATTCGGCCGTTTGCGGAACCGCATTGCGTTTGGAAAACTGCTCCACATACCTGTCGATTAACGCCTTGTACTCATCGTTCAGGATACCTCCCGTGCTGCCCAGCTGTTTAAAGACCGTATCGTTAAAGTTGGTCGCGATCGCTCCCGGTTCAACAAGGGTAATATCGATATTAAAGAGAGGTTTGTAATAGGTTGCGAGGCTTTCCAGCAGGCCCTCCAACGCAAACTTGCTGGAGCAGTAGATTTCGTTGAACGGCTGGCCAACTAATCCCCCCACGCTGGAGGTTGCCATAATATGCGACTTGCCTGCTTCGCGCAGCATGGGCAAGGCTTCCTTAATGGTATGAATAACGCCAAATACATTCGTCTCGAACACGTTGCGAATTTCGTCCATGGATGCCTGTCCCAGCGTCCGGAGAAATCCGAAGCCGGCATTGCAGAATAACACATCCAGCTTGCCGCCCGTCCGGTCTTTGATCTGCTCAAACGCTTTTTGCAATGACACCGGATCGGTAACCTCCATCTCCAGCCATTCCAGGCCTTCGACGTTATGCAGTTGCCGCTCGCGCTCCAAATTCCTTGTTCCGGCAAATACCGACCAGCCGTTTTGGGCGAATAGCATTGCCGTTGCCAGCCCGATTCCTGTTGAAGCGCCCGTAATTGCGATTGTCTTATTCAACCATCTAACCCTCCCTTAAAATAGATTCATGCTTAAATACCGCTCGCCGGTATCCGGTGCGATACATAAAACACGCTTGCCCGCTCCAAGCTTCTTGGCAACCTGCATAGCAGCCCAAACGGAAGCGCCGGAGGACGGTCCCAGCAGCAACCCTTCAAGACGCGCAAGATCTCTCATCGTCTGAATGGCATCTTCATCCGCTACCTGAATAATCTCGTCATAAACTTCCGTGTTCAGGATCGCGGGGACAAAACCGGGACTTGTGCCAACCAGCTTATGAGGACCGGGCTGACCTCCCGACAGAACAGGCGAACCGGCAGGTTCGACAACAGCAATATGTATATGAGGCAATGAAGCCTTAAGCGTCTCGCCGGTGCCGGTAATGGTCCCGCCCGTTCCGGCAGTGGCAACGAAGGCATCCAGCTTGCCACCCATTTGCTGCAGGATTTCTAAAGCCGTTGTTGTCCGGTGGATGTCCGGGTTGGCATGGTTCTCGAACTGGTTCGGGATAAAGCTGCCAGGAATATCCGCTTGCAGCTCAAGCGCCTTGCGGATGGCTCCGGGCATTCTTTCCGCGGCTGGCGTCAGAACAACGTCTGCCCCGTATGCCTGCAGCAGCTTGATTCGTTCCGCCGACATATTGTCCGGCATGATCAGGATAAGCTTGTAGCCTTTGGCAGCCGCATTCATCGCTAAGCCAATACCGGTGTTGCCGCTGGTCGGCTCGATAATGGTACTGCCCGGGGAGATTAAACCTTGCTGCTCAGCCCCTTCGATAAGAGCCGATGCGGCGCGGTCCTTCACGCTGCCGCTCGGGTTGAACCGCTCCAGCTTTACGCACACATCCGCGCTTCCCGGTTGAATAAGCCGGTTAAGCTTGATGACGGGCGTTTCGCCGATGAGGTCGATGATGGTGGACACTATTCGTGGCATAAATTCTCCTTTTCGTGTTAGTTAAAGACTTCAGTCGTTCCATCCAGCCCAAGCTGCGCGAGTCTATCATGATTCGATCGCTGTTGTCCCTGAATTTCTTTGAATTAAACCGCTTAGCGGTTGAAATTCCTAGACAAAGGCGAGCGCTAACGCTTCTCATTCATGATAGACTCGCTCCGCGCTCTCGGACGACTGAAACCTTTAAAAAGCACTTAACGAAATTTATTGTTGGCCGAAAGGAATGGCCGGATAAAAAACCATCCGGCTATTGGAACGATACCAACACAAAACATAAGAGTAACGATTGCCGCCGGTGTCTGCGTCTGGGATACGACAACCAGATAAGCGGCTAGGCCGATGACACGGCCAATAATGAGGCCGGCCTCGCGGAGAACGATTAGCTCCTCGCGGTTAACGGCACTTTCCTCGGAGTGGCCGATCAGGTCGAACACCCGGGATGTCATCGGGATAATGTACAACGGTATAAACAAGGAAGTACCTATGCCGAAGATAAGCAATGTACTGTAAGTGACTTTATAGAACAACGGAAGAATG
The DNA here is from genome assembly GCF_037146255.1 of Paenibacillus sp. MMO-58. Taxonomy (NCBI): domain Bacteria; kingdom Bacillati; phylum Bacillota; class Bacilli; order Caryophanales; family Paenibacillaceae; genus Paenibacillus; species Paenibacillus sp. MMO-58. The sequence continues at coordinate 90,596 of NZ_JBBCVY010000006.1, forward strand.
ATCAGACCAATCATGATCGTACCTGCCAGCATCGCGATTCTGCGGTTGCTTGGTTTGAGGCGCTTGCCGACAAACCAGAAGCTGATTAGGGCAACAAGGGAAGTTATCAGCGAGAAATTCCCCAATTTCCCTTCGTTTTTAGTTGCGATGTAGATGACGAGTCCGATCAGGAACATAAAGACGCCCTCTCGAACGCCTTGAGCGACGATGGCGCCAAACATCCTCCGCCATGGATTTCCCTTCTCTTTCAGTTCTTCAATGCCAAGGAACCATTTGTACTTTTCACCTATAACGCCGCGGTTCTTCAGCCAGAAGCTGCCGACAACAGCCAGACCAAAAATAACGAGGGAAATCGTGAAGATAAGCTTGTAACCTCGCTCGCCATGCAGCGTCGTAATCAGGAAGCCCGAAACCCATGGGGCAATAATCCCCGACAACGCGCCTAATATGCCCGCTATTCCATTAAACCGGTCGCGGTTATCCGGCTCGGTAATTTCGAAATAAACCACATTATAAGCCATCCAATAAAATCCTAGTGCCATACCGCTCAGCATGCCAAGAGGAATGCTGTAGGTTTTGGCCTGCTGGCCCAGCATGAGTACCGTAAAATAAAACGCCCCCGACAGCACGATGCCAAGACGGAGGCTGTACATTTTATGATGTTCCTTCACCCATTTGCCTGCCAGCCAAAAGATGATGCCGCTTGTTATGTATTGTCCAAGCGTGTACCAGCCAATCAGCATAAGGGACTGGCTTGCTTTCCAGAGATAGACCGGGATGAACGTTCCGGACAGTGCGCTTGCTACGCCAAACAGACCTTGTACCGTCAGCAGCAAGATGGCCTGCGTATCCAGCGCTCCGCCGTGGCGAGAACCCGGGACAACGCGGCCGACTGATCTGCCAGGCATACGCCCGCCGGTCTTTACGCCATAATGACTCTGCTTCAATCCGATTCCTCCTAACAGTGATGTTCCGTTAGGTTTCCCAATTGAGCAGGCCCCATGCCGTTTTCCATTAATTACTCTTTTGGCGCAAGCAGCTCCAGCATCTGGTTCCGGGCTTTTTCGCTAAGAACCGTCGAAATCTGGAAGCAGGACGGACAGATATAAGTTACGGTCTCGAACGGTGATTGAATAACGGGTTTACCGGTTACGGCATGTACCGTTGGCTGAAGCGATACGGTTTGTTTTCCCGCTTCCAGCATATATTCACGGCAAGAAGGACACTCCGGCGCTTCTTCCTGGCTGTCCGTGATTTGACGGATGGTCTCTTCCGCCGCAAGCCAGGAAACATTCATTTGACGGAAGCCCTCGTTGGATTCATCGTTATAGGAATCATCCTGCTTTTGCTCTTCCTGATCCTCATCCCAGTTGTCGTCCTGCTCGTCTTCATCGCGGTCGATCCCGATCTGCATCGTACGGTAGCCGCTTAGTTCATTCTCGCAGTGCGGACAATGCTTCTCCGGCCCGATTTCCTCATCCCATACAATTTCGGTATCGCACCATGGGCAAATTGTTTGCTCTTCCATTCCAAAACCCTCCACAAGCTTAATTGTTCATAATATAGATAACGCCTAGTCCAAAAAATATAATTGCAATCGCGAGTAATATTCCCCACAAATACTTCATGACTGCCCTCCTAAAAAGAATTGCGAAGCAATTCTTACTTCGAAAGCATAAGCCTAAAGAATTGCAGAGCAATTCTTATTGCGTAAGCATATGCCGCTTACAATATAACCGTTGCTCCGATAACATAGGACAAAGAAATGGAAATAATCATGGCAATAAACCCTACCGCCCGGTTATCCTTAGCGATTTCGTCATCAATCTTGAACACCGGCGTAAGAAACTCAAACAAGAAATAAGCGGCAAGCAAAATGATGAAGCCGAATATCCCCCAAATCAGGCTTTCGTACACGGACACTTTCGCTTCAATGGAAAACCTGAAAATATTGCATATTCCGAATATTTTTCCGCTTGTCGCCATAGCTACCGCCACATTGCCGTTCTTGATTTCCTTCCAGCAATTATAACGGGTCACAAGCTCAAACACGGACAGAAAGACGATAAGCGACAGCACAACCAGCGATACATAAACGAGAGATGCCGCATACGAATTGCTGAGCAAACGATCGACTTCATTACCCATCCTTATCACTCCCAAAGGCTTGCTTGCCGTGCCGCAAGCTTAACGGCGAAGCTATTTCAGCTCCGCCACGGTTACGCCTGCGCCGCCTTCGCCGTATTTTCCGAGACGATACGTCTTCACGAGACTATGCTTGCGCAAATATTGTTGGATTCCCGCGCGCAATACGCCGGTGCCCATGCCATGAATGATATACACTTGACCAAGACCGCCCAAATACGACTCGTCGAGGAAACGATCCACTTCAATAATTGCTTCCTCCAGATTCGCTCCGCGGAGATCCAGCTCCATCCGGAGGCTATCCTCCTTTGAACGTTTCAAGCTTGCCGTCTGCTTTGGCTGCTGCTGCTTGTTAAGCTGCGCCACCGGCTTGATCAGCTCCAGATCATCAAGCGCGACCTTCATCTTCATAATGCCAAGCTGAACGGTAGCATCCGATGCGCCTATCTCTACAACAATACCCTTTTGATTAAGGCTATAGACCATAACCTCATCGCCGGCTCCAATCTTCGCCGGCTTCTTCGCTCCGCCGCCTGCCGGACGCTTCTTCTTCGTGGCTAGCTCCGGTGCCGCTTCCTCCAGTCTGCGCTTCGCTTCAATCAGCTTATGTTCCTTGACGGAAGCACCTTCCTCAAGCGCAAGCTTGCGAAGATCCGCAATAATCTGATCCGCTTCGCGTCTGGCCTTGGCAACGGCCTCATGCGCTTCCTCCTGCGCCTTCAGCAGCATTTTGTCGCGTTGCTCCTCGAAGCGCTCCAGCTCCGCTTCATGGCGTTTACGCTGCGCTTCCATCTCGCGACGCATCGACTCTGCCGTATTACGCTCCGATTCCGCGCTTAGACGATCTTCCTCCAGAGAGGCAATCATGTTCTCGACGCGTTGATCCTCTTCGCTCACCTCGCCGCGGGCATGATCAATAATCGCCTGGCTGAGACCCAGCCGTTCCGCAATGGCAAACGCATTGCTTCGTCCCGGAACGCCAACAAGAAGGCGGTAAGTCGGGCTAAGCGTCGCAACGTCGAACTCCATACTCGCGTTAATAACGCCTTTGCGGTTATAAGCGTAAGCCTTCAGCTCGCTATAATGCGTAGTCGCGATAATGCGGCTGTCGAGCTTATGGATATGCTCCAGAATGGCAATCGCAAGCGCCGAGCCTTCTGCCGGGTCGGTTCCCGCACCAAGCTCGTCGAGCAGTACAAGGCTCTTGGACGTCATGGACCCCAGAATCCGGATAATATTCGTCATATGGCTGGAGAAGGTACTGAGGCTTTGCTCAATGCTCTGCTCATCGCCGATATCGGCATAGATAGAGTCAAACACGCAAAGCTGGCTGCCTTCTTCCGCCGGTACAAACAATCCGGACATTGCCATCAGGCTGAGAAGTCCCACAGTCTTCAGGGATACCGTTTTACCGCCCGTATTCGGACCGGTAACAATAATGGCCGTAAATTGATTGCCAAGCTCCACATCAAGCGGCACAACTTTATCCGGAGCGATCAACGGATGGCGTCCGCGTTTGATTTTGAGGAAGCCCCTGTCGTTCATGCGCGGCAAAGTCGCCTTCATCTCATGGGCAAGCCGCGCTTTGGCATAGGCGAAGTCCAGCTTGCCGAGCAGATCCTGGTTATAGAGCAAGTCCTCCACATGCTCTGCCGCACGGGCAGTCAGCTTCTGCAGGATTTTCTCAATTTCGCGAAGCTCCGCGGCTTTGGTTTCCCGCAGCTTGTTATTCATCGAAACGATGGCTTCCGGCTCAATGAACAGGGTAGCGCCGGAACCCGACTGGTCATGGACAATCCCGCCAAAATGCGAACGGTATTCCTGCTTAACCGGAATGACGTAACGGTCGTTCCGAAGCGTAATGATGGAATCCTGCAGCATCTTCTGCACCGAAGACGAACGGATCATCTGTTCCAGCTTCTCTCGGATCCGGGACTCTCCGCTCCGCAGCTCGCGGCGGATCGATGCGAGTTCAGGGCTCGCACTGTCCATGACTTCCGCCTGGTCATCGATGCAATCAAAGATGGCATCCTCCAGCGGCTTATGCTCCGATAATTGCTCGGTCAGCTGGAACAGAAGCGGAATCGGATCATCCTCATGCAGATTGTCGATATGCTTCTTCACCCGGCGTGCGCCTCTGGCCGTTGCCGCGATATCCAACAGCTCAGCGGGATTAAGGGTTCCGCCAATCCGCGCGCGATGAAGGGAAGCGCTGATGTCCACAACGCCTCCAAACGGGGCATTGCCCTTCAGCCTGTCTGCTTTGTAGGCTTCATCGGTCGTCTGCAGCATATGCTTGACGTCTTCCAGATCGGAGACCGGAGCAAGCTGTCCCGACACGCTTTTCCCAAGCGATGTAGCGGCATGATGCACTAATTTATTCGTAATTTTATGGAATTCCAAAGTGGATAAAATTTTGCTGTCCAAGTGAACACTCCTCTCGCCCTTATATTATAGCTGATCGGGGTTTAGGATGCACGACATCACCGCTTGATTCATACATGTTTCCCTGATTAATGGTCATAATAAGTGAGGAAACGCACCATACTTAGGCTAACCTAACATAAGGAGGCTAATGATATGAGTTTTCTTGGTCATGTTGTCCGTTTTATCGTTGCAGCCATCGTTCTGATGGTAGTCGGCTGGATCGTTCCGCAATTTAGTGTCGGCGGGTTCTGGAGTGCTCTCCTGCTGGCGCTTGTTATCGCGGCGCTGGGCTGGATCATTGAAGGTATTTTCGGTAAAAAAGTTACTCCGTTTGGGCGCGGTATCGTTGGCTTTATCGCCAGCGCGGCTGTCATCTGGATTGCACAGTTTATCGTTGGCGGCGTATCCGTCACTTGGCTTGGCGCAATCTTAGCCGCTCTTGTTATCGGGATTATCGACTTGTTCATTCCGGTCAGCACCCCGTACGAAGCAGGCCGAAGCGATTACCGTGACCGCGACTAGCAGTAAATAAGCTTTGAAGCCCTTGTCCAGTCGGAAACGATGGGCAGGGGCTTTTTCATTTGTCACGGGACTGTCACTGCAAATTGGATGTGGATAAGCTACAATAGGAAAAGTATTGAAATTTTTATGCTTTTGGCTATGAAAGGGGTATGAAGATGAAGAAGTGGCTCATATTTGCATCCGTGCTTTGCCTTGTGTTTGTCGTAGCTGCCTGCGGCTCCAACAGCAAGAATAATAACTCCGGATCAGACACGGCAAGCTCTACTGTTGCAGACGTTGTAATTAAAGCAAGCAGCTGGGAATTCGATCAGCCGGAATACCATATCAAAAAAGGTCAGACCATTAAGCTCGAGCTCATCGATGGCGTTCATGGCGTCGAGATCGAGAAGACAAACGTCAAGCTGACTCAGAATAAAGCAAAAACCATCACGCTTGATGCCGGCGAATACGAAATCAAATGCAACATTCCTTGCGGCGGCGGACATTCGAAAATGTCGGCCAAGCTTATTGTTGAAGCTGCTTAAGCCTTATTACGGCAGAGACCTCTTTATTGAAGAGGTCTTTTTTATTTTCCGCGACATGCCTGCTTGCCAGCCTACATATGAATTATAATGATTCCTTTACAAAAAGGTAAGAAAGACTGATGGTACGAACTCTTCCCCAACCGCCTTCCGGTCTGATAAGATGATTCATAAACTATTCTTTTAAGGAGGGTATGAGCCATGAGCTTATTAAACGGACGGATTGCCATCGTAAGCGGTGCAGGTTCGGGACTAGGTAGAGCAACCTCCCTGTCGTTCGCGAAAGAAGGAGCCGAGGTTGCTTTGTTAGGCCGCCGTGAGAGCAAGCTGCAGGAGACAGCCGAGTTGATCAAACAGGTTACGGGCCGCGAAGCGCTGATCATCCCTACCGACATAACGCAGGAAAGTCAAATTCAATCCGCAGTCCAGCAGGTCATTGGCAAATGGGGTTCCATCCATGTGTTATTAAATAATGCCGCCGTATTCGAACCCGGTTCCGTGCTGGAATTAACCTCTGAGAATTGGCATGCACAAGTGGCCACCAATTTGACAGGACCGTTTCTACTTACAAAGGCCGTCCTGCCAACCATGCGCAAAAGCAAATACGGCCGCATTATTAATATAACCTCCGGCTTGTCCTGGAACGGAGCAGGCGGTTATGCCGCCTATAGCGCAGCGAAAGCCGGCCTGGAATCGCTGACCCGCACGCTCGCCGACGAGGAACATGAGCACGGCATCCTTGTTAACCTATACAATCCCGGTACGCTGCGTACCGAAATGCACGCCACCGGCAAAGACCCGGCGGTCGTCACCCCGGACCTCATCCGCTTGGCCAGCCTTCCGGTAGGCGGTCCTACCGGAACTATTGTCAGCTACGGGTAAATACAGAAAAGAAGCCGCTCGAATACTATGTCATTGGAGCGGCTTCTTTTCTGTATTGGGTGGCTCTGTCACCCCTGTTTTGTTTAACACGGTTTATCCGTCTGATTTGGCTCCTCGCGCCAGTTTGACGCATTTGCGGAGCCAGTATACCCAAGTATGCCAAAGAGCCGCCTGCACTTAAGCAGGTGGCTCTTTGGCTGTAGCGGTTTAGCTGTGCTCGATCAGCTCAATCCATTCATTGTATTCCGTTTGAAGCTTGCGGTACTCGATTTCCAGCTTCTCATGCTTCACGCCAAGTACGCGGAGCTCCTCGCGGAGGGCTTCCGTTTCGCCGGAAGCATCCTGATGCTCAGCCGCCAGCGATTGTGCCTGTTCATCAAGCAATACCCGCAGATCCGCTGCCGCTGCCGCTTCTTTCCGTGCCGCTTCGAGCTGTTCGAGAAGAGACTTCTCTGCTGCTTCGGAGGCACGTTCCGATTCCGTCAGACGCTCAGCTTCCCGCTTGGCTTGCTCTGCAAGCCGCTGCTCAGCCTGTAGTTTCTCGTTAAGCTCCTTGATCTGTTGTGCAGCAACTTCGATCTGCTGCACCGTGATCCGTTCGCGAGCAGCGGTATATTCCAGCTGTTCCAAAAGCTCGCTTTCGCGTTTTGTTGAATCCGCGAGCTGTTCTTCTTTTTCAAGACTGCGCAGCACCGTCTCTTCCAGAGACGATTCTAACTCCTGAATGCGGGAGCGCAGGTTATGCTGCTGCTCTTCCTGCTTCGCCAGAAGCTCGGAGTAGCGCTCTTCCGCCTCCGAAAGACGCTCCTCGTAACGATGCTCATAGAGCTGGCGCTGCTGCTCGAGTTTACGGTTATTCTCCTGCTCCCGTTCGTCCCACTCTGCCTTAAGCTCTTGCTGCTCACGCTCCAGCAGCTCGATTTGCTCCATGTACTGAAGCTCAAGCAATTCATTCTGATCGGTGAATTGCCGTTCCAGGGAACGAAGCTGCTCTTGATGACGCTGCTCCAGCTCGGCTATTTGCTTCTCCTGCATCTCTGCCATGGAGGCATTTTGTGCCTGCAGCCGGTCTTCCAGTTCCTGATTCGTCAGTTGGACGGCGTTCAGCTTCTGCTTCAGCTCAGCGAATTGCTGCTCATAACGTTCCTTCAACTCAAATTGCTGCTCGGCAAAACGCAGCTCAAGCTGCTCCTGCTGCTCTTGATATTTACGTTCCAGCTTGTGCTTGTCCTCTTCATATTGAAGCTCCAGCTCAAGCTCTTTTTCTTCAAAAATAGCAGATGCTTCTGTCAATTGACGCGCTTGTTCTTCCAGACGGCGTTCTGCTTCGCTATATCGGTCCGCATGAAGCTGCTCAATAACAGAGCGCTCAGCTTCGTATTGGCGCTGCTGCTTTTCCATTTCATCCTGGAGAAGATCAAACTGCTCCTGCAATTGCTGCAGCTTCTCCGTTTGTTCCGCCGCGAGCACTTCAACGGCCGTCTGCAATTCCAGCTGCTTCGAGGCTTGCTGCTCCAATTGTCCGACTTTCTCAAGCGATTGTGAGTACTGCTGAGAAACTTCCTCCAATTGCTCCTTTACCTCAGCGTATTGCTGTTCAAGCTCATTCAATTGCTGCTCCATCGTCCGGATCGAAGCACGCAGCGCTTCTTCCTGCTCCATTGCCTGCATCAGGTGTTCATCCGCAGCTTCAAGACGAAGCTCATGCAGCTGTTTGTCCTGATTCCAAGCCTGCTCCAGCTCGGACAATTTCGTAAGAAGTTTGGTACGCTCTTCAATCCAGCCATTGCGGCGGCGTTCGAAATCAGCCTTCAGCGATTGTTCCAGCTGAGCAAGCTGCTCTTGCCACTGCTGCTCCTTCGATTGTATGAGCTCCAGCGTTTTTGCGCGTTCCTGCTCCAACTCTTCAGTAGCAATGACTTGAGCCAAGGCAAGCTCGTCTACGGCTTCCGCTACCTTCGCTCGCTCGCTTTCCAGTTCCAGTGCCGCTGCCGCTTGCTGTTCAGAGAGGATTTGCGCCGCCATGGAGCGTTCTTGTTCCAGCTTCGCGGACAAAGCTTCCGCCGCTCTTATACGTTCAGCCTCAAGCTCTTCCGCGGCAAGCGTTTGGTTCAGCAACAGCTCGTCTGCCGCTTCAGCCGCTTTCGCACGTTCACGTTCCAGCTGTTCCGCAAGCACCGCGGCTTTAGCGCGCTCTAGCTCCAATTCTTCTGCTGCGTAGGCTTGAGCCAAGGCAAGCTCCTCCGCTGCCGCCGCTTGCTGCTCTGCTAGTGCTTGCGAAGCCCGGGCACGCTCGCGTTCTACTTGCTCGGCTAGTACTTCGGCGGCTTTCACACGCTCCTGCTCCAGCTCCTGTGCAGCTTGCGCCTGCAAAGCGGCCAGCGCTTCCTCAGCTCTTGCTCGCTCGCGTTCGAGTTCCTCTTCTGCAAGAGCTTGCGCCAGCGCCAGCTCATCTGCGGCTTCCGCAATTCTCGCTCGTTCTTGCGCCAGCTCCTGTTCGGCTTGTGCCTGCACAGCCATCAACGCTTCCGCTGCTCTTGCCCGCTCGCGTTCGAGCTCTTCTTCGGCCAGGGATTGCGCCAAAATCAGCTCCTCCGCAGCTTTGCTTGCTTTCGCACGCTCTTGCTCCAGTTCCTGGGCCGCTTCTGCCGCCCTGATCCGCTCGCGCTCCAGCTCTTCCTCAGCCTTCGCCTTCTGCTCTGCTAGTGCTTGTGCAGCTGCCACACGCTCTCGCTCTACTTGCTCAGCGAGCATTTCCAATGCTTTCGCTCGCTCTTGTTCTATCACCTTTGCCGCTTGCGCTTGCTGCGCAGCCAACGCTTCCGCTGCTCTTGCACGCTCGCGTTCCAGCTCTTCAGCCGCCAAAGCTTGCGCCAGCGCCCATTCCTCGGCCGCTTCAACGGCCCTTAAACGTTCACGCTCCAGCTCTTCGTTCAGCTTCGCCTGCTGCTCCGCCAAACTTGCCGCTGCTCTCGCACGTTCCTGTTCAAGCTGCTCCGCCAGCGCTTCCGCAGCCTTCGCGCGCTCGCGTTCGAGCTCCTCCGCCGCCAGCGCTTCGGCTAACGCCAGCTCCTCCGCGGCTTCCGCTGCTCTCGCTCGCTCCTGCTCGAGCTCTTGCTCCGCTGCCGCTTGCTGCGCGGCTAACGCTTCCGCCGCTCTCGCACGCTCGCGCTCCAGCTCCTGTTCCGCTGCCGCTTGCTGCTCCGCCAGCGCTTCCGCAGCCTTCGCGCGCTCGCGTTCGAGCTCCTCCGCTGCCAGCGCTTCGGCTAACGCCAGCTCCTCCGCGGCTTCCGCTGCTCTCGCTCGCTCCTGCTCGAGCTCTTGCGCTGCCGCCGCCTGCTGCGCGGCTAACGCATCCGCCGCTCTCGCACGCTCGCGCTCCAGCTCCTGCGCTGCTGCCGCTTGCTGCTCCGCCAGCGCTTCCGCAGCCTTCTCGCGCTCGCGTTCGAGCTCCTCCGCCGCCAGCGCTTCGGCTAACGCCAGCTCCTCCGCGGCTTCCGCTGCTCTCGCTCGCTCCTGCTCGAGCTCTTGCGCTGCCGCCGCCTGCTGCGCGGCTAACGCTTCCGCTGCTCTCTCACGCTCGCGCTCCAGTTCAGCTTTCGCTTTTGCCTGCGCAAGCTCAAGCTCCCGCTCCAGCTGCTCTGCGGCAAGCGCCTGAACGCGCTCGATTTCCTCCGTCGCCTCCACCTGGGCTAACGCCAGCAGCTCGGCTGCTTCTTCCAGCCTCGCAGCCAGTTCTTCGGCAGCAGCCTCTTTCGCGGCGGCAAGCTCGGTATCATATTCTCCCCGCAGCTCTTCCAGCTCCGCCTTGGACTTCTGCTGAACAGCCGCAAGCTCCTCGCGCAGCGAAACCTCCAGCCGGCTTGCCTGCTCTAGCAAATCAACCAGCACAAGCCGCTTGGCCTCGGCGTCGTGCAAAGTATCGTTTTCGCGGCGAAGCCGGAAAACCTCCTCAGTCATCTGAACAGCTGCCAGAACGGCCAGCTTGGGCATATCGAGACGAGGATTGCCAATCGCCAGCTTTTTCATGGCGTCATCGATCGTGCCGGCTACCCGCTTTATATAATCAGCATTGTTATGACCTTTAAGCTTATATTGATGTCCGTATATATCAACTGTTACTACGGTTTGGTCAGCATCCATACTGGGTTATCCTCCTATTCAACGTCTCGCGTTTTTTAAGTCATGCGCAAATCCAAATCATTTGCCTTCATCTATGTAACAAAAAACGATTGCGAAAGTTTCAAATATGTGAAAAAACTCATCTTTTGAGCCCTTTTTAGCGCCTTTCAGCACAAAAAAGCCGCATCGAAAGTTCACAAGGAACTATTTCGATGCGGCTTAAAAGGTTTCCTGCCTACTTTCTTAATTCTGCGGCAAAAGATTGCTCAAGCTCGGCAACGACTTTGCCGTGCAGCTCGGTCACTTCTTCGTCGGTCAGCGTACGGTCCGCATGACGGTAAACAAGCGCTACGGCAACGCTTTTTTTGCCGGCTCCAAGCTTCTCGCCAGTGAACACGTCGAACACTCGAACGGACTCAAGCAATTCGCCCGCAACGGCCCAAGCGGTTGCTGTCAGCTTCGCTGCCGGCACAGCTTGGTCAAGCACTACGGCGATATCGCGCTGCATAGCAGGGTAACGCGGAAGAGCTTTGTATTCGATGCCGGTATCGGCCAGTTCATACAATATGCCTAGTTCCACCTCTACTACGTAAGTATCGGCAAGGTCGCTTTCATGCTGCAAAGTCGGATGCAGCTGGCCAACGTAACCGATCGTTTCCGGTCCATGAGCGGTGTCCACGATAACCGCTGCCGTTCTGCCCGGATGGAAGTTCGCGGGCTGAGCCGATTCGTAACGAACCTTCGAGTTCAAGCCAAGCACGTCAACCACGGTTTCCAGAACGCCTTTTGCATCATAGAAATCAACCGGCTCCGCTTTACGGTTCCATTGCGCGTCTACGCGGTTGCCCGTAAGCAGTACCGCCAGTCGCTGCTTCTCCTGAGGAAGGCGCGTAAGCTGCTCTTCTTCCGTATGGAAGACGCTGCCGATTTCGAAAATAGCGGACGATTCATTTTTACGATTGCGGTTATACGTCGCCGTCTCGATCAGCTGAGCAATCAGCGTAGTACGGAGTACGCTGCGGTCCTCGCTCATTGGCATAGCCAGCTTCACCGGTTTCAGATCCTTGCCGGTCAGTTCAGGGAACAGCTCCGTGCGGGAAGGACCCGTGAACGAATAGGTAATCACTTCATGCAAGCCGGAATCGGTCAATCTTCTGCGCAGCTCGCGTCGAATCGTCTGCGGCTTGGTCAGCCCGCCAGGCGTCACATCGCCGTGAATTGGCGTAGTAGGAATATTGTCATACCCGAACAACCGGGCTACTTCTTCAATTAAATCAACATCGCGCGTAATGTCCCCACGGCGCGTCGGCACCGTTACGGCGAACTGGTCATTGGCATCGGACAGACGGTAGCTGAAATGCAGACGGTCGAAAATCGTCTCAACCTCAAGGCGCGACAGCTCCGTTCCAAGGTAACCGTTGATTTTGTCCAGCGTTACTTCAACAACAGCCGGCTCCGTTTTCGTAATTACCGCTTCCACGATTCCTTCTGCCACAAGACCGTCGGCAAGCTCCGCAATAAGAGCAGCCGCGCGGTTCAGCGCCGGAATAACGCGGGCAGGATCCACTTCCTTTTCAAAACGGATGCTCGATTCCGAACGGAGACCAAGCTGGCGGGACGTTTTGCGGACCGTACCGCCGTCGAACTTCGCCGACTCAAGCAAAATGTTAACCGTCTTCTCGTTTACTTCGGAGTTCGCTCCGCCCATAACGCCAGCTAGGGCTACAGGCTTCTCGCCATCCGTAATAACAAGCATATGAGGCTCAAGCGTGCGCTCCTGATCATCCAACGTAACGATCTTCTCGCCTTGCTTCGCGAGACGAACGTCAATTCGGCCTGTCGAAATGGCATCCGCGTCAAAAGCATGCAGCGGCTGGCCGTATTCCAGCATAACGAAGTTTGTTACGTCAACCACGTTGCTGATCGGACGGATACCCGCTGCGATCAGACGGTTCTGCAGCCATTGCGGGGATGGACCAATCTTCACGCCTTTGATGTAACGCGCGCTGTAATGCGAGCATTGCTCCGGGGAGCTGATCGATACGGCAATATGGCTGTCCGCACGGTCTGCCGCATGGTTAACGGCCGGTTCGGGAATGCGAACCTCGCGGCCCGTCAAAGCACCAATCTCGTAAGCAACGCCTAGCATGCTGAGGCAGTCCGAACGGTTAGGCGTCAGATCCAGCTCAAGCACCTCGTCGTTGATGCCAAGCACTTCGCCGATTGGCGTGCCAACCGGAGTCGATTCCGGAAGCACGAGAATTCCTTCCTGCTGCTCTTTCGGCAGCAGCTTGTCGTTAATGCCAAGCTCCTTCGCCGAACAGATCATGCCTTGCGATTCCACGCCGCGCAGCTTCGCGCGTTTGATTGCAAAATCTCCCGGCAGCTTCGCGCCGATCATCGCAACCGGCACCTTTTGGCCAGCGTCCACGTTTTTCGCTCCGCATACGATTTGAAGCTCTTCGCCCGTACCGACATCGATCTTGCATACGCTAAGCTTGTCGGCATCCGGATGCTTCTCGCGGGATTTTACGTAACCGACAACAACGCCGGTAACTCCTTTATTCAGGGACTCCACGCTGTCGATCTCGATACCGCCGCGCGTCATTTTTTCGGCTAATTCTTCGCCTGTATAGCCTGTCAAATCGATATATTCATTTAACCATTGATAAGATACTTTCATCGCTTGTTTCCCCTCCCTTTACATTCTCGCGAATTGGCTTAAGAACCGCTGATCGTTCGTGTAGAAATGACGGATATCGTCGATGCCGTATTTCAGAAGCGCGATACGCTCAACGCCCATGCCGAACGCGAAACCGCTCACTTCCTTCGGATCGTAGCCGCCCATCTCGAGAACGCGCGGATGCACCATGCCGCAGCCGAGAATTTCAAGCCAGCCGGTCTGTTTACACATGCGGCAGCCATGGCCGCCGCATTGCACGCAGGTTACGTCAACCTCCGCGCTTGGCTCCGTGAACGGGAAGAAGCTTGGGCGAAGACGGATTTGCGCCTGCTCTCCGAACATTTGCTGAACGAACTGCAGCAGCGTGCCCTTCAGGTCGCTCATGCGGATGTTAGGACCAACAACAAGGCCTTCAATCTGATTGAACATGAACGAATGCGTCGCGTCGTCGTCATCGCGGCGGTATACTTTGCCCGGGCAAATAACCTTGATTGGCTTGCCGTTCATTTGCTGCATCGTGCGGACCTGAACCGGCGACGTATGCGTGCGCATCAGAATGTCTTCCGTAATGTAGAACGAGTCCTGCATATCGCGGGCAGGGTGGTTCTTCGGCAGGTTAAGAGCTTCGAAGTTGAAATAGTCGGTCTCGACCTCAGGACCTTCGGCAATGGAGTAACCCAAGCCTACGAATACGTCTTCGATTTCCTGCGCGACTTTGTTCAGCGGATGTACCGCGCCTGTCGGCAAAGCTTTGCCCGGCAGCGTTACATCAATCGTCTCCGCGCGAAGACGGTTTTCCGTCTCAGCCGCGAGGAACGCGTTTTGCTTCTCGTCGATTACGCCTTCGATTGCGGCGCGAACATCATTGGCCACTTGACCGATAACCGGACGCTCTTCCGCGCTCAGGCCGCCCATGCCGCGCAAAATCTCGGTCAGCGCCCCTTTTTTCCCCAAGTACTTCACACGCAAATCATTCAGCTGCTGCGGATTGTCAACCTGCTGCAGCTCTTGCAGCGCTTCTACGCGCAATGCTTCCAAACGTTCTTTCATCGTAAAATCTCGCCTCCACTCTGGAATTCAAAACAAAATAGCAACAAAAAAAGGCCTTTCTCCCCGCAAGGGACGAAAGACCGTGGTACCACCCTAATTCGGATTGCCCATAAAAAACGGCAACCCCTCAAATCCCGTTAACGGCGGGAACCGGACCTTCCCTAATTCACCATAAGCCATCGACGGCTTAAAGCGGTTCAGGCGTCTGCTCCGGAGTGAACTTCGGCAGCCTAATCCCGTAAAGACGCTCGCAATCCATGGCGCCTTCTCCCTGTACGGAAGTTCTGCTTACTTATCTCCATCAAAGCTTTCATCCATTTTTACAATTTGACACAATAATCTATATTATATGCATTTCCTTATTTCCTTGCAACCATTCGCTGCTTGGGCAATTTATTTTTCGAGCAGCCCCTGTTCATAGGCATAACGTGTAAGCTGAACGCGGTTATCCAGATGCAGCTTCTGCAAAATGTTTTTCAAATGGTTTTTGACCGTATGCTCGGATAATCCGAAGGCAACCGCAATCTCTTTATTCGATTCTCCCGTCACGACCCGCTCAAGAATATCCTTCTCGCGGGAAGTAAGCGGCGTTGTCATGACCGAGGCATCGCCTGCAAGACCGGATTTAGTGCCAGTCTTAGTCGGGTTTGTCCCGTTTGAAGAGGCAGCCGAAGTAAACTCCTGCAGCAGCCTGAATGCAATTTCCTTCGACATCGGCGCCTCGTCATCCACAACGGCCCGGAGATATTCCCTCCATGCGGAAGGAGAAAGATTTTTGAACAGGTAACCCTGAGCCCCCCGCTTGATCGCTTCGAACAGATGGGTAATGTCGTCCGAGACGGTCACCATAACAATCTTCAGGGACGGATAAAGGTACTTTAGCTGCTGCGTCGCCTCCAATCCACCGATGCCAGGCATGTTGATGTCCATCAGCACCAGATCGGGCAGCACATCATCGATGCGTGCTATAGCTTCTTCGCCGCTGGCCGCTTCTCCAACAACCGTAAATTCCGGATCCGCTCCGATAATTTCCCTCATGCCTTCCCTTCCGTGGGGATGATCATCCACCAAAAACACGCGAATCTGCCCGTTTTCTTCACTCATTTCCCTTCACCTCCGGATTGAATGCGCACCGTTGTTCCTCCGCCGACCGCGCTTTTTATGTCAAACAGCCAGCCCATTTGCTCAGCGCGATCCCGCATCATGCGGATGCCGTACCGATCCTTCGCTTCGATCTGGCTAGGTTCTGCTCCAACCCCGTTATCCTTTATTTCGCATACAAAATCCTCATCGCCCTGCTGCCGGCTAATGACCTGAACCTCGGTCGCCTGCGCGTATTTGCGGACGTTCATAAGAGCTTCGCGAATAATAGACTGCAGTTCGACCAGCTGTTTGTTGGATAATACGCCTTCCTGCAGCTGCCAATCGAGTTTTGCGCGAACGCCGCTGTTTTGCAATAAATCATTCACCGCGCCGTGAATCGCGGTCAGCCATGAGTCGTCCACGACTACGGCCGGGGACTGCAAATTCGCAATGGACTGCCGGACATCCTCGTATACATGCTTAACCGTCTGCCGGATTTGAACGGTCGTTTCCTTTGCATCGTCGCCCAGTTCCATATGCTCCAGCTTATCCAGCTTAACCGAGAGCAGGAATAACGATTGGGAGATGCCGTCATGAAGCTCGCGTGCCAACTGTTCACGCTGCTGAAAGGACGCCTTGGACACCCGTTCCCGTTGCAGGGCTTCCTGCGTCTGTTCCAGCTTGCCGAACAATCCGCGCAATAAAGTTAACGTAAACAGAAACACAAGGGCCGGCGCCAAAAAGTTCCCCAGCTCCATTGAAATATACGGTAGCAGAAAGACGTGCCGGACGTACTCCCATAAACCAACAACAATAGTAGGGATCCATAATATTAAAAATTTCAGAGATTTGTAGGACATTTTTCATCTCCTAAAATGAATTATCACACAAGCAGCTTAAAAGCTGCTCATGATGATTCATGCTTCGTAAGCATTAACTTAAAGAATTTGAACATAAACAGCCTTAGGGCTGTTCGTGAAAAATCATGCTTCGTAAGCGTTCGCTTAATGAATTATCACACAAGCAGCTTAAAAGCTGCTCATGATGATTCATGCTTCGTAAGCGTTAATTTAAAGAATTTGAACATAAACAGCCTTAGGGCTGTTCGTGAAAAATCTTGCTTCGTAAGCGTTCGCTTAACGAATTGCCGCACATAACTAATGAGATAAATGATTAACGCAGATAACATTTCCCGGGTAATCGCATTTCGACTCCCCTCCAAGTGTACTAGACACCTTGCGAAAGAACAATTCGTATAAGAATGCTCTGCCGCGAGCACAATGAAAATTAGAGGAGGAATACCAATGACCAACAATTATTTCAAGCTTGCTGAGCTTGAGGGGCATACGGAAGCACTTGAAGAAATTCGACAGTTAGAACAAAAGCTCACCGACCAGATGGGCTCAACAATCAGTTTAATCGCTTACGAGTCCGAGGACGAACATAAGTAGAACCTATTACGCCTCCATTTTGGGCATGGGGGCGTTTTTCCATTGACAGGGAGATCAATTTGAATTATTTTTGTTGTACATACAAAATAGAAGTCATCAAACCGCAAGGAGGGCATAGGATATGACAAAAGACATCGATCCGGCAGCAGCAGCGGATATTGAAGAACAAGTGCAAAACCCCGAGGCTTTCTTGCATACCTGCTTATATTTTACGGCGAACCGCCTGAGCAGAGCGATTACCCGAATGGCAGACGATGCTTTTGCTACAACGGGCCTTGCACCCAGTTACGGCTATGTCATTCGTCTCAGTGTCGCCAAACCCGGCATTACGCAGAAGGAATTATCCGAAAAACTGTATATCACCCCTTCTACCTTAACCCGATTTATTGATAAGCTTGAAGCCAAACAGCTGGTTGAGCGCAAGGTGCAAGGGAAAACCGTTCTGGTCTACCCGACGGATAAAGGCCGCGAGCTGGAGCCAACGATTCGTGCCGCCTCCAAAAAGCTGCTTGAATCCTACCAAGCGATTCTTGGCAATGAAGCTGCGGCGCAGTTGACGTTATCCCTGGAAACAACAAGCGAACAGTTGGAGAAGTAACGGCCGTCTCAATTCCAATTGATTCTTCACAGGCAGGATTCCGGTTCACAACGATTGCGTGCATTTAGAGAGCATTCATCATTTATTCACTCTCATCTGTTACTGCTTGTAACTGCAATACCCCATTGCTGTTACGACCCGTAATTGGTATAAATCAAAACTTCTACCATAGTTCCTTAATCGGAACTATTTATCTACATACGTTTGTATGTACAAACAAAATAAGTCGAGGTGCGACATGAATCAGGTCAAAAGCAAATTTTATTACGGGTGGATAATTGTTCTGCTCACTTTTGTTACCCTGCTGGTATCGGCAGGCATTCGTTCCATGCCAAGCGTACTAATGATCCCTTTCCAGGACGAATTCGGCTGGAGCCGGGGAGAAATCTCCAGCGTTGCATCCATCGGCATTTTGCTATACGGTCTGGTTGGCCCGTTCTCCGCAGCCCTGTTACTGCGCTTCGGCATCCGTAAGGTCGTGCTTATCGCTCTAGCGGTATTGGCCGCAAGCCTTGCCGTTACGCCATTCATTACTGCGTTATGGCAGTTCGATCTGCTGTGGGGCCTTGTCTCCGGTCTTGCAACCGGCATGATGGCGAACGTGCTTGGCGTTACCGTCAGCAATCTGTGGTTTGTGAAGCGAAAAGGGCTGGTTGTCGGCATGCTGACGGCAAGCGCCGCTGCCGGACAGCTGTTGTTCCTGCCGCTGCTTGCCAAAATGACCTCCGATTACGGCTGGCGCTCCGCCATGTATACGGCTGTTGTTGGTATCGTGACGGTGTTTGTGCTGGTTGCCGTCTGGATGAAAAATCATCCTTCCGATGTGGGCGCCGCTCCTTACGGAACGGATGAAATCGTTAAGCCTACGCCATTCCGCGGCAATCTGTTCCTGTCTCCTATCCAGAATCTTGGCTATGCGATGAAAAACAAGACGTTCTGGCTGCTCGCCGGCACCTTCTTTTTCTGCGGCTTTTCTACAAACGGCCTGATCGGCACCCATCTGATTGCCGCCTGCGGCGATCACGGGATGGTGGAGGTTGCCGCTGCGGGACTGCTCGCGATGATGGGGATCTTTGACCTCTTTGGCACCACGATCTCCGGCTGGTTGTCCGACCGCTTCGACAGCCGCTGGCTGCTGTTCTGGTATTACGGGCTGAGAGGGCTGTCGCTGCTGTTCCTTCCTTACGCGCTGGACGCAACTCCGGCTATGCTTGTTATTTTCTCCGTATTCTACGGCCTGGACTGGATTGCGACCGTACCGCCAACCGCCAAGCTCGCCGGCGAAACCTTCGGCAAAGAAAAATCCGGCATGATCTTCGGCTGGATCGTGGTTGCCCACCAGATCGGCGCTTCAACCGCCGCGTACGGCGCAGGCGTTATGCGCGACTGGCTTGGCAGCTACTCGCAGGCTTTTGTTATCGCGGGCTTCACCTGCTTCTTCGCTTCCCTGATGGCGATCCGGGTAAAAAGGCATCTGGCGGAGCGCAAAGACGTTACGCTTCAGGCTTAATGCTGTAAAAAAACCTCGGGCAGCTCCTTGAATAAGGAGTCTCCTAGGTTTTTTGGCGATTAGCCGCTCTCGTTTTCCGACAGTATTGGGATTGAGCAGCCTAACCGTATTTCGTAAACACAAACTAGGGGGGAATTTGCCGCAGCACTGGGGAATCGAGGATAAACATTACCTATTGAGCACACGTGATGTCCTATCCAGCCATTCACTGACCCACGTTTGTTCCGCTAACGAAACTACGTATTCTTATTTGGCAAAAATCAGCTTCTTCAGGAAGCTAACGAAACTTGGTAACGCTATTGGCCGGAGGCTGGAATCTGCAAAAAGTGACCGAATAGCGATATGAGGTTTCGTTAGAAAATCAGAAGCCTCGATTTTGATCAAATAGCGTGTTGTAGTTTCGTTAGGTGTCCTAGGTGCTGCCATCGGCGAGAAATAACGGATAAAGGACCATCCGTATTTCCGCTCTACACTCTAAATTTCTCAATCTGCAACTGTAGCTGCTCCGCCATCTGGGAAAGAGATAAAGCCGCCGCTGGAAATATTATTCATCGACTCCATCTGTTCCTCCGCGGAGGCCGATACCTGCTGGGAACCGGAGGCCGTATGCTCCGACACCTCCGTGATTGTTTTCATCGATTGCACCATCTGCTCGGCACCCGCCGCCATTTGCTGCACGGAAGAGGAGACCTCCTGAATCTGGGAAGATACGATATTAACCGACTGCTGGATCGAATGAAAGGATTCGCCAGCCGTATTAACCATCCCAAGCCCGTCGCTGACTTCGTTTGTCGCCGTATCCATTGCTTGTACCGCTACGAGCGTCTCCTCCTGAATGGAAGCGATCAATTCGGAGATCTGCTGCGCCGATTGACTCGACTGCTCGGCCAGCTTTCTCACCTCTGCCGCTACGACCGCAAATCCTCGCCCATGTTCGCCTGCTCTTGCCGCTTCGATAGCCGCGTTAAGCGCAAGCAGATTGGTCTGCGTCGAGAGCCCCGTAATTACGCTGCTGATTTGCCCGATTTCCTGCGAACGTTCGCCAAGCCCTTAACAAATTTTCGTTTTATTCCACTACTTCCATAAATCAATCGCAATAACAATCCTTATTTTAGGAGATTTGGTTTCCACATTTCCGGAGGAGAAAAAAGAGAACGCACCAAAAGGCACATTCTCCCGTTCAAACTTTTTATCGTGTTATTTCAGAAACTTCACTAAGTCCAGCTTAACCTCTTCCACCCATACATCCGTGATTTCAGCATCTCTGAAGTATTTCCAGGCTTCATAATATACCTTTGTCATATAGACGGATACATCATATCGTCCCATAGGGAATGTGACCTTATAACCTTCAAAAAACTCTCCCGTGATCCCATCTTCAGTCATAGTTAATCTCTCCCCTAGCCCTAGATCATACCTCTACATCATATCTAATTCTAGGAGATTATGTGATTCCAGTCTAGCAGTAAATTTACATTTCATGAAAGCTTTGGTTTAGTGGTCAAGCTATTTAGATAGTCCGGCCACGATGAACCGGGAACCGGCGGACAGCTGCGGTCTGACGGCCATACATAGACCCAGCCCTCGAGCTCCGGATTACTGGCATCCTGGACCCAAATCCGCTCGTAGTCATTGCTCTCCTCGATACCGTAAAACTCCTCCAGCTCGTCGAGCACAGCTAGTCCGGCACGATCGATCGTAAGCCATAAGCCTTCAATTACCGCTCCGTTTGCTCTGGCCGACTGATCCCTGACCGCAGCCGGATAAGCCCCAACGTCCACCAGCCGGCCTGCAATCATGCCGCTCCTGCTGTCGGTAAGGAAGGGGGCTATGACAATATGGTTGATCAAACCCGGGAGCAAGGAGCCGTATACAAACACGGTAAGCCTGTCGCGTACAGACATATCTTATGCCCTGCCCGGCGCCCGGAGAGTAATCCCCTCTTGGATCAACGCCTCCCGAATGCGGGAGGCAAAAAGAGCCGCGCGGGAACCATCGCCATGCAGGCAAATCGTGTCGGCTTGCACGTTTACCGGAGCGCCTTCCGGCGTAAAAGCAACGCCCTGCGCTGCCATTGCTACCGCTTGGGCTGCCGCCTGATCCGCATCATGCAGAACGGCTCCTTGCTTGCCTCGGGGAGCGAGTCTCCCGTCCGGTTCGTAAGCCCGGTCGGCAAACACCTCGGATGCGGAAGACAGGCCGTATTCCTTGGCCGCATCCAGCAGCAAGCTGCCGGATTGACCGTAAATAATGAGTCGGTTATCAACAGCCAAGGCCGCTTTGACAATCGCATCGGAGACCGCTTTATCGCGGTTAGCCATATGGTAAAGGGCTCCATGCGGTTTTAGGTGAGCCATTTCCCCGCCTAATGCCCGAACAAAGGCCTGCAATGCGCCAACCTGATATAAAACAAAATCATACACTTCGGATGCGGTTACCTGCATCTCCCGGCGGCCAAAGCCAAGCCGGTCGGGCAGGCCGGGATGGGCGCCGACTGCGGCGCCCACGGACAAAGCCTGCTTCACGGCCGTATGCATCGTATGGGGATCGCCGGCATGAAAGCCGCAGGCGATATTTACGCTTGTTATATAGGGAAGAAGCTCGGCATCTTGCCCGAAGGAATAGCTGCCGTAGCCTTCTCCGAAATCACAGTTGAGATCAACCGCGCGATTGTCTGTATTACGGTTTGCCATGCTGGTTCTCCTTTCGTTTACGGCTGACGGCTGCGGATCGCGGCCGCCAGATAACGGATATCCTGTTCGCGCTGGCGGTCCAGCCGCTGCGCTTCGTCCAAGGTAACAGGCCGGAACCGGATCGTATCGCCCGGCTTCGCCTGGGCCAGGAGCGGCATGTCGACCGTAGCGACATGCGCGATTTTGGGATAGCCGCCTGTCGTCTGGCAGTCGGCGGCCAGAATAATCGGCCCGCCGCCGGGCGGTACCTGCACGGCGCCGGGCGTTACCCCGTGCGAGAGCAGCTCCGCACGGGACTCTCTTGGCAGCGGGGTGCCGATCAGGCGGCACCCCATGCGGTCCGAGGCGGGAGCGACGGTATACCGCTCCCGGTAAAGAGCTTCACGGGCAGCTGTGCTGAACTGCCCGTGCTCGCTCCCCGGCATCGCGCGTAGCACGATGCCGTCTTCGCCGCCGCCGTAGGCTCCCGGCGGCGCGAACCATGGCGCGGCCGCCCACGGCAGGCGGCGGCCCGCGCCTTCCGGCGCTTTCGCGGCGGAGGCTTCGCCCTGCCGCGAAAGCGCCACTGCCCATGCGGCTGCCCACCGGGACGGGGCAGCTGCGCCATGCGCCGCGCCGCAGGGCAAGGCGTCGCCGGCGGCAAGGCGCCGCCCGGCGAGCCCGCCCAGCGCGGCGCGCGCATCCGTGCTGCGGCTGCCAAGCTCGCGCGGCACGCCGAAGCCCCCCGCTGCCGCCACGTAGGCGCGGCAGCCGCTTACCGCGCGGCCGAAGCGAAGCACCGCGCCGCGCGGAACAAAGACCGGCCGCCACATCGGCAGCTCTTCCCCATCTAGGGTTGGCTCCAAATAAGCGCCGCAAACGGAAATAAGCAGATCCGTATTCACCTCGAGCTCAGGCCCGACAAGCGTTACCTCAAGTCCCGCTTCCCCTTCCCCATTGCCCACTAGAAGATTGGCCACCCGCAGCGCATACCGGTCCATCGCTCCTCCGGCAGAAATGCCCGAGGAACGGTAACCTTCCCTGCCCAAATCCTGAATCGTGGTCGACAGGCCGGGTTTTAACACCTTCATTCCCACGAAGCTCTCCGCTTCGCTTTTTATCGAGGTACTCCCGGTTATGCTTCGCTCCGTCATTACCGGATGTCACCTCCGGATAAGGGAATAAATCGGACGCAGTCGCCTGCGCGAAGCAGCACAGGCTCACTGCGTTCCTTATCAAACATATAGATCGGCGTGTAGCCGATAATCTGCCATCCCCCTGGGGAAGCAAGCGGATAAATTCCCGTCTGCTTTCCCGCAATTCCCACAGACCCTGCCGGGACACTGGAACGCGGTACGGCTTTTCGCGGCTGCTCCAGGCACTCCGGCAGCCCGCTCATATACGGAAAGCCCGGCATAAACCCAATCATCGCCACGGTATACTCCACCCTGGAATGCTCCTCGACGAACTCCGCCGCCGTCAGCCCCGAACGTTCGGCTGACTCTTCCAGATCCGGACCATATTGGCCTCCGTAATACACAGGAAGATCAAATCTGCGGCCTTTTCCTCCTCGTTCCAAGGCTGCTTTTCCATTCTCGATCAAATCCCGCAGCTTCCGTTCCGCGAGCTGATACGGCAGCAGAACGGCAGCCTCCGGCCCTTGCTCAATTTCTCGCCACAGCATAGCAGGATCATACATGACGGTAACCCTCTCGTAAGCCGGAACAATATCAATCACCCAAGCTTCGGCTTGCTGCTTCAATGTCCATGCAAGGTCGGTCATCTGCTTCCAGCCTTCCGCTCCCTGCACAGCCTGTTGAAGGACAAGCGCGCGGTCACCAAGCGGCGTTACGTGAACAGACATGATCAGCACCCCCGGCTCTGCTCTTTTTTCCCCATTGTAAAAGAAAAAAGCGCTAACGACCATCCTATGCCTATAAAAAGAGCTGCCTCGTTTATTCGGACAACTCTTGTTTTTACAACAGAACAGCCCCCTATCCGTTCCATCAGGAACAAATAGGGGGCTTTATCCTTTTGCTTATTGAACGTACCGGTTAATGACTTCAACCAGCAGATCATTAAGCAGCTTTGTCTCATATTCGCCTACAGCCGGTTCCAGATGATCGCTGCCGATGCCGCTGTCGTCGGTCAGGAACAGATAGGTGCCACCGGTTGCGACGGCCGCAAACCGCAGCAAATATTCCGTATCCACGTCAACGCCGCTCGAGGCAACCGGAATAATGCGAATCCCCGCCTTAGACGCTTCTTCCAATACGCTATGCATTTCCTGCATGATCTGGGCTTCATGATGAGGCGGTGCATCCAGTACAAGGAACAGAAGCCTTGCCCGCGCGCTCTCGCTCCACTTATGATCGCTGACCGCATTGCGCAATGCCTGTTCTACCGCTTCCGGATAATCCCCGCCGCCCTGCGCTTTTTGCATCGCAATAAGCTTTACCGCCTGATCAATATTGGCCGTAAAAGGATTCGCCTTCACCACATAATCATCATGAATATCCCGGTAAAAATTCGTGCTCATCCGGATATCCAGCTGATTGGCATGCTTCTCGCCCACCCGGGTGATCACATCCTTCAGCTCGGCTTCCAAATAATCCATCTCATCCTGCATGGAGCCGGTCGTATCCATCACAAACATGACGTCTACCTGATTAGATTCCGGCAGCTCCCCATCCAGGTCTACCTTCAACGCTCCCTGACCGGGCACCTCGATGTTCGATACCTTTTTCTTCTGCTGATCGGCCATTACCTCAACCGAATAACGCGTTCTCTGATAAGGCTGCTCGTTATCCTTGAACAATCCAGCGAACACGTATGCCTTGCCCTCTGCATTTGTCTTGGCTTCCCAGACCGTCTGATTCTGCTGACCGATAAGCCTTACCCTTGCATCGGACACAGCTCGGCCGTCAGACGTCACCGATACCTCCAGCCGGTTAAAATATTCAAAGCCCCAATGCGCGGAGCTGTCGCTGCCTTCATAACTATTGAGCAAATTATTGAACCGGTCCCATGCGGCAAGATCATCCCACTCGCCGGCAGTCAGTTGACCTGCCTGGATAGGCGCGTCGGTCCGTCCTTGTCGGCGTACCTCTTCCCGGTGGGATTCAGGTTCATCAGCCCTATTCTCAACCCGGTTCCCCCGGTCATCCGCTGAAGATTCGGCTTTACTGCTATTCGTCCCGCGATCCGGAGCCGCCCGGTCGGCTGCGTTATCGTTCCGGCTTGACGAACAGCCGGCTAGAATAAGCAACATAACGAGCATTGAAACGATCATGGACATGAGTTTGCTTTTTGTTTGATTTTTTATCATTTTCCATAACCCCCTTTATTTTCTAAATAGACGAAGGGAACGTGGGGATTGTTGCATTAACAGGCAATCAACATTACAATCAGAAGCAGGCATCCCGGCTGAATTTTCGAGCCGTTTTATGCCAGTTCATGGAGGGCTGCAATAATGGAAACTATTCAACTTAAGGGCATTGAGATTGTATACCGGCAGCAGATGAAGGAGCTTCTGTTCCGATCCGCTGAGCTCGTGCTAGTGTCGGATTACGGATCAAAGCTATGGTATGTGGATGTTAACGGAGTAAAAGATACCGAACTGCTTCAATGGTTTGGGCAAAGCGAGGATATCCGGATCGAATTATACGCAACGGCAATCGACGGACGAGCCTTTAACGGTACGGCCTACTTGCACCCGAACGAGCCTCATCAGGCCGCTGCCATCCGGGGCGACGGCGAGCTGCGCGAATCCTAAGCTTCTTGTACATAGGGAAGGAGAACAAGAACAACATGACAATTACTTCAAGATTGGTTACCAATGAACAAGATCTGAAAGCGGTCTATGACATCCGCAAAAAAGTTTTTGTGGACGAGCAAGGCGTGCCAGCCGAGAACGAATACGACGAGTTCGAGCAATCTTCCAAGCATGTCCTAGTCCTTTACAACAATGAGCCCGTAGCCGCTGGCCGGGTAAGGGTAGTTGACGGAGCAGCAAAGCTGCAGCGCATTTGCGTCCTTGCTTCTCACCGCAAATACGGACTTGGCCGCGCCGTTGTGGAGGCACTTGAGTCGGTTGCCCGCGAAGACGGCCTCAAGGAAGCAAAGCTTAACGGCCAGACGCATGCGGAAGCCTTTTACTCCAAGCTTGGCTACCACACCGTCTCCGACGTGTTCTTGGAAGAGGGCATCCCTCACGTAACGATGAAAAAAACACTATAAGATCCTGTTACCCCAGAAAGGAGCTGCCATCACCGGCAGCTCCTTTCTTTTTTGTCTTTCCACGCCTTTCTATAAGTCTCAAGGTTGCCTAATGCTGCTCCTCATGCACCATTCTTCGCATCTAACGAAACCTGGTAACCTTATTTACTCAAAATACACACTCCTGAAGTTCTAACGAAACCTGATATCGCTATTCATCCGATTCACCCTCGTATTCCCTTCAAAACAAGCAAATAACGCTATGTCGTTTCGTTAGAATTCCAAAACCGCCCATTTACCTCAAATAACGATACTACGTTTCGTTAGCGCTCCGTTAATTGCCTTTTTCTTTTGGAGTATCCTGCAGTCGCGGAAAAATCTACTTCTCCGCAAGTCGCACTATATGCTTTTCCCTGCCCGGCGCCTGGAATCCACCAGGCGCCTCCGCGTCCCCACCACAAAGGGGCTGCCCATTTTAAGGCAGCCCCTTTGTGGGAAGAGTGCGCAGGTTGGGAAGCACGCGGAGTGAGCGAAGTGAGGGTATTGTATCTCCTGGAAGAGCGGAGCTCCTGCCTTTGTTCCTCTGAATACTCATTAGATGAGTAAATTCAATATTCAGAGGAACAACAGCAGCTGGAAGGAGATACAATCCCGTCCTGAGCAACACGCAGCATTATCCCACCTGAGCATAGACTTCTCCCGCAAATTAAAAGGCTGCCTTAAACCAAGGCAGCCCCAACATTATTTGCTATGAGCAACTTCCGGAGTCGTCAAGCGATCGTAGAAGTCAACGCATTTATCTTTGTCTTCGGAATCACGAAGCGCCATGGCCGAGCGTGGATGCTCATCCAGCATGCCTGTGATCATGTAAGGAATAATGTAGCCCCACTCTTCCTTCTCGCGAAGAGGAATCATGTATTTCTCGATCATGTCGAGAACCGGACGCACATTGTATTTCGCGTTTTGCAGGTTAGCGACTAGCAGCTCCGTGTTGCAGTTGCCTGCAGCGCGGCCCATGCCGTATACGGAAGCGTCAAGCAGCTCTACGCCTTTTTCCGCGGCAAGCAGCGTGTTTGCGAATGCAAGCTGCATGTTGTTATGCGTATGGATGCCAAGGCGTTTGTTAGGCAGATGATGCTGGAATTTCTCAATCAGGTAGCTGTAGTCGTTAGGCTTCAAGCTGCCGTACGAGTCTACGATGTAGACAACGTCCACTACGCTTTCCTTGATCAGTTCAAAGGCATCGATCAGCTGGTTCTCCATAACGTTGGAGAGCGCCATGATGTTAAGCGTTGTTTCGTATCCGCGTTCATGGAACAGTTGAACCAATTGCAGAGCCTTATCTACATCCTGGATGTAGCAGGCTACGCGGATGAGGTCAAGAAGGCTCTCGCTGCGAGGCAGAATGTCATTCTCGTCTACGCGACCGATATCGACAAGAGCGGACAGCTTGGTATTGCCTTTGTTAGGGATGACTTGCTTCAGGAAGTTATCATCCAGGAAACGCCAAGGACCAGCCGAATCGGCGCCTTTCAGCAGCTTAGGCGAGTTTTTGTAGCCGATTTCCATATAGTCTACGCCGGCTTCGTTCAATGTATTATAGAGATGTTGAACGAATTCAACGCTGAAATCCCAGTTGTTCACAAGTCCGCCGTCGCGGATCGTACAATCGACAATTTTACAATGGCTAGTTTTCGAGTTCATGTCCTACTCCTTCTGGTTCGTTTATGTTACATCCAATCATACTTGAAATAGATGCGGAACGCAAAATAATTTTGTCGATTTTTGGATGCGCTTCAGGCTTCCTTCAACAGCTTTAGAGCCGTCTGGCGGTAGTTTTTCTGGAATTCCTTCACCTCAGGCCGCAGCTGAGTTCCAGCAGGCCCGCGCATCATACCGACACCATCCGACTTCGCCAATATCTCTAAAAACCGGCTCGCCATAATGCCGGTAACGGTATCCGGATTCTCCGTTGCAACCTTCACATAACTCGCTTTCACTTCCGGTATCAGCTTCAAATTGCTTGAATCGAAAATTGGCGTATTCGAAAGCCCGTTAATATACATGCTCAAATAAGTATCTAGATAGATACTCTGGACCTCCGTATACTCCGGTGAATCCGCATATTGCTTCAGGAAGGTCTCGGCCATCACCGCTCTGCTCGCTAATTCGTTCCAGGTAATAACAAGCCCGGCATCCATGGCAGCGGGATCGCTTGATTCCGCGGCTTTCAAGGCGATATAGCTGTTTAACGGCTTGGACAAATACATGCTGTATTTCTGCTGGTTGCTGTAGTCCACAATCGGATAGATGGTGCCTTCTACCCATACCAGCTTGTAACCGCCGGACAGCTTGGTCACCACAAGCTGCCTGATCGCTTCGTCGGTAATGGACGCTGCGTTCGCCGAGGTAATCGGCCAATCCATTTCCGTCAGCACATTTTGGATATTATCGCCAAAAAAGGCTTCCTGAGAAATCGGCAGATCCTTCGCGTAAAAGGCGTAAAGCTCCCTGACCATCTGGTCCGCATTATTCTGCCCCGCTTTGTTCAAATTCTCGTTCAGGAAGGATACGATATCGGAAGCTTCCTTCGCCGTGCTGACCACCGTCTTGAATTTATGTATGAGAGCATCCTGCTCAGAGCTTTTCTCAACGGCTTCCGTGGATGCGGGCTGCTTAATGGCCCGGTCAGTCCTATCATTTTGTTCCCCTTTGCTGCATCCCATTAATCCGATCACGATGCAGACGGTAAATAATCTATATAAGAATTGTTTTAGACGAGAGTTCATATGCACCAACCTTCCGTTCCATATAGTGTATGCCAGATTGAGCATATCCATTAGACGACGGGACAGATGGATTGGTTTCGGTCAATGCGCAAAAAAAACAGGCCGACTGCTCGGCCTGTTTCTTATTTTACCGCCAGCTCCCGCTCGAAATGACCGGAACGGGCAACCTTGGTGGATAAATACTTCTCATTATGAACGGATGCCTCTCCCCATAACGGCACGCGGGAGGTGATGTTCATCCCTGCTTCGCGAAGGGCTTCCACCTTGCGTGGATTGTTCGTAATGATGGATACCGGTGCCTGGCGAAGAAGCTTCAGGACGTCAATAGCTTCGCTGTAGTCGCGCGCGTCCTCGGCGAAACCAAGTTCAAGATTGGCATCTACCGTATCAAGGCCTTCCTCTTGGAGCAGGTAAGCCATCGCTTTGCTGAACAGGCCGATACCGCGTCCCTCATGGTTGGCTAGATAGAACAATGCGCCTGCTCCGTTAGCCATAATCATCCGCATCGACTGCTTCAGCTGGAAGCCGCAATCGCAGCGCTGGCTGCCGAAGATATCGCCGGTATGACAGATGCTGTGCATACGGATAAGCACTTCCTCTTCATGCTCGAAGTCGCCGTATACCAGAACGCTCGATTGCTGGAAGTCCGCATAATGAACTTGATTAAGCTCCGTAATAAGCTCTTCCACGGATTCGCTCTTTTGAATATCGCGGCGGAGCCAGCTGTACCATTGGAATGTTACGGTTTCCCCGTCCAGCTCGATGGGAAGCTTGATTGGACCTACGACATGGATCGCATGATCGCCTTTGTCGACGGTTTTAATTTTATTTTTTAATATCGATAAGATATGTTCATTAGACATGTTTACCGCACCTTCTTTTTTAGCTGAATAATAAACCGCGAATAATTGACCAAATTCTTGCAGTAGATACCAGTATATTGAGAATTATGCCATAGTGCAACAGGCTGCTGGTCCATCCTCGCATTCGCCCATATAGGCCGGAATGGGGATATCTTCTTCAGAATTCTTCGTTACTAATAGTAACTAATTATAAATTCATAATCAAGTGACGTCAAGTTACAAGCCTGACAAAAGTTTGCTTGTATTCATTTAACAATGTGACTATAATGAAATGGAAATGAACCAGAGGTGATCGTTATGGAGCAATCTGACCTTTGTCCGCGCGTGCAGAAAGGGATGGATCTCATTGGAAAACGTTGGATCGGCCTGATTATTTATCAGCTGTTAGCCGGCCCGCAGCGTTTCTGCGCTGTTCAAGCCGCGCTTCCGATCAGCGGCAGGCTGTTATCCGAACGTTTCAAGGATTTGGAGAATGAAGGAATCGTTACCCGCGTTGTTTATCCGGAAATTCCTGTTCGCATCGAATATTCCCTGACGGAAAAGGGCCGTGCTCTAGAGCCTGTTGTAAGGGAAATCGAGAAATGGTCGCAGGAGTGGATAAGCTTGGAGGAAAAGGCGGCGACCCTTTCTGAATAAATGAAGTTTTGGTAAAAGTCTGCTTTTTTCCGATGAGGAAAAGGCGGGCTTTTTTTATTCTTCTATAAGAATTACCGCCCTCTAATTATAGAACGCATGTTCGTAATATTCAATAGAATTTACAAAATCTTTTTCTTATCTCATTTATCTTCCGGAAGAATAGGAAGCAGCCTGGCATCCTTCGTAAACCATAAGCGGTAACTGATCAAGCTGAGCACCATTGCGGTCATTGCCGCGGATGAGGCAAGCACGAACATAATGAGGATCTGATAACGGACCGCTTCAATCGGATCTGCTCCCGCCACAATCATCCCCGTCATCATGCCGGGAAGCTGCACCAGTCCAACCGTCTTCATGCCGTCTAACGTCGGGATCATGCTGGCTCTGACGGAGCGGCGCAACGAATCGTGGACCGCCTGTTTTTCCGTTGCCCCAAGAGCAAGAAGCATCTCCATCTCGCCCCTGGCCGTCTCCATCTCCCTTTTCATCTGGTTCAAGAGCAAGCCGCATACGATCATCGAGCTTCCAATAATAATACCGCTGACCGGTATGATGTATTGCGGCGTTGGATCTATAATGCCTAGGCCAAGCAGAATCGCCATCGTTACCCCTTCCGTGCAGGCCAGCGCTATAGCAATCCGGCTGCGGATCCCCCGGACATGCTTCGCCTTGGCTCCCGCATTCCATGCGGCAACCATAATCATGCATAGAATAATAATGATAATAAAAGCCGGATGGCTTGTTTCGAAAACGAAATGAAGAACGTAGCCGATAAACAGCAGCTGAACCGCCGAACGTATCGTGCCTATCAAAATTTCCTTCTCCAATCCAAGCTTCTGTTTCTTGGAGATTAAGGCTGCAACCGCAACAAAACATAAGGTGCATAGGAGGGCAATATTATTCAATGCTTTCCCCCCTTATTTCCTGCAAGCTGCGTATAAACAAACCCGCCTGTTCCGTAGCCGGATTTTCGAAAAACACCTCTGTATCGTTCTTCTCAAGCAACCTTCCCTCCGCCATAAACCAGACCTGATTGCTGATCAAGCGTGCCTGATCCAGATCGTGCGTGATCCACAGGTATGCTCTCTCCAGTCCGTTGCCCCGTCCGGCTACCCAATCCATAAGAAGCTTCTCGACGGCTCTCTTGCTCGCCGGATCTAGCGATGACGTAATTTCATCAAGCAGCAGCAGCTCGGGATGAAGCAGCAGGGAACGGACAAGCGCAAGCCGCTGCTGCTCGCCGCCGGAGAGATCCGAAGCCTGCTTGCCCCAATCCATCTGCCCTAGACCAACAGCCTCCATATAGTTGCGGGCCAGCTCTTCTTCAAAAGGCTTGTTATGAAGCTCGCTGACCGTACGGAGATTGTAAGCAACCGTGCCGCTTCGCATGACCGGCTTCTGCGCCACATAGGTAACCTTTTTGCGCCAGCTTTGCGGCTTGCATTCCACGGACGTCTGCCCATCCAAATGAATGTCGCCTTTGTCAAAAGGCTCGAGCAGCGAAAGGATACGGAGCAGCGTGCTTTTCCCTTGGCCGGAGCCTCCAAGCAGAACAATCCGGTCTTCCGGCCGGATCTCTGCCGTAACGCCGCTGAACAGCCAATCATTGCGGTTATCGAATTTGGATTTTGCCATTTCACTTACCTGCAATACGGTCACTTATTTATCCTCCAATACTGCCCGGATTAAAAGAAGGAAAGGATGATGCCGACGATAAAGCCGCACACCGCGCCGTTCACCCTTATCCATTGCAGGTCCTTGCCGATCTTCTGCTCCAGCATTTGAACGAGCGCCTGATCATCCATTTGGTTGACGTTATCCCGGACGAGCGCGCCAATCCGGTAATGGTTCTTCTCGATCCAGCTGACCAAATAAGCCAGAATAGACTGCTCCCAGCGATGGATTAACTCTTCTCTGCTCTTCGCCTGCTCTACCAGGAAGCGGAAGGCTTTGACGAGAATACGTCCCCCGTTCAGGCATTCCGCCTCCAGCTTATCGAGCAGCAGCTGACGGAGCTCTTCCAGACGTAGATGGATAAACCGTTCCACTCCAACGCTCTCCGCGCCGGACTCCAGTCCAGCTTTCAAGCGGGCCATCAGCTCTTCATTGGAAGACAAGGCCAAGGCATGCTTTTTCAATTCATCCAGCAGCTTCTGCCTGTTCGGATTACCCGGCGTGCTAAGCTCTTTAATACTCGAGAGCAGCATGCCCTGAATAATGGGTCCCAGCTTCTCCGGACTCATAAAGCCAACGAAGGCCTGCACGGCAAAGCCCATAAAGCCGCCTACCTGCAATTCTTCCATCTTGCTGTGTGCCAGTCTTCCGAAAAATTGCTCGGTTTCCCGTTTCTTCACCCATTCCTGTCCTTGCACAAGAACGAAATCCAATGCTTTCTCGTCCCAGCCTTCAAAGACGAATTTGTCCGTCAGCTTGTCTACGATCGGAACGATATCCTGCTTGCGGATATAATCCGCGGCGAGCTCCTGAATTTTTGCGCTCAGCTTGTCGAGGGGAACCTGTTCAAGCGAGGATTGGGCGAACCGCAGGACGCCAACCCGCAATTTACGCTTGCCGATAAGTCCCGTAACGCCCGATGCCAATCCTCTGAACAGCTTCAGCTCCTTCAGCTTTTTGCTGATGCTTTCCTTGTTCAGCAGCTCGTTTTCCATCGCCGATATAAGAGAATTGACGATTTTGTCCCTGTTCTTGAGCAGCAGGGAAGTATGCGGAATCGGTATGCCGAACGGATGACGGAACAACGCGGTAACCGCAAACCAATCGGCAATCCCCCCGACAAGACCGGCTTCAAAGCCGCTCTCGAGGAGTCGTGTCCACCAATTGTCCGGCAGCCACAACCTCGTTACGATAAAGCCGATAAACATAATGGCCAATGACAAACTCGCAATGTATCTTGATTTCATAGTAGCTGTAGTCCTCCTGTACCGTTTGCTTTATACTAATTATACCAGATAACGTTAGGAACTTAGAATTTTCGCATAAGTCCTAGGCTTCCATGAAAGGTGATACACGGCTTGAAGAAATCCATGCTAACCAAAATCAGTCCGCCGCAAATTCTGACCGCAGGCTTTATTGTTATTATTTTGATCGGCTCTATCCTTCTTTCGCTGCCCTACGCTTCGGAAGACGGCATGCATACGCCTTTTATCGATGCCTTCTTTACCGCCACAACGGCGGCCTGCGTAACCGGTCTTGTCGTTGTCGACACCGGGACGCATTTCTCTACCTTCGGCGAGCTTGTCATCCTGATGCTGATGCAGGTCGGCGGACTTGGCTTTATGACGATGGCCACCTTATTCGCCCTCGCCTTCCGCAAAAGGATCTCGCTCCGGGAACGGCTGTGGCTGCAGGAATCGATGAGCCATACCTCGCTTGAAGGAATTGTCCGTTTTATCCGCCGCGTTCTGATCTACGCGTTTACGATCGAATTTGTCGGTGCCCTTCTCCTTACCTTGCGGTGGTCGATCATGATGCCGTTTGACAAAGCCTTATATTACGGCGTCTTCCATAGCGTATCCATGTTTACGAATGCAGGCCTGGATATAATGGGGCCGCTTCACGGTCCTTTTAACAGCTTTACCAATCATGTCGACGATCCGGTTATTAACGCGGTTCTGATGCTGCTTATTTTTCTTGGCGGGATCGGCTTTATCGTACTGGCCGAAGTGATTGACTATCCGAAAATACGCAAGCTGTCGCTTCATTCCAAGGTTGTATTGTACACGTCCGGCCTCTTGTTTCTAGGAGGAGCTGTTCTCCTCTTTATATTCGAATATACGAATACGCTGGAGCCGCTTAGCTTTGCGGGCAAGCTGTACAGCTCCTTGTTCCAGTCGATCTCGCCTCGCTCCGGCGGCGCGAATACGCTGAATATCGCAGACATGCGTAATGCAAGCCAATTCCTGCTCATTATTCTGATGTTTATCGGGGCCTCCCCGGGATCCGCGGGCGGCGGCATTAAGGTCACCACTTTCGCCATTCTGATCGGAGCCGTTATTGCCATGATCCGCGGGAAAGAGGATGTCGTCTTCTTCAAGCGCCGATTGGCAAAAGACCGGGTCCATAAAGCCTTGACGATTACGGCCGTTTCCGTTGCTACCATCGTCTTGTTTACGATGATTCTGTCCGCTACGGAAGAGACGAATTTCCTGACGGTTATGTTCGAGGTTACCTCCGCCTTCGGTACGACGGGCCTATCGATGGGTTTAACCCCGCATTTGACCGAGATCGGGAAAATCCTAATCATTATCGTTATGTTTGTCGGAAGGATGGGGCCGCTCACTCTCGCATATACCCTGGTTCCGAATCAGTCGAAGGAGCTTTACCGGCACCCGGAAGGAAAAATTACAATCGGTTAAATGAAAACTTCAGGCCATCCTCGCCTATGCGGGGTGGCCTTTTCTCATGCTTAAAAACAGGAAAAATATTCTTTTCGCAAATCCCTCGTTCGGATATTGAATTATTATACATTATCCTGTATATTAATTCACATCATGTTAGAGATGGAGGTTCGATCACTCATGCAATCGTTAACGAAAACAACCGACGGCTTGCTCGCATCCGCCAAGCAATCGCTCCTATATACGGCTAATCGTCCTGAAGTAGTCATGACCCGCGGGGAAGGCATGTATATGTGGGATACCGAAGACAAGGCTTATCTGGACTTTATTGGAGGTTGGGCCGTGACAAGTCTCGGTCATTCCCCTGCCGTATTGCAGGAGGCTCTCGCTCATCAAAGCGGTCAGCTCGTGCATGCAAGTCCGGGATTCTATAACAAGCCCATGATTGAGTTCGCGAGCCTCCTGACGGAGATTTCGGGCTTTGACAAAGTCTTCTTCGCAAGCAGCGGAGCAGAAGCGAACGAAAGCGCAATTAAGCTTGCCCGGAAGCACGGCGCCCTGCATCTGAACGGCGCTTACGAGATTATTACGTTGACGAACAGCTTCCACGGCAGAACGCTGGCAACGATGTCCGCAACCGGCAAACCGGCATTCGAGCATTTATTCGAGCCTAAGGTCCCAGGCTTCAAGCATGTGCCGATTAATGATTTCGACGCCTGCTTTGCCGCGATCAGCGATAAAACTTGCGCGATTATGCTTGAGCTTGTACAAGGCGAAAGCGGCGTCCATTCGGTGGATGCTCCTTATTTGCAAGCCTTGCGCAAAGCCTGCGACGTATACGACATTATGCTGATTTTCGACGAAGTACAGACCGGCCTCGGAAGAACCGGCAAGCTGTTTGCGTACGAGCATTACGGCGTGAAGCCGGACGTGATGACGCTCGCAAAAGGAATCGCCGGCGGATTCCCGCTTTCGGCGATGCTGACTACGGAGCAATACGATCTGTTCGAGCCGGGGGATCAAGGCGGCACCTATAGCGCGGCGCCGCTTGGCATGGCGGCCGGCCATGCGGTTGTGAGCGAAATCCTGCAGCGGGGACTAACGGACAATGCGGCAAAACAGGGGGCTTTTATTCAAGAGAAGCTAACCGGGCTGGCTAAGAATTATGCGGTCAGTCAAGTCCGCGGCAAAGGACTGCTGCTTGCTTTCGACGTACCTGAGGGAGCTGCCCCAGCCCTTGCCGAAGAATGTTTGATCAACGGGCTGCTTGTTAACGCGCCAAATGCTCGCACGATCCGCTTAATGCCGCCGCTTATCGTAACCGCCAAGGATATAGAGAAGATGATTGAGATCCTGACGGGCGTACTGGAAACCTGCGGTCTGAAAAATGAGGCCGTTTATTCCTGAGATTTGAAAAACTTCCTCAGCTCATCGGGGACCGCGCGGCTTTTGCGGGTTGATTGATCCATCGTTACGCTCGTAACGAAGGCATCGGCCCGCACTTCGCCGCGCTCGTCCTTAATCTCCTGCTTCAGAACGTAGCTGGAATTCCCTATTCGTTCAGGCTGGCAGGTGACCGTTAATTTGTCGCCTTGCCTGCACTCGCTTCTATAGTTGACGTTGATGTTTACGGTAACCGTTTGTATATTCATGCTCGCGAAGGTTTCATAAGGAAGCCCGCATAACTCGTACCATTCCTCGCGGCCCCATTCGAAATATTCCAGGTATTTAGCGTTGTTCACATGACCGTTGACGTCAATTTCCGTTGAGCGAACGATGATTGGCAGCGACGTTTTCATTTCATCCATTCTCCTTCTATTAAAGTGACTACTTATTAAAATAACACATGCCCTTAAGTTAGCAAAAAAGCCCGCCTTATGGCGGGCTGTATCCTGCATATCCATATAATTAGCTGCACGTTATGTTCCGACGACTTGATTCCATGCCTGCTCGATATCCCCGATCAGCGTTTGCGGATCCTCCAGACCGATGTACAATCGGGCTACCGAAGGGTTATTCCCCGCCAAATTGCGGATTGCCGGCGTTTGCCCAACCGTCACTAAACTTTCGAAGCCGCCCCAGCTGACCCCAATCCGAAAGTAACGCAAGGCGTCCGCCCACTTCTTCAGCATTTCTACCGATAACTGCGTCTCGAAGGAAAACAGGCTGCCGTATCCTTCCAATTGCTTGCATGCAAGAGCGTGCTGCGGATGCGAAGGCAGGCCGGGATGATTCACCCGGTTCACGAGCGGATGTTTCTCCATAAATTCCGCGATAGTCAACCCGCTGCTATGATGCCTTTCCATTCTGAGCGGCAGCGTTCGCAGCCCCCGTATCATAAGGGAAGCCGTATGCGGAGTCATAACGCCCCCAAACAGCATATACCCTTTGTTTGCTATTTCATCGATCAGGTCCGCGCGTCCGGCCACGACGCCTCCCAGGCAATCGCTATGGCCGGAGAAATATTTGGTCATCGAATGAAGCACAAGATCTATTCCCCAAGTAAGCGGACGCTGGAAGCATGGAGTCGCCCAGCTGCTGTCAATCATTGTAAGAACACCCGCGCGTTTCGCAAGCGCCGCGACCCCCTCCAGATCCTGCAGCTGGAACAGGCCCGATGTCGGGCTTTCGAGATAGATCAGTCGCGTGTGTGGGCGTAACTCGTCTTCGAAGTCGGATACTTGACAGCCGTCGACGTAGGTAACTTCGACCCGGTACCGTTCCGACAATTCATTCAGGAACTGCCTCGTTGGACCATAAGCTTGATTGACGCAGATGACATGGTCTCCTGACCGCAATAAGGCATGCAAGGAGCCCGCTATGGCAGCCATCCCCGATGCGAAGCAGCGCGCCCGTTCAGCCGCTTCCAGATCCGCTATTTTGCTCTCCAAATATTGCACCGTCGGATTATTACCCCGGGAATAGACGGTAGCAGCCAATACGTCCTGCATGGCATGATCGAACGACTCATGGTTTTCGAACGCAAACAGACTATTTTGATAAATCGGCATAGTGACGGCGCCATAATGTTTCGTATCCACTTCGTCATGCGCTACTTTGGTGTGAAGCCCAGCATTCATTTGGTTTCTCTTCATATGCATTCATTCCTTTGTTTGTGTCATTCCGCCGCTATACCCCTAACCCTTCTCGGCGCCTTGCGTCAGCCCTTCCACGATATACCGCTGAGCGAACGCAAACAGAACGACGGTCGGAATGACTGACAATACGGTACCGGCGGACATGGAACCCCAATCCACGTCGAATTTCATAACGAAGGAATTCATTGCCACGGGCAATGTCTTCAAATTTTCGTCGTCAATAAACATAACCGCCATAAACAGCTCGTTCCAATTTTGCACGAATGCGAAAATAAAGGTTGATGCGATTCCCGGCAGCATGACCGGTATAATGACCCGGATTAGTGCCGTCAATCGGGAGCAGCCGTCAATCATCGCCGCTTCCTCCAGACTGCTCGGAATGCGCTGGAAGAACCCCCGAAGCATAATCGTGGAAAAAGGAATGAGCATAACCGTGTAGGCAAGAACCAAGGAAAATCGGTTATTGATCAGGTTCATGTCGGCCATCAGCAGATAGAGCGGCGCGAGCGAAATAAACCCGGGCAGCATTTGCGTCAAGAAAAAGGCCATCATAATTTGCTTATGTCCTCTGAACTGGAACCGGGCCATCACATAACCGCTTAACGTTGCAATACAGATGACAATAAGAGCGGCAATTACCGAAATAAGCAGACTGTTGCCGATATAGACATGAAACTTCGAAACTTTAAAAATGTTGGCATAGTTTTCGAATGTAAATTTCTCCGGCCAATAGCGAATCGGCAAAGAAAAAATCTCCTTGCGCGGCTTCAGCGACGTGATCACAATCCAATAGAGCGGAAAAACCATAATAAGGAAAAAGACAGCGAGATAAAGCGACTTCAGGCCTGTCAATACACGCAGCTTCATCTAGAAGTCACCTGCCTTTTCCGATCTTGTAGCGAACAAATAAAACACGGTATACAGCATAAGAATGATGATCATGATAACGCCAATCGCCGATGCCATCCCGTAATCCCCGCCATAAATAATTTTCTCGAGCATAAGCGAAGAGAGAATATGGGTCGTTCCGGCAGGTCCGCCATTCGTAAGTCCGTAGATGATGGAGGGATCGTTAAAGATCCAGATTGCCCGAAGCAAAGTTGTTGCGATAACCGTGGGCAGGATATAAGGAAACGTCACGTTAAAAAACTTGCGCAGCCCTCCGGCTCCATCCATTTCCGCCGCTTCGTACAGATCCGCGGGCACGGATTGCAGCGCGGCCAGCAGCATAATCGCAAAAAACGCGATGCCGTACCAGACGTTCGCTATAATGACAGAGGTCATGGCCCATTTCGGATCGGAGAGGAAGCCGATACGTGTATCGATAAGGCCCGTTCGCATTAACAGATCGTTAATGACGCCAATTTGCGAGTTGAACATCCACTTCCAGATCAAGCCGATTAGAAAACCGGACAAAGCCCAGGAATAGAAAACAAACCCTTGATAGATCCCTCTTCCCCGGAATTTCTTCCGCAGCGTCAGGGCAAGCGACAGACCGATCAGAAACTGCAGCACAAGCGAGAAAAACACCCAATACCCGCTGTTCTCGAGCGCCGAAAGAAACTTTGCGTCCCGAAACGCGGTTTCGAAGTTTTGCAATCCGATGAACTGCACGTTCGTCAGATCAAACAGCACGTAATTTTGAAACGCCATGACTACCCCTTGTAAAAAAGGATAGAACGTAAACACCAGCAGCAATGCCAATGCAGGAAGCAAACTGAGTAATATGTACCTTCGCTGCTTGCTCATGCCATCTCACCTTCCCCGCTAGTAAAATGCGGTGGGCGGTTCTCATGCCGCCCACCGCGTATTCCGATCATTTTTTCATTTCTGCTTTTGCTTTCACCCAGTAATCGTCCCATTTCTTCAGCGTATCTTCCACGCTCGTTTGTCCCAGCAGCATGCTCTGTCCGGATTCCATGGCTACCGTGCCCCATTGCCCGTTAGCGGGATATTGGAAAGGCGGCTTGAAGTTAACGAACGTATCCGGCTGATTCGTCATATCGAGCAGCGTCTTATACGGTCCGCTTTGGAAAAAAGCGTCCTCCGTGGCGGAAGAGTGAATCGGCACGGTGCCGTGGCTCTTCGACAGCTTCGTGTTTTCTTCCGGCGAAGACAAGAAGCTGATCAGCTTCCAGGCTGCTTCTTTGTTTTTCGAGTAAGAGGTGATGCCCCAACCCGCGCCGCCGGCGGAAATGAGCGCTTTGCCGTTCGGACCCTTCGGCATCGGAGCGGTTGCCCATGTCCCCTCCTCCATGCTGTCGGTCAACGTCTGTATAACGTCCGGATCCTGCAGCAGGAATGCCGTCACGCCGGACGTAAACGCTTGCACTTGCTCCTGGAAGCCCCAGTTGATGGAGTCCGGAGGGGAGCCTTCTTTATACAGCTTCACGTATTGTTCGACCGCTTCCTTTGCTTCTGGAGACGAATAAATGGTGCCGCCGTCTTTCAGGAACATCGCGTCGTCGATATTGATTTTCTCCGAGTCGTATGCCTGGATCATCGTATCCGGAACCGCGTTGGCGCCTGATCCTCCGCGGAACGAGAAGCCGAAGCGGTTTTTGGAAGGGTCGGTCAGCTTCACGGAAGCATCAATTAATTCCTGGTATGTAGTCGGAACGGAGATGCCCGCTTCCTTCAGCCAATCCGCGCGATAGAACAGCTGCCGCTGATAGAGTCCGTTTGCGATAAAATACAGCTTGTCGCCAACGGTAGCGACGGACTGGGCGACGGAGGTGACGGTCTTGAAGTCATCCCAATTTTTCGTATAGTCATTAAGCGGTTCCACGTACCCGTTGTTCACGAATTCCGCCACGTTGAGATCGCGAACCTCAAGCACGTCAAGCTCTTGCTTGGCGTTAAGCATCGTTCTGATTTTGTTGTCCGCTTGATCGAATGGTGGCGAAATCAATTCGACCTTGATATTCGGATTCTGATCCATAAATGCCTTTATGCCTTCTTGAATGATGGCCGTGCGATTAGGGCTGGTCAAGCTTTCGATCATGCGCAGCGTAACAACCTTGTCTCCTCCCCCGTTTCCATTCTTGGACCCGGAAGAGCTGCATGCCGTTACGGTCAAACTAAGTGCAACACCAATCATAGATACGGATAACAGCGATTTCTTCCAAGACATTTGTTGCATTGGAATCCCCCTTAAAATGAGTGAGTATCATACTGTATACCTGTCTGATAGGTTTAATATAAGTGAGTCATTTACAAGTTGTCAATATCTAAATTTTCTGTCAATATTCCCGTATCGTCTCTTCGATAATGTCCATCATTTTGTTGAATTCTTTTAACGCGTGCTTCCAGTCATGGTTAGCAATACCGTCGAATAACGTGCGGTGGAACGGGTAGGTATTATCGAACAGCTCTTTCACCCCGAACGGACCCGAAAAGAACTTCTTAATCAGCTCCGATATGGAGTCGTACACGCTATGAAGCAGCGGATTGCCTGCCGCGTCGTAAATATGCTGATGGAATTCGTAATCGATCGCCGACGTATCCAGACCTTTTTGCTTTCGTTCGTCGTATTCCGCGAGGCATGCTTTCATCTCCTCGATCTTGGCATCCGTTATCCGTTTCGCGGCCAGCTCGACGGCTTTGCCTTCCAGCGCCCTTCTAACGTCCAGGATATCAAGCAAAAACGATTTTTCATCGTCTATTTTTACTTTTCCGCTGTACCGGTAAGAACCGGCATCGTTGACGTATATGCCTTTGCCGTTAACGACCTTTACGATTTCAATGGCTTCCAAATATCGCAGCGCTTCGCGTAACGAGGATCGTCCTACACCGAACATCCGGACCAGCTCGTCAACGGACGGGAGCTTGTCCCCTTCCACCAATTCCTTGTCCGCAATATATTTAATGATCTCCTCCGATACGAGTTCATGCGTGTGCTGCTTTTTAATTTTGCGAATCATCGTTCATCCGTCCTTTATACCTGTCAGATAGGTGAATATTATTTAAATATTTTAAGAATGTCAACTAGGCATACGCTGCAGCCGGCTGTGACGGCGAATAAGCAAGAACGTTTTTAAAATTCAATTATGGCAAAATACAAATTTAACCGTTTTTGCCCTTGCGGGATAGCGCCTTTCTATGCGTTAATATAGATGTCGGGCCGACGAAATGAACGGAAAGGAGGCTGAACGAAATGATTCAGATCCAGGAGGTGGCATTCGCGTAAGCGAATGTCCCATATAGGGGGAACCTACCCGGTTCCCCCATCAATTTTGAATATAATCGCAACGCAAAATACGAAAGGAGGAGGGTTAGCCATGTTTAACGCAAAACAAGCCAACGAAAGCCAATGGAACCAAATATCGAAGGAGGGCCTCGATGGGGCGTTACAAAAACGGAAAAGATGTGCTTCCCCCGACTCTGCTTAGGCAAATCCAGCAATATATTGATGGCGAATTGCTTTACATTCCGAAACAAAGCGAAGAGCGTGCCGGCTGGGGACAGCTGAGCGGCACCAAAGCGCGGATTAACGATCGCAATGGTGAGATCTACGCGGAATATTGCAAAGGGCGGTCAATCGCTGACCTTGAGCGGGTTTACTTTTTATCCGGAGACAGCTTACGAAAAATCATATGCAAACAACAGCAGAACGCCCGCATAGGCAGCGGAAGCTGATGCGGTACTTATATAGCATGACCATAAAGATAGCCTGCCACCGGTAATTCGAGGGCAGGCTATTCGCCTATTCTAATGAATCCACCTATAGTTCATTTTGTTGTCGACAATAAGCGTATCGTTGATTAATTGAAGTCCCTCACCGAGCGGTTCGTTAAATACCGTAACGGATGTTGCATGATTCACCGGGTTATAGCGGGTAATCTTCGTTTGCTCTGAACTATAATCGTAACACGACCATATAAGCTGAACAGCCGTTGGTTTGGAAAGAAGTTGATAGCGGAAAGGCGAATCTGCCTGCGCCGCTTCTTCCGGCATCCAATACAACCTTTGTTCACGGTCGATAATGAGCATGGGAGTCGTCCGGTTTACAATAACAGGCATAGGCGACTTCAGCTCCTCCAGCTGTTTCGCTTGCGTCAGCTTCGTTATCTTGCCCGTTGCCACGTTAGCCAAAGCGTAACTCAAATCTGCCTTCCGTGGAGCGCCTTCCGCCGCGCGATTCAGCCGGTACCAGGATAATACGCCTTCCTCCCCATCAGCGAGCCAGCCGTTCCAGTCCACATGGTTCAGACCTTCCTTCGGTTTAGCCTGAACATCCCACGTCAAGTCCCCTTTCTCATCATAAAAGGCTATTGCTTCAGGAGCAATAATGTAGGCCTCATCCCCGCCTAGCACATTGTCATGACTGTCGCTCAACGTAAAGGACAATGCCGCAAACCGGCTGTCCGGGCTCCATTCGAATGCCGGATAAGAATGATAACCAATCGTTGGCGGAATAACCTTAAGCTCTTTGCCATTCCGGTCGTAAAGACGGAAGCTGTCAGTTTGTTCATGCCAGAACAGATTGCCATCCGGCGAAGGCGTCACGAGATACAGCGGCCATTCGTTCTTGAATTGCCCCCCTATCGATTGGACCTCGCCTGTAAGTACATCCACCGACCAAAGACGGCCGTCCGAATAGCTGTTCAGATACAGGTGTCCGGAATGATTCATCCATCCCCTCGCATAAAAAGAAGGCGATACATCCGGCACCGCATTCGCCGTTATTGTCTTCATCCGCCCGTTGCTTAAATCAAGCGCGACCACATCGTATTGGATCACCTCCTGCCCGTCCTCCCGCTTCTTGGGCTGGACAAGAACAAGCTGATCCTGCTTCGTAAATCCGTAAGCCCCGGTAATGGAATCTACGGAATAATCATCCTTTACGATAAGATCCGCTACCGGATAAAGGCTGTAGGTTTGCTCCTTCGGTTTAACGACAACGACGTCCAACCGATATCTAATCCCCTCGGGGTCGGAGACTCTTCGTTTTAAGAGATGGGCAACTAGATTTTGATCATTCGGGACTGGAAACGTTTGTGCGACAAAACCGTTAACCCCTTCCGAAATCTGTAAGGGAAAGGAGAACCCTTTATCATGTTTAACTAGGTCTATGCGTAAATCTTCGCTTACGGATGGCTTAGCAGATGCTGGAGGAATGACGGAAGCTTTTGCTTCTGCCGTTGCCGGCGGTTTTGCAGAGGTCGCAGAATTAGAATTTGAATCCGGGCTGCAGCCCGTTAAGAGTAACGGCACAATTAAGATCGCAATCGTTATGGCGGTGAGTTTCATTCGTTAAACCTCCCCTTGGCCCTTTATGATCTAGACTTTATTTTCCAGATAAAGGTTGCTTCGAAATGAGGAAATGGCTTTTGATTTTCTACCGTTTCAAGTTCCTTGGTCTATGTGTATAAGAACTTAATAGGACTAAAGTCGTCTATTTCGGACAAGTATTCACCCGTACAGACGCGAAACCGATAATTGTAGAAAAGAAATGCCTATTCCAGGCAAATACAACAAGCTATAGGACAAATAAGGAGGGCATGACAAATGACAACCGCTCGAAAGAAAGGCTGGAGGGGATTGCGCTTCATCCTTGCGATGGCGTTTATTCTGGCCTTGACGGTACAGCCGCTCGCGCAAACCGTACATGCGGCAGACACGGTTTACCACTGGAAGCATTACACAAACGGTGTTTCTTATATGAATCAAGGCAAGATCAAGCTCGCAATCAAGGAATTCGAGCTTGCCGTAGCCCAGTCGGAGCAAGCCGGTTACTTGCGTAAGCTGGCAGAAGCCTACACGCTGGACAACCAGTTCCAGAAGGCGGCCGATACGTATTACCGGGAAGCCAAAATCCACAAAGCGATCGGTGAAAAATCCGGTGACCTAAACACGTATTTTGCCGTACTGGCCAAAGCTGACGCTTTGAATACGGAAATTGATCTTTATCTGGAGAAAGATGCTGCTGCCTCCTCCGCAACCGGAAGCAGCCATTTAGCGAAATTCGAACCGGCTTCGGGTATGTACATCGGTGCCTATGTAGAGAAAGACAGCGGCGTCGAGAAACAAAAAGACGGCAAATTTGACGCCTTCAACAAGCTCGCCGGCAAGCAGCATGCCGTATTTTTCAACTACCATAAATACGGCAACCCGTTCCCTTATCATTGGGCAGAGACCGTAAAAGAAGCCGGTGGCGCGATTCAAATTGCGCTGCAGCCGGATGACGGGTTAAACACGGTAAAGGACGATGCGTATTTACGCAAATTCGCGCGGGATGCAAAAGCAGCAGGCGTTCCGATCTTCCTCCGGTTCGCGTCCGAAATGAACGGCAGCTGGGTGAAATGGAACGGCAACCCGTCGCTCTACATCGAGAAGTTTCGCCT
This sequence comes from Paenibacillus sp. MMO-58, assembly GCF_037146255.1. NCBI lineage: Bacteria > Bacillati > Bacillota > Bacilli > Caryophanales > Paenibacillaceae > Paenibacillus > Paenibacillus sp. MMO-58. The sequence goes on from NZ_JBBCVY010000006.1 coordinate 135,570, forward strand.
AGTCTCCAAGGTAATGAAGGAAGAAGCGCCAAACGTGGCGATGGTCTGGTCGCCGGCTGCGAATCCGAAGCAAAAAATCGCGGCTTATTATCCGGGAGACGATTGGGTAGACTGGGTTGGCCTCAGCATCTACAGCGTCAAATATTTCAACGGCAACGTGAAGGAGCCTGCCGATCAGGTGAATCCGCTTGATTCCGTAGATTATACGTATAAGCTGTACGCTTCCCGCAAGCCTATTATGATCAGTGAATTTGGCGCGACGCACTTCAGCAAGGCAGGTAATACGTCTGCGGTCAATTTTGCCATTACGAAGATGAATATGCTCTATCATGGCGCAAAGCTGAAGTATCCTCGCGTAAAATCGATCAACTGGTTCAGTCTCAATACGTTGACGGATTCCTACAGCGTGGAGCGCAGCCTGAACAACTTCAGCCTGACGGAAAGTCCGGCATTGCTCGCTTCTTACAGTAAAATGATTCAAGATCCTTACTACTTATCGAAGGTTGTATCGGGTCCAGGCAGTTATACGAAAACCGTAAGCAAGTTTGCGAACCAAGGTACAATCGGCAAGCCGGCTACAGGCGTCGTATGGGTGAAAACGTACGACCCTTATATCGGCAAGGTAGTCATCAAGCTGGACGGCGCCGTTGTGCTGACGCGCCAGCAGTATCCATACACCTTCTCGATTCAGCCGGACAAGCTGAAAGCCGGCAGCCACAAAATCGAGGTTGTTGTGTTTGATTCCAAGAACCGCGAAGCTTCCCGCAAATCGTATACGTTTAAGACGACTTAGAGCTTGCAGGCCGTGCCGGTTACCCGGCACGGCCTTTTGACGTCCGCGTCCCCTACGCGTTGACCCGCCGCCCTCCCAGTAACACGTGTTTTCTGCGTTATCTTCTTAACGATGTGCCACATCGTTAAGACCAGTTATTTTACTCGCTTAGGCTAGCTTAACGATGCCGTACATCGCTAAGCTCCTTAAAATCAGCCAAAACTGGGCATTTTCCCTGTATGAGCGCCACCTTTACGATGTCACACATCCTTAGGCTACTTAGATGTTAGCCGTTTCCGGGCATTTTGCCTACTCGCTCAAGCGCTTAACGTGTCGCGCAGCGTTAAGCGAGCGCGAACGAAAAAAGCTGCCCTCGCGGGCAGCTTCCTCAAGAATACTATTATTTGATAACGCCTTTTTTCAAGATCAAGTTGGCGTAGATCGCGCTTTCGCCGGTTGCAACGATAGCGTACGCTTTCTTCGCACGCTCGTAGAAGGCGAATCGCTCCACTTCCTCGAACGGCTCTTCCAAGCCGCTGCGCTGCGTGATAATAGCCTTGTACTCGCCCCAGATCGGCGTCTCCGCCGGATCGCCCGGCATCACCTGCATAAGAGCAGCCGGCTTCTCGACATATTGGTCTAGCGGGAACAGCTGCATAATCGCATCCAGCAGCTCGGGCACGCCATGTCCGTCGCAGCGGATAAGACGCTGGGCATGACTTGCCGCCGGGAAATTGCCGTCGGCCAGCACAATTTCGTCGCTATGCCCCATTTCCATTAGGATCTTCAGCAATTCGGGCGAAATGATCTTCGGAATACCATTCAACATCGCTAGGGGTCCTCCCTAATTAAGATCAGCCTGCAACAGCTGCTTGAATCGTGCATAAGCCTCATTCCATACATCCGTATCCGCTGGCTCGTAGATTTCAACCGGGAAGGATGCCGCCGACAATTGCCGCGCTTCCTCCAGATTCGCGCATTCTCCAAGCGCCATAAACTGTGCCAGCATGTTGCCAATCGCGCTTGCTTCCACCGGTCCGGCCCATACCGGGCGGCCGATCGCATTTGCCGTCAGACGGCAGAGCAGCTTGTTCTGGATACCGCCGCCGACCATATGCATGCCGCCGTAATGCTTGCCTGTCAGCTTCTCAATCTGCTCGAGCGCATTCCGGTACTTAAGAGCAAGACTATCCATAATGCACCTTGCAACCTCCGCCGCCGACTCCGGAACGGGCTGCCCCGTCTCGCGGCAATAGCTTCTTACCTTTTCCGTCATGTTGGACGGGCCGAAGAACCGCAGGTCATCCGGATTAATGAAATAGCGGAAAGGCTCCTGCTGCTCAGCCAGAACGGCCAGCTCGGCAAAGGAATAACGGTTTCCTTCTTCCTCCCACTCCCGCCTGCACTCCTGCAATATCCACAGTCCCATGATATTCTTGAGCAGCTGATATTTGCCGCCAACTCCGCCCTCATTCGAGAACTCGAGCTCCATCGCCTCTTCGCTTAAGAGCGGCTGATCGAGCTCCGTCCCTACCAGCGACCATGTGCCGCATACCAGGTAGACGAACGGTTCAGCTGCTGCAGGAATGGCGGCGACGGCCGATTCCGTATCATGCGTAGCAACGGCAACGGCCTCAACGGACGGAATCCCCAGTTCCTCGCAAACTTCCGCTGACAAAGGCCCAATCCGGGTTCCCGGATAAACAGGCTCAAGGAATACCTCTTCCGGAATTCCCAGCTCCTTCATCAGAGACGTGTTCCACTGTCTGGTCTCAGGATGAAGAAGCTGCGTGGTAGTCGCCATCGAAAACTCGCAAACCCGCTTCCCCGTCAGCAAATAAACGAGCAGATCCGGCGTCAGCAGCAACGTTCTAGCCGTTTCCAGCTTTGGAGAGGCCACCTTTTTCATGGCATACAGCTGATAGACCGTATTAAACGGCATAAACTGCAGACCGCCTTGCCGGAACAGCTCTCCTCTGCCAAATCTAGCTTCGATCTCCTCGATTAGACCTTCCGTATGCGGATCCCGGTAATGATAGGGATTGCCAAGCAGCTCGCTATTCGCATCCAGAAGGCCAAAATCGACGCCCCAAGTATCCACGCCAAACGTCGCCGGCTCGTATCCCAGCTGGAACGCCTTGCGCAGCGCATGCTTCATCTCCTGCAGCAGCCTTAGAATATCCCAGTGCAAATGACGGCCAACCTGAACCGCAACATTCGGAAAACGGTGTATTTCCTCTACTTCCAGCCTGCGTTCCGCCAAGGCGGATCCCGTCAGCCTGCCAATCAGCGCCCTGCCGCTGCTTGCTCCAAGATCAAACGCCAATACGGTAGTTGCTTGTTCCATATGCAGAATTCCTCCTCGCAGCGGCAGCCGCTGTCTTTGGATGTTATTGCTGCTTCTGCAGCAGCTTGATCCGGTAAGCTTCGCTCTCAAGCGACGCAATCTCTTCGAACTCTTCCTTCGTCAGCACCTTGGGTTCTTTAACCTGGCTGGCGATCAGGAAAATCTTCGCGCTTTCTTCCACAACCTCCGTACGGTAATACGCCTCGCGCAGGTTGCGTCCGGTTGTGACGAGGCCATGATTGCCAAGCAAAATGCTGCTTGCTTCCTTCACTTTAGGGACAAGGGCATCCGCCAGCTTTTCCGTCGTAGGCAGCACGTAAGGAATGTAGACGGTCTTGCCGACAAGCGCCGCTTGGTCCGGGAACATAACCGGAAGCTCCTCTTCCACCAGCGTAAAAGCGATACAGTATGGCGGATGGGTATGAACAATCGCCCCAATCGCCGGATTCGCACGGTAAGCATACAGGTGCATCAGCACCTCGGAGGACGGTCGGAGTCCGTTATCCTCAACCGCACCGGTCTCGATATCAACGGCTACCCATTGCTCCGGTTCAATCTCGTCAAGGGCAAAGCCGCTTGGCGACAGGTACATCTTCCCTTCATGCTTCGCGCTGATATTGCCGCCCGGTCCAACGACCAGCTTATTCGCAACCGTCTTCCTTGCGTATTTGCACAGCTCCTGCCGAATATCCAATTCTTCCATCCCCTTAAAAAGAATTTCCATATTTTTGTCCAACTACTGGACATATGCGGTAATTCTTACTTCGTAAGCATGATCTTACTTGTACAATGGCCCGAAGTTCGAGCAAGCACGGTAGTCCGCCGCCTCTTTGTCGTTAGTGCCGAACAGTCCCCATGCCCGCGGACGGAAAATGTTCTCTTCCGGAACGTTATGCATATTGACCGGAATACGCAGCATCGAAGCAAGCGTAATCAGCTCTGCGCCGATATGGCCGAAGCTGATCGAGCCGTGGTTGGCTCCCCAGTTGTCCATGACGTCGTAAACGGAAGTGAAAGCGCCTTTGCCTGTCAGGTTCGGAGCGAACCAGGTTGTTGGCCATGTTGGATCCGTCCGTTTGTCCAACTTGTCATGCACATCGCTTGGCAGCTCGACGGAGTAGCCTTCCGCAATTTGCAGAACCGGCCCCACGCCTTTAACGAAATTGATCCGGGACATCGTCATCGGCATGCCGCCACGCGACAGGAAGTCGGAGGAGAAGCCGCCGCCGCGGAAATATTCCACGCCCGCCGGTCTCCACGAAGTAGCCGCAAGGCAAGCCGCAGCCTCTTCTTCCGTAATATCCCAGAAAGGCTTCATCGCCGGCTGGCCGTCCAGCTGCTGCTCGCCGGTACCGTCAAGCGTTGCCGAGCCCGAGTTAAGCAGATGCAGAATACCGTTAGCCGCATGGCCTTCAAGCTTATGCCCTGTTACCCGCTCAACGGAAGCCGGGCTCCAGTAAGTGCGCACATCCGCAAAAATTTGCGGCGTATTCGTCAGTAGATAACCAAACAGCATAACAACGCCATTTAGGCTGTCGTTCTCTGTTGCCACGATAAACGGAGGGCGGACTCCGTTCCAGTCAAAGGAGGAGTTCAGAATCGCTTCCATAAAGTCGCCGTTCGGGAAATGGTCCGTCCACTGGCGTTGCCCTTGGAAGCCGGACACAATCGCGTTATGACCCATCGCTTCCTCACCGAAGCCCAGCTCCGCAAGGCGCGGGTTGCCGATCATCAGGTCGCGGGCAATCATCGTCATTTTGACAACGGTCTCCCAGTCCTGATCCTTCTTCTCGCGGGAGGTCTGAATCGCTTCCGGGTTATTGTCCGGACCTTCGGCGCAGTTCTCCTTCACCCAAGCAAGCGCCCGCTCGAATTCGGCCGTATCGTAAATCTCTTCCTCGAAACGGCGTACAAACTCGGACATATCGATGTATTCCGTCCGCATGCCGAGATATTCCTGGAAAAAGGAATCGCTTACAATTGAACCCGCGATACCCATCGAGACCGAACCCATCGACAAATACGATTTGCCGCGCATATAAGCTACCGCAAGACCTGCTCTGGCAAAGGATAGCAGCTTGCCTCGCACATCATCAGGAATGGAAGTATCGGATGCTTCCTGAACTTCCTCACCGTAAATACCGAATGCCGGAATGCCTTTTTGCGCGTAGCCAGCCAGAACGGCAGCCAAATAAACCGCACCCGGACGCTCCGTTCCGTTAAAGCCCCATACCGCATTCGGGATGGATGCGTTCATATCCATCGTTTCCGTACCGTAACACCAGCATGGCGTAACCGTTATCGATACACCAACATTTTCGCGGGCGAATTTGTCCGCGCAGGCCGCCGCTTCCGCCACCCCGCCGATTGTTGTATCCGCAATGACGCATTGTACCGGTTCACCGTTCGGGTAACGCAAATTCTCGGCGATCAGATTCGCAACCGATCTAGCCATATTCATTGTTTGAACCTCAAGCGATTCGCGAACTCCCTTGCGGCGTCCGTCTATCGTCGGCCGAATCCCGATCTTCGGAAAACCATTCTGAAAGCGATAAGCGATGTCCGTCATAAATACCCCTCCAAATGAATGAATAATAACGAAACTAGCAAATAAAATGTTACCGATAACTCTAATTTAGCAAGGCGTCCTGTTGCTGTCAATCGTTTTCTCTTGTAAGATAAAAGCATGAATTGTCGATGAGGAGCAGTAGGTATGGTTACAATCTATGATATTGCGGAAAAAGCTAACGTATCCGCAATGACCGTTTCTAGAGTTATCAATAACACAGGCAGAATAAGCGAGAAGACAAGAGCCAGGGTCAAAAAGGTGATGGAAGAGCTGAACTATGTTCCCAACCAGATGGCCCGCAGCCTTGTCCTTCAGCAGACCCGGAGCTTGTTCCTGCTTATTACCGATATAACGAACCCGTTCTACACCACGCTGTCCCGGGGAGCCGAGGATGCCGCTACCAAGAACGGCTACCGGCTGCTCTTCGGCAACAGCGACGAGAGTCTGGAAAAGGAAGCCGATTACATTAATACGATTCTGACGACCCGGGTAGACGGCGTGCTTATTGCCCCGGCCGGCGATCCGTCCCTGCCCCATCTCGAATCGCTGCAGCGGCATAACATCCCGTTTGTCCTGCTGGACCGCGAGGTGCCCGGCGTCGAATGCGACATCGTGCTTGGGGACAGCAAGGAAGGCGCACGCCAGCTGGTTAACCATCTTGCCAAGCAGGGCCATCGCCGCATTGCGATGGTGAACGGATCGGATACGATCTCAAGCGCAAGACTGCGTCTTGAAGGCTATAAGGAAGCGCTGATCCTGAACGGATTGACCTATGACGAGAGCATCGTTTTTGAGACCAGCTACGGTCCGCGTTCCGATCTGTCGGAGATGGAAGCCTGGCTGGATTCGCTTGACCCTCTCCCGACGGCCGTCGTAGCCGGCAACAATGTGCTGGCGATCGAAGCCATCCGCCTGCTGAGAAAACGGAATACGCGGATTCCGGAAGACATCTCCATCGTCTGTTTTGACGATTTTGGCCCGTATTCCGAGGTTGATCCGTTTATGACGGTAGCCGCTCAGCAGGCCTATCAATTCGGTTACCTAGGCATGCAGATGCTGATCGACCGCATTCAGAACAAAGAGGAAGCCGGACCGTGGAAAAAAATCGTCCTCCCCGCGGAGCTGATTATCCGCCGGTCCGTCTCTTCCCTATAAAATACAAAGAAGGCTGAGCGATATCGTCGCTCAGCCTTCTCTTCATTGCTCCTCCGTATTTAACGGCAAGATAATTTCAATCGTTGTTCCTTCGCCCGGAACGCTTGATATATTCATCAGCCCTTGATGCTGCTCGATAATGCGCGAGCTGATCATAAGGCCAAGCCCCGTCCCCTTCTCCTTGGTCGTAATAAACGGCTGTCCGATTTGACGGATGATCTCGTCCGGAATGCCCATGCCTTCATCGCGGATCGTAAGGCGCATCCGCTCATGATCCGGTTCCATCGCCGCCGTGATCGTGATCTGCCCCCCAAGCGGCATCGCTTCTATAGCATTTTTAATAATATTGATAAAGACCTGCTTCAGCTGATTCTCATCGCAATAAATCGACGGAATACAGTTCTCGAACTCCGTGCGGATCGATACGTTCATCAGAATCGCCTGCGTTTCCAAAATCGAAATGACGGCATGTAAAATATGATCCAGCCTTCGCGTGCTAAATTTGGAGAAATGCGGCTTCGCAAGGGTCATAAATTCATTCACGATAAAATTGATCCGGTCCAATTCATTGGTCATGATGTCATAATAGAACGAGTTCCCCTCCGCCTTGGATTTCAGCAGCTGGGTAAAACCTTTCAATGCGGTTAACGGGTTGCGGATTTCATGCGCTACGCCCGCGGCCAGCTGCCCGATCACCGAGAGCTTCTCGGAACGGACAAGCATCTCTTCCGAGCGTTTACGGTCCGTCAAATCCCGGATAACGGTTAGAATCACCATTTTCCCCCGGTAATTATGGATTCGGATGCTAGACATCTCGACGTCGATCGTCTGGCCGTCGTTGCACAGCAGCTTATTTTCGATAAAATTCGTGGGGTCGTCGGTATGAATCACTTTGTTGAGCACATCCATCAGATCGTCGCTATAAGCGGGATCGACGTAATCAAGGATAGGCCGCCCGACCATCTCGGAATCGTCGGCAGCGCCAATCAGCTTGACCGCTAACTTATTGGCATACACAATTTCGCCATTGTCGATAAGAACAATTGGCTCGGGGAGAAACTTGATAATTCGCTGATACATGTTGGCACTGTCGCGAAGGGAGCGCTCTTTTTCCTTCTTGATCGTAATATCCTGTACCGTGCCCAAGAGAGCCGGCTTTCCTTGAAAGGAGATCAGGCAGGAGTTGCCTTCGAGGTGGACAGGGGAGCCGTCCTTCTTAACCCCTGTAATGTTGAAATGAAAGTAGATTTGCTTCTGATCCATCAAGGTTACTTGCGCGTCCCGCGTAACGACTTCCAGCTCGCCGGGGAGCATCAACTTTTTTAAATCAACCTGCAGCAATTCCTCGTTCGTATAACCATATAGGGCTGCCAAGTAAGGGTTCGCGTACAAAATACGGCCTCCCTGCCCGACAAAAACACCGGCCAGCGCACTGTCAGCCAGATGACTGTATAAGCTTTCCGCTTCAAACAAGGAGGCTTCCATCTTGATCCGGTCGGATATATCCCTCTCGATTCCAACAATCCCGATAATATCTCCGCGCTCATCCGTGAGAGCCGTAAGAGTCAGGCTGACATAGACCATTGTGCCGTCCTTGCGCAGCTTAAACGTCTCGTGGCATTGCAGGCTCTCGCCAAGCTTGGCCTTCTCGATCATTAATCTTCGTTCTTCCAGTAGATGTACCGGCGTAAAGCAGCAAGGCCTGCCGATCAGCTCTTCCCTCGTCCATCCGTGAAGGGCAACAAACCCCGGGTTAACATCAAGAATATTCTCATCCAAATCTATCACGACAATCCCGTCGGGGATATTGTTCCATATCGATTCCATAAAGTTATGCTTCATTATATGACCATGCTTGTCCATTCGAATATTTTCCACCTTTTCGAAGTCAAAGTGATCGCTACTCCATTCAATTCCACAAAATGCCGGAATCCCCTGCTAACATGAACATTGAATTTAGATTAATTTTGGCTTTAATGTCCGTTCATGTATAATGTGGCTATTATTCAGACACCCGAGGAGAGCTTAAGAAGCCATATGGCCAACCGAAGAAAATGGAACATCGGCGTCCTTCTGTTACTTATTGTTTTTGCCTATGTACTGGTCCAGTTTTATTTGTCTACCGAGCGGATCAGAGATCTTGTCACCCCGCTGGAGGCAAGCGACAAGGATCATACCAAGCGGCAGATTGCCCTAATCTCGCAAGAGTTGGACAATCCGTTCTGGCGATCCGTCGAACAGGGGGCGCTGAAAGCTGCCGGTCAATACCGGATGGAGTTGCAATACATGGGGCCGTTCCGCATTAACGCGGAGGAGCAGATGAAGCTGCTGGAGAAGGCGATCGCTTCCAAAATAGACGGGATTATATTGCAGGGGATCGGAACCGAGCAGGACAAAGCTTTAATCGAAAAAGCCAATCAACTAGGCATTCCGGTCATTACCGTCGATACCGATGAGCCCGGCAGCAAACGCCTCGCTTATGTCGGAACCAATAACACCTATGCCGGCCAGGAGATGGGACGCCTTATTGCGGAGGACGGACAGACGGAACCAAGCGGCGTAATTGGCGTCCTTGTAGGCAGCAAGGAGGCCGCCAACCAGCGGCTCCGGCTGGAAGGATTCAAAGAGGCCATTAACACTTATAAGGGGCTTTCCATTGCCGAAGTACGGGCTTCGAATATATCCCGGCTTCAAGCCGCCCAGCAGGCGGAGCAAATGCTGAGGGACCATCCGAAGATCAATTATATGGTCGGCTTCAGCTCCCTTGACGGTATTGGCATGGCGGAAGCCGTTGCCCGCGTTAAACCCGGCAAGGTTACAATCTTTGCTTTTGATAACCTTGAGGATACATTAACCGCTATTAAAAAGAAACGGATCGAAGCTTCGATTGTTCAACAGCCCTCCCAAATGGGCTACGAAGCGATGTCGCTGCTGAATCAATATTTTCAGGGACAAGCGGTTTCTTCGAAGCAGTATACTCCGATTTCCGTCGTAACGGATAAGGAGGTCATTGCCCCATGACACTTCGAAAGAAGCTCCTGCTCTTTATCCCGCTGCTGGTTCTCCTGACGAACGGCGTCACGTTCTTCCTGTTCGAAAGCTCCAAAACGGTACAGCACAGCTACAATACGATGATGGACCGCATGCTGCTGTATACCCGGTCGGCACAAACGGCCGATGAGAATGTGCAAGCCTTGTACACGTATCTGCTTGACCCTGAGATCAATAGCCAGGCTTCGCTTCAGCAACAACAGGCGGAACTCGCGCAAATCAGCGGGCAGCTTGCAAGCCAGCGGACGGAAACCGACATCGCCGGTGTGCTGCAGGGATATGTTCATATGCTTCAGACGCTGGCGGAACAAGCACAAGCTGCCGAAAAGTCTGACGCTCCTGATGAGGCGCTAGGTTACTATGAGGATACGGAGCGGACGAGCTCTTTTATAAGAGAGGAAGAACGCCGTCTCATTGACCTGGAGCTAAGCGCTTACGAGCCGGTATACCGGAGCATCCAATTGGAAATCGTACGAATGGACTGGCTTGGGCCTGCCGTATTTATAATCAATACGCTGCTGAGTATCGTTGTTGCGTTATGGATATCAAGAAGCATTACGGAGCCGGTAGACCGTCTCGTGCAAACGGCGAAGCATCTGTCCAAAGGGCAGCTCGATTCCGCTTATCTTCCCGAACGTTCGAATGACGAGCTTGGCATTCTGTCGGAAGCGTTCCGCCATATGATTAAGGATTTGAATGACTTGATGGGCCGAGACAAAGAACGCATGGAATCGGAGCGTCTGGTGAAAGAACTGGAGCTTCAAGCTCTGCAAAGCCAGATCAACCCGCATTTTTTGTTCAATACGCTAAATGTGCTGTCCAAGCTTGCGCTTCTTGAAGGGGCCGACCAGACGAGCGACCTAATTGTATCGATGTCCAAGCTGATCCGTTATAACTTAAGCCAGTTGGACCGCCCGGTTACGCTTGGCGACGAGCTTAAGCATGTTCAGGAGTACTTCACGATTCAACAAGCCCGGTTCCGCAACCGCGTGGAAATCGGGCAGCAGATCGACGAATCCGTGCTGGGTATGCTGATCCCCGCTCTGACGGTACAACCGCTTGTGGAGAATGCTTTTGTACACGGCGTGGAACGGATGGAGTCCGGCGGAACGATTCAGCTTGTTATCGGGCGGTCCGGAGATAGCGTTAGAATAGTCATCAGGGATAACGGAGCCGGAATGACGATCGAGGAGCGCGACGCGCTTCTTGCCCTGCAGGAGCCCGTCCAACCCGCTCCCGCGAAAAAAAATTCCATGGGCTTTGGCACGCGCAATGTGATAAAGCGGCTGAGGCTTTTCTATAACCGGCAGGATGTTGTAAAGATCGAAAGCGAGCCAGGGCGAGGAACCTCGGTTATTCTCCTCCTGCCTAATCTATCCGAAGAGCAGAAAGGAGGAACGGATCACGATGTATCGTCTATTGATCGCCGATGACGAAGCGCTGGAACGCGAAGGGCTGGAGCATCTTATTCACCGCATGCTGCCGGGCAGGTTCCAGATCGCGTTTGCCGATAATGGCCGAAGAGCCATTGAACAAGCGGAGGATTTCCGCCCCCACATCATTATGATGGATATTAATATGCCCGGTATTCAAGGTCTGCAAGCTATCCGGGAAATAAAATCGCGGCTTCCGGACACCAGGTTTATTCTGGTGACGGCTTATGACTTTTTTGCCTACGCCAAAGAAGCGGTGTCTCTAGGCGTAAAAGAATATATCGTTAAGCCTGCCGGGCGCGAGCAGATCTCGTCCATCTTGAACCAGCTCATTGATGAGCTGGAGCGCGAGAAATCCAAACGGACCGAAGAGCTGCATTTGCGGGATAAGGTATCCCAGCTGCAGCCGCTGGTGGAAAACGAGCTCTCTCTTCTGCTCATGGTGGATCAGGTGCTGGATGCGGATGAAGAGAAGCTGTCCGACTGGCTAAGCTTCCCGCTTGATAAGGGCTGCGCGGTTGTTGTGGCCTTCCCTAAGCAGATTTATACGCTGGATAAGAAAAAGCTGTACGAAACGTTCCGCAGCTTCGCCAAGACTTACGGGATTTCCTGTATTGTCAGCTCCTTGATCGACTTGCATATGGCTATTTTTATTCGGAATGATACGAGAGATCATGCCTGGAAGAACGATATCAAGATGTTTGGCGAGAAGCTGTGCCGTCTGGCCGAAAGGCAATTCCGGCTGCCGATTACCGTAGGAATCGGATCGGTTCAATCGGGCGCCGACGGCTGGCGCAAGTCGTATTTCGAGGCTGTATTTGCTTCCGACGTTGACCGGCATGTCGGAGAGGTACGCGATTTCGAGGATGTGGTACAAGGAACGGGGTCAACTGTTGCCGCATCGACTACTGCTCCAGCTTCTTCGGGCGAACACTCCGATCCGGTGGATCAGCGCTCCTATGTCATCTCCGCCCTGCAGCGGATTCGGGAGCAGCGAGAGCAGCAGACGATTAACGTAATGGATAAGGCTAAGCAATACATCGGGCTTCATTTTACGGAGGAATTGTCGCTCGAGGAGACAGCCGAACATGTCCATCTGAATCCCCACTACTTCAGCAAAGTGTTCAAGCAGCAGGTTGGAGCCACGTTTATCGATTATTTGACGGGTCTTCGGATCGAGAAAGCCAAGCAGCTGATCTCGTCGGCCGATGAGTTGGCGTTGAAGGAAGTATGCTTCGAGGTTGGTTACAAGGACCCGAATTATTTCAGCCGGGTGTTCAAGCGGGTGACCGGGCTCACCCCGACCGAATACCGCAGTCAAGCGAAATGATCAGGATATGCAGGAAGTTCATGCCAGTGCGGCATGGACTTTTTTGTTTTGGCAAACTAATAAAATGCTATTCGATTCAAGCACTCTCCGTTGTAGCGGACAAGGCGGCTTTTCCATGCTGGAACTACACAAATAAGTGCTGACGAATGACCGCTAACCCTATCCATTCCGGTGTTATAATGAGACTCGTTTCAATAAACGCAACCATTCAATCAGTCACATATGGAAGGGGAATAAATAAAGTGAGCAGCTTAACTGCAAATGCCAATGGCAAAAGCATGAAGTTTGTTACGCTCGTTTCGATGATTGCCGCTCTCGGCGGTTTATTATTCGGCTTCGATACCGCTGTCGTATCGGGAGCAATCGGATTTATGCAAGACCGTTTTGACTTAAACGAGGTGGAGGTCGGCTGGGCCGTGTCCTCGCTTATTATCGGATGTGTTGTTGGCGCGGGTTTTTCCGGTGTATTGAGCGACCGTTTCGGCCGTAAAAAAGTACTTATAGCCGCCGCAGCCCTGTTCATTATCGGCTCGATAGGCTCCGCGATTCCGGATACGTTCTCGATGTACATCGTTGCCCGCATGATCGGCGGTCTTGGAATCGGGATTACGTCCACGCTTTGCCCGCTGTATAACGCGGAGATTGCTCCGGCTAAATACCGCGGCCGTCTCGTTGCCTTAAACCAATTCGCAACGGTTACGGGGATCTTCCTCGTTTACTTCGTCAACTCGGGTATCGCCGGCTATGGCGATGATGCTTGGGATATTGCAAACGCATGGCGCTGGATGTTTGGCGTAGGCGTTGTGCCAGGCGTTATTTTCTTCATTCTGCTCTTCCTTGTGCCGGAAAGCCCAAGATGGCTGATCAAGCAAGGCCGGGCGGAGCAAGCTCTCAATATCCTTCTTCGCATCCACGGCGAAGAAGAGGCAAGGCAAGAGGTTCTCGATATTAAAGCCTCTTTCGCTGAAGAAAAAGGCAGCTCGCTCAAAGAGATTTTCCGCCCGGGCATCCGCCTTGCATTGATCGTTGGCGTCGTGCTTGCCGTTCTTCAGCAAGTCACCGGCATTAATGCGGTTATGTATTACGCGCCGGAAATCTTCAAGTCGATGGGCTCCGGCACGGATTCGTCCCTATTGCAAACGATTCTGATTGGTCTCGTTAACTTCTTGTTCACGATACTGGCTATCTGGCTGATCGATAAAGTCGGCCGCAAGGTCTTGCTGCTTGTTGGTTCGTCCGTCATGACGATCTGTCTGGCGGTTATCGGCATCGCGTTCCATACCGGCCATACAACCGGCTCGCTTGTGCTGATCTTTATCCTGATCTACGTTGCGGCATTCGCCGTATCGCTTGGACCTGTCGTATGGGTCGTCCTGAGCGAGATCTTCCCGAACCGCGTCCGCGGCCGGGCTACCGCAATCGCGTCGATGGCGCTGTGGATTGCCGATTATGTCGTATCGCAATCGTTCCCGCCAATGCTGGAATCGGCAGGTCCTGCCGTAACGTTCTGGATCTTTGGCGCCATGTCGCTGATTACGTTCCTGTTCACGATGCGCGTTGTACCGGAGACGAAAGGCAAGTCGTTGGAGGAAATTGAAGCTTCTTGGAGTAAGTAAGGGAACTGCGTATTGGGGTTGATTATGAGTACGCAGAGATGTATCTCCTTCCGGCCGCTGTTGCCCGCACATTGCTTGAACAATATTCAAAGGTGGCAATGTGCAGGCAAAGGCGAACGCTTCGCTCCTCCACTAGATACATTCCCTTCTTCACTCCATCAACTTCAATTTTTATAATATAAGCAGAGAAGCTGGGCGATTCATTTCGCCCAGCTTTTTTTATTTAGTTGCTCCTTTCCTTGCTTGAAACATAGCCTTCCAACGGCGCTAATGGATTGGAGATGGATATATTAAATTCCTGTGCCACCCTCTCAGCTGCTTTAACCATTGAAAGTTGAGCAACGGCAATTTTCTTTTCCTGTTCCGAATGGAGTAATTTCACGATAAATTTGTACACTTCGTCTGCGTACTCTGACTTCTGTCCCTGCATAATAAGCTGGAACGCGTTCTCAATCACTCTGACTTCAATGTCCGGAAGCTGGTAACCATGCGATGAAGCGAACTTCATCAGCCGCTTCATCGTACCTTCAACCGTTGCGGGATTTGTAAACAGAAGAATTTGCGACTGCGTTATTTTACATATTTCATTAAAAAAGGGCTCGTCTATTTTTATGAGGGGTAGATTCGTCTCAATTTCTTCCAGTAGAGCAATGTAGCTGGTGCAAGTAACGAGAATAGCATCTACTCCTGAATGAGCGATCCATTTGATCTGATCAGCGGCTTTTTCCTTAACTTTAACATGGTCAAAACCTTCTTCCATACGCATCATTAGTCCGGGATCCACAAAGTGAATCAATTCCGCTTTCGAACCAATCGAAGCTTCAATATATTCGATATTGGAATAATGAGCATGTAAACAGCCAATCTTCATTTCATTCAACCTACCTCTATGCATGATCAATATTAATTAGAGAATATCATGAAGAGCTTGGCTCCGAAAATTAAAAAAGACGAGGGCGCTCTAGCTTTTACATTAGCCTATATGATTTCGGCAGCCTTCATCTCCCAAATCTGAAGACTGGAAACCACGGCTTCACCGCTGTCTGTTCGGAGCTGGATACCTCTACTGTCTTCCAGAGTCGGGTAAACTCTAGTCGTAAGGCAGGTCTCATCATCCACAAAAACTTCCACAATGGATTGGTCCGCGAAGATACGAAGCTTGATCAGATCCGTGCCTTCAGCAGTTGGCAATTCACCTTGGATTGGCGTTTTATGTACCTTTGGAAGCAGGCTTGAATTCGACCGGTCGATGGTAATCGTATTGGAGGCCATATTCAGGCATACATCGGTATGCTCCTTGCCGCAGTCGGAAGTGAATACGGATACGATAAGAGCGGTAGCTTCGATCGACTTCCTATCGATTTCGATCAGGCATTCGAAGGAGGTCGACTGTACACCCGCTTGTATTGGCGTTTGTCCGACTGTTAGATCTTTAAAGCTGTAATTCTCGCCTCTCAGCGTCTCTACCTCAGGCACTGGGGACATGGAAAGCGCGCCGCTTGGCTTGAGATCTACGACACGCGGCAGCGCCAGCGCCCCGGCCCAATCCAGGTTCTCGGGAAATTCTTCGCCTCTGCTGCCTTCCGGAATCCAGCCATGCACAATGCGGCGGCCGTTCTCGTCCACAAATCCGGTAGAAGCGTAATAGCCTTCCCAGCCGCCATGGTCGACGGTGCCATGCTGTTGCACATCGATAAGCTTATCTCCGCTGATGGTTCCGGAAAGATAACGAACCGGACCGCTTGGGGAGTAGAACAATACCGCTTTATCGCCGAAACGGAACAAATGCGGGCATTCCCAGATCCATTCATCGCCCTTATAAAAAACACCTTGGAAGCTCCACTTCTCCAAATCCTCGGAATGGTATATAAACGCGCAGCCTTTTTCCTCATGGATGCCACCAAGAATCATACGCCAGCCGTCTTCCGTTTTCCAGACATAAGGATCCCGCCAGTCCCGTATCTCAAGGTCTCCATGCAGGTCCAGGGTTAGTACCGGGTTTATGTCCGGTTTATGCCAGGTACGCAAATCCGTCCCGCGAGCCGTCCATTGCTGTGCTCCCGTAGCCGCGTTCCGTTCCCCTTCGCCAATGCTTGTATAGAACAACGTCACTTCGCCGTCATGGACTATGGAACAGCCGGAGAAGCAGTGGGCCTCGCCAAGCTCATACGATGGAGCCATTCCAACGGGCAGATGCGTCCAATTCACCAGATCCGGGCTTGTAGCATGCCCCCAATGAATGTCGCCCCACTCGGGCTTTGACGGGTTATGCTGGTAAAACAAATGGTACTCGCCGTTTAACTGAAACGGCCCGTTCGGGTCATTCATCCAGTTGCGAGGTGCCGTAAAATGATACCTTGGTCTATAACGATCCATGTTATCTCCCCTATCCTATTGGCTGCCAGATTCATCCGTTTACCTTCACAATATAAACGATATATTGAATATGTCAACTTATAAATAAAACGGCCGTGCAGATTCAAATTCATCTGCACGACCGCTTATAGGGTTAGATCGAGGAGATACTCCCGTCCTTCTTATGGCTTGATTGCGTCGTAATACTTCGTTTGCATTTCTTTCGCTGCTGCGTCGAGCTGAGCTTGCGTGTCGGTACCTTTTTTCGAGAATACTTCTTGCAATACGTTCGTCATAGAGCCGTAGTATTCTTGCGTGTTGTACTGAGCTTCAGGCTTGCCGTCGAGCAGAGCATTGGATTCCGCGTTGTATTTGTATACGTTGTCGTACTTGTCGAAGATCGCTTGAACTTTTTTGCCATACTCCGAATCCGGGCTGAAGTAGTTAATGTGCGGCGGAATGAAGTATTTGCCTTCCGTTTTGCGAGCTTGAATGTCTTTTTCGATCGAAGTCAGATAGTCGTCGGTGAAGTAGTCGAACGTGATGTAACGGAACGCCATTTCTTGCTCGTCTTTCGTAGCGTTAGGGTTGATGACGAGATAGTCGCCGCCCAATACGCCTGTATGTTTGCCGCCTTTTTCGGCTGCTGGCATTGGATAAGTCAATACGTCTTCGATCTTCATGCCGCCTTGGTTCAGCGCTTGCTCCAGTACGCCTTCCGCACCGGCGATAACCATTGCCGTACGTCCTTGACCAAACGCGCCTACAGCGTCGCCCCAGCCAAGTGCCCAGTCTTTCGGAATAACGTCTGCGTCCCATCTCAACTTGTTGTAGAAATCGAGAGCTTTCTTACCGGCTTCGGAGTTGAATGTTGCCGTTACTTTGCCGTCTGCTACGTTCTGGATTTCGCCGCCTGCTTCGAACAGGAAGTTGGTCCAGTTCCAGCCTGCTTCGTTGCCTTTACCCATTGGAGCGATACCCGCGATCCCTTTCTTCGCATCGGCTACGCCTTTAGCCGTATTCACCATGTCATCCCAAGTCCAGTCGTACGAAGGTACGGCTACGCCTTTGTCATCCAGCATTTTTTTGTTAACAACCGTCGTTGTTACATAACCTTTTTGAGCGATACCGTATACTTTGCCGTCAATGATGAATTGGTTTTGAAGAACCGGGTTGATTTGATCCTTGAACTCATAGCTGTTGTACAGGTCCGTAATATCGGCTGCCCAGCCTTTTTCAACGAGGAACTTCGCTTCGGTTGCGTAAGTGTTGAAGAAGGTTGGCGCTTCGTTGGCAGCCATTTTGATTCCGATTTCGTTAGGAGCGTAATGCCAGTCGCTCTTCACGATCTCTACGTTAGGATACACCTTGTTGAAGCGTGCGATCTTGTCGTCTTCCAGCTTGCGGTTTTCGACTTGGTCAGGAAGCGGATAATAAATGCTGATTTTAATTTTCTTTTGCGTAATATCTTCGGATGGTTGTGGAGTGGCTGTTGCCGTGTCAGTGCTTGCGCTTGCGTTTGCGCTTTCAGCCGGCTTGTTGCCGTTGTTCGACGTATTGTTGTTGCCGCCGCAGGCAGCAAGAGTCGAACAAAGTAATACCGCAGCTACTGTCGTAAAGACGCTCTTTCTCATTGTAACTCCCCTTCTCGAGTTCGTTTATTTGTTACACCTTCATCATAGTGGAGAGGTGCAGGAGCCTGCGAGGTGTATTCCTATTCCGATCATGTGCACGATTACGATTTGAATACTATCCTTTCACGCCGCCCAGATGCAATCCGCGCATGATGTACTTTTGGAAGATCAAGAACACGACGATTGGCGGAAGCATAACCATGGTCAGAATCGCAAACCGGATATTAAGCGCCAAGCCTTTGGCGTTAATAACGTATTTGTAGATCGCCGTCGCCAGCGGATAATGGCTGTCATTATGCATGATGAGCGATGGCCAGAACCAGTCGTTCCAGGAAGACGAGAAAATAAAGATCGCAAGCGTCGAGAAAATCGGTACCGACAGCGGCAATGCAATCTGCGCAAAGCTTCTCCAGTCGGAAGCGCCGTCAATACGAGCCGCTTCGAAAATTTCGTAATGAATCTCGTCGAAGAAGTTTTTGAGCAGCAGCAGGAAGAAGGCATTTGCGCCTGCCGGCAGCCAGAAGGCCGCAAACGAGTTCATGAGGCCAAGATCCTTCAGGTTCACGAAGTTCGGAATGATATACGTTGTTGGCGGAATAAACAAGGTCATCATAAAGAAGAAATAGATCGCTTTGCGCTTAGGCACGTTCAGCCTCGACAAGCTGAAAGATGCAAGGCCAAGAACGCCGACGGTAATGACCAGGTTGCCTCCGAAAATATACAGCGTGTTTCTTAAAAACTCCGGCAGATCGATAAAATTCCAGCCTTTGTTAAAGTTGTCGAAATGCCATTCACTTGGCAGGAACCTCGGCGGGAAAGAGTTGACCTCCACGTTGGTTTTGAGGCCGTTGAACAACGTCGTCAGAATCGGATAAATCATCGAACAGGACATGACGACCAGAATAAGCACCATGATCGAATAACCGATCAAGATAGGCTTCTTCTTCAGGTCAAACGAAGAGAGTATACCTCTGTCCATCTGTTTCATCGCACGTCTCCCTCCTTGCCTTGAAGCCTGTATTGAACGATGGCGAGCAAGCCCAGCACGATAAACATCAGAACGCCAAGCGCGGCCGCAACCCCGTAATTTTGCTGGTTAAAGGCGTATTTCACGATAAGCAGCGCGTAAGTCAACGTAGCATTGTTAGGTCCGCCGTCGAGCATCGCAAGCTGGGACTGGTAGCCCTGCGAGGTGCCGATCAGCTGCAGAATGAGAAGCAAGCCAAGCAAGCCTTTAATTGAAGGCAGCGTGATATGCCGGATCCGGTTCCATACGCCTGCCCCGTCGATTTCCGCCGCTTCGTACCAGTCGCGCGGAATGCTGAGCACGGCGGCCAAATAGATAAGCATCGCCGAGCCGAATTGCTGCCAGGATTCCATAATAACAAGGGAGATCATCGACCATTTGGTATCCGTCATAAAGGACACCGGCTCATCGGCGCCAAACCAGCCTGTAATCACGCCGTTGATCGGGCCGACAGGATCATAAAACCAGCGCCATAATCCGTACAAAACGACTACCGGAATAATATTCGGCAGATAAGCCGCTACGCGGACAACGCCTTGGAACTTGCGAAGCTCGGAAATCGCAATGGCGAATACAATCGGGATCCAGAAGCCAATAACAAGACAAAGGAACATATAATAAACGGTGTTCTTCACCGCCGTCCAGGCGTCTTTATCGTGAAGCGCGACTTTATAGTTGTCGAATCCGACGAAGCTGTTCCCTTTTACAAAGTCAATGTGGTAGAAGCTGTAGATGAATCCTTTGAAGATCGGGACCCATAGAAACAAGATAAAAATAATAAAGGCGGGAAGCAGGAACAATAGTCCCCAGAAATGCTTCCTCAAAAATACGGCAAATCGGCCCTTACGCTCGAGAGGCACGTTTGCTACAGCAGCGTGTTGCTCCATACAAGTCTCCCTCTTTTCTTTAACAATCCTCTATCCTTATTGTAAAAAAAGGAGCCTCTCGAGGTAATGTGCGTATCCAAGGCAATGATGAGTAATTCTACTTCTTTAGCTCGCTTGGACTCATGCCGTAATATTTCTTGAAAATTTTGCTGAAATGCTCCGGCGATTCGTAACCAACCTTCTCCGAAATCTCGTAACGTCTCATGTCCGTATGAAGAAGAAGCCGTTTGCTCTCTTCCATCCGCAGTTTGACGACGTATTCCCAAAGGTTATAACCCGTCTCTTTCTTGAAGAGGTAGCTGAGGTAGTTCGGGCTGACATGGTTGTTCTGCGCGACTTCATGCAGGGTCAGACCCTTTTGCGCGTAGTTCTGGTTAATATAGTCCATCGCTTTCTCGACAATCAGGCTGGTCTGGGCGGTGAACTCTTCCTCCGTCGGGCGCTGGGAATATTGATTCCAGTTGAAATCCCCGTAATAGAACACATAGTGGTCCTTGTGCCGGTCGTTACAGCTTAACGCCTTAATGACCTGGTCTTGAAGGACGTCAATGAATTCGATCCCCTTCAAAATCTGGCTGATGCCGATTACGCTTGTGATCCCCAGATACTTCTGGATGTTGAAGTGCAGGCTGCGGCCAATCATATCCAGCTCGTTCATAATGCCGGAAGAAGCCGTCTCCCCGTACAACGTCTCGTTCCATTGCAAAATAATATTGATTTCCCGCTCCGACGCATAAAAAGCGGTATTATTCCAATGCTCGTCAAAGAGCTCGTTTACGATATTAAGCGAGGCATAACGGAGCAGTCTCTCATCCGTCTTCGTTAACTCGCGGTTACGGTCCGCAAGATTAAGCCGGATGCGGATCATGGAGAAATAAGGACCCTCGAGCAGGATCCCGTGCTTTTCCCTCAAAATTCGAACGATATCCTGCACTTTAAGCGATGGCTGACTGCTCACGAGCTGATTAAGCCAATCCACGGATTGCGGATTCAGCTCATCCATATGGAAATGCTCCTGCATGCCTGCGATCAGCTCCTCTTGTTCGGCGGGTTCGGGCTTATGGAGCTTTAGCAATACGTTGCGCACGGAATCCAGAAACTGCTCGTTGTTCAGCGGCTTGATCAAATAGTCCTTAGCTCCGAGACGGATCGCCATCTGGGCATAATGAAACGTCTCGTGGGCCGAAATAATAATCGTCTGTACCCACGGCTTAATTAACTTCGCCTGCTGCATCAGCTCGATGCCGTTCATCGTCCCCATCTGAATATCGGTAATAAGCAGATCAATATCGTCGGTCCGCAGGACGTCAAGCGCCTCGTAACCGTTATGAGCCATATGAATGGCGGAAATATCAATGCCGGAAGAAGCCAGTACGCTGCTTAGACCTTTGCAAATAAGCGGTTCGTCATCCACCACCAGTATGTTATACATCGCCTAGTTCCTTCCTTTCGCCGGCAGCCGGAAGCTGTATCGTAACGATCGTTCCGCCGCCGTTTCTTTTTTTGTACTGAATGCCATAGACATTTCCAAAATGTAGCTGAAGTCTTTGATGTATGTTTTTGACGCCGTATCCGGAGGACGTTTGAGCGGCTGGCTCGTTTAACAGAGACTCAATTGCTTTATGATCCACCTCTTTATAACCGTTGTCCTCCACGCGGATCACCAGCTTGTCGCCTTCGTATTCCGCGTTAATATGAATCTCGCCGTCTTCCCCCATGTTCTTGACGCCGTGGATGATGGCATTCTCGATCAACGGCTGCAGCGTAACCTTCGGAATGAGATGGTTCATCATCTCCTCCGGTACCGCCCAGATGACCCGGAAGTCATAGTCGTATCGCTTCTGCTGCAGCTTCACGTAAGCTGCAGCGTGCTCCAGCTCTTCCGCCAACGTAATCAGCTCCCGGCCGCGGCTTAAGCTGATCTTCATCAGCTTCGACAGCTCCTTGATCATTTCCGCCGATTCGGAATTACCCTCGAGCGAGCTTTTCCAATAAATGCTTTCAAGCGTGTTGTAGAGAAGATGAGGATTAATCTGCTGATACAAAATTTGAAGCTGGCTTTCCCGCTGCTTGATCTCCATCTGGTATTTATCATGAATAAGTCCATTAAGCCGGCGGGCCATATCATATAGAGCTCCAATCAATACTCCCACCTCGTCGTTTCTGCCTTTGCCAGGCGTCTCCGGCACTCTCTTGCCAGGCTCGTAACGGCGGACAAACGTTGCTAGTCTTTGCAAAGGCGTCATTAACGAACGCCAGAAATAGAAAATGACGATACACCCGAACAGGATGTAAGCCACCGATATCAGCTGGATAACCCTCTTCACTTCATTTTGCTGCTGAAGGAGCGATTTGATCGGGATTTTGTAGATAAGCCGCTGCTGCAGCAGCTCATTGTCGCTAGCCATATAGATGTATTCCGAGTTCATAATCGGTTTATTCAGGCTTTCCGCTTCGCCGGAAGCGGTTACAGGAAGCTCAACCGTGGATCCCATCGTCTTCGGACTTGTGGAGGCGAGAATATAATTCTGCTTATCCGTAAAAAAGATTTCTCCGCCGGGCAAGGACACCGACTGCATGGATTCGGCAAGCTTCTTATCCATATTGGTTGCAATGAGTACGCCAATTACGCTATGCCCTTGACTAACCGTATTCACCGCCCGGATATAAGCCAGAGTACGTTTCTTGACGAGCATGTCGTTATTTTCGATAATCTCCATAAAACCCTGACCCTTCAGCCCTACCGCTTTATCAAACCATTTCGGCTTATTGGCATCGGAGAAGAAATAGACGCCGCTCTGGATCATCTGAACTTTAGGCGCAAAAAAATAATAGTTATTAGGATCATAGATATAAAGGCTGTAATAAACAGCCTCCCCGCCGTTTAAGGCGGTTGAATAGCCTGCCAGCAAAGCATCCATTTTCTCGTATTTCCGGACGCGTTCAATGACGGTTTCATCGTCATCGGGTACAAGCTGCTGAGCCGTGGGGTTCTGGATGATCGTCGTTGTGATTTTGTTGACGGTATCGATATCCCGGTCGATCAGCGTATGGTTCTGTTTGTTCAGTTCAGCGTAGGCATTCGTTACGTGGCGTTTAAGGATCTGTTCGGCCTCCGAATTTCCGTAGCTGTGAAGAATGAATATCGGGCTGACCATAAGCAGGAACAATAGCAGCAGCTGCTGCTTCACGCTTAGCTTGGTCATTGGATTGGAAAAGCCCGTTCTCATGATGACGCACCCCCAGCTTCCTTCCTTTAAATATAGCAAATATGTAATCAAGCAGTATGGCTATTCTTATTTATTGTATAGGTAATTTCACGCACTTCAAGCGTTGATTCTAGTAGAAACGACCGATTTTTTGCGGTTAAAAAAGGAAAATATTGACTGTCACAATAGCAAAGGGCATAATAGCTGTGTGTTCATCATCACGATTCTTTAAGCGAATGATGCTTGCTATGGAAGAATTGCTTCACCATTCAATTCTTTTAAGGAGTGATCTGAACCTATGTCGAACAAAGTGCTTATCGTGACTGGCGATGCCGCGGAAGTTTTGGAAGTGTATTATCCTTATTACCGACTGCTGGAGGAGGGCTACGAGGCTGTTATCGCTTCCCCGACGCAAAAAACCTTACATACCGTCTGCCATGACTTTATCGAGGGCTGGGATACGTATACGGAAAAGCCCGCTCATCAGCTGCAATCCCATTTGGGCTTCGCCGATGTAGACCCGTCCGAATACGCTGCGATTATTATTCCGGGGGGAAGAGCGCCGGAATATATTCGCGGCAACGCGGAGCTGCCTCGTATTCTGCAGCATTTTATCGATGCCGACAAACCGATTGGCGCGATCTGCCACGGGGCGCAGGTATTCCTCTCGCTGCCCGATTACAGCTACTTCAATGGCCGCACCATGACGGCCTATAACGCTTCGCGTCTGGAAGTTGAGCGCCTTGGCGCCTGCTATGCGGACGAGACGCTCCATGTGGATGGCAAGCTTGTAACCGGCCATGCTTGGCCGGATCTTCCCGGCTTTATGCGCGAGTTCCTGAAGCTTGTCCGCGAGGATGCCGCAACAACCGCAGCAGACGCAGAAGCTCTGACATCATAATTTAAAAATTGCGAAAGAGGCAGCTTTGGCTTTATGCCGTAAGCTGCCTCTTTTTTGAGTTGGAGCGGCTTTAACGGGGAAACAAATTTTGCTGATTGCTTTCCCGGAACCGGTTAGGCGACAATCCCGTGACCCGGCGGAAAATAATCGAGAAATAATTCGGGTTGTCGTAGCCGAGAAGCTTCGCCACTTCCCACACCTTCATCTCCGTTGTGACGAGCAGCCTGGTCGCCTCCCCGATTCGGCGATGAATGGCATAGTTAATCGGGGAAATCCGATAATAATCTTTAAATACATGAGAAATATAATAGGGGTTGACGTGGAATTGCCGCCCCAAATCCTTGAGGCTTATATTTTGCGTAAAATTCCTGTCGATATAATCCTTGATTTGCTCGGCTAGTCCGGTATTGGATTCCTGTGTAATATGTTGTTGATTCCTAACCGCTCTTCTGAGCAGCAAAATAACGGAATTAATCAAATAACGGCTGATCCCCTCGTATCCTTCCTCCTTGATGGAGGATTCATCGACGATCATTTTCATCAAGGCCTCAATTTCCGAAAACACGCGGCTGGACCGGATCACGGGCTCCACGTCAGGCGGAATGACCCAATCCTCGGACGGGCTTGCCTTAGGCAGCGAAAATCCGCAGTAATAAGTGATTAACGGATTATCGATTGAGGACTGCTCTTCATGCAGAACCCCTTTATTGTAGACCAGAATGTCTCCCCCGCTAACGCGATACGATTGTCCTCCAATCGTAAACATCCCTTCGCCGCCGCATACGACGATAATTTCGTGCAAATCATCATGCTTATGGCTCGGAAAATTCCAGTTAGGCGTATCGCTAACTTTTCCGGCATACAGCAGATGACTTTGTATTTCCTCTCCGGCAGCGGAAGCTGTCATCCCTACTCCCTCTTTCCCTAATATCCTTTGTCTATACAGCAAGATATATCACATCGCAAACATATCCGGCAAGATGCTTCATTGCCGCTGCTTGAGCCTTCCATTAAGCTTTGACTGTAGGAAAGAGAGCCAAAAGAGGTGAGGGTATGCGCGAGATGGAATGCTGGAAGCAGTATGGCTATGCTATATTCCCAAGAGCAGTGACGCATTTTTATGCGCTGCGTTACCTTTTATGGGTGAAGGAGCTTCCCGTTGACCAGCCTTACGACATCCATCATCAATATTTATGGGATATTCGTATGTACGAACCTGTTTATGAGGCCTTTTGCGAGATACTCGGGACGACCGCGCTTTGGGCGCATCTGTGCCCGGGCGAGCCTGCTCCCGTCAAAGGCGCGATATGCCTGCAGCAATCGGTTCAAGTCCCTGTCGACCAGTGGAGTATTGCGAATATCGGCGATTTATTTATATACAACGCGGAAGCATGCCATATTGATCTGGATGCCCTGCCGGATTACAGCTGGCTTCCGATTGCTTACTTCCCGGCAGCTCCCGATAATCGGTCCCTGCTGAAGGAAAGGCTGCGCAGCTGGAACGCTAGTCCCAATCACGCTTATCTGTCAACAAGAGGCAATAAGCTTCTTGGCTCCGAGCGTTGGTAATAGCATTACAAGCAATAAACCTGGAGGATCTTCAACATGAAAAAAGAAAACCTGCTAATCTTTACCTTTACCCTGCTTGCCTTTATTTTAGGCACGACTGAATACGTCATTGTTGGTTTGCTGACTCCCATTGCGAGCAGCCTTGGCGTCTCCGTTGCGCAGACCGGCATTATGGTCTCCGGTTTTGCGATTGCTTATGCGGCCGGAACGCCGTTTGTCATGATGGCCGCCGGTTATTTCACGAAACGCCGCGCTTTGCTGTTAGGTGCTTCATTGGTTGTTTTGTTCACGATGGGAAGCGCATTGTCCTTCTCGTATCCGGTATTGTTCCTTACCCGAATGGCAACGGCTGTCTTCTGCGGGCTTAGCGTATCTCTGGCCGTCTCCATCTGTACGGATTACGTGTCTCCTGAGCGGAGAGGGCTGGCGCTTTCCTACATTATCGGCGGTTTCACCATTGCCAACGTGCTGGGCGTTCCGATCGGCACCTTCGTAGGCCTGCATTTCGAATGGCCTGCCGCCTTCTGGCTGGTTGCGGCTTGCGGGATTATAAGCCTTCTGCTTCTTTACCGAATCGTACCGAGAGATTTGCCAGCGGTACAAAGCTCGCTCAAAAACCAGTTCCGCCTTATGACTAACCCGAGAGTGCTGCTTGCCTTCTTTATCCCGATTATCGGGGTCGCGGCCATATTCGCCATCTACACTTATATTAATCCGCTTATGCTGGAAGTTATGCATATCTCGGAAGGACGAACCAGCACCATCCTGCTCGTATACGGAGCCGTGACGATCGTCAGCAACATACTAGGCGGCAAAATCGCAAGCGGTACTTACATGGCGAAGCTGAAAACGCTGTTCCTGGTCCATGCCGTCGTTTACGTCATTTTTGGTTTCACCTTATCGTTCACGTGGCTTGGCATCGTCAGCTTGATGGCTATTGCTCTCATTTCGTTCTCGATCAATGCGGCCTGCCAGCTGTATTTCATCCATCTGACCGAGCAATATGTGCCCGAAGCCAAGGATTTCGCCTCTTCCCTGCTGCCAATCAGCGCCAATATCGGGATAGCTGTAGGCTCCTCGATTGGTGCCTTCGTAACCGATCATTACGGTTTGCGTTATCTTCCGTGGGCAGCGGCCGTGCTTGCCTTGCTTGCTTTTGCCGCAACGGCCTACAGCTATAATCTCGATCGTTCAGCCAAGAAAGCAACCCTGCAGCAGGCCGCCGGATAAACGAAGGAACGAAAGGCTGCTCCACCGTCTGGTGGCGCAGCCTTTTTCTTAGCATTTAACAAATACAAGTTTTCTTCTTCGTGCCGATCTTTCCTCTTGCTTGTACCTTGGCGATATAGTCGGAGGCGAGCGGAACTTTGCAGGCGGTATCGCCTACATCGACTTTTACGGCGCCAATCGCCTCCGCAACGGCTTTGGCCTCCTCCGTCAAGGGTGCGACGTAAGACGCTACGCAAATAACAAACGTATTCATCGTATACCGCACGCGGTTCCGCTCTTCGTGGACAGTCTTCCTGACCTGCTCCAGAAGCCTGCGGATTTCCGTCAAATCGAGCTCTTCATCCGGAGCGATCGTCACGTAATTCGCATAAGCGCTCCACCCCGCTACCGCAACCATTTCTTCCGGCGACTGCATCCATTCTACCGCAAGCTCCCGTGCAAAAGGACTCTCCGCCGTTACATTCGCTACCGTATATTCCGCAAGCGAATACCAATAAGCCTGCTTCACCCAATGCCGGAGCCTCTCTTTGGTAATCGTGTTCGGATTAACGGTCAGTCCCGCCAAATACATGGCATCATGATTGCCGGAATCGTATAGCTTGTACACCAGCTCCTGGTCCTTCTTCACCTCTTTGACCAGCTTTTTCATGTCGCCGATCTTTACGCCAAAAAACGGCTCCCTCGCGCCATGCCGCACATAGGTGCTCTTGGTCTGCTCGCTTCCCATTCCCTCTAACGCCCGCAATACTTCATCAAAGGTCATTGCTTGGCCTCCAATTATGCTTTATGGATTCGAGTATACCTTTGCAGCCTATTTTACGCAAAACAAAAAGGACTGACAATCAGCGCACCTGGCGCCACATTGTCAGCCCTTATTTATGTTAATCGGTAAATGACAGCCAGCCTTCTCTTGCCGTCAGCATGCGCCATAAACCGTCGGGAATTACAAGCTTCTTCTGCGAGCTTAAGCTTAAGCGGGACTGAATCTCATCCTCGCGTCCTTCTTCAACCTTCTGTACCCAGTCCGGATCCGTCAGCAGCACGCGTCCAATCGCAACCAGAGGAGTGCCCGTTTGTTGGACTTCAATGGCCTCATCGGCCGAGTGAATCGAACCTACGCCAATAAGCGGCACACGGCCAGCTATCCGCTCCGCGATCCATTCCAGCCTTGTTTTGCTGTCATCCGCACCGCGCGCCGGCTTGGAACGGAAATCAAACAACGAGACATGGAGGTAATCCAATTCCTTCTGCGCAAGCTCATCCAACAGGCGGAAGGTATCCTCCATCGTAAGCCCCGGTGTCTCCGGTTCTTCCGGAGAGAATCGGTATCCGACCAAGAACGGCCCTTTGGCATGCTCAGCCGCAGCGCGTTTCACTTCATCAACAACGGCGAGCGGGAATGTAAGTCTCCGGTCGATATCTCCGCCCCATTGA
The DNA here is from genome assembly GCF_037146255.1 of Paenibacillus sp. MMO-58. Taxonomy (NCBI): domain Bacteria; kingdom Bacillati; phylum Bacillota; class Bacilli; order Caryophanales; family Paenibacillaceae; genus Paenibacillus; species Paenibacillus sp. MMO-58. The sequence goes on from NZ_JBBCVY010000006.1 coordinate 164,089, forward strand.
TCGTTTCTGCGGTTGGAATGCGGGGAATAGAACTGCTGCAGCAGATAGGTGTTTGCTCCGTGAATTTCGACTCCGTCGAAGCCGGCAAGCGCCGCGCGGCGAGTCGTCTCGCCGAAATCACGGATAATCGCTTCAATCTCTTCATGCTTCAGCTCGCGCGGAACAACATCCGGGCTTTCCGTCGCTGCAACGGCGCTTGCGCTAACCACGTCGCCGTTCGGCACCAATGCCGGCGGTACACGGCGGCCGCCATGGAAAATTTGGAGAATAGCTTTCGCGCCTTTGGCTTTAATCGTCTCTGCAAGACGAGTAAGCCCCGGAATCATGGCATCGCTGTCTCCGGCGAATTCCCCGGGAAATCCTTTGCCGTTTGGCGTGACATAAATACATGCCGTAATGACCATGCCAGCTCCCTCGGACCGGCGGGCATAGTATTCCAGCTCCGCATCCGTTACCGTTCCATCCTCGTTAGAGGATGAGTGCGTCATCGGCGCCATCACAATGCGGTTCTTTACTTCCACGCCGCTCGGGAAAGTAAAGGATTCGAATAACGGTTTATATTTCTGTTCCAAAATCTCCACTCCTATCGTATACTCTTTTTACGCATTAACTGTAACAACTTTTGTTACTGTAATATTATTATATACAGTTACTGAAGTCAAGCAAATAAATGTAAGTTTTTCACCCCCTATATTCTGCCCATAAAAAAGGAGCTGCCGCATAAACAAAAAATAGCGGTACAGAGCTTTCAACTCTGCACCGCTATGTCTTTATTTACTCGTTAACCTCAAGCGGACGATACTCGAAATAATCGTAATAAGCGGGAGCCGAATGGCCTTCCTTCGTTCCCGCCGCAAACATGCCGAGGCATACGCCCGTGAAAGCTCCGTCCGCATCCGGCGTCAAGGCTTCCGCCGGCAAGGCTCCTAAGCTGATCCACTCCGCGGACGCACCTCCCAAGGTATACAGCAGCTCATATTCCTTCTCGTCCGAACGGATCGACAGCCGGACGGGAACCTGCTCCTCAATTGGAGTAAAAGCTTCCGTCCCGCTTCCTTGTGCCATCGCCGTTACAAGAATGCCGGTCTGTCCGTCTTTCTTCGTTATTCCTATCGAATAATAAGACTTGTCGCTCAGCCGCGCTGCAATTCCCGCCTGCTCGGCTTCTCTTCCAGGGACAAAGGTCAGCCGAGTCTCGATGCTCATCCGATGATGCTGCTGGCGGCGGCATACGAATACATGGGCTCCCCCGTCGCGAAGACCGTTGGCATTGCCGCTTAGTCTAAGGCAGCCCTCCCTCTCCGTTAACGACAGCTCCTCCTGCCCAGGGATTACTCGGTTATGCATCCATTCGAAGCCAAGCCCTTCGGAGGTAAACTTGGTGGTCACGGGCTTGTCCAAGCCGGCCGTAGAGGCTTCACTCTCCAGAATAGCCGGACCTTCCATCACCATTGCCGCTTGACCTTCGTTATTGTCAATCATCGGCCATCCGTCTTCACTCCAGCGAACGGGAGCAAGGAACGTCTCGCGGCCAAGCACGCTGCCCTTGCCGCCTTGCGGCCGGACACCAAGAAACAATGCCCACCACCGACCATGCACGTCATCGAGCAGCTCGACGTGGCCGGTGTATTGAATCGGATGATCCTCTAATCCGTTATGCGTCAGAATCGGATGCGGCAGCATTTCGAACGGTCCGTAAGGAGAGGTGCCGCGGCCGATGATCTCCCTGTGCATCGGCCCCGTTCCGCCGGATGCGGTCATCATGTAATACAAGCCGTTTATTTTGTACAGATGCGGCCCTTCTACCCAAGGTCCTTCGTCCCCCTCGAATACAACAACCGGCTCCGATAATGCCTCGCCAGTCAGGATATCAATCTCGTACTGGATAATATGGGACGTCTCGCCAAAGCCGGCCTGCGCCGATACGTATACTTTGCCGTCATCGTCAAAAAACAGCGAAGGATCGATGTTGCCGTAAGGTATCCGAATCGGGTCGGACCATGGCCCTGCCGGATCCGTTGCGGTTACATAGAAATTGCCGATTCCGTACACATCCGTTGTAATCATGTAAAATACGCCATTATTATAACGGAGCGTAGGCGCGTAGATGCCCTCCGAGCTGTTGCGGCTCAGCAGATTCACCTGGCTTTCCCTGGTCAATACATGACCAATCTGCTCCCAATGAACCAAGTCCTTGCTGCGAAATACCGGAACACCCGGAAAATATTCAAAGGTGCTGGTCACCATGTAATAATCTTCGCCTACCCGAACAGCGCTTGGATCCGGATAAAAGCCCGGCAGTACCGGGTTCCGGTACGTGATCTTGCTCGTTAATGCGTGTTCCATGAATCGATTTGCCCCGCTTCCTTTTATTGAGATAAGGAACGGAGTCCTACGAAGGACTCCGTTCAAGTTCACGCTTATTTCTGCCAATCGGTTATTTTTCCGAACGATGCTTTGGGCTCGTGCTTGGCATCAAACACAAACGGCCAATTTTTCCGTCCGCGAACCGGGAAGTTATCCAGCCAGGTGTAATCGTCGGCTGCGCCCCAGAACGTAACGGCGGTAATTACCTCTTTGTACTCGCGGAACAGCTCGAATACCTGCCCATATCGTTCCGCCTGCCGCTCCAGCAAGTCTGCCGTAGGCTCCGTCAGATCCGTCCGCTTATCGTCATGATCGAATACCGAAATATCCAGCTCCGTGACCTGCAGCTTAAGCCCCGTTGCCGCGTAACGTTCGATGGCCTCGCGGATTTCGGCAAGACTTGGACCGTTCAGATTCCAATGTCCCTGCAGACCGATACCGTGAATCGGAACATGCTTGGCCTGCAGCGATTGAACGAGACGGATAATTTTATCCCGCTTCTCCGGGTTGCATTCGTTGTAGTCATTGTAGAACAGAAGCGCTTTCGGGTCGGCGGCATGCGCATATTCGAAAGCTTTCGCGATAAAATCTTCTCCGGCCAGATTCAGCCATTTGGACTCCCGGAGCCAGACACCGCTTTTATCCTCAATCACTTCATTTACAACATCCCAGCAATAAACTATACCTTTATAGCGGCCAACAACGGTATCGATATGGCTTTTCATCCGGGCAAGCAGCGTTTCTCTATCGACTGGCGCTCCATTCGCGTTTTGGAATACCCAATCAGGGGTCTGATTGTGCCACACCAACGTATGCCCGCGCAGCTTCATGCCGTTTACCGCCGCAAAATCGGCGATCTTGTCCGCCGCTTCGAACGTATACGCCTCTTCGGAAGGATGAACGCTCTCGAATTTCATATCATTCTCGGCGGTCAGGCTGTTGTAGTGGGCAGTAAGAATATCCTTCTGGGATTCAATCGTCGTCAGATTAACCGCTGCCCCAATATCAAAATAATCCTTGTACACGGAACGAAGTGCCGGTAGTTTTGAAGTAGATGACATATTCTGCACCAACTCTTTTCTTCTAGATTAGTAAATCACCCGGTTACGGGCATCCGGAATGCCGGATTTGCGGAAGAAGTACGTATTAACGATATCTCGCCATTGCTTGGCATTCTCAAGCTGCCGGTTCATGCGGCCCGTTACATGGCGGAACCGGTCGCCGTCAACAAGTCCCTCGAGCTCCTGCCAACGGTTAATCCAATATTCGACCCGCTCCACGCCGGCGAAATGCGTATCGTAAATATGCTGAATAACCGTCTTGCCGGATTTCAGCCGATGCGTGTAAGGCACATGATGGAAGAAGAGAAGCAGCTCATCCGGACAAGCGTCCAGACTGTCGTAGACTTCGGCGTTCGGCAACGTATACTGGCTGCTGTAGCCGGTCCCCGTCGCAACCGTACGGTCAACCCCGATTCCCATATGGTCGGCAAAATGGTACGTTCCCCACTTGGAATATTCGTAGCCGTCAATATCCGGACCGTAGTGATAATGAGGCGTAACCATCCAGCCCACGCCAAGCGGCGCCGTATAATTCTCGTAGATGGACCATGACTCCAGCAGGAAGTTTACGAGAACCTCCTGAACGTTCTTATTGCCTCCAAACGTTTGGACGGCCCATTCCGCCGCAATCTCCTCCGAAGACAGCTCCGGATTCCAGATCAGGCGGCCGTAGCCGTACAAATTCGCCTGCGCCAGATGATGCCCCGTCCAGTTCTCGTCATTGCCGATATTGCTGACGGCCGTAATGCCGCTATGAGTATAGGCATGAACGCTGCCTGCCGCAATCTCCTTCACCGTGCTGCCCGCGCCTTTGACGTAAGTATCAAAGTTCAAGACTTCCTTCCACTGCGGAATGAGGAAGCAGACATCCTTCTGCTGTCCCGTATATTCCTGGGCAATCTGGAATTCCATCATCTGGTTGGTATGCTCCATCGCGCCAAAAAGCGGCGAGACCGGCTCGCGGACCTGGAAGTCCATCGGACCGTTCTTGATCTGCAAAATCACATTGTCCTTGAAACGCCCGTCCAGCGGCTTAAAATGATCGTAAGCGGCGCGCGCGCGGTCGGTTGAACGGTCGCGCCAGTCCTGATGGCAGTTGTAGACGAAGCAGCGCCAGAGCACAAGTCCGCCGTACGGCTCCAATGCTTCGGCCAGCATGTTCGCCCCATCCGCATGGTCGCGTCCGTAGGTAAACGGACCTGGACGATTCTCGGAGTCGGCTTTCACCAGGAAGCCGCCAAAGTCCGGAATATAACGGTACACTTCAGCCGCTTTCTCCTTCCACCAGCCGCGAACGGCCGGATCAAGAGGATCGGCTGTTTCCAGGCCGCCAATCTCAATCGTTCCGGCGTAATTCACGCTCAGGAACAGCTTGATGCCGTATTCGCCAAATACCTCGGCAATACGGGCAACATCCGGCAGAAGCTTCTCCGTAATAAGGAATGTCTCCTCGCGATGGACGTTGACGTTATTAATCGCTATGCCGTTAATGCCGACCGAAGCCATCAGGCGGGCATAATCGCGAATACGTTCCGAATCGGACAGCACTTTGTCGTTATCGTAAAAGATCGAACGGCCGGAGTAACCGCGCTCCACGCTGCCATCCATGTTATCCCAATGGTTAATCATGCGAAGGCTGTATTTCGGCGACTCGACCAGATTCAACTGATCGATCGAAGCCCCTGACTGCATCAGGCGCAGCAGATGGAATACCGCGTACAGTACTGCCTTCTCGGACTTGCCTGCCGCGATGATATATTCCTTTTCCGCTTCCCGTACGGTTTTTAACAGGTAGCCCTCATTCGTTAAAGCGGTTACACCGCCTGCCGCATCGTCTACCCAAGTGCCGCCGCCGAGTACCCCGAGCACGATAAACCGCTGCCGGGAAGCTTCGTGCGTAACCGAAGGCGCTGTGCCCAGCATGGAGCGGATTCCCCTCGACAATTCTAGAGCGGCAGTCTTCATGATCCCTTCTATCGGCACTCCCGCAGGCAGCACCAGCTCGCCCGCCCATTCTTTGTATTGCTCCGCGAGCTCTTCATCCGATACTTGATCGTATCTTAGCCATGCCGCGTATCCGTTGTCTCCCATGCTTTAATCCCCCTAATAAGAATTGTCATGCCAACAGCCAGAAATTTAGAAAAAACGCGTCCGCCCGATGTAAAGTCGAGGGACGCGTGATTCAAGCGATTAACCTTTAACGCCGCCTACGGTCATCCCTTTAACAAAGTATTTTTGCAGGAACGGATATACCAGAATAATTGGCAGACTCGCAACAATCGTCATCGTCGCACGGATCGAGGTTGGCGTAACCGCCGTTACGCCGCTTTGTCCGGCTGCAAACTGATCGCCTGCATTGGTTGACGATGCCGCCGTATTGGAGGTTTGCAATATTTTCATTAACTCGTATTGCAAGGTGCTCAGGTTTAGATGCGATGAGTTGTACAGGAATACGTCAAACCATGAGTTCCATTGATATACCGCTACGAAGAGCGATACGGTCGCAAGAGCAGGCACGGTCAGCGGCAAAACAATTCGCATGAAAGTAATGAATTCGCCGGCTCCGTCAATTTTCGCCGATTCCATAATGCCGTCCGGCAAGCCTTCGATAAAGGATCGGATAACGATCATATTAAAGACGCCGATGATGCCGGGGATAATGTAAACCCAGAACGAGTTAATCATATGAAGCTCTTTGATCAGCAGGTATCCCGGAATGAGACCGCCGCTGAAATACATTGTAAAGATCGCGACCAGCGTGACGAATTTGCGGAGAACAAACTCCTGGCGGCTGATCGTATAAGCCAGCATGGCCGTACAGAAGACGGAAGTAACCGTGCCGGCAATCGTACGCAATGCGGAGATCAGCGTAGCGTGATAGATGGATGCTTCATTAAAGATATAGCTGTAGTTATCCCAGGTCCACATGCGGGGCCAAGCGTAAATCCCCCCGCGGATCGAGTCATTCGCATCGTTGAACGACAGAGCGAACATATTAAGAAAAGGATAAAGCGTAATCGTCACGACGAGCAACATAAAAACTATATTACTTATATCAAAAATCTTATCCGGTAAAGAGCTGTACCTTGCTTTGGCCGAACTCTCTTTCATGTCGATAGCCTCCTTGCTTAAGCTTGCATTCGATAATTCTAGAACAGTCTGCTCTCGCCAAGCCGCTTCGCAATGGAGTTGGCCGACAAGAGAAAGATAAAGCTAACGACCGTTTTGAACATGCCGGCTGCTGTAGCCAAGGAATAGTTGCCCATGTTCATGCCGTATTTCAATACAAATATATCAAGGTTCTCGGAATAGTCCGCGGTCATCCCGTTGCCGAGCAAGTATTGCGGCTCGAATCCCGATTCCAAAATATTTCCAAGGTTCATGATCAACAGGATAACGATAACCGACTTCAGACCCGGTAAAGTAATATGCAGGATCCGTTGTAAACGGTTAGCCCCGTCAATCTCGGCAGCTTCGTATTGGGAAGGGTCAATGGTTGTAATAGCCGCCAAATAGATAATGGTGTTCCAGCCGACGTTTTTCCAAACTTCCGATGCCCCAAGGATGCCCCAGAAGTAATTCCCTTTGCCCAGCCATAAGATAGGCTGATCAATCAGATGCATTTTCGTCAATAGGATATTAACGATCCCTTCAGGCGCAAGCGCCGAAGAAATAATATTGGCCGCAACGACCCAGGAAATAAAATGCGGTAGGTAGCTGATCGTCTGTACGACCCGCTTGAACATAATCTGGCGAAGCTCGTTTAATAAAATCGCCAATACAATGGCGGTAACAAAACCTAATACAAGATTGATGGAGCTCATAACGATCGTATTTCTTAACACGCGATAGAAGGAGTCGTCTTTGAACAGGAAGCGGAAGTTTTTCCAGCCTACCCATTCCTGATCGAACAAATCCTTTGCCGGTCTGAACTTTTGAAAGGAAATGGTCCAGCCCCATAGCGGTACGTACTTAAACAGGAACAGCCATAATACAAACGGCATCGACATAAACACGAGCACTTTTTGCTGCATTAACTTTTTGAAAAACAGTTGAAGCCGTGATTCGCTTGCTTTGGGACTCCTGACAACAGATGGTGTAACTTCTTGTATGTTCTCCACTTGCTCTTCCCCTCTCTAGCATCCTGCATGAATCCAATAGATCGGAAGGCCGGAATCAGCTTTCCGGCCTTCCGTCTACTTTTATTTGCTTACCACTTGCCCGCGATGCGGTCTTGAACGACTTTCGTTACGAAGGTTTCATAGCCTTTCACGTCAAGCTTGCCCATTTGGCCTGTATAGTCGCTCCAGATCGAGTCGAATTCGCTAGGCTTGGCAAGAACGAGCTTCGGAACGAATTTCTTTTGCAGGTCGCCGGCTTTTTGCTGGAAGATCTGCTCAGGCGTGCCTTGGCCTTTGTTGATACTCCATGCCGGGTACCAAGCGCGCTCGTCAGGCTTCGAGAAGTATTCGGAGAAGGTCTTCACGCCGTAGGCGTCCAGCAGCGCCTTATCGCCGTCCGTGTAACCCGCGTATGCGACTTCAGGCTGGTTGCCTACGCCGTACGCATTGCCGTCAGCCAGTACGGAGTTGTTGCCGTAACGCGGCCAGCTGTATTCAAAGTACTGCCATCCAACTGTGCGCTTCTTCTCGGGGTCGTTGCGGTCAGCGATTTGCTGCGCGTCCATCACGTAACGGCCGTTAGCGTCAACTGTATAGTTCTGGTCTTTAACGCCCCATTGAACAAGTATTTGATTCTCTTCTTTAAGCAGGTTGTCGAAGTACTTGATGATGCGGACCGGATCTTTCGCTTTTACCGAGATGCCGATGCCGCGGTTGTTAACGAAGCTAGGCGGATCGACGTATTGGTCTTTCGTATTCTCGTCGAATACGATTGGCAGCGGAGCGTAACGCTTCTCGTCGATGCCGGCTTTCTTCAGGTTGTTTGTCGCGTCGCCAACCTGCCATGCGTAGTTGAAGTAGCCAAGCACGCGGCCGGAAGTCAGCTTAGCCAGGAATTGGTCTTTGTTCGCCGTAAAGGTCTCCGGATCGAACAAGCCTTCCGCGTTTACTTCGTTCAGCTTTTGCAGCCATTTTTTCTCGATATCCGTAGCTGCGTAAGTCTTAGCCTCATGCGTGTTCATGTCGACGATAACGTCGCCGTCATTCGGGTAACCCGCAAGATGCATCGAAGGGTTGGTGATCGAGAAGAAGCTATCGGCAGGGCCAGCAAGGGATGCAAAACCGATCGTGTCCTTGCCGTCTACTTGCGGATGTTTCTCTTGGTATTGCTTGATCAGATCGAAGTATTGGTCAAGCGTCTTGATCTTCGGATATCCCGCTTCCTTCAGAACGGAGCGTTGAATCCAGAATGCGCCTTGGCTGATTCCGGGATCGCCGATGTAACCTTGGTTCGCTCCAAACGGCAGGAAGTACATTTTACCGTCTGCTTGTCTGAATTTATCGAAATAAGGACCGTATACGCGTTTAATGTTTGGACCGTATTTCTCGATCAGATCATCGAGAGGAATAAATGCGCCGGCGTCGAGCAGCTTGTCGATTTCGCCTTCCGGAACGATAACGTCCGGATAGTCGCCGCTTGCGATCATAACGCCGGATTTCGTTTGCGGGTCGCCAACGAGGAATTCCATTTTCCAGTCTACGCCGGTTTGTTGCTGCAGCTCTTTACCGATAACGGTGTCGCTCGCAAGAGTGTCCTTCTGGCTGGAGAAGCTGTAGTACGAGAAAGTGACGGGTGTTTTGTCATCCGCTTCTGGAGAAGCGGAATTGGAAGCTGCGTTGCCGCTGTTGCCGGATTTACCGCTATTTGCATTGCTGTTATCGTTATTGCCGCCGCAAGCGGATGCTGTAACAGCTAACATAGCAGCAGCCAAGCTGACAGTTAAAAGCTTTTTGTTAACCATTTCTGTTTAGACCCCTTTCGTCATTTCAACGTGTTAGTTGTAAGCACTTTCATCATAAAACGAATCCGAAAGCTTGATTACCCCTCAAACTTTAGTTCGTACTTTGAAAAGCATAGTTCAACTTTTTTGTCGTTTATTGCCCGTTCATGTCGAGAGGAAGACGCAGTTCAACGGTTGTTCCATGACCTTCTTCGCTAACAATGTCGAATTCAAAGGAGTCTTTATAGCATAGCTTCAGCCGGGTGTAGACGTTTTTCATGCCCACATTATCACCCATGGAATCATCCAGACGCAGGTAATTAAGCAGCTCCGACAGCTTGGCTTCGGACATGCCAACCCCGTTATCGGACAGCCTGAACATCAGCTTGTTTCCGGCAATTCCGATGTGGATCTGTATAAGACCAATTCCCGGCGAGCTTTCAATGCCATGAATGCTGGCGTTCTCGACAAACGGCAGGAAGGTCATCTTCGGAATCATCTGGTCGTATACGGTATCCTCGACGGTAATCTGGTATTGCAGCTTGTCGCCAAACCTGTATTTTTGAATTTCAAGGAAGCATTCCGTCAGCTCAATCTCTTCCCGGATCGACACCCAGCTGCGTTTCCAGGAAATCGACTTCCGGAAAATCTTTGCCATATAGTGAATGGTCTTCGCAGTCTCGTTCTCCCCCTTCATCAGGCTTCGCATCCGAATCGTCTCGAGCGAATTGAACAGAAAGTGCGGATTGATCTGGCTGTGAAGGGCATGAAGCTGTGCCTGCCGCTGGCGGATCTCCAAATCCTTCTTCTGAATATCGGCCTGGTAGACATCGGTAATGAGGTTGTCGATCCGCTCGGTCATCCGGTTGAATTCACCGGTTAATTGGCCGATCTCATCACGCGCATCGTCAAGCGGGATCGTCTCGAAATGCTGGTTCTTCACCTTTTTCATATGCTTGACAATTTTGACGAGACGTTTGTTTATGGATCTGGAGAGAGCCGCGATAATCAAAGAAGGCAGCACAAAGTTAATAAGCGCCAAAAAGATGACAAAGGAACCGGATTTCCGCACGTCATGCAGAAAGCTCCCCTCGTTAATGACGCCATGCAGGGACCAGTCGTTCAAATAATTGTTGTTCGTATACACCTTGTCAAAGGAGAGAGAGTTTTTCGGCATCGGAAGCGCTTCGCTCTTCTGAGTCTGCGAGTGCCAGTCTACGCTGGAATCGTTGGAATAGAGGACGTCACCTTCCGGATTCAAGAAGTAAATGCTGCCCTGAAAGCCGGATAACGCAAACAACTGCTTGACCGTTGCCATATTCAGATCAATCTTGATCAGATTGTTATAGCCGTTGCCTTTGACATAATTCAGTCTTTGAACAAGGCTAAACGTGTCTCCATCCTGTATAAACAACGGATAAGAAACATTCGTCTTCATGAAATCCCGGTACCAACCGGCTTCCTTCTCCGTCTCGCTAATCGGCATAATAGGACCGGAGGACAGCACGGTTGGATTATCGGTATAAATAACCGTAGCGCCGATCGTTTTGTATGCCTGCTCGGATTTGTTGAAGACGCTTCGGATATTGTTGAAAGCCTCTACGTATTCAATTTGAGATTCGTACTTTTTGTCCAGCAGCTGATTCAGCATCGGATCGATATAATACAGGTAGGAAATACCTGCCGCTTCATCGATGACAGCACGAAGCTCGCCCTGAAGCTTCTCCAGGGCGATATCGGCGTCATGCGATTTTTGGTTTTTAATATTGTTGGTTGTCACGTTATAGAAGACGATATTGGTTAATACGATCGGGATAAATACGCACAAGATGTACATCAGCAAAAGCTTGTCCCGCAATTTAAGATGATTCCAATGAAATCTGCCCATCAAATCTCCACCCGTTTATTTTTTGCCCAGCAGCTTGTTGCGGTAATCGGTTGGGGTCACTTTCTCCAGCTTCTCGAATTGGGTCACAAAATAATCGGCATTCTGAAAGCCCACCTTCTCCGCAATCTCGTATATCCGGAAATCGGTCTGGCGAAGCAGCTTTTTGGCTTCTCCGATCCGGATCTGCAGGAGAAAATCATTGAAATAGATCCCATAGGTTTTGCGGAACAGCTGACCCAAATAAACGGAGTTCATATAAAATTTGCCCGCAATGCTCTTAAGGCTAATATTCTCGGTATAGTTCGCCTCGATGTATTTCTTGATGCGTTCAATCCCGCCCTTGGACTGCTCGTTCCGAAGCTCGGCCAAATAAGCGGCAGCCTCGCGGAGAAAATCCGTGAATAGTCCCTTCAAGTCCTGTAGACGGCTATGGCTGCCCTGCCAGTCCATAATGAACGGGAGCTTGCCCAGCTCCTTCTCGTCCCCCTCCATCTTCCGGATAATATTAATAATCCCGATCACAAACCGGGTAATTGTATTGGCAACCGCATTGGGAGCAAACCTCTTCTCGACAAATTGGCGGAATAAAAGCTCGATATCCTGCTCATACAACTCCGCGTTATTCTCTTCCAGTCTCTCGAGCAGTCTGCCGTACAGCTCCGAATCCACATCGAAATAATACAGAGGGGTTCCCTGCACTTGATTCGCATAAATAACGGAGCTGCCTTGCTCGGCGTATTTATAAGACATGGCTTCATTCGCCGAGCGGTAAGAAATGCACATTTCTTGCAGTCGTTCCACGGTCTTGCCGATATATAAGGTAGCCGGCCTGCCCGAAGTCTTCGTAATGGCTGCATGCAGGCTGTTATAGGCAGATTCAATGCGTGTTTCCGGCGATAAAAACGGCTTCTGATCAATAAGCAGACCAAATAAACCGCTCGCCTGCTCATAGACCGGAATTTTGCTGCTTGGAGCAGCGCTCACCGATTGCACGACGGCCGCCAGTTCCTTGCCCTGCCATTCCGTGCCTGCGGATTGCGCGCTGGCTTGAAGCTCAACCAGCACATAATCGAAGCTGGACAACTCCGGCATTTGCAGCGCGGCGCATAAAGCCCCGTTATCGGCCTCCGAGAACTGGCCTTGAACAAGCGTTTCCACAATAGAGTCCGTGACCAGGCTGTCCCCTGCGATCGTGGTCAGCTTTTTTAATCCCAACGTTCCGGAAAGCGCCTTCAACGTTGTCTCCAGTTCAGCTTCATCGATCGGTTTTAATATATAGTCATGGACTCCGTAACGGAGAGCGCGCTGCGCATATTGGAAATCATGGTACCCGCTGACGATAATAAAGGTCGGGCTATATGCGCCCTCTTCGGTCACCTTGCGGATAAGCTCCAATCCATCCAGCACCGGCATCCGGATATCCGCGATAACAAGATCAGGCTTAATCAGCTGTATTTTCTCGAATGCTTCCTGTCCGTTACCCGCTTCATCGCCAATTTCATAGCCAAGCGATTCCCAGTCTATTAAATTTCTTAACCCTTTTCGCACAAAAATCTCATCATCCACCAATAACACTTTGTACATATGCAAAGCCCCCTGACAGCTGTATCTTCAAGCCAATCCTTAATGACATTAATCATTATAAAAGCAATCTTATTATAAAACATCCTGCTCTGATTACCTGTTTTTCTCCTATTGTTAGGTCTTTTTGAAACAGTTAACATTTTTTCTGTAAGCGATTTCAAATTATGGCTTATTACGTCCCGACAAGCTTATAAAGAAAATTATAAAGCGGTTATACGGCATCCAATACCGAGAAACTATAGAACTTTCTTTGCGAATTAAAGAGAAACGAAATGGTTTAAAAAGAAAACAGCCAGCTATGACGGCTGAATTTCAGCCGTTCATAACTAGCTGTTCAATGAGAATGCCTTTAGCCCTCGTTCTTCGTCACGAGTTCGACCAGCGTGCGAACCATTACGCCGGTTGCTCCTTTTGGCTCCAGCCCACGGCTCTTATCGAGGAATGCCGTGCCAGCAATGTCCAGATGAACCCAAGGAAGATCCTCCGCGAAAGCCCCGATAAACAAACCGCCTGTCGTTGCCCCCGCATACCGTCCGCCGCTGTTCTTCAGATCGGCTGCATCGCTTCTCAGCTGTCTCTTATACTCTGGATAAGTCGGAAGCTGCCAGATCCGTTCGCCGCTGCGCCCGGCAGCTTCGAATACCTGCTGCATGAGCGGTTCGTTATTGGTAATGGCGCCTGTCGCTTCCGTGCCTAACGCGACCATCACCGCACCGGTTAGCGTTGCTACGTCAACCAGCTGCGTTGCGCCTCTGCGGATCGCCGTTGTCAGGCCGTCCCCAAGAACAAGACGTCCTTCCGCATCGGTATTGACGATTTCAACCGTTAAGCCATTCATCATTTTAATGACATCGCCCGGTTTAAAGGCTTGGGCAGACGGCATATTTTCCGCTGTCGGTATAACCGCAATAACGTTTACGTCCGGCTTAAGCTCGCCAATAATGCGCATCGCGCCAAGCACCGCTGCCGCGCCGCCCATATCGGAGATCATTTCCTCCATGCCCGGCCCTTTCTTGAGCGAAATGCCGCCGGTATCAAAGGTAATGCCCTTGCCGATTAAGCCCCATGCTTCTTCCTTGTCGGGAGCGCCTTTATAATGAATAACAATCATTCTTGGCGCATGGACGCTGCCCTGGCCTACCGCCAGCAAACCGCCCATTCCCTGCTCGATAGCAGCCCACTCATCCAGCACTTCAATATCCAGATCCCATTCGCGGGCAAGCTCTTCCGCATGAGCGGCAAGTGATTCGGGAACCAGCTGATTACCCGGGAGATTGGTCAAATCGCGCGCAACCTTAACGCCTTCCGCGTAAAGTTGGCCTACCATCATGCCTTCATTCCAAGTTTCCGCGATATCCGCCGGAACCGCTGCACCCGCTGCGGGTACAAAGGATACATGAGAAAGCGCATAACGCTGCTTGGCTTGACGCAATTCCGGAAGGCGGTCGTGTACCGCAAGCGTTAGCCCTTCAACCAATGCCTGCGCGGCCTGCTGCAGAGTGTAGTCGGCAGACGAAATAATCGCTTCAGGCAGACGGATTTGCGCGGTTTGCGCTTTGATCCGCTTTAGGGCATTTGCGGCTGCTGCTGCGGCAAGACGAAGGCCGTGCACGCCGGTCTTATCGTCATAGCCAGCAAAAATAACATGGGAAGCCGAATGAAGCCCAAGCGTCGACAACGTCTCGGTTTGTTCCGGCTCCGCCTTAAATAATCCTTTGGCATACAGTCCGCGAACTGCCTCGTCGATTTGCGGCTGCACCCACTCCGCCATGCTGCCGGCCTTAAGCTCGGCACTGCTAATCAGTCTCACGATCGCATCCGCAGAACCTGCCGTTGCCGCCGGTTCATATGTAAAATGTGTACGCATCAAATAATTCCTCTCTCTCAATGACAAAATCGGGGACCGCATCCTAATAAGCGATCTATCCCCGATTCTAATCGTTTATTCAGCTAATGGCAAATAGATAACAAACGAAGTACCGCTGCCCTCGGTGCTGTCCACCCGGATGGAGCCGCCATGATTCCGGATAATCCGGTAGCTGACGGACAAGCCAAGACCGGTTCCCGCTTCCTTCGTTGTAAAGAAGGGATCAAACAAACGGGCAAGCGTCGCTTTGTCCATCCCTTTGCCGTTGTCTTTCAACGTAATCTCCGCAAATTGGCCATCCGATCTCACCACAAGATCAATCCGGCCTCTGCGTGCTTCCTGCAACCCTTCAATGGCATCGATTGAATTCTTGATGATATTCAGAATGACCTGCTTGATCTGCTTCACATCAATGGAGACCATCAAATCATTTTCATTCTCATAGGTTTCCAATTGAATGTCGCAGTTGCGCATCAACGCTTCGCTTTCCGTAAGCAGAATAACTTCCTGCACCAGCCGGTTGATCGATACCGACTTCTTCATTGGCGCGGAAGGCTTGGATGAATTCAGGAATTCGAAAATAATATCATTCGCCCGGTCAATCTCCGTAAGAATAATTCGGGCGTATTCTTCCTTTCCAAGCTGCATGAGATAGGGCCGCAGCAATTGAATAAACCCGCGAATGGAGGTGAGCGGGTTACGAATTTCGTGAGCAATCGCTGCCGCAATCCGGCCAAGCATCGCCAGCTTGTCGTTTTGAAGGGCAGTCTGCTCGATTTGCTTATATTCGGAAACATCCTTTACGCTGATCAAAAAATCGCCATTCATCTGATCGCCGTAAGTAAAGGACACAAGCAAATGCTTACCGTCCTTGTCCTGGAACTCGTAGTACACATTCCGCTTCAGAATCATTTCCTTATGTAAGCGAAGAATAACACGCTTGGTAGAACGCTTCAGCAGCGGATGCAGCAGAATCTCCCGCAAATTGCAGCCGACCAAGGTTTTACGCGGAATATCCAGAAGTTTAGCCATTCGGACATTGATAAATGACAAAATCCCGTCGCTGTCAAATAACGCAATGCCGCTGTCCATATGCTGGAGGACATTCTCATACTTATGTTTAACCATCTCAAAGGAGCGGTTGGAAAGAAAAAGTCTCTCGCGCATATCCGAAAACTTCTGTTCGACCGTCTCAGCCGGTACTTCATTCATTCTGTGGGCAACCATCACTTCTATTAGAAACATGAACGATTGATTATAAAGCTTTAAAGCCTCTTCGGATTCCACATTGGCGGCCAAATATTGGATACTTTCCTCGTGAACGGCAATAATCTCCTCAGGGTTGAACCCCTTAATGTCTTTACCGAGTTCTGATGCTTTGTAGAGGGACTGCTCCTCGCCGCCACGAATATATTCGGCAAGCGCCGGGAAATAGCGCTTTCTAATGGAATGCATCATCAACCCTCCCCGGCCACAACTATTTACAACATTTAACAACCTTACATATCTCTATTATCATAGGATTTATTGCCAATAGCTGTCAATCGGAGACTTTGTCGAAAAATGGGCCTCTTTCCCAGCGAAAAACCGACTTTTTTCCCGTGTCCAACGTCCTATGATTCGAGTTTTTATTTATCTCGATCTTTGCGGCCCTCCTGATCCTTGTCCTTCTTATTATCATTGCGGTTATTCTTGCGGTCATTCCCCTGATCATCGTCATTATCATTATCATCGTTTTGCCAATTCCACTTCTCCAGCTTACTCGAGCCGTTCACCGAATTATTCTTATTGGAGTTGTTTTTTTTATCGTCATCGTTGTCGTCATCGCCATCTTTATCCGAGTTGTCTTTATGATTAGACCAATTCCCGTTCTGCCATTTATCCTTATCCGAGCCAGATGGCTTGTTTGGAGATACCGGCTTCGCGGGACGGGAAGGTTTATTCGAGTTGTTCTCTTTGGACCAAGACGGTTTTTCGGTGTGAGATGGTCTCGTCGGATGCTTCAGCGGACTCTCGGTTGGTTTAACCGGCGCTGTCTTATTGATGGTTGCGCCCACGCCTTGCGAGGATTGGGATTTATCCGCAACCGCAACCGGTGTAGCCGTTGCTTGCGATTTGTTTTGCTTTTCTTTGACCGCAAGCTCTTTCAGCTTCTCTTTGCTGGCGCCCTTCTCCACGATTTTCTTCACGCCGCCCGCCGACTTCGTCGCTTCGGCAAGGGATTGGGCCTTGATTTGCTCCAGCTCAATATTGTAGCCCTCATCCTTGGCGATGAGATAAACGGCCATCTTACCGGAAGAAATGCCATTCGCGGTTGCTTCCTCGCGCACTTCCGTAGGAACGGACAGCACCGTTACGTTAGGCTCCTTAGCCGCGTCAATCTGCTTGATCGTCTCTTGAACCTTCTGGTCGACAGCGTTGGTTACCGTCTTTTCAAGCTCTTCTCCGGGGCTTTTATCCTCCAGCATATAACTTGTAATAACGATATCCTTATCCGGCTTATCCAAGTAATGCTCTGCCGCAACCGCACTCATAATGGAGGCGGCGACCTCTTCAATAGACTTGCCCTTATAGCTGATTTTGCTCACGACCGCTTGTCCGTCACGATTAAGTCCGCTCAGCTCCTGCACGCGCTGCTGTTTGTCCACGCCCAGCTCGATGCTTGGATTAATATCTAGGCTCACATAAGCGACGACGGGATGGGCTTCTGCCGTAGTCAAGTAGAAGAAAGGGATAAAGAAGAGCAGGATGGCTGCAGCTGCCCCCGAATACCAAAAGACTCTCTTGGGTTTACGTCTTGGCAGTGCGGCTGTCTCCGCCGGAATCGTTGCTTCCTCCCCGATTCGCAAATGGGCTTGATGCGGGATTGAAATGAATTGGCCATCCGCCGTCATGACGACTGCCTTCTTGTTTTCTATGGAGAGAACAATCCCTCGTTTCATAATCCCGCCTCCTTCCCTGGCATTGGTACTGAAATGTTTAAGTAATCGGATAAATACGGATATGTACCGTTTAAAATAAGCGAAATGGCAATAATATATTTTCGGTTGCGCTCTACCGTTTTCCTCGATACGCCGCATAGCTCCGTCAGCTCTTTGACCGGAAGCTTGCCCGTTACATACAGCTGGGCAAACAGCTCCCGCTGACTCGCAAGCGTCTGTGCGATACCCTGCAGAAGCAGACGGGAATCGGCATGCTTCGGTGAGCTGTCGGCCAGTTCCATGAAGGAAATCTGGAACTGCTGCAGTTCCTTCGAATATTCCTCTATTTCAAGCCGCCTGTCATCGCCGTCTTGCTTCAGCTGATAAGCTTGCATAGCCATTTTGGTATCAATCGGGTTGTAAGTCTGTTCCTCTTCATCCTGCTGATCAAAGGCCGTATACGGCACCGTCTTGAGATGACGCTGCTCCTTGCGCACATAGTCAATAAGCCTGCGGCGCATGACCGTCTCTGCAAAGCTAAGGAAAGACCTGCCCGACTCCGGGGAAAACTGCGTGATCGCTTCATTAAATGCCGTTAAAGCTACGCTAAACTCATCATCGCGCGTGGGATCGACGAACCGCTTGCAGAATCCGCTCGTCACCTTCGCTACGTACGGCTTATAATCGGAAATAAATTTTCCCCTCAATTGCTCATCGCCGTCATGAATTCGTTTAATAATCTGTTCAGGAGCTAATCTTTCGTCATTCGCAGCTTCAGCGGCTGGTTTCCGCAAAAACCGTTTAAACATGAAGAGTATCCTCCTCTCTATATAAGTTTCGATACCTTGCTTTTGTTTTCAGGGGGTTCTGTCTTAGTAAATGTTAGAAATATGAGAATAAATATGAGAAATTTATGGTAAAGCCGTTATTATGCTTAGAAAAAAAAGCCCCCGACTCGGAGGCTTAACTTTGGTCGCGCTAAAAAGTTAAACAGAAGTTCGTCGATGCCGTAGTTTATTTCGTCTTCCGCTTAACATACCAAGTCGTGTCTTAAGCTCGTTTTCCCATGCCTCGTCGCCAATCTGCTTCGCAAAGCTGAGCAGATCAAGCGAAATATCGATTTGACTCAATACAACCTCCATGGGATCCTCATTCTCGTGATTAACGCAATTCTCATAGAGCGCTTTGCCTTCCTGCTCCACATAATCCTGGAAGTCAACTTCGGCGGCGCCGTCCCCATGGGCGTACTCAGCCAATATTTCATATTCATTCTCAATCAGATAATGTATCTCTACGCGATGGCATACAGGACAGAAAAGAATCGGTACATTATGAATGTGAGTTCGCATATGCTTCAAAGTGCCTTTCGTTCCGATCATACTCGCTCCACAACAAAAGCTCATCGGGCGACTACCTCCTTCGTAAGGATAACTTAACTAGCGCATGCTTACTTCCCAACTTATTCGCTTCTCATTGCCGAAATTCCTGCTTTACAAGCATAATCCGGCTTCTTTCTACATGCAAACCAGCATTTACCTCTTAATAAAAATAGACAGAACAAAACATTAAAACGGGGCTGCCCATCGTCAGCCTCGTGACTTAGAGGACAGCCCCTTCGTTTAATTGTTCTCTTGATCGCTAGCTTCAGAGGGCAGCGAATCGTCTAACGAATCCGCGACTTCTTCACGCCGGCTTCCTCTTTGAGATAAATCTCATTTTGTACATTTACGTGAACGTTTATTTTCTGTTCCAGCTTCGGATACCACTTTGATCTCCATTCCTTAATGTTCGCATCCGACAGCCTTGGACGAAAAATCAGGCCGGTTCCCAACACATCCGAATGGTAACTTTGAATTTTATCCGCTGTCTTGTTAAAATTGCGCTCCAACAGTTCCTTAATTTCCTTTTCAATCTGCTGTTTGCTTTTCCCCCTTGGGCTTTCGGAAACGACGACATCGATGCTTACATCGGTTAACAAAAAGGGACCTTCATCCGTCCAGCGGCAATGATGCTTTATCTTGGCTTTTTGAATCAGTACGCTCGTATTCTCGGCAACCTGTATGGTTCCGCCCGAATACTTTCCTTTGAACAAATTGTATAACAGGGTCTCTTCCTGATTAAGCTTCCCAACCATTCGATCCTCCAGCATAATAGCCGTTCCTTGAAACGTATACAAGGTTCGTTTGCCGCTTTTAAGCATCGGTATGGCCATATCTTCGGAATAGGAATTTTGGCTGCGGTACGCCTCCCATATCCTTACAATGGATTGATTAGGCGTCCAGCCCGCTTCCTCGCTGAAAAAATCATATGACGATAGTTCGGGTGTCGGCGAAATGACATGATAAAGCGTTTGTATGAAATTTCCATCCACCACCGCTATCATCCCTTTGATGGAAATGTCATTCGCTCTGACAGCGAAATCGATAAGATCGTGGATACCTTCGCGGGCAAGCTCCTGATCAAAAAGCAGCAGCCTTAAATGAACCAGATTAATGCTTTTTTCGGAATCGGTCCGGATCAAGTCGATAGCTTTACTGATCGAGCCCGCCTCTTTATCGAGGAACTGAGTCCGGCCTTTTGGGCTTGGAACTTGCAGAATGATTCTGTATTTCTCTGTTCGGCCTTTTCCAATGCCCATCACGACTGGAAGATACTCTTTGTTAATATCTTTTGAATCCCAGCAGCCGCCCAGCAGCAGCATGCATAGAACAACCGGAAACAGCTTTAACTTCAGAATATTCATACGGCTGCCTTCTTTCGCCGCCATAATGCCATCAGGTATACAAAGACAGGAAAGACGATGGTGGCGTACAGGCAAAAGTACGAATTGAAATACAAATATTTGTTAAGGGTGTCTTCATTAGGCAGCCACTGGCAGGAAATATACAGGGAAGCGCATATAATGCTCAAGATCCACCGGCTGTTGACTTTGGGCATAAACAATTGATTCAGTATGGTTACAAACATCCAGAGCAAGACAGATACCTTTATTACTCCCAATGCGCTGGAAGACACGACATAGAAATTGGGAAGCCAGTCGAACACGACCCATTCCAAATCGACAGTATCCGAAGCCATTAACATCGGATATTCCATATGAACAGCGGTTTCTTGTCCGAAAATAAGCAGAGGAATATAGACGGAAATCAGCGCGCATAGGAAGACGATCCCGATTGCCGCGGATGCTAGTCCAAATCCGATTCGCAAGTGGGATGGCGTCATTCCCAGGAACAAAAATCCGGCGAAAATAACGGTTCCGACATAAAAATCCGGATGAAAAAGAAAATGCATGCCGCTGTCCCACATAGGGAAAATGTAACGGAATTCAAAATTTTTGATGCTTATCAACATGGAAAACAAAAAAAACGGCATACACAAAAAAAACCATCCTATGCTCGCCCGAATCATCACGGTTAAACCTTTCCATGCCGCATACAGGCAAATAGCTACGAATAGAGCCGAGGTAGCGGTTATTGGCGTACTCTTAAGCAGCACCGTCTTGATCTCAATCGATTCGTAATAGGTCAGGAGGACGAGCTCAATGATCAGAAAACATAAGAAAGGGAGGATAATCAGCCTTGTCCCCCAACTTCCCACAGCAGCACGGCAAACTTGTATTACGGATTGTTCAGGACAATGCGACAAGGCTTTTATGTAAAACCACAGAGCCAGAAGTTCCGCAAGAAAAAGAAACAAAACCGCCATCCAATGTCCTCTGGGCGCAGAGGACAACATCCGTTCCGGGAAAATAGCAAATATAGAAGCCAAGTGCAGCAGAAAGAACGTGATGATTGTTTTCAATTTATTCATCCGAAGTCTTTCCTTTCAAGCTAAAGCTTAGATAAGGTACGGAGCAGCTGGTCAAGGACGAAAAGTACAGTGTCAGCCAGATCAACGCAACCTCAATTCCCCAAATGCCAAAGACGGAGCTCGCGAACAACACCACGTATTTGTATAGTCTTACGCCGACCGAGTTCATATAGCTCGTCAGCGCAAAATTGGCAATCGCCGAGGCAACCAGAATAATAATCAATAAATTGCTGACCAGCTTGGCTTGAATAATGGCTTGCCCTAGCAGTATGCCTCCGATCATCGTAATCGTTGGACCGATATTTTTGGGAAGACGAATGGTAGCCTCGATAATCATCTCTAGCAGCAGCATGACAAGCAGCGCTTCAATGATTGATGGATATGGCACCCCTTGCCTGTTCTCGGCAACGGCAATGGCCAATTGTATGCGAAGAAGCTCCGGATTAACGGAATTGAGAACGACATACAGCCCCGGAAGTATAATAGCCAATAACATAGCCATGCCTCGAATGATACGCAGGAAGATTTGGAACAGCAGCGGATACTGAGTATCCAGGGACGTGCTCCACAAATCCGTGACGATGGCCGGAAAAGCGAAAGCAAACGAGAATTGGTCCAACAGAATAACCACTTTTCCGTTTTGTATATTTTGCATCGTCTCGCCAGGCAGTTCCGAGGAAGTATAAGTTGGTGCTAGCGTAAATTTGGGATGTCCCAAAATAGAGGTTAAATCGCGAATCGTGGCCAACTCTTGACCGCTGTTCTCATCCAGCTTTTTTCGGATACTCTCGATCACTTCCGGTCTCGCTACGCCCTCCATATAGGCGATAGCCATTTTTTTAATGGATTGGGTTCCGATTTGGCGGCTTTCGATGACCAATTGATCGGATAATATTTTTTTCCTTAGCAGTCCAATATTCATTTCAATATCCTCCGTAAAGGCGTCAAATGACGACTGAAGAGGATTCTCGCTGTTGGGAGTCATCACCGGTCTTGAAATATCTTGGGCTTTGGGCTCGATGACCGCAACTTCGCCTTCTTTGCCAAATAGAACAAGCATTCCTTGCAGCACGGCTTTGCAAATCTTCTCTAGCGATGCCGTTGCGGATGCCTCCCCCTCCATGCCATGAAGAAATTCCTGCTTCCATTTATTATCCTGGGAATGACCGAATTGGTTCATAATGGACATAGTGGCGGAGAGATTGACTAGCGAATGGAAAAAGTATGCTTTGAATGGTTCCCCCCCAATTTCGATCTCTTTATAAGAAAAATCGGAGCTTTTCTGAAAACGCTCTTGAAACTGCTTCTCCAACTTTCGAACATATTCCATATCCATAATCTGCATTTTTTACCACCTCCTCTCGCGGTAGTATCTCGTTTCCGCATCGATTTTATACGATATAGATAATGGGATTTCCCTTTGGAGACTCTTCTTGATTAGTTAAAAACAAAAAAAGCCCGCACCACAAATGTGGTACGGGCTTTTTGCCGTTTAGCGGAACTTATTTCGCAACCAGATGTTGTTGACCTGGTTTCCAGTTCATTGGGCACAGACCGCCGGATTGCAGAGCTTGCAATACGCGGAGCGTTTCGTCAACGCTGCGGCCTACGTCGTTATGGTTAACGACTTGGTATTTCACTTCGCCTTCCGGATCGATGATGAACAGGCCGCGCAATGCAACGCCTTCTTCTTCGATCAGGACGCCGTAGTCACGAGCAACGCTCTTAGTGATGTCAGCAGCCAGCGGGAAGTTCAATTCGCCAAGGCCATTGTCGTTAACCGGCGTGTTGATCCAAGCACGGTGGCTGTGCTTGCTGTCAACGGAAACGCCAAGAACTTCTGTATTCAGAGCTTTGAATTGCTCGGAAGCAAGGCTCAAAGCTGTAATTTCAGTTGGGCATACAAATGTGAAGTCGAGTGGGTAGAAGAACAATACCAGCCATTTACCTTTGTAATCAGCAAGGGATGCTGTTCCGAAATCTTTACCGTCACCTGTTGCCGTATCCATTTTGAAGTCCGGAGCCGGACGGCCAACCAAACGCTCTGCCATAATACAATTCCTCCTTAACCTATCCAACAATTTTTATAGTTAATGTCACTATTAAGCCGTGACTTACTTATAGAATAGTAACACTAGCCTAGAATAAAGTCAATATTGGAATCAATATTTATTTATAATAATTATAAATAAGAAGATCTTATTTCGTCATTGCGGCAACGATCAGATCGCCCATTGCAGTTGTGCCGATTGCCGTGCTCTTATCAACCGCGATGTCGCCTGTACGGTGACCGGCGTCAAGAACGTTTTTAACCGCGTCTTCAATAACTTGAGCCGCTTCATGGTAGCCAAATGTCAGGCGGAACATGAGTGCAACGGAAAGAATCGTAGCGATCGGGTTCGAGATGCCTTGACCGGCAATGTCAGGAGCGGAGCCGTGTACCGGCTCGTACAGGCCAAAGCTGCCTTCGCCAAGGGAAGCGGAGGAGAGCATGCCGATCGAACCTGTCAGCATAGCTGCTTCGTCGCTCAAGATGTCGCCGAACATATTTTCCGTAACGATAACGTCGAAGCTCGACGGACGGCGGAGCAATTGCATCGCGCAGTTGTCTACGAGTACATGCTCGAGTTCAACTTCCGGATACTCAGGAGCGATCCGGTTAACCACTTCGCGCCACAGACGGGAAGTTTCAAGAACGTTTGCTTTGTCAACGGAAGCCAGACGCTTGCTGCGCGTCATGGCAATGTCGAAGGCTTGGCGAACGATACGCTCAACCTCTTGAACGTTGTATACGCAAGTATCGACCGCTTCTTCGCCGCTTGCGCCTTCGCGGCGGAATTTCTCGCCGAAGTAGATGCCGCCAGTCAGCTCGCGGACTACGATCAGGTCTGTGCCTTCGAGAACTTCAGGCTTCAGTGTCGATGCTTCCTTCAGACAGTCGAATACGTTAGCAGGGCGGATGTTCGAGAACAGGCCCAGTGCTTTACGAATGCCGAGCAGACCTGTTTCCGGACGAAGCTCTTTCGAGTTGTTGTCCCATTTCGGGCCGCCAACAGCGCCGAGCAATACAGCGTCAGCCTTTTTGCAAATATCAAGCGTTTCTTGCGGCAGCGGCGTGCCTTTCTCGTCGATCGCGATACCGCCGAACAGACCATGCTCGAATTCGAATTGGTAACCGAACAGCTCCTCGGTTTTCTTCATAACTTTAAGCGCCTCGCCAACTACCTCTGGACCGATACCGTCGCCGGCGATGACAGCGATTTTTTTCACTTCTGACATAATTAAACACTCCTCGTATTCGCTCTATTAAGCTATTCTCATTCTGTTATCATTTGTACCACATTTCTAGCATGAAAACCAAGATATAAAATCTATCATCTTTATAGGTGCTGCTTATAAAGGCAATCAGCCTTCTTTAACCTTCGATCAGCTTGAGATGAAAATGGCGGGTTCGCGGCCCGTCAAACTCGCAGAAATAAATGCCCTGCCACGTGCCAAGCACCAGCTTGCCGCCGTCAATGATAACCGTCTGGCTTGTCCCGGTCGTCAGCGCCTTCAGATGAGAGGCCGTATTCCCTTCCGCATGGCGGTATTTCGGGTGTTCCCAGGGATAAACCTCGTTCAGCCTCATCAGGATATCATGCTTCACATCCGGATCGGCATTCTCCTGAATCGTAATCCCTGCCGTCGTATGCGGACAATACACAATAGCAAGTCCATTCTGGATTCCTTCGCGAGCAACAATAGAGGCTACCTTGCGCGTAATATCAATCATTTCGTCTCTTCTTGATGTCTGCAGCGTCTCGGTAATCATTTATTCCGCTCCCTTCGTTGATCTCTTTACAAAAAAAAGGCCCTCAAGCTGAACGAAATGAAACATTCATTTGTTCAGCTAACCGCAAAAGCCAAACTGAGAAAGTCTGAATAGACTTTTGTCGGTTTGGCTTTTGTCGGTAATATGGCTTGTTAGATCAAGCTCATCTTGTCGCGCCGTCCCGGGGACTTGCGCTTCTCGATGAGGCGGTTCAGCGCGTCGATATAAGCGCGTGCGCTTGCTTCAAGGATGTCCGTGCTGAGTCCGCGGCCTTGCGCGGAAATATCGTCCTGCTTCAGCACAACGTGTACCTCGCCTTGCGCATCCTTGCCTTGCGATACGGACTTGATGGAGTAATCCTCAAGCTCTACCGCTTCAGCCGTTACTTTATCGATCGCGTTGTAGATCGCGTCTACGGAACCGTTGCCGATAGCGACTTCTTCGCGAGTCTCGCTCTCCGCTGTACGGATGCGCACCGAAGCGCTAGGCGTCGATTGGTTGCCGTAGCTGACTTGAATCGCTTCAAGCGTATATACTTCCGGCGTATCGACCAGCTTCTCTTCCAAGAAGGCACGGATATCTTCATCCGTAACATGCTTCTTGCGGTCAGCCAAATCCTTGAACTTCGCGAAAGCAGCGTTAACTGCTTCTTCGTCCAGCTCGTAGCCAAGATCGATCAGCTTCTCGCGGAACGCATGGCGTCCGGAGTGTTTGCCAAGAACAAGCTTCGAATCGCGAAGACCGATCGTTTCCGGAGAAATAATCTCGTAAGTTGTTTTCTCCTTCAGCATGCCGTCCTGGTGAATGCCAGACTCGTGTGCAAATGCGTTGGCGCCAACAATCGCTTTGTTGCCAGGGATGACCATACCGGTCAGCTTGCTGACAAGGCGGCTTGTTCTAGCGATTTCTTGCAGGTTCAGGCCTGTTTTTGCGCCAAAATAATCGAAACGCGTCTCGAGCGCCAAAGCCACTTCCTCAAGTGCCGTGTTACCCGCGCGTTCGCCGATACCGTTGATCGTACCTTCGATCTGGTCGGCGCCGTTTAGAATAGCAGCGAGGGCGTTAGCCGTTGCCATGCCGAGATCGTCATGACAGTGAGCGCTAAGCTGAATTTTTTCGATATTTGGTACATTTTCCTTCACCGTCTTGAAGATATTGCCGTATTCAAGCGGATTCAAATAACCAACCGTATCCGGAAGATTCACGACGGAAGCTCCTGCGCGAATCGCCATGTCCGTCATTTGGCACACGAAATCCAATTCGGTACGTCCTGCATCCTCAAGCGAGAACTCGATTTTGCTGAAATACTTCTTCGCGTAAGTGATCGCACGTTCAGCCGTTTCCAGCACCTGCTCCTTCTCCATCCGAAGCTTATGCTTGCGGTGGATTGGGCTTGTTGCAAGGAAAACGTGAATGGATGGATCCTGCGCGCCTTTCAGCGCTTCACGTACCGCGTCGATATCCTGTTCGCGGGAGCGTGACAAGCCAATAATCGTAGCATTCTTAACTGCGCTCGCAACCGCGTTTACCGCCGCGAGGTCTCCCGGTGAAGCCGCAGGGAAGCCTGCTTCGATCCGGTCAACGCCAAGCTTCTCTAGCTGAAGCGCGATCTCAACCTTTTCTTTCGTGTTCAGGTTAACACCGGGAGACTGCTCTCCATCGCGAAGCGTCGTGTCAAAAATATAAATTTTTCGCATTTGTGCCTTACACCTCCGGGAACAGAATCATCCCGGCCGCACAGAGCGCGTGACAGGCAGGTTGACCCTAACCTACGCGCACTCCGGCGAACCGGGATCATTTATCTGCGGGTTATGATTCTATTACTTCTTGATCCAGTGCATCAGTTCGCGCAGCTGTTTGCCAGTTTGCTCGATTGGATGAGCAGCCTCGTTACGGCGAGTAGCTGTCAGCATAGCACGGTTCGATTGGTTTTCAAGGATGAAATCGCGTGCGAAGCGGCCGGATTGGATGTCTTCCAGAACGCGTTTCATTTCTTTTTTCGTTTCTTCCGTAACGATACGAGGACCAGTTACATAGTCGCCGTATTCAGCTGTGTTGGAGATCGAGTCGCGCATTGTAGCCAGACCGCCTTCATACATCAGGTCAACGATCAGCTTCAGCTCGTGCAAGCACTCGAAGTAAGCCATTTCCGGAGCGTAGCCAGCTTCAACCAGAGTTTCGAAGCCTGCTTTAACAAGCGCGGAAGCGCCACCGCACAGTACGGCTTGCTCACCGAACAAGTCTGTTTCTGTTTCTTCTTTGAAGGAGGTTTCGATAACGCCTGCACGAGTACAGCCGATACCTTTTGCATAAGCAAGACCAATTGCTTTCGCGTTGCCGGAAGCATCTTGGTGGATAGCGATCAGACCAGGAACGCCGAAGCCCTCTTGGTATGTACGGCGAACCATATGACCAGGGGATTTAGGAGCTACCAGGAATACGTCTGTATCTTTGCTTGGCACGATTTGGCCGTAGTGAATGTTGAAGCCGTGGGAGAACATCAGAGCCGCGCCTTTTTTCAGGTTTGGTTCGATTTCTTCCGCGTATACTTTCGCTTGGGTTTCGTCAGGGAGCAAAATTTGAACAACGTCAGCAACTTTAGTCGCTTCAGCTACAGTCAACACTTCGAAACCGTCTTTTGCTGCAACGTCTGCGGATTTACCCGGACGAAGGCCGATAACTACTTTCAGGCCGCTGTCGCGAAGGTTTTGCGCTTGCGCATGGCCTTGGCTGCCGTAACCGATAACTGCGATTGTCTTACCTTGAAGTACGCCTTGATCTGCGTCTTTTTCATAATACAATGTAACTGCCATTTTAATGATTGCCTCCTTTAATTTAACCCTTTTGAACGGGTGTTTAAGCAGAGAATGGACCCTATAAATTCTCCCCTTAAACCCCCGTTCAAAACGGGAAGTTACTAATTTTTTTCGTAAAACCTGATATTAACGTACGTTACCGCGGTTAAGCGCTGTTACGCCAGTACGGGAAAGCTCGCGGATGCCATAAGGCTTCAGCAGCTCTACCATGGCATCGATTTTTTCGGTATCGCCAATAACTTGTACGATAAGCGAATGAGTGCCGATATCCACTACCGCTGCGCGGAAAGTGTCTACTACGCCCAGAATTTCAGGGCGGGCCGACGGCTCCGCGCTTACCTTGATAAGCGCAAGCTCGCGGGAAACCATCGGATTGGAGCTCAGATCGATAACTTTGATAACATCAATCAGCTTGTACAGCTGCTTTGTGATTTGCTCGAGCGTATGGTCATCGCCAGTTGTGACGATAACCATACGGGACAAGCCCTGCTCTTCGCTTGCGCCTACGGTAATGCTCTCAATATTGAAGCCGCGGCGTCCGAACAAGCCGGATACGCGCTGCAGAACGCCGGGCTGATCGTTGACAATGACTGCGATCGTGTGCTTTTTCATTCTGCATCCCCCATGATCATCTGATCGATCGTGCTACCCTGTGCTACCATCGGGTATACATTCTCGTCTCTGCGAACAACAAACTCGACAACTGCAGGGCCCGGATGGCGAAGCGCCTCTTCCCATACAGCTTTCGCCTCTTCCTTGTTCGAAGCACGGAAGCCTTTCACGCCGTAAGCTTCTGCCAGCTTAACGAAGTCAGGGCTGCCTGCCAGATCGATATGGCTGAAACGGTTCTCGTGAATCAGTTCCTGCCATTGGCGAACCATGCCCAGTACCTGGTTGTTCAGGATAACAACCTTAACCGGAATGTTGTTGATGGCACAAATCGCAAGCTCTTGCGCGCACATTTGCATGCCGCCGTCACCGTTGATCGATACAACGGTACGATCCGGATTCGCCATTTGAGCGCCAATCGCGGATGGGAAACCAAAGCCCATTGTGCCGAGACCGCCGGAGGTTACCCAGGAGCGAGGTTTGTTGAATTTATAGTATTGCGCAGCCCACATCTGATGCTGGCCTACGTCCGTTGTTACGATAGCGTCGCCGCCCGTTGTTTCGTGGATCATCTCCACAACCCATTGCGGCTTCAGTTCAACATCCGAGTCCTTGTAGCTGAACGGATATTGCGCTTTCGATTCTTGAATTTCCTGGCGCCAAGCATCTGCCTTGTCCGCACGTTTCGCAAGCTGGTTAACCTGCTGCAGAACCGTTTTTACGTCGCCTACGATAGGAATGTCGGTAGGTACGTTTTTGCCGATCTCCGCCGGATCGATATCGATATGAACGATTTTCGCAAGTGGTGCGAAACCAGCCAGCTTGCCGGTTACGCGGTCATCGAAGCGAGCCCCGATATTGATAAGAAGATCCGCCGACTGAATCGATTTGTTCGCCGTATACGTACCGTGCATACCCGGCATGCCGAGCCACAGACCATTGCCGCTTGGGAAGCCCCCGAGACCAAGCAATGTCGTTGTGATCGGAATATCGGTTTTCGTCACGAACTCCAGCAGCTCTTCATGCGCTCCGGAGTACACTACGCCGCCGCCCGCAAGAATGAGAGGACGCTCGGATGCTTCGATCGCTTTGATCAATTTGTCGACTTGCAGCTTGTTTGGCGACATCGTTGGGTTGTAACCGCGGATGTTCACTTCCGTTACCGGTTTGAACAACGTTTTTGCCGCCGATACGTCCTTCGGAATATCGATCAGAACAGGGCCTTTACGGCCGGTGTTTGCGATATGGAAGGCTTCATGGATGATGCGGGGAAGATCCTCAACATCGCGTACCATGTAGCTGTGCTTCGTGATTGGCATTGTAATACCTGTAATATCTGCCTCTTGGAAAGCATCCGTGCCGATCAGCGACGAAATAACATTACCCGTAATAACAACGAGTGGTACAGAGTCCATATAGGCTGTTGCAATCCCCGTTACGAGGTTGGTAGCGCCCGGGCCGGATGTTGCGATACATACGCCAACATTGCCGCTTGCGCGTGCATAGCCGTCCGCTGCGTGAATCGCGCCTTGTTCATGTCTTGTGAGAACGTGGTTGAAATCGGAGAACCCGTGCATCGCATCGTAAATGTACAATACGGCACCGCCCGGATAACCAAATACGCAATCGACGCCTTCCAGCACCAAACTGCGGAGTAATATTTCAGAACCGGAAATTACTTCAGGCTTTCTCATCCGTTCCATAACTTCTTCTTTTGACTTCAGCGTTGCACTTTGCGTGACCATTAGTCATCCTCCTCTCGAAAACAACAAAAAAACCTTTCGTTCCTCCAGCTTCATGTAACGAAGCCTGAGGGACGAAAGGTTATATCTTCCGTGGTACCACCCAAATTCGTTATACATCTTGCGATGTATAACCTCCATAGGTAATGAACGTGTGCGCACAAAACGCCCATACCTTTGACACAATAACGCGTGTCTTGCGATTTTCCCTAATAACCAACATTGACAGTGTTGCTTTTCAGGAAAACAGCTCCGAGGTGAGCTCGTAGAAAAGGGGTTTTGGCGATGGTTGCAGCTGATCCATCCGCTCTCTGAGCAAAAGAGCCCTTAACACTTCGTCCTCATCATTGCCGATAACATATGCTTGGATAAGATTTTCTTTATTATATGCCTTGCACATCTGTTCGTCAAGCTAAAGTGCCTAACAATTTGAAAAATTGTGTGAGGCATATTTCGCCAGCCGATCATACAATAACATAGCCCATTTTCGCCAATTTCATTCGGTCAGGAAGGGATCGCTGATGATACGAGCACGTAATCCCAAAACAGACGATAAGGAAATATTCCGCCTCATACAAGCCGAGCTTATTCCGATGTCGCACACGGCGCATCCACTGGATGCCCAAACGATACGGGATCTTCCCGTACGCTTCCGCCGGGGTGTTACCTATGTAGCCGCGGAAGGAAAAACAAGTAAACCTTATGGCTTTATCCGATTCGAGATTACAGGGGAAATTCTGTACCTGGATATGCTTGTTGTTCATCCGGATCACCGCAACCGGCAATGGGGCCGGAAGCTGCTGCTTGCCGCCGAAGCTTACGGCTCAACCCATAACTGCAGAGCATCCAGACTATTCGTGGACGACATTAATACCAGGGCCAAAAACCTGTACAGCCGCCTTGGTTATCAGGCCATTCAGTATTATCCGGAGCTCCGCTGCTATGAAATGATTAAGCCGCTAGCTTCCTCATCTTATCCTTATTATTAAAAGAATCCGCCGCCACCGTACGGGCCGCCGCCGTATCCACTGCCATAACCGCCGCCGTATCCGCCGCCGCCACCATAGCCGCCACCGTATCCGCCGCCGCCGCCATAGCCACCGCCACCGCAGCCGCCGCCGCATCCAAAGTTGCCGCATCCGCAGCCGCCACCGCCGCCCCAGAATCCAAGCGTACCGATCGCCAGCAGATCAAACAGCACAAGCGGCAAAATCGCTTTCGTCCGAACGACTTTCCCCTTTTCCTTTTTCAGAGGTGCTAATACGAGCTTGTTTTGCCGCAGTTCCACAAGCTTACCCGTAACGACAGATCCGTCTTTGCGAACCGCATAAATGGATTTGCCGATTAACTTCTTTACTTGTGCTTTAGAAACTTTGCTCACTTTGCTCATGAGTATCCCTCCCTTCCGTTATTCTACAGATTATTCAGGCAGCAGCGCTTCTGCCTGTTTATTTGTCCTTGCTTTAGCGGATTCAAGCATAAATCTATTTCAACTATAATTCAGGAATAGATATCATCCAGGGATGAAGAACACCCCGATTTCAGCACGCGTACTCGTGCTGTGATCGGGGTGTTCTATTTTCCTTGAAGGAGATTGTGATAGAGATGAGACAACCTGCAGCAGACAGCAGGCCGCCAAAAATAAACGGTGCAGGTATGGTTCCTGCACCGCTTCTTCTTTTAAATATAGAACAACAGCTTCGACTCGGCGGGCTCCAGCTCAACCGTATGCTCGGAGGCGCCCGGCTTCAGGCTGTACGATTCCCCGCTCCACAAATCGCGGACCGTCAGGCCTTTCGCGCCGTCGATGCCGACGCGGGACAGATCGATTGCCTTCGACTTCCCGTTTTCCCCGTCAAAGTTGAAGACGGCCACCCATGTACCGCCATCGCCAGTGAGCGAATACAGATCCTCGCCGCCCATGCCGCTTCGGCCTTCGGCCGGACGGAAGGACTCGCCGCGTCTTGCCAGCGCCATGACTTCCCGGTTCGTCATCCAGGCTTTAGCGCGTTCCGCCGCTTCCTCCAACCGGTAATCATCGCCAAGCAGCAGCGAAGTACCGGAAATAACGCCGGAGCTCAGACGGCTGCGGCCTTCATGCTCCGTCGTCGCCCGCTGATTGTCGCTCTTGTACAGGACGATATGGTCCGGATCGTTAAAGCGGTAAAGATTGTCGCTGATCCACCATCCGTACGTCAGCGCGTTAAGCATATATTCCGTGTCGCCGATCATGCCGAAGGCATCGCAGGATACGCGTCTGCTATGCGCGTATCCGTGCGGGAACAACGGTGCGATGGACAGATTGATCAGGAACGGACGGCCAAGCTTCTCCGGGCTTAACGCTTCCGCGATTGCCGCCATGCCGTAGTTATACGCCTGGATGCCGGTGCGTACGGAAGGATCGTGATGAACGCCTTCCATTGCGCCATGCGCCAGGAAGTCCATTTTTAAGTACTCAAAGCCGGCAGCTACCACATCATCAAGCTTGCGCATAATGCGCGCAATCGCTTCAGGATGCGTAGGATCGATCGGGAATGCCCCGTCCAGCTTCGGAAGCGGATTGCCAGCCCCGTCCTTCAGCAAAATTTCCCGGTACAGAACCGCACCGTTCGTGCCTTCCACCGGCGTATCCGGGTTGCTGCCCCAGAACGCAAACGGCGTGTAGTACGTTCCCGGCTTCTGGCCGTTAGCCTTCACGCGGCGTACCGCATCTTCAAGCTCGCCTTCCTTCAGATTATCCGAGAAAGCGTCGAAGTTGACGTACAGGCTGCCTTCCTGGTCGGCAAACCCGTTTGGCTGCAGCTCTTTCGCAAAGAAATCGGAAGTATGCGTATATACGTCATAGTCCAGCTTCGTCATAACGGCCGACCAGCTGTTCCAGCCCATCGGAACGCCGCCGCTCCAGGAAAGCGCAGGCTGAATGATCGCATTGGCTTTGCCGTAAGCCTCCATACCTTCGCGGTAATCGTCGTAAGCGCCTACAAGAATCGTCGGCGAGACAATGGAGGTGCCGCGGAGCGAGCCATGCGGAACCGTATCGCGAGTCTGCAAATCCGAGACGCCGGAGATTACCCGAAGGCGCCCAATGGCTTCGGTGAAGGTTCCTTCCACGTCAATGGCCGTTTTCCATGTATCATGGGTAACCGAGCCGATTACGAAGCCGCGGCGCGATTCGGCGCGGTAGACAGCCGTCACTTCATAGCTGCGGACGCTGGACGGATTGGCGTGAGAACCAAAACGCACCCATTTATCGTTATCGAACGGAATAAACAGCGAGCGGATTTCTTCCTTCGAGCCATCGCCGAAATCAAGCACGCCGTTGTCATTCAGATAGGAAGCAAGAGGTGTCAATTCATTGGTTTCCCATTCCTGGGAGTCTGCCGCCTCAAGCTCTATCAAAGCGTAAGGCAGTCCCTGATACAAGCGGATGTGCTGCTTCAGCGAAGGCTTGCCCGGCTCCGTATGCTCAAAGCTGAAACGAATCCCTTTGCCAAAGCCGTCCTCAACCTCTTGCACCAAGCTTTCCTGAACCGCATGTCCACCGTACCAGGAAGAACGGACAACGGCTCCCCCAACACGCGCTTCCGCGTAAAAGCCCGTCATCGTCTGGCCGCTCTTCCAGGCAAGCGCAAGCGTGCCGTCTTCCGTATTTGCCGTTACTTTCAGCAGCCCGTTATCCGCCGCAAACGTTCCCGAAGCCTGCTCCAGCTTGAATTGCCCCATCTCCGTCGTCATCATTTCTTCGCTCCCATTCTTCCATAGATTCATAGCTTGATGATTATGGAAGGAAAAAGGCCAGCACAGCTGGCCTTCCCCTTCTACTGTCTATAAAAATATTAGATCCAAATTAATTCCACAGCTGTTTGCGGGCATCGTAATTCGTTGTGTAGACCGCTTCAACTTTTTCGTCTCCAGCAGCTTTCATATCCGACAGCATTTTGTCGAAAATCGAGCTTGCTTCGTCTGCCGTAGGCGCCATAATCGCTTTTGTGATCGCCTGCTTCGTAATATCGCTGATTTTTTGCTCGGACAGAGCTTCCGGCGTGCCGCCTTGCGGGCTTATGCCGTCGTAAATCGCGGTATCGAATACGCTGTCCGACAGGTTTTTGATTGCCATTTGGTCAACCGGAGCGCGCTCGTAACGACCTGGAAGGTCATAAGGCGTACCGTCTTTGCCAGGGCCGTTCTTGATGAACCAAGTCCACTTGCGGATACCCGTTTCTTTCGTATAGGCAGCCCAGTCGTCTTTGAACGCTTGCAGGGTTTCCGGACGCGGTACATGCTTGCCGTCCTTCATATCCCAATGCACGCCTTCGATACCCCACATGAGCAGGTATTGACCCTCTTCGCTTGCGAGGAAGTTAATGAATTGCATCGTGCGTTCCGGATTTTTGTTCTTCTTCGTGATCGCAATCGCATCCCAGCCAAGCGAGCTGCGGCCGCCGTAAGTTGTTTTCGAAGGATCTACGCCGTCTGCAACCACTTTGTACGCGAACAGCTGCGAGTCTTCGCCTTTATCCTTTTTGAGGATGGTGTTGGAGTTGCCAAGATCCCAATAAGCGCCTGTCGAGGAGAAAATCGTGCCTGTCGCGATTTTTTGCTCCCACACTTGACGTTTGTTGATCGCCCACTCCTTATCCATAAGACCGGAACGGTACAGATCGTTCATGTACAGAATCATATCCTTGTACTTCGGATCCTTCACGTCATATTGCAGCTTGCCGTCATGCTCGTAATAAGGCATCAGGCCAAACATCCCTTTGAACGTGCCAAGCGTTCCGCCCCAGTTCTCGCCGTCCATCGTCAGAGCGATTGTATCCTTGCCGTCCATTTGCGGATATTTCGCTTTGAAGTCCGTCAGAAGCTGCTTGAATTCGCTTTGCGTAAACGGCACGCCGCCATCCGCTTTATCCGGAGCAAGCTCCTTCACGATGTCTTTGCGCATGTTGAAGCCAAACACCGGTTCA
Organism: Paenibacillus sp. MMO-58; assembly: GCF_037146255.1. Classification (NCBI taxonomy): domain Bacteria; kingdom Bacillati; phylum Bacillota; class Bacilli; order Caryophanales; family Paenibacillaceae; genus Paenibacillus; species Paenibacillus sp. MMO-58. The sequence continues at coordinate 199,437 of NZ_JBBCVY010000006.1, forward strand.
TGCTCAAGACCGTACCAGTTGGACAGGTAGTAGTTCTTGCCGTCTTTGAAACGCGTTTTGTTCAGAACGTCGCCGTACATTTCTTTGACATCCGGACCGTATTTCTCGATAAGATCGTCGAGCGGGATAATCGAGCCTGCTTCCGTATATTTCGCTACCAGATCGCTGGAGCGGTCGAACATGATCATGTCGGGCAAATCGTCGCTCGCCAGCATCAGGTTCAGCTTTTCCGTCGGGTTGCCCGTCGGCTGCTGAATCTCGATTGTAACGCCGGTACGCTTCGTAATCTCTTTGGCGATCGCATTGTCGAACTTGTCGCCTGTATTTTTATCAAAGAAGGTAATCGTAATCGGGTCCGTGCTTGGATCCTTTGTTGCGCTGTCATTGGTACCGGTATTCGCCGATCCCGTGTTCGAGTTGCTGCTCGGTTTATCCGATGAATTCGAAGAACAAGCAGAAATCAAGGAAACCGACATAACGGCTGTAAGCAAAGACAGCATCCATTTTTTCGAGTTCATACTGTAATCCCCCTATGATTGATCTTGGACTTATAATAGCATTGGCAAGCTGCCAGGGCATCCCCGGCCGGGACACACCTCCTCACAAGTAATCTGGTCCGGCTAAGCCGGGCGGATTAGCTTTTAACCGCGCCCAGCGTCATTCCTTTAACGAAATATTTTTGCAGGAACGGATAAACCATAATAATAGGAAGCGTTGCAACCATGGTAGCCGCCATTCGGATCGTATCCGGCGATACCTGCATGCGTTTCGCCGAATTCGCCATCGCTTGCGCATCGCCAACCATGGAACCCGTCTGGTACTGGTTAAGGATTTTTACAAGCACGGCCTGCAGCGTCTTTAAATCCGGGTTATACGTAAATACATACGAGTCAAACCAGGAATTCCAGTGGCTGATCGCCGTGAACAAGCCGATGGTTGCGAGTACCGGCGTTGTCAGCGGCAAAATGATGCGGAAGAAAATCTGTAGATAATTCGCTCCGTCCATCTTTGCCGACTCATCCAACTCCTGCGGCAGCCCCTGCATAAACGTCCGGACGATGATCATATAGAACACGTTCATTAAGCCCGGCACGATGAACACCATAAAATTGTCGATCAGATGATAGCTTTTGAGTACCATGTAGTACGGAATAAGTCCGCCGCCAAAATACATCGTAAAGACGAAGTATAACGTCCAGAATCGGTTGGCAACAAGCTCCTTCTTGCTGAGCGCAAACGCCAGCATGCTGATCGTAAGAACGGCAAGCGGGGTGCCGATGACCGTACGAAGCAGGGTAACCCGGATTGCTGTCCAAATCTCGCTGTCGCCGAGTATTTGCTCGTAGCTTTTCAGGCTGAATTCCCTTGGCCACAGATATAGATGGCCTCGAAGAGTATCTTCCGCACTATTTAACGAAATGATGAAAATATTCCAGAAAGGATAAAACGTAACTACGAATATCGCAACGATAAATGCGTAGACGGCAGCCATAAACAGAAAATCTTTTTTGTCTTTCACCATAGCGTGTTCTCCTCTTTGCGTTAATGTTCTAGAACAACGACTGCTGTTCCATTTTCTTGGCCATCTGATTTACGCTTATGACAAGGACGAAAGCCACGAGCGATTTGAACAATCCGACGGCAGCCCCGTAGGAGAACATCCCGTTTTGCAGACCGTATTTGTAAGTGTAGGTATCGATAACTTCCGAGTATTCCATAACCGTATTGTTCTGGAGCAGGTACTGCTGGTCAAAGCCGGCGTTCAAAATACCGCCAATCGCGAGAATCGCCAGAATGATAATAGTCGGCCGTATGGACGGCAGCGTGATATGAAGCATTTGCTTCAGGCGGCTTGCGCCGTCGACCTTGGCCACCTCATATAATTCGGGGTTGATCGCCGAAATCGCAGCCAGATACATAATGGCGTTAAACCCCATGTCCTTCCAGGCATTCCCGAAGGCAATAATCCACCAGAAGAGATGGCCCTTCTGCATGAACTGGATCGGCTCATTTACGATATGAAGGCCGGTCAGTATGTTATTGACTACGCCGCCCGACGAGAGCATCGTAATAATAATGTTCGCCGCGATAACCCAGGAAATAAAATGCGGCATGTAGGAGACGGTCTGGAACGTGCGTTTGAACCAGCCGTTTCGCAGCTCATTGATCATAAGCGCCAGAATGATTGGCATCGGGAATCCGAAGAGCAGCGACAGGAAGCTTTGCGCCAGCGTATTGCGCATGATCCGTACGAAATCGCCGTTCGTGAAGAAGTATTCAAACCATTGCCAGCCTACAAACTCTGTCGTGAAAAATTGTTTAAAGAACGATCCCCCGCCCGGCTGATAATTGATGAAGGCCATATACAGCCCGAACATCGGCACGTAGGAGAACATCAGAGTCAGGATAATGGCGGGCAGCATCAGCACGTAAAGCAGTCGCTGTTCCTTGAGCCTCGCCAGCAGACCGCCTTTGTTTCTCTTGACGGCAAGCGCTCCGGTGCTTTGTGGATGCGCTTTCGTTTGCATGTTCATCGTGTTGCCCTCCCGTGAATATAGTTTCCGTTTGCATCGCTTTATGGACTTAATTATAGCCCGGCATTTGGACCGTTCTATATTAAGATCTACCGATTCATGCTCCAAACCCACACACTTCCGTTTGCTCCATTGTTGAATAACGGCATACCCGTTAAACTAGAATCATCGTACAGCATGAGGTTTTATTTCTATTGAAAAAGGCGGTGCCGACATGTATACAGTACTTCTGGTTGACGATGAAGCGATCGAGCTGGAAACCATGGAGCATTACGTTCCTTGGGAGCAGGCCGGCATTCAGGTCGTTGGGACAGCACGCAACGGGAAGGAAGCGCTGGCAAAGCTTACCGAGCTGAAACCGGATATCATCGTTACGGATGTGCGCATGCCCATTATGGACGGGTTGGAATTCGGAAGGCGCGCGAAGCAAATCGACAAAAGCGTAAAAATCATCTATCTAAGCGGACATAACGAATTCCAATATATCAAGTCCGCTCTTAATATCGAAGCAGCCGGCTATTTGCTGAAGCCGATCGATATGGAGGAGCTGCTACTGCTCCTTGCGAAAGTGAAGAAGAAATTCGAAGAGGAACAGCTGGCAAGCGAAGGCGGCGGCTGGCAGCTCGAGAGGCTGCTGCTGCGTATCGTCCGCGAGCCTTCACCGGAGCGCCGGATGGAGTGGATAAGGCAATGGGAGAACGGAGCTTCCGGCTTTCTCTCTCATCAGGCTTTTGGCGCCGCTTACATGACGGTGGAGTCTCCCGCGTTCTCAGCTGGCGGATTAGACGGAGAACAGGCGCAGCCGGCCTCTTCCTCCATTCTGACCGCGGATGCTGCGGAAGCAGCCCGCGCTTTGCTGCGGCGGAGATTGGATGCCGCTATTGTACTTGAGACCGGACCAAGCACGCTGTTTGTCCTCTTTCAAGGAAAACCCCAGCAATGGGAGACGGCTTATTGGGAGCTGCTGCGGGAGGAGCTGCTGGCCGCAACTTCGGAGGGAGAAGCCTTCGCGACCATCGGCCTGTCCGGCCCTTACAAAGGATTTCATCTGTTGAAAGAGGCGTTCGAAGAGTCGCAGCGTCTCAATGAAGAGAAGCTATACCGGCAAGCTGGTTCCGTTATCCGCGGCGGAACCGGCGAAAATGTGAAGCAGACCGATATCTCGGTCGACGCGACCTCGGCTTCTCTTATTGCGGCCGTGCAAGCCGGCGATGCCGAACGCGCTGGCCAATTGCTGGACGACTGGTTCTCCGGCATGCGTCAGGAACGGATCGAGCGGAACTATGCAGTCCGAGCGGTTATTCAGCTGCTGTCCGTTCTGGAGCAGCATTTTGCCTCTCTTATGGTAGGACCGCTTCGGGACCAGATGCTGGCCGATCATTGGAAGGAATTGTCGTCGCTCCCGACAATCGCCCATTATCACGCCTATGCGCTGCGGTTCTGCAAGGAGCTGCTGAAAGCTGCAGCCGAGCGCGACCTTGACCGCCATCAGTCGGTTGCGGAGCAGATTATGAAGCTGATTGCCGAGCGTTATCATCTGCCCCTTACGGTGGAGGATATCGCCAAGGAAGTATATTTGTCGCCCAATTACGTGCGGACCATCTTTAAAGAGAAGACGGGCGAGACGATCCTCGATTACTTGACCCGAATCCGCATGAATCACGCGGCGGAGCTGCTGAAGGACCGGTCGCTGAAGGTACGCGATATCGCTCACCGGGTCAGCTACGAGAATGTCTCCTATTTCTGTTCGGTATTCCAGAAGCACAAAGGCAGTACGCCCAACGAATACCGTAAATTGCAACTTTAGGCTGGAGTGGTCTGAATCATGAGGAAGCTTGCCGGATGGCTGATAAATCCTTTATACAATTGGCGGCTTCGCGAGAAGCTGTTCGTCATGTTTTTGCTCGGGGGCATTCTCCCCCTGCTCTTTTTCGTTCAATATTCGTACGAGACGATTCGCAGCGAGCTTTCTTCGCAGATGATCGCAAATACGAACTCCACGGTCGCGCAAATCAATTCCAACCTGGAAAACAAGCTGGACACGTACACGAAGCTGTCCGCAACGCTGTATCTGGACTCCAATATGCGGGCCTATCTGACCAATGATTATTCGAAGGATCCGTCGTTGTTTGTGGATGCCTACAAATATATCAACAACTCGTTCGTCAACATGCTGACGACAAACCCGGACATCGATTCGATGAGCATCTATATTAATAATGAGACGCTTCCCACGGACGGCATGTACATCAAGTCCATGGATCAGAAATTCCGCGGCTCGCTTGCTTACAAATCGCTCAGCGGCAGCTTTGGGGACGTAAGGTTTGTCACCTCCCCTCCCGAGCCTGACAAGCCTCCGATGTTCACGCTGTCGCGGCTGCTCAATATAAGCAGCATGAACAATCCGTACGGCGTATTAACCATCAATATTCTGGAATCCGATATTTTCCGGCTGATGGAGAAGGAAACAAGCGACAAGACGGTGCTTATCATAAATGAAGAAGGCATCGTAATGTCCGCCAAGGACAAAACCATCCTGAACAAGCCGATCGACCTGCCTGAACCGTTCCCCGCGGAGAATAACGGGCGGTTCGACAGCACTTATAAAGGGGAGAAGGTGCTGGTCGTATACAATACGACCAAATACGGCTGGAAAAGCGTCTCGCTTATTCCTTACAGCAGCTTCTTGTCCAAAGCTCATTTGACGGCAAAAAGAATACTCACTTACGCGTTAGTCAGCCTTGGCCTAATGGCTATCTTGATTTATGTTACCGCACGGCTGTTCACCAAACGGATGGAAAAGCTTGTTGGCATGATCCGCCGCATCGAACGGGAGGACTTCGAGCTTATCGACATCCGGCCGCTTGGACGGGATGAGATCGGTCAAATCGGCAATGCGCTGCGAAAAATGAGCCAGCGTCTAAGCTCGCTGATCTCCGACGTCTACATGAAGGAAATCGACAAGCGGGAGGCGGAGCTTAACGTGTTGCAGGCTCAGATCAACCCGCATTTCCTGTACAATTCGCTGGCTTCGATCTCGTCACTTGCCATCCGCAACGATGATCCGCGAATGAACAAGATGGTCACCGATCTGGCTAAGTTTTACCGGATCTCACTCAACAAAGGAAAAAACACGCTGTCCATCCACGAGGAGATTCAGTTGACCCGTTATTACGTATCGATCCAGCAAGTACGGTTCGCCAATCTGCTTCGGGTTCACTACGATATCGAGGAATCCGTCTTGCCTTGCCGGATTCTTAAGCTGACCCTTCAGCCGTTTGTGGAAAACTGCATCAATCACGCGATCTGGGATCATGAGTGCGGCATTAACATCATTATCCGGGCTTATCGCGAGGGACAAGACATCATCCTGAAGGTTATCGATGACGGCATGGGGATGAAGATGCCAAGCGGTGATCTGCCGCAAAGCGAGGATACGTTGTCGGGCTACGGCGTCCGCAACGTCGATAACCGGATTAAGCTGCTGTTTGGCGATTCGTATGGGGTGACGATATTTAGTCGCCTGGGAATCGGGACGTCGGTGACGATTCGGATTCCTGGGAAGTAAGAACGGGTAGGTTAAAGGGCATGCTGCGCAATTGAATGTTCTTCCGATCGCCATTGCTCGGGGATTCCTTGAACAATCCTAGCGGATTGGAATCCCCAGAGCAAAAGCGACCACTACGTTTCTCCAGAATCATTCAATTGCTCCGCCTGCACTTAACCTAGAGGTTAAGTTCTTAAAACCCACAAAAAGAACGTCACCACTTGGGGTGACGCATTTAAACGGCTGTGCTTGGTTTACCCGGCACAGCCGTTTGCTGTTAAAGACAAACCTCTCCCCCGCATTGGCAAGAGCATCCGCGTCTACTTTTTTAGATTAATCCATCGGAGGCAGCTACATTGGATATAGCCCAGCGTTTTTCATGCATTAGAGCTCCGGATTTAACCTTCATTGGAGTTCATCCAACGGAATTAGCCATTTTCGGCCGTCTAAGTCCGCTTTTGGACTTTTACGCACGATAGAATCCAACGTACGCGTTATTTCGCGCATTGCGGCATCATTTTAGTGGACGAAATCCAACGTAGCGATAGTAAGGTCGGCGCATGGGGGCATCGCGTGTAGTGGGGAGGAAAATAATAGACTAGACTCCATATAACAAAAAGGCTGTACCGGTACTTACCCGGTACAGCCTTTTGTTTATTTCTTGATTTTTACTTTGTACAACTTAGATTGAGCGCCGTCGAGGTTCACCTCAAGAGTATCCTTCGCTTCGACTTTGGAGTTGGTCCAAGCGTCTGTAAGCTCAACCTTCGTTGTTGCCGACACGCCTAGAGCACGCTTCAGATCGACGGTTTTGGTTACCGCGTCGTTCGTGTAATTAAACATGGCAAGGTAATAGTCCTTATTGTCCTGTAGGACAAAGATATCTGCCGCAGCGTTGCCCGTATTGCCTTCAACCGGACGGAATGCTTCGCCGATCAGGGCAATATCGTTGACGTTTTTGTTCGTAAGCAGCGATTTCATCAGCTTTTGCGTCTCCACATTGCTGACGTCGTCGGAGTTCATGTAGATGGTGCCGGAAATAGCCGCGGCATTAACCCGCGTCTGAGCCGCGTTAAACGAGCCGCCTTTCGCAAGCGTCATGTAATCCGGATCGGTGTAAGAATAGATCGTACCGTTCTGCCACCAGCCGTAAGTCAGGTTGTTCAGCTGGTATTCCGTGCGGCCAAGCGAGCCGTCGACATCGCAGGAAATCCGTCTTGCGTGCGCGTATTGGCTAGGGAACATTGGCGCGATTGACGCGCTGATGAACATTTTGCCGCCCAGCGTCTTGTTGATATGAGCCATTCCTTGATTGTAGGCCTGAATACCGGTCTGCACGTTAGGATCATAATGCTTGCCCTCGAAGGAGCCGTGTGACAAGAAGTCAATCTTAATATATTCAAAGCCATAGTCCAGGAACTTGTTGAAAATATACTCGATACGCTGCTTCGAACCCGGATGCGTCGGGTCAATCGCATACGCACCGTCTACTTTAGGAAGAATGTTGCCGTTCGCGTCGCGCAGAACGATATCGCCGTAAGTGTACTTGCCGTTTGTTCCTTCTACCGGCTGCGACATGTTGTCACCCCAGTATACGAACGGACCGTAGTAAATGCCGGCTTTTTGCCCGTTTTTGCGGATAACCTTCACCGCGTCGCGAAGCTGCTGCTCCGTCAAATTATCCCAGTAGGAGTCCATATTAATATAGACCGTGCCTTTGTTCGTAAACGACTTTTGCAGATTTTCCTTGAAGAAGTTCGATACCTCTACGACTTTGTCATAGCTGAGCGAGCTTTCGTAAGCACCCCAGCTGTTCCAGCCAACCGGCACGCCGGAAGGCACGCCCTTCTCGAACTTGAGCGGCGGCGCTACTGCCGCATTGGCTTCCCCGTAGTTCTCCAGTCCATCGCGATAATCCGCGTAGTAACCAACCGCAATTTGAGGAGAGGTGATCGTTGTGCCCGACACTTTGCCATGACCGATGCTGTCATGAGTGGATGTAAGCGAAGTGAAGCCGCCATACACCTTCAATTTGTTCAGCTTGTCATTCGAGCCGCTCCAGAAAATACCGGTCTTCCATACGTCATGCGTTACCGAACCGATAACAAGTCCGGCGCGGCTCGTATTGTCATAGATCGCCGTCATTTCGGAGCTGATGTAGTTATTGTTGTTCAGAGCCGTGTTGATCGTACGCGCCTGATAACGGGACCAAGCATCGTTGTCATAAGGCGTGATCAGGACGCGGTTGTCGCCGCTGGTTCCGAGATCAACACCTCCGCTCGCATTCACGACAAGCGGAGCCATATCGTTCGAGCTGATCGTGGAGCTGCCCGCTACCTGCTGGGATACAAGGAAGTAGGACTGATCCTCGTACAGCTGGTAAATCTGTTTCATCACCGGAAGACCTTCGCTCTTGTTTTCAACGGTGATGCGGACGCCCTTGCCATGTCCGTCCTTGATTTTCTCCACGCTGCCAAGCTTGAAGCTATGCTCGCTGTATTTGCGGCTGTCCAGCAGCTGATCATCCAGCTGAGCGCTTGCATAAGCGCCTTTTACAAGCGTTTTGCCATTCCAGGCATACGCGGAAAGACCCGACTCCGTGTTGTAAGTGATGCTGTAGCTGCCGGATACGAAGGTCGCACCTTTCTCGTAAGCGGTTACTTTAATCGAGCCGTATTTCTTCGAGTCGATCGCTTTGCCGATCTGGCCGATGTTGTCTACCGGACCCGGATCTTCGCCAGAACTTGCCGTAGAAGCAATCTCGATCTTGTCGATATCCGGCGACCAGCCGCCGTCATCGTTAAACGTGATTGTATTTGCCCCCGCCTTCAGCTGGGCCTCCAGCTTGAATACGCCAAGCGTGTCCCAGTTCTCGGTTTTAGGCAAAGCGTAGTTATCCGACGAGCCGTCGTTAACGGCAATCGATACCGGACGCGGGTCTCCGGATATGTAAGAAACGCTAAGCGTATACACGCCTGCTTTCTCCGCCATTACGTCACGGAATTGTAGGGTCGAGCCGCCCCACAGATTGCCAACCTTTTTGCCGCCCGAGCAGCCGGTCGCTGCGCTGCAGCCGCTTACGGAAGCATTGCCCGTCAGAATGTTATTCGCCGCTTCCGCCTCGTAAGCCGTGCCCGTGCCAGGCTCGCCTGAACCGCCTTCCGACAAGCGAAGCTCAATACGGTCAATGTCCGGGGAATAACCTCCTTCATCGTCCAGACGGATCGTGTTGCTTCCCGCCTTCAGCTCCAGCTCCAGCTCGTAGACCCCAAGCGTATTCCAGTCGGCGGTCTTCGGCAAATCGTAATGATCAATCGTACCTCCGTTTACGCTGACCCCAACCGATCTCGGATCTCCCGAAATATAATGGACCGTCATCGTATATACGCCGGCTGTATCTACCGTTACTTCGTTAAAGGTAAGCGACGAGCCGCCCCACAGTCCTCCAACGATTTGGCTGCCCGAGCAGCCGGTTGCGTCTGCGCATGCCTTGATCTCCGCCTTGCCCGACAACGTGTTGACGGAGGATTCAGCCTCAAAGGAATAGCTGCCTGCGGCTGCTGCATCAGCTACAGCGGTAACCTCCGCACCTGCTGCCTCAACCTCCCGTCCGGAAGGATTTACAGCCAATTGAAAGACCAGGACTGCTGCCAGCAGCAAAAACCATCCTTTGCCGGACCATGCCCCAAATTTCCTCTTCATTACATCAAGCCTCCTGTTCGCATCAAAAGTGGTGAAGCGCTTTCAGTTTGCCTTTTCAATGTAAAATAGAGAGAGGGCTTGAACAATCCAAATATTTAACGAACCATACGACAAACCGCCAAAGTTTGGAGTAAAGCCCTTCAAAGGCTCTTCCTCTTTGGCGGTTTCGTATAGAACAATTATGCCGTTACAGCCTCAAGCAGCTTCAGCTGGCCGTCAAGCCGGTAACGCTTGCCCGCCTCCATCCGCAGATGAATCTGGCTGCCGCCGCATTTCACAACCGTCTCCAGATCCGAATAAGCGGTAATCACGGCTTCCGTCAATTGCCCGTTCTCCCAGCTGACGGCTGCCTCCGCGTTCCCCTTAGCCCGAAGCCCCCGGTACGAGCCGGTTGCCCAATCCGCCGGTACAGCTGGCAGCAGATGAATGGAGCCCGCATGGCTTTGAAGCAGCATGTCCGCGATGGCTGCCGTACCGCCGAAATTGCCGTCAATGACGAAAATATTCGTCTCCGCGCCAGCCACGCCAGGCTTGGAGTAGGACAGCAGATTATCGAAGCAAAGCTCCCCGATCAAATGACGGACATGCTTCACCGCCTGATTGCCGTCATGAAGCCTGGAGAAGCCGAGGGCAAACAACGCTGCCGTAAATTCGATATCCTCCAGCTCATCGACCAGCATCCGTCCAAGCAGCGTTTGCCGCATGGCCTGACCAAGCTCGGGCGTCTCCTCGGGCGTAATCTGGTTCCCCGGATAAACACCGTACATATGGGAGAAATGCCGGTGCTGCGGCTGCGCTTCCTCGTAATCCTCCAGCCACTCCTGCAGCTGTCCGCGTTTGCCGATTTGCAGAGGAGGCAGCAGCTCCATGGCTTCCTTGAGCTTCCCCTGCAGCTCTTCGTCCACCGCAAGCAGCTCCGCCGATTCCAGCACAAAGCCGAACAAATCGCGGACCAGCATCTGATCCATCGTGGAGCCCATGGAAAGCTGCTGCTCCCCTTGCTCCTCAGGTCCCGGATAGAAGCTATTCTCCGGCGAAGTCGACGGGCCGGTTACCAGCCAGCCGTATTTCGGATGAACGGTCATATAATCCAGGAAGAAAAGCGCCGCTTCCTTCATAACCGGGTAGGCCTGACGAGTCAAAAACCCGCGGTCCCGGCTATATTCGTAATGCTCCTTCAAATGGGTTGCAATCCAGAGTCCGCCCGTTACGTTCAGCCCCCATGAGCGTCCCCAGCCAGGCGAGGCGAATCCCCAAGCGTTCGAGAATACATGCGCCACCCAGCCTTCGCAGCCGTAGAAATCTTCCGCTGCCGCACGCCCCGCATGAGAAAGCTGCTCGATGTAATTCATAAGCGGAATATGGCATTCCGCCAGGTTGCTGATCTCCGTCGGATAATAATTCATCTCCGTATTGACGTCCAGATGGTAGTCGCAGCTCCAGGCCATGGCATTAGCCTCGCCGTCATTCCATAGTCCCTGCAGATGAAGCGGCAGACGGGAATCCGCCCGCGTACCGGCAATCGTCAAATACCGTCCGTACTGGTAAAACAACGCGATTAGTCCGTTATCCGCCGACTCACCGGCTCTCAGCTTGCGGATACGTTCGTCTGTAGGCAGCAATTCAAATGATTTGGATCCGCCAAGATCAAGATCAACGCGCCCATAGAGCGACCGGTAATCCGCGATATGATCCCTAAGCAGCCTCTCGAAGCCTTTTGCCTCCGCCGCTTCTATCCGTTCCGCGCTTTCGGCCTTCCAAGCCTCATCCATTCGACCGTAATCGGTTGCTACGGCAAAATAAAGTACAACCTCGTCGGCTTGCTCGATCGTTACCGAATCGGCAGCTCCAGCTACCCGCCCGCCTGTAACGACTGCTTTTAACGCGCCTTCGCTCCATACCCCGCAGGTGCCGTCGCTATGGATGTCCTCCGTCGCCTGCGTGCGGAAAACAATCTTATCCGGCCCATCCAGCCGGGCATCAAACGTGGTTGTTCTGCCCCGGATGCTCAGAGCAAGAGACACGGAGCCTGCCTGATCCCCTTTAATCCGGGATACCAGCACCCCGTCCGGATGGGAAACAAAGGTTTCCCTTCGCATTACCGCTCCGGAACCGCTTCGGTAAGATACCGCAGCAACCGCCTTCTCCAGATCCAGCTCGCGTACCAGCTGGCTGCCCTCATCGTTATAGCTGATCAGAACGTCGCACAAGGAAAGATTGGTGCCGAAATTTCCTTTTACGGGCTCCAGCTGCTCGCCGGCCAGCTTGTCTCCAAGCACATAGTTGCCATTGAAAAAAGCCTCGCGCATCGTCTTCAGCTTTTCCTTGGCATCCGGAGATCCTCCGAACCGCTCCGGCTTGCCTGACCAGAAGGTGATCTCCGTCATATTCCAGGTCTCGCTGCTGATGCCGCCATGCAGCACCGCGCCAAGCTGGCCGTTCCCAAGCGGAAGTCCCTGCTTCCAGCCTGCGGCCGGCTGGGTATATATCATTTTCATTTCGCTCATCCTTTCAAATTTTAGCTAATTGTCCGTTTTATTAACGCAGGCCCTTTATCAAATCGCGCCATTATTGTAACATTGAACACAATTAACGTATTTGCCCGCCAGTCCTATCATTTGACGATTCATCCGCTAACTTTTGCGGTCGGCATAACGGAGGATAAGGATTGCGGAAATAAAGGCAGGAGAAAAGGTTGAGAACGATAAATGAATTAAAACCTTACGTCGGAGATTCCATGCGTTATCTGTACGTGGGGGGCTGGAACGAAAAACTGCGCGTCAGCAGCGTATACGCGTTTCACCTGTTTGTAGACGGGCCTGGGGAAATGGAGGTGAACGGCAAGCTCTATCCAATTGAACGAGGAACTCTCATCTTCCTCCGCCCCGGCGAGCCGCATGCCTTCCATATCCGGCAAGGACAGCCCTTATCTACGTATAATCTGTACTGCGACTTATGGGAAGGCACGTACGAGTCCTATAATCGGATATTCATTCATGCCCCGGAGCCCTTCGAGCTGGAGTATCGCTCTCGCGAGGAGCAATGCCCGGAGCTGGACTCCCTGCCAAGCTTTTTCTCGCTGCAGCCTTATCCGTGGCTGTACGATGCTTTCGTTACGCTCTCCAGGCAATTCGATAACAGCCAGTTTTACCGCACGGAGCTCGTGAACAGCATGTTGTATGCCTGGATGCTCAGCTGGTACAACGTTGTTCACACCCGACAGCCAAGCGATTTCCGGATCGTCAAGCTGCTCGCCTATTTGAACGAGCATCCCGAGACGCGTTCCCAAGTCGAGGATTGGGCAGCCATGTGCGGCCTCAAGCGCTCCTACTTCCATTCCTTGTTTCAACGCGAGACCGGGTTTACGCCGCAGGTATACCGCCACAGACTTCTTATGAAGCAGGCTGCCCAGCTGCTCGTCGAAACGGACTATTCCGTAACGGCTATCGCCGAACGGCTTGGATATACGTCCATTCATCCGTTCACCCGCCATTTCAGCGCCTATCACGGCGTCAGCCCGCGCGCTTACCGGCTGCAGCCTTCCTCCGAGAGGGATATGTAGCTCAAAGCTAATAAAATGATTAAGAAAACGCAAAAAAAAGAGGTTGTCCCCCTCGGGGACAACCTCTTCTCTATATCACGCTTAAAACTAAGCGTTGATTTTCGCTTTTGCAACGCCAGCAAGGGAGTTGAACGAGTTGATGTCGTTAACAGCCAGGTCAGCCAGCATTTTGCGGTTTACTTCGATGCCAGCCAGTTTCAGGCCGTACATGAATTTGTTGTAGGAAAGACCGTTTTGACGAGCAGCCGCGTTGATACGAACGATCCACAGTCTGCGGAATTCGCGTTTGTTTTGACGACGGTCACGGTATGCGTAAAGAAGCGACTTACCAACTTGCTCCTTTGCTGTTTTAAACAGACGGTGTTTCGAACCGAAATAACCTTTTGCTAGTTTAAGAATTCTTTTACGACGACGAGCGCGGACAAAACCGCCTTTAACTCTTGCCATGAGTGGAAACCTCCCGTAGGTTGAATTTGATTAAGCTATCTGAACGATTGCTACTATTTAAGGTTAGCGAGACCTTGTTGAATACGACGAACGTCGCCAGCTGCCATCAGTGGTTGGCCAGCAAGAACACGTTTTTGACGACCGGATTTGTGGGAAAGCAAGTGGTTTCTGTACGCTTTGTAGCGTTTCACTTTACCAGTACCAGTAATTTTGAAGCGGTCTTTCAGACTGCTGTGTGTTTTCATTTTAGGCATGTCGATTATCCTCCCTTTATTTAACTGTTGCTTTTTGGTGCCAAAATCATAATCATGCTCCGGCCTTCCAGCTTCGGTGCACGTTCTACGCTGCATATTTCGGCAACCTCTTGCGCCAGACGGTCCAGAATTTTCTGGCCGATGGCAGCATGAGCGATTTCCCGTCCGCGGAAGCGTACGGAGGCTTTAACTTTATCGCCTTCGCCCAAGAACTTCACAACGTTGCGGTATTTCGTTTGATAGTCATGCTCGTCGATGTTGGCACGGAACCAAACTTCCTTCAGGTCGACGATTTTTTGATTCTTGCGTGCTTCTTTTTCTTTCTTCTGCTGCTCGTAACGGAACTTACCGTAGTCCATAATCCGGCATACCGGCGGTTTAGCCGTCGGTGCTACATTCACCAGATCCAAGCTCAGGTCAATTGCCATCTGCATAGCGTCACGGATCGATTTGATACCGATTTGCTCGCCGTCCGCGCCTACAAGTCGTACTTCTCTGGCCCGGATCTCATCGTTGATTTGATGTTCTCTGCTAATAACGTGCCACCTCCAAGATAGGATGTTTATGTGTTTTGGTGCAAAATAAAAAATGCGGGTTCGCACGAACCCGCATTGTTATAACCGTTGATTGTGGCCGCCCTCGTTACCTCCCAGGGAAGCAACTCGTTAAGCTAGTCAGTTATCGCAAACCAGTCGGCATGACCGAAAGGTGAGAAGCGGGTGCTTCTGCTTGTGCAAATATGTTTTGTCAAAAACGTTACCGACATACTATAACACAATGGATTTCTATGTGTCAACCCATTATGTCATGTCTTATTACAGCTGTTTGCTTTGCACGTCCTCCAGACGGATAACGCGCGTATGCTGCGTATGGCTCCATTTCTTGTTGTTTTGCGTAAAGAACGCATGAACCGTAATCGGCCACCACGAAACGGTAAAGAGCAGGAACGTCGGAATCCGCAAGTAAAGCTTCCACGGCACCTTCGCCATGTACATCGACAAAGGAATCTGGATAAACACGTAAGCCATATACGGAACGCTCAGCCAGATCGGCAGCAGGTTGTATACCGATTCCACATTGTTGCCGCCGAAGAGAAGCATGTCGCCCCAGATGATCGCTGCAATGAAGAAGCCGGCCAAATAGTTATATGCGTTAAATACGTACAGCGAAGCATCGATTTTCGTCATGCTGCGTTCTTTAATGCCCTGCCACAAAAGCGGCAGCATGTACTTGCGCGTAACGTCGAAATGTCCTTGCATCCAGCGCAGGCGTTGACGTGCCGATGCCTGGAACGTAATCGGCTTCTCGTCGAACACTTTCGCTTCGAAATTAAACTTCGGATAAATACCCCGTTGGATACACCGCACCGTAAATTCCAGGTCTTCCACGAGGCTAGTTGCTCCCCAGCCCATTTCCTGCAGCAACTTGGCATCAAAGCACATGCCCGTGCCTCCGAGGAAGTTAGCCAGACCCAGATTCGTACGCGGCAGCTGCCACAGGCGGTTACAGAACCAGTAGTTGATCGCGTTCGCCGAGCTGATCCACGAGTCGTTCGGGTTTTTCGTATCCAGGTATCCCTGAATAACGCGGTGTCCGTTAATCAAATCATTGTTCATGTACTGCAGGAAATCGGTCGCTACCAGATTGTCGGCATCAAAGATCGCAACGCCGTCGTAGCTTTTGGGCATCTTCCACAGTTCCTTGAGCATCCATTCCACGGCATAGCCTTTGCCCCGCTGATTTTTGTTATTGCGCACGCAGGCATAAACGCCTTCGTAGCTGTTCACAATATCGACCGTGCCGTCCGTGCAGTTGTCGCAGATGACAAAAATGTCAAACAGCTCGCGAGGATACTTCAGCTTCAGGAGATTTTCGATAAGCGCTCCTACAACCTGCTCCTCGTTATGCGCCGCTACCAGAAGTGCGAAAGTTTTTTGCGGCGGATGGGATAAATCTTCTTTTTTGCGGTGCCAGCCAAAACATGTCAAAAACAGTTGGTACAAGCCCAGCAATGCGAATACGATCTGAAATACAAGCATAATCGTGTTGAACATTTTTCGGTACTGCCCCCTTGAGACCCCTTTTTAATTGCCCGTTCTAATCACCCTGCTAACAGGCGCCGACAGGCTCTTTATCATAATTCTCTCTTGTGTCCGGTCCGTTTTTTTTGTGTTTGTGTAAACGAATCACGGGACATTTTGATTTTCCACACATTGATTATCTTTGTCAAAAGCTCTAATTCCCGCCATATTCCGTTATCCAGCCATTAAAACGCTTGCATGGCAGTCAGATGGTTCCCTTACCTCCTTTTGCGCCCTATCGCCCTTATTTTCATCCATTTCCTAATTTTTTAGCCCTTACGTCCAATACATACGTAAAGAGTTGATACAATGTTCCCGGTCCGTCACTTCGCTTTGTGACGAATATGTGGCTGTACCGGAATCGAATACCGTTCAAAGCTGGCGGCCAGCTTGTCGAAAATAGCATTCCAGGACTGCTTCTGGCTGTAGATGCGTCCTTGCTCGGCAATCGCCGCGCGCAGCTCCGGATTGCTGTACAAGAGCCCCATCGCGTTCGTAAACGAACGGGGATCCTCCGGATTGCACTGCAGGCCCGTTACGCCATGCTGAACGGAATCCGTTACGCCGCCCTTATTGGCGCAGATGACGGGCGTCCCGCAGGACATTGCCTCCAGCACCACGTTGCCAAATGTTTCCGTAGCCGACGGAAATAGGAACAAATCGGCGGAAGCATACCATTTTTGCAAATCCGGCATAGCCGTAAACCCTATGAAACGGGCGTCGATTCCTTCACGGCGGCACCGTTCCTTCAGCGCATCGGACGATGGTCCGTCGCCCGCGATGACAAAAACCGCTTCCTCGCTTATATTTTGCCGAAATTCCGCAAAAGCATCTAAGGCGATATCGACATTTTTTTCGGGAGCTAATCTTCCCACGTACAGAACGACAAATCGATCGTTGTCGATTCCGTGCCGGAGGAGCCACTCCTCCCGGTTGACAGACGGATGAAAGGCTTCCGTATCAATGCCGCGGCTCCATACTTCAAGCCGGCCGTCATCCCAGCCCTTCTCCTTCAAATCTTCGTAAGTGGAACGGGAAGGGACGTAGATGGAGCGGCAGTCATGGTGAAACCATTCCATATATCTCCATAACAGCTTTGCCATCCATTGCAAATTGTAAAACGGCAAATATTGATCAAAATGGGTGTGATAGGACGCAACGAGAGGAATCCGGAGCTTGCGGGCATAGTGAATACCGCAAAGTCCGAGATTAAACGGAGTAGCTACGTGGATAATCGTTGGATCGAATTCTTTTAAAGCCCTGCGGATATGAATGGGATTGGGAAGTGCCAGGCGGCACTCGGGATACAGAAAGAAAGGCAGGCTGGCGAAGCGCTCAACGGAAGTGGATGGTTTGCCGCTTTGCTTGCCTGCAGCCGGATCCGGAGCCAGAACAAGTACCTCCGCACCCTGCCGCTTCAAATAGTCGGTCCAGCGGCCAAGCGTGCGTGCCACGCCATTCACATCAGGTTCAAACGTGTCGGTAAAAAGCGCAACTCTCATGAAGAACGCCTCCTAAAATGAATTACCACCTACAAAAGGCAAAGGTTCAGCCGTTGTGGTGATTCATGCCTCGAAAGCATAAGCTTCGGAATGAAACCTTGATCGGCTCCATTCTACAGGAGGTCTGTTAGCGAATAATCAACCCTATTTTAAAGATTGGTTAATCTTTTGAAATTCGGCTTCTTCGTATAAACTTAAAACTTGTGCAAGCTTATTTATTGAACCATAATAGACAAATATCGATTATAATTTGTGGGAATCGCAATTCTTAGGTTTATGCTTACGAAGCAGAATTGCTTCGCAATTCTTTTAGGAGGAAACGGATGAGAAGAATGATAGGGTGGTTACGAACCCGGGAATTGCAAATGATCCTATGGGCGAATCAACGCCGATCACAAAGCAGGCTTCACCGGTTGCTTGGGGTATATTTGAGCACGGTGACGCATGTTGGAGGAGCGTCCTTTACACTCATCAGCTCTTTCCTCGTTGCCATGTTTGCGCCTAATCCCTGGAGCACGACAGGCTGGCAATGCTTTACTGCCGTATTTATCAGTCATCTACCGGTCTATGTCGTGAAACGGAAACTAAAAAGGCTTCGCCCTTACCAGGCGTTAAACGGAGTAAACACGGGGAAAAACCCGCTTGTCGACTCCTCCTTCCCTTCCGGACATACAACCGCTATCTTCGCCTATGTCGTTCCGATTATCGGAGCAGGCGGAGTATGGTTCCCGATTATCCTGCCCGTTGCGGCCGTACTCGCTCTGTCGGTTGCGTGGTCGCGAATGTATCTTGGCCTTCATTACCCGTCCGACGTGGCGGCCGGCGCGCTTGTCGGCACGCTGACGGCAATAACCGTTCAGTACGGTTGGACTCTTACTTTGTTCTAGACTCTAGAAAGAAAAAGGCTGTTCCCGGCGGGAACAGCCTTTTTGTTATTCTGCCGAATCGTCCTCGTCGTCGCCGGCAATCTCGGCTTCCGCTTCTTCGCGGCGCGAGTTCTCCAGCTTGCTTTCGCGGTATTCACTCAGCACGGTTTCGCCAATTACCGCTTCCAGGCGGTAGATCGGCTGGCCCTTCTCCATAAACTTCATCTCGTATTCGGTAAACACCAGATCCTCGCGCGGACCGTTCTTATGAAGATTAAGCGAGATATTGCGAAGCTGCAGTTCCACCTCGGCAAAGCTATTAAGAGAGAATTCGAACAGAGATTCCGAATCGGTCTTGAAATGGATCTCCCCGCGTTCGTTCAGCAGTTGGGCATACTTGCGCAGGAAGCGCGGATGCGTCAGCCTGCGGCGGGCATGCTTGCTTTTTGGCCATGGATCGCTGAAATTCAGGTAGATCCGCTCAATCTCGCCCGGCTCGAACATCTCTTCGATATGCTCGATATTCGCGCGAAGCAGACCCAGATTCGGCGGCTCTTCCACTCCGCTTTCCTCCCAGATGTTACGAGCCTTATCGCTTGCGCGGCGGATCAGCTCGTCATACATATCGACCCCGATATAGTTATTGTCCGGGTTGCGGAAGCTCATATTGCTGATAAAACGGCCTTTCCCCATGCCAAGCTCTACATGGATCGGCTTATCGTTGCCGAAAAACTCGCGCCACTTCCCCTTGAGCGGCTTCGCATCCAATACGACTAATTCCGGCTGCGCTTCCAGCGACTCGCGGATTCCTTTTCTTCCTCTTAAACGCATCTTGTACAGGTCCTCCTACAAATTAAGCTAGTCCTTATTGTGCCCAAGTTCGGCCGCCTTGTAAAGATGGCAGCGGGGATGACGCAAAAGAAAAAGCCTTTAACGATTTTTTAAATCGCCAAGGCTTTAGGTTTGTATGGATATTGGCATAACCATTAAACGAGCAATTGGTAATCAATCGGACCTTCGGATTGAATGTCGCGGTACGTATTCTCAATAATCTCGTTCAGCTTCTTGCGTGCGGATATTTCGATATGATGGTTGTTGTGGAACCGAACTCCTGTAAGCGCCATCAATTCTTTGACCGTTAATTCAACCGTTACTTTCTCATCACCATGCGGAATTCTTGTTTGTTGGCTCATTGGGATCACCTCATCGATTTTTTTACTACAGTTTTTCCAATTTATCGACGTTTTATGACGATCATTACGAATTAAGCATGTAAGGTTTTTTCATTGATTTGTCGCACTTTTAATATAACAGATCATGTAAGGTATAGCAAGCCTATTTCGCTCCCGTTTTAAAATAATTTCCAGCTTGTTCTACGGTTCAAAATATCTCTTCGTACGCCTGGTAATCCTCCTAATCCGGCATGGCATTTCCCCCTTCTTTCCGATAAAATGGAGAATGCCATTCTTATCCGCATAAAAGGAGAACCGCATGAACGCAAATATCCCATCCTTGACGCCCGGGCAGCCGATGCTGTGGGGCGACAAGCGATTTCATACATGGAACTACGAGATGCGCGAGCAGCTTGGCGGCAAAGTGTTCAAGGTAACGCTTGATGCCGGCTTTACCTGTCCGAACCGGGACGGCTCGATTGCCAAAGGCGGCTGCACGTTCTGCAGCGCCCGCGGATCCGGCGATTTTGCCGGCAGCCGGCGCGATGATCTCGTTACGCAATTCAATAAAATCCGTGACCGCCAGCATCAAAAATGGCCGGAAGCCAATTATATCGGCTATTTCCAGGCTTATACGAATACGTACGCGCCCGTCGAGGAGCTTCGGGAGTATTACGAGGTGATTTTGCAGCAGCCGGGTGTGGTGGGGTTATCGATCGCAACGCGGCCGGATTGTCTGCCGGAGGACGTCGTCGATTATTTAGACGAGCTGAACGAACGGACCTACCTGTGGGTGGAGATGGGCTTGCAGACAATCCATGAGTCAACCTCGGAGCTCATCAACCGCGCCCATGATACGGCCTGCTATCTCGATGCGGTACGCCGCCTGCGCGAACGCGGCATCCGCGTGTGCACGCATATAATTTACGGTTTGCCGCAGGAGTCTCACGAAATGATGCTGGAGACGGGCCGCGCGGTTGCCGCCATGGACGTGCAAGGCATCAAAATCCACCTGCTCCATCTCATGCGCAAGACGCCTATGGTGAAGCAATACGAAGCCGGACTGCTCCGCTTCCTTGAGCTGGACGAGTATGTCAAGCTGATCGTCGATACGCTTGAGTTCCTGCCGCCGGAGATGGTCATCCACCGCCTTACCGGCGATGCGCCAAAGGAGCTTCTCATCGGGCCGATGTGGAGCATGCAAAAATGGGTGGTGCTGAATGCCATCGACGCGGAGCTGAAACGCCGCGGTACATGGCAAGGCAAGCTATGGGGGGCGGTGTAAAATGGGATTCCTGTCTATTCTCAGCATGGCGCATCAATGGATCGCCGAACGCGTGCAGCCGGGCGACATTGTGATCGACGCCACCGCGGGCGGAGGCGTCGACTCGCTGAAGCTCGCCGAGCTGGTTGGAGCGCGCGGCACGGTGCACGCTTTCGACATCCAGCAGGACGCGCTGGACCGGACGCTCGAGCGGCTCCGCCCGCTGGAGGAGCGCGGCAAGCTGCCGCAGGTGCAGCTTCATCTGCGGAATCACGCATTGATGGCGGAGGCCGTTGGACCCTCCGCCGAAGGAAACGTTGCAGCCGTGATGTTCAATCTCGGCTATTTGCCGGGCGGCGACGAGTCGGTCATTACGGTACCGACTACGACGATCGCCGCCCTGGACGCGGCGCTGGCGCTGCTTCGCCGCGGCGGTATTGTCACTGTCGCGCTGTACCCGGGGCACCCGGGCGGCGCGGAGGAGGCGGCGATTGTCGCCGACTGGGCAGCGAAGCTGCCCGGGGCTTTGTATGCGGCTGTGCTGTACCGCCAGCCGCAAAGAGACACCGCGCCGTATTTGGTCGCGGTGGAGAAAAGGTAAGCTGCCTGAGGCTTGTCCGCCAGTACCGAAGAAACGCGCTAGAAAGGCCGAGCTGACCTTTCTAGCGCGTTTTTATTTCATGCCCTAGGAGCATTGCCACGCCTCCACTCCCCCTGCGCCCAGCCCTTAACGATGTCCCACATCGTTAAGCACACACGAACTAGCTACTCTTCCCTCCTTTGCGATATCCCGCATCGTTAAGCCCCGCAATTCCGTCATTTCAATGCTTTCCCGTCTCCGCGCATCCCCTTCACGATTCCCGATATCGTTAAGCCTCGAATAGCTCCATCGCCTTCCTATTCCGATTACCTTCGTCTGTCCCCTCCAACGTAAAACATTTTCTCACGCCTGCCCTCTTGCTCTCCGGAATCATTTTTGATACGATCAAACCAACTTATTAAAGATGTTTAATAAGTCTGTACAGAGGAGCTGTAAATAACCGTGACTGATTTACCGGCAACACCTAAAGAGATGAAAAACGTAATTCTATACGGCCTGCGTTCCGCCCTGCTGACGCTGGGAAGTGCGACCAAAGCGGAGCTTAGCCAAAAGCTTGGCCTTAGCTTTCCGACGATCAGCAAGTTTCTGACCCAAATGGAAGAGGCCGGCGAGCTGCTGACCGTAGGGCTGGACGATTCAAGCGGCGGAAGAAGGGCTCAACGTTACGCGTATAATACAGAGTTTATGTTAGGGCTGGCTATCTTTTTCGAGAAGTCGGAGATCAGCTATACGATCTTTAATTGCGCGGGAGAAACCAAGGAGCAGGGCACGACGTCAAGCGCGTTAATGAATGATCTCCCAAGCCTGACCTTGTATATCGAACAGCTTCTGCTGAGTCATTCAAACATCAAATCCATAGCAATCGGAGTACCTGGCGCGGTCAATAACGGGCGTGTCATTCACATCCCGGATTACTCTAACTTCCAAAATATTAACCTGAAGCAATATTTGGAGGAGCAATTCTCCCTGCCCGTCGTGGTGGAGAACGACATGAATGCCGCCGTGCTGGGCTATTACAAAACAGGAAGCCGCGAGAATAATCCATCCCTCGTCTATTTGTACTTCGGGCAATTCGGCCCGGGCGCGGGCATTATGATCAACGGGGATGTCGTAAGGGGAAGCACCTTCTTCTCCGGAGAGGTCTCCTTCGTGCCCCAGTACAATGAGCTGAACTTCCAGCAAGCGATACAAAAAAAGGACGGAGCCAGCAGGCTGGATGCCATCAGCAGGCTTATCGCATCGTTTACGGCGATTATCAATCCGCATACGATTATTTTTAACAACGCCGAGGTAACGGATGCCATTCTGGGACGAATCTTGGAGCGAAGCGCCGATTATATCCCGAAGGAGCATCTCCCCCTTCTGAAGGCAAGCGATATGAAGAAGGATTATTTGGACGGCCTGCAAAGCCTTGGGCTGGAACTGATGATCTCCATTTGAATAAAAGAAACAGGTGAACGAGCATGGCAACATTTTTTCTGATCATTATTTATTTGGCTTTTATCAGTCTAGGCTTGCCGGACTCCCTGCTCGGAACGGCATGGCCGGTCATGCGGCCGGAGCTGAACGCTCCCCTTGGAGCGGCAGGCGTGCTGTATATGACCATCGCCGCCGGAACGATCGTATCCAGCCTTGCCAGCGGCACTATTCTTAATCGGTTCGGCACCGGAAGAGTAACCTTGGTCAGCTGTATCATGACAGCAGGCGCCCTGCTTGGCTATGCCACCTCTCCGTCCCTCGTCTGGCTGCTTGTTTGCGCGATTCCGTTAGGACTTGGAGCCGGGGCGGTTGACGCCGGCCTGAATAACTACGTGGCCGCCCATTACAAAGCGCATCATATGAGCTGGCTGCATTGCTTCTGGGGCGTAGGCGCTACGCTTGGGCCTGTCATTATGGCTCAATTCATTACCAATAACGCCTGGAGATACGGCTATCTGACCGTGGCGGCTATCCAATGCGCGCTTGTCGTCATCCTGTTCTTCTCCCTCCCTTTATGGGATCGAGTTGCCAAGATTCATAAAAGGGTCTCAGCCCGCGCCGCGCAGGAGGAAGCCGTAAACGAGCCCGAGGAGAAATCCGCGGCAGGTCATCCATTAAAAATCAGGGGCGTGAAGCTTGCTCTCGTTTCCTTCATGTTGTACTGCGGGATTGAAGCGGCGGTAGGCCTCTGGGGCAGCAGCTATCTTGTAAACATGAAAAGCGTGTCCGCTTCTACCGCCGCGCAGTGGGTGTCGCTCTACTATGCAGGCATTACGGCAGGCCGGTTTATTACCGGCTTCATCACCTTCAAAGTCAGCAACCGCAATCTGATCCGCGGAGGCCAGCTGATCGCCTTGATCGGCGCCCTGCTGCTCTTCCTTCCGCTGCCAGAAGGCTTTGCGCTTGCCGGCTTCATCACCGTGGGCTTTGGCCTTGCCCCCATCTACCCGTGTATGCTGCATGAAACGCCGGTTCGGTTCGGGAAAAAGAAATCGCAGTCCATTATGGGGTACCAAATGGCCGTGGCTTACACAGGCAGCACGCTTATGCCGCCGCTTCTCGGTTTATTGGCTTCCTCGATTACAATCGGCATTTTCCCGTTCTATATCGTCCTATGTACGGCAGCCATGTTCCTGTTTACGGAACGGTTGAATATTTTCCTTAAACCAAAAACCAATCTGGCGCATGCAGGCATAGATTCAGGTTCAGACCAATCCATATAAACACACAAAAACTGCCGGGATGGATGCCCCGGCAGTTTTTTATCCCTATTCGCTTGCGGCAGCCGCCTGCGCCTTTGCCAGGCGCGAAGCCCCGATTACGCTGCTAATTTGCGCGATAATTCCATCCAGCGATGCCGGATCGTGAACATCGTATTCGTCAATGTTCAGCCTAAGCACCGGACAAGCGTTAAACTCGCCGATCCAGGCTGCGTAACGCTCATGCATCCGCTCCCAATAAGCGCGTTCCGTCTGAATTTCCATCTCCCGCCCGCGCGCCGCAATCCGGGTCAGAATGGACGGCAGGCTGCCTTCCAAATAAATCAGAACATCCGGATGAGGAAAATACGGCGTCATGACCATCGCTTCGAACAAGCTTGTATACGTCGCGTAATCCGTTGCGGTCATCGTTCCCTGATCCGCATGCATTTTCGCAAAGATGCCGGTATCCTCGTAAATGGAACGATCCTGCACGAAACCTCCGCCTGCCTCAAAAATCGCCTTCTGCTCTTTAAAGCGCTCGGCTAAAAAATAGATTTGCAGATGGAAACTCCAACGTTCAAAATCATGGTAAAACTTCTCCAGATACGGGTTATGCTCGACCTGCTCCAGCGAAGTCCGGAAGCCAAGACGCTGGGCCAAAGCAGAAGTTAACGTCGATTTGCCGACTCCAACCGTACCGGCTATCGTAATAAGCGCATTAGAAGGAATGCCATGTTCCATGTATAATAACTCCTTTTATTCAACGTTCCGCATAGCCTCCTATTGTATCATATGAACGGACGCGAGCAATGGTTTTATATGGGCGCAAGCAAAAAAAGCCGCCTCTCAGGGCGGCCTTGATTCTATTAGAAACCTACGGGCATGGCATCCGAGCTTACCTTCATAATAACCGGCTTAGGCGTCGGCTTCGCTTGACGTTCTCCTCCGCCCAGCGCATACAGGACCGCAAGCAGCGTATGGCTGCTCTTGACCACCTCGCCCGTTGCCAGATAATGTTCGAGGTCAAACGGAAGCAGCTCGATAACCGTATGCTTGTAAAGCTCTTTCTCGTTCAACTGCAGCGCGGCAAATTCACGGGATACTTCCTCAGGACGTTCGGCAAGGCGGCGCATCCAGCCGCTCCATTCCGATTTGTCCATCGTGAATTCCCACCATGTTTTCCGCGGCTTGTAGTTATGGTTCAGGAAGTAATCGTACTTCATGAGGCCCAGCACAACATCCAGATCCAGCTTAGCCGCTTCTTCGGATGCCGCACCCGCTTTGTACTCGGACAGGAATGCCCAGAGCCTTGAGAACAGGTCCTCAAGCTGATGCCCGATCTTCTGCCAGCCTCGCTCCTCCCAGAAGTCGCCGAAGTATTGGAAGAAATCAAACGGAGAAGGAAAGACATGGTTGACCAGGTAGCCTAAGGTACGGTCCATCCGGTGCGCGTTCCAGTACTTCTCCAGCACATCCTCTACCCGCTTGATCCGCACGATATCGGCAAACGGCATCAGTTCGTTGCCAAGCATTTCGTACGGTGCGTGGTCCATATAAATATAGCCCCACTTATCGGCATCCCGCCGCAAGCCCGTACCGCGCAGCATCTTCAGGAAGCCAAGCTGCAGCTCCTCCGGACCCAGCTCGAACACATCGTTAAACGTTCCGCGGAACGTATCGTAATTCTCGAGCGGCAAGCCTGCGATCAAGTCCAAATGCTGGTCGATCTTGCCCGATTCCTTCACCTTCGTAACGGTCCTCACGAGCTTCTTCCAATTCTGGCGGCGCTGCACAGCTTCATTAGTCGGATCATTGGTCGATTGAACGCCAATCTCGAAGCGGAAAACGCCCGGCGGTGCATGCTCCGCCAAATAATCGAGCACTTCCGGCCGCATGATATCTGCGGTAATCTCGAACTGGAATACGCAGCCGCGGTGGTTCTCGATCAGGAATTTGAACATCTCGAGCGCGTAGTCCCGCTTGATGTTAAAGGTACGGTCCACGAACTTAATCAGCTTCGCGCCGGAATCGATCAGATACGTAATATCGGCCTTTGTCCGCTCCATATCGAAATACCGGACCCCAACCTCGATACTCGATAAGCAGAATTGGCAGCTGAACGGACAGCCGCGGCTTGTCTCGAAATAAACAACCCGGCTGCCCAGATGAGGAATATCCTCCTCGAAGCGGTGCGGAGACGGCAGCGTCGCCAGATCCAGCTTCGGACGGCCCGGATTGAGAAGAATCTCTACCCGCTCCTCGCGCTGCTTGCGGTAAGCAATGCCGAACACCATATGGAATTTGCCCGCTCCCTCAATCTCCGTCAGCAAATGATGGAAGGTCTCTTCCCCTTCGCCAACAACGATAAAATCAACCTCCGGAATTCGCTCCATCCAATATTCCGTGTCGTAGCTCACTTCCGGTCCGCCAAGGACAATCTTGATCTCCGGCATGATTTTGCGCAGCATATTGATGACGGTAATCGTCTCTTCAATATTCCAGATGTAGCAGGAGAAGCCAACAACATCCGGTTTGCGCGAGAAAATATCCGAAACGATATTCATCACGGGATCTTTGATCGTATACTCGGCAATTTCCATATCGAAATGCTCGCCGCTGTATGCCTTCAGGCAGCGCAGGGCAAGCGAAGTATGAATATATTTGGCATTTAGCGTTGATAACACAACTTTCATCACGGTACCTCTTTCTGCTCTCATGCAAGCTTACCCTATTGTACCGAAAACACGGCCAAAAAAGAAGAGGCCCGCCGCAGGGAGCATCCATGCTGCCCCAACGGTAAGCCTCTTTTCGTATAATGGAGAATTAGTCCTTCATGTTAATATAAAGTTGATCTTTAAACTGCATATCGAGAATCGGGAAGCGAACCTCCCATTTGTCGTTGCCAAGCGCCTTCACTTCGCTCGCGTCAAAGCCGCGCGGTTCGAAGCCGAAAATACGGTCGTAATAAATCTGGAATTGAATCTTCTCGTCCGGCAGCATGCGGTGAAGCTCAGTAGCTAAGTTAATAGCCCAGGTGCGAAGACCCTCTTTATTCTGCCCGCCGTAATACGTATAGAAGATGGGATCCATATCCGTCGTAATCACAAGCCAGCCTTGGGAATCCCGCGTTACCTTCCAATTGTCCAGCTTCGCTTCCCCTTGTTCCGTCGAGAAAACGCCAAATTGCTCTTTCAATAAAGCCGCAATCTTATCCTCCGATTGACCAACAAGCGTGTCCGGCAGGGTTGGATCGAGGAATTTCACTTTGGCGGAAGGCACCTTCGGAAGATCCTCCATCAATATCGCCGCATAAACCGTCGAAACCGCGAAATTCAGATCCGCTTGCGACGTGTAACCCGCGGAGGTGATGCCGATCAGCTCGCCGTATTCATCAAATAAAGCGCCGCCGGAACTGCCATGGTCGATTGGAGCACTCGTCTGAATGTAGCGTGTGTTGCCCTCATAGATGATATTGCTGACTAGACCGTCGGAAACCGTGTTTTGAAGACCAAGCGGGCTGCCGATCGCGACAACCTTATCGCCTTTTTTCACGTTCAGGCTGCTGTAGCCCACTTCGACCGGCGTGGAACCGATCGACTGGTCGGTCTGGATAATCGCCAAATCATTGTTTTGGCTGTATGTAACAACGCCGGATACCTTGATCTGCTTGTTGTTCACGGTAATAACCGTTGCCGAGGAAGCATCCTGCATCACGTGATAATTCGTAAGAACGTAACGGTCGCCAATAACCACTCCGCTGCCCAGACCCAAATTGGTCGTAATGGTTACCACGCTGTCGTCGTACATATCGACGATCTGCTGCGGCGTATATTTCGGACGGTTATTCAGCTGCTCCTGAAGCTGCTCGTATTCCTTTTCGTATTCGTATTCCTCTGTCGTGATTCGCACGGCCTGCTTGGCATTATCCCATTTCACCGTGCCGCCGAGCGATTCCGCTACGAAACGGGCCGGAACAAAGGTCGTATTGTTCTTGATTTCCGGTGCGGCATCCAGCTTCACGGACTTGCCGTTAATAAGCGCTACTTTGTTGCCGATCGTAAGCGTAATGGATGTGTAATCCTTGCGGATGATAATCGTTTGTGCCTTCTCTTCCCAAGTTACGGAGGCATTCAAGGCTTTGAACAGCTCGCGCATTGGAACGAAGGTAACGCCATTTTTCGTATAGGGAGCTTTCGAGAGCGAGAGCTTCTTATCGTCGACGTAGACGCTGATGGCGGAGGCTTTTGCCGTGGCGGCGAATTTAACGGTAGACGTTGCGGCTGCGGCTTGCTGCGGAGCTGCTAGAGGAGAAAGCAGGAGGCCTGCTGCAAGCAGCGGAGTTAACAAGGTATAGATTAATTTTTTTCTTTTCACGATTACTTTTTCCTCCAAATTTTTACTGTATTACCAGCTAAAATGATAGATTAATCTATCGTACCACTATCTGCCTTCGCTTGTCTATGAAAATGGTTTCATAGGTTAATAATGCCAATGCTTATTATATCGGCTCAACATGAACGGAGTGTGAAGGGTTCTGTGTAGAATTTGCAAAGCCGATCATGGTATAGTGATTGCAGTCAAGCTTGAGTAATTCAAGCGCAGGAGGAACTTAAAGTCATGTCAAAGAAACCCCATAGCCCTGGCCCGGCTAAAAGCGCTTCATCCAAAAACGGCTCGGGCACGCAAAACAAGTCGTTTGCCGTTACCGAGGCGTCCGAGCTGCTCGCTTTTTTGCTGGCTCATCTGAACCAGGGCCGCAATTCGGTCAAATCGCTGCTGGCGCACGGTCAGGTATACGTAAATGACCGCGCCGAAACGAAATATAACTACCCGCTTCAGCCGGGGCAAACGGTTGTCATCCGCAAGGAACGGGAAAAAGAGAAGTTTCCCCTTATCGGGCTTACGATTCTGCACGAGGACGAGCATGTCATTGTGGCCAGCAAAGAGGCCGGTCTTCTTACGATAGCATCGGACAAAGAAACCGAGATGACCGCTTACCGCCAGTTGATGGCCTATGTTCGCGATTCCGATCCGAAGAACCGGATCTTTATCGTTCACCGCCTCGACCGGGATACTTCCGGGGTGCTGATGTTCGCCAAAAGCGAAGCCGTACAGCAAAAGCTGCAGGAAGAATGGCAGACGATCGTGAAGGAACGCTCTTATGTCGCGCTTGTGGAAGGCGAAGTGAAACGGCAAGAGGGAACGATCTCCTCCTGGCTGAAGGAGAGCAAAACGCTCCGAATGTATTCCAGTCCGCATCCGAATGACGGGCAACACGCGGTTACCCACTACAAGCTGCTGCAGGCCGGAAAAGCCTTTTCGCTCGTAGAGGTTCATCTGGAGACCGGCCGGAAAAATCAAATCCGCGTTCATATGCAGGATATCGGGCACCCTATCGCAGGAGATAAAAAATACGGCTCCCAGACCAAGCCGATCGGCCGACTTGGCCTTCACGCGCGAGTTCTTGCCTTCGAACACCCGGTAACGGGGAAACTGCTGAAGTTCGATACCGGGATACCCAAGCTGTTCTATAATCCGCTCCGGAATGCGGCAGCCGCGACAGACAACAGAAGAAGCAAAGGATGATCATATGCTAGAGATTACAAGCTACAGCGTAGAATTTATCAAAGATCCGTTTGGCATCTTATCGGGACGCCGTTACGAATTTCTGGTCGATATCGATCTGGATGAAGAAGACGAATTGTATTCGAAGAGCGGCGTTTATATCCGCGCCGTATACAGCGAAGAGGAAGGCGGCGGCCGTCTGATCAAGCATGAGCTGATCGAGCGTGTGACGGACAAGCTGCTCGACTTTGAATTAGAGGAAGACGAAGAGCAGGAGCTGCTTGCTTTCTGCAAGGAGCATTATAAGGAAGCGGATGAACAATGATGAAAAGGGCTGACCGGTCTTTAGACTGGTCAGCCTTTTTTTCGCTCCTATACCGGAATGCGGTAAGACGAATACTCCTCGATTATATGCTCGCCGTTGTTGTATACCCATTGGAAGCAGAAGCGGTTGCCTTCGTAGCGGGTCCGTTGCCGGATATCCGGCAAAATGACCGGTTCGAAATGGTCCGTAATCGCCTGCTGCATGCCGCGAAGCCTTTCCTCATTCGCCTGCTGCTGCGCTGCCGCTTCCTCATCCGACTGGGCCGTCTGCCGGAAATACAGGACGGCTACCTCCGTATCGCTTACATTCTCCGGAATCGGATGGCCCGAGCCGCGGAAAACCTCCTTTACCGTATCAATCCAGTTTCTATATAAATCTATCGTAATGTCATACATCTAATCCGAATCTCCTCTCCTGATATGACGCTTGAAATTGCAAGGCTTCTTCTTTTCCCCGCTAGCTCCCGCATATACATAACAAGCAGCAATATCATCGCAGCAAAGGAATGAATGCGGACTATGGATATGAATCGAATCCGCGCGAGGATCGAGCAGATGCGGGGTGAGCTCTTGCAGCTTCAATCGGCAGATGGGTCATGGCGTCTTTGCTTTGATTCCGGCACGATGCCGGACAGTTATTTTATCATTATTCTCCGGATGCTTGGCTATAGTCAGGATGAGGCGCTTATCCGCCAAATAGCAAGCCGGATCCTGAGCAGACAGCTCCCTAACGGCACTTGGAAAATATACCCGGATGAAGAAGACGGCAATCTGGATGCGACGGCCGAAGCTTATTTCGCGCTGCTCTACTCCGGTTTTTTGAATAGGCTGGATCCCCGCATGCAGCTGGCGAAGCAGTTTATTCTAAGCAAGGGCGGTCTGTCCAAAATCCGCTCTCTCCTGACGCAGGCCATCTTCGCCGCGGCTGGCCAGGCTTCATGGCCAAAGTCGATGCGTATTCCACTCGAAGTCTTTTTCTCCGACAACGGGATTGGCATCGATCTCTTTTCCTTATCCGGGCATGCCCGCGTACATATCGTGCCGATCATTATGCTGGCTAACGCCCAGTTTGTCCAGCATAGCGCTTCCATGCCCGATCTGTCCGATCTGTTCGCTGGCAGCTCCAAGCGATTCGAGAACGATTCGCCATGGATTGCAGCCCTGGCTACTTTGGTTGGCTCCTTGTCGCTGTCGGAGCTACTTCCCTTCGAATCGCCTACTCCCCAGGAAAAAGCGGTTCAATTTCTGTTCGACCGGCTTGAACCGGACGGAACGCTGCTCACTTATACAACGGCCACCATGTTTATGATTCTGGTGCTTCTGATGCTTGGTTATTCTTCAAGCTCACCGCTTATTCACCGCATGGTGTCCGGCATCCGTTCCGTCATGTGCGCCAATAGCCATGTGCAGATCGCATCCTCGGAAGTATGGGATACCGCCATGCTTGTTCATGCCCTGCGCAAGGCCGGAGTAAATCCTACCTCAGCCGCACTTGAGAACGCCGGCGCCTATCTGCGCCAAAGACAGCAGACCCAGGTTGGGGACTGGGCAATCCGTAATCCCGGCACGCCCGCCGGCGGCTGGGGTTTCTCCAACGTAAACACCCTTTATCCGGATGTGGATGATACTACTGCCGCTCTCCGCGCCATCCAGCCTTACAGCTCCCGTACGCCGGAGATGCAAGCGGACTGGCAGCGGGGCCTTAACTGGGTGCTGACCATGCGCAACGATAACGGCGGCTGGCCGGCGTTCGAGCGGCAGGGCTCCCGGTTGCCGATTGCTTTTTTTAATTTCGAAGGTGCCAAGGATATCGCGGTTGACCCTTCCACGGTCGACCTGACCTCGCGTACGCTGCAGTTTCTTGGCCAGGAGCTTGGCATGAACGCCGGCAACAGCTGGATCGAATCCACGCTGCGCTGGGTCCTGTCCCAGCAGGAGAGCAACGGCAGCTGGTACGGACGCTGGGGCATTACTTATGTACATGGTACAAGTGCCGCTATTCAAGGACTGATGGCCGTAGGCATCGCGGAGGATCATCCGGCTGTCAAAAAGGGCGTCGATTGGCTGCTTCAAGTCCAAAATGAAGACGGTGGCTGGGGTGAATCCTGTATCAGCGATAAAGTCCGGCGTTACGTTCCCTTAAACTTCAGCACGCCATCACAGACCGCTTGGGCACTGGATGGGCTGACCGCGGCTTTGCCTAAGCCTACTCCCGCCATGGAGCGCGGCGTGGAAGCTCTCCTTCAGTCCCTTGACCGCCATGACTGGACTTATACGTATCCGACAGGCGGAGCGCTTCCCGGCAGCGTCTACGCCCATTATGCCAGCAACAACTATATTTGGCCGCTTCTTGCCCTCAGCAATATTTGGCTCAAGTACAGCTGAAGTTTCTTGCATGCAGGCTCCCTTATCCGTAAGGGGGCTTTCCTTTTGCTCTTGTCTCCTACGATAACGCATGAGCATCGGCTTTCGCAACCGTCAAGACGGGATGCTTCCGTTCCGTTGCAATAGGGAACCAAGTCAAGGTAATCTAATGGATAGTGCATCTTGATGGAGCCGATGCTTTACATTACTTTAAGGAGGTGGCATATGCCACAGCTTTTGTTTCGCGGGGTACCCGCAGATCGGCTGACCACGGTTAGCCTGGCGCTCGCCGAAGATCTGGCGTCTATTTGCGAATGCGGCACGGATAACTTCACGATGGAATGCCTTCATACGACAGCCGTCTTTGGCGGTCTTGCGGAAGGACAATCGTATCCGTTCGTTGAGGTAGGCTGGTTCGAGCGCGGACAAGCGGTCCGCGACCGGTTCGCCCAAGCCGTTACCGCGCATCTCGCCCGGATCGGCATCGCTGAAGTAGAGGTCGCTTTCCGCACGTACCGGGAAGACAGCTATTACATAAACGGCAAGCCGTGCAGCTAAGCCTTTTCAACAACAAAGGAGCCATTGGATCCATTCCTGATCCAAGGCTCCTTATTATGTTAAGATACGGCTTTGTGGTCGTTATCCGTTGCTTTGCTTTTGCAGGCTTTGCAGATCCCGTGGAAATCAAGGCGATGATCCAATACCTTGAAACCAAATTCCTTCGCAATCCGATTCTCCATCGGAAGCAGCCAGTCATCCATGATCTCCTCGACCGTACCGCATTCGGTACAAATCAGATGATGATGGTGATGCTCCTGATCGTTGCTCCGCAGATCGTAACGCGTTGCGCCGTCGCCGAAATTCACCTTCTCGACGATATGCAGCTCGCTCAACAGCTCCAGGGAACGATAGACCGTTGCCAGACCGATATCCGGGTTGCTGCGCTTCAGCAACATGTAAACATCCTCCGCGCTGAGATGATCCTTCTCGTTCTCCAGCAATACGCGAACGGTCGCTGCGCGCTGCGGTGTTAATTTATAGCCTTTTGTTCTTAACTGACGGTTGATCGTTTCCATTTGTTCTTCGATCATGATAAAGCTCACCCGCCTTTCCTTGTGTTTCAAAATCCGATGCTGTACTTCAAGCTTATTTAGAATGATTATAATTTAGAATAATTATAATCTTAACATAGTAATCATTATTACACAATGACATCTAAAAATTCACAGTGACCAGCGATTAATCAGCTCGATGTCCGCAAATTTGCCCTCCGCGAACTCCTTGTCCCCAAAAATGCCGCTGATGCGGTTGAACCCGGATTTCGTCCAGAAGCGAAGTCCTGCCCAATTGCGCAGAGAGACATTAACCCTGACTTCGGAATAACCAAGCAGTCCAATCTCCAGCAGAAAATGCTTCATGACTTCCTGGCCGTAGCCTTGATTCTGGAAATCCCCGCTGATGCACATCATCGCCAAATACAGCGAATCCGGATGAGGGTAGCTATGATACACGCTGAGGAAGCCAACGATTTCCTCCGTTGTTTTCAGCCTGATGGACTGAATCCGGAACTGTTCCTTGACGCCGCCTTCCGGCAGTATGCCTTCATGATAGGAATGCTCGATATAATAAGGATCATGTTCTTTTCCATCCCACAAGGCGACAGGCGCGCTTGTCATATACAACTCCTGCACAAGACCAATTTCGGATGGCTGCAAATCTTCACAACTAAAAGTCGGGGTACTCCAAGAGGAAGGGATAAGGTTCATATATGTATCACCCGTTACGTTTGTAATAATTACGCCGGTTCTACAGTTTCGACATAACTCGCCGCATTCCTTCTTTCCTCGCCCTTATTCTCCGGATACAGTCTTTACCATTCTCGTATAGCGATGTCCGCTAATAAGGAGCTCGCCGTCCGCCCTGTAGCCCATTTTTTCATAAAGCAGCCTTGCCTGGCCATTGTATTCCTCAACGATTAACGAAACAAGAGGGTAGCCTTGCTTCACAGCCTCCTGCTCGAAAGCAGCCATCAGCGCTTTGGCAATGCCTTGATTGCGGAATGAAGAATGGACCGCAATGGAGTCCAGGTAAAACTCGCCAGGACGCGTTTCCGTCAGGATTGTATAATCCGTGATATCGGTTACCCGCTTCACGCGCTCGATTAACGGCTGATCCAGCTGCTCCGCGCGATCTCCGGAATAGCAAACCAGTATACCCGCAATCACGCCGTCTCTTTTGTCTACGATCACATTCCGGTAGCTGACACGGTTCCCCTCTTCGATATAAAATTCCGCCAAAATCCGCATCGCTTCCGCTTCATCCTCCACTCCCGCGAGCGAGCAGGCGATGTTGCCGATAGCTTCATGCAGCAGCGGCATTACTTGCTCCACGTCTTCCTTGCCTGCCGGTCCAATCATGCTGCCTTCATTCCTCTCCAAATATTAATAATTTCGGTTTTAACGTACGAACACCCATTCTATCATGCTATAATCGACAACAGGTGATTATAGACAATGAACAATGCAGCAAACTCCAATAATAAGATCTTTTACAAACGCCCGTACGGTGTTGTTAATAAAAATTATACACCAGCCGCACCTGCCTCCGCTGATACAAGCGAGCAGCTGGTCCCGCCTTCCGACAAGGACGCCTTCTACTTCCGCGCTTTGGAGAGCCAAGGGATCCGGCTGAACCAGCGGCAGATCTCCGCGGTGCGCCATATCGATGGGCCCATCCTGACATTAGCCGGCGCAGGCTCGGGCAAAACCTCCGTCCTCGTCTGCCGGACCGGATACATGCTGTCCGTCCGCGGCATCCCGCCCCAGCAGCTTCTGCTTATGACCTTTTCCAAAAAAGCAGCCGACGAAATGAAGCAACGGATCAGCCAGCTGCCGAATATCGAACAAGGAGCCGCATCACGAATTGAAGCCCGCACCTTCCATTCGTTTTGTCTTCTTATGCTGCGCAGGCGCGGCTACAAGCAGAATATCCTGGGCGAATCCGGGCGCAAGCAGATTTACTTTAAACGGCTGCTGCGCGAACGGAATTTGCATGAGACGTACCAGCCGGAGACGCTTATTACGCTGCTCTCCTCGTATAAGATGCAGATGATTGCCGTTCCGGACCTTCCGGAAAAGACGGAGGAAGACCGGCAGCTTAAGCTTATCTTTACCAATTATGAAGAATGGAAACGACAATTGGATCTAATCGATTACGATGACATGCTGCTCGAAGCGTACCAGCTGCTCAAGCAGGACGAGAACCTGCTCGCCATGCTGCGGAACCGGTTCCGCTATGTCATGATCGACGAATTCCAGGATACCAATACGATTCAATACGAGATCATCAAGCTTCTCGTCCAGCCGCACCGGAATCTGATGGTGGTGGGCGATGACGATCAGACGATCTACTCCTTTAACGGAGCGCGCAACGATTATATCCTGAACTTCGAGAAGCAGTTCCCCGGCGCCAAAAACATTATTCTGGACGTCAATTACCGCTCCGGCTCCGGTATCGTTGGCCTTGGCAATGCCGTTATTCGCCATAATAAGCAGCGGCGCAGCAAAACCTTGCTGACGGCAAAGCCCCACGGTCTTCCGCCCGTGTATGCGAGGCCCGGCAACAGCGACGACGAAGCGGATCTGATCGTTAACACGCTGCTCCAGCAGAAGGAGAAAAAAGGCCGTTCGTTCCGCGATTTTGCGATACTGTTCCGGACAGCCAGCAGCAGCCGGGCGATATTTGATCAGCTGGTTATCCGCCA
The DNA here is from genome assembly GCF_037146255.1 of Paenibacillus sp. MMO-58. Lineage (NCBI taxonomy): Bacteria > Bacillati > Bacillota > Bacilli > Caryophanales > Paenibacillaceae > Paenibacillus > Paenibacillus sp. MMO-58. The sequence goes on from NZ_JBBCVY010000006.1 coordinate 235,666, forward strand.
GGTCCCGTTTATCGACTATGGCAGCGGTGAATCGCTATACGAGCAATGGGTCATCAAGCCGGTTATCGCCCATCTTCGCTTGTCCATCGACCGCCGCAACTTTGACGCGATGGAAGCGATGCTTGCCACGATGTATGTCCGGCCGGATCAAGCGATGGCGTTTATATGGAACGAGGATAAGAAGCAGGCTAAGAAATGGCCGCTTATCCATCTGACCCGGTTCCCTGAGATTAAGTCTTTCCATCAGGATAAAATAAAAGAACGGATCAAACTAATCCGTTCCCTGGAAAAGCTGAAGCCGGAGGCGGCGATCCGCAGGCTCCGCATGGAATTCTACGATCAGTTTATCGAAGCTAACAAAAGCGGACCTGCGTTAACCGAACATAAGGATTCCTTAAAGGAAATGCTGGACGAGCTTGAGGCTTCAGCCAAACGGTTTGACGGCATTGCGGCTTTCCTTGCGTTTATCGACGAGATTGCGGCGAAACACGAAGAGATGAAACGGATGAAGCCAGGCAGCAGCAATGCCGACGCTGTTAACTTCATGACCATTCATAAGTCTAAAGGGCTGGAGTTTCCGGTCGTCTTTGTTTGCGGCGTATCCGAAGGGATACTGCCGCATAGCTCGGCAATTACCGCTGAGAAGAATAGCGACAGAAGCGCTATTCAGGCTGGCGACAACGTCGGGGAAGCTGCGATGGAAGAGGAACGGCGTCTTGCTTATGTGGCCGTCACAAGGGCGGAAGAGGAGCTGTATATCAGCTCCCCTGCTTATTACCGCGGCAAGCCCGCGGCGGTATCCTCTTTTATTATTAATGCTTATAGTTAAGGCTTCGAGGCGGCGATCTCAACCCGTAACTTGTCCCCTTCCTTCTGTACCGAAAGAGGCAGCGCCGACAGCTTGACGAAAACTTGGTCATTATATTGGAACAAGCGGCTTCCTTGACTGTAACGAGGGTCGCAAATGAGCAGGACAAGCGCCGAATCCGGGAAGGTGAAACGGTACTCCGTTTCGGACTGCTCGATATAGGGGATAAAGGCTTTTACCCGTAAATAGGATTCCCCTTGAAGCTTAAGCAGCGGATATTCGGTCTCATTAAAGGGATGAATCGACAAGGTCGTTGAGGTCACTTTGACCGGCGGGGTTCGTCTAAGTATTTTATGAATCTGCTCGTTTTTGAGCGGCAGACCTAAGGCCAGATGGTACATTCCTTGCTGCAGCCGAACCAGCTCGGCTAGCGAGACAAGCACGAAACCGGCAGCGGCGATCGCCGCACCTTCTATTAATGCTCCGAAAAGAGCCATATACAATCCGAGTAATAAGGCCGCATATCCTAAAATACGTTGTGCGATAAACATTCCATACCTCCATCTGTGATCATAGAAAAACGGGACCTGTCAGTTATGCTGCCAGGTCCCGTTTTCTCATGATGTCTATTATTCTGCCGGAGCTACAAACGTACGAGCCGCAAATTCCGCGTCCAGCATGTAGAAGGCGTTGCTATCCTTATCGATGCGCTTCAGCTTCTGGATAATGTTATCGAACAATGCTTCTTCTTCAACCTGCTCGTCGATGAACCATTTCAGGAAGTACATCGTTGCATGCTCGCGGTCATTAAGCGCAAGATCCGCCAGGTTGTAGAAGCGCTTCGTATTTTGCTGCTCATGCGCGTAGCCATGCTGGAAGGCGTCAAGCATGGACTCGTATTCGTTCTTAGGTTCGCCCAGCGCGGTAAGCGTAGCGCGGCGTCCGCGGTCATTCAGGAATTTGTATATTTTCATACCATGGAAACGCTCTTCCTCGGCTTGGATAATGAAGAAGTTCGCGAATCCATCGAGACTTTCGCCGGAGCAATAGGCTGCCATTGCAAGATACACATGCGCCGAATAAAATTCAAAATTCATCTGCTCATTGAGCGCTTCTGCTAATTTATCATTCATCGCTTATGCACCTCTTTTTCTTGTTTGGTCTTATTCTAACACAAACGGAAAGGACGGCAAAAGCCGTCCCATGCAAAATTATCCAAAATAATTGGTTATCCAATCAATTTCTTCAATTCCTTATACAACTGGTCCGGGCTCGAGGCACAGATGCTTCTGGATTTAATCATCGCGAAGCTCTCGCGTTTGCACGTTCTGCAGTTGCCAAGGCAGTCCTTTTTCTTCATCTTTATATCCGGATATTTGTTCTTCATCGCCTTGTAAACAGGCTTGGTTCCGTTCTTCAAATTCCGGGTGCAATATTTGATCTTCTTCATGCCGGCTCACCTCGCTGCGCAACGGTGTAATACTTTCCTCTATGAATGATAATAATTATCATTCCCGTTGTCAATAGCGAATTTGGCGGACTTATTTACCGTTCAAAATTTCGATCCCTTTGTGAAGCTGCGTATCCTCTTCCTTAAGCTTGTCGCTTAATAACTCGAGAATCCGGTAGCCCGTCATGTCGTTAAACGCGCCCGTCGCCTCCAGCTTGTTATCCTTCTGAAAGCGGCTTAATGCATCTGCGGTCTGCTCGTTAAACAAGCCGATATCCCCAACCGGCGCGTATCCAAGCTCCTGCAGCATTAGCTGGAGCGTCTTGACGTTGTCCCCGAAGCTTCCTGTCTTAAGCTCCGTTCCGAACGGAAGCTGGCTTAGGCTTGCGAAGGCCGGCAGAGCTACCGTTACATCCGGTGTCACGCCCTGCTTATGGATCCAGGTGCCTCCGGGCGTTTTCCACTGGGCTTCCGTCAAGCTGAGCACCGATTTGTCTTTGAACTGCTGGAAGGTCTGCACAATGCCTTTGCCGAAGGTCTTCTCCCCAACGACCGTTGCGCCCGCGGATTCCTTGAGCGCTGCCGTCAGCACCTCGCTGGCGCTTGCGGACTGACCGTTCACCAGGACAACGATCGGAATCGTCCACGGCTTCTCCTGCTTCGAGCGGTAAGTAACCGTATTCGTGTGGTTCTTATAGACAACCTCCAGAATGACTTTATCCTTAGGCACAAGCATATTCGCAATCTGGATCGTGGATTGCAGCAAGCCGCCCGGATTCGAACGAAGGTCAAGCAGCAGCTTTTTCATCCCTTCTTTTTGCAGCTTCTCGATTTCGGTCTTGAACTCGTCATCGGTCTTCTCTCCGAACTTCGAGATCGTTACATGCCCGATGCCGCCGCTGAGCATTTCCGAGGTTACCGTATGTACCGCAATGGCTTCCCTAGTCAGCTCTACCTCGATCGGCTTTGCTGCGTCCCCCCGTTGAAGGGACAGCTTTACCTTCGTTCCGGCATCTCCACGGAGTATGGTAATCACGTCATCGTATTCCTTGCCTTTGATCGAGGTCCCGTTCACGCCAACGATCTCATCCCCCGCATGAACGCCTCCGCGTTCTGCCGGCGCTCCTTCGGTCACGCTAGCCACGATAAACTTGCCGTCTGCTTCCTGAAGAGTGATGCCAACACCGGAGAATTCTCCTTCGTAGCCTTGCGTATAGGCGCTGCCCTGCTCCTTGACCAAGTATCTGGAGTAAGGATCGCCCAGCGAGGCAAGCATGCCTTTGGAGGCGCCGTTAATGAGATCCTCCGACTTCGCGCCGTTTAAGTATTTATCCATAATGGTGTTGTAGGACACCGTAAAATTACGGAATGCAGGCTCCTTCAGCATCGGATACCGCACCTCCATCCAGAGCCAGCCAAGAATAAATCCGATAATCGTAAATAGTAATGCACCAAGAACCGCAAACGTTATAATCCGCTGCTTCGCTGCCTCATTCGAGCTTTCTTTCACTAATGGTCACTCCTGACTATGACTGATGTTCTGTATTCTAATGTAGCTTATTTGGGGCCCGCTGAGCAAATTGACCGGATAACCCGTCACGATATAGGGTTGAAGACGGCTATTTTTTTCGCTACAATCAACCTAGCTTTTGTTGGACGAATAGAGATAGGAGAGAGAGACATGTACAAATTAATTGCAATCGATGTCGATGATACGCTTCTTAATGACGATTTAATCGTTACCGAAGGTACGAAAAAAGCGATGGAGGACGCCATTGCTTTAGGCGTAACCGTTACTCTGGCCACGGGACGGATGTACGCTTCTGCCAAAAAAATCGCGGATCAGATCCAGTTGAACGTTCCGATCATTACTTATCAGGGTTCGCTAGTGAAGACGCTCCTGGATGGGGAAGTGCTATACGAGCGCTGCGTGCCACAGGATGCGGCGAAGGAGTTGTACGCGATCACCGAGCAGCGTGGCCTGCATTTGCAGCTCTATGCGGACGATATTTTATACGTAAAGGAAGCGAACGAGAAAGCGGTCAAATATTCCACGCTGACGAATATCCCGTATGTCGTAGCCGAGGATTTCGAAGCTTTGCTCGACAAGCCTAACAATAAAATGCTTATCATCGACGATCCTGCCTACCTTGACCAGCTGGCCGAAGAGTTAAAGCCGATAATCGGCGACCGGGTCCATATTACGAAATCCAAGCCTCATTACCTCGAGTTTATGCACAAGGAAGGCACAAAAGGCCATGCGCTTCGCTTTATGGCCAAGCATCTAGGCTGCGGGGTTGAGCAGACTATCGCGATTGGCGATGCATGGAATGACCACGAAATGATTGAAGCCGCCGGTCTAGGCGTAGCTATGGGTAACGCCACGCCTAAGCTGAAGGAAATCGCGGATTATATTACGCTGACGAATAACGAAGAAGGCGTTCGTCATGTCATTGAGAAATTCGTGCTTCAGCCCGCTGCCAAATAAAATAGCGCAACAAAAAACTCCACGGGGAAGCGGCGCTTCCACCATGGAGTTTTTTGTTGCGTTTTAGATTCCCGCAAGCACCTGATACCAGATGCCTTTCTTCGAATAAAGATTCTGACGGACTTCCTTCCAGCCGCCCAGATAGGAAATATCGAACAGCCCTTCCGGTACGACATATTTATCCTTCGACTCTCCGGCTATCTTCTCGTTCACCGAACGGAAGCCGTATTTGACGAACGTACGCTGCGCCTCTTCGCTTTGCAGATACGAGATAAACGCTTCGGCTACTTTGCGCGAACCGTGTTTATCGACGTTTTTATCCACAACGGCCGCCGGGTTCTCGATCAGGATCGTATTCTTCGGAACAACTATATCATACTTAACGCCATTCATAATGCGGCCAAGCAGTTCATTCTCGTAAGTGACGATAACATCGCCAACGCCGTATTCGAATGCCGCCATGGAAGCACGCCCGCTCTTATCGAGAGACTCCACGTTCTTATGAATCGACTCCAAATATTTCTTGGCAAAAGCCGGATCCTTTGTCCCCGTCTCTTCCTCCGACTTCTTGAGCCCTGCCCCGTAGATCGCGTTGATATCCCACTGCGCGCCGCCGGACGTTTTTGGATTTGGATAAAGAACCTTTACGCCTTTACGGGTGAGATCATCCCAGTCCTTAATGCCTTTGGGATTGCCTTCTCTGGTCCCGAGGACAACAATCGATTTCGTAATCAAGCCTTTATTCGGCTGCGACTTCCAATCATGCGTAATGAAGCCCGCGTCCGAGATTTTATCCAGATCGCCTTCCATCGCCAGAATCGCGACATCCGCCTCGAAGCCTCCGGCTATGGCGCGTGCCTGCGTCCCCGAAGCCTCGTACGATTCCTGGAATACAACCTTCTGACCAGTCTGCTCTTTCCAATAGGCCTGGAACTGCGGCAGAATCTCGCTGAACGCATCCTTCACTACGGAGTAGGCACCGATGACAAGCGTTACATCACCGTCTTGTGCGGTAGACACGGCGGGCTGCTTCGTCTCCTCCTTGCCGCAGCCTGCTGTAATAATCAGCAGTACGGCCAGGAGCAGTACGGCAATCCGCCGGCTTGCTCTTCGATTTATATTCATGTTCGTATACAACTCTTTCTACTAAGATGAGTACTTAGATATGAATCGGCATTGGGTCAACCTTCAGACTGTTTTCCATAATCCAGCTGTCGTTATCGTTAAAGAGGTACGCGCGGTGGACAAGCACGCTAACCTGCTCGCCAGGCTGCAGCACTTCCTTCTCCAGCGAACGGTACGTAATAAGCTTTACGTTGTCTACAAGCAGTTCGACCATCCACTCGCTGCCGCGGAAATGCAAGGCCTTCACCGTTGCGTTTACGGTCGCGGACTGCAGGCGAATCTCGCCCGGCTTGCCAATCTCGATATATTCAGGACGGATAAGAGCTTTTGTTCCCGGATAGGACAATGCGGCATCAAAGCCTTTTAATACTTTAACGTCCTCCACGATCGTCGACTCGCCAATAAAGCTTGCGACAAACGGCGTTTCCGGATTTTTGTAGATTTCCCACGGCGTGCCTTTCTGTTCCAGTTTGCCTTTGCCGATGATCATAATCTCATCCGCTACTTCAATCGCTTCCTCCTGGTCATGGGTAACGAAGATGGAAGTGATGCCTACGCGCTCGATCATCTCTTTCAGCCAAGTCCGCAGCTCGGTACGAATCTTGGCGTCAATCGCGGCGAACGGCTCGTCAAGCAGCAGCAGCTGCGGCTCGGGAGCAAGGGCGCGGGCGAAAGCAACACGCTGGCGTTGACCGCCGGACAGCTGATGCACGTAACGGTGCTCGAAGCCCTTAAGACCCGTCAGTTCAACCAGCGTAGATACGCGCTCGCGGATTTGTTCTTTGGACTGCTTTTTCACCTTCAGCCCAAAAGCAATGTTGTCATATACGGTCATATGCTTGAACAAAGCATAGTTCTGGAATACGAAGCCGATTCCGCGCTCCTGCGGAGGCAGATCGTTAACGCGCTTGCCATGGAACAGAATATCCCCGGAAGTAGGCGTCTCGAGGCCGGCCAGCATACGAAGAATCGACGTTTTGCCGCCGCCGCTTGGACCAAGAAGCCCGATCAGATGACCTTTTTCAATCTCGAAGCTGACATCCTGCACGGCGTGGAAATCGCCAAAGCTCTTGCTCAAGTTACGAACTTCAATATGCATGGCTTAATGCACTTCCTTTCGTTTTTTCGCCCATTCCATTAAGAGGAGAAGGCCTACGGAGAATACGGCCAGCACAAGGGCTACGCCGTTTGCTTCAACAACATTAAAATTCTCGACATCCTGATACACGAGCGTAGTAGCCGTCTGCGTCTTGTTCATAATATTGCCCGATACGACAAGCACCGCGCCAAACTCGCCTAGCGTTCTTGCTACCGTCAGTACAACGCCGTAGATAACTCCCCAGCGGATAGACGGCCAGGTCACCTTCCAGAACGTATACCACGAGTATGCGCCTAGAGTAGAGGCGGCCTCCTCCTGCTGTGCGCCAATCTCCTGCAGCACCGGCAGCACCTCGCGTACCATCAGCGGGAATGTCACGAAGAGGGAGGCAAGAATCATCCCCGGCAGGGCATAAACGACTTTAAATCCCGTATCCTCGAAAAAAGAGCCAATTACGGTATTAGGACCTAACAAGAGAACAATCATCAAACCGCCGATAACCGGCGACACGGCAAACGGCAGATCCACAATGCTGTTAAGCAGCCGCTTCATGCGTGGTCCGATCCAATGGGCACGAACCAGATAAAGCGCCAGCATAACGCCAAATACGGTGTTAATAGCCGTTACCACAACAACGATAATGGCCGTCATCTGCAGAGCATGAAGCGATTGCTTGCGGGTTAACCCTTCAACAAAGCCGCTCCAGCCGTCTGCCCATGAGCCCGTAAAGATCTCGATAAGCGGAATAATCAGCAATAAGGTAAACACGATATAAGTAAGACCAATCCACGTCCGTCTAATTGTCATTTTCCCGGCCTCCTCGATTGAATCAGGTTGACCGTCCATAAAATGATAAACGAAAGCGTCAGCAGCAATACCGAAACCGCTGCAGCCCCTTGCGGATTGTCACTCTCAATTTCTCCAAAAATATAAACGGCGGCAATCAGCGTCTTGCCCGGGATATTGCCCGCTACCAATACAACGGCCCCGAACTCCGCCAGTGCTCTTGAGAAAGCCAGCATCGCACCGCTGATTACACCCGGCAGCATAGAAGGATAGATTACGCTAAAAAAAGTACGGAATTTGCTTGCGCCCATCGTGTAGGCGGCTTCTTCTTCCGATTTGTCGATCTCCTCAAGCAGCGGCTGAACCGCCCGGATCACGAACGGAAACGTTACAAAGACCATTGCGATCACAATCGCCGGCTGATGGAATACAATCGTAAAGCCCATCTTCGAAGCCAGTTCGCCGACAAAGCTGCCTGGGCCAAGCAAAAGCAAAATCATAAGCCCGGTTACGGCTGTCGGAAGAGCAAACGGCAGGTCAACCAAGCTGTTCAAAATCCTTCTTCCCGGAAAACGGTACCGGATAAGCACCCATCCGATCATAGAGCCCAGCAACACGTTAATGACTGTTGCAATAAGCGCCAGCTTAATGGTCAGCAGTACAGCCTTCCATGCCAGGGGATCCGATATACTCTCCCAGAAAGGAACAAACCCTCTGGATACCGACTGCGTATAAATTCCGATAATGGGGAGTACAATTAATACAATAAAGTAGAGCATAATCGCGCTTCGAAATCCGAAGCTCCACCACTTGCTGCGAAACATGACATTCATGCTGCTTATGACCTCCAAACCATCGGTTCGAACCGTAGGTGTTTGCTAATCCTTAATCAATAGTAAATACACAATTCCTATTAGATCACTTGGTATTCTAAATTTAGCAGAGAACAACCGGTCTAGTCAATCCCATATTTACATTTTATGCGTAATTAGGCTGTCCATTATTACTGAAGTAATAATACTTATAAATAACAAAAAGCCGCCTGCTGTCTTGAAACAATGACAACAGGCGGCTTTTCTTATTCGCCTTCGATATAATAAAGCTCTTCGCCTTCCGTAATGACGGCTTGTCCTTGCGTCAAATCGGTTATCCACGCCACAAAGGCGTCGGCCTCCGACACGACGGGAAGGCATTTCACCGTCACGCGGTCCGTAAATTCGGTTCCGCCAAGACGAGTTCCCCGGCCGTGGAGCTCATTCTCCACTTTGCCGTACCACGTATAGTCCACGTCAACAAATACTTCCCGATGCAGCACCTTCACGATTTCGCCGGCTGCTTCAATTCCGGCTACCGCTCCGTCCGTATAAGCACGGACCAGTCCGCCGGCACCAAGCATGATCCCGCCGAAATAACGGGTAACCACAACCGCAACGTTTTTTAAGCCCTTATGCTTGATGACCTCAAGGATTGGCTTGCCGGCCGTTCCGCTAGGTTCACCGTCATCGGAGGCTTTCTGATGTTGATCGCGTTCCCCGACTACATAAGCCGAGCAGTTATGGGTAGCAGCCCGATGAAGCCGTTTGATCTCATCAATGAACGAAACGGCTTCCTCTTCCGTCTCCACCGGCTTTGCGTAGCCGATAAAACGGGACTTCTTGATAACGACCTCTTCGCTGCCCGGACCTCTAACCGTAGAATAATGCTCCAGCATTACAGACGAGCTTCGAGCTCAGCCTTTTCTTTCTCGTAGCCTGGTTTGCCAAGCAGCGCGAACATGTTGCGTTTGTATGCTTCAACGCCAGGTTGGTCGAATGGATTCACGCCCGACAGGTAGCCGCTGATGCCGCAGGCTTTCTCGAAGAAGTAAACCATGTAACCAAACGTATACGGCGTCATGTCGGCGATGTTGACGATAAAGTTAGGTACTTGTCCGTCGGTATGAGCCAGAAGCGTTCCTTGGAATGCTTTTTTGTTAACGAAGTCCATTGTTTTGCCTGTCAGGAAGTTCAGTCCGTCAAGGTCCGCAGGATCGTTGCCGATGGTGATGTGCTCGGCAACCTCGTTTACTTGGATAACCGTTTCGAAGATGTTGCGGTTGCCCTCTTGGATAAATTGACCCATCGAGTGCAGGTCAGTCGAGAAGTCAACGGATGCCGGGTAGATCCCTTTGTAATCTTTGCCTTCGCTCTCGCCGAAGAGCTGCTTCCACCACTCGGATACAAAGTGCAGATTAGGCTCGTAGTTCACGAGGATTTCCGTTACTTTGCCTTTGCGGTACAACGCGTTGCGTGCTGCAGCGTATTGATAAGCCTCGTTCTCCGCGAGGTTCGGGTTGCTGTATTCCTTCGATGCGTCTGCAGCGCCTTGCATCATGGCGTCGATGTCGACTCCTGCAACGGCGATTGGCAGAAGGCCTACCGCTGTCAAGACGGAATAACGGCCTCCGACATCGTCAGGGATAACAAACGACTCGTAGCCTTCTTCGCTCGCCAGCTTCTTCAGGGCGCCTTTTGCCTGGTCCGTTGTTGCGTAGATACGCTTGCGTGCTGCTTCTTTGCCGTATTTGCTCTCGAGAGCTTCGCGGAAGATACGGAACGCGATAGCCGGCTCAGTAGTTGTGCCGGATTTGGAGATAACGTTGATCGACCAGTCGCGGCCATCCAGCAATTGAAGCAGATGCGTCACGTAAGTCGAGCTGATGTTGTTGCCCGCAAACAGAACTTGCGGAGTTTTGCGTTGTTCTTTTGTTTGCAGGTTGTAGAAGGAATTCGAGAGCATCTCGATCGCTGCGCGCGCTCCGAGGTAAGAACCGCCGATACCGATTACAACCAGCACTTCGGAATCGGATTTGATTTTCTCCGCGGATTGCTTGATGCGGGCGAATTCTTCTTTGTCATAATTGTTAGGCAGATCAATCCAACCGAGGTAGTCGGAGCCTGCGCCAGTACCATTATGTAATTGTTCGTGGGCGATACGAACTTGTTCCGACAAATTGTCAATTTCATGTTGTCCGATAAAGCCAAGGGCTTTAGTGTAATCGAATTTTACCGTTTTACTCATGAAAGAAAGGCCTCCCTGATACTGTTTTTCAATTACCTGTCATACTTAGCCTTTAGAATATCGGATTTAGATTTGAAAAACAAGCGACAAACCATGAAAAAGGTATGAAGATTATCTATAATGATTAGTAAAAGCTTTTATGGCTTGATGCATTATTCAACCTAACAAGGTGAAACGGAGTCGCCGTCCTTCGATAGCTGGGCAAGTTTCATTCCGCTCGAATCTAAGCTATGATTAAGAGATAAAAGTTATTAATACTTAGAATTTAAAGATACACTGGAGGGAACTGTACATGAAAAAAATCGGATTTATCGGTCTTGGCGTGATGGGATATGGCATGGCTGCGAACCTGCTTCGCAGCGGTTTCGAGGTTAAGGTATACAACCGGACAGCCGGCAAAGCCGGCGAGCTTATCGCGTGCGGGGCAAACGAAGCCGCAACTCCGGCCGACGCCGTACGCGAAGCCGAAATTGTAATCACGATGATCAGCAACGACGCGGCGATTCGCGAAGTATACTATGGAGAAAACGGGATTTTTGACGCAGTCCGTCCGGGTACCATCCTAATTGACAGCAGCACGATCTCTCCATCCCTCGCACTAGAGCTGACGGAAACGGCAGAGTCGAAAGGCGCATCGTTCCTTGATGCCCCGGTTACAGGCAGCAAGCCGGCGGCCGAAGGCGGTACATTGACCTTTATGGTTGGCGGCCCCGAGAAGACCCTGAAAGAGGTCGAGACGGTTCTAACCGCTATGGGCCGCAAGGTGATCTACATGGGCGCTAACGGCAGCGGCGCGACCGCAAAGCTTGCGCATAACACCATCGTTGGCATTAATATGGCGGCCCTGGCTGAAGGCATGGCGATCGCGGCCAGCGGCGGCATCAACGGCAGCGCGTTCCTGGAGCTCGTCCAATCAGGCGGCGCAGCAAGCCGTACAGCCGAGCTGAAGGGCGAGAAAGTACTTGCCAGCGATTATGATGTCCAATTCTCCCTCGCGCTTATGCTGAAGGATCTCCGCCTCTCCTCCGTGCTGTCGGATGGTCTGAAGGTGCCTACGCCGATGCTGGAAGCGGCAAAAAGCCTGTTCCAGATCGGCGACTCCATGGGTCTCGGCGAACTCGACATGAGCAGCGTAACGCAAGCCTATGAGCAATGGATCGGCCGTAAAATCGGCGATAAAACTAAATTGTAAATTAAAAGTGGCCATGCAGTTCCTTGCATGGCCACTTTTTTAATCTCTTCTTGCCTTTGAAATGAACAGGTTAATGGCATACGGAGCATTTAAATGATTCTGTAGAAGCGCCGCGTTCGTTTTTGTGAAGGGATTCCAACCATACCTCGTTGATTCAAAGGAATCCCTGAGCAATGACGATCGGAAGAACATTCGAATGCGTACTTTGCTGTTTAACCTAAATACAAAGGGGCCGTCCCATCGTCATATTTATGACGCATGGGACGGCCCCTTTTTCATTAGATGCTATTCGTAGATGTAAGAGCAGCAGTAGTCGGATACAGCCGCTACTTGAAGCTTGAACTTCGTGTTGGCCGGAACGGTGAACTCACCTTTGCCTTGAATGTGTACCCACTCTGTTTCGCCAGGGAGCAGCACCTTCAGGTCGCCAGCCAAAATTTCCATAATCTCAATGCAGTCCGTGCCGAACTCGTAGTCGCCAGGAAGCATAATGCCAAGCGTTTTTTTCGTGCCGTCCGCGAACAGAACAGCGCGGCTTGTTACTTTACCGTCAAAGTAAACATTAGCTTCTTTGACAACCGTTACGTTTTCAAATTGCGACATTGTATGGTTTAGCTCCTCTACGCCAAATAGCTTATTAAATTACAGAACCGATTTCACTTTGCTTACTACGTTCTCAACCGTGAAGCCGTATTCTTTGATCACGCGGTCGCCAGGTGCGGATGCGCCAAAGCGGTCGATACCGATAACCACGCCTTTGTCGCCAACGAAACGATCCCAACCGAACGGATGAGCCATTTCGACAGCTACGCGAGCTTTAACTTCTGGCAGGATAACGGAATCTTTGTAAGCTTGATCTTGTTTATCGAACAGATCCCAGCTTGGCATGCTGATTACGCGAACTTGGATGCCCTCTTCAGCAAGCGCTTTTTGAGCCGCAACAGCCAGTTGAACCTCGGAGCCAGTAGCGATGATTTGCGCTTGCGGAGCTCCGTTTGCTGCATCGGATACCACATATGCGCCACGCTTCAGATTCTCGCGAACGCCTTCAACCGTACCTTCCAGTACAGGCAGGTTTTGGCGAGTCAGAACAAGCGCTACCGGGCTGTTTTGGTTCTCAACCGCATAAGCCCAAGCCGCGGAAGTTTCGTTCGCGTCAGCTGGACGGATAACCGTCAGGTCAGGAATGATGCGGATCGAAGCCAGCTGCTCGATTGGTTCATGCGTAGGACCGTCTTCGCCAACGGCGATCGAGTCATGCGTCAGAACGTAAGTTACAGGTTGTTTCATCAGGGCAGCCAGACGGATAGCCGGACGCAGGTAGTCGGTAAATACGAAGAACGTACCGCCGAATACTTTCATGCCGCCATGCAGGCTCATGCCGTTCATTGCTGCAGCCATACCGAACTCGCGAACACCGTAGTAGATGTTGCGGCCGTCGTAGCTGCCTGGTTTGAATTGTGCCAAACCTTTCAGGTGAGTCATTGTCGAGCTCTCAAGGTCAGCGGAACCGCCAGCCAGAGCAGGTACGTTGTGAACAAGACCGTTCAGAGCGTTACCCGAAGCTACGCGAGTCGACAACGGCTTGTCTTCCGTTGTGTATTGAGGCAGGTCTTTATCCCAGCCTTCAGGCAATTGACCGGAAATCGCCAGCTCGAATTGAGCTGCAAGCTCTGGATATGCTTTTTTGTAGGCTTCGAACTGCTCGTTCCAAGCAGCGTTTGCTTTCTCGCCGTTCTGCTTCACTTCAGCAAAGTGTGCGCGAACTTCGTCAGGTACATGGAACTGATCGTCTTCGTTCCAGCCGTAGAATTGTTTAGTCAGCTTAGTCTCGTCAGCACCCAGCGGGGAACCGTGAGGACCGGCATGTCCGCCTTTGCCGCCTTTGTTAGGGCTGCCGTAGCCGATAACGGTTTTAACTTCGATCAGAGTCGGTTTGCCTGTTTCCGCTTGCGCTTCAGCGATTGCTTTAGTCAAAGCGTTCAGGTCGTTGCCGTCTTCAACGCGAAGAACTTGCCAGCCGTAGCCTTCGAAACGTTTTTGAACGCTTTCGGAGTACGACAGGTCAAGCGCGCCGTCAAGGGAGATATCGTTCGAATCATACAGAACAACCAATTTGCCAAGTTTCAAATGACCTGCGAAGGAAGCCGCTTCATGGGAAATACCTTCCATCAAGTCGCCGTCGCCGCAAATGGAGTATGTGAAGTGGTTAACTACATCAAAGCCTTCTTTGTTGTAAGTAGCTGCCAGATGAGCTTCTGCCATCGCCATACCTACAGCCATAGCAACGCCTTGTCCAAGCGGACCGGTTGTTGCGTCAACGCCAGCCGTGTGGCCGAATTCCGGGTGACCTGGAGTCAGGGAGCCCCATTGACGGAAGTTTTGCAGCTCTTCCAGAGGAAGATCGTAACCGCTCAGGTGAAGCAAGCTATACAGCAGCATCGAACCGTGTCCTGCGGACAGAACGAAACGGTCGCGGTTAATCCAAGTCGGGTTCGACGGATTATGCGTCATGTTTTTCGCGAACAGTTGGTAGCCCATTGGAGCTGCGCCCATTGGCATACCTGGATGTCCGGATTTTGCTTTCTCGATGGAGTCGATTGCCAGCGTACGAATCGTGTCGATCGACAGCTGTTCAATCGATTTTTGTGTAACTGTCATTTCTTACTTCCTCCTAATTCCTGTTTGAAATTGCTCTGTCTCTCTCTATATATCTGGATATAGCGCGAGTTGTAGCGCAAAGGCTTTGAATATTGTACCATTCCGAAAACCCGTTTGCCATCCTTAAAATGGAGAAAGGCTAGAGCATTTATTGGATTAATTGAAAACGACCGTTTTGTTCTGATGTACAATAATTCGATCTTCGGTATGCCACTTCACGGCACGCGCGAGAACGACGCGTTCGATTGTACGTCCGATTCGTTTCAATTCCTCTACATTGTCGCGGTGGCTGACGCGCTGAACGTCTTGTTCGATAATCGGACCGCCGTCGAGCTCCTCCGTTACATAATGTGCCGTTGCGCCGATGATTTTAACACCGCGATTATAAGCTTGCGCATAAGGCTTGCCGCCAACAAAGGCCGGAAGGAAGGAATGGTGGATATTGATAATGCGGTTCGGGAACTGCTCGATGAATTTCGGCGAGATGATCTGCATGTAACGGGCAAGAACAATCAGATCGGCCTTGTCCGCAACGATCTCCATCTGCTTGCGCTCCGCTTCTGCTTTGGTATCCGCGGTAACCGGAATATGGTGGTAAGGAATGCCGAACGACTCGACCATGTCCTTCATATCCGGGTGGTTGCTCACAACCATCGCAATATCCGCGTCCAGGTCGCCCGCTTTCCACTGCCATAGAAGCTCCATCAGGCAATGGTCTTCCTTGGAAACAAAGATCGCAAGACGTTTCTTGCGGCTCGCGCGGAACGTATGCCATTTCATATCGAAGCGGTCCGCCACGCGGGCGAAATCTTCAACAAGAATCGGAAGCTCCTTGTCCATATCGTTCAAATCAAATTCAAAGCGGATAAAGAACATGCCGCCTTCCGGATCCATCGTGTATTGGTCCGATTGTACAATGTTCGCACCATGCTCGTACAAGAAATGCGAAACAGCCGCCACGATACCCGGTCTGTCCGGGCATGAGATCAGCATGCGCGCGCGTCCGCTGCGCGACTCAGTAGTAGATGAAGACATAAACGTTAAAACTTCCTTCCTTTTGCAATGGTTATCTTAAAGCATTGTTATACCGTTTTAAGCAATTGCTTGCCGGCGAACCACGCCGTAATCCGTTTGTTGATTTGTTCTTCGGTCAAATCGCCCGGAAGCGCGTCGCTTCCGGCCAGAAGATCGAACAAGCGCTCCATTGGCTCGCGCGGATCCGCTTTTTTCGCCTTGGCATCGTTCTTCAGAACGTCCCAGGTCGACAATACGAACCGACGAGGGTCGATTTCCTGCTTGCCATAGAAGTGATGCAGACGTTCCACATGGTCGAAGAACGACTCTCCAAAGCGCTCCATCGCATCGCCGCGGAGCAGCGCGATTTCCGCTTCGTACATCGGAAACTGCTTCTTGTCATCCTTGCCGATCCATGGCGTTTCCAAAATAAACGGACGGCCCGCCAGCGCTTCGTGATGAACGATTCTTTGAATCGCCTCATGCCCAAGCCAGCCGGCACCTACGGGAGCATGGCGGTCTTTGCCCGCGCCTACCGGGTTTTTGCTGTCATTGACATGGACAACCGCAACGCGGTCAAGTCCAACGGTCTGGTCGAATTTTTGCAGCACGCCGTCCAGATCATTGATAAGATCGTAACCCGCATCGTGCATGTGGCAGGTATCCATGCATACCGTCAAACGTTCGTTATTCTGCACTTTATCGATAATTTGAGCAAGCTCATCGAAGCTTCGGCCGATCTCCGTACCTTTGCCGGCCATCGTCTCGAGAGCGATGTTAACGTTCGTATCTTTCGTGCCTTCCAATACTTCGTTCAAGCCTTCGGCAATGCGAGCGATGCCGTACTCGGCATCCTTGTCCGTATAGGCGCCCGGATGCAATACGATATTGCGCACTCCGATATAATCGGTGCGGCGGATTTCCTCCTGAAGGAAGCGGACGGCAAGCTCAAAGGTGTCGTCCTTGTAGGAGCCCAGGTTAATGATGTAAGGCGCATGCACGACAATCTCGTTGATGCCTGCCTGTTCCATCATTTGTTTGCCTTCTTCAATATATAAAGTTTCGATTGGCTTTCTCCGTGTATTCTGCGGTGCGCCGGTATAAATCATAAACGAGCTGGAACCGTAGGATACAGCTTCTTTAGCTGCGGTAAGCAGCCCCTTGTCCGAAAATGATACATGGGAACCGATTTTCAACATCTTTTAAACGCCCCTTTCGGTTGATCAACCCTTATTTTACAAGGAATGTCGAAATAAATCTAGGAATACGGTATAATTCTTCCTGAGGTGAAGGTACAGTATGAAATCAGCTCCCGATTGGTTTATGTTTTTCATCATTTTCTGGGCGGTCGTAATGGTCGGCGCTATGGCCATCGGCGGTTTCTTCATGTTCCGCAAGTTTTTGAAGGTGCTGCCTCAGCGTGACGGCAAGTCTAAGCTGGACTGGCAAAACTATTGGGTCGAACGGAGCCGCAGCATGTGGACCGACGAATCAAAAGGCTTTTTGGACGAGCTTGTCTCTCCCGTTCCGTCCGCATTCCGGGATATCGCCAAGCATTCCATTGCCGCGAAAATCGGTCAGGTCGCCATTGACAACGGAGCTTCAGAAGTAACGCGGGATCACTGCATTGAAGGATACATACGCGCAACGCCTAAGCGTGACTATCGAAGCCTTGTTTCTTTCCTGGAACGCAAGGGAATCGACTACGATCCCTACCGGCATTTGCTCAATAAATAAACAAAGAGCAACGGGCTGCTTCAATAACAGGGGCAGCCTATTGTTTAATCCGTATGAATAGTGTGTACAAATCTATTGGAACCTTAAACGGATTATTTCGTTATATAGCATATGAACAGCTTATAGCTGGCTGTTTGTATAATCATTCTTCAGCTAATGCTTTCAGGAGGTGCTTCTATGACAACTATGAAAACGAAAAAGAAGAGCAGCTTAATCGCGGCAAGCGCCGTATTGCTCGCGGTGATGATGACCGCAACGGCATGCGGTTCGGACAAAGCTAATTCGAACGGCAATGAACAAGGCTCGTCGGTTGAACAACCGGCCAATGCCGCCCCGGAAAACACCAGCAATAATACAACTGATAACAATACAGGAAATAGCCAGTCCGAAGGGCAAAACAGCGGTGTGATGGATCCGGGAACGGCTTCGCCGGAGACGAATGCAAGCACAGCGCCGGATGACAGCACCGTTAAGACAAACGAAGGCGTCTTTGTTGGACAAGCCGATACAACCTCGGTTGAGATTGACCTGCCGGATGGACCGATGGTGCTGCAATTCACGGACGATTTGACCGATAAGATCAACAGCATTCCGCCGGACACAAAGGTACAATTCGACTATACCGAAAAGGTAAGCGGCGATGTAACGCAATATTTCCTGAAGAAGCTTGAAGTCAAATCTTAATGAAGGACGGATGAACAATGCGCGTTGCGGTAACGGGAGGAACCGGCTTTGTTGGTCGGGCGCTGGTGAAGGCACTGCTTGAACGGGGCGATGATGTTACTATCGTATCCAGGAAAGGAACGGCTTCCGCTTCACCTCAGAATGCCAAGCTCCATCATATGACATGGGACGAGCTTGCCGCATTGCCTCAGCGGCTGGAGGGCACAGATATTATCGTAAATCTGGCCGGCGAAAGCATTAACCAGCGTTGGACCAAAGCTTCCAAGCAGCAGGTACTTCAATCCCGGATTGATGCTGCAGCGCGTATTGCCAAGCTTGTAACCGAACTGAACGCAAAGCCGGAGGCCGTGATTAACGCCTCCGGCATTTCTGCATATGGTAACTCGTTAACGGCTACGTTTGCGGAGGACAGTCCGCTGAAGGTAACCGACTTCTTGTCCGGCGTTGTGGAGCATTGGGAGAAATCTGCCGATTCCATCCCCGTAAAAAGGCTGGTTAAGCTGCGGGTTGGCGTTGTGCTTAACAGAACCGGCGGCGCGTTCCCTCTAATGAGTCTGCCTCACCGGTTATTTGCCGGAGGGCGGCTCGGAAGCGGTTCGCAATGGCTGTCTTGGATTCATCTGGAGGATCTGGTCCGGCTGATTTTGTTCTGCATGGATCACCGCGAAATCCAGGGGCCGGTAAATGCCTCGGCTCCCGAACCGGTTACGAACGACCAATTCGGACGCGCATTAGGGAAGGCTTTTGGACGGCCGCATTGGCTGCCAACACCTGCCTTTCTGTTAAAGGCCGTACTCGGAGAAATGTCCTCCCTGCTTCTAGAAGGACAACGCGCCTTGCCTCGCAAAGCCTTGGAAAACGGCTTTGCGTTCAAATACCCGACGATCGAAAGCGCAATGAAGCAAATAAGCCAAGCCTAAAATAAAAGCAGAAATAACCGAAGACGAGAGGTTAACCTCTCGTCTTCAATTCGTATTTGGGCCCGTTGCTGCCGGCAAGCTGAATAACATCCCCCGCGCTAAACGGATAAGACTTATACGGAATCATGACCTCACCGTTCAACACGCTTCCGTTTCGCGATCCCAAATCTTTCGCAAGGTAAGCTCCGCCGTCCCGCGCAAGCTCCAGATGAAGCCTGGAAATGCCATGCGCTTCTTCTTCATAGCCAACCTGTTCGCCTAACCGGCCTATCGTAAACTTCTCATCCTGCCACTCGATCCAAGAACCGCCGCCTGCCCACTCCCGGTATAGGACCGGCCCTTTAGCTTCAGAGTCCATGTCTCTCTCTGCCAGCAGTACCGTCGCATCTGCCGTTGCTGGTTGGCTGCGAAGATCAGCCGTATTGCTTGCATGGTGATGGAGTTCCGCTTCCATTTGAATCACCGGCTTTACGGAGTTGGCATAAGCGGAGGCAGGCATAACCATCTCTTTATGCTCAATATCCTCATACCGCGGCCACATGCCAAGCGGCTGGGATTCCGGAATAAACTCCTCTTCTCCCTCCCCGTCCCCTTCCCTGGCAAGCAGTCCGGCCGGAAGCCTGCGCGACCATACCATATAAAGAGCGGCTACTCCCATTAAGGTTAAGCCTAGACAAATATATAAACTGCTTCGGGAATGCGAGGATAAATAGATATATTTCCATACGCAAGCAACGGCTATGGCCACAACGGCTGCCGCTACCCATAATTTTTTTCTTGCCTCATCGGAATCCTGCTCCTCCAGCTCCACAAGCGGAATATCATGAGCTGTTGGTTCAGATACCGCTTTTGTTGGAGGCTTTAAACCAGCTGCTCGCGGCTTTGCTTCGTAACCTGCCTTTGGCACGATATCGTCTGCTTCACTATTACCTAAAGCAACTGCCGGAAACACGACGGGAATACGGTTGGGAGCCTGCTTTGGACCCGTTTGAATAAAAGCATCTCCAATTAACCCGAGAAGCACGGATCTTAGCTCGGATAGCGGCCATTTGCTGCCGTTAAGCGTCTGCAAAATACGTTGGAGTCCCGCTCCGTCAATGTCCTGAATGTACGCGGTCCACCTGACTACAAGCGAGAGCAGATCCCCTGCGCCTGATCCGCCGTCACGCAATCCTTCCTTTAAAGGCAGATAAGCAACGGCAATATCATTCAGCTGCTCGCCTACAAACAAATATTGATCATCAAGCAGACAGCCTTCGGGACGCAGCATATAATGCTTGCATTCCTCGAATGCTTCTACGACGCCAAGCAGTAACGCATAAAATAGCTCCATCGAAAGCGGCTGAACCTGCAGGCGGTGCAGCAGCATTTTTCGTCCTGCCAGGGCATAACGGAAGGTGACACGCCCGTCGATCTCCAGCCATTCGACCGGCAAGAGATGCGGAATTTTGCCCGACTGCAGCATCTGCAGCTCAAGCTCATCCAGTTCATCCCGCAGGATGCCGTCCTTCCGGTCAACAATCATTTCATGTCCGCGGTTCATGGAAAAATCTATACTGAACGGATGCCTCACATATACTCCTCCTTTCAATTAACCCGATATCATCCATAAAGTTAAGGCTCCCGGAGCCACCGCCAGCATAAACGGAAAGGTCCGTCCATTTCCCGCCCATGCCAGCCAAGACGAAGCACCTGCCCCTGCGCCAAAACGAAGGGAAAAGAACGTATACATGCCCGCCGTCATCCTTCTGGCAAACGGTCTATGGAAAACAAGCAGGACTAGTCCCACCAGTCCCGCGTACAGGATGGCATACATCATAAGCTGGAGCACGGCCAATGTGCCAAGCCAAGCTCCCAGTGCAGCAAACAGCTTAACATCGCCCGCGCCAATTCCTTTTGCCAAATGAAGAATCAGCAGCGGAACAAATCCTGCAGCCGCACCGTAGATGGCGAGAAGAAGCCCGTGCTCCCCTCCGGTTAACAAAGCATATATGCATCCTCCTGCTAGAAAAGGAACCGTAAGCAGATTGGGAATCGTCATCGATTTCAAATCGGTGTATAACGCGGCAAGCAAGAGCAGGCCTGCAGCCAACAGCTGTACCGTCATGATGGTGAGTCCTCCTTCTTTGTTACGTTAAAATGCATCGACACCGTTTCGCCTGACGCCGAGGTTGCGGTTAGTTCCCAGGTTCCCGGCGTCGTGTTGCCGGATACCAGCCATGTCCACTGCACATAGCCGTTTGCATCCGCCGTTGCGCTTCCAAGATGCTTTGCCGTGCTTGTACCGCTTTTATAATTAACAGTAAGCGAGGCTTGCGTACCCGGCGAGGTTAAAGCTATTACCGTTGCTTTATTCCCCGGGCGCAGCGGAACCGGCTGAATGGAGACGATTTGAATAGGCGTTACATCCGCCGCGTCAGCCTCCTCCTTTGCGGGTGCCGCATCGCTGACCCATACCCGTTCGGATGCCTGCTCTCGCAATACGATTTTTCTGTTCAAGAACGGCAAAGATAAAGGAAACTCGTATTCCGCTTCAATCGTCAAATAAGGCTCTTTTTTTTCTTTCAGATCCGGCAAGGACAGGTGGGATAAGCTCAAGCGCTCCTTATCCAGCACCGCTTCATCCGCAAATTGCCGGAGCAGCGGCTCGACTGCGGTCCTCCCCAGCTCGGTAGCCGCCGCATCCGTGACAGGCCGCCAATTTCCTTCAAGCGCCGCCGAAGCTAGCGCATCCGCAGGCGCCGGCAGCCACTCGACCGCCTCCTTCGCTATAGCTCCCCCCCAATCCGGCAACTTCAGCCCGCTAAAGCCCAAATCGGGAATGGAAGAGGAAGCTTTTTGAAAGGTGAGATCGGCTGGGCGAATATGCGTCGCAATCTGCCGGACTGTCTGGGACGCGGACGATTGAAGAGCCATTTGCACCGAGCATAAGCGAATCATCGTAATGAACAGCAGCAGGATCATCAATAGCAGTGGCATGACAAGCGCAGCCTCAAGCACCATGCTGCCGTTCTCGCCGCCCCGGGCTTTTTTCCGACGCCTAATAAGACCAGCCAATCGTTTGAACGGTTTCATACTTGCCGCCAACAACCTTTCCTTGCAAGGATCCAAAATGCTGGACGATACCCATCACGCCCGGTAAAAACCACAGCCTGGCAGAGGCTTTTATTTCTCCCGTGAGCGCAGTTGGCACCTTGGACAAAGTAACCCCGCCGTTATGCTCAATAACGGCGATCATCCTGGCTAACGCGGAAGACCGGTTGACGCCTCCGTGGACCAGCATGAACAACCGCAGGTAATCCGTGTAGGCAACATCGACGTTTATATATTTGGATAACGGAGCCGCCCCGCGCTGGGTAAAAGCCGCCATATCCTCCATTGTTTTTTCCAGGCCGTATACAACGGAACATGACAAGATCAGGAGGGGATGGGCGGCAGCCCGGCAGGCAGACAACCCTTCCATTGTCCGGACCGCCATCCTGACGCCGATTAATTCGCCATAAGCGGCAGACAAATTCGCCGTTGGACTATGAAACCCGTAAATGACATATTCCGCTTCCTGATTGCTGAATGCGACGGCATGGGCAAGCTCGTTCGTATCGCCGCTTGTAAGCAATGCCCTCAGATTTTGCGGCGCAAAGGAAGCAAAATGCGAAACCGTATATTCCGATAAATAAACGGAGTCTCTGGTTTGCTCCATCATATCGGCTATGCCGCCAAACAACCCGCTCATGACGGATATCGCTTCCTCCGCTTCCTCATGGGCATCCTCCGCGAAAGCAAGACCTTCCGCTTCGGCGCCGGCAGCTTCTTGATTGAATAAAAGATTGTTCTTATACCGCTTTTCGATATCCTGAACGACTTGAAGATGTTCCTCGCTCTGGGGGACCGACGTCATCCCATGCAGCAAGCGACGGGCCTCCGACCATAGTTCTCCTGCCTTTGCCTCCTGTGCCTGGCGTTCTTTCTTTAGTTCTTTGTCGGTCAGCTTCTGCTCCCTCTCGTCGAGGCTTGAGCCTTTGCGCACGTAAGCCGCTTCATACTGCTCGTAAGCGATCCGAAGATTAACGGCTCCCTCTTTCATCTGCTCATTGGAGAGATTGGGAGAGGCAAGGCCGGCTGTCAGATTGGTAATAAAACCTCCCGCTTCCATTTGCAGCGAAGCAAACACTGCAGCCTGATCGGAAATCTCCCCGCTATATTCGGCAAACCAACCGTCCCGCAAAATAAGCTCATCCGCCATCTTCCGAATCTCTTGCATATCGTTTTCCGGCGAGGTATCCATGATTGGGCCATCGGCGTCAACACCCGCAACATTTTTGCCGGTTACGCGGTCATAACCGTTGATAGCAGGAGCATTTGCCATCTCCTGCTTGATACGCTGCATGTCCGCGTTAACCTGCTTAGCCTCGTTAACTGCTTTGACCGCTTCCTGCTGGAGCTTGTCATGCTGCTTCCTGGCCTTAGCAAGCTCACGGGACATCCCGTCTGTCCATCCTCTTGCCTTATCCTCGTAGGCCCGGATTTGATCCGAATATTTCGGTTTCTTGCCCTGCTGAACCAGATGCTGATCGGTCATGACCCAATTCGCATACTGGGCGTAATCACCGGCAAGCCTTACGGCATTCTCGGTACCCGTGGCTAGCTCCAGCGCCTTAGTCGGAATAAGGCCCGCAATGCCGCCAACGGTCTCCGCGGCTTGGCGTTGCAGCTGCAAAGCTGCAGCCAGCTTTTCCTCCCGTTTGTCATACAGCTTCCGAAGCTCCTCCAGCATATTAACCGTAACGGTTGCTTCCTTCATCGCGCCGGAAAGCGGGGCAAACTTGGACGCCAGCTCCAAGGCGAAATCCACCGGAGCTTTATATTTCATCTCTTCCAGTACCTGCCGGGAAAACACCTCATGCTTTCCCAATACTTCCGCGTTATCGATATGCGCCGACTGGAGCTCCGCCTGTACCAGCTGAAAGGTTCCCTTTTGCCCGGAGGATGTTCCCAAATTCGCCTGAACCGTCTGTTCAAAAATGTCATTGCCGTCCGTCCCTCCCCGCCCAAACAGCCCATACCGTTCGTACAGTCGATTATCGTAAGCGGAGAGAGAGGAACGGATGCCGGATCTGGCTGCATCCTCGGTGACCTTGTGCAATACCGCCATTCTTGCGTAATCGATGAGCACTGCGGAGAATAGAAGCAGACCCGACAATACAACCGCCGAAAATATCGTTATCGAGCCGTAAGATGTTGATGGCTTATTCACGGCTTGCCTGCCTTCCCGCCGACGCTGTATGCCTTCAACGCTTTTCCGGCCTGCTGCTTCGACGTTCCGCTGCTGAATTTGGCGGTGTAATACCGTACCGTATCGACATCGCGGATAAACTGAACCGGATCAACGATACTGGCCGATGCAACCGTCTTGGGCTCGGACAGCCCGAGCGTAAGCTCAAGCGGAGCAAGCGATACCGGCTGCATCAGTTTTACCGATACCTCCCGCTTCAGCAGGCTGTTTGAGTAAGCGATATTCCCTTGAAACGGCAGCTCCGCATCACCTGTCAGCCAGGCCGATGCTTGATGCAGCTTCGTGCCTGCAAGCTCCAGCTTATCTATGTCCCGCGACCCTTGCAGTTCCAAGGTCACATCCGTCTGATCTGCCGTTATTCCAAACAACGAGCCAAGCATGTGATCTCCGCTGACCCGCCAATACAGACCGTCATACTGACCGGTTGTCAGCATCCCGTTACGGGCATTACGGTGACTGTTATCCCAGCTGAACGATGCCCGTTCCGCCGTCTCGGAGGCGGAATAATAGAGCACCGCTTTCTGATAGATATACATGCTGAATAATAGAAACATAAGTATAAGGAGAAAGATGACCGGGAACACCAGCGCAGATTCCAGCGTAAAACTCCCTTCCGTTTGGCAAAGCCATTGCGTCAAGCTGCGTCTAAGGTTAGTTGGAGAAAATTTTGTCCGCTTCGTCATCGGCTTTTCCCATTAACTTCTCTATTAATTGGATAATCCAATCTTTAAATAGAAGAGCAATAATAATAACAACCGCAATAATCAGAATCACTTCTAGCGTCCCTAGACCGGTTTCCGAGCGCCAGAATGAACGAACGGCTTTACCTAACTTTTTCAACATAGTAAACATCCTCTCTAAACAACGATAGATAAATTAAGACATGAGCAGCATTGCCGGAGCCGCAACAAATACCATTAACACGAGCAATATGCCCACTAGCGGAAAAACAAGCTTGGAGGAAGCCTCTTCCCCACGGGAACGTGCAACCGCCTTGCGTTTCTCCCATAAGGAATAAGAGATTTCCCGTAAAGCAAGGACAAATTGATCGCCGCCCCTGCGGTAATTAAGAAGCATGACCGTAGTAAAAATGGATACCTCCTGCACGGCGCAGCCCCGGTTAAACCGCTCAAGCGCCGTACTGAAGGACTCGCCGTTCCTTAAGGCGATAACCACTCTGTCCCACTCTTTATATAAAGGCTGCGCTGCCGAATCTTTACCCTCCAGGCAGCGGGAGAATGCCTGCAATACGGGTTCCCCCGCGCCAACAAGCAGCATAAGCTTGCTAAGCGCTTCCGGCAGCTCGGAAACAATGGCCTGTTTTCTTCGTTCAACCAGCCTCCCGGCTTCCATAAAAGGCCTGACCGGAAGCAGTATCCCTAGCAGCACGCCCATTCCGATAAGCAGCGGCTCCTTCGCCAGCACGGCCAGAGGGGTGCAGCCGCATAATACGGCATAGCCGAACCCCGTAGTTTCCGCTATATGCCGCTTTGTCTGATTCAGCTGCCAGTCCGTGCCCTTCAGGATAATCTGCTTTGAATGGTAGCTGCTGAGCGGAAGCTGCAGATGCTCGTAAAACTTGACGCGTTCCAGCAGCCGGTCAAAGGGTCTAACAAGCAATAATCCCTTCCAATCCGGTTGTCCTTTTTTCAGAAGCTGCGCCAATTCGTCCCTCCCGATGAGCAGTCCCCAGAACAGGACCAAGAGCAGTACAAGAAAAGCCATTCCACGCCTCCTACACGCGTATTTGCATAATGCGATGAATCAGCCAGAAACAAAAGGATAATACGAAAAGGCCGATGGTTAGCAGGACATATCCGCTTCCCCCATACAAGGGCTTCATATAATCGGGTGCAAAAGCGCTCAGAAATGCAAGGAAGGCAAACGGAACAGCCATCATAATCCGTGCTTCAAAACGCTTCTGCGCAAGCAGAACGGATATTTCCTGTTTGACCTCCAGCTTTTCGCCGATCGTCTGCGAGGTCCGTTTCATCACTTCAACAAGATCCCCGCCGGAGCGCTTGCATACCGCAAACACGTCTGCAAATTGCGTAATATCGTCCAGATGGGTACGCTTTGCCAAGCTGCGCAGCGCCTGTTCAAGCGGTTCCGCGTTATCGAGGCGATACTTGATAATGTGGAATTCGAGCAAAAGCTCCGTATTCGGATCCGGGTATAGCAGCTTGAGGTCGTCAATCGTTGCCAAAAATGCATTTTCCACCGACCGGCCGGCCGCCAGCGATGAGGCCAAAGAATACAAGGCCTCTTTGAATTGCAGCTGCAGCCTTTCCTTACGCCGGACAAGCAAGAAGGACTTGTACAGTCTTGGAGCAACCAGTCCTCCCGCGGCAAACAAACTAGAGACGATAAAGGAATGGTAGATGAGGTAGACGGCAGCAAATATAATAACGAAGCCGGCAGCCGCCGATCCCATAAACTGCTTATAAGACAGCTGGTACTGATCATAGTCTTGAAGCGGCTTGACAGCGGTTACCTGCCTGCTACGCCGCGGGCCCGCCCGAAAGGAAGAGTCCCAACCGCACCATTCAAGTATCGTCCTAACTCTTGCTGCTAGGGACGTAGCTCGAATTACGGGCATATCGCTTCCTCCTCCGCAAGCTTAATTCCGGCCATCCTCAGCTTGTCGGTATGACAGAGCTTATAATCGGTGCGCTTGAGCGAGCCGATCACTCTTCCGCCTTCCTCGCCTTCCTCTTCAAATTGGAAAAGCGGCAGGACGGCAATCTCACCATCCTCCATCCCGACGACCTCGCAAATCTCCGTAACCCGCCGGGAACGGTCCCTAAAGCGCGACAGATGGATCACAATGTCCAAAGCCGAAGCAATTTGCTTGCGGATGACCTGAACCGGCATCTCCGCCGCGCTCATTACCATCGTTTCCAGCCGGGACATCATGTCCCTGGAACCGTTGCTATGACCGGTGGACATGCTTCCCGCATGGCCCGTGTTCATAGCCGCCAGCATATCCAAAGCCTCTCCGCCGCGTACCTCGCCAACAATAATGCGGTTAGGACGCATCCGAAGCGACGCCCGGATCAGATCGCGGATGGCGATCTCTCCTTTCCCTTCGGTATTGGCATTCCGCGTCTCAAGGGAAACAAGGTTGGGAACGCTCCGGATTTGCAATTCGGCGGAATCTTCAATCGTGACTAAACGTTCATCCCGGGGAATGTATTGGGAAAGAGCATTAAGAAAAGTTGTTTTTCCCGTCCCGGTACCGCCGCTAATAAAAATGTTGTATTGCGCCCTCGTAAGCTGCTGTAAAAAAAACGCCGCTTCCCCGGTTAATGCTCCCTTCGCCACAAGCTCGTCCATCGTCAGCGGCTGTTCCGGAAATTTACGGATCGTCATCGCCGGCCCCCTTAACGCAACAGGCGGCAATACGATATGGACGCGTGAGCCGTCCTTGAGACGGGCGTCTACAATCGGAGAAGATTCATTTACGACCCGGTTTACGCTTGCGACAATGGACTGGATCAAATCCTCCAGTCTCTCCCTGCTCTCGAAAGCAACAGGCAACAGACTAAGCCGACCGCCTCGTTCAATAAAGATCTCCGAATGATGGTTGATCATAACTTCCGTTACCGTCGGGTCATCCATAAGAGGCTGTAAAATATCAAGCCCCCGAAACGAATGAAACAGGCGCCGAACGAGCGAAGCCAGCTCCGAAGCGGTTAAAGGGGGACTGCTACTCCAGGAAAATACGGTTTGCTCCACGATTGCGGTTAGCTGCTCGTCCGTTACCGAGCCTGAGTAATCAAGCCGGTCCTTAATCCGGGTTTTTAATTCAAGGACAGCTTCATCCGTTAGCAATCGACGCACCCCCTTCCTCCTTGACCAGCTGCTGGTATAGCCTTTCCACTGCTGCCATATATGGAGGCGATGCAAGAACAGCGGTTGCTCCCCTGCCCATTGCGGCCGTATCCGGAAGGAAAGCACAAGCCGGCTTGAATATGCTCCGTCTTGTATGCAGTTGACCTTCGCTGCGGTTGACAACTAGTTGCAGCCTTGGCTCCAGCAAACGGAAACGCTCCCCGAAACGCTGCACGCCGTACTGATAGGCCAGCTGGCTCTTGCGCTGAACAGCCGGATCCTCCGTTACCAGCCAGATAACTTCATGGCATAGCTCCAGTAAGGCCAAATGCAGCTCCTCCAGCCCTTCGTCCAGATCGATAACAATCAGATCGTATTGACCGGTCGCCGCGATCGCCCGTACAATGGCATCCCCATCCGAGGCTTGAAGCGTCAAACGGTCTTCCGGATTCGAACAAGGCAAAAGATAATCCGCGCGTAAAAGCGCATGCCGCTTGCTGTGCCGCCCAAGCCACTCTCCAACCCTGTCGGGATGCGATTGGAGAATATACAGCAGCTGAGACAAGCCTTCATCCCCATGCGCCGCCCCTGCTTCCAGCCATGTGTCCACCGCATTCCAGCGCTCTAGGTTGAAATAAAATATCCGCTGCCCTCTGCTCGCTGCCGAATGAACGAGCTGTCTCGCCAATGTTGTTTTCCCAACACCGCCGGATGCTGAATATATGGCAATGACTTGAACGGACTGCTCTCTGGCAGCCACCTGCGAAGCAGGGGCCATTAAGGAAGCCATCCTCTGCAATAGACCCGGCAGCGCCTGATATTGAAGCAGTTCATGATAAAGCGGGAACTGGCCCGGTGCCGCAACCAGCGCAGCAACAGGAACTCCTTCGGGCAATATCCCGGCAGCGGCCTCCAGCATATAAGGCTGTGCGGCAATTCCGTGAACCGGATAGCCCGATTTCAGAAACTGCGTAAACGCCTCCGCATGGGTGAAGGCCGTCAGCTGCCACATTTCGCTAAACGGGCTGTCGCGCACATAATCGGCCAGTCTTCTTACATAATCCTGCTCCTTGACTGCAATCACTAATTGATGTCTCACCTGCCTGCTCCTGCCTTTCTTCCGGCAAACGCAAAAAAGCACCGTAAAAGGCGCAGTTTACCTGCGGCCTTCTACGGTGCTTCCGTACGTGAGCCAATTCCATTTATTGTATAAATATTACCACCTCGTCCAAATGCCCGTCAACTAAAATTGTTTAAAAAGAAAGAAAAACATTTTCGTTCATATAGATACATTTTGTATCAATTGTGTTATAATTAGAAACGTAATGTATCTCATACATAGGGAGATACTTCAACATGTGAGAGGAGGTGACAGTATGAAAAAAGTATGGGAAGCGCCAACTTTGGAAGTGCTTGACGTAAAAATGACTTTCGATGGTGATGTAGAGGTTAACTCTGTTACAACATTCCACGGCAGCCACAGACAATAATTCTGTTCACCTCCTATAACAAGAAACCCGTCTCCAGCGAGCTGGAAACGGGTTTTTTACATTCCCTAAACAACAAAAAAGCCAACGCTTAAGCGTTGGCTTCGGTCTGGTAGCTTAACAGCTTCCTGAACGTTCCGCGCGTTTCCATCGACAGCTGCATATAGCCGCCTTGCTGCACGATTTCACCATTATCCAGCACGATGACCTGATCCGCATGCCGGATGGTGGACAGCCTGTGGGCAATAACGATGATGGTCATTTTACCCCTCAGCCGGTCCAGCGCATCCTTGATCTGAACCTCATTTTCGCTGTCGAGCGCGCTGGTCGCCTCATCCAATACCAGGATGGAAGGCTTCTTTAATACCGCCCGAGCGAGCACAATCCGCTGCCGCTCTCCACCGGATAAGCGAACACCACGATCTCCGATAATGGTATCAATCCCTTCCGGTAGCTTGCGGACGAATTCGTCCGAAGAAGAGAATCGGAGCGCCTCCCACATCTGATCTTCGGTGGCATACGGAACAACAAGCTGCAGGTTTTCGCGCAAAGTACCATGGAACAGGAAAGGCTCCTGCGCTACATAACCGATAGAATGCCGGTATGCCAATAACTTTTCTTCGGTAAGCGGCTTGCCGTCTACAAGAACTTCTCCTGCTTCCGGCTCGATTAATCCCATGAGCATGTCTACGAAAGTGCTTTTGCCGGCTCCGGATTTCCCAACAATCGCAGTCATTTGATTAACCGGTATCGAAACATCTATGCTTCGCAATGCAAGCCGCGAGGAAGACTTATCGTAGCGATAGCTTACATTCGCGCAAGTAATGCTGTCTTTTATCCGAAGAGGCTCTATCTGTCCGGTATCCTGCAACAGAATCGACTCCCGTGCATTCCGGCTCTCCTTCTGCAACTCGGTCAGCACCTGCATCGCGGGAAGCTGCGACATCATCCGCTCCAGACTGGACTGGATCGTAATAAACCTCGGCCACAAACGGGTAAAAATGAGGACAACCAGCAAAAGCTGCTCAGGTGCGACCTTCAGAAGCTTGATCGAAACGTAAGCAAAAACGGCAATCAGAACAACGGAGGAAGCCCGGTATAGAAATTGGGAATTGGCATACACACGGTATGCTCTTACGTAGTTCGCCTCGATCTTCCCGCACAGCTCCATAAACTTGCGGATATGCGAGTGCTCAAGCAGATTGCTCTTCAAATCCTTGATGCCGTTGAAATGATCACTCAAGCCTGCAAAATAGCTCTGAAACAGCTTGGTGGATTCCTTCCCCAGCTTGGCGGATTTCCGCACAAACTTCCGCGAAATCAGAGATAGCAACAGCCCACTGGCTATAATAATAGAAGTAAGCGTTGGGGACAGCCACATCGCAAAGCCAACCTGGATCAGGGTAAAGGCAGCTGCCGACACTAACGACAGCAGCATGCTGATGCCGTTGCTTACCCGGTTAAGCTCAGTAGACAATACCTGATTAAAGTCGGAATTTCGGCGATTTAAAAAGAACTCCCACTTGGCCTTCAATAAAGATTCGTGTGTCTCGATTCTTAACTTTTTAATATAACGCTGTTCGATTTGTAGGCCTAATATCATTTGATTCCGCTGCAGCAGCGCCTGCCCTCCTACGAGCAGAACATACAGAAGAAGAATGATTGGCAGATTAAGCGGTATGCGGGATTGCTGCAGCTTCTCCATCGCGGATGAGATAAAAGGAATCGCGCCAACATCCATATCAAACGCGCCAATCAAGCTAAGCAGCGGGATGATCAGGAAGATGCCGATTCCCTCAAGGCAGCTGACAAGCAGCATTAACAATAGATGGAGATACAATTTGTTGCCGGAGGAAGAGTAAAGCTTGCGGACTAAATGGAGCATCTCTTTCACGAAGAGGCCTCCTCTTTAGGCGCCTGCCGCTTCACTTGCCTCCAGAACCATAAGAATGGACGAAGGGGAAAGTATAAAAAGTGCAGCGACCTCGGCAAAGGCAGAACGCTCCTGTCTTTCGAGCTTGGATACAGCTTGTTGGTCACGTAAAGCAGCTTCTGCCGGGGACTCATCGTTGCCAGCAAATAACGGTTGAAAAGCACCGCAATGTCTTTGCGCTCCGGTTTTGGATACAGGATTAGTTCCTCCCGGATAAAAGGAAGCACCATTCGCGCAAGCCGCATTGCTTTGGGTTCAAGCGTCATCGCATGAGCCTCCTCCGGAAGCAGGGTTCCAAGCAGCTGCGTAGCCAGCAAGAACGCCTCTCCTCCTAGCATTCGGCTTCCGCTTTCGTCGAACAGCTGGTTTGTTCGATTCCAATTCAGGAATTGATTCATCATCCGGTCTATATCAAGCAGCCATTTCAGGGATGACCAGCCATGCCGCGTTCCATGCAAAACCAGATACACCAGCAAGTCTTCATTGCCCAGCGTAAATACCGATTTGTGCAAGGGACTCGCCTGCCGGCGCGCCCACAGCTCTTCAAAGGAAGGTTCGGTCACGGTATCCGGATTAAGGCTCCAATGCAACTCCACTTCAATACTTTTCTCCCGATGGACGTAGGAAACATGATGCGTTTTTCGTTCGGTATTATTTAGTACCTCTTCCTCTTCATACTGCTCCGCAAGAACGTAACCGGCTGACAGCAATTGCTGCACGCTGGCGTCCCAGTCCTGCTTAGCGACCAGAATGTCCAGGTCACCGGAGGTACGTCCGGAGACATCGCCGTACAGCATGGCGGCAAGCACGGGACCTTTCAAAAATAAGGACCGGACTCTCCGATCATTTAGCAGCCCGTTAACGCGTTCCATTTCCCCGCGCAGCTGAAGCATCATCATCGTATTGCGCGTATATAGAGCCCGCAATCTGGCCATGACGAATTCCGGCGTCCATTGCTGCTTCGCATTGAGTTGAACAAGCAAAGGATAAAGGATCGGATAAGTCTCGTGATAAACGACAAAACGGAGAAATAACGGCCAATCCAGTTCATGGGCGAGCAGTACAGCCTCTTCCGCTTCCAATTTATTGTCACTGCGCAGCAATCGCAGCAAGAAACGCAGTTCGTTTGAAAAAGAGCTACTATCTAGCACCCAAGGTTGGCTCATCTCTATTCTCCCCTTGCTTGTTTATCACCTCAGCACTTTGCCAAAAATGCCAACGACGGTGTAACGATCCATAATCTCCGCACCGGTCACCACATGCGGCCCCGTTCGGAGCCAAGCATGCGCGCTCATGGTTCCTTTGTCATTTTTCATTGTTCCAAGATACAAGGTGCTCTCGATCCGGCGCTTCTCCAGCATGTTCATGCAGGCAATGGCCATCACGAGACATTTGCTCTCCCACAACGTATACCGGCTCATAATCCGTACAGCCCGGGCAATGTTGCGGATAAGCTCAGTCTCCTCCTCGGGATCCGAGAAAGAAGTCTCTTTCATCGCAATGCCAAGTTTGGGAGCCGTTCTCGCAAAAGGAACCGCCTTCATAATACGCGCCTTGCCCAGGTTCACGAAGGCTTCCAGAAGAAGCAGTTTAAACGCTCTATCGGAAGCCAGAAATTTTCGCAGCCGTCCCATATAATCGTCACGCCCCCGCGTTGACAATAAGACCCTGTTCCGCTAGCTGCTTCAGGAAAGAAGCCACTTGATTCACGCAAATTTCTCTTTCAATCTCGTACTCCAGGCAAAGCCGGCTTACGATCTCTTCCAGCGTTGTTGGAGCGGCGAGCAGCTCCCAGATCTCTCCGCCCGAATGTCCCAGATTAAAATATTTGCCGTTCTGAATGCTCATCATCACTTTTTCGCCGCCCATATCGCTCACAAGAAAGCCTTCCGCCTGAACGATACGTTCATGAATCAGCACACTGGATTGACTCATAATGTAATCATCTCCCTTTCTCTCACGGTATGTAGAATTTGACTGACCAGCTCCGGTGCCGTATATCCGGCAGACGGCCGCTTTAATTGATAGAACGGAATAGCCAGCGCCACTTTGGTTCCGAAGGTAAACAGCCATTGCTCCAGCTTCATTTCCTTTAACACGCGGTCAAGAAACGAATGATAACGGAACAGCTGCACCCGCTGCAGCGGCGTTAGCGGATGAATTCGAACTTGAGGGATATCCGCTTTCTCCAGTTCGAATATACCTGCGAGCGGTATAGGCTCTTTGTGGAACAGGTCCGTAACAGGAACCGCGTATTTATCGTAGTCTTGAAGGATTGACCGGTAATCCGACGCTTCGCGCTGTAAATATTCCAGACTTTGACGCCAAAGCTTTTGCTGCGGATAACCGGGATACGCCGTCAGCTCGTTTGTCTTCTCGTTCATCGCTACCGCAACAATGTCGTCGCTTAGCAGCTTGTAGCCCGACTCCATAAAAGCGGCTCCGAGCGTAGACTTTCCAGCGCCGCAGTCGCCAAGAATGGCATAAGCCTTGCCGTCAATCACCACGCCGCCTGCGTGCATCGGTACAATTCCTCTGCGGACGAGCAGCACGCTGCAGCATGCGCCAACAATATATAGACGGAATTGTCTTGGGTCCACTTCTTTTAGAGGCATCACCTGAATGAGGTTATATAACACGCGGTAATAGGCTACACCGGGAACATAGATCAGAACCTGCTCCCCATCCGCCCAATTTCGTCTATCCGGCTCCCAATTCGCAACATAGCCGCTTAAATCGGCATAAGTAATCCAAGCATCAGGCTCAGATCCGTCATCTATTGCGGTAAGCATCTCCGGCAATTCGATTTCGCTTGCGAGCCGTAAACCGTAGGCTGTATACATTCGCTTGCTATGCTCCATATTGGATCTCACCTATCCTCTTGTTTGATACTAATTGTATCAATATAGACCTGAAAAATCAACAAAATGTAGCAGAATAGGGTATGCTAAGAACTTGCATGCACGCCTGCTTCCACACCGTAATGCTGGAGGCTGCTGCCTAAAGGATCAATCGCGCTTTGCAGGCTGGATAACAGCCGCTCAATAAAGTAACGCTCATTAAAGGATTCCGCATGCTTCCGAATTAATCCGGGATCCCACTCTTTGGTCTCAAACTCCCGCAGGGCTTCCATTAATGATTCCGTCGTCTGTTCCTTGAAAAACATGCCGTTTACACTGGCCTTGATCGTATCAAGCGCACCGCCTGCCTGGAAAGCGATAACCGGCCTGCCGCAAGCGTTCGCCTCCAGAGGGGTGATCCCGAAATCCTCCAGCCCCGGAAACAATAAAGCCCGGCAATGCTGCATATAGCTGGCTACCTCTTCATCGCTCCGTCTTCCGAGAAACTGTACGTTTGAACTTGAAAGGCCCTCTAGCCGATGCCGGTCATCTCCGTCTCCGACAATCAGCAGCTTGAGCCCAAGACGCGTGCAGGCTTCAACCGCAATATCAATTTTTTTATACGAGACAAGCCTGGAGACAACAAGGAAATAATCTTTAGGTCCATTCTCGCTCACGAAGAAACGGTCAACCTCAACCGGAGGATAAATGACGGTGGAATCAAGCCCATAGAACTTTGAGATCCGCCCTTTTACCACGCTCGAATTGGCGATTAGCCGATCTACCTGCTTCGAATTCGCCTTATCCCACAGCCGAAGCGGATAAGTAAGCCACTTGGCAATCGTTCGTCGCGTCTTCGATACATTCACGTTCTCGATATAACCGTCAAAGTTCCAGGCAAACCGCATAGGGGAGTGGCAGTAGCATAAATGTACGGCGTTGCCCGGCTTCCGAATTCCTTTCGCATAAGCGCTGCTGGAGCTCACAATGATATCGTATCCCTTGAGATCGATAGACCTGACCGCAAACGGATAAAGCCAGAAGTACAGCTTGAAGTCCCGTAAAATATTTGGGATATGCTGCATCCAGGTTGTTCGGATATCTGCCGTTCGCAGCTCGGGAAGCAGTTTTTCGCGATCTACGATCGTCGTATAAATCGGAGCGTCCGGAAACAGCTTGTGCATAACGCCGACAACTCGCTCCGCTCCCCCCATTTGATTCAAATAGTCGTGTACAATGGCAATCCGGTAATTCATTTCGCCACCCCCTTAGTTTGCTGAAGCCCTTTATTTCTTCCCGTTTTCTCCCGCACCATTTGAGCGTATACGTGCTCCGTCTTGGCGGCGGCCTGCCCAATTGAAAAATGTTCGTTGACCCGTTCAACGCTATTTATGCTGATTTGCTTGCGCAGCCTGTCATTGTTCAGCAAGGAGCGGATAGAGTCTGCAAGCTGGGGAATATTGCCGCTCTCGTACAACAAGCCGCTTCTTCCGTGCTCGATAATCTCGCCTACTCCTCCGCCGCTGGTCGCAATAACCGGTGTTCCCTGCGCCATTGCTTCAATAATAACCCTCCCAAAAGGCTCATTCTCGGAGCATAGGAGCAGCAGGTCCGAAGCGCAGCATAACTGATCCACATCGTTCCGAAAACCTGTAAAACGGATATACCGAGTGACGTTTAATTCGTCGGCCAGACGCTTTAGCTCCTCGAAATAAAGCATGTTCTCCTCGCGGAACTTCGGCTCTCCGACAATCCATAAATAATTCTCCTCTCCCTGTTGGATTAAGGCATGCAGCGCCCGAATCGCATCCTCCTGCCGCTTCCACGGCGTAATCTGACCGATTATAACCATAACCCTGCCTCCTGCAGGCGTATCTAATTGCTGCCTAAGCTCTACCCGGTATCGCTTTTTCTCCAGTTCGGAGTAATGGCTGAGAACGGCACCGTTATGAATCAGATGCACGGGCCCCGAAGAATTGCCGAATCCCACTCTGACAGGCTCGGAAATCGCAATAAACGCTTGAGCTGCTCTCGCGGCGTACATCCGGATCAATTTGCCGACAAGTCCTTTCGGCGGGTTATCGTGGAGATGCCAGACCACCGGTATTCGGTGACGCCAGTAGAATAGAGAGGCCATCATCCCTGCACGAAGCGAATTTGCATGTATAATCTCCGCTCTGCCTGCCATGGCCGCATTCGATAACTGTTTCCCGGCCCCTATCATTCCTACAATCCCGGCTGCCAGCCGCAAAGGATTGCGGGATAGTCTGGCATTATAACTTGGCAAGGCTATCGCGGCTAGCCCCGCCGCGCGAGCACGCTCCAGCAGCTCGCCTTCCGGAGCCATAATCGTTACCTCAGCCCGCTGATAATGCGCGGCAGTAACCAGCAGATTAATTTCCGCCCCGCTTACGGAGCTGGTATGGTTATAATAGGCGATTCTCATCCAAACGCGCCTCCCCTTCTCCGTTTCTCCTGCGCCTCCTTGAATACGTCCGTAACCGCAGAAGTCACGGTACTCCAGGTATAATGCTTAAGCACATGGCTTCGGCAGTCTTCCCGCGTCGGCAAAAAGATCTTCCCTCCCAAGGCGTCAATCAGCTTGCCGCCGATAGCTTCCGCTGTTCCTTCCTCGAAAAGGAGCTCCGGGGAAAATCGGCTTAGGATTTCTTTGGTACCTCCGTATGGCGTTCCGAACACCGGTGTTCCGCATGCCAATGACTCAATCGTGACAAGACCGAAGCCTTCGAGCGTAATCGTAGGAACAATGCTGTAATCCGCTGCCTGATACCACTCGACAAGCTCTTCATTGGATACTCTGCCAAGCATCTTTACGTGGGCAGACAAACCTAGCTTCTCAATCTGCCTTTCATATTCGCTCCGCATCGGACCATCTCCCGCAATAAACAGCAATACTTCAGGATGATGGTCTGCAACTAATCTCATTGCCTCGATCAGACGGTCTATTCCCATACGCCGTACAATTCTGCGCGCGCAGAAAAGAAGTCTTTGATCCGCCTTGATTCCAAGCCTATTCCTCAGGCCCTCCCGGTCCGCATGGGGCTTGAACCTTTCATGCTCCACGGCACCCGGTATAATATGTATTTTCCGGCGGTCTACGCCGTAGTGATCCGTTAAGATATCGCGGAAATATTCGCTTAGCACGATAAAGCTGTCCGAACGGCGGTATGTGACCTGCTCGACCTGCTTCTTCATCAAATACCGGGCTTCCCGGAATAAAGCGGAGCGGCCGCCTTCCTCGATTTTAGATTCCATCGCCCAAGGCCCGTGAAAATGGGTCACGATGGGAATATGATCCGGCAGCGCCTGCCGGGATATCATCGATGCGTAAAGAGCGAAATGCGGATTAAACACGTCGGGACGGAATGACTCCAGCGCCTCCAGCGTATACTTGCGCACCGATCTTATCCGGGCCAGCAGGCCACCTTCCCCATGATCAACCGTGTTGGCCACGTTCAGGCTGGTCTCCAGCTTCATGCCCGGATCCGCGACTACCAGCCCAAGCTCTGCATGACCGTGTTCCCGGAGAGCCTGGTTATAATCCACAAAATAACGGTTCAGCCCCCCGGGCTGCAGTTCGTTCCATCCTAATCCGGTCGTCAGAACTTTCATCGGAATCACTCTTTTCTGTCATCCTTATTTATCCGCTAATCGCCTCGTTGCTTTCCTTATGTCTCGCGCCCCTGTTCCTCAGCATTTCTTTCATCCATATCCAGTCTTCCTTATCATAGAAGAAAGAGGACCACTTCAGCTTCATCTCGTAGGAATATAGGATCAAGATAAGCAAGAAGTTAATGAATGCGGATAGAAGCAAGGAGTAGGCTGCTCCAATAATACCCATGTAAGGTGTAAAGATATTAATAAACAAAGCATTCATGAAAAGGGATAGTACCTTCAAAAGGGTCGCTCTTCCGGGTTTGTCCGTGGCCATGTAACCTTGTGCCAGCGTCCAGGTTGCGCTTGCGACAGCCGTGCTCAGGACAAGAACCCGAAATACCGGGATTGCCCCCTCGTAGGAGTGACCGTACAGAATGAGCAAAGCGTAAGGAGCAAGAAGAATAACCGCGGCAACAAAAACCAGCGTAATAACCGTACTAATTCGGTACACTTTAAGCGTCAGCCTGATCGCTTCCTCCCGTTGCAAGCCCGACGCCTGCGGGAACAGGACGGATACGACAGAGGATTGGATGACGTCCAGCATTTTCGCCAGACTGAGTGCGACTAGGTAGATCCCTAGACTAGCCGGGGAAAGCAGACCTACAACCAGCACCTGATCGATATAATATGATAACGTGCCCGCCAGATCCGTACCGTAAGAGCGGATCCCGTATTGTACAAGCTGCTTGGACGAGTCAATAATATCCTTCTGTTTAATCGAATAGATACGGAGCAGCCTGATCATTGTCCACAGCGTTATCGGCAGTGTTGGCGCAAGATAAGCAGCCGAAGAATAAAATGAATTGACGTGTCCGGAGACAACCATGAGACCAAGCAGGACAAGCGTTATAATATTAGGCAGGTATCGGATCCGGTTGTACAGCCGGTATTCCTCTCTCGCCTGCAAAACGGCATTGTTAATAACACCAAGAAGACTAAACGGAATCAGGATCAAAGCCCAGCATGCGAACTCGACTTTTCCCGGGGAATAACCCTTCATCCATTCCGGAAGAAAAAACAGCCCGCCTATCGTCGAGAAAATTCCGAGAGTGAAGCACATCCACAGTGAGGCGACGTATAGGGAGCCCTGTTTGCTGCCCGTTTGCTTCATGTAATACACGATCGAAGAAGGGAGGCCAAGCGTTACGACATAGGACAACAGCTGCGGCCACATAATCATGGCAGCCTGTTCTCCGCGTCCTTCCGGTCCCAAGTATCTGGCAACAATAATACCCGTCAGCATGTTAAGGACGAGAATAAAAACATTGGAGGCAAAAATTTGCGCCATATAGCCGAAGCTATCTTTCCGTTTCAATACATTTAATAGGGCCATTTGCGGCTTCCTTTCACGGTTCTACAAGAGGCACAGACTTGCGGATGGCTGCTTCCTCCAGTAATCGTACGTATTGCTCGGCCATCCCCGACCAGGAATGTTGAAGAGCGGCTTTCCTTGCATCAGTGCCCATCCGCTTTAACCGCTCCCGGTGACCCGCTAAGCTTCGGATAGCTTCCGTCAAGGCTTCAGTATCATCCGGATCATCGATTCCTATTGCGAATTCATCGGTAAAGAGTTCGGATGCCCCGCATATCCGGCTAGCAATGACCGGCGTGCCTGCCGCCATCGCCTCGAGCAGGACAAGCGCAAAAGGCTCATAACGGGAAGGATAAACAAACATATCCGAAACCGACATCCAATCGGCCATATTGGCTCGGTAGCCGAGGAACCGTACCCTATCCGCTACTCCAAGTTCGGCAGCCATTTTCGGATACGGGCTTCCCGTCGTATCGCCAACGACCAGCAAATGGACATCCTGAACATGGCCTAGAGCCTTAATGACGGTATCCAGATTTTTACGTGACGACTTTATATCGCCGGCAAACAAGGCATAGAGCTTATCTTCGTCAAGCTGAAGCTCTGCGCGCGTTGCCCGGTCCGGATAGAATTCCTGCAGATCAACGCCGTTCCGTATAACCGCAATACGCTCTCCGCCAACACCCGCATCCTGGATCAGCTCCTGCCGAACCCGATCCGAGACTGCAACAACAACGGAGGTACGTTTCATTGCATTTTGTTCCATATAGCGGTTCAGCCCCGTATAAATCCATTGATACAAGGAAGAAAGGCTTTTGCGTTCCCGGTAAGGATGATAGCGTGATGCCAGCCATGCGCTGTGAACGAAATGAATGCAATTAATATCTGATTTCGCATAAGTCACAAAACCATTCGCAACGATTAGATCGAGCTGCCCTTTTCTCAGTAACAATTCGAAGGTCGTACGGACAGCAAATAACTGATTGCGGAGCAGCTCGCTAGGCAATCTGCCTGCGGAAACCTTTCTCCATTCCACCTGCGGATGCCTCACGAGGTCATCCGACAGCTCGGAAGCGATAATCATAACTTCGTGTCCCTGTCTTAGAGCTTCAAGAATAACCTCGTAATTGACCCGGCCTTGTCCATCGCCTTTTCTCACCTTATGGGTGACGAAGCAGATTTTCATGATTCTCCTTCTCCCCCCTCAAGAAAATCATAGATACGAGAAACCATAAGCAGGCCCCGCCGCTTCCAGGCAGAAAATTATTGCTCATAAGCAGTACACCGGCGCCTGCCATCGAAGCAAATGCGAGATGGTAATACTGACTTGATTTTTTCTCCCTTTTCAAAGCAAGAACGGAGAGATAGGCCAGGAACCCGAGAAAAGCCAGCCCTCCCGGCAAGCCAAATGTATAAAAGATGTTTAGGAAGCCATTATCGAACACCTGCATCGCGTTTTCATTCAGCTTGGCGCTAAGCCCCGTACTGCCCAGGCCGTTGCCCATTGGATTAACCGATATCGAATCCAGAATGAATGTCGAGAATGCAAGACGGTCGTTATAGGAGACATCCTCATTCAAATTGCCGAAAGTATCGAATCGGTTCGTAATCGTCTCCGCGCCGGGCAATCCCGGCAAAATAAATTGATAGCATAAGAACAGCACGACAAGGATTGCGAGCAGCTTGAATTTATGGGTAGACTTGGCTTGCAGGAAATAGACGAGGATCATCGCCGCAAGCGCAATCCAGCTGCTTCGAACTAGCGTAAGCAGAAACCCGAAAGCGACAATAACCATTCCAATTAGCCCTAATGCCCGCCATTTTTTGTTCATGGTCATAACAGCAAGAGCAAATCCGAAAAAAACGCCT
Source organism: Paenibacillus sp. MMO-58 (assembly GCF_037146255.1). Lineage (NCBI taxonomy): Bacteria > Bacillati > Bacillota > Bacilli > Caryophanales > Paenibacillaceae > Paenibacillus > Paenibacillus sp. MMO-58. Next base: position 276,936 of record NZ_JBBCVY010000006.1, read on the forward strand.
GCCGGGCCTGGCGAGTTCAGCGTCGAGAACACCCTTACCTTAAGCGGCTCAGGCTTTCCGATCGACAGCATCTCCGAATGAATCATCCAGAACTTATCCCAGGGCGGGATAAGGAAATATTGATAGATGCCGTACAATGCCACAAGAACGGCAATATAAGTAAAGCCTTTGAGCAGCCAGTCCCTGGTCTGGCTTTGGAACGGGCTGGCATTTACGTAAGCAATAATGAGAAGCGGAGTAGCATAGTTGATTAGATCGAAGCTGGCGGCAATTCCGCCGTATTGAATGATGCCGATCAAAAATCCGTAGAGCAGAACGGAGAGGGCGATCGTTTCGATCCGTAGTACCGTTTTCGACAGCTTCCTGAAGTTTTTGATAATCGGGATCAGCATAACGAGGCTTACAAACAAGGGGGCAGTAGATAAGATCGGTGTTTCACTGTAAGCTCCAAAGCTCCAATCGAGCAGACGCCTCAGTTCGGGATAGATGGCCCATACCGCCAGCAGATAGGGCAGGTATAGGGCCGGCTTAACCTGCTGGATAAACCATCCCATCAACGTGAGGGCCATAACAATCGAAAGCTGCCACATGCCCGCAAAATAATCATGCATGGCGGCCAGGTAGCCAATGATCAGCACCATAAGCAATACGGCGATAATACTAATGCCCTTGAGCAGGATGACTCGGGTACTATCTAAGAGTTTGACCACGTTTTCCACGTTTTCCAACCATCCCATCTGCCCGTGTATGTCGTGCGCAATTTCCGGAAAGCGGAAATGCCTTCACGCGGAACCATTCGAATCATTTGCAACAACCCGGGAGAAGGGCTGCTGCCGACGAGCATACTGTAGAGTAAATAGACTGCTCTTCGGAATGTACCCGAATGCTTCAGGATGATGTAGGTTTCATTATGCGCCATATTGATACATGCGGTTTCGTTAAAGGTATTCCGCTTGTCCTCATCAAATCTTTCAGCAGGGTAATGGTTGACGCATACGCTTGGGTCGTAAAGGACGCGCCAGCCTCCCTGTTTCACGCGCAGACAGATGCCAATTTCCAAGTGAACCTGAGCGCCGCCGCCTTTGAGCCGGTCGTCAAATTTGATGGAACGGATTGCCTCCTTGCGGAAGCTCATATTGGCCCCTTTCAGGATATCGACCTCTCTGGCCTTTCCGATTCCGATATGATGATTGCCGGACATCCTCCCAAACCAATACAACTTTCCGACATCCTCAGACTGACCGTATTCCAGCTTGCCGGAATGATAGACCCAGTCCTTTCCTCCAAGAGCCCCGAGCCTGGGATCCGTGCCGTAATGTTTCTCGATTCGTTCCAGCCAATCCGGATATGCAACCGTATCGTCATCCGTCATGACAATGATGTCTCCGGAAGCTTGCCCGAAGCCTTCGTTTAATGCCGCCACCGCTCCCGGCTTATGTACAATGGCCTGCCTCAGCAGTTCTGAAGGATACCCGGAGAGGAATTCAATCGTTTCCTGATCCGAATCCCTTGCGACAACAATGATTTCATCCGGCAGCCTCTGCTGGTTGAACAATCCTTCCAAGCCCTTTTTCAAGCTGCTTACGCGCTTATAGGACGGGATGACGACACTGATCTTCATGAGTCATTCACTTATCCTTCCTGCAAAAATTTGTTACTCGTTTGTTACTTCGAGGTTCCGTAATATTTCACGAAAGCGATATCTTGCCTTTTCATCTGGTTAAAAACCGCTCCAATAATTCGAGACTGCACAAAATCCAGCTTTTCCTTCGCCTTGCGGACATACGCCTTCTTCACTTTCCCGGCATGAATAACAAGAAGAACGCCGTCACAGTAAGAGCTCATAATCAGACTATCCGTCACGGGAAGGACGGGCGGGGTATCAAACAGAATCAGATCATAACGTTCCCTGAGCTCCTCAAGGATGACCTTCATCCTGTGGGATCCCAGCAGTTCCGCAGGATTAGGAGGCGTAGGTCCGGAAGTAATGATATCCAGATTATCGATTCCGCCATCCCTGATAACCTCCTGCAAGGAACTTTGAGAGGTCAACAGATTGGTGAGGCCTAGTCTGTTCGTCTGCGCAAAAATCCGGTGGATCGTTGGCTTGCGAAGATCAGTATCAATGAGCAGTACCCGTTTCCCTTCCAAAGCGTAGGCAACCGCCAGATTTGAGATCACGGTCGATTTGCCTTCACCGGATTGGGCTGAGGCGGCCATTAACAGTTGAATCGGCGCATCTACCGAAGAGTATTGAATATTGGTTCTAAGCGTCCGGTAAGCCTCTGCTACCGGCGAGCTTGGATTAAGCAGGACAACTAACCGGTTGTCACTGGTTGATCTGCGCATAGACATTGTCACCACCTGCTTCCTTGCGAATTAAGACTTGCTCCCCGCGACGTCCGCGTAAATCTTCCTTTTTTATCTTACTCATTGCGGCAAGAAGTGGTATCCCCAGTAACTCTTTCAATTCTTCTTCATTCTTTAAGTTGTCATCCAGGAAGTGAAGAATTAAGACTAATGCAACGGAAGCAAGCAGGGACAACACAAAGGCCACCAGAATGCTTGTCACAAGATTGATATTGACCGGATTATGAGGACGGGTATCCTTCACTTTGGCTTCATTAAGAATCGTAATGTTATCGACATTCATAATTTTTGGAATTTCTTCCTTGAACACAAGCGAGATAGCATTAACGGTCTCAGCCGCGCTTTCATAAGAAGTGGCTTGATACGTTAAGTTAAGCACCTGAGAGTTCTCGTAAGAGTAGACCTGCAAAATTTTGGACATTTCGTACGAGGAGTCCGAAAGGCCAGGGTTTTTCTCCACTACTTTATCGAGTATGGCAGCGGAGCTGATAATCTCTTTGTAGGAATCCATCAGCATCAAGTTGCTCTGAAGCAACCCAACATCCGGATATCCTTGTTGATACGCACCCGAGGATTGATTGACGATCAGTTTAGCCGTGGCTTCATAGATCGGTGTCGTATAAAAGGAGCTTTTTATCCCCGAAATCACACTGGCAAGAAGAACGAGTATAAGGATAAGCCACCACTTTTTTTGCACAATTCTAAAGTATTGTTTAATCTCCACTTTGCACCTCCGCCAAGGCTTCTTGATACATTATGTATATAACTTTATGATACAATTAGTAGCATGTCAAGCTTATTCTACATGAAAAAGCCAGTTATCCCGGCATACGCGTAAATAACTGGCTTCTCCATTTTCAGGAATTACATACTGCTATTAAGGCAACATTGTCACTTGCAATTTGCCGTTTACAAGCTCGATACGACCTCTTGCCCCCGTCGATTTGTCAGTTAGAATAAAGGCATCTCCGCTTTCGATGGCGGCTTTCGCGTAGGCATGATTGTAAGGAGAGTACGCGGCGTTGTAATCATATGCGACCATCACGGCTGCGATATAAGTCGGCGCGCTTGGGGAAAGGTCAAAAAACGAGGCAGAATAGGCATTGGCGTTAGGCGCATATTGCTCATTGCAGGTGATCTTCGTCCATTGATTAACCGTCACGTCGAAAGTGAAATCATACAGCGTCATCGAGCTGCCGAATTCCAACCGGCTGCGGCAGCTCGCCTGCGGAGAGAGGATAAAATATTCGAAGGTAATGTAACGGTTTGTATCGATTGTAAGCGGAATCGGATTAAACGGTATGGCGGCATACGGACTGTTGCCGTTTGGCGTAATTTTCAAAACCGCCGAGATGCCTTTGTCCACGTAGGTTTTCATCTCTGCGGAGAAAGGTACCGGCAGCGTGGCCAAGGTGGTCACCATGGATAACGCGGCCCCCGTTGTCGTCCAACTCTTCAACAGCTCCGGGTTCTGGACGAGGTTTCCGTGTCCAAGCGGATTGTTGGCTTTGGCGCGGATCGATTGCCCGACAAGCAGCGGCGTAGAATATTGAAGCGACGTATCGATATACCGCTCTGCAATAAGGCAATATTCCGGCTGTAGCCCTGTCAAAATGACATCATCGCCCAAGTATTCGATATAAGCCGTCCCTAGCTGACCGGGAGCGCCCGACAGCATTACCGTCCCTTCAATGTCCTTGAAATCGCAATTTGCGATTGTGCCGAAGTAGGCCGCATAGCTTTGCTTCGTATTGCGCGCTTTCAAAGCATCGGGGAGCGCAAACTCCGTAGCCGACGAATTAAGAGTAGACCAGGACATCCCGAAGCCCGAAATCGAGAGACCGATCGACAACGAGGCCGGGAGCAGCTTGATTGCCGCTTCGCCGACATATTCGAACCGAACCGATTCCAAAGTGCCGTAAATTCCGTTTACGACATCCGGTACGGAAGCTGAATCGATAACCTGGTAAATACCATACGGCGAATAACCCATGTGAACGCGCTGGAACGTAACCGCCATTCCTCCGTAATGCCCCGCATGCTCTCTGACGCCGATCATCAGCCCGCAGAATGCACCCGACACCATGCCGCCCTGAACGAAATAATCCTCGCTGTTCCGCATGCAATACATGCCGATCAGTCCATTCCAGGAGCAGTCATAAGTTGTTACATGGCCATCGGTACTGTTGAGCAGAAGGCCTACCTTTACCTGGCGGGTTGCCACGCAGCGGAAAATAGGTCTTGCTCCTCCTGCCACCTCGATTGCTGCCGTTCCTGCCGCAAACATCGTATACAAGCTTTGATCGAACAAGCTTTTGTTGATCCAAGTGGCCAGATTCGCCGTACCGTAAGCTACCGGTCCGTAGATGCCGAAATCCTCAAAATTCGCGTCTATTCCCGCATTCTCGATACGTATACACGGAAGCAAATCAGTCTTGGTATCTATCGGATCCCAGAACAGCAGCGAGCCTGATTGGCCGTCATCCAGAAAAGTAGCCGCCCCGTACATTCCGCGGGAGTTATTCGTAATCGTCTGCCGAATCCGGTACTTGCCCACCGGGATAAAGATCCTGTACTTCTTGTTGCAGATTGCCATCGCTGCCTGAAAAGCCGCTGTGTCGTCCGTAACCCCGTCGCCTGCCGCACCGAACCACGTAGGATAGATATCGCCTACCTTGGGCGTTCCCGCAATGGATCCTCCAGCCGTAATGTCGAAGATCCAATCATACAGACTGGCTGCAATGGTTCCGTTTACAGTAATCGTAATCCCTTTGGCCGGCTTCAACCGGGCGCCGCGCGCGAATTCCAGCCTTTTGTTAGCTGGTATCGTAATGCTCTTCTCGATCAGATATATGCCCGGCGGTACAAAGATCGCAGTTGTTGCCGTGTCGTTAACGGCCGCGAGGAGAGCATTATAGCTGCCGGCAGCCCCGCTGGCATCAGCCCCCTTCCAGCGAATGTCCAATCCTCGCGCCCCAAGCTCGTTGTCGAGTGCAGTAAAATTTGCGTTTAATTCGGTTGGTTTGACCGTTTCGGATGTTCCCCAGCTGTTCATGCCCATGTTGCTTGTTTTGCCTGTCGCCATACATCCTCCTCCTTTCTTCTCCTCCTTCCATATATGCAGCCAATCTAGTAACGGCAACCGCGATTAGCCTTCTTCGATAGATTAGATTTATTTAATAGAAAAGCGCATTGCCCTCCCAATGGAGAAGAATGCGCTTATTCGTTATGCTTTCATATATTCTACATATTCGTACAATTCTCTTCGACTTCTTCCCAGGTATTGTAAAGCTCGACAATCCGGCTGTCCTCATCCCCGTTACCGGATTGTACAATAATAATTTCAAGCTCGGACACCGCCCGGATGCTGTGCAGCGTCTTCATCGGAATATGAAGCACGTTGCCCGCTTTTACCCGCATAAAATTGCCGTTCTGGATGAACTCGCCTTCGCCCTTTACGATGGTCCATACTTCTTCCCGATTAATATGCAGCTGATAACTGATGTTGCGGCCCTGCAGGATGCCTACCCGCTTCGTCACGACCAAGCGGCCGTCATCGTAACGTTGATCATCCAGAATCCGCGCCCAGCCCCAGCTCCGCTCCTCGAACATCGGTCCCTGATTATAATTAATGAAGTCCTTCACCCGCGGGCTCGCGCTTTTGTCAGCCACGAGAATGCCGTCCGGGCTCACTGCCACTACCACATTGGATAAACCGAGAATGGAGACAGGGATATCAATCTCGTTAATCAGATGAGTGTTTACGCTATCCTCGCTGATCATGCCTTTGCCGATGAGACGGTTGCCCATCTCTTCCGTTAACGTATTCCAGGTGCCAAGATCCTTCCAGTACCCCTCATACGGACGGACCACGATATGCTCTGTCCGCTCAACCACTTCATAGTCGAAGCTGACCTTCGGCAAGGTGTGGTATTGCCGGACTAGCTCTTTATAATGAAGAGGCAGCCCTTTTTGCTCCAGCAGACCAATCAGAAAGCCAAGCTTAAACGCAAATACGCCGCAATTCCAGAGCGCATCATATTCCTCAATCAACCGAGCCGCCCGTGCTTCCGATGGCTTCTCTTCGAATCGGTTTACCTGACGGTAACGGGCCTCATCCGATTTGCCGGAAGCAGAGGGCACAATATAGCCGTATTTGGAGGAAGGATAGGTTGGTTTTACGCCAATCAAGGCAAGATTTGCCCCCGATTCATATAAAACCACCTCCAGCTGCTTGACCTCATCAAAAAAACGGTCTTCTACGTATGGATCAACCGGAAGAATCGCGACCACTTCGTCCAGTCCGGCTTCTTGCTCCGAATAGAGATAGGCAGCCGTTAAGGCAATTGCCGCAAACGTATCCCTGCGTTCCGGCTCGATAATCAGCGGCACGTGACGGCCGATCTGATTATGCATCATCTCTATCTGCGATTTGCCGGTAGCAATAAAGCTGCTATCCCCAAGACCTCTCTCCATAATTTGTCCCCATACCCGCTGTACCATCGATACGAGCTGATGCCGTTCATCCTCAAGCACTTTCAGAAATTGCTTGGAGCGGGCATCATTGGAAAGCGGCCACAGCCTTTTTCCCGATCCGCCCGATAACAGGACAAGTTTCATTCCAATCTCCCTCCGTTTCGCTGACGTCTCTAGTAAGCGTTCTTGGAACCAAACATGACCCTTACCGTAAGCAGCATCAGCTTCAGATCAAACAGGAATCCCCGCTCCTCGATATATTTCAGGTCAAGCTCGACCATTTCCTTAAAGCTCAGCTCATTGCGTCCGCTTACCTGCCATAATCCAGTGCAGCCCGGCAGTACCTTGAGTCGGAGCTTATCGTAGTTCGTGTACTCGTTTACTTCGCGGGGCAGGGCAGGTCTTGGGCCTACCAACGACATGTCTCCGCGGATGACGTTCCACAGCTGGGGAAGCTCGTCAATGCTTGTTTTGCGGATGAACTTGCCGACCTTTGTAATCCGGGGATCTTCCTTCATCTTAAACATGGCGCCTTCGATTTCGTTCTGGCTCAGCAGACTTTCCAGCATTTCCTCGGCATTGGCTACCATGGAGCGGAATTTGAACATCCTGAACGTTGTTTCGTTACGGCCAACCCGCGTTTGATAGAAAAAGACAGGGCCTTTGGGACTCTCGAGCTTAATCAGAAAGGCGACAAGAAGAAAAAGCGGGGAAAGGAGAATCAGCCCCAAGCTGGCGGCAATGAGGTCAAATCCGCGCTTGACCATTAAGTAAATACGAAGAGGCCGTCGCTCGTAGGCGGTATATATGGTGGCTGCATCAAAGACTGCTTCAAGATCATTCTGCTGAGGAGTCGGAGCCATAACATTCACCTCTAATTAATCTTATTGGACTGCTCCCGCAGCATCATTTCTTCCATGGCAGCGAGCAGGGGAATACGTAGTTCTTCGTTTCTGAGGGCAAAATCGATCGTCGTTGTAATAAATCCAAGCTTCTCGCCCACGTCATACCGGGTTCCTACAAAATCGTATGCATACACGCCTTGCAGCTCGTTCAGCTTCTGAATCGCGTCGGTGAGCTGGATTTCTCCTCCGGCGCCTTCTTCCTGGTTTTTCAGGCAGTCGAATATTTCCGGTGTCAGAATGTAACGCCCCATAATCGCAAGATTGGAGGGCGCCTGTCCTATAGCGGGCTTCTCCACAAACCGCTTTACCTGATAAAGTCGGTCAAAGCTTTCTATAGGATCAACGATGCCATACCGGTGCGTCTGGTCTTCACGGACCGTCTGAACACCGATAACGGAACGGTCTGTCCGTTCGTATTGCTCAATTAGTTGCTTCACACAAGGCACCTCGGATTGCACAATGTCATCCCCTAGCAGGACGGCAAAAGGCTCATCTCCGATAAAATTGCGTGCACACCATACCGCATGTCCTAGCCCCCGCGCCTCTTTCTGGCGGATATAATGAATATCCACGTTGGAGGAACGCCGAACTTCATCCAGCAGATCGAACTTACCCTTGCTGAACAAGTTATGCTCCAGCTCAAAAGCATGATCGAAATGATCCTCGATCGCTCTCTTTCCCTTGCCCGTTACGATAATGATGTCTTCGATGCCGGATTCTATTGCTTCCTCCACAATGTACTGGATCGTAGGTTTATCGACGATGGGCAGCATTTCTTTCGGCATCGCTTTCGTTGCCGGAAGGAACCGGGTTCCGAGTCCGGCAGCAGGAATAATAGCCTTTTTCACCTTATTCATTACTCTCTCACCCTCACCTATCCGATATAGTATCTCTATAAAATACAAGCCCTGACTTATAGGCCTAGGGCTGCCAAACCAAATTCTTTATTCGATTATTCCTTACTGGTTAAGTGTCGCGTACGTGGCTTCATTGAGTTCTTTTTTGATTTTGACGTTTGGCTTGTTCTTTAGCCCCATATCCTGCTTATTGATCTTATTGATTAGTGCAAGAACCGGCAGATCAAGGGTTTGCAGCATTTCCGTTTCGTTCTTGATCGTATCGTCAAGATAATCGAGCAGGAAGATGATCCCGACTGCCAGCATGCAAGAAACGATAAAGCTGATCAGCATGTTCAGGATTGGACTGTTGTTGATCGGGCTAGGAATATCCTTATCATCCGCTTTATCGAGAATGGTCACGTTATCGACCTTCATGATATGAGGGATTTGATCCTTGAAGATTTCGGATACCGTATTCACGATTTGGGCGGCCTGCTTGTATGAAGCGCCGGTATACATGATGTCCATCACCTGTGATTCATCGGCGGATTCTACCTTTACCTTCTGAGATAATTGATCAGCGGTAATGCCCAGGTTCGGATTTTGCTCGACGACTTTTTCCATGATGTAGGCCGATTCAACAATTTTTTTATACGAATTGATAAGCATGACATTGGATTGCAGCAAACCAAGATTCAGCGTTTCTACGCCGGCTTGCTGAGGAGATTGATTGACGATAAGAGTGGCCTTGGCCTGGTAGACCGGAGTTGTGAAGAAGTAGCTTTTAACGCCTGTAGCAACAACTGCAACGATAACGATGGCGACAATCAGCCACCATTTTTTTATAACGATCTGAGCATATTGCTTTAATTCCACGCGTTTCCCTCCTGCAGCCTTGTAGGACTTTAGATACAATTCGTATCAACATTTGTATACACTACTTTAAGATACAAATCGTATCATGTCAATAGCTTTTTCAACGGTTTTCATATTTTTGCGACACTTTGTTGCAGAGAAGCGCTCCAGCAAAAAGAAAACCCCCATGCAAACGGTTACCCGTTTGCATGGGGGTTTCGGTCATTTTTAAGTTTACGAATTCGGCTTCCTTCCGTCCCAATCGCTAAGGAATTTCGCAATTCCGGCATCCGTAAGCGGATGCTTCCATAGTGACGGGAGCAGCGCTCCGGGAATTGTTGCAATATGGGCTCCGGCCAGCGCAGCCTGCTCGACATGCCCGATATGGCGGATGCTTGCCGCGATGATCTCTGCATGCATCCCGTAGTTATGAAGAATTGCCCGGAGATCCCGAATTAGTCCTATGCCATCCGTACCAATGTCATCCAGACGGCCGACAAAAGGACTAATGTAGGTTGCGCCTGCTTTAGCAGCCATTAAACCTTGTGCGGCCGTGAAAATCAGCGTCACATTGGTCTTAATGCCTTTTTCCGACAAGGCGCGGGTTGCATAAAGACCGTCTTCGGTCATGGGCAGCTTAATGACGATATTGGGCGCCCAATCCGCGATATCAAAAGCCTCCATCAGCATCTCTTCCGAAGTCGTTCCGATTACCTCCGCACTGATCGGACCATGTACGAAGCCTGCAATTTCCTGGATAACATCCTTGAAGTCGCGGCCTTCCTTCGCAATCAGGGACGGATTCGTCGTTACCCCGTCAACGAGGCCAAGCCTTGCAATTCTTCTTATCTCCTCGACATTAGCCGTATCCAGGAAAAACTTCATAGATGTCCGCCAAAAAACATCTCAATCTCGCGTTCCGCACTCTCAACGGAATCGGAGCCATGAACAATATTGCTCTCTACGCTTAATGCGTAATCGCCGCGAATCGTACCGGCATCGGCATCCGTCGGATTCGTGCGGCCGATTAGGGTACGGGCGTTTTTTACGGCGCCGGGGCCTTCCCAGACCATGGCGAAAGAAGGACCAGAAGTAATGAACTCGACGAGTTCGCCAAAAAAGGGCTTCGCCGCGTGCTCGCTGTAATGGCGCTCTGCCAGGGGCGTATCGATCTCGATCAATTTCGCCTGTACGAGCTTAAAGCCTTTGTGCTCGAATCTTGCTACTATGCTGCCGATTAATCCACGCTTGACACCATCGGGCTTCACCATGACAAAGGTTCGTTCCATTTCCATTCCTTCTTTCATTCCTAGTTTATTTGCGCAATAGAGGTTTGTTCGGTAAATAATGAAGCGACTTCACATACCTCACGGTACGCGTCTGTGCCCGCATGACCATGGAATGCGTCTCCGCACGCTGTTCAGGCATATAGCGCACTCCGCCCAGGAACTCTCCGGGCGTTACGCCGGTCGCCGCGAAAATAACATCCCCGGTCCCTACCATATCGTTGATATTTAATATTTTGCGAGGATCCGTCAGCCCCATAGAGACGCAGCGTTCATATTGCTCCTCGCTTTCGGGAATAAGCCTGCCTTGAATTTCGCCGCCCAGGCACTTGAGCGCAGCCGCCGCAAGGACGCCTTCGGGAGCGCCGCCCGAACCAACATAGAGATCGATACCCGCTTCCGGAAAAGAAGGCGCTAGCGCTCCCGCGACATCCCCGTCCGATAAAAATTTGATCCGGACGCCCGCTTCCCTTAAGTCGCGGGTCATATCGGCATGGCGCTCACGGTCAAGAATCATCACGGTCAAGTCCGTGATTGGCTTATCCAGCGCAAGCGCCGCCTTCTCCAGGGTTATGCGGATCGGGTCCTTCAGCGACAGCTTGCCGGCAAGCTCCGGTCCAACCGCAAGCTTTTCCATATACATGTCAGGCGCGTGAAGGAGCTGGCCTTTACCTGCAACGGCCAATACGGCCATTGCGTTATTGAGTCCCCGAGCAACGATCTCCGTTCCTTCGAGCGGATCAACAGCAACATCAACCTCGGGTCCCTGCATGCTGCCGACTTGCTCACCAATGTAAAGCATCGGCGCTTCATCCATTTCACCCTCGCCTATAACAACCGTACCACGGATTGATACCGTATCAAACATGCTCCGCATCGCTTCGGTTGCTGCGCCATCGGCGCTGTTCTTATCTCCCCGGCCCATCCAAGGGGAAGCGGCAAGCGCCGCAAGCTCCGTGACTCGCACTAGCTCTAAAGACAATTCGCGTTCTAACATTTTTGGGCATCCTCTCATACGTATTGCCATTTTTATGCGATAAATACGTTGGCGGCGTTTTTTTGTGCAACATTTTCTAAGGGTACCTAAGATAATTGCTCGATAATAAGTCCTGCGGTCTCTTCAATCGCGCGATTCGTTACATCTATAACCGGGCATTGGAACGCCTCCATCACGCTGGAAGCATAGGCGAGCTCCTCCATTATCCGCTCCATGGAGGCGTATTGCGCGGACTGGGGAAGACCTAGCGTCTTAAGCCGTTCAGTCCGGATATGCAGCAAATGCTCAGGCTTCATCGTAAGCCCAACAATTAACCGACCCGGTGCCGGCGTAAGCTCAGCAGGCGGTCTGACCTCCGGCATAAGAGGAAGATTCGCTGTCTTGATTCCTTTATGGGACAAGAAGATGCTCAGCGGAGTCTTGGACGTCCGCGATACGCCGATGAGAACTACTTGAGCCTGCATCAGGCCGCGGGCATCCTTGCCGTCGTCGTATTTAACCGCAAATTCAATGGCTTCCATCCGGCGGTAATAATCGTCGTCGATGGAATGGAGCAGTCCGGGCTTGCGTTTTGGCGAGCTGCCAAAGGTATCAACGAAAGCCTGCATCATCGGGCCCATTACATCAACTGCCCGTACGCCCCAGCGGAACGATTCTTCCTTCATCAGCTCGCGCAGCTCCGGCTGAACAAGCGTATAGCTGATAAACCCTCCCGTACGGGCTGCTTCCGCAACAATCTGGATAACTTCCTCTTCGGTCTTTACATGGCCGAACCGTTTAATTTTGACATGATCGGATGCGAACTGCCGCAAGGTCGCTTTCGCGACGGCTTCCGCGGTCTCCCCTACCGCATCTGAACAAACGTAAATAATTTGCTCTGACATAAGCTCCTAATCCCCCAGTTCCGCAGCTGTTGCAATATCCGACATCAGCCGGATAATGTTCGATTTCGATACCCATCCGCTAATTTCCGGTCCGCCCTCGCCGGGAATAATAACCGGCAGGCAGTCCACCTGATGGAGCATCATTTTTCGAATCGCATCCGATACGGATTCTTCGGGAGCAAGAGTGACGATATTCGGAAAACGCGTCATAACCATGCTGACGGGTATGGTACCAGCGCCCGGATTTCCAAGCGTGATCTTAAGCAAATCCTTGGGAGTCACAATGCCCGCGAGATTCTTGTTCTCGTCCACGATCAGCAGCGTATTGGCGTTCTCCATGAACAAGGTGATAACCGCATCCTGTACGGATAACGTCTCCGGAATATTGACCGGAACCCCTTGGATCTCGTGTACCTTGATATTGTCAAAGCGCTGACGGGTTGCCGTATCGTCGGTCGAACGGTAGGCTTCGCCGAGAAAATAGCCAACCTTCGGCTTCGCGTCAAGAAGGTTCAGCATCACAAGCAGCGACAGGTCCGAGCGCAGCGTCGGGCGGCTGACGCCCATATACTCCGCAAGCTGCTCCCCTGTAATCGGCGCATGCTTTTTAACTAGCTCAAGCAATTCTAGCTGGCGATTCGATAGCTGGATAACGGTTCACCCTCTCACTTTTTATTACACACATTTCCCTATATAACCATCATTAATCGGATTTAATATAGCACATATATATTTACTACACAATATATGTTCTGTTACATCCGAATTGTGCTCTATTTATGCTGTGCATATAGCTAGTGGGGCAGGAGTCCTGCACTCTTTTTCTTCTATTTGCCGCTCAACCGCACCCAATCTACGCTCCTGCTAGTTCCCCCGGCCCCATGCAAGTCGGTTTTTTCCTCTTATTCACCTTTCCCACTCCCTCTCCGCTCCCACCAACCGCTCGCAAGTCGGTTATTTCCTCTTATTTACCTTCCTCACACCCTCTTCTCTCCCACCAACCACCCGCAAGTCGGTTTTTTCCTCTTATTTTTTACCTTCCTCCATTCCTCTCCGCTCCCACCAACCGCTTGCAAGTCGGTTTTTTCCTCTTACTTACCCTCCCACTTGAACAGATCGCCCAAATAATGGTAAACTTAAACTAAATCAACTTCCGGTCGTGAAGAACACGCCGCTTCCTTGACGCATAGCGTCTTGGAAAGCGGCGTGTTTTATTTTTGAAAGGAGCTTGTAACTATGTCTTTCGAATCTGTTCATCAAAAGTGGTATGAAATGCACCTGAAAAAGCTCAATGGAAAAGCCAAAGAAAGGCTTATGCAAGGACATGCACATGCCGAAAGATTGTTCTTAAAAAATGTGTGGTTTCCGGCTTTTCGTAACTTTGAGAACTTGCATCCGGAGTATAAGGTAGCCGACTTCCGTGACGGCGCAAGGTATCTTGACTTTGCTTACCTCAAATACCCACTTAAACTGAGTATTGAGATTGATGGTTTTGGACATCACTTATCGCAGGCTAGCCGTAACCATTTCTCAGATGATCGCATCCGGCAAAATCACTTAGTTATTGATGGATGGCGAATTCTACGGTTTTCCTATGACGATATCTGCGACAGGCTACGGATGTGCGAGCAAATCGTGCAACAGTTTATGAGCACTTGGTTGGACCGGCATTTCACGGAGCGTTCATCAGATGCAATCATCCAGCACGAAGTATTACGCCTTGCTTTGCGTACCGAAAAACCATTCCGCGCTCGCGAGGTCAGTACTTACCTAACCGTTCACATTGAAACAGCACGCTCCATTTTAAGAGAGATGGCAAAGCTCAACCTGTTGCTTCCTTGCGGCGAAGGAAAACAGCGCATTCATTCTTATATCGTTAACAAAGAAAATTTGGACGATCGAATCATTCATTAAGTAAAAGCGGTAAAGGTAACTGCTAGCAAAATAAAAAAAGCGTATCACCCCAAGGATGATACGCCTTCCTTAATAACCGCAACCTATTCCGTCAATTCCAGGAACAGATCAATATCCTTCGTTGTAAGCTCAACCGCTTCGCGCCAAAAATCGGCTTCCTCGAGGTTGACGCCAAGATGCTTCTTCGCCAGCTCCTCTACCGTCATGCGGCCGGTATCGCGCAGAAGCTGTACGTAACGTTCCGCGAACGCCGGTCCCTCCTGCAGCGCTCGCGCATAGATCCCCGCGCTGAACAAGTAGCCGAACGTGTAAGGGAAATTGTAGAACGGCACGCTTGTAATATAGAAGTGAAGCTTGGATGCCCAGAAATGCGGATGAAGCTCGCCGAGCGCTCCACTGAAAGCTTCGCGCTGAGCCTCCTCCATAAGGCTGTTCAGCTTTTCGACCGGTACGATACCTTGCTTACGCTCCTCATAGAAGCGCGTCTCGAATAATACCCGGGCATGGATATTCATAAAGAACGCAACGGCATTCTGGATTTTGTCCTCCAGAAGGCCTAGCTTTTCTTCGCGGTCAACAGCCGTCTTCATCGCCGAATCCGATACGATCAGCTCGGCAAAAGTGGAAGCCGTCTCCGCTACGTTCATCGCGTATTCCTGCGACAGCGCCGGCAGATCGTCCATGACATATTGATGGTACGCATGTCCAAGCTCATGGGCAAGCGTCGAAACGTTATCCGCAGTTCCCGAGTAAGTCATGAAAATCCGCGTCTGACGACTCTTAGGGAAAGAAGTACAGAAGCCGCCGGGGCGCTTGCCCGCACGGTCTTCCGCTTCGATCCAAGCGTCACGGAAGGCCACTTCCGAGAAATCCGCCATATCCGGACTAAACTTGCGGAACTGCTCCACGATAAACTTCGCACCCTCGTCAAAGCTTATTGTTCGCGCAGAAGAACCAAGCGGCGCGCTGACATCATGCCAATCCAGCTTCTCCAGCCCCAACAGCTTCGCTTTCCGTTCCAGATAACGGACAAGCTTCGGCTTGCCTTCGTTGATCGCCGACCACATCGCGTTGAAGGTATCTTCGGACATCCGGTTAATTTGCAGCGGCTCCTTCAGCACCGATTCCCAGCCGCGTTTGCCGTACAGCTTCAGCCTGAAGCCAGCGAGACGGTTAAGCGCATCCGCACAGAGCTCCGCCGCATCGCCCCATTCGCGTTCCCATTCGGCAAAAGCACGGATACGGACCGAACGATTGCCGTCCGACAACCGGTTAAACATTTGTCCGGCAGAGAGAATCTTCTCTTCCCCGTTCTCGCCGATATCCGTAAACTTCGCACGGGATACGATCAGATCGTACAGAGCCCCCCAGCCGTGATAGCCGTCAACCGCCAGATCGCCGGCAAGCGCTTCAAGTTCAGGCGCAAGCTTTTCCTTCGCCAGCTCGCGGCGTTCGGACAAGCTGAATGCAACCTCGCCAAGCGATCCGTCGCTAACGATACCGGCCCATTCCTCATCGCCAATCTGGCGAAGCTCATTATCGTAACGCGTTAATGCTCCAAGCAGCTTCGCGCTGATCGTTTTTACGCGATCGCTTAATCCGCTAGCCGCGGAGTCTTTCATATTTTGTGCCTGCAGGCATTCCACGAATGATTCCGATTGACGCAGACGGATCAGCACGGACTGCAGAATAGCCGTCGTGTCTTCAATCTTTTTCTTGGTCTCCAGGGAGCTGTCGGACAGCAGCCGGTCCAGCTCGGCCACATCCTTCTCGATGCCGGCCAATTCACTGGCGAAAGCGGCCGAACCCGAGCCCCCTTCATAAAACGTCTCCAAATCCCATTTCATTGGATAATTGCTAGTCGTCATTCAACCGTTCCTCTCCTTCGCGTTTGTATTGGCCTTCCTTATGTAAGCCTTCAATAGAAAAAACCGCCACAAAAAGATCGACAAATAAATTTGCGCAATCTTGCTTCAGCGGTGTATAACTTAATTATATCCAGATTGGAGGAATAACACCATGTCACAACCCTTGCAAATTTCACCCGAAACAGCAATCAAGTTGTCCAAGCAGCTTGGCGTGCCGCTTGAGCATTTAATGCATATGCCTAAACATATATTACTGCAGAAGCTCACCGAACTGGCAAAAGCGGAAGCAGAGGCGGGTAAGCCGTCTGAATCCGCTCCTGGTACGGAGGAGTCGTCCTCATGATTCCGTTCGAGAGGACTTGGCCCTATGACATTGTGATGAAGGACGTTTACGTTCCCAGCTGCCCCTTCTGCAGCAGCGAGAACGTTCTCATCCCTCTTCGCGTGCGGGAGATCGAGGACATTCAGCACGGCAAGAAAAAGCTGCTTGTCTTCCCGTGCTGCCATAACAAAGTTACGGTCCTCGATATGGATCAAGACTATATGCTGACGGATCAGCGGCTCCGCAAGCTGAGCCATTAAAGCAGGACAAGCCAATTATGCCGTCGTTTGCACGGGAGACTCAGTATCTCCCGTCGCTGCGGCCGGGGATACCGGCTGCCCCTGCTCCAGCTGTTCCCGAATAAGCTGCCACTGCTCGCGGCTCCGACGGATCATCGCCTCATCCATAATGCGTTTGTCGCTGACAATACGCGAGAACCATTTCACCGCTTCCGACAGCTCGCCCGTTCGCCGGTTGAGTTCTCCGATTATGTACATCAGCTTCGCATTGTTTAATTGCGAGCCTTCTTCCTCGTAGACCTTGATATATGCTTGGAGAGCGAACCGCATAAATCGCAGCTCCTCCTGCTGATTTCCCTCGTAACGGTATAACCATGCAATATGATGCAAAATACCCGCTATAACTCTTGGCTTTTCCTCAACCGCCTGCGCCGACAATAAGGCCAGCTTGTACACCTTCATCGCCTGCGCCGCATCGCGTTCGCCTCCGTAATCATAAGGAGTCCAGCGTGAGCCAATCTGCTCCAAATAATTGTTGCGCTGCCGCTCGGTAAGCCTTTGCGTACCATTCTCCGTTGTTGCAAATCCGCAAGTCGGACAGACCCGGACCACATAAAACTCCGGATTTGCTTCCGCCCGGTAATAACCGCAAAAATCAGAATCGATAGCCACCGCTTTTTTAAAGCTTGGGCGAACCCGTGATGTCGTAAAGATGGTCTCACAGCAAATGCAATTCATCTTTGTCTGATAGAGCGGCTCCATACCCATCCATCTCCTATTCAGGTGTGTTCACAAAATGGTTGGCCGGACCTGACAGTCTCTCAATAATGTACGCTTGAAGCTCTTCATCGAGGCCGGAAGCCTCTTGCAGTGCCCGCTTCATGCAATCAAGCCAGGCTTCCGCATGCTTCGGCGTAATCGGAAAAGGCATATGCCGCGCCCGCATCATTGGATGGCCGTATTCATCGGAAAACAGCGTAGGTCCTCCAAAAAACTGAGTCAAAAACATAATCTGCTTCTCCATAACGGGGATGATGTTTTCCGGAAATAGTGGACCAAGCAGCTCATGCGCCTGCACCTTAGGGTAAAAAGACTCAACGATTCGTCTTAAAGTCTCAGCTCCACCAATTGCTTCATAAAGGCTTATATTCCTATTCATCGTCAATTTCATCTCCATCATGTAGGTATTTAGTATTATAACACAAAAAAAACCCCGCATCGTCACCAATGCGGGATTATTATTGATTAGCTGCAACGATTAACCTTCGTAGTCCTCTTCTCCCGGTGCTGTCAGTGATTCTCGGATGACATACACAAACGCACAGACCAGAATGCCAGCGATTATACTCATTATCATCACTCCAAGCCTTCAAAGGTACCTCCATTGTAACATAAAAAAACGGACCGTCCAGCCCTTTTTGCAAGCGTTTTCTTAGAATTATGAAAAAATTTTTTTGGCGCTAAAACCACGCCTATAGTGAAGGATGTCCACCTTTCTTCATATACCTCATGTAGGGGTTGTACATTTTGCTTTTCCGCATGTTCAAAAGTCCAAAGGAGGACGCATCCATGCTCCGAACGCTTACCCGGCCGGCTTCGATAACCGGCCTTATCGCCTTGCTCATCGTCCTGCTGATGGCCGTGTTCCCCTCCCAAACGCTCGAGTCGGCGCTGCGGGGATTATCGATATGGTGGCAGGTCTTATTCCCGGCCCTTTTCCCTTTCTTCGTCATTTCCGAGCTGCTGCTCGGTTTTGGGATTGTCCATTTCTTCGGCAAGCTGCTAGATCCGCTAATGAGGCCTTTATTCCGCCTGCCGGGCATCGGAAGCTTCGTCGTTACGATGGGGTATGTATCCGGCTATCCGGTCGGGGCAAGGCTTACCGCCCAGCTATGGGAGCAAGGCCTTGTCAAACGCGCCGAAGGCGAGCGGCTTGTCGCTTTTACGACAACATCGGATCCGATCTTTCTGATCGGTGCGGTGTCGGTCGGTTTTTTCCATAATGCCGCACTCGCTCCCGTGCTTGCAGCCGCCCACTATGGCGGAGCTTTTATTATCGGACTTCTCATGCGGTTCCATGACCGCCACGAGCCGGTTACCGAATCCTTAAGGCGGGCGCCTTCGCGCCGGAGCTCCCGGCTGGTTGAAGCAACCAAAGCCATGCATGAAGCCAGGCTTATGGATGGACGAAGTCTCGGCAAGCTGCTGCAGGACAGCATTCAATCCGCGCTGCGCCTCATGATGGTTGTAGGCGGACTTGTCGTTTTTTTCTCCGTTGTGATGGAGCTGCTCACTCATGCGGGGGTCGTTGAGGCATTGGCCGAAGGGCTGCGGTTATTGTTCGGCGCTGTTGGGCTTCCGGCAAAGCTTGCCGACGCCATCGTGTTTGGCTTATTCGAGGTAACCCTTGGCGCGCGGGCTGCGGGGGAAGCAGGTACCGGATTGATGCATCAAGCCGCTATTGCCGCTTGGATCTTGTCCTGGGGAGGGCTTTCCGTGCATGCCCAGGTGCTAAGCCTGCTAAGCCGTACGGACCTGCGATACATGCCGCTTATGCTGGCCCGTCTGGCTCATGCTTTTATCTCCGTTGCTCTCGTTTATCTGCTGTGGGGATGGCTCGCACCTTAAACTTTTGTATCGGCGTTGAATTTGAAGCCATATTCCTATATCATCATTAGTATCTTTGCAATAGGCCGGAAGGGGTTTAAATTTCTTGAAATATGCAGTCATCGATCGTGGCGATCAATTATCGAAATCATTGGCGGAGCGGTTCCATCAACTGGCGGCAGAACGCGGACTTACGCGTCATGACGACATGCCGGACATCATTGTGTCCATCGGCGGAGACGGAACGCTGCTCCAGGCTTTCCACAAATATACCGACCGGGTAACCGATGTATCCTTTGTTGGCATTCATACGGGCCATCTGGGCTTTTACGCCGACTGGAAAGCAGATGAATTAGAGACGCTTGTCACCTTGATGGCGGAAGAAACGCCCCATCTCGTCCGTTATCCGCTTGCGGAAATCGCGGTGGAAACCGATGAGCAAAACTTTTACTACCTGGCATTAAACGAATTCACGTTAAAGGGCGTTGACGCTACACTCGTCGTGCAGCTTAGCGTTAACGATGAGTCCTTCGAAATGTTCCGGGGCGACGGGATCGTTATTTCCACCCCGTCGGGGAGCACCGCTTATAACAAGAGCGTCGGCGGCGCTATCGTTCACCCGTCCATTGAATCGCTTCAGATTGCAGAGATCGCGTCGATTAACAATCGCGTGTACCGGACGCTTGGATCGTCGTTCCTGCTGCCGCAGCATCATCATTGCGATATTATATCGAAAAAGGAACAGCGCTTGCTGCTTACGATCGATCATCTGAGCCTTCAACGGACCGATATCCGTTCCATCCGCTGCAGCGTCTCTACCCGCAAAGTCAGCTTTGCAAGGTACCGTCCGTTCCCGTTCTGGAACCGCGTCCGCGATGCGTTTGTTGATATGTGAGAAAACCTCTATCGAAGTCCCTCGAAGATGATCGACCGCGTTTAGAGGTAGGTTTTATCGCCAAATAGAATTTCAGTTTCCACCTTTCGTGGAACTTGTAAATTCTATTGTGGTGAAAAAGGGCTGTCCACTGGTCTCGATGACCTGCGGACAGCCCTTTCGTTATGTTTATTGACGGCTTCCTTGCTCTTTGTTGTTTTCTTTATTATTCTCCTTGTTTCTATCCCGCTCTCCACGCTCTCCACGCTTCTGACCGGACGGAGAATGAACGGCTGCTTGCTCGGATGCTGCGGCGACATCCTTGTTCGCAGCCGGTCTAATCGGCTTCTTGCTGTTAGGACGATAGCTTCTGCGATGCTGATCTTTCCCGCTGCGTTGCTGATGATGGCCATGCTGTCGGGATGGCTGCTGCTGTTGTGAATCCTCAGCGTGACGTCCGCCTCTGCCCGCAGCTGCGCTTTCCCTTGCGGCTGCCGCGGCACCAGCCAGAACGGCATCAGCAAGCGAGGAAGCGCCAACCTCCTGCTCGTCCTCGGCATCATTCTTGTCCTGCCCATGGGTATCTTGTTTCGAAGAAGCTTCCTGCTCATCTCCCGCTTCTTCATCCGGAGATTTTGCAGCCGTACCGGTCTTCTCCAGAACGAAATACGCACAGCCGAAATTGCAGTATTCGTTAATATAATCGGACATTCCGGAGTACGCGCTGTCCTTCGTTGCTTTCATATGATTATCGCGGAAAAAGCCCTTCAGGCGCAGCTGGCTGTACCCCCAGTCGCCAATAATAAAATCGTAACGTTCCAAAACCTCGCTGTAACGATCCTTGAACGCGTCCGCGTTCCAGCCGTTGCGATTTTCATGGATTAGTTCATATATTTTGCCGCCAATTTGGATCAATCCCGTTTCCCCTCTTTCGAATTCCCCAATAGAAGCTATACGTTGCTAAGCTCGCGTCCCTCTGCTTCGGCAGCCGAATCCGTCTGCTCATGGGCATGATAGGAGCTCCGTACCAGCGGCCCCGACTCGACATGACGGAATCCGCGTTTGTAGCCTTCTTCCTTCAAGCTTTTGAACTCATCCGGGTGCACGTAACGTTCAATCGGCATGTGATTCGGCGTAGGCTGCAAATATTGACCCAGCGTCAAAATGTTGCAGTCTACCGCACGAAGATCATCCATTGCCTGCAATACTTCTTCGTAAGTCTCGCCAACGCCAAGCATAATGCTGGATTTCGTCGGAATCTTCGGATTCATTTCCTTCGCTCGTCTCAGAAGCTCCAGAGATCTTCTGTATTTCGCTTTCGCGCGCACGCGGTTCGACATCCGCTCAACGGTCTCGATGTTATGGTTCAGAATGTCCGGCTTCGCATCCATAACGATCTTCAGCGACTCTTCGTTACCCATAAAATCAGGAATCAATACTTCTACGCGAGTGAATGGCATCCGCTCACGAATAGCCTTGATCGTACCGGCAAATATCGAAGCGCCGCCATCGGCCAAATCATCGCGGGCAACGGATGTCACTACGCAGTGGCGAAGTCCCATTTGCTCGGCTGCTTCCGCTACGCGTTGCGGCTCTTGCAGATCAAGCTCCGTAGGAAGGCCTGTCTTCACGGCACAGAAGCGGCAGGCGCGCGTACAAATATCCCCCAAAATCATAAAGGTTGCCGTACGGTTGGCCCAGCACTCGTAAATATTCGGGCAACGCGCTTCCTCGCAGACGGTATGGAGCGTTTTGGTACGCATCATGTCTTTGATTTCGGTGTAGTTGCCTTCGGTTGTAAGCTTTATTTTAAGCCAGTCCGGCTTTTTCAATTTTTCTTTGCTTGATTTCATCTGGAATTCCCTGCTTTCACTTTCAATTGGACAGTCGAATCTCACCGTTTATTATAGCATAGTTCGGATAAAATCCAATGATTTGCAAAACATAACGAATATTGCTTCGAGCTTTCGAAAGGGTGGAACGATTGAAACAGACTTTTTCTATTGCCTTAGCTGCCGTTGTCGCTTCCATGCTAATATCCGGGCAAACAGGCTATGCAAATCCGAATCAAAACACGAACTCAAATGCCGGTAACGCCAAACCTGCTCAATCCCAATCCTCGGAAGGAGAAGTTGATTCCCTAACCAGCAGACAGCAGCTTTACGACAGGCTAAGCACCGTTACCGGCATTCCTTGGTACCGTATCGCTGCCGTCGACCAATACGAGCGTACGTTGTCGAAAGCCCGGCCAAAAGCCCGCCCTCAATTGGGCAGTATCGTTGGCATCTATATCGACGAGGAGCAATGGGCCGGCCCGCTTAATCCGGATTCGTCCGATAACGTACCGGCTTCGATTCAGTGGTTCAACGGCATTGGCCGCGACGGAGACGGAGACGGCTTTGCCAACCGCAACAACGATCTCGACCTGCTGTATTCCGTAGCGAACAGACTGCTTCAGTATGGCGGGTCTACGGAAGACGATTTCTCCATTGGCGTATGGGAATATTACCATAATAGCAGGGCTGTGCAGCGTATTCAGCAGTTTTCCAATATTTACGCTACCTTCGGACGTCTGGACTTGTATGAGCATGCGTTTCCCGTCCCGGTCGGAAATAATTATTCGTACCGCAGCACCTGGGGCAACGCCCGCGGCTGGGGAGGACGGCGGACTCACGAAGGAACCGACATTTTCGCCAATCACGGCATTCCTGTCCGCAGCACCTGCTATGGCGTCGTGGAGATAAAAGGGTGGAATCCTTACGGAGGCTGGCGGATCGGTATTCGCGATTTGAATAACTACTATCACTATTACGCCCATTTGTCCGGATTCGATAAGACCATCGGCATAGGTACGATTGTAAAACCTGGTCAAACGATCGGTTGGGTTGGCAGCTCCGGTTACGGCAAACCCGGGACGCAAGGCAAATTCCCGCCGCATCTGCATTACGGGGTTTATCGCGACCGCGGGCTTATCGAATGGGCATTTGATCCGTATCCGCTCCTGCGACGGTGGGAACAGGATGAGCGGAACCGGTTAAAAGCTGCAAACAGATAAAGGGGCAATCCCAAAGGCCAATTCGATTGGACCTTTTGGGATGCCCCTTTTTTATCCGCCGCCTCCCGCATTGGCATTGCCTGCGTTATTAGTCGAATTGTTGCCGCTGCTTGTAGGCAGCGGGGATTCGCCCGAATCCAGCTGCTCCTTCAGCATGCTTCCGTCCGAAGGCTGGGTAACCCCTTGGCCCTTCGACATTGGCAGCGAGATATTCGGAGCATTCGGCGCCGATTCGCCAACCGCCTTGCCTTCATTATCGTAGTAATACATGGGCACGTCGCCAACTACGAGGAGATACGAGATCGGAATTTCAGTCTCCACGATTTGCGGATCCGTCTCAAACGGCACGATAATGGCAACCTCTGATACGATATGAATGTACACCTCGATCAAAATCATATTGATGCCGGCATTCGTCTGGCGCGTGTTCAGGTCCACCTTCACGGCTCCAACCGGCTCGAACTTGACCGGAATTCTTGGACCGTACGTCGAGATCAGCGCACTGCCAAGCGCGTTGCCGACCGGGATATGCTCGGGAATCTCCTTCAGCTCGTCAAGCGTTGCCTGCACCGTCTTGATCGTCTCAGACCGGATCTTTGTATGCTCGGCATAGTTCAGCATAAAACCGGATACTTTGCCGTCGCTGTTCATTTTCCAATCGATAAGCTTCTCGAAATCGGCATTGCTGACAACCTCATCCGTCGTGGCCTTATTAATCGCCTGTGTAGCGACCTGCTTGATCCGCAGCTGAGCAACCTTCATAAGAGGCGGACGCAGATGCTTTTCGATATAAACAAGGGATTGAAGAGTTCCAATAAGAAGGATAAGTACAGTAACGATAATCCATAGCTTGGTACGCCGTTTGCCGGATTTCAGCCTCGTTCCTCCGCCTCCGCTTCCT
The DNA here is from genome assembly GCF_037146255.1 of Paenibacillus sp. MMO-58. Classification (NCBI taxonomy): domain Bacteria; kingdom Bacillati; phylum Bacillota; class Bacilli; order Caryophanales; family Paenibacillaceae; genus Paenibacillus; species Paenibacillus sp. MMO-58. The sequence continues at coordinate 301,328 of NZ_JBBCVY010000006.1, forward strand.
ACCGAGCTGATGCTCATTGTTTTGATGCCTCTTCCGGGCGGTCTGACCGGGCGTTTGCGCGGCTGCCACATTCCGCCCCAGTACCCCGCTGGCTTTGGCTTTCGCGGTGACCGCCATTTGCTTGATCCCCATGGCTTTGGCGCGCTGCCCGAAGCAGAGATTTTGCTGCCCCAGCTGACCCGCTTCACCTTCGCAAAAGGGCGGTTAGACCATAGCTGCTGCCGGCTCAGGCCAAGTGACCGAAGCATCCAACCCCTTCGTCCCCATTTCGTCACTTCCATCGCCTCCTAAAAAGAATTGCCACATAATTGGCCATGTTTAGGCCGGTTGTGGAAATTCTTGCTTCGTAAGCATCGACCAAAGAATTGCCACATAATTGGCCATGTTTTGGCCGGTTGTGGAAATTCTTACTTCGTAAGCATCGACCAAAGAATTGCCACATAATTGGCCATGTTTAGGCCAGTTGCGGGAATTCTTACTTCGTAAGCATCGACCAAAGAATTGCCACATAATTGGCCATGTTTTGGCCGGTTGTGGAAATTCTTGCTTCGTAAGCCCGTACCTCTACATGCTTATGCAGGGCAAGGACAAAAAAGACGACCTCCCGTTAGGGCGATCGTCCGGCAGCTTCTGTTAGATTTTAGTCCCAGTACCCTTTGTGCACGGCTACAACCTCTTCTTCAAGCTCGGGGAAAGGCCCAATCACCTCAATTGGCTTCTGGCCTTTGGAGAAAATATCCCGGCAAGGCAGATTAAACGTCGGATTCTGCTCATGATCGCCCGTCAGCTTCAGCAGCGCTTCCTCCGTCGCCGCGTAGACTACTTTTCCAACATTGCCCCAATAGATAGCACCAGAGCACATCGCGCATGGCTCAAAGGTAGTGTAAAGGGTGTAGTTCCACAGTTCATGATGCTCGTATTGACGGGAGGCTTTCTCCATCAGCGCGGTTTCGGCATGGCCGGTGCACCGTCTTTCCGTAATCTCGACGTTCTCCTGCTCCATGACAATCTCGCCCCGCTCGTTCACAAGAATCGCGCCAAACGGCGTATTGCCGTTCTCTCTCGACCTGCGGGACACCTCTATGCAATATTTCAAATAAAACGTATGATCCTGCTTCATTCTCTCTCGCTCCCTTCGTTTCCCTTATCTTAGTCAGAGCCGCGCGAGGAGTAAACGAGCCGGGGATAACTTTGTGGCGGTGACTAAACCGGGGCATGCCTCTTTAGTTGCCGCGCACAGTCGGGAAAGCCGCTTCGTATGCGGCAGAAGCTTGTGCTATAATAGCCGAAGCACATTTTGGATAGATAATGGAGGATGTTATGTTAACTTTTGACGAAAAGCTGGCTGTTATTGAATCGTTCCCGGAGCTGACCCGGACTGATGTATCTTTGGGACGCGTGAACTTCCAATTCGAGAATAGCTTATATGACCGTAAAAATGTCGTGTACCACCTGCACCCGAACGGTAACGGCTTCGTGTATGCCGGGCTGCTGCGCAACTTCAGCCAGGACGATAAAGGCATGATCAATATCCGCGACTACAACGAGCTTCAGCTTCGGACGCTGCTCCGCCAATCGATCGATTCGCTCTCCGTACGCGAGGAAGAGCCGGCTCCCAAGCCGTCGCGCAATCGCAAGAAGAAAGACCAGCTATGGACCAACGAGGAGAATCAAAGCCTGACCGTAAAATGGGAAGACGATATGTGGTACGTCTATTCCGGTCTTAATCTCGAGATGGCGTTTGAAGCGTACGGCGAGGTTGAGGAATACATGAAAGAAGAAGGGTTCCGTCGGGAGCAGAATTAAGGGAAGGATGACGGAATGGTGCCGGATTACGCCGTCATTCCGAAAATGTATCTCCTTCCAGTCGCTATTGAAATCGTGGGATTGGAATTTAACCTTAATGGTTTTCCCACGATTTCAAAGGCGAGCGTTTAAAAGCTTTCTGAAAGAAAGCTGCTTCGAAAGCATACGCTTCTTCCAGGAGATACACTTCCTTCACTCCTCCTACTCCGACGGTGGGAGTAAGCAGAAAAATGGGCAGCCCAATGATCTGGGCTGCCTTTTTCTGATAAGACGGTTTTTTCGTGTTACAGCTCCCCCATCCGCTTCTTACGGCGGAATAGTTCTGGTTATATATTCCAATTACATCCGTACTGGATTATGATTAGATCAACTACTGGATGGTTACCGTTCCATTCGAAATGGAGGAGCTTCTATGTTCCAGCTTGTGGGCGTGATCTTTATTGTTTTGGGGATTCTCAATCTGTTGTATCCGAGAGCGGGTTGGTACATGCAATACGGCTGGCGATTCAAGAATGCCGAGCCAAGCGATGCCTCGCTCGTTATGGGTAGAATCTCGGGCATCATTGGAATCGTTATTGGAATTTACCTCTCTACGAGCTTTTTCTCTATTCTTTAAAAACCAAAGGGCAGCCAAATAATGGCTGCCCTTTGTGGTTTATTAAAATTGTAGAAAGGAACAAGAAAATGAATCTCCTGGAGGAACGGAGTGCTCGCCTTTGCTTTCACTTTGCATCACCTAGAATATTATTCAGGGCAAAGTGAAAGCAACAGCGACCGGAAGGAGATTCATTTTCGTCGAGACGAAAATACAATTCCCCCTCACGGAGCCCTCTTAGGCAACTGCCGGACATACTGGTCCGAGAGACTCATCAGCTTCATGATGTAGTCGTAGTCGCTCTTGTACTTCGAGAAGTCCTGAACGGGCTCCATCGTTTTGAGCGAGTAGGCTGTACCGTCGTCAAAGCCTTTGCCCGGTACGAACAGGATATCGTTGTTGAAGAACGATCCTGTCGGCAGATAATACCGCATTCCAAATACGTTATGGTTGATGTTCAACAGGTCATGACCGAATGGAACAACCCCTTCGTCCGCGGGCTTCACGCCCAGCAGATTCGCGAGCGTCGGCATAATATCAAGCTGCCCGCCTGGCTGCTCAACGACATGGCCACTGCTCTGACCCGGAACATGGATAATCAATGGGATGTTGAACCGGCTGAGCCGGTCATCGTAATGAATGCCCAGCTGCTGGCTGATCTCCGCCGCGCTGGCTTTCTCCGGCTGCAGGCCAAAGTGGTCGCCATACGCAACAAGCACGGTATCGTCCCACATGCCGTTCGCCTTCAGCCGGTCAATCAGCGTCCCAAGCGCATAGTCCGTGTAATGAATGGCCTGCAAATAGTTGCCGAGCTGCGTTCCTTCCGTCGAGGCTGGAAGGGTCAAGTCGGTCCGATCCTTCGGCACCTCGAACGGAAAGTGGCTGGAGACGGTCACCATCTGCGCGTAAAACGGCTTTTTCTGCTCATGCAGCGCCTGCAGCTTGTCTACGGCAACCCGATACAGCTCCTCGTCCGATGCGCCAAATGCATTAAAATGATCGTCCGTATAAAATGGCTTGTCATAATAATGGTTAAATCCAAGCGCCGGATACAGCTTGTTCCGGTCCCAGAACGTCACATCGTTTACGTGAAACGTGTTGGCTTCATACCCTTTGCTCTCCAGCAAACGCGGCATGCTTGGCAGCTCACGGTTGCCGTAACCCGTGGACATGGCAATCTCGCCCGTCGGATAAATCGAGGTGTTCGACATAAACTCCGCATCCGAGGTATTGCCCTGGCCGATTTGCTGATAAATATGAGGGAAATAATAGCTCTCATCGGCCAGCTTGTTCAGCACGGGCGTCAGCTCCACTCCGCCAACGGACAGATGAAGCGGAAAGTTCTGAAAAGCTTCCATCTGGACGACGATCACATTTTTCCCCTGTGCGGTTCCGAATTGAATAGCCGGCTGGCCCGGTTGATCCTGATAAGAATAGGAAGACATCAGTTCGTTAATATCCGCTTTGGTCTGTTCGATATCGCCGCTGCTCGCCATCGCCTTCTCGCTCTGGTAATTCCAGGCTGCAGCCGCCTGATACCCGATAAAGCCCAGCCCTTCGGCTTGCTCCAGTTCATTCGGAATATCGTTTCCGGCACGTACCAAGCTCACGAATACAACGATACATACCAGAAGCCCCCCCATGACGAGCCGGAGCCGGCCGATTCTTTTTCTCCCCGAAACCCGGGTTCCTCTGACCAAACGAACGATATACAAGATTGCGAGAATCGAAAGGTCCAGAAAATAAATATAATAGCTGCTCTTAATTAGCGATCTCACGCTGTCTTGAATTTGATTGACTTGATCAAGCGCCTTGAGAGCCGTATACGTCGGCACGGAGCCGTAATAACTGAAGTATACGGTTGACGCAAACAGCAGGACGGACACAATCAAATTCACCGCCCAGTACGCGATCCCTCTCCATCTTGAGCCCGTAATAAGCTCCACGATAAGTAGCAGCCCCAGCCAGGCCGCCGCATCCGCCAGAAGGCCGTTCCACTGCAGTTCTCCGAATAGGAACATCCGGAACAGGACAGATTTCACAAGCAATAGAAGCCAAATTCCGATCATCGGCGACCGCCGGTAATCTTCATCTTTATAGAACGATAGCAATGAACTCACTCTCCCATACGAAAAAAGAAAAGAAGCCGTCAAATGACGGCCACTTCGTTTATCTACTTATTCTATTTATAGTAACCGATTTACTAGTAAGAGAAAAGAGGACTAGGATGGATGTTCCATGTCAATTAATAGATGGCTATCCAGCCTCCAAGCTTACGCAGCTGTGTTGACGTTCTCGGCAGGGTTCTTCGACTGACGTTTGAAGTACAGGAAGGTGAGTGCCAGGAACACGACGGCAAAAGCGCCAAGGACAAGCATCTGCTCGCGCATCAGGGCATAATCGCCGCTTGCGATAATCGTCTTGAAGCCGGTAATCGCATGAGTCATCGGCAGCCAAGGGTTCAGCTTCTGCATCCAATCCGGCAGCAGCTCAAGCGGGAAGGTGCCCGCGCTTGATGTCAGCTGGAAGATCATCAGCAGAACGACCAGGAAACGGCCCGGATTATCCAGCCAAGTAACAAGCGCTTGAATAATAAACGTATACGCCAGACTTGTAAGAATGGTAAAGAATACAAAGAGCGGTACGCTTGTTACGTCAATCTTCAATCCGTACAGGAGTACGGCATCGGCAATCAAGGACTGCATAAGGCTTATCGTCACATACGTCAAGGTGCGGCTCATGAAACGGCCCATCGGCGATGCGCCCAAGGTGTACGAATCGCGCACCGAGAATACCGTCGTATATACAAGCGCGCCCATAAACAACGCCAGCGATAAGAAGTAAGGAGCAATACCAAGTCCATAACGGTCAAGCTTGTGGTCCGTGTTTTCTTTTACGACAACCGGCTCCGCGAACATATTTACGATATTGTCGCCATCTTTGATGCTGCCGGTCTCCGCAGCGGCATCATTCAGCTTCGCAGCCAGCTCACCCGAGCCGTTCACGAGCTGCGCCGAGCCGTCCTTCAGCTGTCCTGCGCCTTGATCCAGCTGCTTCGAGCCGTCGGCAATGCCTTCTACGCCGCCGGACAGCTTGCCAAGTCCATCCTTCAGCTGAGCGGCGCCGCTGTTTGCAGCCTTTGCTCCCGCAGCCAGCTGCTCTGCACCGGTTCCCGCTTCCTTCAGCTTCCCGCCAAAGGTCTTAAGGCCGGAAGCCAGTGTTTCCTGGCCTTGGCTAAGCGAATTGGCGCCTGCATATAATTGCTCCTGGCCTTGCGCCAGCTTGCTGCTGCCAGCCAGAAGCTGCTCTTGCCCTTCCTTCAGCTGCGCGCTGCCTGCTGCGACCTGCTTGCTTGCCGCAAGCAGCTGCTTAAGCGCCTCGTTATCCTGCAGCTCCGGCGATCCAGCCATCAGCTGCTCGAGTCCTTTTGCAACCTGGTCCGCACCCTCAGCTACCTGACCGCTTGCCGCGGAAGAGGCTGTTAATCCTTGCTTCAATGCAGCCGCGCCGTCTTTCGAAACCTTCAGTCCTTCTGCGAGCTGGGCCGCGCCAGTCTTGGACTGCGAAGCTCCGTTTTCAAGCTGCTGCTCGGCTGCGGACAATTGCCCCAGACCGCTGGCTAAGCCTGATGCGCCGGACGACAATAGGCTCGTGCCTTGACTTAAGCTTGCAGCGCCATCGTACAGCTTGGATACGCCGCCGCTCAGCTCGGAGGTGCCGCTAGCCAGCTTATTGAGGTTTTCCTTCAGCGTTGTAATGCCGTCCTCCAGCTTGCCCGCTCCGTCCTTCAATTCGGCTGCGCCTTCTCCCGCTTTGCCCAGACCGTCGGAGATGGTTCCAACTTGTTCGAACATGCTGCGGGTATACGCCTCGGTAATTTGCGTGTTAAGCTTCGAACGCAACTCCTTCATTGCACTGTTGCCGATCTGACCGGCCACAAAGTTATATTGGCTGTTCGGTTCGAAAATCAGCTCCGCCTGAACCGGATTTTCCTTCGTTAAGGTCGCTGCATTTTCGGAAAAATTGCCGGGCACGGTGATAGTCATGTAGTAATCGTTATGCTCCATGCCATCCTTCGCCTGCTCTTCATTTACGAAGTCCCATTTGAAATTATCGCTTTTCTTCAATTCGTCAACGAAGTCTTTCCCGACATTCATCGTCTTCCCTTCGTAAGTCGCCCCTTTATCGAGGTTAACAACGGCTACGGGAAGCTTGCTCGTCTGGCCGTAAGGGTCCATCGAGCCGTCAATCAATATGCTGCTGTACAGCATCGGAAGCAAGGCGACGCCAATAAAGGAAAGCAGCAGCATTCTTTTGGTCGCCAAAGTCTTCATGTCCTTGAGAAAAACTTGAATCGGCCTCATGTTCACACATCCTTCTTTCGGTTGAATAACTGACTAAATTCGTATTTTGGTCATTTTGAACCAAAAAAACAGCCCTTTACAGGCTGGAATTTTCTAAGATCGGGATTCCTTCATAATGCCTTTGGTAATAAGCATCGCGATGTTCTCCTTAATCTGCTCTTTGGTAAGCGGCTCGCTATGCGACTTGTTCCATTCCGTCGCAAGACCCAGATACAAGCGGAAGATCATATAGGAGGTGATTGTCGTATCGCATTCCCTGACTTCGCCTTTCTCAATCGCAAGGTCCAGCTTCTGCTTCAGAAACTCAAGTCCAAATAGCTCCATTCGCCGGATCCCCTCCAGCGCCTGGACAGTGCCGATGTCCCTAACCTCCTGAGCCAGCTTTACGAACAGCTCATGATCCGAACGGAATTCGAGGATAGAATCAAGCAGGCTGAACACACTATGAATAAAGGAACGATCACTGCCTTCCATATCGAAACCGCAGTTCATAGCTTCCTTCAATTCGATCTCGGCCTTGTTCAGAATTGCTTCGAACAGCTCTTCCTTCGTCTTGAAAAAAGTATAGATCGTGCCTTTGCCTACGCTTGCGATCTTGGACACCAGATCCATTGTGGTCGCTTTATAGCCAAATTGCGCAAACGACTGCGTCGCTGCCTTCAATATTAACGCTTTGCGGTCAATGGACATGTGCCAATCTCCTCTCCTTTCTGCCATCATGAATCTTCGTAAAATGACCAAAATTCAATTCCGGTCAATCAGTCACATTCCATTTATAACATATTCGGTATTGCAAGATCAAGTGCAACTTTTCTTCTCCTCCATGCGTACAATCAACGTATTGAATATCCATATCGTGGAAGCATCGGAGGAGCAAGGAATGAACAACGGCTTTGGATCACCCATGGGATTCGATCTGATGATCACTATTATTCCCGTTATTATCGTAATCGGATTCGTTATTGTCATCGGAACCGTCATTTACCGCGGTGCTAAGTATGTGCAAAATGCGGCCTCTCCCAAAGAGTCGACTTTCGCTAAAGTTGTATCCAAACGGATGGACGTGAGGCAGAGCTCCCATAATCATGACGGCCAAGTCAGTCACTCGTCCCATACTTATTATTACATCACTTTGGAGTTCGTGAGCGGCGAGCGCCAGGAGTTCCTGGATGTAAAAAATCTGTACGGTCTTGTTGTAGAAGGCGATACCGGTTATGCCGCAACGCAAGGCGAGTGGATCGTCGCGTTCGAGCGCAACAGCGGAGCAAGCATGTAAACAAAAAAAGGCTCATGTCAGACTTCTGACAGAGCCTCCCATACGAAGAATGGGCGCGGCACTGCAGCGCACAGCGGGACTATCGGGCTGCCGGAGCATTTGACCAAGCACCTCGACCGCTGCGGTGCATAGCGCTTTTTTATTGACCGCCATCGTCGTTAACGGAGGATTCGTCTCCGCGGACATGGCAAGCCCATCGAATCCGATGACCGACACGCGGCCGGGTACGTGGACGCCCCGTTTGTCCAGCTCTTTCATAAGCAATAGAGCAATCCGGTCATTTCCGCAGAAAACTGCTGTCGGGTATTCCCCCTCCCCGAACCGGTCGCAATAAGCCGACAATTCCTCTTGCGTCCGGCTAAAGCCCTCCGACTCCAGCAGGCATAAGGAGAAGTCGGGATGCAGGTTATTTTCCAGCATGGCCTTCGTATAACCAAACCACCGCTCCTCATGACTGGTCGTCAGGTTAACCGGCGCAATACAGCCGATCCGCTTGTGACCCGCTTCAATTAAAGAGTTGACCGCAAAGCTTGCCCCCTCAATATTAGCCGAAGTCACGGCGGACGCCTCAATATCCCGGTAATAGGAATCAAACAGCAGCATCGGCTTTGTAAGGGTCTGCTGTACTTTCAAGATATAATCCTTCTCCAATATGCCGAAAGCGATAATCCCCTGACAGTCGATATGCTGAACCAGCTCGGGGAGGATTCGCTCCTCTTCTTGGGCCATGCTGATTCGTACAATAACCGCGCTATAGCCTTCCTCCTGAAGCCGGCTGTCCAATCCCCAGATCAAATCGTGATAAAACAAAAAATGCTCGTTATCCTCATGGCTCATAATTCGTTCAGGCACGAGCACAAGAACAGGAGCGCTAACGGAGGATTGGCCGTCATTCAGCGGATATCCAACCTCTTGGGCGGTCTGGATAATTTGCTGTCTCAGCTCTTCTCCGATTCCCTTCTTATTAGAAAGCGCCAACGAAACCGCATTGCGGGATATGCCCAGCTTATCGGCGATCGTTTGCATGGATATTTTTTTTGGTCGCGGCATTCTTCAACTTCCTCTGTTCCTATGTTATAATCAATTTACTTTACAGATGTTTATATTGTCAAGTTTAGTAAAGTTGCAATCGATGACTTGGAGGGATCAAGATTGGCGAATCAACCGATTTTTCTGGAACCTGTATTTCAAGAACGAATTTGGGGCGGCAAGCAATTAAGAGAGCAATTCCATTACGATATTCCGTCTGATCGCACCGGGGAATGCTGGGCAGTCTCCGCTCACCCTAACGGTCAAAGCGTTGTTCATAACGGTCCTTACAAAGGGCTTAAGCTTGGCGAGCTGTGGGAGCAAGAGCCGCAGCTGTTCGGCTCCAAAGCGGTTAAATTCCCGCTCCTGACCAAAATCCTCGACGCCTCGGACGATCTGTCCGTGCAGGTGCATCCGGATGATGCTTATGCGCAGGTGAACGAGAACGGCGAGCTTGGCAAGACCGAATGCTGGTACATTCTTGGCTGCGAGCCCGGTGCTGAAATTATTTACGGCCATTCCGCGGCTACGAAAGAGCAATTCAAGCAAATGGTCGACGCAGGCCAGTGGAATCAGCTTCTGACGAAGGTAACCGTGAAGCCGGGCGATTTCTTCTATGTTCCTAGCGGCACTCTCCATGCGCTTGGCAAAGGCATTCAAGTACTGGAAACGCAGCAAAGCTCGGACACCACTTACCGGATTTACGATTATGACCGTAAAGACGAAAAAGGCGCGACACGCGAACTTCATCTGGACAAAGGCATTGAAGTCACTACCGTGCCTCATGTGGATGCAGAGACATCCTTCTCCACGGAAACCGTTGGCGGTACCGAGGTGACTACCTTTGTATCCAACAGCTTCTTTACGGTTCAAAAATGGAACGTGAACGGCGAAACGGCATTCCCGGAGCCGGTTAAATTCACGATCTGCAGCGTCCTTGACGGAACTGGCGAGCTGGAGACTTCCACGGGCAGCTACCCTCTGAAAAAAGGCGATCATTTCATTATTCCGCTGGGCTTCGGAAGCTTTACGCTTCGCGGCCGGCTTGAGCTTATTATTTCGCACGAATAACAGACTGCAGCTTACGAAGCAAGATTTACCACGTACGGCCAAAAACGAGGCCGTTCGTGTGGCAATTCTTTTAACACCTATGCTTACGAAGCAAGATTTACCACGTACAGCCAATAACGAGGCCGTTCGTGCGATAATTCTTTTAAGGAGGCAACGAACTTGCGTATTGGAGCAATTGAAGCAGGCGGAACAAAGTTTGTATGCGGTATCGGCAACGAACACGGTGAAATCAAAGAACGGATCAGCTTGCCGACCGAGCACCCGGATTCCACGCTGCGCGAGGTCCTGAACTACTTCCGCGACAAGCAGGTTGAAGCTATCGGTATCGGCACCTTTGGACCGATCGATATTGATCCTGCCAGCCCTACCTATGGGTTTGTTACGACAACCCCTAAACCAGGCTGGTCCGGATACGATTTCCTTGGCACGATGAAGCGCGAGCTTCCCGTTCCATATGGCTGGGACACGGACGTAAACGCGGCGGCATTTGGCGAAGCCAAATGGGGCGCGGCAAAAGGGCTTAATAGCGCGCTTTATTATACGGTAGGTACAGGTATTGGCGTTGGCGTTTACACGGAAGGCAAGCTTGTACATGGCCTGCTGCATCCGGAAGGCGGCCACGTTCTTACCCGCAGACACCCGGAAGATACGTTCGCCGGCTTCTGCCCTTACCATGGCGACTGCCTGGAGGGCATGGCGGCAGGTCCCGCTATTGGACAACGCTGGGGCGTGAAGGCAGACGAGCTGACGAAGGATCATCCGGCATGGCAGATGGAAGCTTTCTATCTCGGTCAAGCCATTTCCAGCGCGATTCTGCTGCTGTCTCCGAAAAAGGTTATCCTTGGCGGCGGCGTTATGCATCAGGAGCAGCTGTTCCCGCTGATCCGCGCGGAAGTACAGAAGAACCTGAACGGCTACGCTTCGCACGAAGCGCTGCGCGAAGGCATTGATTCTTATATCGTGCCGCCAGGACTTGGCGATAACGCCGGTCTATGCGGATCGGTCGCGCTTGGAATCGACGCTCTCGAGCGCCAGCAATAATGGAAGAAGGCCTTACCGGAATTCGACCGGTAAGGCCTTTTTCTCACACTCGTTTTTGACACGTCTTTTTGAAGGGTCTATTATTCCATTCGAAAAACAATCTCTATGCCTGTCGGCTTCCTCTTTAAAGGCCTTTCGTATTCGGTGAATACAAAGGTAATACCGGCAAGATCGTCCGGCAGTGCGGGAGAAACAACAAAGCCGTAGGCGGAGTTACCCCCGGAGCTTGTTCCCTGATCTACATAACAATGATAACCTTCGCCCAGCTCCAGCTCGATGTAAGTATGCATGCGTACTGACTCCATTTCGCCTTCTCTGTAGTCTCCATGTATGCTCAAGTTTACGACGCTTGCGTTCTCATATTGTCTTATGCCGGACAAGGTATAGACTTTGTCCTCGTTCTCCTCGCACCGGAGGACGGGCAGATGCTTGCGGAAGCCCGATGGCTCGGCCAGCGGCAGATAAACCTCTTCATTCAATAACAAGCTGAATAAGGATTTCAACAAATCCGGGTACAGGCGATAACGATCAGCCCAGCTCTCAATGCTTTTAAAGGGCGGAAACCCCGGGTTCTGGTTCGAAATCTCTCTTCGTTCTTCCAGCAGAGCGCAGAGCTGCTCGTCAATCTTGAATAAACGGGCATCGTAGTGGTCCGTCGGACGCTCCATCGGTATTCTTCTCATCCTAATCCCCTCGCCTCTTCTATGAACTGAGCTTGCCCAAATCTCCGGTAATTAGAATGTAAATCCCCCAGCCTAATACGATAACGGCTCCGAATCTGCTGAAAAAGATATAGTTATCGCTTGGACCCGAATTGCCGTCCACGGCCCAGCCATGCTTCATATGCCAGCTCAAAGACGGGAACAGCCATCCCATAACTCCCGCAATAATGAAAATAAGCGAAATGAAAACTACCACGTTATCATCTCCAATTGTCCATTTGCCGAGCACGACAAGACCTTCTCCGATCGTTGACATGATGGGGAAGGCCTGAATAATTTTCAATATAATCGACAAACCAACAGTTGAAAATACCAAAATTTTGTTATTTATATTAATTTTTAAACCTATTTTCCATATCCGACGGACTAGCTAGAACGGCTGTAAAAATATGCCGATGTCCACGAATAGGACATACTCATTCTGCAAAAAGTAAATTTATGAGAAAATCTAGACTTTCACGAGCATTTGGCAAAAGAACGGCGCAAATCAACCCAAACATCATTAAGCAGGGTGAGCAGCACCCTCTCCATCCGAACCTGGAGCTGAACAAACAGCAGCTTGAAGGGGTTTATTCAAGATGCTCCGATTTCCATGTCCGTTACTTGCCGATCGGGGATAGCAATCAGGCCGTTATTTATTACATCGACGGACTTGCCAATGCTTCAAGAATCGAGCAGACGGTGATTGAGCCGCTTACGGGATTTAGTGGCGATACGATTTCGGTCGGATACATGGCTGAGCATCTGATCACTTCCGCTTCGTCCAAACTCTTGTCTACCTTTGAAGAGGCTATTAAGCATTTATCGATTGGGGAGCCTGTGCTATTCCTGAATGATGAACCCCAAGGACTTGCGTTTGGCTTGAGCAGCTGGCAAACCCGATCCATTGAAGAACCTACCGCCGAATCTGTCATTAGAGGACCGCGGGAAGGCTTTACGGAGACATTACGGGTCAATACAGCCCTTATTCGCCGGATCATTAAAAGCCCCTTGCTAAAAATGGACTCCTTTTGCATCGGCGAATATACGCAGACAAGCATTATCATTGCCTATATTGAAGGCTTGGCAGCACCTGAGCTGATAAGCGAAGTCAAGGAGCGTCTTGGGAGCATACAGATCGACGGTATTCTCGAAAGCGGCTATATCGAGGAATTAATTGAAGATTACCCGCTCTCGCCATTCCCGCAAATCTTAAGCACGGAGAGACCTGACGTCGTCAGCGGCAACCTGCTTGAAGGCCGGGTTGTTATACTGACGGAAGGAACGCCTTTTGCATTAATTGTACCGATCACCTTTTTTTCGCTTATGCAGTCGGCGGAGGATTATTACCAGCGGTTTATGTTCAGTACGGCCATCAGGTGGCTGCGTTATTTTTTCGCCGCCATCTCCCTTTTGCTGCCTTCCATTTATGTTGCCTTGCTCACTTTCCATCAGGAGATGGTGCCTGGTTCGTTGTTATTCAGCATGGCAACCTCTCGCGAAGCCGTGCCTTTCCCCGCGCTGGTTGAAGCGCTGCTGATGGAGATTACATTCGAAGCCTTGCGTGAGGCCGGGGTAAGACTGCCCAAGCAAATCGGTGCGGCCGTCAGTATCGTGGGAGCGCTTGTTATCGGGCAGGCTGCCGTTCAAGCCGGCCTGGTTTCGGCTCCAATGGTTATCATTGTCGCGATTACCGGCATTTCTTCCTTTATGATTCCGCGTTATATAACCGGACTCCCTATACGGCTGCTGCGGTTCCCGTTTATCCTGCTGGCGGGGTCGCTTGGACTTCTCGGCATTATGTCGGGTCTGATCGCCCTTGTGATCCACTTGTGCAGTCTGAAATCCTTCAATGTGCCTTATTTATCCGGAGTGGTGAAGAGTGAATTAAGAGATATTCTGATCCGGTCGCCAATCTGGATGATGGACGCAAGGCCCGAGCTCATCAGAACGGCAAATAAATACCGGCAGGCGCAGGGCCAAATGCCGAATCCGGGGCAGGGCACGAATGACGAATGAAAGGGATTGGTGATCTGGAATGGACAATGGGAAAATTACTTCTTTTCAAATGTCGCTTCTGATGTACTCGGTTATATTGGCAACCGGTTTTATAACGATTCCCGCAATCTCTGCCCATTACGCCATGAACGACTTCTGGCTGGCACCTATTATTGCCATATTAGCAGGCGGAATCGTGCTTGCCATCTCGATTAAGCTGCATCGCCTGTACCCGGATAAAAATCTGGTTCAATACAGTGAACGCATTATTGGCAAAGTACCCGGAAAAGTTCTGGGGCTTGTCTATTTTCAATTTTTCGTATTTACCTGCGGCATTGTCTCCAGAGAATATGCCGAATTTGTCACAGGCAATTACCTATTCAAGACGCCTATGTTCTGCCTAGTGATCTTAATGGTTCTGCTGGCTGCATTTGCTGTACGCGGCGGTGTTGAACTGGTGGTCAGATGCGCGTTATTGTTAACCCCGCTTTTTATTTTGCCGTTATTTTTCTTGCTGTTATTAATACCGGATTTCGATATAAGCCATATTCTGCCGTTTATGAGCCATGGCATTATTCCGGTTATAAAGGGATCATTGGCACCGATCTCGTGGTATTCCGAATTTTTCATTATCGCCTTCTTCCTTCCCAGCGTTATTGATAAGAATAAAACGGTTAAATACAGCTTCCTTTCACTCTTAGCCGTCTCTGCCAGCTTAACCTATGTTTGTCTGATCGCATTGTTCGTGCTTGGTCCCGATACGGCCAATAAGGTGTATCCGGTATTAACGACTTTTCGGTATATCTCCCGTGCCGATTTTTTCGAGAATCTGGAGGCTTTGCTTCTGGCCATGTGGGTCGTTGGCAACTTCATAAAAATCGCGGCCGTTTATTACGCTGCCGTATTGTCCTTCACTTCCTGCTTTAACCTGAAGGACTACAAGCCCTTTGTGTTTCCAATTGGCATTCTGATTGTTATTCACTGCTTCTGGGATATCCCCAGCTTCTTCAAGATGGCCGGATTTCTCGCCACGGTCGGATCGTTTCATTTGTCTACCTTCATGCTTGTCGTTCCGTTCCTGCTGCTGATTATCGCCCTGTGCAGAAAACAATGGAGCAAGATTGTCACATGAGAAAGGTAATGATCGCTATGATGATTAGTATTTCCATGTTAACGCTCACCGGATGCTGGGACCGAACCGAGCTGAATGATCTTGCGCTCATATCGGCAACAACCTTTGACAAAGGGATCAATAATAAAATTTTGGTTACCGCGCAGATCATTATTCCTCAAAATCAAGGGAGCGGACAACAAACAGCTGGAGTCGGCGGCGGCGGCCCCCGGGTCACTACGCGCTCTGCGGAAGGAATCAATATCGAGGATGCCCTGTCCAAGCTTCAACGCAAAATGCCAAGAAGGCTGTTTTGGGGACAATGCAAAATTTTTATTTTCAGCGAGGAGCTGGCGAGAAGCGGGATTCGCGAGGAGTTTGATTTTCTCGTCCGGCATCCCGAGCCCCGGGAACGGGCTTATATGATGATCAGCAAAGGGAAGGCCGCAGAAGCTCTTAACCTGATCCCGCCAATTGAACGCACCTCATCGGAGGTTTTGCGCGAGATCTCCAATCTGCATGACGGGCTGCTTGTAACGATGGAGCAAATGAGTATGGAGCTGAAGGGGGATTCCGAGATCACTGCCCTTCCGTTGGTCTACATACTGCCGCCATCCAAGCTGGCGGACAAGCCTACCCAAACCATCCCTTATATGCGAGGTGCCGCTGTCCTGAAGAAGGGCAAGCTGTCCGGCGAGCTTACGGAAAAGAGACTGCGGGGAGTCCTGCTGGTTAATAACGCTATCTCGGAGTACAGCGTAACGTTCGATGTCGGGGGGAAGCAGGTTTCCTTGCATCCTGTAAAAACAAAAGTACGATTGACCCCCCATATCGACGGGAATAACTGGTCGATGACCATTAAAGTTCAATCCATGGGAAGCATTATTCAGAACAATACAAGCATGGATCCAATGAAGCCCGAGGTTCTCGAGGAAATGAACCGGGCATTCCGCGAGGATATTCATCATCGGATTGAGACTTCCGTCCTCTATTTGCAGCAATTAAAAGCGGACGCCGTTCAGTTCGCCACCGTTTATCACAAGAAATATCCAAGAGAATGGGAGCGGGTAAAGGGGCAATGGGATGAGCAGTTCGCTAAAATCAAAATCATCATCGATGTTAAAACCGATATTAAAAAACCGGGCTTAATTAACGCACCCGGCGGAATGCCATATGAAGAGGGGCAATAAAATGAGGCTGCAGTTTATTATATTCATTACCTTGGGAACCTCCTTGATCTTATGGCTTGAATGGCCGAAGTTAAAAAAATGGGGAACCAAGGAAAAAGCGGTGTTCCTCTCCCTCCTGGCGGTTATCTGGATATTCTTGTTTCTCGATGTTCCGGATACGCCGGGTACTCCTACCGTAGATGAATTCCTATTCAAACCGCTCAAAAGCTTAATTCAGCCTTAATATGCGCAAAGAAAAAAGCCAATGAAGCGGTGGCCTCATTGACTTTTCACCCTATTCCCTTGTTCTCCGTTCCGTCATCTCGTTCAAATCGGAGGTCAGCTTGTCCAGCTGCAGGAAGCTCTCGACAATCTCAACAATCCGGCTGTCCTGCGTCGTCATGCTGGCCGACATTTCCTGGATCGCCGCCATATTCTGCTCCGTAGAACCGGCAATCGTTACGATCTGGCCGGTAATCCTCGTATATTGCTCCTGAAGCTGTTCCGCCGAATAGTCGACCTCGCCTGAATCGCTCACCAGCTTATTGGCGTCTGACGCCAAAGCCCGCATCACATCGGCTACCTTGCGGCCTGCCGCCGTACTGAGAGCAACGGACTGCTGCCCTTCCAGTACCTGCTCTGCCGCCAGTATCGTCTTCGTACGGATACTCTCCAAAATGTGCTCGATCTGCTCCGTTGACTGCTGTGATGTCTCCGCAAGCTTACGGATTTCATGCGAGACAACGGCAAAGCCTTTGCCATGCTCGCCTGCGCGTGCCGCTTCAATTGCCGCGTTCAAAGCAAGCAGGTTCGTCTGAGTTGAAATATGCTTAATGGTTGCTACAATCTCGCTGATGCTCGCATTCTGCTCGCCAAGCTCATTCATGAGCAGCACGGAGGTATCGATCGTTTCGTTAACGCGTTTCATCTCGTGCTCAAGATCAGCGGTTCCTTCGCTTCCTGCTTTGGTTAAGAGAGCGGAGCTTGCCGATAGCTCTTTCATCGCGGTGGAGCGGTTCGCAAGCGACGACACGGAAGCTTCGATATGGCGGATCGATTCGCTGATGTCATTCATGCTGGACGATTGAGCTTCCATGCTTGACGTAATTTCTGAGAAGGCCGAGGTAACTTCCTTGGAAATCGAACCGGCCGTTGTCATATTTGACTTCAGGTTCGTGCTAAACGAATTCAGTTGCGCCGCCGAGGAAGAGACCTGCCCCACAAGCTCCAGCGACCGTTTATTTTCCAGTATCGCCTGCTCGCCTTGCTCAATAATATTATGCTGCAGCCGCTCGCTGAACTTGGTCGATACGTATAGCGGAACCGCCACCATAAAGAAATACATAAACATCGTGGTTGGAGCGTTATCGCCGAAAATCTCGGTCTTATCCGGACTCACGTAGCAATAAACCGTCAGAAGGATGCCCATTAATCCGGAATACCCAATCGCCTTGGAGTTGCCGTAAAGCGTCATGATGGCCAGATTGACATACACGAGAAAATAAGTCGTAATGATCGGTCCGGTTAACAATAACAGCAGCGTAAGCACGGTAACAATCGTTGAGATGAAATACATAATATAGTTCGTTAACCAGTGTTTATAGACCAGAATCGTAGTTGCGCCGCAAGTAAGCGTACCTACGATAGCAAGGACGATAATCGAATCCATCCCCGCCCCGGTCAGAAAATCAACGGCTACGCCGAGTAACAGCATGACCCATATGATATTCACAAGCAGCTTGTTTCTCCGGTGCAGGGTCTCCATATAATCCATTTGTTCTCCACCTTTTTTACCATAATATAGGCAATATTTCCGATCATACCATAAACCGATATTTTTCGACATCATCTTTAATAGACATGAACCCGATAATCTTGTAATCTATTGTGACACGGTTAGATAAGTGGAGGTGCTTAACGTTGGCGAAAGATATTCGTTCCCGAATTGAGATTGATCAAATCAACTGTGAAAAAGAACTAACCCTTGCGTTAATCGGAGGCAAATGGAAGCTTATCATCCTCTGGCATCTGGGCATTGACGGCACAAAACGGTTCAGCGAGCTGCAAAAGCTCATTCCCCATATCACGCAAAAGATTCTGACGAACCAGCTCCGCGAGCTGGAGGAGGATCAGCTTGTCGAGCGGACCGTCTATCCGGTTGTTCCGCCGAAGGTCGAATATAAGCTGACACCGCATGGAGAAAGCCTAGTGCCGATCCTGAAGCTGATGTACAACTGGGGCAAGCATTACGGCGAAGAGGTACTGGGCAGAACATCGGACTCTGAGCCGATTTCCCTTCAAGCAGCAGAAATTTAAACCGCATATGTCACAAAAAAAACCGGCAGACTCCGCATGGAGTCTGCTTTTTTGCGCTTTATAGTTTCCTGCAGGATACGGACTTACTTGAAAGTGCGTACTTCCATTACATTCGGTATCCCACTAATATGAACTCATCGCTTTCAACACCCAAAATAAAGGAGAGATTCAACCTATGGAACTGCAATTGGCACTTGACCTGGTTAACATTCCGGAGGCAAAGGAAGTCGTAAAAGAGGTTGCCCCTTATATCGATATCGTTGAGATTGGTACCCCTGTTGTCATTAACGAAGGGCTTCGCGCCGTTAAAGAAATCAAAGACGAATTCCCGTCGCTTAAAGTACTGGCCGATCTGAAAATTATGGATGCCGGCGGCTATGAAGTGATGAAGGCTTCCGAAGCTGGCGCCGACATCATCACGGTTCTTGGCGTATCCGACGATTCCACGATCAAAGGCGCGGTTGATGAAGCCCGCAAGCAGAACAAAAAGATTATGGTCGACATGATCAACGTAAAAGACATTGCCGCACGCGCAGCGGAAATCGATAACCTTGGCGTTGATTATATCTGCGTACATTCCGGTTACGATCATCAGGCAGACGGTAAAAACTCGTTCGAGGATCTCGCTACGATTAAACGCGTTGTGAAGCAGGCAAAAACCGCGATCGCGGGCGGCATTAAGCTTCAAACGCTGCCTGAAGTCATCCGCGCCCAGCCGGATCTGGTTATCGTTGGCGGCGGCATTACCGGGGCAGAGGATAAGCAAGCCGTTGCCGCTCAAATGCAGCAGCTGATCAAAGGGTAACTGCCAATGAGTACGCTGAGCGCAGCCTCCTCCATTCTTCAAGAGCTGGAACGTACGCTTGACGCGGTTAATCCAAGCGAGATCGAGGCTTTAACGAAGCGGATAACGGAAGCGGACAAAATTTTTGTAGCCGGAGCCGGACGCTCCGGACTGATGATGCGGGCGTTTGCCATGCGCCTGATGCATATGGGCTTCCGCGCTTACGTCGTAGGCGAGACCGTCACGCCGGGTATTGCCGAGGGGGATCTGCTGCTCATCGGCTCGGGCTCCGGCGAGACCAAAACGCTGACAAGCATGGCCGCCAAAGCCCAAAGCATTGGCGCAGCCGTTGGCGTGGTGACCATTGTTCCGGAATCAACTTTAGGCGCTGCTGCCTCCTCTCGGGTAACGATCCCCGCTGTCACCAAAGACAGCCCATCGGGAGGCTCCAGCCAGCCGATGGGCACCTTGTTCGAGCAAAGCCTTCTGCTTCTGCTGGATACGATCGTGCTATACCTAATGCAGCAGCAAGAGCTGCAAGGTGCAACCATGTACAACAATCATGCGAACCTGGAATAGCAGCCGGGCCGCGGAGAAGAACACGGCGGTTGCCGGCATAACATAAAGTAGAGTGAGCCTAGAATTAAAACAGCGACAGCCCAGGACAAGAATCGGACTGTCGCTGTTTTATTTTCTTGTCATCCGAAATCTTCGATGTGGGACGACAAGCACTTCATACTTTCTCACTTCTCCTGCTGTCTATAAAAAAAATCAGCGTTACCGTTTTAAAATTCGGTAACGCTGATTTTTTATACCGTGATAAATCTTTTGTGGATCTCATGCTTAAAAGAAGAAATCTCCGTCAAAACCGTCAAAAAGTCCAATTGCTAGCAAATCAAATAAAAACAGTGGTAAAAAGCATTTCGTTTCTACTGCTTTCCCTTTTTCCGATCTTAATTGGGTAAGAATCACACGATTACCCTGAACTTGTGTCAGTGTTCCTGTAACGATTGTTCCGTCCTTCTTGACCGCATAGATCTTCTTGCCGTAATATTTCGAAATTTGTTTTTTACTGACAGCCATAACGTCATTCCCCCTTTCATCTAAACTTGTACTACTCTATTAATCTATTCAACCGCATTTAAAAGTTACTGGGATTTTAATAGAATTGGTTCATATCTCTAGTGCTTACATGAACAATTTAGCAGACAAAAAAATAACCCGCTGCGGAGGCGGGTTCAAGTTCGTGCTATATAATAAAGGGGGTCCATCATAACGGATATTCCACCACCCAGAAGACGTAGTAGATTGTTGTCTGTAAAGCCTCGTTATCCCAACCAAGCGCGTGTCGATAAGTTAGAGGACGAAGTCCGGACTGCTCAATAGCAGCGGCCGTTTCGGCAAACGTCCAGAAAAATATCCGGGTATCAGTCAGTCCACAAGTTGCATCAATAAAGGCTGCATCATGACAAGGCAATTCTGCGCGTCTCTCATTTATAGTGAAGTAAAAACGACCACCACACTCAAGGGCTTCCGACACGTTACCAATGACTTGTACCAGATTCTCGCAAAAATCGAAGCATCCGCTAGCTAATATTCTTATCAACTTTTCGTTCTCTCTTAAATGGATCCATCGTGAAGTCTTTATTGCCGTTTAGCCACATCCACTTCCCCGATACTTCTTTCATATTCTAATTAAAAAGGCCGCCACCATCGGCAGCCTTCATTCCTATTTTATTACTTCTCATCTAACTCAAACTTTGTCTGTGTATGATCAACAAAGTCCTCAACCTCTTTCAGCACAGCTTGCTTTTTCTGATTTGCTTGATCTTGTGTAATATCGCCTTTTGCTTGTACAGCAGCGATTTTGGCAGTAAAGTCGGACATTAATGTATCAATGAGCTTCTGACGGGATATGCCATGGTCCTTAGCAATGTCCACAAATGATTTACCTGCTTGAACTTGTTCGGCGAAAGTCACTTTTTCAATGCCTAACAGCTCGAAAGCGGCTTTCATATTATATTCACCAATTCCCTGCTCCTTCACTTCACGCTCCTTGTTTAGAGGAGAATTGAATACCCGCTTAGCTTCTATTGCTGCCTTTTTATGCACGTTCTCCTTCTCTTCGTCCGTAAGACTCTTAGTGCTCTTAGCCTGAATCTCATCACTGATTTCCCCTGTCAGTTCATCAATCAACGGCTGAACCTCTTTACCTTGTTCTTGAGCAACATCCGCTAACGACTTACCAGCCTCAAGTGCTTTCTGGAAAGCTTCTTTATCTAAACCAAGCTTAGTTGCTGCGATTTGTTGAAAATCAACAGCTGTGGAGCTCTCCTTCTTAGCGAACAACTCCGGGGTATAATCGACGAAATCTTCTACTTCATTAAGTATTGCCTGCTTTTTTTTAACTGCCTGCTCCTGAGAGATATCTCCGCTTGCCTTAAGTTCATCCGTTTTAGCGTTCACATCAGACAATAGAGCATCTATCAGCTGTTGACGGGTTATATTGTGGGCTTTTGCAATGTCAACGAATGTTTTGCCAGCATGAACCTGCTCAGCAAAAGCAGCCTTGTCGATTCCGATTAATTCAAGCGCCGCTGCCAGGTTCCAGTCATTACTTTCTTGTTTGGCACTTTCTTTATTGAGCGGTTCAGTAAAGATCCGTTCTGCCTCCATGGATGCCTTCTTCTGTACATTCTCCTTCTCCTGATCGGTGATTTTTTCAGGATCAAGATTAGCTAGAATCTCATCACTGATTTCCTTGGTCAGATCATCAATCAGCGGTTGAACCTCTTTGCCTTTTTCTTTTGCGATGTCTGCCAGTGACTTACCGGCTTTCTGAGCTTGCTGGAATGCAGCTTGATCCAGACCAAGCTTTGATTTAGCGATTTCCAGCACATCCAGGTTCAACTTATTACCTTTGACTGTATCTCCTTGCTTTACAGCCGGCTTGGTTGTTTGTGCATCCGCATAGCTTGCCTTCTTTTGTGATTTGTTGTTCAGGCTGTTATCTGCTGCATAAGCGGATACTGGTACTGCAACCGCGACTAATAACGCTGCGCTTGCGAGCTTCCAATTTCTCTTCATTGTTTATCCCTACCTTTCTTATATTTGCCTTCCTTCATCAGAAGGCTACGTGGTTTAAGATAAGAAAACAATCTGAAAAGATTATGAAATATTCGGAAGGGTTACCCGAAATGTTGTCCCTGTCTGCGGCTGAGTCCACACTTCAATCTTTGCGTGATGAGCATCCACAATTTGTTTAGCAATTGCAAGTCCAAGTCCCGTTCCTTCGGAACGACGCGTGCGGGCTTTATCCATGCGGTAAAACCGTTCAAAAATATGTGGCAAATGCTCATTCTCAATCCCGATCCCCGTATCCCTTACCGTGAAGGACGTCTTCTGTGTGCTTACATTTAATGCAACCATTACCCTGCCGCCTTCACGATTGTACTGTATCGCATTTTCAACCAGGATGAGGATTAGCTGCCTTATTCGCACTTCATCCGCCTGAATCATTGCATGGTCCTCTGCAGCTCCCCCTTGGCTGGCATCCCATCCCATAGATACATTCTTTGACGAGGCGATCGGCTGAAGCTGCTCAATGACTTGGTTAATGGTATACCACAAAGAGAAACGTGAGACTGCAAGTTCAATCCTACCACTGTCGCTGCGTGCAAGTATAAGCAGATTTTCAACAAGCCGGCTCATATGATGAATTTCTCGCCCCGACTTCATAAGTACATTACGATGAAACTCCGGAAGCTTATCACTTTGCTCATCAAGCACTTCATAGGCGGATCTCAATATACTTAGCGGTGTTCGAAGCTCATGAGACGCATCACTGGTGAATTGTTCCTGTCTTTGAAAAGCATTCGCGATCGGTTTCATGGCGCGGCCAGCTAACAGATAACCTGCAATTCCGCCAGCTAACAGTAGAACAAAAGCAAGCCCCGCGAACGCCCATCTTAATTGCATTATTAGTGCAGCATCATTCGTTATTTCCTGTGCGACAATAATCCTATATTCATTGAGCTCCCCGCTTGATATGACCAACCCTCCCATTCGGAAGGTCCGACCATTCGCTCGAACATTATGATAGTCATGATCAGGTTTTTTGAGAACACTTGGCAATAGCGCATTCATAGGAAAAACCTCTTCTGCCGCTTCATCATTTAAACCCAGTTTATTTGCCGAAGGGGATTCAAAAATGATTTGCCCATTCGGATCAACTAACCATGCCATTTGATTCAATTGCAAGCCGGAGGGAGCATAACCCTTTTCTGAATGCTCATAAGAATCGAACAAGACATCACCCTTTGGTGAGCCCAGCAACTTTTGCAATTCTGATTTGTACTGACCGCTTAACGTTGTAAGCTGATTATCCTCTGTCATTGTCAGCATATTCTGTACCATCCATAGCGAAAAAACCGCAGTTATCATCAAGATAATACCTACGGTTAGAGAGAATTCACGCGTTAGACGTGTTCTTGTTTGTTTAAACATGTGCGCCCCCGTCCACGGTCAGCCGATAGCCAGCACCATATACACTTTGAATGCTCTTCGACTTAAACGGACCATCCAATTTCTTTCTAAGCAGTTTGATGGTGGCATCAACGACGTTTAGGGTAACATCCGAGCCGATCCCCCATACATGATCAAGCAGCTGCTCGCGTGACAGGACTTGTCCAGCATGACGCATCAAACAGACAAGTAATTGAAACTCGCGCCTCGTAAGTGAAATTGCCATACCTCCGCGGTTTACTTCCAATCTGTTCAAGTGTGCCGTTATTTCCCCAAGGGATATTATATCCGATTGATAACCACGTTCCTGACGACGGAATAAAGCGATAAGCCGTGCCTCCAGTTCTTCAAATGCAAAAGGCTTTATCATGTAGTCATCTGCACCAGCATGCAGTCCTTCCACCCTATCTTGTACAGCATCTCTTGCTGTCAAAAGCAGAATTGGAGTGTGATCATCCTTGCTTCGAATCTCCCTGACTAGTTCTATTCCAGTCATCTCGGGAAGCATCCAATCGAGCACATAGACATCATAATGACCTTTTGTAATAACTTCTTTAGCTTGCAAGCCATCCTTTACCCAATCTACAACATGATATCTTCGCTTCAGTTGATGCTCAGTTAACTCACCAAGCGTTTCATCGTCCTCCGCAAGCAAGACGCGCATTTTATCTTACCTCCTGCAACTTCATAGATCTTAAATATATCAATAAACTATGAAATTAGCATGAAATCAGAAGTTGCCTATAAAGATCGCAAGTCTTATAACCCATTTTCTAATTCTGCAACTTTATTTGCCTAGAGATAATACTTTATTTTTCTAGTCTTGAACTTTATTTTCTACTGACAGCGGCAATCTATAATTTTCAATGAAAACGCTTTAATTTGTATAGTTTCGCCTGTGCTAAGATGGGGTTATACACCACGAAATGGAGGTTTTTACTACAATGACAGCTTTGGAAAAAGGGGCTTATTATACCGGTGAATACCGGAATTTGTTCAAGGAACTCGGCTATGCCGAGGCAGCGATACAAGCGAAGCTGAAGCAAGCTTGGAATGACCTGCTGCAGGGTGATCCGGAGGTACGGATTTATTACCCGATGGGAGAAGACAAAGGTTATTTCCTCGATACCGGTAATGTGGATGTCCGGTCGGAGGGCATGTCCTACGGCATGATGATGGCCGTTCAGATGAATGACAAGGAGATTTTCGACCGGCTGTGGAACTTCTCCGTCACTTATATGCAGCACGCGGAAGGACGTTACAAGGATTATTTCGCTTGGCATTGCAAAACGGACGGAACCCGTCTGTCCCAAGGGCCTGCGCCGGATGGCGAGGAGTTTTTTGCCATGGCGCTGTTCTTTGCCGCAAACCGCTGGGGCGACGGACCGGAGCCGTACAATTACTCGGAGCAGGCAAGACGGATTTTACGGGCGTGCATCCACCAGGGCGAAGACGGCAATGGCGGCAGCCCGATGTGGGAGCCGGCAAACAAGCTGATCAAGTTTGTGCCGGAATCACCGTTTAGCGACCCGTCCTACCATCTCCCCCATTTCTACGAATTGTTCGCGTTATGGGCGGATGAAGAGGACAGACCGTTCTGGCGGGAAGCGGCGGCTGCAAGCCGGGCCTACCTGCGTACGGCTTGCCATCCCGAGACGGGATTGTCGCCGGAGTACGCCAACTACGACGGAACGCCGGCAGAGGTGCAGCGGCATGGCGACTTCCGCCATTTCTACAGCGATGCTTACCGGGTAGCGGCCAATATCGGTCTAGACTGGGCATGGTTCCGCCAGGATCCGTGGCAGGTCGGACAGTCGAACCGGATCCAGCGGTTTTTCCGTCCGGTCGACGTTGCGGCTTACCGCCGTTATACGATTGACGGCAAACCTTTCGACGAGCCGGCGCTGCATCCTATCGGGTTGCTCGCGACCAATGCCATGGCTTCCCTTGCGGCGGATGGTCAGGACGCCGGTTACTTTGTTCAGCTGTTCTGGAATACTCCTCTCCGCAAGGGCGAGCGCCGTTATTACGATAACTGCCTTTATTTCTTCAGCCTGCTGGCATTAAGCGGCAGCTACCGGATTTACGCCTAGCCCTGAACGGAAATGACGATCTATGCTACAATAGACAGATCGTCGACTAGACTACTAGAGACATAGCATGTGCCCCTTTGGCACTGCTATGTCTTTTTTTGCGGGGTGAATTCCTTTGAAAGATTACGGCCATGAATTTGCAGACATCTTTTATTACACGCCTAACGAATTTGAGAAGCTGGGCGGACTTTGGCCGCTTCGCACGGGCCACAATATCGCGAAGGCGAATTATAGCGTTGGACCAAGGGTGATCGAATGCTTCTCCTTTCATTTTGTGCTTAACGGCTCGGTTACGCTGTCCAGTATGGGCGAGACCGTTATCCTGCCGAAGGGCAGCCTGTTCTGCTTGTTCCCCGATGTGAAGCACAGCTACTGGATTACGCAATACGATTCCGAGTCCCCGCTGAAGATGCATTGGCTGGCCTTCACCGGCCCGCAAGCGGAGATGCTCGTCCGAAGGATCGGAGTGACCGAGCATAAGCCGTATTTACGCAACAAGCTTACGGCTGAGCTTGCCAATCAGTTGCAGGCGTGTATGGAACGGATGAAAAACTCGCAGAAGGACGGCGATTTGCAGCTGCAGACGCTGTTGTACCGGCTGTTCGAAATGCTATCGCTTCCGCTTCCTGAAGTGAACGTGGAGAAAGATTGGTTAAAAGCCTGCCTGCAATATATGGAGACGCATTATGCGGAAGGCATAAGCGTAACGGATCTGGCGGAATGGTCCGGCATGCACCGCTCGCATCTGTCCAGCAGGTTCAAACAAAGCTTCGGCATAAGTCCCCGCGAATATCTGATCAAGCTGCGGATGGACCGGGCAGTGGAGATGCTGCAGAGCCGGACTCTATCGATTACCGATATCTCTCTTTCGCTAGGCTATACGGACCTTTATACCTTCTCGAGAGCCTTCTGTACGTACACCGGCATGTCGCCGTCGAACTACCGCAGCAAGCTGCTCGCGTCTAACAAAATGCCAAATTGATCACAACGAAATGTTATTTCTATTTCATAAGGCTTACTTTATGCTAAATGCAGCCCACAAATCCAACTATGCGACTTTGAATACTTTGTTTTAAAGGAGAATGCTGTAATGATGATTAAACAACGAAGCACAATTACCGTGTCCGCGATGCTTGCCCTTTCTTTGACGCTAGCCGGGTGCAGCTCAAGCCATGACGCGGATAACAAAAACAACTCAAAGGAAGCTTCCTCAAGCGAAGTCAGCAAAACCGGTTTTCCGATCGTGCAGGAGCCGATCAAGCTGAAAATGTTCTCGCGTATTGCCCCTGTGAATGGCCCGTTCAAGGACATGCCCGTGTTCGAGGACTATGCCAAGCAAAGCAACATTGACGTAGAGTTTACCGAAGTGCCTACGGATGGCTTCCAGGAGAAAAAGAATTTGCTGTTCGCATCCAATGAGCTGCCCGACGCCCTGTTCCGTTCCTCTCTTACTTCGCTGGAAGCGATCCGTTACGGAACGGCCGGCCAATTAATTCCGCTGGAAAATCTGATTAATGATTACGCTCCGAATTTCAAAAAGCTGATGGAGCAATATCCCGAGATTGGATCTGCGATTAAAACGCCGGAAGGCCATATTTACGCTCTGCCTACGGTTGTTACGGTAGGGGCAGCACGGACGGACAAGAAATGGATTAATCAAGCCTGGCTGAAAAAGCTGAATTTGCAGGAGCCTCAAACGACGGAGGATTTGTATAATGTGCTGGTTGCCTTCCGGGACAAAGACCCGAACGGCAATGGAAAGCAGGATGAAATCCCATTGACGGCCCGTGCCAGCGCCGGGGTTGGTCTAGGCCTGCCAATTATCCCGATGATGAGCGGTTCGTTTGGCCTTGATACGCAGCTTGGCTATAACATCAATCTGGTCGACGGCAAAGTGGAAATCTGGATGGGCAATGACCGCAACAAGGAGCTGCTTCAATATTTGAACAAGCTCTACAGCGAAAAGTTGCTTGACCCGGAAGTGTTCTCCCAAACGGAAGCACAATATATCGCCAAGCAGGGATCGGGCAACGTTGGTTTCTTCTTCGATCAGACCAACAATGCGTTCCTGTCGATTCAGGATCAGTACACCGGTATCGCGCCGCTTGAAGGTCCGCACGGAGACCGCCTGCAGAGTCAAGGCTCCCCGGTTCCCCGCGACTTAGGCTCGTTCGCTATTACATCCGTGAACAAGCATCCGGAAGCAACGATGCGCTGGATCGATTATTTCTACAGCGAAGAAGGCTCCACCCTGCTCCGGTTCGGCCGGGAAGGCGAGAACTATGAGCTTAAAGACGGCATTCCGTATTATACGCAGCAATTTTTGAATACCGGAAACCAAGGCAAAATTACGCCTTACGCGGGGGGCGGCGCTCCTCATCTCATCAGCGAGAACGTTGCCTCCTTTATTAATCCGCCTCAAGTCCAAGAGGCCCAAAAGAAGCTTGATCCTTACATGCCGGAGGTCCGCTATGCCGCTCCGATGTTCGACGAGGAGACCGCGAAGAAAGTGGACGTGCTCCGCAACGACCTTGATAAATATTACGACGAGCAAAGCACCAAGTTTATTACCGGCGCGCTTAGCTTTGATAAATGGGATGACTTCCAGGCTACGCTGAAAAAGCTGAAGATCGACGAGCTGCAGAAGCTGTACCAGGATGCCTACGATAAAGTGAAACAATAACTAAAAAGGAGGTCGCACATGAGACCGGCTGAGGCCAATCATCCGACCACCAGTCCGCGGAGCCGCTCCATGCGCGGCTCCCGGCTGTTTAAAAAGATAACAAGACGCTACGATTTATATTTGATGCTCCTGCTTCCTATTGCCTGGTATCTTCTGTTCCAATACGGTCCGCTGTACGGGCTCCAAATTGCGTTTAAGGACTTTAATCCGGCCAAAGGAATCGTAGGCAGCAAATGGGTCGGGTTCGAGCATTTCACCCGCTTCTTTGATTCGTATTATTTCTGGAGGCTGCTGTGGAATACCATCTCCATCAATTTGTTCTCGCTGCTGATTGCCTTCCCGATTCCGATCGTTCTGGCTCTCATTATTCAAGAGCTTCCGAGCAGGGGCTTTAGCAAATGGCTGCAAAATATTACGTACCTTCCGCATTTTATCTCGATTGTCGTGATCGTTGGGATGCTGCAGCTGTTCCTGTCTCCCAAAAGCGGCCCCGTCAACGGGCTAATCGAGGCGTTTGGCGGCACGCCAATCCGGTTCCTCGAGGAGGCCGCTTGGTTCAAGCCGATTTTCATCAGCTCGAACATTTGGCAGAACATGGGCTGGCAGTCGATTATGTACATCGCGGCTCTCGTTGGCATTAATCCTCAGCTGTACGAAGCGGCCAAGATGGACGGGGCTTCCCGGCTGCGGCGGATCTGGCATATCTCCCTGCCCGGCATCGTGCCGGTTATCGTGATTCTGCTTATTCTGGATATCGGCCATTTTATGAATATCGGCTTCGAGAAGGTGCTGCTGATGCAGAATAGCATGAATATCGAGGCCAGCGATGTCATCTCAACCTTTGTCTATACGACGGGCATTCTGAAAGGCGAATACAGCTATACCGCCGCGATTGGACTATTTAACGCGGTCATTAATCTGGCGCTTCTGCTCTTCGTGAACCGGTTCGCCCGCAAGCTGTCCGAGACAAGCTTATGGTAAGGAGGGAAGCCAATGATCAACCGCTCGGGAGTGACGAGTGAACGGCTGTTTAATGCGGTTGTGTATGCAATTGCCGCAGTCATTATTCTTATTGTGCTGTACCCACTGCTTTTTGTCGTCAGCGCTTCCGTCAGCGACCCGGCTAAGGTGTTGGACGGCGGGGTATGGCTGCTGCCAAAGGGCCTGACTATAGAGGCTTATACGAATATTTTTCATAATAACGAGGTTTGGATTGGTTACCGGAATACCATCCTTTACACTGTTGTGGGAACGGTCATAAACATCATAATGACGACCTTGGCCGCCTATCCGCTGTCGAGGCCTGACCTTCCCGGACGGAAAGCGCTAATGCTGCTTATTACGCTTACGATGTTTTTCAGCGGCGGGCTTATTCCGACTTACCTGCTGGTGAAGGATCTCGGGATGGTGGATACGATCTGGTCGCTTGTTGTTCCGGGCGCGATCTCGACGTACAATCTAATCGTCATGAGAACCTATTTCCAATCGAGCATTCCTTGGGAGATCCAGGAGGCGGGCCATATCGACGGCTGCTCGAACTGGCGGCTGCTGGTGAACATTATTTTGCCGCTGTCGAAGCCGATTCTGGCCGTGATGGTGTTGTTCTACGCGGTAGGCCATTGGAATTCGTTCTTTAACGCGCTTATCTATATGCGCGACGAGTCGCATTATCCGCTGCAGCTCGTATTGCGCGAAATCTTGATGATCAGCCAATCGTCGGCCGTTGACGGCAATGTGGGACTGGAGGATAAAATCCTGCTTGCCGAAAGCATCAAGTATGCGATTATTATCGTCTCCAGCCTGCCGGTATGGATTATGTATCCGTTTGTGCAGAGGCATTTCGTTACGGGAGTTATGATTGGCTCTATAAAAGGATGAGGTTGAAAAAAAGCCCTGACCGCTTGACCCGGTCAGGGCTTTTTGGTTTATTCGCTGTCCGCCCAGGAATGCCGCGGCTTCCAGCCGAGCACTCTCTCGGCTTCCTTATTGCTGACGATTGCCGTCCGCTCCGGGAACGGATCGCGCAGATCCTTTACGTCCGGATAGAACTGCTCGATTAATTGCGCGGTTGGCCGGTCGCTCAGCGTATCGCTGCTTGTAATGTTGAGGCAGACTGCGCCTCTGTCTTCGACATTGAGCGAAGCGATGCAGGCGCTGACGGCATCCCGGATGTCGATGTAGCTCCAGAAGATATTTTTGAATGCCTCCGGCTTGCTTATCGCAAGATGCTTGTAATCCTCCGGCTTCGTAATCATGGAGAAGCGGAGCGAGATCACCTGCATGCCGTTACGGCGGTCGAACATCGCGGCAGTCAGCTCGTTTACGATCTTCGATAAGCCATAGCATTCCTGCGGCTGCTGCGGATGCTCCTCGTCTACCGGGAGATAATCCGGCGAGAACGGGGTGGGCGCCCATGCAAATCCGTAAGAGGACTCGCTGGATCCAACTACAACCTTACGGATATTAAGCAGCGAAGCCGCTTCGAGAATATTGTAGCCGGATACTACGTTATTAGAGAAAATATGCGGATACGGGTAACCAAGCGGAGCCGGAATCGCAGCCAGATGAATGACCGCATCGGCTCCATGGAGCGCGGAGACGACTTGTCCGAAATCGTTCAGGTCCACCTTGATTTGCCGGCACCTCAGCTCGTTGGAGCGCTGCGTATCCAGCGATGTGACATTGTAGCCCTCCAGCTGGAGCTCCTTGATCAGTGCCGAGCCCAGCTTGCCGCTGCCGCCTGTTACTGCAATTGTTTTCATAAGGGTTACACTCCTATTAATGAAGAAATTATGGGCGTACCAGCGTGCCGTCCGCCTTGCGGTCCAGCTGATAAGGATTGAAATACACCGATTTGCTCCAGCCTTCTCCCAGCAGCTGCTGCGCCTTCAGCTCATCCAGCTCTATGCCGAGACCCGGCTTTTGCGACGGATACAAATAGCCGCCTTTCCGCTCGATATGCCCCTCGAATGCATCCTTCTCTTCCGGCTTGAAATGGTTCACTTCCTGAATGCCGAAATTCCATATCGCCATATCGAGGTGAACGGCTGCCGCCTGATTGACGGGATCGTTTTCCCCGCCCTCCTGCCAAGCCGTACGTACGCCAAACGCTTCGGCTAAAGCGGCGATTTTGCGGCAGGCGCTTATGCCTCCCGCCTTGGATACGCGCACGCGGATAAAGTCGATCAGCTGCTCCTTGATCAGCTGCGTCCACTCCTGCGGATTCACGAACAGCTCGCCAACCGCCTGAGGAGTAGCGGATTGCTGACGCAAGTGACGATACCAGCCGATCTGCTCCGGCGCGATGGCATCCTCGAGGAAGAACAGGCTGTAGGGCTCAACCCGCTTCGCAAGCTGAATCGCATTCACCGGCGTCAGATGCTCATGCACGTCATGGGTGAACTGAACGCCCATGCCGAATTCATTCCGCAGCTGTTCGAACATATGCGGGATCGCATGCAAGTATGACTGCTCGTCAAACACCGGACCGCTGCCCCATGCCTGCTGCGGGATATTGGCCTTATCCCGATCAATAAAGCCGCCTCCTCCGTAACCGCCCATCTGTACGCGGATGACGGAGTAGCCTTCTTCAATAAACCGGTGCACATCCTCTTTCAGCTCGGCGATATCCTTGCCGCCGGCATGACCGTAACAAGGAACCGCAGCGCGGCAAGCTCCGCCAAGCAGCTGGTAGACGGGAAGCCCCGCTTCCTTGCCTTTTATATCCCACAGCGCCATGTCGATGCCGCCGATTGCGGTATGCAGCAATGCGCCGTTTCTCCAATAGCCGCTCATATACATCGTCTGCCACAAATCTTCTATATTGGCGGCATCCTTGCCGATTAATAGAGGGGCAAGCAATTGCTCGATAATTTGCACGACCGCTTCCGGATTATAGACATCGGATGCGGAGCCAAGCCCGTACAGCCCATCCTGGTCCGTTATCACTTTGACGATGGTCCAGGTCCCGTTTTTGCGGGTGCGAATACATTTGATTCCCGTTATTTTTGCCATTCGATTACCCTCCTCTTGTCGTGCTCCCTCCCATTCTAGTCCGGTTTAGGCGTGCTCTAAATGAGACATATTTAAACTTTCTGTCGCATTCTTAGCCTCTTTCGCTTGAGCTATGTCTAGGTGCCCTTTCTTGCGCTAGATTAGATATAGCCATGCTAGATCAAGTATCAGGAGGAATGCGAAATGGTTAACACCAATGTGGCTCTGTACAAAAAGGCGGATGCTCCGATTGAGCAGCGCGTGGAAGATTTATTGGGAAGAATGACGATGAAGGAGAAGGTCCGCCAGCTGGATCAATATTTCGGCGCTTCCTTTATGAGTGCTACTCACCCGCATATGATTACCGTTATGGCTGACGATGCGGTAGCGAACTGGGATAAGGTAAAAGAGGTGGTTGGCGAGGACGGCATTGGCTGTCTCCATGATTTATACGGCACGGCCGAGGCCAATAACCAGCTGCAGCGTTATGCGGTGGAAGAAACACGGCTTGGCATCCCGATTCTGTTCAGCGAAGAGGCGCTTCATGGCCTGCTGAGGCCGGGCTTTACGGTATATCCGCATGCGATCACCATGGCTTCCACCTGGAACCCGAAGGTAGTGAAAGAGATTGGTCAACAGATCGCGGCCGAATCGCGCAGCGTCGGCATTCACGAAACGTTTGGACCGGTGCTGGATCTGGCCCGCGAGCCGCGCTGGGGACGCGTGGAAGAGACGTTTGGCGAGGATACGCATCTGGCGAGCCGCATGGCGGTTGCGATGATCAAAGGGCTTCAAGGCGATGATCTAACTGCGAATACCAGCATCATTGCGGAGCCGAAACATTTTGCCGTACACGGGATTCCGGAATCCGGACTAAACCACTCTCCCGCATCGATTGGCCTTAACGATATGCATGCCTACCACCTTCCGGTCTTTGAAGCGGCTTTTGTGGAGGCTGGCGCGGTTAATGCGATGTGCTCCTATAACTCGATCGACGGTGTTCCTTGCTCCGCGGACTACAGCCTGCTGACGGAAGTGCTGCGCGGACAGTGGAATATGCCGGGCTTTGTCCGTTCCGACCTTGGAGCTATCGCCCGCCTGCAGCATGCTCATTTTACGGCTGATTCGGAAAAGGAAGCGATTCGCCAGGCGCTTGTCGCCGGTACGGATATGCAATATTATGACTATCCGCATGAACTCTACCAACAGTCCATTATCGAAATGGTAGAGGGCGGAGAATTGGACGCGGCGGTGGTGGATCAAGCCGTCTCCCGCGTATTGAAGGTGAAGTTCATGCTTGGCTTGTTCGAGAACCCTTATTCGGATCCGGAGCTTTCCAAGCGCGTAATCCGCCGTAAGGAGCATGGACAGACGGCGCTTCAGACGGCGCGGGAAGGGATTGTTTTGCTGAAAAACGAGTCTGAAGCTCTTCCGCTCAGTAAATCGTTGTCCAGTATAGCGGTTATCGGACCTAGCGCGGCTGAAGTCCGGCTTGGCGACTACACGCCTTATATCGAAGGCTTTGAGCCGGTTACTCTGCTCGAGGGCATTAAACGAGCTGTTTCCCCCGAGACGAAGGTGCTGTATGCCAAGGGTACGGGCATTCTGGCCGATGAGCTGGAAGCCATTCCGGCGGACTGCCTCTATGACGGCAGCGGCAATCCGGGACTCGTAGGCGAATACTTCAATAATCCGGAGCTGCAAGGCGAGCCTGTGCTGAGCAAGCTGGACCGGAACATCAACTTCAACTGGGTTATTACGAAGCCGGATCAAAGCGTTAACACGATGGGCTTCTCCGTCCGGTGGACAGGCAAGCTTGTTCCAAAGCATAGCTTCAGCGGCTATATCGGAACGATTAGTCAGGACAGCATGCGCTTCTGGCTGGACGGCGAGCTGCTTGTAGATGGCTGGGGCAAGGATAAGAGCGCCAAGCGCAGCGTGCCGGTCAAGCTGGAAGCCGGTCGCGAATACGATATCCGCGTAGAATATTGCAAGGATACAAACGGCGTCGAAATCGTGCTTGGCTGGAATCATAACACGATTGGCATTCAAGATGCGGTAGTCGTCGCGGCTCAGGCCGATGTCGCTGTTGTCGCGCTTGGCGATTCCGAGCGCACCTGCGGGGAAGGTATTGACCGGAACAGCCTGGATTTGCCGGGCGACCAGCTAAAGCTGCTGAAGGCGGTGTACGAGACGGGAACACCGGTCATTCTCATTCTTCAGAACGGACGTCCAATCACGTTGGAATGGGAATCGGAACATATTCCGGCTATTATCGAAGCCTGGTATCCTGGCGAGCAAGGCGGCAACGCAATCGCCGAGGTGCTGTTCGGCGATTACAACCCGGCTGGCCGTCTGCCGATCTCTTTCCCGCGGACCATCGGGCAGATTCCGGTCTACTATAACCGCCGCCGCGGCGGGCAGAAGCATTATGTCGGCGGCAATAACGAGCCGCTCTATCCCTTTGGCCACGGCCTGAGCTATACCACCTTCCGATACGATAATCTTCGTTTGGAATCGGCAGAGATCGGTGTGGATGATAGTATCGCCGTGACGTTTGACGTAACCAATACAGGGGATCGTGCGGGCGACGAGGTCGTTCAGCTCTATGTCAACGACGTGTTCAGCTCGGTCGCGCGTCCGGAGAAAGAGCTTCGGCATTTCAAGCGGCTCCACCTGCAAACCGGAGAAACGGCAACCGTTGAGTTTACGCTGACCCCTCGCGACCTCCGCGTTCTCGGCCGCGACCTGCAGTGGACCGTCGAGCCCGGCACCTTCCGCGCCTTGATCGGCCCAAGCTCCAGTAACCTCGCCCTGGTGGGTGAGTTTGAGGTGAAGTAAGCCTTACGCCCCCAGACCGAGAACGTGGACCTCTGTCAGGCGGTTTTCAGCCTTTCAGTAAACAAGGAAAGGCCCCTCCGCAAACAATAGCAAAGGGTTGCCTCGATAACGGGGCAACCCTTTGTTATTATCTCTTCAGCGGGTCGTAACCCGCTGCTTGATAGATCATTTCGCTCAAGCTCACGACCTTGAGTGCGAACTCGCCCGGGACAAGTACTTCGTGGCGGCCAAAGATGGCGTCGATGAAGCTTTTGTCCTGGTTCGTGGTTTGCTCCGGAAGCTCCGGTACGATTGGCTCCTCGTTCAAACGGCGAAGCGTAATTTTGCCGTTGTCATAGTAGATACCGCCGTCGTCCCCGCAGAACGCAAACGTCTCGTTCCAGCCGGGGGCATAGCCAGCAAAGTTCAAGCCCGCAAGCACCCCTTCCGCAAAGCGGATGGAAGTGAAGCTGTCGATCTCAACCGCCGCCCCATGGTTCTGAAGCTGGGACTTCACTTCCACCGGAGTCATTCCGGTCGTCCATAGCAGCACGTCGATAATATGGCTGCCGGAGTCCATTAGGAATCCGCCGCCGGAGAGTGATGGAACCTGCCTCCATGTGCCTTCCGTAAGCTGGTACCACTCTTGGCTAAGTGAAGCGGTTACAGAGGTCAGCCTGCCGATCTCGCCGCTTGCAATCGCATCCCTAATATACAGGAATTCCGGCTGAAAATGCCGCTGATACGACACCTGCATCACTTTCCCCGACTCTTCCGCCTTCTGGATAAGCTGCTCCGCTTCAGCCGACGAACAAGTCATCGGCTTCTCTATAAGCACATGAAGTCCTCTATCCAGCGCATCGTAGGCTTGTCTGAAATGAAGCGTATGCGGCGAACAAATCACAACCGCATCCAGCTCGCCTTGCTCAAGCATTTCCTCATAGGCGGAGAACTGCCGGGCATCCTGCAAACCAAATTTTTCAGCAAAAGCAATGCGATTGCCTTCGCTTGTATCCGATAGAGCGGTAATTTGCACCTCCGGGAGCTCCAGCAGCTGCTTGGCATGCCAGCCGGCAATACCTCCCGTTCCAATAAAACCAATTCGAATGTTGCTCATCCCATATAGCCTCCCAACATGAATAGCCATTCCAGTGTCTGTATTTCGATAAAATACTACTTGTCTAGCTTATTGGTGCAAAGGCATGTTTAGTACGCTAATAATACGCCAAAAAGGAGCCGGATTCCTGCTCAGAATCCGGCTCCCCTCAAGGTAAATTATCGATTATATATCCTGTAGAACAATGCAGCTGCTTCCGCCCGCGTCAATTGGCCTTTTGGCTCCAGCAGTCCGTCATGACCCTGCAAGAGTCCCGCTTTTACAAGCGCGCTTATGCTGCTCTTCGCGTAAGCCGAAATCTCGCCGGTATCGGTAAATCCAACAAGCACATCATCATAGCCGGCTGGAAGACCAGCCTTCGCAGCGGCAAGAGCACGTTCGATAAACGTTGCCGCTTCCTCTCTCGTAATCGGAGCTTCCGGATTAAACCGGTTGCCGCCGGCACCGTTCGTAATACCAAGAGCCTTGGCTGTGCCTACCGCAATGGCATAATAACGATTCGAGCTCACGTCAGCAAAGCTGCCCGGAGTGTCCGTTGAAAATCCAAACGTATCGACGAGCAGCTTCACGAAATCCCCCCGCTTAATCGATGCGCCAGGAGCATAAGACGTATCGGATAGGCCGTTAATGATTCCCTTCGCCGCAAGCACCTCGATCGCTTCTTTCGCCCATGCGTAGCCGTTCAGATCGCCAAACGATTTTTGCACGAAAGCAACCGCGTATTGGCTAAAATGCTTTGTCGTAAATACGATGCTTCCGGCCGCTTCCTTATACTGTCCGCTAGGTATAGGGAACGGCTTGCCGCTTCCGTCGATATACCAGACGGTCAGCTTTTTGGCATCGGCTTTTTCGGCAGCCGAAGGGGTATACGGAATGGATACCGTCACCGGCGATTGGCTGTTAAGCCAGTCAATGGTCTGACCGGCAGACTGGATCGATAAATCTACGACCGGACGGTCGCCAAGCTTCTTCTTCAGCTGCTCGCCCCAACCGCTGGTATTCGCGCTGCCAATGCTGATTGTAACCGTCTGGCCAAGCTTACCCGCATCCGGCTTCAGCATATCGCTGGAGAGCAGAATCGTCCCTGTCGGAGTTACCAGTTCGATTTGCTTATCCGGCGACTGCTGGTTCACATAGCTTGAAGGAAGCTCCAATGAGTAGCCATTTGCGCCAGCTGCGCTAGGAATCACCACGGTGACCTTTTTCTTGCCGTCCTGACCAGCCGTTGCTTTCGAGAAGGCTTGATCCAGTAACGCAGCAGTCAGCGAAAGTTTTGCATGTTTTGAACCGGCATCAAGCGTTCCCTTGCCTTCTACTTGAACGGCTCCATTCGCTACAACCGTCACCTTCGGCTGATCCGTTTGACCAGCACCGGATCCTGAGCCATTACCCGACCCGTTACCCGGATTTGTTGTTCCGCCAAGTGCCGACAATCTTGCCGACAGTCCGGATTTCACCGTTCCTTGCGGAAGCAGGCTGACAAAGTTGGTTGCAGCGTCAATGCTTGTAATGTCCTTCGACTGTTCGGCCGCTGCTACCGCTGCTTCAGCCGATTGCTCGAGCAGACTTTCGTAATCCAAGCTCAGCAAGTAAAGATCGCCGAATTGCGTAGCATCCTTGCTTGTTCCAATCCCTTGGTTATATTCGATAAAGCCGGAACGGCCGGCGCCGTCATGTTCATTGAGCAAAATCGTCAAACCAAGCGGATCCTCTTTCGAGAAGGTATAACCTGCACCATGCAGAGCAGCGAGCGGAAGAGTAATGTCATACACCGTCTGATGAGTCGCTTCATCACGCGTAATGACGGCTTCGCCGACATTAAAGGCTCCGGAAGCTACTCCGGCAGGCGCACGCCATCTCCACTTCGAGACGGTGCCGCTGTTCGTAAGGGCAAAACCCAGCTCGTTTACGTTTTGGCTGGCGGAGCCGTCTTTTCTCGATAAATCGATACCAAGCTGCAAGCTGTCGCCTTGCCAAATATCGCCGTTCGTCCAAGTCTGGTAATGCGTATTGTCCGTAGCGCGTACCGTTACATACAGATTATCGTTATCGTATCGTACGCTTGCCTGTGCGCTCAGATCGTCCTTGCCGCCCCAAATGCCGCCTAGGCTCGAGTAATTGGTGGAGCTTGAAATATCGATATTAGGCTGCACCTGGCTGTTGTCGTCCTTGCGCGTCGCAAACGACTGAGCGGTTTTCACCTGCGTCACATAGGAATAGCCATTATCCAGGGTTACTTTGTACTTCAGAGTGTCCCCGGACAAATAAGGGAGTTTCACAAGCACGCTCTCTCCAAGCGCGATACCGTTGAAGCGAACAGGTACAAATTTGTCCTTGTAGCTGTCCGGCGCAATAACTTCGATCTTGCCCGCAAGCGGATCGGATTCCGTCATGTTGGTCAGCTTCAGGGCAAAATTCGCGTTAGCCGGGTTGCTCTCGTCGAACTCGCCTTTCACCAAATCCAGCGCAACCGGTACCAGGTTCGAACCCGTCACCTTTGTCCCCGCTTCATTGATCAGCTGCAAGCCGCCTTTAAACAGGTTGTTCGCGATAATCAGCTTCTCGATGTCCGGACCGGCATAGACATGATTGGTGTTCGGCTGCTGGAAGTAGGAATCGTACAGCGTAATGTCGCCGCGAGCCGCGTTAATGCCGCGCTGTCCGACTCTCGTAAAGTTGCTCTGCTGAATACGGACATCTCCTCCAAAAATATCAAAGGAACGCGTCGTATCTCCCCACATCGAAGAGTTGAAGAATACGGCCTTGGAATCAAAATCCTCGCCTACAACAACATACACTTTATCCGAGGAGCTCATCGACACCAGCTCGGTATTAATCAGCTTCAGACCCGCTTCACCCGCGGCATCCAGCACGGCGCCTTTCTTACTGCCGTCCGTACCGTGGCCGATCACAACGGCTTCAGGTCCAATACCGTTCTGCTCTTCAAAATGAATCCCGTATTTCGAACCGTATACAAACGTATTAAAGATCGTCTCGCTCTTCACTTCGCCAATCCGGAACGCATCCAGATTTTCCTTCTGGTAGCTCCATACCGCATCAAAGTCCTGATCCGTGGAAGGATGGTTAGGGAAATTGTTGCGCCCGTAATAATGCGGGTTGAACTGAACGTTGCGCATGAATCCGCCGTCAGCGCCTCCGCCGAGGAAAATGCCTTCCATCAGAGGAGAGCCGGCAACGTAATCAATATAATGGCCGCTCGTATCATAAGTGCCAAAATCTACGCCCTTGTAAGGGTTGATAAGGGTTGTATCAATCAGATAAACGCCGCTGCCTTTGCCTTGAACGGTCCAGGCGTAAGGCTTCACGTTCGTCCAGCTCTGCTGGTCGTAATAAACGGATAACCCTCTAAGACCCGCATCCTGCTCAAGCGAGATAAACGCAGCGCCGTCAGGGCTATTTTCCCCGTAGTTGGTGAAAAGAACCGTACCGCCGCCAATCGTATGATGCGGAACATCCCATGAGCCGCGCAGCTCTACGCCGCTGGGAACCGTAAGCGGATTATTGACGCGGTATATACCCGCCGGCAAATAAACCGTACCGCCGCCAGCCGCATCGGCATCGTCAAGCGCTTGTTGGATTTTCGCCGATACATCCGTCTCGCCGGTACTGTCTGCCTCGTAAGGGGCAGCCGTAATATCAAACAGGCTGTTGTTAGCCGGTTTCGGACGGTTCGCCAGATCAAGCGCCGCAACGGTTGGCTGCTGCTCCAGCACATATTTCGCGTCCTGATGAACGTTAACCTCTGCCGCATCGCTGTTATCGGTTACCGCGAGACTGCCGTTATGTCCGGAGTTGACCGAATTAACCGTTGCCACGCTGCCTTCCAAGAGCACATGCTTGGCAGCTTTAGAGAAAGCCGACTGACCTAGAATAAGCGAGCCGCCCTTCGCGGCAATCGCATAACCGCCGTTCTGATCATCCCAGTTCTCGAACGTACTGTTCTCGAACGACAATACGCCGCTGCCTTCATTCACAACCGCATGATGCGGCGTACCGCCAAACGTTACTTGGTTGAATTGAACGATGGAGTGGAAGCCTTCGGTTGCATAGACCGCTTTAGGTTCAACGCCTACGTTAGCTTTAAAGCTGCTGTCCGAGATTAAAAGTCCAAAATCGTTAACGCCTTCAACCTTCAGCGCCACGTTGCTGTCATGAACATTGATTTTGTAGAGCTGGGCATTAGCCGTCTCCAGGCTGCCCGTTCTTGTCGTAATCCGCATACCGTTCTTGAAATCGGCCAGGTCAATATCGGACATATACTCCCAGTCCGAGCGGCCCATGACAATCCCTTCGGTGTTACTGGTCGTATAGGCTTTCAGCTCTGCCAGCTGCGGCGAGCCTGCCAAGCCGGAGTCCGCCCAATAGGACGACGCCAGACGGATATGCTCCAGTCTTCCGATATCGGTCGTGAAGTCGAGGAAAATGCCCGTTTTCAGCACCGTACCGTACAGATTCCGTACATAATGCAGTTCGTTCCAGCTAGGACCAATCTTGATGCCGTTGTAAGAATTGACAAGCGTCACATTCTTGACCGTCATGCTGTCGCCGGAAAGCTGCTCGAACGTCCAAGGATAAGCAACCGGTGCATTCAGCGACTGCTCCGGATACCAGACGGACAAGTTCGTCACGCCGCTCACCGGCGCCAGCTGCAGGAAGCTAGGGCCGTTCTCGATGCCTTTATCGGCATAGACAGCCAGGATCGTTCCTTTTACTTCGCCACCGGCTGCATCAGGACTAATCCAGTCGCCGCGCAGCGTTACCCCTGTCGGAACAATCAGATGACTAGTCAGCTTATACGTTCCGGCCGGCGCAAAAACAACGCCGCCCCCGCGTTTGCCTGCTGCGGCAAGCGCGTCCTGGAACGCTTTGGTGTCATCCTTCACGCCGTCGCCGGCAGCGCCGAAGTCCTTCACGCTCATATCGGCGATCACGACATCATCCGTCGGATAGACCGTGTCGTACACCTTGGTCTCCGTTGAGGCATTTTGCTGCGGCTGGGTTTTTACCGATACCGAAGCGATATAGAGATCCGGATTGGCGCCAATCGCCCCCGGCCCGGATACGTGTAGGCGGAAGTCGCCGCCGTTGGTGCCGTTTGCGAACTTCGCGTCGCCAAGCTTAAACGTATGTTTTTTCCACGTATTCGTGTTCGTGTAAGTAAATTCAGGCGCATCCTTAAAGGCTGCCGACTGGGCATCGTATTGCAGCTTCATGCTGCCGCTGCCGCTGTCGTAATACTCGACTGTTACGAAAACATCCTGATCCGCGTTATCGAACAAAAAGCTGTCCGAAACGTCAAAGTAGAAATAAAGAATATTGGCGCCATGGTCGGTTGGGCTGATCGTCTGGTTCGTTTTCCAGTACGTCTTCCCGCCAATCTCGCCTGTCAAAAGATTCTCCGCAGCGCCATCGCCAGGATGGGCTGTAATGCCATGCGATACCGGGGTTGCGCCAAGCGTAATGCTGGCTTCCGGAGTGGCCGATTCTTTAAGCGTCTTTTTGACCGTCACGCTTGCTAGCTTCAAGTCCGGATTCTGCTCGCCGTTAATCCCGCCGCCTTCAATGGCGATCCGGAAGTCGGAACCGTTCGTACGGTTGGCGAATTTGGCGTCGCTCAGATTAAAGGTGTAGTCCTTCCATGTCTTCGTATCGCCGTAAGTAAACTTTGCGCTGTCCTTGAAAGCAGCCGACTGCGCATCGTATTGCAGCAGGAAGCTGCCGTTTCCTTCATCGAAGTAGCGAAGGGTTACGTCAACATCGTAATCCGCGCTGTCGAATAAGTAATCGTCGCTCACGTTCATATACAGATAGGTGGTGCCTTCTGCTTTATTCGTCTGCCAATAAGGCGTGTCTGCTTCCGTACCCGTTAGAAGCCCGTCTCCGTTATCGCCCGCTCTGCCGGAGATACCACTCTCCAGCGGTGTCTCTCCAAGCGTAACCGACGCCGTATCCGGAACATCGTCCGCCGCATTAACGCTAGGCAACCCGATAAAACCAACAGAAGAGAAAATCATCAGCATGACTAGCATTTTCGCCATTCCGGCACGTGCTCTTGTCCAATTTCGGTTCGTAATCACAATCAAACCTCCAGTTTGCAGATGTTATTTGAGTGTTGTATCCGCTTACAAGGCCGAGAAAAAGAGAAGCCTCCCATAGGTGTCATCAGGCTGGCTTCTCTTGTTTGTCTGTGCGATAGGTTAGCTGATTGCTGCTGGATTACTTCTTGTTCGCAAGAAATGCGTCGATCTGTTTTTGAGTCTCCGTGATGATGGTATCCAGACCGTTTTTCTTCTGTGCTTCGATGTAGTCGTTAACCGCTTTGTCTACATCTTTAACTACGCCGAATTCGATTGGTCTGCTCAGTTCGTCGCTTGCCGCATCGCGTTTCGCCACTTCGTTCTTCATCGTGTCTTCCGCTAGGAACAGACCGTCGATTGGCGAGTTGACGTTGTTAGGCTCGCTTGCGAACTTCGCTTCGTTCTCCCAGAAGCCCGGTCCGTAAGTCATCGTAGGACGCATGAATTGCGGCTTCCAGAACGCCCATTGGCCTCCCCACTCCATGTAATTGCTTGTTGTTGTATCCATGCCTTCCGGATATTCGGCCGTGTCGCCGTTCAGGACATAGGTTTTGCCTTCGATACCGTATTGCACAAGGTCATACAAGGTTTTGTCCGTCTCGATCATGTCGAGGAAGCGGAGCACGCGGTCGGCGTTTTTGGAGTTGCGGTTGATCGCAACAACGTTAGCCAGCGCGGTACGGTTAATGAACTTTTTGTCCGGATAGAACTCGGAAGACGTCAGCTTGTAGGACGGATCGGAGAAGCCAGGGTTAGCTTCCACCCATTCGTGGGAAGTTACGGTTACAAGCTTCTTGCCGTTTCTCCACTCGGCTGCTTCATCCGTTTTGTCGATCATCGCATCGCGGTTGATCAGATTTTCGTCATACCATACTTTCGCCAGCTTGGACGCCTCCAGGTAGAAAGGCTGCTGCTCGACCGGTTGTACTTTTACGGCCGGATCATTCAGATAGAAGCCAAGACCGTGGAAGTTCAGGTCAACCCACTCGTCGCGAATCATATAGATGGACAGCGGAGTTGTGCGGTTGATTCTTTCGTTCGGGTAAGCTTCCTTCATCTGTCGGAGCAATTTGTCCATATCCTCGATGGTTTTGACGGAGCCTTCCGGAATATCCAGACCCGCTTTCTCCGTCAGGTCGGAGCGCCAAGCGACAAATTTGCGTTCATTCATCTTCATCGTCCATGGCAGGCCCACGATGTTGCCGTTAACGGTAGCCGCGCCAAGCGTGCCTTGCTCCTGGTATTTCTTGTACAGGTTAGGCGCGTATTCCGGCAGCAGATCGTTCAGCGTCATGTAAGAGCCTTTTGCCGCCATTTGCTTGTAGGACAACCAATCGCCGTCAAAGTTCATATCCCATTTGTCGCCGGAAGCGGCCATAACGAGCATTTTATCTTTGAAGTCGCCAAACGGAATGAAGTTGATATCGAATTTAACGTTAAGTCCTTTTTCTTTCACGTAATCGCTGACTTTGGACCATACTTCGTCCGTAGCCGCTTTTTTATCGCCGCCGAAGTAGAACTTCAGCGTCACTTCTTTTTCCGGCTCCGTGCTTTCGGTTGCTGTGCTTTCCTTAGGAGTGTTCCCGCCGCTGCTGCTATTGCTAGGCGTGTTTTTGTTGCCGTTATTAGAGCTGCTGCATGCCGACAGCATTAAGCTAAGCGACATCGTAGTAGCGAGAGCTAACGACATAATGCGGACCTTCTTCTTCATCCTGACCTCTCCCTTATGCTTATGATTTATATACTACACGGCGTTAGCCGATATAGTCATCCTTTTACTGCGCCTA
This sequence comes from Paenibacillus sp. MMO-58, assembly GCF_037146255.1. Lineage (NCBI taxonomy): Bacteria > Bacillati > Bacillota > Bacilli > Caryophanales > Paenibacillaceae > Paenibacillus > Paenibacillus sp. MMO-58. The sequence goes on from NZ_JBBCVY010000006.1 coordinate 345,704, forward strand.
CCATGAGGCCTTTGACGAAATAACGTTGCAGGAACGGATACAGGAAAACAATTGGGCCGATCGTAACAACGGTAAGCGCCATCTTGATCGATTCCGACGGAATTTGCGCCGATATGCGCTGCATCGCCGAAGCATTGCTCGAGCTCTTAAGAAACTCAACATTGGATACCAATGTTCTCAGCAGCAGCTGCAGGGGCTGGAGCTCCTGCTTGTCGACGAACATAAGGCCGAGGAACCAGTCGTTCCAGTAGCTCAAGGCGACGAACAATCCAACGGTTGCCAGTACGGGTAGCGACAGCGGCATGATCAGGCGGTAGAAAATTTTGAATTCCCCCGCTCCGTCCATTTTCGCCGACTCGTTAATCTCCTCGGGAATCGAATTCATGAAGTTGCGGATCAGAAACATATTAAACGCGTTGGCGAGCATCGGTAGAATCAGTGCCCAGAGCGTGTCTTTCAGATTCAGATAATGTACGCAGATGATATACCAAGGTACCAGACCGCCGTTGAACAGCATCGTAATGATGACGTAGACGGATAAAATATTCCGGTACTTGAAGGAACGTCTTGCCATAACGTAAGCGCCCATGCTGGTAACGAATACGGACAGGATCGTTCCGGCTACCGTAACGAGAATACTGATGCCGTAAGCATCGATAATCCGGTTGGAGCCGAGGAGCAGGATCCGGTAGGAGTCAAACGTAACGTGCTTCGGCCATATCGTGTAACCGTAATTGATAATGTCGTTTTCTGTGCTTAGCGAGCCCGATATAACCATGATGAACGGGAAGAGGCAGGACAAGCTGAACAAGGAAATGACGAGAACGATGAGTGATTGCGAGATTGAGAATCTTTTTGCGGGCATATCGTGTTTCCTCCTTTCTAGAAGATGGCCGAATCTTTATCGATTTTGCGTGCTGCATAGTTGCTCGCGATAACCAGGACAAACGCGATCATCGACTGCAGGAACCCTGCCGCGGAAGCCATGCCGATATCGCCGGATTTGCGCAAGCTGCGATACACGAACGTATCGATAACGTCTGTTGTCGGGAACAGCAGGGAAGCATCGCCAACCATCGCGTAAAACATCCCGAAGTCCGCATTCATAATTCTTCCCACGGCGAGCAGCGTTAATATTATGATCGTTGGACGCAGCATCGGAAGGCTGATGTAACGGATCTGCTGCCACCTTGTCGCTCCGTCGATCGAAGCCGCTTCATAATAAGAGTTATCGACGGAGGTCAGTGCCGCCAGGTAGATGATCGTGCCGTAACCCGTTGCCTTCCACCTGATTGCGATGGTGAGAATGATCGGCCATAAGCCCGCCTCGCTGTAAAAATCGATTGGCTTGAGGCCAATGGTCGTAAGGAAATGATTAATTGCGCCGCTCTCGAAGTCGAGCAGGTTGTAGGCGAATACGCCAACGACGATCCAGGAGATAAAGAACGGCAGGAACGTCAAGGACTGCGATACCCGTTTGAAATATTTGTTCCTGACCTCGTTCAGCAGAAGCGCGAATCCAACCTCGAAAATGAGGCCCACGGTGATAAACAGCGCATTCAGCAGAATCGTGTTTCTCACGGCCCGAAACGCGGTGTCCGAGGAGAACAGGTAATCAAAGTTATCGAGCAGCGGATGCATCCAGTTGCTGCCGAAGATGCCTTTGGTAAAATCGAAATCCTTGAAGGCGATTACAAGTCCGGCCAGCGGCAGGTAGTTGAACAAAAATAGGAGTACCGCTACAGGGAGGAACATAAGCAGTAAGGTGCGATTTTTAAACAATTCCCGAATGACTCCATTTTTCATAGCGTTTTCCCTTCTCTCTTGTGATAGTTTTATTGTAGATTTGAGGGAAATCGAAAACCATGAGTGGATCTTATCCTTTATAGTTTGGGATTAAACAAAGCCGAACCGGAGGTGGTTTTTTGCGCTGAAGGTGAAGGGGGATAGCCAATCTGCGCTTGCGCTCTTCAGTGACATACCCTACCTCCCTACCTCCTTATCTGGCTTATCACAGGCCCTTTCAGACAGCAAAAAGCCGCCCGAAAGGACGGCTTTGTTTGTGTGGGTGGGGCCGGGGATTGTACATTATTTTTTCAGCTCGCTTAAACGAATAAAAATGACCCCGGGATTACTCACCAGGGTCATTCTTAACAGCTTATGAAAATGAATTAACACATTAAGGAATAGTCAGATTATAAGTGTTAGCTGAACCCTCTGGTGCTATATTAAAATAGGAGTTATTGCTTGCTGCTCCCGGAAACTTAATGCCGTAGGTAATGCCTCCCACACCATCTTTGACGCCCACAATCTCGACCTTGCTTGGTATCGGGATTTCCAGCGGTACCGGAGTATTCATAATGCCGATATTGCTTGCAACAACAACACCATTCACTTTTACCGTTACGACATCGCCATCCTCGCTTGCGAAATCCCAAATGAGAACGCGGCTGGAAGTTTTTCCTTGTTTTATTTTGATATCAAAATCTCTAGCAGTTAAATCTACGCCTTCATCCTTAGAAATCAAAGTTGTACCGGCAGGCATCCCTTTGCCGATACCATTAGAGACTACGTCTTGCATACTGTAGTTTTTTGTTGAACCTAAGAATAATGCACCCACAAAAGTGATTAATGCCGTAATGCCAATCCAGAAATAATGTTTTTTGGCCCAGTGTGGTTTCCGTGGTTCTATGGTTTCGTATTCAAGATCGGAATTGGATCGTTGCGAATCGCGTTGCTCCGTATCGGGCTGTCGAATATTATTTAAATTATTGCTGTTCTCCTGCCTATTGCGTCTATTAATTTCCATAAGTTCCCCCTAATAAGGCTATGTCTCTTCCCTCTGAACAATCGGTACTTTCCAATACAACAAGGACATCAGTAATCGTAAGACAACAAAGGTAGTAAGAGCCAAGGCGATAGCCATTCCTTTAGAGTAAAGCCCCTCATCCGCCCATTTGTTTAAGAAGACGATACCTGCATTAATGGCTATCCCGGTGTAAATACACATATGAAGCAGGGGCAGCAGAATCGTAATTTTACGATACGGTTTTCCCAAGAAACGGCTTCGTGTTGCTATAAAGGCTAGTAAAGATACAAAACTGATTATCATAAAATTCACTTGTATATCTGGTATTTCATATTTTAATATGTTCATCGCATCTTCATATGACATAATGGGCATTAGAAGCATATATAAAATCATTATTATCATGATGGGATGGAATACTATCGCTATCAACCATTTCAAGTTATTTTCGCCCCCTACTCTACAAAGTCTTTAGCTGTAATTGTAGATAATTCCTCAGCTGTCGCATCAACCTTGGTGCTTAATCGCAATGCATGATTTCTTATTGACTTCTCAACTAAATTCCGTACCAAACGTCCATTTCCGGCGCTTTGATTCCCCTGATATTCCTCCAGGATGTCGCGCAGCTTACTCTCAGCTTCCTCTTGCATGACGTAGCCTTGTGATCTAACCATGTTTTGAGAAATTTGAACGAGTTCGTCTAATGAATAGTCCGGGAACGTAATAATATTAGGAAACCTTGATCGTAGTCCGGCATTCTGGTCGAGAAATCTCTCCATGTCCTGATCGTATCCGGCCAGAATGACTAAGAGTCTATCCCGATAATCATCCATCGCCTTTACAAGCGTATCAATGGCTTCCTTGCCGAACTGATCCCCTTCCGCCAACGCGTACGCTTCATCCACGAAGAGCACCCCGCCAAGAGCGCTTTCGATGACTTCTTTCGTCTTAAGGGCTGTTTGGCCAACATATCCGGCGACTAATCCCGAGCGATCAGTCTCTATAAGAGTATCCGATTTAATTACTCCAAGTTCCCTTAATCGGCGGGCCAGGATGCGGGCAATCGTCGTCTTGCCTGTACCCGGATTGCCTTTGAATATCATGTGAAGCGTTTGGGCGGCTGCCTTCTGAAGCCCGAGCTCTTGTCTTCGCTTGGCTACTTCAATTTGTGCGGACAGGCTGCGGACAAACTCTTTAACCGATGCTAATCCTACCACTTCATCCAACGTGCTTAGAGCATTCGTTGAATTGCCAGCAGGATTAGTTTCCACTAATATGCCAAAATCTTCTGCAAGAAGTTCATTAAGCTTATCCGATGCAATTTCCGGATGCTCCGCCAGCCGTTCTGCCTGTTGACGAATTGCCGCTTCCAATGTATTGCGGACAAGACGGCCGTTGCCTCCATCCTTCTTTCCGGGAATTTGCTTCCTATCGTAATAATGACGTAATAACTGGCTCACATTGGGATCCATTACAAAGCCTCGGGATTTTATCATTATTGAAGCGATGCGCTCCATCTCGTCGGCTGTATAATCGGGAAATTCTATTTGCAGCGGAAAACGAGAGGAAATCCCGGGATTAACCCGAACGAAATCTTGCATATCTTCTGTATAACCCGCTAATATTACGACAAGATTATCCTTATGCAGTTCAATCAGACGAACAAGAGTATCGATGGCTTCTTTCCCAAACCCCCCGCCTTGAACACCGTCTTGCGCTAGGGCATAAGCCTCATCAATAAACAAAACGCCGCCAAGCGCTGATTCTACCACAATCTTGGTTTTGTTTGCCGTTTGGCCCACATACTCCGCTACTAAATCTGAGCGATCGACCTCAACAAGATGGCCTTTCTTTAAATATCCCATTGATTGAAGCATGCGGGCGAGCAATCTGGCCATTGTTGTCTTGCCTGTACCCGGATTACCGGAAAAAATCATATTAATCGTTTGCCCCGTGTCGACATGAATGCCTGCTTCTTTGCGTCTCCGGTCAACAACCAGCTGTTTCTCCAACGCCCGGATGAACGCCTTGACCTTTTCCATGCCAACAATGGCCGCAAGTTCATTCTCAATATTAAATGATTCCTTCTCGCCGATTCCAAAATCATCCCCGATAAGAAGCTGCAGATTAGCTTCGCCTGTTTTGCTTATACGAGTAGACTGCTTGCGAACGGCCTCCTCGAAAAGATTGCGGACCAAGCGGCCATTGCCGCTGTCGTTGCGGCCGGGAATTTGTCTTTGCCCGAACAGCTCCAAGAGTCCCTCATTTGCGTTCTGATCAATCTCGAAGCCGTTCGACTTAGCTATGCGAAGGAGAATATCCAGCATATCATCCGGCTTATAATCCGGGAACTCAACGATAAACGGAAATCTTGAACGCAGCCCCGGGTTTGCTCGCAAGAAGGTTTCCATTTCTTGCGTATAGCCGGCAATGACAACAACGAGATTATCGCGGTGATCTTCCATCGCTTTAACTATCGTATCAATGGCTTCAAGGCCAAATGAATCACTGTCGTTACGTGCCAGAGTGTAGGCTTCGTCAATAAACAAAACGCCGCCTATTGCTTCGTTAATTTTGGCCATTGTCTTTGGAGCGGTTGAACCCAAATATTGACCCACAAGATCCTGTCTTGCAACCTCTACCAGCTGACCGTGGGACAATAAGCCCATTGCTTTCAGAATACGCGCAACCAAGCGGGCGACCGTCGTTTTGCCTGTTCCCGGATTACCGGTGAATACCATATGCAGCGCCATGGCTACAGCATGATGGCCTTCCCGCGACCTGAGCCGGTTGACTTGCACAGTCTCCAGCAATTCCTTCACGAATTGCTTTACCGACTCCAATCCGGTTAACTGTTGAAGCTCTTGCAGGACTTCATCAACGGATTCCGAGCGGTCAAATGACTGTAACTTGATCGGAACCTCAATTTGACGCGTTTCTACCGAAAATACACCATTCTCAAACTTGATTCTGACTTTGTCGTTCCTGCGGATCTCATTTCTTGCACGCAAGCTTGTCACCACTGGCATAAGCTCATTGTCTATCCAATATTGAACAGCCTCGCCAAACGTTTTGTTCATCGCGGCCATCTCTGCTAACGCATCAATTACAGAAGAAGAAACGGAAACCGATACTTCTGCTTGCTCCGATAATTTCTCTACGGCTTTATTAATTAGAGATTCCGTAATTCGCTCTAGAGACTGATGATCTAGAGGCAGAGAAATGACGGCAGTCCTGATGCTGTGCAAAACGGGTACAGGTATTTGTCCGGCTATATCAGACGGAATCTGATTGCCATTCTCGCGTTTAGTAATTGGATAATCCATATAAAAGACCAGAAAAAAATTGGCTGCGTTAATACGCACCCCTTCTTTAATGCGAAAGCTTCCCTCAGATGCAAGCTGTGCAACTAAGTTAATAATAGAAGCATTTGCCTCATTGAAACCACGGAATATAACCGTACCTTCCCCTTCCGCAAAAGCACTGGACATATCGGTAATGAAATTACCCGAGATTTCGTCCTCTTCATACCGGCTTAGATCGATTTCCACCGCTTGCTGCTTAGGACTCAGCCTGTGCGGATGCATGGCTCTAACCAACTGGTCGAGTATCGTCTTTTTGCCAGTGCCTGCATTTCCCGCCAACAGAATCACATTACGGGCTTGTCCTTTGCGTTCATTGATATATCCTTGCTTATAAGCGGCGATCAACTCCGTGATTAAGGATTCTTGTCCAAATACCCTGCTGTTGATCTCCGACTCTATGGATTGGAAAATTTTCTCGATTTGACGAGTGCTCACTTCGAATGTTTCAACATTTGAAGTAGCTGCAGAATAACTATTCGCTGTTACGGAGTTATTGCCAGCTCCAATCGAAGGATTAAAATTTGCCGCCGCTCCTCTGTGATTAGATCTGGAATTACTTTGCTGATATTCATGAGAAAACTGCTGTTGGGTTTCTTTTTTTCGCTTAGGAGATGAAGGCTCCTTAGGGGCAAAGAAACCTTTCTCTTTAACCAATTGAATGAGCTGCATTTCTGGCAGAAGAAACCGTAACGCAGCATAAACTCTTCTAGGTAGAATCTTCATAGGTATGCTATCCTCTCTAAAGCCGCAGAGAGCTCTATTTTTCTACAGTATATCACAATATATGTCAGAGGAATCTAGCTATTAAGGCTTAGGAACTAGACAAAGAGTTAATAGTTTCTAAAATAAAACCCTGTCAATTGCCACTAGAAGGTTCTTCGTAGTACAAAAACAAAGACGTCCGTAATGGACGTCTCAGAGTGGGGCTGGAATTGCTGCAACTAACTCAACAGTTGCTCAAAAAGACTATGCCAAAAACAGCCGGTTGCAATAACCGGCTGTTTGCTCATTTTTACATATGTCCCGCTGCTGATGTTACCGGTATTTTTCCCGTCGTGGCTTTCACTCGGGACCAGTCGAGCGTCAGATAGCGCCATCCGTTGGCAACCGCCGAAAGTACGATTAGCAAGCATAGCGCGGACCAAGCGCCGGTCTGCCCCCAATCGAGCACCCTGGTTAATAGAATCGTTAGCGGGATGAATAACAGCCAGTTCAAGACAAGTGCCGTCCGGGATAAAAACGTCGTGTCTCCTATGCCTCGAAGTCCGCCGCCGAAAATAATGTTTGCCCCCGTGAACAACTGAACGCAAGCGGTTAGATGAATAAGCGATATCGCCGTTTCATACACCGCCGTCTCCGAGGTATACAGCTTGGCGATTGGCAAGGCGAACAAGAAGAAGACAACCGAAATCAACGCCATAAAGATAAGGCCTAGATAAACCGTCACGATACCGAATCTTCGGGCATAAGCACCATTGCCCTTGCCTACTTCCTGGCCAATCCCGATCGTAGCCGCAGCGCCGAAGCCATTCGAAGGCATAAACCCGAAGGATAAGATGTTAAGCGCAATCTCATTGGCGGCTATAGCGGTTGTGCCAAGCCTCGTAATGCATGCGGTAAACACGAGCATCCCCACGCTGTTGGACAGCTCCGTTATGCCCAGCTTAATGCTCTCGAACAACAGCAGGCGAACCTGTTGTACCTCGATGCGTATCCAGCCCCGCGTTGCGTACGGAATGCTCATGAAACCGTAATAAACGATTATACTTAACAGAAAGGTTACTCCTTCGGCAGCTACCATGCTCCACGCCGCACCTTGAAGCCCAAGCTCCGGGAAACCGAACTTTCCATAGGCAAGGACATAGGTTAAGCTTACGACCAACCCGCTATTGACGATCGAGAGAGCCATTGGCGTACGCGTATCCCCAACGGCCCGCATATAAGCAAAAAATACGGTATTAAACATCGTAAAGATCAGTGCAAGCATTCTCACCAGCAGGTAAGGCGAGCCAAGAGTGAGAATGGTCTCGTTCGAGCCCATCAAGTAGAGAATGCCGTAAGGAAGCAGGAAGCTGCCTATGAGCAGGGCAATCCCCTGTACGGCCGTAATGATCAGCGCAATCTGCATCCGTTGGTTTCCCTGCCGGATATTGCCGGAGCCATAGTTCTGGGCGACAAGGAAGTTAATCGCTCCTTGCACGCCGGAGAATAAGGCCCATAGATTGTAAATGATAATGTTCGTGATGCCGACTACCGCAATGGACGCTGCACCTAGATTTCCGACGATCATTAGCACCAGCAATCCGGTAAAAGTCATGGAGGAGAAGGTGGCGATAGACGGAATCGCTAATGTTAAAATTCGTTTGACCAACAGCAAGACTGCACCTCTTCGCAGGGAATTCGATTCTGCCGGTCTTTACTATAGGCAAAACCTGTTTTCATTATAGGAGGGAGTCTTCCTGCTGAAAAGAAGTGATATGAAGATCAGTTACTATCCTTGGGTATAGCATGAATGACGATGGCAATGCCTGCCTCCCCGTCAATCGGCAGCAAACCGCTCGTCTTTTCCGAATTAAAGGCTAATCCTTCTCCCGACAAACGTACGGGATGATCGCAACGCACATGGTATGTCCCTTTACGATCGGGCGTTAGGATCGCCTGATGGATCATCCCTTCTCTCCAAGCGATATCCACCGTCACGCCGCCTCGGGCCCTTAATCCCCGGACTTCTCCGTCCGGCCAAGCCTTCGGAAGAGCGGGCAGCAGATGGATGCAATCCTCGTGGCTCTGCAGAAGCATTTCCGCAATGCCTGCCGTGCCGCCGAAATTGCCGTCGATCTGAAACGGCGGATGGTTGTCCAGTAAATTCGGCAGGGTAGAGTGGGACAATAAAGCGGTTACGTTGGCATACGCCTCTTCCGCGTCTCGTAGTCTCGCCCAGAAATTGACGATCCAGGCCCGGCTCCAGCCGGTATGCCCTCCCCCGTTCGCTAGGCGGCGCTCCAGCGTTCGGCGAGCGGCATCGCTAAGTTCCGGCGTATGATCCGGCGTAATTTGGGTGCCGGGATGCAGGGCGAACAGATGCGAGATGTGGCGGTGACCAAGCTCCACCTCTTCGTAGTCCTCGTACCATTCCTGCAGCTGGCCGTGACGTCCGATGCGGGATGGGGGAAGCTTGCCTAGCGCCTTCTTCAGCTCCTCCAGAAAATCTTCGTCTTCGGTTTCGAGCCTTTCACCCGCTGCTAGGCATGCTTGAAACAACTCACGGGCAATTTGGCTGTCCATGGACGGCCCGTAGCATAGCACACCGGTCTCCCCGTTCGGCAGCCGATAGGTATTCTCGGGAGAAACCGACGGGCAGGTGACCCATTCCCCTCCGGGAAGCTCGACCAGGTAATCAAGCAGGAAGACCGCTGCCTCCTTCATCATCGGGTAAGCGCGCCCGAGGAACGTTTTGTCTTCCCCGTATCGGTAATGCTCCCAAAGGTGAAGGGACAGCCATGCGAGACCAAGCGGCCAATAGGTCGACGAGGGCCACAAATCCTGAGGAGCCGTATCCGCCCAAATGTCCGTGTTGTGATGGGCGGCGCTTCCGCGGCAGCCATACATGGCTCGGGCGGTATGCCGGCCGTTGGGAATCATGCGCTCGATCAGGTCGAAGAGCGGCAAGTGGCATTCCGCCAAATGGCAGCTCTCAGCCGGCCAATAATTCATCTGCGTATTGATATTGATGGTGAATTTGCTGTCCCAGGCGGGAAGCATATCTTTGTTCCAAATTCCTTGCAAATTCGCGGGCAGCGACCCGGGCCTGCTCGAGGCGATCAGAAGGTACCGGCCATAATGAAAATATAAGGCAGTAAGACCGTGATCCTCGAGGCCGGCCTTAACGTTCCCGAGACGTTCCGAGGTATCCTGCTGCGTCCTGGTCTTCAGGCCGGATTCGGCGCCTAACGAAAGACTTGTTCGAGCGTACAGTCCGCGGTAATCCGAAATATGCGAAGCCCGCAATTCCTCATAAGAGGCTGCGGCAACGCGTCCGGCGTCGCCAAGCGCCGCAGCCTCGGGGTCGGCCTCGCGGAAATCTGTCGACGCGGTCACGACCAGAACAACGGAATCCGCATTCGAGACGACCAGGTGCTCGCCAATCGTACGCATGCTGCCCCCCTCGGGCTTGCATGCAAGGACTCCGCAATACCGAACGCCTCCGCCGCTGTTCCCGCTCATGATGATCTTACCGTCCTCCGCCCGAATCTCGTCCACATAGCGGAACCGTTCGCGTCCCATTCGGGCGGTAAACGAAATCTGACCGGGAACATCCGCCTTAAGCCTCATCACGATTGCTCTGCCTGGATAGCTCGCGAAAATTTCGCGGTCGAAATGGGTTTCTCCCGCCCTATAGGAAACGCGAACAATAGCCTCGGATAAATCAAGCCGTCTTTCGTAATTCTCAATCTCGCCGACATGTTCGAATTGGAGGAACAGATCGCCGAGCGGAACATAATGACGCTGGGTTTCGGGAATGGCGGTCAGGGCCATCGAAGCCAGACGCTCGGCTTCCCGAAGCTTTCCCTCGAATATAAGCTTGCGAATTTCGGCTAAATTCGGCAGGGCATCCGGATTATGCCGATCTCTAGGGCCCCCGTACCACAAGGAATCCTCGTTTAATTGCATGCGTTCCGCGCGCGGATCGCCAAATATCATGGCTCCCAGGCGCCCATTGCCGATCGGCAGGGCTTCATCCCATTGCCTGGCAGGAGTATGATATAGCAGCGTATCCTCGTATTCGCGTTTGCTCTCCAGCATTTGCTTTCAATCCCTTCCGTTAATTGATTGAATCGATTCGTTTTCTTCCTGAATTTCGCGATAAGCGCCGGGAGTCGTGCCCGCGTACTTTTTGAACACCTTCGCAAAGTAATGCTTGGTGTCGAAGCCGACCTGCTGACTAATTGCGCATACCGTCAGATGCGGCTGCGTTTTCAATAGTTTCTGCGCCTCCCGGATCCGCAGCGAATTCAAGTAATTCACAAAGGTATCCCCCGTCTCCTTCTTGAACAGGCTGCTGATATAATTCGGGTGCAGGCTCATTCGTTCCGCGAGGTGATCGAGAGACAAATCTTTCATGTAATTCGACTGCAAATAGGCTAGAATCCGCTCGGCATGCCGGCTGTACTCCGAATCGGATGCGGCGGGCAGCTCTTCCTTGACGCGGCTCAGCAGGATTGCGATTTCCTTCTTGTCCAAGGGCTTCAGCAAATAATCCACAACGCCCGAGCGAAGAGCCTGGCGGACATAGTCGAACTCGTCATAGCCGGTTAAGATAATGAACCGGTCGCATAATCCCTCAAGCCTGGCGTCTTGAATCAATTCGAAACCGTTCTTCTCGGGCATGTTAATATCGGTTACGGTCACATCGGGCATAAAGCGCTTCATGGCATCCAGCGCCTCCAATGCGTTAAAGGCCGAGCAAATGTCGGAGCCGGCCGGCGCGACCTCTTCTACGATTTTAACCAACCCTTTCAGAATCAAAGGTTCGTCGTCTACGATCAAGATCTTCATCGTCCACCGCCGTCCTTTTCTCAATGATAATGCGCATGCAGGTTCCCTTGCCGGGCTCGCTGATGATTTCCAATCGGGAATTTCCGCCGAAAAAACCTTTGACTCTTTCGTTGACATTTTTCAAGCCGACGCCGGACGGTTCATCCGATTTTTTGAATTCATCGTGCCTGGTCAGACGTTCGCGCAGCTCGAGAAGCCTCTCGGGCGGAATCCCGTTTCCGTTGTCGGAGACTTCGATCGCGACCTCGGATTCCGTTTCCGTTGCTTGCAGCCGGATATGGACGGGACGCAGAACGGCGGAAGCCCCATGCACGATGCTGTTCTCAATAAGAGGCTGCAGGAGAAAGCGCGGACAGGACAGCTTGTCGGCCTCCAGCTGAACGTCAATCTCGTAGGTCAGCCTGCTTTGAAGCCTCATTTTGTGGATGTTCATGTAAAAGGCAACCATCTCGATTTCCTTCTCGAGAACCGTTTCCTGCTGCGCGGACGACAAGCTGTACCGCATCAGCTTCCCGAACCAGAAGGATATATCGGCAACTTCCTTGTCGTTGTTGGCCTCTGCGACCATTCGGATCGTTTCCAGCGTGTTGTAAAGAAAATGAGGCTTAATCTGTGCTTGCAGTACCTGGTATGCCGCTTCTTTGTGGCGAAGCTCGGCCCGGTGGACATTATTAATAAGCTCGTCCATCCTCCCGACCATGGAGTTGTAGGTAACGATTAGAAACCCGATCTCGTCCTTTTCATACCTGCCGCTTGGGATCGTCAGCTGCCTTAGGTTATTGTCGCTCAGAGTGCGCATATGCCGGGCCAACCGGAGAATTCGTTTCGTAATCGTAGAAGCCAACAAATAATAGGCGATGGATAAGGCGATGAGCAGCAGTACGATGATCGTCACCAAGACGACCTCTTTCTGCTTCACGGAACGGAATACGTCTCCCACCCGACCGGTGATGATAACGCGAACGTCCAGGGGCTCAAGCTTTAGCTGATTGACAATCATATTCCGGTTGATAAAAAAATTCCGTTCCTCCGCTTGAAGAAGATTCAGCGTCTTCTTGTCCAATCCTGCCGCTTCGTCCGTAAGCCACTGACCTTGTCCGGAGAGCAGAGCGGCTTTCCAATTCCCCTCCACGCCGGCAGCGGCATAAAAGTTGCGGATTAAGCTATTGCTGACCCGAATTTCAAGGAGACCGATCCGTTCCGTAATTTGCGTATTATAGATATATTGGTAATAAATCAAGTCCGGCTCCGATACGTTTGGATCGGCGCGCAGCCATATCCCCTGACCCGCTTTCAGAGAGGCGACGGTGGCCTCGGTTTGCGGATCCAGCATGGACCATTCCCGAAACAAATTGGTTATGGGCAGCACCCGATCCTTCATTTTATAGATAACGATAGATTCAATCTCCGGATTGGAGAACATCGATTGGGTGTATAGCGGGAGAATATACCGGGTCAGCGCGTAGACGCTGTCCGCGTCGGAATCATATACGCCATCCAGATAATCGGTCAGGTAAGGATTGTATTGCATCACCCGGTGAACCGATTGAATCCTGGCGAAATCCGTCTTCATATTGGCGTAAGCCTGTTCCAGAATCTTCTGCCTGCTCTCTACGAATTGCTGGGTCAGATTTCCGTAGATTTGCGTGTAATAGTGATAACCGAAAGCAATAACCGGGATAAAGATCATAATGACGTAGCCAAGCACGATCTTGCGCATGATGCTCACAGATGCTTTTCCCTCCATTAAGGAATCCATATATCGTAAACGTATCACGTACTCCATAATTCCGCTAGAGTCGCATTTCCCCGGAGCCATCCGTCGCAAGCCGATCGTTAACTTCCTCCGTAGGCTGCTCTACCGTCCGCCGCAAAGGAAAAGCCGCGTTCCGGCGCCGCAAGTCCCGACCAATCGATATAAACGGAATACGATTCCTCCTCGACTCTAAATAAAGGGATGAATCTGGCCCGAGTACCCCTATCGTCTTCGACGATAAACTCCAGCTTGCCATCCTTTATGCTGCCGGCCAGCTTCTCCTCTAGATTTCGATCGGATATTCCTGTCAATGGCATGTCATCATCAACCCTGGCGAGGAGCACGTTGCCGTATAGCAGCGCTGCCGATGCTTCCGATCCCGGAAGCGGAATCAACCTCAATGAAGCTTCGATTTCAATGTCGATCCGATCCCCATTACGGTAGAGGCGTTCAACTACGATATACCCTTCTTCCTTTTGGAGATGGATGACTTCGTCATTGAATCTTATGTTCTTGACAGATTTTTCCTTGAATATCATCCGAAGCTCCACCGGCTCATCCACTTCGAAATGCAGCGCGGAAATCAGACTATCGGGAAAATCCGTCCGCTGATGGATAACGATTCCGCGATCCTTCCATGCTGCCTTCGAGGAAACAAAAGCATTAAGAAGAATGGCGTTGCCGTTTCTGAACCAGATGTTTTTTTGCAGTTCGCTCATGGCTTCGATCCCTGACCCGGTGCAGCACCAGAAGGAATGATACGGTTCGCTGAATTTTTTCATCGCATTCGTTCCAAGCGGCTGATGATATTGGGAAAGACCCGTTTTAGCGCTAGCGCTATTCAAGACCGCGTTATACTTCAGGGATTCCAGATGGTCCAAATACCCGGTCTCCGGTGACCATTCCAGCAAGCGCTCGACTATTTTTTCCGTATTATGCGCGCAGCAGCTTTCGCTTTCTCCGCCGGTCAGCGCATCCGCCAATTGACCGTAACCGCCCCAATGCTCTGCTTTCTCCGATACTCCGCCCCGGATAAAGGCTGTCGCCTTGGAGCTGTTGTTACCGTTCGCGAAGGTTCTCCCCTTCAAGAAATCGTAGAAATGGAGAGCCGATTTCTTATAGGAATCTTCTTTTCCTATCTTGTAGCGGTGCATGGCTGCAAGAATCATCGGAAGGTGAGTGTTGGCATGCAGGTCCTCCAATACGTCCCGGCCTTCCGCAAGCGGCCCGAGCAAGTAGTCCCTGTCAAAAATACGAGCCAATTCGAGGAGCTTGGCATCTCCGGTCAACTCGTATAACGTATAAAGGGAGTCCCCCAAACCGCCAAACTCGTTTACGGGATTTACTTTCGTGCAGCGCAGAATGCCATCGATCTTCCAATGGGAGAGATGTTCGAATCTTCCTCGAATATAATGCGCAAGATTGACCGCAAGCTCCAGTGCTTGCGCATCGTGCAAATACGTATAGCAATCGATCAAGCCCTGCATGATTTTGTGCAGGGTATAGTAGGGAGCCCATACGTTGCGGTTCTCTTCGAGCTCCAGAACGTCAAGCTTGTCCTCTTCGAAGGCGCTCAAATAGCCGCTGGGCTGTGCGCATGCCTGCATGACGCCGACAATTTCACCTGCCATAGTCTTCAATGTCTCATCGTGATCGCCATAAGCGAACTTGGCGCACGCGGACAGAAAATGTCCGACGAAGTGTCCTCTTAAACCGCAATCCGGCGCCTCCCAGCCGCCTAGCGGTTCCGCCGTGGATGAAATTCCCGCGTTAATCTTAAACGTGTGCATCAGACGATCAAGATCAAACTCTCGGATGTATGCTTTTGCACGTTCTCTTCTGGGAGCAAAAACATCGTCGGTTAATCGGACTTCGTCCAGTTGAAACGAGATGAACATATCGTTGAGCTTCCTCCTTTCGCAAACGCAAATTCCGGCGGGAGCGGATGATAGCATACAAAGTCCGGCGGCAACGCATCGCGCTGCTGCCGGACTTTGCTCTTATTTTTTAAACAAATCCTTCTTTTTCTGATACGTTTCGTTTGCCCAATCCACCAAGCGGTTCAAACCAATCTTCTCCGCGTTCTTCACCATGGTCTCGTAGTTTGCCACAGCCTCTTCTTCCGATTTAGCCAAGTAAATCTTGACCTTTTCGTTCTTGATCATCTCGTCAATCTTCGTCTTGATCGTCTTCTCTTCGGAATCCGGCTGCAATTGAATCAGACCAAGCTCCGGCTTGTATACCGTGAACGCTTTTTTCTCCATCAAGGCTTTCGTTTTCTGAGCCCCCGGCACGTAACTCAGCATTCCTTCGGTAACGCCGTCGTTGTACAAATACCACCATTTAATTCCGTTCGTGTTGACGAAATCGGCATCGGACGGATCGTATTTCAAATTCGGATAACCTGCTTCATTCCAAGTCCAATGCTCGCCCTCAACGCCAAACATGGTCAATTTCTTGCCTTCGTCGCTTGCCAGATACTGAAGAAATTTAATCGAAGCTTCGGGATCCTTGTTATTCTTCGTGATAAACGTGCCTGCGAACCCTAGTCCCGAGCTGACCGCTTTCGTATTCTTTGAAATGGCGCTAGGCAGCATCTGGAACGTATACGAGCCGCCCGCGTTTTTGACCTTGATATTGTCCATGTCCGCTACGCTGACCGTATGGCTATGCGCGAAAGCCTTCCCGCTGGTCGCATACTGATCGTCGATTTGATCGTTCGTATAGGCAAAGTTCTCGGCCAGAATATCGCCTTCGCGGTAAAGACGGTTCATAAATTTGAAAAATTCCAGCATTTCGGGTTGTCTAATCGCATAGTCCACTTTTCCGTCCCGCTCGTACCAGCCGTCCAGAAGGCCTTCGACGCCGAACTGCTGCAGGAAGTACTGCTCGATCCAATCCTTGTCCATAATGAGCGGCACCATGTCCGGATATTTCTGTTTAACCATGCCCAATACCTTTACAAAATTATCGATGGTGTCAATCGGAGGATTCCCAAGCTCCTTCAGAATATCCTCTCGCACTGCGATCCCCGGGTTACCGTCGCTTCCGAGCGAGTATTTGTTCTGCGCCATTTCCTCCTGAGTCGCAAAGGAGTTGCGCACCGTGTAGAAATTGCCGTCATCCATGGTGTGTATCGCGATTCTTGTCGGGTCGATTTTAAAGTCCGGCGCGTATTTCTCGATGAGTTCATTCCATGGATAGGAAAGCTTCGAATCGGACATCCGGTCGATATTGGCATAAGTGAACACCAGGTCCGGAAGGTCTCCGGAAGCGATCATCAGCGGAAGCTGCTTATCGTCTGTCGCGACCGTTACGTTCAGCTTAATTCCCGTCTTTTTCGTAATTTCCTCGGCAACGGGTCCCTTCCATTCCTTTACCGGATACCAGGAGGCATCGATAAACAAGGACAGCTCCTTCACCTCGTTGCTTTTTGCGGGCGAATCGGGGGTTGTCCCCGGAGAGTTGGCGGCGGCTGCGTTGTTCTTCTTACCGTCGTTGTTGTTGTTTCCGCCGCATGCGGACATTAACGTTATCGTCATCATGAGGATGAGCGATAGGAGCAGAGCCTTCTTCCCTTTATTTCTGTTCAATGTAACCCCTCCAACAAGTGATGTTTATATTAAAGCAAACGCTTTAATATCATGCCAATTAAAAATCAGCCCTTCACGGAACCTAGCATAATGCCTTGAATAAAAAATCTTTGAAGAAACGGATATACGCATACGATAGGCGCGATAGAGATCACCATGGCCGCTACCTGAAGCGAATAGCTGGTTACGCCCGCCGAGGCACTGTTCGCAACGGCAATGGCGTCCATCGGAGCGTTGCTCTTGTTGATGACCTCCATCATCCGGAAGGCAAGCGTCCGCAGGCCCTCCGATTGCACGAAGTAAGCGGAATCAAGCCAAGAGTTCCACTGTCCAACTCCCAAGAATAACGACATGGTTGCAATGAGCGGCATCGACACGGGAAGAATGATCCGATAGAAAATAACAAGCTCGCTGGCACCGTCCATATGGGCCGATTCTTTTAACTCGCCCGGAATCTCTTGAAAAAACGAAATGGCTATCAAGAGGAAGAACGTACTCAGCATGGACGGAATCACATAGACCCCAAACGTGTTCAACAGTCCAACGGAGCGCAGAACGACGTAATACGGGATAAGGCCGCCGGAAAAGTACATCGCGAATATAATGACCGTGAAATAGCCTTTACGAAGCAGCAGGTCCCGGTGCGACAAGCCGTAAGCAACCAAGCAGGTAAAAAGGACGCCCAGGGTCGTTCCTGCAAGCGTTCTCATAATCGTGACCAAAAAAGCGCGGTACCAGTGGGGATCATCCAAAAACCTGACGTAATTCTCAACGGTAAAGGTTCTAGGCCACAGATAAACGCCGCCTAGAAGCGAATCGGTTCCTTTATTAAAGGAAAGAATCAGAACGTAATAAAACGGATAAAGCATCGATAACGCAAGTATGGTTAATAACGCATAAATCAAGGCATCCATGATGCGGTCTTTTTGTTTCTGGCTAAGCTGCATGTCCGCTCCCCTTTCCTAGAATAGACTTGAGCCCGAAGAACGTTTGGCGATGAAATTGCTGGAGAAGATCAGAATGACGGAAATGACGGATTGAATCAAATCAATGGCTGCCGCATAAGAAAATCTTCCGTCCCTTAAACCGACCTTAAACGCATAAGTTTGCACGATCTCCGAGGTCGGATTGTTGATGCTGTTGCCGAACAGGAACGCCTGCTCGAAGTTGGAGCCGACTAACCCTCCGCCCAGAATGCTTCCGATGGTCAGAATAAGCACGACAACAATCGTTCCTTTCATTCCGGGGAACGTAATATGGCGAATTCGGGCCAAACGGCCAGCTCCGTCGATCTGCGCCGCCTCGTACAACGACGGATTGATTCCCGCGATCGCGGCCAGGAAGATGATCGTCCACCAGCCCATTTCCTTCCACACGGCGCTTCCCGTCGCAAATCCCCAGAAGTAGCTGGGATTCGTTAATACGTCAAGGGGTTTGTCTATCAAACCCAGCCCTAGCAGTGCTTTGTTGATCATCCCGACATCGGTCGAGAGGAAGGCGAAAGCGATCCCCGCAACAACAACCCACGAGATGAAATGGGGCAAATAGCTGATCGTCTGGACAAACCGCTTAAATTTCAAATTTTTCACTTCGCTTAATAGAATAGCCAGCAATATGGGAGCCGGAAAAGCGAAGAAGACTTTTAGAAGACTTAATGCCAGCGTATTGCGGACAATCGTTCCGAACTGGTAGTCGTTGACGAATTCCTTGAAATGCTTCAATCCTACCCACTCGCTCGTGAAAATCCCCTTGATCCCCGTAGAGATGGAATATTGCTTAAAAGCCATTAGAATGCCGAACATCGGCGTATAAGCGAAAACCAATAAAAAAACCATGCCAAGCCCGACGAACAGGTGAAGCGTTTTTTGTTTTTTGAACCGCTTCCAAAATTGCGGTCGCAGCTCTGTGTTTCCCGTGTTTCCCGTTACCCGAGTACCCAACTCCATATCCGTTCCTCCTTTGTTCTCAGTGTACGCTTCCGAACAAAGCCGTCGAAAGCCAACATTCTTAAGAAAGCGTTGTCATTTTTAAAGATTGCCCCAATAAACAAATAAAAGCCGCCCTAAGTGGACGGCTACTCTGTTATTTGCTTGTCTGCTGCTTCCACTGCTCGCGAAGCTGCAGTGTCCTTTTGTTCCAGACTTCGGTCTCCGGAATCAGATGCTCGATATCGTAACCGTTGAACACGATCTCGTTGACCATGTTAACCCAATTGTATTCGGAGAAGCCGGGGATCGTCGCGCCTGGAAGGACAAGGCCGTTGTCTTTGGTCATCTTGACCGCTTCGATATTCCGTCCCTGCCAGATCGGAGCTTTGTCGATATAATCGGTCAGCTCCGGATCAATAATTGATGCGTTGGCGCCTTCGTCGATCTTCCATTTCTGCGCTTCCAGCTCGAACTGGAAGCTGATCCATTTGTAAGCTTCGTCCTTATGCTCCGATCCGCTGAGCAGAGCCAGCGGTCCGTAGATGTGGAAGGAATACTGGTTCAGCTTCCCGCGGGGGAAGGGCATAATGTCCCAGTTAAATTTCGCATCCCGCTTCAGGCGCGGCAGCAGCCAGTCGCCTCCGACTTCGAAGGCCGTCTTGCCATTCATGAAATTGCGCGCGACGTCATGCTGCTCCTTGGCCTTGGACCACGAGAGCATGGAGCCGTCTTCCGTCACAAAGTCGGCCAGCCAGCGCACATCGCCCAGAACGGCCGGCGTATCAAGCAGGCTTTGGGTCATGCCTTCGTTCAAATAAGCCAGATTTGCCGCGTGGCCGTCGGCCGCCGCCTTAAGCGGGAGCAAGCGCATGACGAATTCATTGCTGGTTGTAAGTCCGTATTCGCCTTGCGCAGGATCGGTCACCTGCTTCGCAATGGAGCGGAAGTCATCAAAGGTCCAGCTGTTTGGCGGCATTTCCACTCCATGCTTGGCCAGTAAATCCTTGTTTACGACAATCCACATCGGCACATCGACGAACGGCACGGCTAGTCTGCGCCCGCGGAAATCCATCGTATCGAAGTAACCGTCCGGGAGCACTTTATCCTGGAAGGAGAGGTCCTTATCCATATAAGGCTTCAAATTTTCCAACAGCCCTTTTTCCTCATAGGCGAGCAGGTCACCGTCAATCCAGGCCAGATCGGCAGGTGTTCCGGCCTTCTGCAGCTCTTTGATTTTCGCCGTAATGTCCTTCTCGTTCGCTTCTACCTTAACCGGCTCAATCGTAATCCAGGGATACTGCTCATGGAACATATCGTATAGCTGCTTGTAACGGTCATCCGCCCAAGTGAGCAGCCTGAGCGTAACGGGAGTTGGCCCCGGAGACTTGGCGGGAGACTCTGGTGAATAGCCGGAGCATGCGGCAAGAGCCAGTACGAGCGTCAGGAGTAAACTTCCAATAACGTAACGTCTGTTATTCAATTGATACTCCTCCTTTTATAGCAGCATGACATGGAACCGTACTCCCCTTTTACTCAAAGGTCGAATCCAGCTCCTGGCCTTCCTTCAGCACCGGATGCCTTAACGTAATTTTGGTTCCGATCTCCGGTCCCGTCACAATCTTAAGCTTATAAGCCTCGCCAAAATACAGCTGCAGCCGGTCATTCACGTTACGCAGTCCCACGCCTCTGCGCGATGGCGAGAACTTGCCGCCTGACGGTTCCTCCGCCTGCTCAAGCTGGTCGAGGACATGCTGCGGGATACCTTTTCCATTATCGGCGATATCAATAACCATATCATCCTCTTCTTGCCTTGCGGCAATCATGATTTTCCCTTTGTCGAAGTTATCCCTCACGCTATGCTGGATCGCGTTCTCCACAAGGGGCTGCAAGAGCAGTCGAAGGAACGGAAGCTCCAGCGTTTCCTCATCGCAAGCGTACAGGATCCGGACGGTCTTGCCCATCCGTGCCTGCTCAATCGCCACATAGGCTTTCACCTGATCGAATTCCCGCTTCAGCGTGGTAATCTCTTTCCCTTGGTTAAGACTGAGGCGAAGCAGATTGCCAAGCGCCGATACCATCTCGCTAATATCGCTCCGGCCGTGATTTTCCGCCTTCCACCGGATGGACTCCAGCGTGTTGTACAGGAAATGCGGATTGATCTGATGGCTGAGCACCTGGAATTCCAGCGCCTTCTTGTTGCGCTCCGAACGCGCAGCCTCCTTCACAAGCCCGTCTATCCGGTGCACCATATTGCCTACGCTCCGGTACAGCCAGCCAACCTCATCCTTGCGGGAGGACCATGGCGATAAATAATGGAGATTATCCGCTTCCAGCTTGCGCGTCAGGCGGACAAGATGGGCAATCGGCTGCGTATAGGTTACGGTCAGATAGATAACCACACTGAAGCAGCACAACAAATACACGATCAGAAAAATAATAAGGACACGGTTAATCTCTTCCATGGCACCGGTCAGCTCTTTCAGCGGCGTTAAGCTGACAATCGTCCACGGATGATTGGCCATCGTCACATAGGTTGCCAGATAGGTTTGTCCGCCGATAGCGATGGACTGCGAGCCGGCGTCGCTTTTTTTCATATAACTGACGAACGACTCCGAAGGGAACGGCTGACCGGTCCATTCATTGACGGCCGAATCGTAATGCACAATGCCTTTATCGTTCACGAGAAGCAGCTTCTGATCCTTGAGCTGATCCGACGGGGAGAAATACCGCTCCAGGAAATCGTCGGACAGATCCGTTGCAATAAGCCCCCGCACTTTGGAATCATACAATCCGGAGAATCGTTTCACGTAAGTGAGCAGCGGCTTTGCGTATTTTCCCTGCTTCGGCATGGTCAGATACCAGGTCGGCTCTACCGTTGCTTTGGAGCGCTGGAACCAGTACTGATCGCCAATCCGCATGGATTCATCGATAGACCGCATATAGGATGGATACTTCGTTGGATTAATCGGATATACCTTCACCCGAAAGGCATCAATAACCGGCGTGGCATGGTATAAGGCCGTCAGCATATTAACCGCAAACGACTCCTCATCCTGCTCGTCAACGGGCTCCTTGTACAGTAAGTCCTGGACGCTTTTATTGCCAATAACCTCGTTGACCTGTTCATTCAAATTATTTAAATAGATTTCGAAGTTCTTCTTCGCCTGAAGCAGATAGCTCATCGTCATCTTTGTATTCGTCTCGGATATCCCCTCAATCGACTTGATGTGGGAATAGTAGGCGAAGAGCAGGAACGGGACAATGATAATAAGCAAAAAGATAAATATCATACGATTGCGGAAGGACGACGCCAGCCGAAACGAAACTTTTCTCATAACGATAACATTCCCCCTTAAAGTTTGCGTTTCCCTCATTGTGACGGCATACCCGATTCTTTACACTAGTTGCGTAATGACTAACCTTCTATGAAAAAGAGAAAAGAGGAACCATCATGCCGTCTTCCAAGCGCATTGTTCATGTCATCTCTCATACCCACTGGGACCGGGAATGGTATATGCCGTACGAAGCCCATCACGTCAAGCTGATTGAGACGATGGATACGCTGCTTCAAACCTTCGAATCCGATCCGGAATTCCGCAGCTTTTATCTCGACGGACAGACGATTGTTCTCGACGATTATTTGCAGGTGTACCCGGAGAAAAGGGAGCAAATCCAGAAGCTATGCGATGAGGGCAAGCTCTCTCTTGGCCCTTGGTATATTCTGCAGGACGAATTTCTGACGAGCAGCGAAGCGAATGTGCGCAACCTGCAAATCGGCCACCGCGACGCGGCAAAATTCGGGCCGATCTCGAAGCTTGGCTATTTCCCCGATTCCTTCGGCAATATGGGTCAGGCGGCGCAGCTTCTGAAGCAGGCCGGCATTGATACGGCTGTCTTTGGCCGTGGCGTCAAAGCTACCGGATTTAATAACCGGGTAGATGATTCGGGACTGGAATCGCCGTTCTCCGAGCTTGTCTGGCAGTCGCCTGACGGCTCCAGCGTGCTGGGTATCCTGTTTGCCAACTGGTATAACAACGGCATGGAAATTCCGGTTGACCCGGATCAAGCTAAGCCTTATTGGGAGCATCGCCTGGCTCGTGCCGAGCAGTTCGCGTCCACCCGGCATTTGCTTCTGATGAACGGCTGCGACCATCAGCCTGTACAGACCAATCTGTCCGAAGCGCTTCGCGTGGCGCGGGAGCTGTTCCCGGATTATGAGTTTGTTCATTCGGACTTCGACGATTACGTGCAGGCGGTTGAGACCGAGCGGCCGGATACGCTTAGCGTCACGCGCGGAGAGCTGCGCGGCCAGCAGACCGACGGCTGGTACTCCCTCGTGAATACCGCTTCCGCCCGCGTCTATATTAAGCAGCTGAATCAGCAAAATCAGACGCTGCTCGAAAAAGTAGCGGAACCGCTTGCCGCGGCCGCGCATCAGCTCGGCAAGCCTTACCCGCATGGCCTGATGCAGTATGCCTGGAAAACCTTGATGCAGAACCATCCGCATGACAGCATTTGCGGCTGCAGCGTGGATGAGGTCTACGACGAGATGAAGACACGCTTCGCCAAAAGCATGGAGGTTGGCAAACGGCTGACGGAAGATAGCGTCCGGTTCATCAGCTCCAAGCTCAATACCTCCTCCTTCGCGGCGTACAGTGCGGAAGCCGTACCTTTTGCCGTCTTTCATACAAGCGGCTACGAAGGCTCATCCGTTGTTACGCTGGAGCTGGAATTCTCCCACCGGTTCTTCGACCAAAGCGAGGATCCCGTTGCGATTGCTGCTGAAGTAAAAGCACGTACGCATGGCGATGGTTATCTAATCAACGCAAAAGGCAAGGCGATTTCGCATTCCGTGAAAGATCTGGGCGTACGCTTTGGTTACGAGCTGCCAGGCGATAAATTCCGCCAGCCTTATATGGCTCACGCCATTCGTTTAACCTTTGAAGCAGAAAATCTCCCTCAGCTGGGGTATCAGACGTTCGCCTGGATTCCAAGCCTTGGCGGCGCCGTAGCCGGCAAAGCGGACTCGGATGAAGAGAAGACTCTCCTTATCGGCAGCCGCGTTATCGAGAACCGCCACCTGAAGCTGACCGTAGAAGATGACGGGAGCTATGCCGTTTATCATAAGACCAGCGGCCAGGCCTTCAGCGGACTTGGCGTTTACGAGAACGTAGGCGATATCGGCAACGAATATATTTTCAAACAGCCTATTGGCGATAAAGCTATTACAACCAAAGGTCTCAAAGCCGCTATTCGCGTCGTAGAAGACACTCCGTACCGCGCGTCGATCGAAATCATCCATTCGCTCGCCATCCCGGCAAGCGCTGACGAACGGCTGGCCCAAGAGATCGGCACGATGGTTGAATTCCGCAGCCGGAAGGCCGGACGCTCCGCCGAGCTGGTCCCGCTCGTTATCGTCACCAAGCTTAGTCTGGAACGCAACGGCAAAGGCGTACGCGTCCATGCCGCAATCAACAACGGATCCAAGGATCACCGGCTGCGGGTGCTTATGCCTTCCGATGCTGAAGGCTCTACGCATTTTGCCGATTCGATCTTTGAAGTTGCCGAGCGCCAGACGGTGCCGTCCGCGGCATGGGAGAATCCGAGCAACTGCCAGCATTTGCAGACGTTTATCGACGTTCACGATAAAGAGAGAGGGCTGACCGCTGCGGGCAAGGGCTTGAACGAATACGAAGTCCTGCAGGATGGCCGGAATACGATTGCGCTGACGCTGCTCCGCTGCGTTGGAGAACTGGGTGACTGGGGCGTGTTCCATACTCCGGATGCGCAATGCCTTGGCGTCAATATCGCCGAATGGATGATCATCCCTTACGGCGGCGAGAACGAGCGTTTTGACGCCTACCGCGAAGCTTACCGGTTCCCGGTACCGCTAACGACGGTTGGCGCACGCTTGCAGGAAGGCGAGCTTCCTCTCTCGGAGCAATTCCTTGCCTGGAACGGAGACGGCCTTGCTTTCTCCAATCTGAAGATCAACGAAGAGCGTGGCGACCTGATGGCCCGCTGGTACAATCTGTCGGGCGAGCCAGCAACGCTTGCGGTCCAGCCGAATACGGCTGCGGAAACTTACTTAAGCAACATTATGGAAGATGCCGCGAGCGAGACGGAGGCCGGCAGCATTCCGGTAGAAGGCTATAAAATCGTAACGGTTGGCATTAAGTCTTAAGTTGATTCGAATATAACAAAAGGCAGTTCCAAAGGGAAAGCGTTATTCACCTTGGATACTGCCTTTATGCGTTACTCGTCTATAATGCCGCGCTGTCTGCGGTATTCTTTGGGCGTGCAGCCAACCTGCTTTTTGAACAGCTTCGAGAAATGAACCGGGTCTTTATAGCCGACCTGATAAGAGATTTGGTACACCTTGTACTGGATGTCGCCAAGCATCTCCTTCGCCTTCTCGATCCGGATATCGGTCAAATATTCCAGGAACGTCTGCCGCTTCTCTTTCTTGAACAGCTTGCTTAACCAAACGGGAGTAACGTGCACGGCGCTTGCCACGCTTTGCAGCGTTAAGCTCTCCGCGTAATCCCGCTGCAATATTTTTTCCGCTTCGCATATGATCTGGCTTGGCGTAGCGGAGAGACTCCGGAAATCGGCCGCGATTTCCTTCAGGCACCGTTCGGCCTGCTCCCTGAGCGACTGCAGCGTATCGTATTGCTCCAGCTGCTCCCAAAGCGCAATGGGATTGCTGCCCCATTTTTTATTCGGAATACCGGCGGCGGCGGCTTTCCTGAAAATCTCGAACAGCCACTCGAAAATATTTTGCTGAATATCCCTCAGCTGCGTAAGCTGCCACGCCTGCACCATTAATTCGAACCGTTCCATTGCTGCCGCTATATCCTCATCCGATCCGAATTTGACCAGATCCAGTACTTCTTCCGGCTCTGCCAGCTTCAGATCGGCATGCTCGCTTTCTTCAAAACCGCCTTGCAGCGTAAATACGCGGTTGCCGCCATAGACAGCCTTTTGCTCGAGAACGCTAAGCGCTTCCGTATACATCTCGTGCAGATGCTCGAAGGTGCAAGGGTTCGTCCGGAGTCCAACGCTGGCCTTCACCTTCACAAAATCATTGATTCGCTTAATGCACAGATGCGCGATTCCGCTAGTGAGTTCCGCCTGCTCCGAACGCAGGCAGCTTAACAGAACAAGCCATCTGTTACAGCTGTCCATGCAGATCGCGTACGGATAAGGATAATCTTCCTCCAGCGTCTGATTCACGACATTGCCGATCCCGAACAGAATCAGGTCCTTCTCCTGCCCGCGCCGGTTCTCAATGGCTTTCAGATCATCGGCGACAATGACCATTACCGTCATATGCTCGACTGTAATCCATTCCATATTTAACGTCGTGAGCCGGTGGCGCCGTCTTGTTTCCTTATACGGGTCATGCTCCTGCTCAACCATCTCCCGAAGCAGCTCTTCGCGCATTTTCGGAATGGCGAACTTCACCTGGTTGATCAGCTGCTGCTCATTATGCTGCTCGAGCCGCTTCCGCTGAATATTTTCGACCGCTTTGCGAACAATTTGCTCCAGCTCGCTTATATTGATTGGTTTAAGAATATAATCAATCGCTCCGGTCTTCATCGCCTGCTTCACCAGATCAAAATCGTCATAGCCGCTCACCACAATGGCTTCGGGATGATAATCCTTAATCGGCTGCACGGCGTTCAGAAATTCCAGCCCGGACATGCGGTTCATTTTTATATCCGTTACAATGAGGTCCGGACGTACATCCTTCGCCAGCATAAGCGCCGTATCGCCGTCATCGGCGACCAGCACCTCTTCGATGCCAAACATGCTCCACGGAAAGCGGTTACGTAAACCTTCGCGAATCTCGAACTCGTCATCTACGATTAACACACGCAGCATCCGCTCACCCTTCCCCATGATCTATGTTGCAATGCGATCATTATATCCTGTACGGCTATAGAAGCCTACCTCCATACTAAACGACCCGATTTTGGATTGCACGGGGGTAAAAGCAAACTTTATGGGGTTGTATTAAATTGTTGAGGGATGCTGCTGCATGTACCGGTCCTTCTACCCAATGACGAGAAACGGCTCCAGCTCTTTGAAAAGCTTCTTGTAGTTCACGTCATCCGGGATGACAAGCGTTAACGGCTCGTTCAGCTTTAGTACAAACAGGCCAAGAATCGACTTGGCGTCGGCCATTCCGCTTTTGCCGTGAATCCAGATATCGAAGTCGTAACGGGATACGATATGGTTGATTTGTTCAATGTCCTTCACGTCTCTTACTTTAATCGGCGTAATCATCGGGCAATCTCCTTCCTTCATCCAATTTTTTCTTATTAGTTGTTTGCCGGCAGACATTGCTTTATGCGTACAGGCATAACATGTATTGGACAGGTAAAATTTGAAGGGAGGGGGCTGGCATGGCTTGGCGTGAACTCGTACCAAACGATGCAAGGAAAACATTCGAAACACTCATCGACCGTAAAAAAAAGTGGGAGAATTGCAAATCAAGAGCCGTTTTTTGTGCACTGCTATGCTTGTTTTGTTTCTTAATGTTCGGCATTGTCTACTTCCGCAATATCGGCACCATTCACGGCAGCTTTGCAAGTTTGTATGAGAGCGTCATGAACAGTTCCTTCCTTGTCTTCCTGTTAGCCGTCTTTATCGTCAGCTTTGTTTACCTGTACTGGCTGGCCAAGGAAATCGATAAAGCGAAGAAAAAGTATGAGACTCTTAGGATCGAGACCGTAGATAAATTCGATACAACCTGGCTAAAGAGCATTAACTTCGATACAAGAAGCGAAATTTCCATCGAGATGAACAGCTATGATATTAATATCGATTACAAGGGTTAAATAAAAGACGTATGGGAATCCCCATACGTCTTTTGTCCATTATTTCCCCGGTACCCCGAAGTTAGGCGTCCCGTCTTCCTTCCAAGTAAACGCCTGGATGCGGGCATGGCGGTTAGGATCGGAAAGCGGACTTCCGATAAGCTCTTTATAAGGTCTCGCATGATAAACCATAAGGTCGGTCGAGCCGTCCTCGCTTACGGTGAAGCTGTTATGCCCCGGTCCGTAATTCTCCGTCTCTTCATTGGTCTCGAACACAGGCTTGGGATGCTTGGTCCAGCTGCGCGGATCAAGCAAATCCGCATCCAGAGAAGCTTCCAAAAGGCCCATGCAATACCGGTGATCGGTCGCGCTTGCGGAAAAAGCCACGAAAATCCGCCCGTTGCGCAGCAATACTGCCGGTCCCTCATTCACCCGGTAGCCTTGAATCTCCCAGTCGTATTCCGGCGTGGAGATCAACACTTGCTGGCCCTTAATCGTCCACGGATTAGCCAGCTTGGCTATGTACAGATTGCTGTCGGATTCTTTATATTGCGCCCAGATCAGATACCGTTCCCCGTTATGCTGGAACGTTGTCGCATCCAGGGAGAAGCTTTCGAAGTCGAGTACGATTTTGCCTTTTTCCACCCATGTCCCCGTAATGGGATCTTCATCGCTGCACTCCAGCACATACGGTCGAATCGCCCATTGATCCTCCGCCGTGCCTGCCGCGAAATAGACGTACCACTTGCCATCGATAAAATGAAGCTCGGGTGCCCAAATATGGTTGCCCATCTCGCCTGTTTCATGCTTCCGCCAAATGACCGTTTCCTGCGCGTTAACAAGCCCGTCCAGCGTAGCGGCTTTGCGCAGCACAAGCCGGTCATACTCCGGTACGGAAGCGGTAAAGTAATAGAGACCATCCGTATGCTTGAGTACATAGGGATCCGCCCGGTTTACAATCCAAGGTTTAAGATAATTGCTAGTATCCAACATGAATTCGTCACCTCGAGGAATGAGTTTTTACTCCGTTTGCCTGGAAACTATTATAACGGAAAAGCCCCCGTTGTCCCTACCTTATTCCACAACAGCCAATACCATCCACTCATCAATCGTAATGCAGTAACACCGTTCACTTGATCCTCGCTTTTCACATCAATGGTCGAAAACACGCAAAAAGCCGGTTCCCTGGAGAGCGTCCGGCTTTTTGCGTTATTTTGAATGTCCCCCTGCTATCCTTACCCCCAAGCAGCCAGCTCCAGCTCGAATTCGTTAGCGAAATCCGGACTGATTGGAGTAACCCGCACGTTGACGTCTGCCTCCCAGATGTTGTCTGTCGGGATATCTGTAGAAGCCCCTTCAAAGACGTATAGTCCCTTCTCCTGCTGCTGTACCGGCTCCAGCTTCACCTTCCAGATACCGCGATGGCCATCGGAGCCAACCGCTTCCACACGAACGTCCCCGCGCCATATGGTGCCAAGTTGTATTTCGGCGCGGAATTTTTTTATCCCGTTCCTGCTGCCATTGTCTTCTTGAATATTCACGTTCCTGACCTGAACCGCCGACCAATTGCTGCGGATGAATTGCTTGTAGGCCGCAACCCTAGACGCAACCTCATAATTATCCGCGGCGTACCGCTTCCCTCTCGCGCTTGTTGGCACGTACATCTTGTTCCAGTAATCGGTTACCATTCTGTGTGTGTTGTAGACCGGCGCAAGCGAGCAGATCGATTCCTTCATCAGGCTGACCCATTCCTCGGGGACATTCCGTTCCCCCCGCTTGTAGTACAGCGGAATAATGTCTTCCTCGAGCAGCCGGTAAAGCGATTCGGTATCCTGCTTCGCCTGCAGCCAAGGATCGCCATCAATCGAGCTCTCGATCGCCCAGCCGTTTCGCCCGTTGTAGCCTTCCACCCACCAGCCGTCCAATACGCTGCAGTTAAGCACGCCATTCAGGGCAGCCTTTTGCCCGCTTGTACCGCTGGCTTCCATTGGCTTAAGCGGCGTATTGAGCCATACGTCCACGCCTTGAACAAGCAGCTTAGCCTTATCCATCGCGTAGTTCTCAATCATGTAAACACGGTTTTTGAACCTTTCATCCTGGGACAGCTCTACGATTTTACGGATCAAGTCCTGCCCCGGTCCATCCGAGGGATGTGCCTTGCCGGCGAACACAAGAACCACCGGACGATCCGAATTTCCCAGAATGCGCGCGATCCGCTCCGGGTCGTTAAAGATAAGCAATGCACGCTTATACGTGGCAAACCGTCTCGCGAAACCTATGATTAACGGTACTCCGTCCGAAGGGGAGATCGGCAGTCCAAAAGCTTGCAGCATCTTGGCTTTCGCCCGCTGATGCTCCTCCCAAAGCTCGATGTTCGGAATCTCCCGAACAGCAGCCCATGCTTCCGGCTCCGCTGCTTTCAGGGACCAGTCGGACGGGAGATGCCGGTCGAACAGTTCTTTTAGGCTGGAGGCCAGCCATGTCCCCGTGTGGATGCCATTCGTGACCGAATCGACGGGAATATCCTTTGCCGGAATATAAGGCATCCACCGATGGAACATTTCCCGGGTAACTTCACCGTGCAGCTTGCTTACTCCATTCACTTTCGAAGACGCGCTGACGGCAAGGCGCGTCATGTTAAACACGCCGTTCATGCTGCCAAGCGATAATACCCGATCCCTGTCCGTTCCGAGCTGCCAGTAAAAATCGCCAAAATAACGGTCCATCATCTCGATGGAGAATACATCGTGCCCCGCCGGAACAGGCGTATGCGTCGTAAAGACGGTACTTGCCTTTACGACTTCAAGCGCCGTCTCGAAAGGTACGCCTTCCGCGGACAGCATGCGGATTCGCTCCAGGGTCAGGAATGCGCAATGCCCTTCGTTCATATGCCAGACCTCCGGCTGAATGCCAAGCGCGGTAAGCAATCTCGTACCGCCAATGCCGAGAAGAATCTCCTGGCTTATGCGAATATCCTGTGCTCCAGGATACAGCGTGTCAGTCAAGCGTCGGTCCGCATCGCTGTTCGATTCAACGTCGGTATTCAACAGATACAGGGAGACAGAGCCCACTTGCACGGAAAACGCTTTTGCATAGACCCTTCTGCCCTCCAGCGGAACCTCGATAATGACAGGATGGCCATTGTCGTCCCGCACAAGCTCAACCGGGTAAACACTCGCCTCTAGATCGACTTCGGGATACCAATGATGCTGCGACCCGCCTTCGTCAATATGCTGCTGAAAATAACCTTTACCGTAAAATATGCCTACGCCCGTAAGCGGAATATTCAAGTCTGCTGCGGCCTTGATATGATCGCCAGCCAATATGCCAAGACCACCCGAATAAATCGGTAAGGATTCATCAAGTCCAAACTCCGCCGAGAAATACGCAATCCTGCTGTTTTGCATGTTTCCACCTCGTTTTTCGCCAATTTGCGCCATGAAAGCGCCTTAAAAACTTGATGCCTTACTACTATATGCCGATTTATGGTACTCGTGCCTATACATTTTGTTGAGGGCAACGCAACAAAAAAGCAGCTAATCATTCTGATTAGCCGCTCTCGTGAATAGAGGTTACGTCAACGTCTTGCTCATTATATAATCAATCTGCTCCTCGTCGCCCATATAAAACGAGTGGGCTCCCGTCCGAACGAATCCCGCCTTCTCATAAAAGGCTATGGCGTTTTCGTTCTTCTCCCAAACCCCAAGCCAGATCTTCTTTTTGCCATGGCCAATTGCGATTTCCAATGCCTTGTCAAAAAGACGCTTGCCGAGCCCTTTTCGCTGGAAGCCGGAACGAATATAAATCCTTTCGATCTCAAGCGCTTCATCACCCATTGCTTCCGTTTGGGCATCATCTGCGTTTACCTTTAAATAGCCGGCAGCTTCTTCATCGCAAACAATGAAATAAAATTCCGTAGACGGATTGGACCATTCCTTTTCCAGCTTCTCCGCATCAAAGGCCCGTTCTATATAAGCCTTCATCTGTTCAGGCGAATTCTGATCTTTAAATGTATCGTTAAAGGTTTCAATGCTTATCCGTTGGAGTAACGGCAGATCCTCACGGCCGCATCTGTTGATGGTGACAGTCATTTCATTATGGCTCCTTTAGGAATAAGGCCAATTACGGCCCTGTTGTTATCCTAAATGTTATCGCAAATTTGTTGCATTTGCAACAAAAAAAATAAACCGTGAGATGATCCTCTACTCATCCATGGTTACCGACTTTTCGCCCTCCGATGAATGATTTTGCCCAGAAATACATGCCCATGCCGAATAAAGTAATCATGCCGCCTACAAGCTGAAATAAAGAAATGTTTTCTCCGAGCAGCAGATACGCAAGCATAATAGCAAGTACCGGTTCGCCAATAATGCCTACCGATACGGTAGTGGCTCCGATGGATTTCAACAGTACGTTAAATAAAAATTGCCCAAAAATAGTCGGGATAATCGAAAGCAGCAAGAAGTAAATCCAATCGGACGAGTTATAATCCGCGAGAGAGTAACTGTTCAACAAATTATGGATAAGCAGCAAGACGCCGCCGATGAAAAATACGATAATGCTGTAGATATTGGCATCGATTTTGCTGCTTACTTTCTGTCCCGCGAGCAAGTAACCGGACACGGCTAGCGTGCCGATTAACGATAAGCCGTCCCCAATCAATGCTTCTCTCGATACGCCAATATCTCCCCATGCGATGAGGATGGAACCAAAGAGAGCCGCAATCAAGCAAGAAACCGTAAGTACGTTAGCCTGCTCTTTAAACAATAAGTATGAACCGATCATAACAAATAACGGCTGCAAGGCCAGGATGACCATGGAGCTTGCGACCGACGTATGCACCAGGGATTCCATCCAGAACAAAAAGTGAAGGCCTAATAATATTCCGGCCAGGACCACGATACTCCAGTCTTTCCTATTCAGCTTTAAGGAACGAAGCTGCCTCCAAGGCACAAAAGGCAGCATGATGATAACGGTAATAAACAAGCGGTACATCCCCGCCACGGAAGTTGGCGTATCCGAAAATTTGATGAGGATCGACGAAACCGATACTGACAAAATACTGATAAATAACAAAACAAACGGATGAGAGGGCAAAGAAGCTTTCGTTAATTTAAGCATGGTTCCTCCAAGCAAATAGACAATCACCTGTGCACGGGAATTGTAAGGGTAAGCCTAAGCTGGATATAATAATATCATCGCGGATGTTTATTTTGTGCAATAATATCTTTCATTTATATCGAAATATCGTCAACAAAGGAGCATGAGTGTGGGGAAACAACTATACGAGGCCATACAATTTCCGGACGAGACCTTTCCGTACATCATGTACACGCATACAATCCATCGCTCGATTCCCGAAGGCAGAGGCTTTAACGATCTGCATTGGCATGAAGAATTGCAGATTACGTTAGCAACCAAAGGGAATTTAACGATCCAGATTAACGGAATCGACTATCATTTGCATACGGGACAGGCCATTTTCATCAACAAAAGCGTCCTTCACATCGTAACTCACCTGACCGCTGAGGGCGAGTATGTCAGCTTTAACTTCCCGGAAAAGCTGCTGGCTTTCTATTCCGACAGTGCCATGGAAAAAAACTATGTCCTTCCTTTTACCAACTCCTATCTGTTGTCCTTCGAGATTAAAGGCGATACGGAGTGGCAAAAACAGATTTTGCACATTCTCTGGTCCATGAAAAAGGAATTCGAGATCAAACAAAGCTGGGGATGGCAGTATGAGATTTCGATCAAAACCGTTCAGTTATGGTTGATTCTGATCTCGAATATTTCCCTGCCGTCGGAAGAATCCTCTAAGCATAACCGGCTGAAGCAAGAGAGGCTGCAATTGATGCTTAGCTTTATCCATCAGAACTATTCAAATCCGATCACATTGAAGGAGATTGCCGATGCCGCGCATGTAAGCGTGTCGGAGTGTACGCGCAGCTTCAAAACCAGCATTCATATGACTCCTTACTCCTACTTGGTTAAGTACCGGATTAACAAAAGCTGCCAGCTGCTGCAATCGACGGAATATACGATAACCGAAATAGCCAGCAGAGTAGGCTTCAATCATGTAAACCATTTTATCCAGGCTTTCAAGAAGGATCTCGGGCTTACGCCCAAGGAGTTTCGTAAAAATAGAACGGAATAGTCGGGCATAAAAAAACCGCCAAAGCTTGGCGGTTTTCTTGTCTCTATTCGTCCTGCAACGTCAGGTAGGCCAATTCGGCTTCGGTAAAGCGGATCTCATCGGCTTTTAAAGAATCCTCACTTTTTCGCCATCCTCTTCACGGCGTTCTGGGCTGCCTCCATAATCACTTCACCCAATGTAGGATGAGGATGGATGGTTAACGCCAGATCTTCAACCGTCGCTCCCATCTCGATGGCAAGGCTAAGCTCCGATACGAGGGTGGACGCCTCTGCTCCGACCACTTGGGCTCCCATAATCAATCCCGTTTCCGCATGGGCAATCACTTTTACGAACCCTTCCGGCACTCTGACTGCCAAGGCCCTTCCGTTTATGCCAAATGAAGACCTTCCGACAATCGTCGGAATCGCTTTTGCTTTGCACTCCGTTTCGCTTAATCCGACGCTTGCCAGCTCCGGCCCGGAGAAAACGACAAGCGGGATCACTTTGTAATCAATCATTGTTGGCAATCCGGCAATAGCCTCGGCTGCAACTATGGCTTCGTAAGAAGCTTTATGGGCAAGCGCCGGTCCTGCGGTAATATCCCCGATTGCAAAAACATGAGGAACTTCGGTTCTGCATTGCTTATCCGTCTTCATTAATCCTTTGCTTGTTATCCGCAATCCGATTCGGTCAAGCCCTAGGCTTCCATCCGTATTTGGTCTTCTTCCGACCGTTACCAGCGCATAATCGGCTCTAATGGAGTGGCGGACGTCATTTCTGACGTAATGAAGCGTGATCCCTTCCGAATCCTGCTCCGCGCTAACAGCTGTGGCTTCGGTTACGATGGTCATCCCATCGGCATTCATTTGCTTCATAACCGGAGCAACCAGATCTGCTTCGAACCCTGGCAAGACCTGTTTTCCCCCCTCCAAAATAGTGACCTTGCTGCCGAATCTCGCGTACATCTGTCCTAATTCAACCCCGATATAACCGCCTCCGATCACAATCAGGCTCTCAGGGATGCTGGCAAGCGACAAAGCTTCCGTCGAAGACAAGACACGGTTGCCAAAGGGAATGGCCTGAAGCTCAATCGGACGAGAGCCCGTCGCCAAGATTGCGTATTTGAAAGCTACTACCTGCTCCGTTTCCAATTGCGTGATCCTGACCGTATGTTCATCAATAAAGCTCGCCTCACCTTCCAGAACCGTTACGCCGGCACTCTTTAAGAGGTATTGAACGCCTCCGGATTGCTTGTTGACGATCGCTTCTTTAAAAGCCTGGGCCTCCTCAAAAGAATCCACGGAGCTGGAACGGCTCCACAACCTACGCGAATGATAACGATGCGCCTCCGCGATTAACGCTTTGGAAGGGATACAGCCCACATTCGTGCATATACCGCCTATTTGGCCGCGTTCAACCACGATTGTCTTCATTCCAAGCTGCGCTGACCGTACAGCTGCCGCATAACCTCCCGGCCCTGAGCCAATGACTAAAACATCTGCTTCTATCGGTCTGTCCATTTCCGATAACCTCCCACACCTTAAATATGATGACCATAATATATTATTATCATCATATTTAGATGGAGTCAATATTTCGTCTATATGGCCAATTAAAATTGCATAAACGTTAAAAATCCCTATAATAATATTAAGATCATCATATTTACAGGAGTGTTAATTGACATGCCTTATACCAAAGCCCATAAACTAATTATCCGCGAGAAAATAGTTCAAAATGCCGCCAATGAATTCCGCCAGAAGGGTATCAAGGAAGTTAGCGTTCCTCAAATCATGAAGGGGGCCGGCTTAACGCATGGCGGTTTCTATGCCCATTTCGCGAATAAAGATCAACTCGTGGCCGAAGCTTGCCGGAAAGCCATCGAAGAGACGATTAATCTGCTGCAAGGAGCTACGGTTCGGAAAGAAGAAGCTGCCAAATTACAAACCGTCATCGATTATTACCTCAGCACCACGCATCGGGATCAAGGGGAAATCAGCTGTATCCTCCCTACGCTGTCCAGCGAAATCTCCCGTTCTTCAGAAGAAATTAGAGAAGCGTTTACTTTGGAGGTCAGCCGATTTTTCAGCTTCATAGCGGGAATGATCGGAAGAAACAATGAAAAAAGCATGGCCATTGTAAGCTCTATGGTTGGCGCCTTGTTACTAGCCCGTTCGGTTAACAATCCCGAATTAAGCCAGAATATTCTGGATGCCAGCAAGCGATATGCCAAAGAAATTGCAGCCTTGCAATAAGTAATTCAAGCTGCTTGAGGGGTCATATTAATCTATTGTTAAGTATATAAAAAAATGTAAGTAGTGTTGCAACCTTTCTTGGGAAAGCCCGTCTATGAGGAAGGAACGTTCCAAAAACTTGATGAGGTGATTCCAGCATGACGAAAAAATACAAATTCATTACTTTAGCTGCTACAGCCGTACTTACCCTATCCATTGCCGGACAGAGTTTTGCGGCAACAAATCCGTTCTCGGATATTGCCAATGTTCCCGCTAAGGATAAAATTACGGCATTGCAAAATAAAGGTTTGGTGCAAGGCGTTGGCGAAGACCGCTATTTCCCTAACGCAACGCTAACAGCTGCACAAGGTATTCAGCTTATTGTTAATGCTCTTGATCTGAACATCGATACGCTTCGTTTCTTCAAAGAGCCTCATGCTACGGACTATTTCCCGAAAGCAGACGATAATGCTTGGTATGCGGATGCGCTTATCATTGCGGCTAACAATAATATTGGCCTGCCAAATGATCTGGATCCTAATAAAACATGGACCAAAGAAGAGTTCACCCACCAGCTTATCCTTGCTATTGAGCAACATAGCAATCTGCCGATGATTAAAATTGCTCCAGTGGAGTTTAATGACCAAGACGAGGTATCCATCTCGTACGATGGTTCCATCCAAATAGCGCTTGTTCTGAAAATCGCTGAGCTTGACCAGGATGGCAATTTCAATCCTACGGATGATATTACTCGCGCGGATGCGGCCGTGCTCATCTACAATGCACTCGCCTACATCGGTGAAGCTCCGGCTCCATCGGCTGAATAATAATTGTTAAAAAGAACAGCTGGCCACAATGGCCGGCTGTTTTTTCGTTGCAATATTTTATGAGAGATACCTCGTAAATAACGGCGCTCAAAATATCCATAATAATACAGGTTATATGATTTGAAACGCACAAGGAGCAGATAAACGTGAAAATCAAATGGATGCTGGCATTACTTTTAACCTTCGGGCTCGTTATTACCATGAATCCGGCAGGTGTATCCGCTCAGGTGGCAAAGGAACAAAAGGCGGAATGCATAACTCCACAGATGGTACAACTGAAAACGGATATGCAGAGGGTCTGGATCGACCATACCATATGGACAAGAAGCTATATTGTAAGCGCGATATCAAATCGTTACGATCAGCAGGACGTTTTGGACCGACTCTTGAGGAACCAGCAGGACATCGGCAATGTAATTAAACCTTACTATGGCGAAGCTGCCGGAAATAAGCTTGCTGATTTACTGAGAGAACATATTGTGATCGCAGGAAAAATTGTAGCGGCTGCCAAAGCAAACAAACAAGACGAAGTAAAAAAATTAGAGGCGGATTGGCATAAAAATGCGGACGATATCGCTACATTTTTAAGCGCTGCTAACCCAAACTGGTCATTTAAGGCCTTGCAAGACATGCTGTACACTCATCTTCAGTATATTACAGAGATCGTTCTGGATTGCCTTAAGGGGGATTGGAAGGCGGATATAGCGACGACGGATAAGAATGAGACGCACATGATCCATATGGCGGACATTCTAACGGAAGGAATTATGAAGCAATTCCCTAATAAGTTTTAGACTTAAGACTCATTTAATTTGCTAAAACAGCAGCCGGTCATGTTGACCGGCTGTTATTCAGCTGTCCGTATAATGTCTCCAAGCTTTCGGCCACCGTTTGATGAGCGGTGTCGATAACGATGCGATCTCGGTCCCAAGGTTCGTACTGCCGGTTCCTGACCTGCCCCCACGTAGGTAGAACAAAGTCCGGAATATCGGCTTTGCGCGTTTCGACTCGATGCCTGTGTTCGCGTTCATCAGAGCAGACCACTTCGATTTCCATAAACGGGATTTCAAGCGATTCCGCCACGTTGCGCCAAGCCTCGCGCGTTATTTGGATAGGATTAACCGTATCTGCTATCACGTCAAGACCTAACCTGAGGTTCTGCGATGCAATGGCGTAACATACCATGTAACCCTCAGGCCCATCGACCAACATTCCAGCTTCCTTCATTGCATGCTCCACCGCATCAACCCGGAGATACACACCCCGTAACTCCCTCGCCAAAGCTGAGGATAAAGTTGTCTTACCGGCGCCTGGCAACCCGCTAAATATATAGAGTATTTCATTCACCTCCTTTATTCGATAATCGGAAGAAGACACAAAAATCCCTCCGGTCGACAAGCCGGTATTCAGGCCATATAGAAACCTGACCGCGCTGTCTTCCGAGAGGGATTTTATTTTGCTAAGGAATTTTCATTTATTTGATAAAGCAGCTTCTGGATCGTTCCGTTCAATACGCCGATTTCCGTTTCGGTCATCCCGCTTGCTTCAAGGAGCGACCTCGGTACGCACATTGATTGATCTTTGAGCGCTATTCCTTTGTCGGTAATCCGGATATGCAGGACCCGCTCGTCTTCCTTCGAACGTTCCCGCCGGACAAGTCCCGCTGCTTCCATTCTCTTCAGCATCGGCGTCAACGTACCGGAATCCAAGACCAATTGTTCGCTAATATCTTTGACCGACATCGTCTCATGCTCCCATAGAGCAAGCAGGACCAGGTATTGAGGGTAGGTTAAGTCCAATTCGTCCAAGAGCGGCCGGTACATACGGAAAATAGCTCTCGAACACGCGTATAACGAAAAACACAAATGAGCATCCAACGGTATCTGAGGCCCCTGATTATCTTGATTCATCGATCATCCCTCCCTGACGTTTCTTCGTTGCCCTTCATATTACAATCCTTTTTCCAAAAAAACAATGCAGCTGAAGAAAGCCCTTTGAGCGAAAGCTGGTCGAATTAGTGCTGTTCAAACAAAAAGCCTTCGCAATCCAATGCCGCTTTGGCGCCGCTGCCCGCTGACGTGATCGCCTGACGGTATATCGGATCCATAACGTCTCCGCAGGCGAATATGCCGGGAACGTTCGTGCGGGAAGTTCCCGGAACAACTTCCACATAGCCTTGCTCGTCGGTTTGGATCTGGCCGCCTAAGAACGCTGTGTTTGGACGATGCCCGATCGCAAGGAAGATTCCGTCGGTTTCCAGCACTTCTTCCTCTCCCGTCGCGTTGCTGCGAACTTTGAGACCGGTCACTCCTTTGTCGCCGGACAATACTTCCAGCGGTGCCATGTCAAGGCTCCAAGAAATTTTGGCATTTCCACGCGCACGATCCTGCATGATCTGGGAAGCCCGAAGCTCTTCTCTGCGATGCACGACGCGAACCTCGGAAGCGAATCGAGTTAAGAATAACGCCTCCTCCATCGCGGTGTCGCCGCCGCCTATGATGATAATTTTTTTGTTACGGAAAAAGAATCCGTCGCAGGTTGCGCATGTGCTAACCCCTTGGCCGATATTTTCGACTTCGCCGGGTATACCGACCATTTTTGCGGAAGCACCGGTCGATAGGATCACCGCGTCCGCCGTTATTTCGGCGCCGCCTTCCAGGTATAACGTGAAAGGACGTTTCGATACATCTACGCGGGTTACGAAGCCGGATTGAAATCTCGTGCCGAATCGCTCGGCTTGCTTACGCATATTGTCCATAAGCTCCGGTCCCGTGATTCCATCGGGAAAACCAGGAAAGTTCTCGACCTCCGTCGTTGTCGTTAATTGTCCGCCCGGCTGCGATCCTTCAATAACAAGCGGAGACAGGTTCGCCCTAGCCAAGTAAATGGCTGCCGTTAGTCCCGCAGGCCCCGTTCCGATAATAACCGTTTGTTGATGCATGATGAATTCCTCCCCGTTTCGTTTGCAAACAATTCATTTGCACACAAATATTATAAACCGATCTTACCCATCGCGAATTAGTTTGTCAACAAATTAATTTTACACAAATTAAATGACTGCAGTTACTTAACGCTGTCGCTCGCCATTTCACTTATCGGTACGGGAACGGGAATCGGCACATCGTCATCGCTTAAACTAAAACACCCGCCGAACTCGGCAGGTGTTTTAGTTTATGAAGCCTGAATAGTTGACTATTTAACAAGCCGAATGATGTACCAGCCGCACAACACGGCTAACGCAATCCACACGGCAATAATAAATGTGCCTGTAATCCAATTTTTAGGTTTGCCTAATTTTCTTTGTTCCTCTGCCTTGGCTCGGTATTCCTCAAGCACTTCTTTGGGAAATAGCCGTAGGGCTATGTAAACGCCAAGCGGTACGAGAATAATATCATCCAGATATCCGAGAACAGGTATAAAATCCGGTATCAAATCCACAGGGCTAAAGGCATACGCAACAACGCAAATCGCAAATATTTTCGCAAACAACGGTACTCTCGGATCACGATAGGCTAAATACATGACCATTAGGTTTGCCTTAAGTTTCTTCGCCATCGTTTTTAATTTATTTAGCAATGATGGTTT
This sequence comes from Paenibacillus sp. MMO-58, assembly GCF_037146255.1. Classification (NCBI taxonomy): domain Bacteria; kingdom Bacillati; phylum Bacillota; class Bacilli; order Caryophanales; family Paenibacillaceae; genus Paenibacillus; species Paenibacillus sp. MMO-58. The sequence continues at coordinate 386,315 of NZ_JBBCVY010000006.1, forward strand.
GGTTTCACTCGCTTTGGCGTCCATTGTGTAATCATCCTTTTGATTATAGTCCCTCTAAACACATGAACATATTTTCATTTATTAATTCATGATAAGATAGATCGCAGTAGTCCAATCCTTACTTTGGAGTTGATTCTTTGTATATTTACTTTTTTGAAACTCTTCTTTACCTCTCGTTCGCCATCACCGCAGGCTATCTCGTACTCGAGTTTATCCCAAGCGGAATAAAACCGGAAGTCCTCATCCCCGTTCGCGTTATCCAATTAACCGCTATTGGAATTCCGTTATTTTCTTTTGCGTCAATTGTTAGAACGTCCATTATTTTAATGGATTTTGCCCCGCAAATGTCTTTTGCGGAAGTCCTCCTGATTGTTTTAAACGACTACTCCTTCGGAAGGGCATGGATCATGAGTTTTATTCTTGGCAGCGCTTTATTTATGGTTATTTCTTTTAATGGCTTAAAGCATAAATCTTCGAAATGGGTCGCAGCCGGTATTTGGTCTTGCTTGGTTTTGGTTCATGGGTATGCCAGTCATCCCGCCGCACTCTCCAAGACATGGGGACTTCTAGCTCAAACTATACATGTTGGCGCTGTTTCTGTCTGGCTTGGCATTCTTATTCTAGTCGCTTGGTTTCGAAAAGGAAACTGGAATTGGAAAGCTTTTACGCGCTGGTACACACCGTTGTCGATCTCATCTATGACGCTTATCGTAATCGCAGGTTTTGTGATGATGTCAATTATCATTGAGGTTGGGTATATCAACTCATGGGGAATTAATTATGGAGAGGCTCTGCTGTTAAAGCATCTATTGTTCATTCCGCTTATCCTGTTAGCATTCATGAATGGATTTCTAACCAAACTATATGCTAACGGCCAGAATGAACGTAGATTACAGTCCTGGCTTAGAGCGGAAAGTTTTGTTGCTTTTTTTATTCTAATAACAACCGCATTCATGGGGATCCAGGAACCCCCTCACGAGACAGAATCTGAGGAACCCGTACCTTCTCCTTTGTTCAAATTGCTACATAATGATCTAAATGATTTATCGCTTCAATGGCATTGGAATATGGTTGGCGCTCTTTGTGTGGCAATGGGCCTTATTTCGTTCCTTCTTTTATTTGCTGCCTACAGAAACAAAATGGGGTTATTCACTGCCTGCACGGCGGCTGCCGTAATCTTTCCTTTCTTAGGCTTGCTTCAATCCGTGAGTTAGAAAAAGTTCAATTCGAGAGACAGCTTTCCTTCTTTTGGGCAGAATAGGTTTGACATTTCCCGGTCCGCATCATAATATATGAGCAAGTATTCATATAATGAAAGAAGGAAGTTCCTATGAATGAATATCGCATTAAAGGACTGTCCTGCGCCGGTTGTGCGCAAAGAATCGAAGATGAAATAAAGCGGCTCGATCACGGTGAAGAAGCGAAACTTAGCTATAACTCGGGGAAATTAAAGGTCAGTCCCGATATCTCAATGCCCGAAGTCAATCGCATCCTCAAGTCGGATGGGGCATATATCTCCGAGCAGCTTAACAAGCAAGCGGAAAGTCACGATCACGTTAACGAAGATCACAAACACAATGGTCATAGTCATGGCGAACATGATCATGCTCATGAGCATGGCAATGGAAACAAAATGTTAAAGCTCCTTATCGCCTCCGGTATCATTTATGTTGCGGCTATCTTTTTGGATGGCGTTCTGCCGAATTGGTCCGTTATTATCCTTTATTTAATAGCCACCGTTATTAGCGGTTACACGACATTTTTCCGCGGATTAAAAAACCTGACCAAGCTCAAGTTTAATATTGATACGCTTATGACCATCGCATTAGTTGGGGCGGTTGCGATTGGCGAGTGGAAAGAAGCTACGTTAGTTGCGATCTTATTTGGCTTGAACGAACTTCTTGAAGGCTATGGCATGGAAAAGGCCCGCCGTTCGATGGAAACCTTGCTGCAAGTGGCCCCTAAGGAAGCGATAAGGCTGGAGAATGGTCAAGAAAGCATTGTCCCTATTTCCTCCCTGCAAGCTGGAGATCTCGTAAAAATCAAACCCGGCGAAAAAATCCCGTCTGACGGCGTTGTATTAGAAGGAAAAAGCTCCGTTAACGAAGCTGCCATAACAGGCGAGTCTCTCCCGATTGAGAAGGAAACCGGTGAACCTGTTTTTGGCGGCAGCATCAACAACGAAGGCTTGCTTATTGTTCAGATCGAAAAGGCCTATAACGATTCGTCTTTGGCCAAGATCCTTCATCTCGTTCAAGAAGCACAGGAAACGAAAACACCTACGGAGTTGTTCATCAATAAATTTGCCAAATACTATACACCGCTTATCATGATTGTTGCGGCGCTGGTAACCGTGGTCCCTCCTCTTCTCTTTCAAGGCAGCTGGATCGCATGGCTTTATCAGGGACTGTCGGTTCTAATCGTTGGTTGTCCATGCGCGCTAATCCTATCCTCGCCGATTGCCATCGTGTCCGGCATTACGCGTAACGCGAAAAACGGTATTCTCGTTAAAGGCGGCGTTTTTCTGGAGCAGCTCGGAAAAATCGATACCCTTGCTTTTGACAAAACCGGTACGTTAACGAAAGGTGAGCCGCATGTCGCACAATTAGAAATTTATGATGAAGAACGTTTCCTGATCGTAGCCGGCGCCATCGAGAAATCCTCTTCTCACCCGTTGGCAAAAGCAATCATGAAGGAATTGGCCGATAGAAACATCGCAGCGCCTGACCCGGATGAAATTGAAACCATTACAGGCCGCGGGATAAAAGCTAAAGTAAATGGTGAATCTTATTGGTTAGGGAACGAAAAAAGCATTGAGCATATTACAATTACTGAACCTGTTCAAAAGCAGATCAATCTCTTTAAAGAAGATGGCTTAACGCTTGTTTTGGTAGCTGATGAACTCCAAGTGCTTGGAATATTCGGAATTGCCGATGAGATCCGTCAAGAAAGCAAAACGGTCATTGCCTCCCTGCACAGATTAGGGATTAAGAATACGGTTATGTTAACCGGGGATCATCAAAAAACGGCAGAGAAGGTAGCTTCAGCGGTTGGCGTAACGAAGTTCTATGGAGGCTTGCTGCCGGAAGACAAAGTCAATCACATCAAGGAGCTCTCTTCAAAGGGAATTGTGGCCATGATCGGGGATGGCATTAACGATGCTCCCGCTCTTGCTTCCGCGCAGCTGGGTATTGCCATGGGGAAAGGCACGGACAGCGCAATCGAGACGGCCGACATTGTACTTATGCAGGATCACTTAGGCAAGCTGCCGGCTGCTGTTGCAGTCGCCAAGCGGGTTAATCGCATTATTCGTTTCAACATTGTCGTTGCCCTTGGTTTAAAAATCATTGCGTTATTGCTGACCATCCCGGGCTGGCTGACCTTATGGATCGCCATTCTTTCGGATATGGGCGCTACCATATTTGTTACGCTTGTCAGCTTGACCATCCTCATTGAAGGCAGAAAAGAAAAGATATAGCCAGCTCAGCCAGCACGGCAGCAATAAGCCTCTAAGATATCATCATCTTAGAGGCCTATTTGTTCTCCGCTAAACCCCACGTATTCGGGGGTCCGAAGCATATGATTTGAAGTCCAGTCACGGAACCTTACGATGACTTTAAGTATGGGTTTTACGTAGACAAAATGCTTGTCTTGTCCGGTAATAAGGGATTGAGCCCGTTTGTAAAAGGCTTTCCTGTCCTCCGTCGGAATCGTCCATTCGATACAGCCGACTGTTCTTCCCTCATGCTCGACAAGCCAACCGAACTCTTTACGCCTGTAGGCGCAGATGGAAACTTCAAGGTATTGATAGTTAATGATCTTGAGCCAATTCTCGGATCTCTTGCTCACGTACTTAGAGCTCTTTTTCTTTGCTACAATGCCTACCAGACCTTTATCTTCCACTACTTTAAAAAGCGCTTTTCCCTCTTGCTCAATGGACATGGTTACATGATAATATCCGCTTGGTTTAAGAATCTGGGCAAGAATCTCTTTCCGTTCGACAAGAGGCAGATGCGCCAAGCTTTTTCCGTTCAGATACAAGATATCGAAGACGTAATATTGCACGGGATGAGTTCGGGAAGCTTCCTTTATTTTTGTTGCTTTGCCAATCCGGTATCTTTGGATAAGTTCTTCGAAATCATTCGTTCCGTCTTCCCGTAACCTTACAACCTCCCCGTCAAAAACGACATCGACACCGCTATCAACGGGAACATTAAACAGCTCGGGGTACTGTCTTGCAACTTCATTGTTGTTCCTGGTGTACATATTCACTTGTCCGTTAATAAAAGAAACAATTAGACGATGACCATTCAATTTGGGTTCAAATAAATACTCCTCTGAGTTGAAGGGTTCCTCAGCTTTCATAGGCTGCATAGGCGAGATAAACATAAACATTCCCCTCTCATCTCACCATTATATCATCGTCATTACTGCTAGCCGATGGTAAGTCATGTGCGAGATGGAGGGGAATTACTGTTTTGCTTGCTATCTTCTTGTATTGGAGAATTGTGCTCCGCTTAAAGTTTGTTCTGCCATTTGAACAAGGCGTTTCGTAATGTTGCCGCCAATCGTACCCGCTTCGCGAGTCATCAGATTGCCGTTGTAACCTTCGGAGAGCGGAATGCCGTGCTCAGTAGCAATTTCGTATTTCATGCGGTTCAAAGCTTCTTTCGCTTGCGGTACAACTAAATTGTTGGATTGGTTAGCCATAATAGTCAACTCCTTCTTGGATGTGAGGTTATTTTGTGGAATGGATGGAAATTTATACGTTGTAAAATAAAATAATTTTTCAAATAAAGCAGCTGTTTGAGTTTATCATTTTCACAACATCTACTCGCCCATTTTATAGGGATAAGTGCCCTTTTTTCGTTCAAAGCATATTGTAGTGTATAATTAAAAGGAGGCGCACCATGATAAGCAATCAACCTTATACGCCACAATCGGCTGTTAAGCCCGATTATTACCAACAAATGAAATCAAGTCCGAATCAGGCCAACTGGGGACCACAAGTGATACAATCAAGCCCGAACCAGGCCAATTGGAGTCCTCAAATGCAATCAAGTCCAAACCAGGCCAATTGGGGAACTCAAGCCATTCATGAACAGCCTGTTCTCCCTTCTCATCATTACGACGCTGATTTTAGTCACATGCATCACTTTCCTTACATGTACGACGACTTCCACTACATGCATTACTACCATCCCATGATGCATGACTATTATCCGATGATGCATGACTATCATCCGATGATGCATGACTATCATCCGATGATGCATGAAATGTGGGATGACCACATGCTCTACGATCATCATCACGATGGATGGGAGCTCGAAACATTAGATTATCATCATGCTTGGTTCCATCCTATTATGCATGTGCATCATCATCTGCATCACCCAGTCGGTGAGTTCCAGAAGAAGACAGCAGTTCACCAGCCTTAAGGTTAAAAATAATAAAAGGCAGATTGAATGGTAATGACATTCAATCTGCCTTTTATTTTATTGCGATAAACTGCCCTCAAGCCGTGAACGACTCCGGCATGGGCCGACTGGGATTTGGATCAAACTCGTTTGGCCGAGCGGAGTTAATCCATAAAGTTCATTCATGGAACTAACGTCAAAGCCTAGCAGCGGACGTCCTTTCATTCCAGATGCGCAAGCAGCGAGCAGCAAGCGCTGAACCAACATTCCCGTTTCCATCTGTTGAATCCGATAACCGCGATAACCAAGCTCGGCGTGAAGATGTCCCCGATCACCCGCCACATGGAAACTCAGCGGCACCTGGAATAAGTTCAAGTTATCCAACGACATCCCATTCTGAAGCCATGGCCGTTGATCACCAGCCCTAAACAGCTGCAACGTATGCGCTATTTCATCATAACGATAGGCACCGTCACGAATTCCTTCAACGCCATAAAAGCACCCGAACAGTTGTACTCGAGACATTGGACTCTGGATCGAACCATCCAAATCATTTCGATAGCGATAGGAAATCATAACCTCTTGCAATAGTGCCGCTAAATCCGACAGACTCACTGCTTCCAATACAAATTCATGTTCTGGCGAGTAACGCTGCCTGCATACTTCAGCTAAATCATACGTTAGTCTATTGACTGGAGGCAAAACATGAGCATCGGTTTGAGTGGCTGCCTCTTGCTTCCTTCCAAACTGATTGAATGAAAGCGCGGAATCCATTACGGATGCTTCATTCATCTTGGTCAGCATTGGATAGTCCAATACTTTTTTTGAACGCACATAGTGATCGTGCTTAAGGCTTGGAAGCTCCCTGCATAACTCTGCTGACGTCATCCGATTATTATTGCTAATGTCATGCCGGAACCATTCCATGCTTGAATCTACCGCAAGAGGAATTACGGCATATACACTTTCCTCTGCTTCAGGCAATCCAAGCAAATGATTGATGGCACGGTCAAGAAACTGAAAGTACACCCCTGTCTCAAAGTCAAAGCGCTTCGCCACCTCATGCAACTGGCCCAATAACAAACCTGCGTCCAGCCCCTGTAAACGATACGAGAAATTATTGTATTTAAAAAAGTTTTTCCAAAATACAGTCGATACAAAAGCAACCGCGAAGCAGCTTGTTACGTCGCAGCGATTGCCTAAGGCCTTGCCCACATAGGAATCAAGTTGACCTTCACGCAATAAAATCAAACGATGATGAGCCGCATCATAATGATAAATACCGTAAGGCAATTCCTCCAGCTTCAAATACATATACATTTCGCTCGGATAAAGACCTCCGCCCGAAGGAACAAATCGTCGGCAAAGATGCAATGAGCTTTCCCATTTCTCCCCCGTATATTGCTCAATAACAGATTGACTAAGCTGTGCCAGACCGAAGGTGTGCCAAAGAAAATACCCGATATCCCGAAGGGTTGGTTTCCCTTTCTCTTGCTCTTGCCCTTGCTTACCCGTCAGATCTAACGGAGCATCGGAAGGGAGAGGAAATACAGGCAAATGACGATATAACTTATATGGCAGAGGCGCGTTCTCCCAATCCACCTCCACATCTTGCGGTTTCGTTTTGTCGGGCTCGTATTGCAAGTGGTACAAAAATTCCTTCAGACTCATTTCTCCTCCTCCTAAGTCCCAGCACAAGGAAAACGAACGCATATGAGAAGAAATTACTTATGGAAACGGATGCGGATGACTATTAAGTTCTTCTTGCTTAAGCTGCTCCTTCACGTAACCCAGCTCTGCCGGTATTCGCAGCACCCTCTCTAGGCCAGTCAAGCGGACAAGGTGTTGACCGAACGTCATGGGAAGCATGCCGGGAATGAGCACTTTCACACAATGAAGTCCGTTTCTCAGCGTCTCTGGCGTTGACTGATTCACAACAATGACCTCTAGATTAAGATTGCTGAAAGTCTTGATCAACAGGTTTAATTCATCGGTTAAATCCGCATGCTGTGCCCTTGGTTTAAAAGCTTCTTTAAACGAAAGGACCGGACGATCATTATCGAGCAGGAAATTCAGACGTTCTTCTGCTTCCTTCAAGCCGTACAGCATGGAGTGGTCTTCCATTTGCCGAACGAGATAAGGATCCTGCAGCATTTGTTGATAGTGCTCGCGGTTCGCCTCTAACTTTTCGTTGAATGCAAGCAGCATACCCGCTATCTCATGAATTGCGCCTTTTGCAGCCCTCACGGGATCAGGATGCGCTCCTGCGGCGCAAATCATATTTATGCCTTGATTTGTTCTGTTTTTGGCAAGCGCCCATACGCTTGGAATGCCGTGCTCCATCGTCGAATCGAACACATGCACATCGTAACCGACGACATCGCGCAGTCTCTCCAGCATTAAATTCATTTCAAGATCACCCGAGGAATAGGGATCTAAAGGAACGAGCGGCAGCTGCGCGTACCACGTCATTAGGAAAGAATCGCGTTCTACAACCTCCAATATGCCGTAAAATATAGCTTCCTCCAAGCTTCCTCCTAAAGCGCAGCCATTTGAGGTTTCATATACAAAGCCGTGACCGCAGCCGGAGCTGTAATAAGCGAGCAACTCTGGCACGAGAATCGGCTTCTCCCGCAAGAACGAATATCCCCACACCCAATCGATTTTCCTGCTTGGGTCAAATGGTTGAAACGGAAAATCGGGCCGCTCATACTGCGCCTTATCATGCGTTCCTACCCGAGTGGGGTCCAGCGCAAACTCTGTTAAATGATTGTAACTGTCATGAACCGCTGTCTTCTTTCCTCGCGGCGATATGCCGCAATAACGTTCCAATCCTTCCAATATCGCCGTCATTTCACTGACCGCAAAAGAATGCGTACGCCCTGCGCAGCCTTCATCCCCTGAGAACATCGGTAAAATGATGCTGGCGTCGGCAAATGGCGACATAAGGTCAATCATTTTTCCGTTCAAGAGGCCGCTGCGATTGTCCAGATAATCATTGGAAAGAACAGCCTTGAGCTCAACCATTGAACGGGTGCGGTAGCTGTTTTCGCTGATTTTCGGGCTGGACTGCAGCTTTATTCGCGAGGCTATGGCTGTGTCATCCGGTATTTCCCCGCATACGGTACATTGCGGATCCGGTAAAAAAAAATGAGACGAGCTGTTGAGCGTTTGCAAATGCACGAGCTTAATATGATTTTCAAGATGAGCCGTATGACGGTTAAGAAAATTGTGGGCTTCCGCCGCAATAAGATTAGCCATATGCAATAGTCCGTTGCGGGAAGACCAAATATCAGGGAAAACTTCCCCATGCATGAACTGACGCAGCTCCCACATGTCCCTCCGATCATTTCCAGCCATTAAATACCGCAAATCGGCGCATTGCGAGCAGCCTGCCTTACCTTGAACGACAAGCGGACCAATAACGCCTTCACCAAATGCTATAAACCCGCGCAGCCAAGGAATACCAGATTTCTTAAATACGTTCTCTGCGATAAGATGAGAGTATGCATCGTTGCCATCACTAAGCACGAGCGCAAGTTCAGTCGTTTCCGGCAACTCGGAAGCCAGATCGTTCACCACTACAAGCTGACAACTTGCAGATAAAATATCGTGTACATAGTCCGCAAGCTGACCTACGCCAACAATCGCCACAATAGCGCTCATTCTTCAACCACCTCTCGAAGCGAGACGCCGTATACGCCCGCCAGTCCCTCTCTCAAAAAAGGTTCCGGTGTTAAGTCAAATACGAGCAAACGCTTGTGGATGCGATTCAATTGCTGCACGGCCATCTGCAAGACCTCTCGATGCTCGAATGGATCGCAAGCCGGTATCGAAATAGAGTCCATATTAGATTCTTTTACGTTTATTGCAACATGATGCGCATTCCCCGCAATTTGATCTGCATTATTTTGAGCATCAAATAAGGCAATCATTAACACGCTCCGAAGGGCCCGAGTTACATTAAGATCAGCGGCATCATACCACCTGCCATTTGCTTGCAGCCATACAACAGGAAAACCTAATACGTCCTCACCCAGTCCGAACGTTGGTGCCCCTTGCATCGTTGTTAGGGCATTCATATAATAACGGCATCGTTCATCGCCTACATGACTCAGCTTCACCGGCGAGATCGACGGTGTATGACCTTCATACAACTTTATTCGTGCATTCATTAAATACTTTTGCAAAGCGCGGCAAACGCCTTCCTCCATCGTCTCGCCAGCACCTACATGAGCAATCTCATCAAAATTCGCCATTCGCGACACGTAAGCTTCGATTCCCCTAAGACCCGCTTCCCTTCGTGCCTCTTCATGCCTATAACCATTGCATATCATTTCAGGAAGAAGAAGCGCAGGGCCAATGGATAGCGGATCAACAGGCTGAACACGGCACTGCGAAAGCGGAAGCTGCCCTAGCTCCCCTTCCTCCCAAATATGGAAGATGCCTGTCTCGGTTGATGTCAGCTGGCTGAGAAAAGGCAGCAATTCACTTGAAGCTCGTTTCTCTGCATCCGTTCCCCCTTGCAGCCGGGCCTCCTCGATCCTCTCGATGAATCGGTGACCATTAACTAAAGGATGGGGAAGAAACGGATGCCAATTCCCTTCCAACGTCTCTAAATTAAGTAGAAACAGCTTATTATTTTTCTCAAGTTTCGTTACCCCTGCTGCTGTTTTCAACCATTCGAAGACGATTACGTTAGCGAGCAGCGCTTGCGCAACGGACGAAGCAGCATGAACATCCGTATCCTTATAAATCGCGGAATGATGGACTCTGCGCCATGCTGATTCCCAATCACCTTCCGAATTAGAATACGAAAATGGAGCCGCTATACCAGCTTGCTCAAAAATAACAGCCAGCAGAAGAACCTTGTTTTTTTGTCGGCAAATTTCATTAACCAATCTTAGCTCCGGTTCTCCATTTTGATCCGAGACGAATAATACAGCAGCATAAGGCTCTACGATAGAAGACCAATCCACAACCGCATTCTTCGGCAGTCTGATCTCGTCCACCTTGACCTCTGAGTCAAACTTACGAAAATGCTGTTCCAGCTCCCAAATCCGTGTTCGATTCGCCGTTTCCAAGTTCAAGCCCAAAAAGTCGAATTGAGGCAAGCCGGATTCAAATAAGGATTTGACAAGAGAAACCAAAAAAGTACCAGTTCCAACGACAAGCACGCTCGACTGACGATATAATTGAAATCGGTATGCACCTGACCCGTCAAAGCTATCCAGAAATTCAATCTGGGAGTTATATCTCTTAACAATACTCTCTTGCAGCTGATGCGGACGACTCTGACTTACATCTTGGACATAACCGTTAGCATACAATATTTGTGCAATCTCATAAACGTGATTACGGTGTTGTTCCGGTAATCCATCCGTTAAATCATGCATCGTATGCTCACCATTAAATACGGGTATTAATTTTTCAATCCATTGATCAATGGTGCTGCCTTCCATCCGAAATGAACCAATATTGTTGCGGAAAAAGACACTTCCGTCCGAGCTTGGGAGAAAAAAAGTATCTCCTCTTACTTTTAGGCGCGTAGAAGGATCCAAAATTCATTCCTCCTTATTATGAAATCTAACTATTCGCAGCATGACTTCCTTTATAAAGGTATGTAAGGTCACTTGTCCGTCATGCCCGCGCATGCATAAAAAGACACCTCGCAAACCAAAAGCGTTTGCAGAGGTGTCTTGAACCTTTATTTACATTCAATAGATAACTTTTAGCGACAACGGGCACAGCCGCCGCAACGGGCACAGCCACCGCAACGGGCGCAGCCACCGCAGGTAAAGCCGCCGCATCTAGCACAACCTCCGCAACCACCGCAACCGCCGCATGAACAAAATCCGATACAGAATCCGATGCAAAAGCCTATACATAGACGAGCATTATTAGGGTCCACTTGACCTTGACCCGCATTTGGCTTTATACTGCTCGCTTTAAACGCATCCGTATTCAGATTTTGAAGTTGGTTTTTAAATTCATTCATCTTTATGAGCCTCCGTTATATTCATGTAGTGATCATCAGCACCCCGCAAATTAGGAATTGCAAATGAGATCAGCCAAAACTGCTGGGCATATGCCGATAATCGTTCATGACATATACGTATGAAAAAAACTCCGCTGGTGTTACTACTCCAAACGCCTATCTGCCTGAAATACAAAGTAAAAACAAAAAGACTGGACGATTGATCGATATTAAAACCGAGCAATGCCAGTCTTTACATTTAATGATTATAGGACGTAACGACAACGTCCAAGGACTGGATAAATCAAGCGTTTCCCAATTGCCTTGTTTGTCGTACAAGCTTATGATTCTTCCCCGGACCGGATCAAAATCAAGCCTGTGGTAGGGAGATTCAAGCGGAAATGCTCATCTGCCCATTTCGCAGATAACGGCCAAGCCTTTCAATTTGCTTATGGTCTGCCTTCTCCAGCCATTGAAGGACAGGATAACTAGATTCACAGGTCCAGCGGAATTTATTCGACTCAATACCAAATATACTTGCTTGAGTTGTTCCCATGTAGATGCAATAAATCCATTGAAATTTAAACAGTACACCCTATCAACTGAAACTATCCCTTTTTCGTTAACTGAAAGCTCTGTATTATCATAAAAACAAATATCCATTAATCGTTCTCCGTTCAATTTTCTCAATTAATCGAACTATCGTTCTCCGTTTAGTTTAATGACGGTCTACATATTTTACTCTTGTTTCGAGCATGATCACTGAGTCCTTATCTTCAAATATTATTCTGTAATTCCATTATGCTTCTTAATTTTTGAAAATCACGACCATATGCTTGCTTCCCATATACTCAACGGAAGTATTTAGCTGCTCTGCCACAAAACGAACAGAAACGAACGCACTGCCGTTCTTCAGAAGTAAAGGAGCATCTTGCATTACCGTTTGCTGGTTTACTTTTACCTGCCTGTTCCCTACAGCCCAACGAATCGTTTTACCATCCTTCTGAATCGTTACCTCTTTGGTGCTCTGGTTCCAATTCACGGTTGCCCCAAGCTTCTCGGAGATGAAACGGATCGGCACATAGGTACGTCCCGTCTGAATAAATGGCGCTGCGGTAATACGATAAGTACTTTCTCCCACATAAGCTGTCGTGCTGCCGATTACCAAGCGCTGTGTCTTACGCTGACCGCCAGGCAACTCATTTCCTGCCAGTTTCACGAATAATTTATATGTTTTCGATCCCTTGCTTAAATCTAAATAGTTATTTTGCAGCGCAAGTGGTTCAATGAATGCACCCGTATCATAATACGGAAAAAAATTACGTTGTTGGATCGGCTCTAAATCCCACACTCTATTGTCTTTCAAATAGAGGTAACCCAAACTTCGAAGATTTCTCAACGGTTCCAAATCATAGATCAGGTTAGATGATAAATCCAGAGTAAGTAAGTTAGTTAATGTAGATAACGGAGCAAGGTCTTCTTTGATATTATTGTTCGCAGCATCGACTCTCCAAAGCTTAACCAATCTTGCTAGCGGGGAAAGATCACTGATTTGGTTGTTATATAAAGATAAATCTGTCATCTTCGTTAAATTCCCGAGAGGCTTAATATCCTCAATTTGATTGCCACTCAAAACCAACTTCGTCAAATTTACAGCATCGGATAGTCCTTGAATATTCGCAAATTTGATTTCCGAAGGCAGTTAGATCACGCAGGTGTGGTAATTGCTTCACCACGTCAAAGGATGAAATCTGATTATGATCGACACGAAGAGCTTCTAGCTCTTTCATCGCTGACAAGTCCTCGATCGAAGTGATCTGATTATCCATGAGATCAAGGCTTTGAATTTTCGTAAGCCCCTTTAGAGGTGAAATATCAGTAATTTGATTTCCACTTAAAGAGAGCTTCGTCACATTGACTGCATATTCCAAACCCTGCAAACACTTAATAAAATTCGGGATCTGAAAATTGTATTATAACGTGCTTTCCACTTCGTAATTCTTTTTCAACCTCTTCATGACTAAGTACGTCAGGATTGCTAATTCGCATTATATGGTTATTTCCGTTTACTGTCATATAAGAATCCTCCAATGGGCTCTTTGAATAAATGCGGTGCCCTTCCCATTTGAAGCACCTTATAAATCAAGTAAAAATACAACGCAACAACAAGTATAGCATTTTTATTCTAAAAGGAATCCATTAGCGTAATCTGCCCTTTAGTTTAATAAAAAAGGAGCAACTGCCGATATGGCAAGCTGCTCCTGGATGGCTGAACTAACGTTAGTTTAAGCAAGTAAAACGATTTTTGTTAGGTATGTGATGTTAGAACTGCTGATAATATGGTGAGAGTGAACCCTGATACGATAATGATTATGCCTAATGGTATAGACACATGAGTCCTTTCCATTTTAAGAAGCTCATTCGCATGGTGCTCAATTATAATCTCGTTAGAAGAGTATATTAGTCTTAGGCCTCGTTAAATGAGATGTCTCGTACGCTTTTTGCGTTATTTTGACTAACCTTCGCTTGAGTTGCGATCTATTCATTGAACCCGTTTCCCATAGTATTACCCCCATTGATAAAACTCCAGAACAAACACTCTACCATAAATAACAAAATATATTTGCTCCCAATCGAATTCATGTTTTTCTTCTACTTCAGTTTCCATCCTGTATACCTTAACTTCTTTTCCATCAATAAACTGATCTATTAGATCAATTAGTTTGTTACTGACTCTGTTTGTTCTTTTATCAAACTCTGCTGCTATCTCAGGAAGTTCTTGACCATTTTCATCGAAATAAGCAACTCGCACCTGAAAGTTTTGCATCCGATATAGAGAAAAGAACCAATATGCACTAACCTCAAAAAGGGTTTCCTTCCAGTCTTCGACCTGACGTAAGGGCAGGTAATTAATATCATCATGGTTTTTTAGATTGCTTCCCTTATTGTATTGTATAACTATTTGCTCTAGAGGCAGACCACCTTTGAACTCACAAAACTTGTATTCATGACCATGACAGGTACCAAAGTGAGTATTAATCGTACTAAGCCCTTCTAAATAGCCGCTAATTTTATTTAAATGTTTATTATCCATTCTTTTTTCTCCCAACTTCTACTTTTACGACCATTTCTTCAAAAGTATATCATTTTCCAAATGTTAGTTAAATCTTCCATTTAAACAACAAGCCGGTTGCGGATCTCTGATCCGCGACCGGCTTGTTGCAACTAACGTTATCCGTTTTAAAAAAACCGCCAATTTTTGCGACTTACAATGTTACAATGTTCTTGTCGCCCGGCATCACTCTATTTATGTCTACCCCAAGTATAGGAGGAAAATAAATTATGTAAGTTTCTGATAAATCCCCTTTCCGCTTTGCTGGCTTTGGCGCACTTATTACTTCAGTAATCATCGGCGTTTCCCTTCTTTTCGAAAATCCTGAACGAGCAGTCAAAATTGGCATATCGGCCATGTTCTTCACAATCGTCCTTTATTGCATCGTGAATATCATTAACTATAGACGGCAAGCTGTTCGCTACCGGTTTCAGCTATATAGAAACAACAAAAAAGACTGCCTATAGGCAGCCTTTTTCTTCTTTCAGGGGATGGTTTGATAATTTGTAAGGAAAACCAACACACCTAGGACGGTTGATGAAGCCGAACTAAGATCACATCACCTGAAGGAAATGGATGAATCAAGTATAACATGTTTACAGAAATTTGAAAATGCACATGGAAGCAATATTTTTAAGTTACAACAAGGGCGATCAAAAGACTGCCGTTTGTTGTTTAACTTTTACGCTCTGCAATAGGTGCCTTCATATATAAAGTTTCTGCATCTGGATAACCAATCTGTACTAAGCTTCCTACAGCTCTCATCCGTAATAAATCAAGACGTGGATCAGTCCCTTTATCGGCTGACTTCAAGGCATTCAAACAACTGGCACACCGTTTGATGTTTACATTCTCTGGTTTAAGGTGACTATTTCTCATCAGATACTCACTGATCTCTTCAGCAAACTTAACAAGACTCTTAATATCCGAACAATTTGCTGCTTCTTTGATACAGTTGACAGATTCGTTCCGGTCTAATAGTTTAATTGCCACAAAACTCAACTCCGTATGAAGAATAATGGTCTTTCTAGACGCATTTCGAATTTTATTCTACTAAAACTTACGTTCTCATTCAAACACAATATTGCTTTGCTGACACTTCACCCTTAGAATATTTATCAGTTTGAGGTACTTAACTCGTCATTAAACCCAAAAATTTAATTAATTGACTACAAATTCACCCTAATATAAACGGCTATTCCACGTTAAGTTAGTTGTACTACCCTGCCCTTTCAAGAAAAAAGCAACCGAACGTAAAAGCCGACTGCTGTCGCAATGCTGAACTATCGATTCCCGTTAATATTATGAGGTCATAGAACTTACTGGTCGACCTCATTTTTGTTGGGGCGTAAACTTACGGATAGGCTGGGCAGGACGTTCGTTTTCTTGGGAGACTGATCCCTTGAGCTATACAGTCCGCCCCTACTCGTAGAGATCATAGTAAAGGATAAGATGCATGAATCCAGTCATTGCCCTGGATGTTTCCCGTGTTTTCTATTAAAGTTCGGCCATCTTCGTCTTCCATTTCAAAGCATAACCCTGCAGCAATAAGGTTAATTAATGTATTATTTATGTTATCCCAATAAGGATTAGAGTCATCTGGTGACTCTTCTTCATGATCCCCAAAAGTTCCTCATAGATTCTACTAGTTTATTATTGAACCCTGCCCTATTTCTTGTTACTTTTTGTATCCTGTAATAATCTCGTGAGGTACAATGATCAAATAATGTAAATTTTAACTGGGGGTTTTGATCAGATATGAAAAAACTAGCCTTTGGATTTATGTCTCTTCTCTTGATAACTGCATTGGTTGGGTGCAGTAGTCAGAACAGCAATTCTGCAAGTGAGATCACTCAATTAAAAGCACAGGTTGCTGAACTCACAAAGGAGAATCAAAATTTAAAATTGCAGCTTGAAGAAGCTAAGAAAGAAGAAGTTGCTGCTGCTACTCCGGATCCAACACCATCACCGGTTTTAAGTGTGCTTGAATTAAACAAACCTCTTTCTATTGCAGATTTTGCAGAGGTCACGATTACGAAAGCTTCTTTTACGTCAAAAGTAGTTCCACCGAATCCAGATAGCTTCTATTCCTATTATGAGGTGAAAGATCCCGGGAATATTTATCTGGACACTGTAATTAAGATCAAAAGTCTTTTGACATCCGAGAAATCATCGGAGGAATTTGCTACACTCAAAGTGAAGTATGACAATAAGTATGAGTACGATAGCTTTTCAACTATCGAAGAAAGCGGCGGTTCTAATTTAACTTATACTTCTATTACAAGCATTGAGCCTCTAAAAACCGGGAGTTTGCATTTCATTGCAGAGCTTCCGAAGGAAGCATCTACGGATAAGAAACCAATTGCAATTATCGTAACTTTACAAGGTAAAGACTACACATACACATTGAGATAAATTGGTTACTCATATACCAAGAAAAAGGGATTACCGATTATTCGGTAATCCCTTTTTTGTTAATCGTTAGAACGTCCACTTGGTCCCATCTTTAAACCTTACCTCATTTAATCGGGTTTTTCTAAAATCCTCAGTCATTGGATGATCGTAGAGTGACCATCTCTGAGTTATGGTCTCCCCTGGTTTCCAGTTGTTGTTTTCTGATTTGCCTGCAAAATAAGGACTTGATAATGGAGTGAGCTTTCCATATCTATCAATACAATAAGCCTGAAAGTCATAATAAGTGATTGTTTTAGATGAAATGTTTTTAACTGTCCATTCGAAATATGGTGTATCTCCCTTAAAGGTGACATATACGCTTTCAATTTTTATGGGAGCGCTTTTCATCCGTTTGTCATAAATTTTGGAATAAACTTTATCAAGGTACCCATTGATCCCGTCATATTGATAAAACGATTTTATCTTGTTGAAATTTGGGTTATCCAATCGGAGTTGGTCCTCATCCATATAATAAGATAAAACGCTACCGATATAGAAGTAATCTGCGTCTTTTGAATACCTGGATTTTGTTATTTCAAAGTTATTGTATTTTTTTGTACTACCTGCATCCAATCCCTTAACGATTGTATCAGACGTAATAATATCGTAGTCTGTGACACTAATGTAAAAGTCAGTGAATCCTACTTCACTAAAGTTTGTATTCGATGCATTTTTTACGTAGTTTGCAGATACAACTATATTTGCATCGATATCAAACATCGTTTCCTTATTCGTGTTGGTGATGGAAATGCTATCCTTTGTCACTTTCAGTCCCGCCCCAAGAACATCAGTTATAAATCTGGCCGGCACCATAGTTGTTCCTTTAATGGTCTGAACTGGCTCTTCTATGGGAACAGTAATACCGTTCACCGTCGTCAAAATACTCCCTATCTTGAGCCAAATAACTTTGCCTGATTTACTTGCTTTTATTGTGCCTGCCTTTGTATCTGCTTCTATGCTTAATCCCAAGCTTTTCAATACAGGAATAGCAGGCAACATATTTGTTCCATTCTTAACAACCGGTGGTTGTGAGAGTGAAACCGCTTTTCCATCAACTAACACTTTTAATTTATTTTGAGCCGCTGCCATCGCTTGGAATGGAAAAGCAAGGCTAAATACGAGTAGCAGAATTATCCATTTGTTTTTCATGTTTGTTCATCCTTTCATTTCTGTTTTATTCTACGTAGAATTTACTCCGTTAAGAGCATGCCTCACTTGCAAGTGACTTCTTCACACGATCTTTAATATTACCCCCTTACTAAACTCTATTGTTAATTCTACCATTATTTACCCTTATCCCGCTGTTATTGCAGCTCAAAATTTCATATTAAAATTGAAAAGCTCTTGGTCGAACATAATTGGCGAACTAGAGCTTTCGTCGCACGATAAATAGCGATGATTATATAAATAATAACAAAATATTAAATAGAAGCACTCCCCATTTAGAATACAAATAATCTTCCTATTCACGTCCATTAATTAATCTTTTCTGTTACATCTGAAAAGGGTGACTTCATTTCTCTTTTCATCACAATATAGATGGATATGCTTAAATAGAAGGCTACTATCTATTTGTTGTTCTCTTCTCAGTAATCGGGCTACCAAATCTCTAACGGTTCGCAAATATCAACTCCTGCCCTGAAGATAGAAACCTCACTTACTCACTTATATCATTTTAGGAATTATCCTGTCCTTTTCTTCACAACAAACCGGCAGCTGATCTCTGATCAACTGCCGGTTTGTTGTTTTAAACTAATGTTCTCCGTTAGTTCAACAGGAAGTGACTGTCGGCAATATATACCATGGTCCTAGTATATCTGTACATTGCATAGTACTAAATCTATGAATCTAATATATGAAAAGGCAAGTTCTATTGAACCTCCGTCTGCTAGAAAGCCAAGATCTCCCCGTTGCACTAAGGTTATCTCCCCCAAAAAATATTCAAAATGTAACTCCCGTTATTGGATCAAAACCGCTTCTTCTATCCTTATCACACTTCTTTATCATGTGAAATCCCCCGGACTGAACGGATTATTCAAGTCCTAAATCTGTCGGCTGAAACAGCTGGAATCGATACGGTTACCGTAATTGGTCCGTTATGAAAGGAGGTGATAGTATGTCTGTTAATATTGTAGATCACCAATATCAAGATGTTGCTGCAGGAACGGGTTCTCTTCCGTTTTTAATCTCACCGGGTGCAGAATACCTGTTGACTTCAGTCTTTCTCCAAATCAGCAACATCAACAACCGGATTGAACTAAAAGCAACAATTGGCTGGGAAGCACAACTGCTGCTGCTCACAATTGTACCGAAGCTGCTCTTTCGCATTCGGAGAGGCGGAACCGCTGCTCCTGCTCCTATTGTGTTCCAGACAACAGATTCTGCTTTTATTGGAACAAGAGATGAGGGCCCTTGGGTAACGCTTGATTTCACGACAGCCCTCCAGCATACGGAATCAACAACAGCTGGTCTAGTTGGTACATTCCAGCAATATTCTCTGACCGTAGAACATGTTGGCCAAAATGCCGTCAACATAACTGGTCCCGTGCATCTTGTTGGAAAGGTCTATCTGTAATTAGTCTCTAAATAGGTGATTAGGTACAAATTAGAGGAATAAACCCCCTTCCATTACAGCCAGATCAGTTCAATAAATACTGAAAGGGCTCTGCCTATTTAGCAGAGCCCTTTTTTCAACTATAGTTTCCCGGTAGTTCAATACATGATCGTGATCCTTTAAGGCTGGTTTCTGAAATATCAAACCTTTTTCTTTTTTATTTTCGGTGGTAAGAAACCGGATTTTTTACTTGATTGAACATTAAAATATTCAAGCTCATTATAGGAGCTATCTATTCTTTCGCCGAAGTATTTTATTTTCTTTAATTTCCTTTTTATCATAAAGCCTCCCGAAAAATAAAAAATAATATTTACACCCTATGACTAAAAAAATCGGACTGTGCATTAGTCTAATTGGTTAATGATATTCTGCGACGATTGTCGTTTAACCGCCCTCTTTTGTATTGCCATACAACAAAAATACTTGTCAATCATAATATAATATTGCTGATTTGCCATCTAAGTTGAGCCCTTACAAGGGTCTTTATTTTTTGTTTACACCACAATAGAACAGAAAATAAATTAGAAGCCCATGTAGGGAAATCTACATGGGCTTGGAGTGTGATAGCTATGGGTAGATAGCTCTCAACTCATATTATACTCTGAAAACTCAAAGGTGTAACAAATCCTACAATTCGCGATTATCCGGAAGTGACTGGCATGGAAGCCTACCCATAACTGTGTTATTGGACTATCATTTCGAGGGAGCTTAAAGAAATCTTGAGAAATAATTTATAAAGGATTTTCGCAATTCCATTCACCAACAAGCCGTGATAGGTCGTCAACATACATTTGCAGATGAAATTCAAGTTGTTTTATTCCTACAATACCTTTAATGTGAACTGAACCGATAATTTCATCATCTGTAACATCCCAATCATTTTCAATAAATTCAACAGGCACTTCATACTTCCGTAGATAGAATTTGGCAGTATCTATATCTTGCCGATTCAGATACTTTTCACCTTCTATAGCTTGTACTATTACAAATGCACGATTTTTATCCGATAAAGCAATAATTTCACAAGCCAATCCAATGCCGATTAACAAACTGTTGATTTGCTTTGTATCTAGCCCCTTCATTCGTTAACCTCCAAGCGGCACACTAAATATCCCTAAAATATTCTGTTTATTGCCCAACTATCCTGCCCTTTACTTAAAAAAGCTGCCGGTTGCATGTCGACAGCTTTATTCGTTTGGCTATTCAACTATTGTTACCCGATAGCGTAAGCCTTCGGTCTATCGAAAATTATTTACGGGGGTCACAATTCCAGCGATTGTCCCCCATAATTCTATCTTTTATATGCTCCGCTCCCCAAACAGCCGCAATTTCTAAACCTTCACATTCTTGCATACTAGCTTCCCTCATCTCCCCCTTGTGATAGATGGAATAGCCGCCAGACAATTGATCTATTACACACATGGGAGGAGGCCATGCTTCTTCTTCATTTTTGAATGGCCGATTTAATAATACAGGTCACTCACCTGATTTCAGAGGAGAATGTCATAAACACCAACAATAAACTGATAGTCTTCTTCTTGTGGTATGTCTTCAGTCGAATCAGCAATATAACGATAAATTGCAATACACGAGTCTTTAAATCTTCTTCCAAAGGCGAACCTTCCATCTGATAATGGTATTAAATATACATCCCCCAGTTTTATTCTCGTACGTTTTACATTAGTCATGGTTTACCAAACTCCTTAATTGCAACATTAATATGCTTCTGCTAATTTTGTGTTAGAAATTGATCTCAGCATCGACTGCTGTCATGTTCTAAACTATCGTTCATCGCTTAACTATAGATACGTTAGCCATGGTGGTCCTGAACCGTACAAGTCATCAATTGCTTCGATTATTGGTTTTTCAGTGGCATCGTAAGCAGCGGCGATATTTCCAATTTGATGATCAACCTCGGCTTGTAGGGTTACTCGGTACGGCTTCATGTTGTTATGAGCGGCGGGTAATTCAAATTCATGCTTCCATAGCGGCCCTTCAATGCTGCCCACGCACAAGACATCGGCATCGAATCTTCCTCGAGTGAACGTTAGTTTGACTAAATGGTGATTCTTGGTTACCTTCGTTATCGTATAGACACCACCATTGCTATACTTTGTGTTGAATGTAAAACCTCGCTTCTTAAATTGGGCTGTGATCACCTTTTTAACCGATAACGGCTCAGAGACATGATCCCCTAATAATAGTGGTTCTAGCTTATAGGGGTAGTCAAAGCCAACTAGATTACCATTTTCGTAGAACTGATGAACGATTCTTTCACCAGTTATCATTTTCTCGTAAATGTCTGCTTCTTCTTCCTCATTTGATGGAGCCGCAAATATGCGCTCATGATAAATTTCACCGATTGATTCAAGCAATTGGCGCTCCGTTTCATTTAGTTCCAACTGCGGAATGCCATCCGCGAGATCACCTAGTTCCACAATCGCATCCATAAAGTTATTTCTTCCGGATATCCACCAATCACTCTGAAGACGAATACATGGTGAAGGATAATCACTCCAGCCTGTTACACTCGGTGTAAAAAGCTTTGGAGAGTGAAGACGGCCCTTTACAATGAAAGGTACTGGTTCTACCAGAGAACAGTTTGGGATTCGACTAAGCATGGGAAGACGATCGAATATAAACGTAAGTTTATTTAGCGGATATCTGCGTGGGACTCCGCGTATAATCTCAATCGCATCGTCAATCTCAATAGATTCAGTGCATCCATTAGGATTTGAACCGTCCCAGCCAACAGGTAGATTTGTGAGTCTTTGTTCACTACCATGTGATGTCTCAACCGTGTGTAGATATGGAGTAAGCTCGGGATGAGTCGATTAATGCCTGATACACCATGCATCGAATCGTTTACGAAAAATTTTATATCATTTAGGTCAGTAGCCAAAGCGAAGAAAGCTTGTTTGATTCGTTCAGTAATCGCTAAAGGAGTATCATTTTTAGCTAAACGATAAATAATGCATTTACACAGCTTCATGGTGCATGGTGCACTCCTTATTTTTAATTTCCATAAAAGGGAATTCACTATAGCGCAAACTATCTTTTGTTGAGCATCAGCAGTTGGTCAGATGGCCGATGGCCAGTTGTTGTTGTATTGTATCTAACCTGGACTATCGTTCCTCGCGTAAGTTTGCCTCTTGTACAGATATTATCTCAAGTGTTCCGGTCTTCTTTCTTTTACAATCATCATTACATCAATCTCGGTCCCTGTCAAAAATATTCTTTACCCTTTCTGAAACATACTGATTCAGGGTATATCCTCTTTTATCAGGATTATCCATGAACAAATCCGTCCCATCCCAAATATCATCCTTAAAATAGCTACCTTTAAATCTAGGAAAAATCCCCCCAGGATATTCCCTGTACACAATTTCGCTGCGGGAATAGTCGAGCGGATTGCATCTACCTGTAATGGAAACTCCTGAATAATTAGGAATGATTTCATCATTTTTTCCGTAGAGAGTTATTCGGAACGTCTCCCAGCCAGTAATCTGGTTTTGGATGAACGCTTCAATAATCGAATCGTGCAGAAATAAGGAAAATCCGGTATGGATAGCAAGTGCTGGTGTGTGTGTTCCCCTCATATGTCTAACTTCAATTGTTTCAGAAGGCTTTATATCACCACGTAACAAAGCGCAAGAATATTCAAAATCGGCTTCAATACCTGCCTTAAAAAGTCTTGTTGAGTAAACATCTGAACATTCGTATAACTTTTCGTAATCTGGTAAGTAAGAAGGCAATTTCTTCTTCCTCTCCTTGTTTATAAAACTTATTCGTTAGTCCAATTTAGTTATCCTGCACATTAGTTCAGCAAAAAGCAGCCGATCTTTATATGCCGGCTGCTGTCGTGTTGTTGAGCTATAGTTCTCCGATAGCTTAAAACAAAATAATCCAGCTAATCTGAGAACCTTTTAAATATTACTTCTAATTCTGTTGCGTCATACATCTCACCATCACTAATAAATTTTTCAATTTCAATGGTGCCGTCATCTAGAAATTCAACTTCCCATCTCTGTCCTGGTACTGCAACCTCGACCATAATTGCTTCACTTCGAATCTTACTTAGTCGATAAAAGATATTACTATCCTCTAATTTGTTTAGAAAATGATTTAGCTCGGGAGTCTTATTCATTTCCTCACTCCTGTTTATTGATAATAGCGATTATATTTCGCTCAGCTGCCATTGATTTGATTCAGACTAGTGTTCCCCGTTAGATTAGTATCTCTGCGTTTGAATGCAGTCCTAGAATTTCAATTACCTCGGCCACAGCGACCTTTCTAGAGCCTTCCATAAAGTACCCTCTGACTCCGATGCTTATTTTATTTATATGCACCATTTTTCGCATTTCAGGGATAATAATCCACATTCTTGCTGTCCCCTCTGAGGAAACTGGTATTTTATCATCTAACATAATGTTTCCGCTTGCATCTTCAAACTCCGGATGTATCATGTAAATCCCATCTTTAAGGTTGTCCCCATCATAGAAGAAATCTGAACGGTAGCCTTGACGCGGAAGGTTTTTTCTCCCGCCTTCTTCTTGAGAAAAGAATTTATATCTGGCCCTAAAATCAGGTTCATGTTCTCTTATTTGCTTATAAGGAATCCACATCATTTATCCTCCTATAAAAGCTAAATTTCCATTTTATTATACACGACAATTAGCGTAAACTGCCCTTTACTTCAATGAAACAAGGAGCAGCGCCGCGGCGTCCTGCTCCCTGTACTGGTTGAACTAAAGTTTCCCGTTAGCTTAAGATTCTTTGCGCTTCATTTTCAAAACTGCTTGAGCTTTACATTGGGGACAAGTCACATATCTTTCAAAATCTACTGCATTTAAAGGGGAATCAACGTCAACAACTTCAAGTATGTAATTTCCACAATCCGGACATTTAGTTGATAGGTTGGGGTTATTAGCCAATAGCTTTGCTGCATCTATCCATTCCTTTTTCATCCCAAACCTCCTGCATTGTGATGTCTGAACTAACGTTTCCCGATAGCTTAACGTAAAAAGTGAAGATACCAATCCATCCGACTTCCCTTTATCAATCCCAGATCTTCATTTAGTGTAGTTCCTTCAAGTTACACTATCGGAAGCGGATGCGGACCACTCTACACTTACACCAGTGGAACACTGGAATGAGATGGCATAATCACCACCGCGCATTCCTTGCGGATAATCCGTCGTGCTTCTCCATGTATATGCTTGTCCTAGCTGTATAGTTGCTGCAATATACTCTAACCCTGACGAGTGTTTCATCGTAACCGTTAGCACGCCTTTACCTGTGTTGTGAAAATAAAATTTCCCATGTCCATAACCAGCTGGTATTACAAAATAGGCGGGGGCGCCAGAAGTAGAAGCGGTCACGGTTGTTAGAGGCTGTTGGTTACCCTTAGTATACGGCGTAATAGATTCGAATCCATCGTCAGGCACTTCTGGCGACGTGGATGAAGTTACGATTGGGGGATTGGATTCTGTCGGTGTTACCTCTGAAGAATCAGCGTTAATTACTGCTGGAATCGTTAAAGCTGCGGCTAGTGCTAGAGATAGCACGGAGAATTTAGTTTGCTTCATCATTTGATACAATCTTCCTATCTATTAAATTTGACAGGTAATGGCTTCTCTTATAAATACGCAACCGCTGATCAATAGTTGCTTTAACCTGCCCTTTACTTCAACAAAATGGCAACTGATCATATGGATCAGCTGCCATTTTGTTGTTCTCAACTAACGTTCTCCTTCGTTTAATCCTGGAAAGCGTCAGGGTTGGTAGATTTCAAAACTAGATTTCGTTTCCAAATCAAAAACATGAATAGTAAAGACTTTAGGTATAATAACCTCTACTTGATTTTGATTAGTTATACTGTTATTTGTTTGCACATATATCTCTGCTTCCCCTTTTTTCTCGTATGTAATCTTACTAATCGTAGGCTTGCCAAAACCATCATATATGCACACCACAGAACCGCTAAACATCATATTTCCGCCACTTCCAAATCCCCAAGCTTTGGTTTTTATTCCGGACAATTTAGTAAATATTCCAGCATCATCACACCGTTGCATCTTTGCTGCATCGCTGACAATTTGGACCTTATTAGACCTATGATTAATAAATAATACTGCAGCGACCAAAATAACCAATGAAATGAAAACAATTACCGGGATCTTCAGTTTTATAATATTTTCCTCCTTCTTATTCGGACTTGCAAATGTTATGCAGATAACTGGGTGGAATTAGTTATGTTAAACTGCCCGGAACGAAAAAGCTTCCGAACTTCTTGGCCAGCTGCTGCAGTCTGCATTAGTCTAAAAGTTGATCCTTACTTTTCTTACGTTTAGGCCTTGTGAGTTCAAAACTATGCCTTACCATGTCATGAAGATCATCTTCCGGAAGCCCTTCATCCAGAATCACTGTATTCCAGTGCTCTTTATTCATATGATACCCCGGGTTGACTTCCTTAAATGCCTGTCGAAGAAAATCGGATCGTTCAGGATCAGATTTAAGGTTAACGCAAAGATGTTCATTTCGGATGTATATCAAGGCAAATAACTTCTTGTTTTCTTTATGGCGAATGACCGTCCAGCCTTCTCCGAAAGGTTGATCTTCATACGAGCCTGGATAAGACAAGCAGTATTCTACGAATTCTCCTATTTTCATCGGATCTACTCCTGTCCTTGATATTCTGAATTCATTTTGTACAAGATTCAATTTAAGGCTGATTCATGATACAAGCAAGATGTCCGAGGCCAACGATTTAGTATAAGCTCCTCGAATAACCATCTTATTACACAATAATTTGGAGATACCCTTCCCTTTAGCATAACGAACAAAAAGCTGGTCCCCTTGGCCGACTGCTTGTTGCGTTAAACTGCCCTTAGCTTAATAAAAAAGATCAGCTGCCGTCGTGGCAAACTGCTCCTGGATAGCTGAACTATCGTTTCCCGTTTAGTTTAGCGTTACCTTAAGAGCACGGTTATTTTTCAGCGTACCCTATGACTTTTCCTATTATATTAGTGATAGGAACAGGACCATGAATGTTACTGTCAATACTTCTCCATCCGGTATCACCTAACACATATAATTGATTTACTGGCACCTCAAACTTACCGACGTTCATGTTAAAAAAATCTTTCATATTTTTCTGGCATACTTCATCACATATGGCGGTACCTGGTTCATTTATGGTACTAAAGAATTCTTTCTCATTTTCTCCCCAACTAGACATCTTTCCATAGAACGTATTTAGTCTCTTCTCATTTATATATATCTGACCTTTTTTTATTTGCACAAGCTCCCCAGGAAGAGCAATCACGCGTGAAATTCCAAACTCAGGCGCATTTACACGCGGAAACTTTATTTTATAAACCTTCGGCAACTTATAATAAATTACATCCCCACGCTGGATTTTATTCTCAATGTAATAGTTCGGATTCACAACCAGTTTTCCATGTACCTGTGAGTCGTATTCCCCTTGCCGTCGTGACATTCCATCATTGTTGTTATCCACAAGAATTGAATCATTTTCTTTAGCAACTATCGTTGGTGTCTCTTGACTTGCATCATTCGTAATATTTTGTTCTTGGCAACCAGAAATAACTAAAACGAAAAAGACTAGGATTACCAATTTAAATTTCATTTCATCCCTCCTTTAATCGCCTTCAACTCCTTTTATAAGAGCAACCAGGTTCGATTAATCTGCCTACTTTACAATACCACATATTGAAACTATCCTGCCCTTTCGTATTATGAGGTCACCAGATCTTTCTGGTCGACCTCTTTTTTGTAGGGTCGTAAGATAGCGGTAGCCGGGGATCGAACGTTTCTGCCCGTGGGACTTGGATCCCGAGA
>NZ_JBBCVY010000007.1:0-359335 GCF_037146255.1 Paenibacillus sp. MMO-58
TCTCGCCGCGCGGGCTTCCGCCGCCGCCTTCAGCTTCGCTTCCCGCTCCGCATCCACCGCGCCCTCCGGCGCTGTTCCGCCCGCGTTCGCGGCTTCCTTCGCCGCCGCTCTTGCCGCGCGCGCTTCCGCCGCCGCCTTCAGCTTCGCTTCTCGCTCCGTATCCACAGTGCCCTCCGGCGCTGCTCCGCCCGCGTTCGCGGCTTCCTTCGCCGCCGCTCTCGCCGCGCGCGCTTCCGCCGCCGCCTTCAGCTTCGCCTCCCGCTCCGCATCCACCGCGGTCGCTGGCGCCTCTGCCGGCGACTCCGGCAATTCAGCGGCAGCCTTCACTTCCTCTTCCGACTTTATCTCTTCTTCCTTTAACTCTTCCGGCTTTTGCCCTTCATCCTTCTCCTCGCTCATCGATCCGTCACCCGCTTCCCGGTTTTCGCTTCGTAACGGATTTTTTCTTGCAGCTTGTTAATGCCGTAGATCAGCGCCGCCGGATTAGGCGGGCAGCCCGGTATGTAAACATCGACGGGGACGATCTGGTCAACGCCTTTCATCACTGCATAAGACTTGATATACGGTCCGCCGGCAGTCGCGCAGGAGCCCATTGCGATCACCCATTTAGGCTCGGGCATCTGGTCATACAGACGGCGCAGCAGCGGACCCATTTTCTTCGTCACGGTGCCAGCGACAATCATTACGTCCGACTGGCGCGGCGAGGTACGGAACATCACACCGAACCTGTCAAGATCGTAATGAGAAGCACCGGTTCCCATCATTTCAATCGCGCAGCAGGCCAGACCGAAGGTCAGCGGCCATAGCGAGTTGCTCCGCGCCCAAGCCTTAAGCTGCTCCAGCGTTCCCATAAATACGTTACGTTCCAGCTCCTTGCGTTCTTCCAGCGATATCGACTCTAAACTGAATTCCATTTCAGCACCTTCTTTTTCCAGGCATATAGAAGTCCGATAAACAGCATTGCCGCAAAAATGAACATCTCAACCAGCACAAAAAGGCCGAGCTTTTTATATGCGACGGCCCACGGGTATAAGAAAACGGTTTCCACATCAAAGATGACAAACATTAACGCAAAGATGTAATACCGGATGTTGAAGCGCACTTGCCCCTCGCCGATCGGCTCATTGCCGCTCTCGTAGGTTGTTCGCTTCGGATCATTCGGCTTATGCGGTCTGAGCAGTCTTCCGACGGTCAGCGCCGCTGCCGGGAGCAAGATCCCGAGAAAAATAAAAATCGCCACGACGACATACTGGTTGACGTAATTGTCCACACCATCGCCTCCGTCAAAGCGGACCAGCCGCTTGGTCATTTTTCCTCACAATTATAACAAATGCTTCCACAGCCGTCTATGAAAGAGTTGTTCGACTCCGCCTCTCCGAAGAGCCGGACAAGCCCGTAACGGCGCGGCTTCCCGGGAACCGCGGGACACCCGCCGGACACCCGGTCAGCAAGATACCCGCCTGTCACATTATTAGCTTATGCTCGCCACCCCAAACGATATCCCTCATTTGTCCACAACGATAAGCCCCCTTCACTTCCAGCATCCGTCTCCCGTCAATAAGACCCTTTCAGGGTCTTAACATTCCAATCCAGCTACTCTCACCACCGATAAGAGCCCCGCAGGGTCTTATCCCTCCGCATCTCCAACGTTTCCTCGCTTCCCACCGGCTTTCGATGTCCCGCAACGCAGAAAAAAACAGGAAGGACGCCACCATCAGGCGTCCTTCCTGCTCCACACTTATCTCATCCGCGACTCCGTCAGCTTGAACTGGCCAACCAGCTGCTGCAGGAATTTCGTGATCGACTCTACGCTTTCCGAGGTTTGGCGTACGCTGTCCATCTCACCAATCAGCTCCTGCACCTTGCCCTCCACGTCGGAGGAGACCTTGCGGTTCTCCATGCTGACGAGGGCAATCCGTTCCATCAGGTTCACCACTTCGTCTACAACCTGCGATTTCCGGCTGTCCTCGCTTTGCGCCGTCTGCAGCGTGCTGGCTGCGGCCGCAACCAGCTGCGTGCCTTCCTCGACGACCTTTGTTCCTTCGTCCATCGATGCGTAAGCCTGCTTCGCTTCATCATAGATTTGATGCGTAATCTGATGCACTTCCTCCGTGGAACGGCGGGTCATATCGGCCAGCTTGCGGATTTCCGATGCCACAACGGCAAAGCCGCGGCCCTGCTCGCCAACGCGTGCCGCCTCGATGGAGGCGTTCAACGCAAGCAAATTCGTTTGCGCCGAAATCTCCTCGATAACCTGCAGAACGCCGCGAATCTCTTCAACCGTATGCATAAACCGGCGGATCGTATCATTCGTGTCGCCGACCTTCGTAGAGATATGCTGCATTTTATCCCCAATCCGGTCTACTTCCGATTGCGCCACGGCAATCTGCTCGGCAGCCTGCAGCTCGAGGAGGCGCAGCGTGTCCCTCATCTCGTCGGCGGAATGCTTCGCCATATCGATATCCTTCAGTTGATTGCGGATGCTGTCGATCATATCGCCAACCTTGCGGCTTACCCGCTCCGTCGACTTCGCGGTAACGGCGGCCGATTCATTCATGACATTTTGGCTGGAGAGTACGTCCGATGCGGCCAGCTTCACCTTCAGCATAATCCCCTCGAGCGAATCAATCATGTTGTTAATCCATTTGGCAAGCTCTCTCGTCTCGTCGTTGTCGAACTTGGCAGGCTCAAGACGCTGCGTCAAATCCCCTTTACCCTCCGCATTAATACGAATGAACCGGTTGATTCGCCGCAAATTGCGGACAACCCGGCGGGATTCCTTACGCTGCACGGCACCGGCAACAAACTGTCCGAACACTAAAGTCCATACGCCAGCTGCCGCCGCAGTTACCCATACCGGAGCTGCCGAAGCAAGAACCGCCACCAGCACCGTTACAAGCACGGCCTGAATGAGCGTCTGCCACAGCTGAAGCTTACTGAAACGCCAGCGTATGCTGCGAATCCGGTACACCTCTTCCAGGTCGCCTTCGCACATCATCCCCCATACGTCCGGGCAATGCGGCATCTGCAGCGTTACGCCTTTCCCGATAACCGGGATATGACGGTAATCCGAATAACCGGGGAATTCCACAAACAGGTTGCTGCCGTTATCGATCGTACTTCGGACACCGGGATGAAGCTCGCCCGTAGCCGGGTCGGTGAAGATAATCTCCAGCTCCGTATGCTCCTTGATCGAGACCATTCCCCAGTCGGTCGTAACTCCATCCTTCAAATTCTCGCCAAACGTAAACGTCCGGTCCTCAAAGCGGCTACGCGACAATGCGGTTCCAAGCGCAATATGCTGATTCAGGTGCGGTTTCGCCATGAAAATATAGTTATCGCCCGAGTCCGGATAGACGTGACCGGATTCCCGTTGGATCAGATCCCCCAGCACATCGTTCGGAACCCGACCGCATAACGTCCCTGCATATTCTCCATTCACAACAAGGGGATAGATGAAAAGCAGGGTCATTTTATCGTGAAAAGAAGAGGATCTTGGCCCAAGGCTTAACGTAACTGGATCGCCGTAAGGTCCATACAGGCACGGCCTCGGCTTGCCGCCAGCCTTGACATAGTTAAGACCCGGTTCAATCATGCTGCCGCTGCCATAGACCGTCCCTCTATGTTTCTCGTAGGTGGAGACCAGAACCTGTCCTTCCCGATCAAGCAGGAACAGCTCTGTCCAATCATTCCCACTGGCATATGTACGTTCGAGCAGACGGGTAACGGCTAGCCTTTGTTCTTCCTGATACACCGGTTTACCATCTAATGATACCGCCGTTATCTGCTCCGCCAGCCGCTCGATGTATCCCCAATATTCATTCGCCCAAGAAGTAAGCAGCTCTTTACGCGTTTCCGCAATGCCTTCAAAGATCTGTTCAACGTCTTTCTTCATCCCATGATTCAAACGCCATGAGAACCAAAGCGGCAGTCCTTTTTTTGTACCCAGCCAGTCGAACATGTGCATCCCCCATATCCTGGTCATCTAGTAGTTATGTCATATATACTAACATATGATTTGATAAAATTTGATAGATATGTAAGGTATTTTTCGTCTTTTTGTATAAATTTTTAAACTTTTTTGTTACATAAGCACTAAATGCGTCGAAAAAAGACCGCCCTTAGGCTCATATAACGAACCTCAGGACAGTCTTCCTGCCATAAACTTCTATTTCCTTCCAGAACGATACATCAAATACATAAAATACGGAGCTCCTATGACCGCGGCCACCAGTCCGGACGGCAGCTCTTTGGGAGCAAGCAGCGATCGTCCCACCGTGTCGGCGAGCACCAGCAGCAAAGCCCCGAGCAAAGCCGTTAAAGGAACAAGCTTGCGGTATTTCGGCCCAACCAGCATACGCGTCATATGAGGAGCGATCAACCCGATAAAACCAATCGAGCCTACCGTCGCAACGGCTGCCGCCGCCATGGCAACGCCAACCCCGCCAATGACCAGCCGTGTCCGGTCTACGCGAAGCCCCAGATTCGTTACGGTCGCATCCGAAAATTGAAGAACATCCACCTTACGGGCCAGATACCAGGCGACCGGCAGCAGGACAATCGGCCAGAACACCAACTGCCAGAAATCATCCCAATTGCGAGCGTAGGTCGTACCGGACAACCATACAAGCGCAGATGCCAATGTCAGCTTCATACGAATAACGAGCACCTGAACGATCGCGCTGGCCATCGAAGAGACGGCAAGACCAATCAGGGCGACAACCGACGGATTAAAGGAGCTTTTCCGCCCGAGCAGGAATACGATTACCGCAGCGCCTACCGCGCCAATAAAAGCACCCGCAGGCAGCCATTGCACCGATACCTGCGTAAATACGGCAAGCATCAGCATGGCCCCAACGCTAGCGCCGCCTGTTACGCCGATAATAGACGGATCCGCCAGCGGGTTCCGGACGACGCCTTGCAGCAGCAAGCCGCTCACGGCAAGCGTGGCACCGGCAAGCGCGGCCACCAGCGTTCGGGGGATCCTCATCTCGACAATACGCTGCGTACTGTCTGCCCCATGGCCAAACAAGGCGTTAACGACATCCGTTACCGGAATGCGCAGACTTCCGAAAGCAAGACTGACAATAAGACTCGCAACCAGCAGTAGCGAGAAAATCGCTACCCACCAGCCAAACGGCACTTTCGTAGCGGAACGTCCAGGCGAAGTGCCTGTCTGCGGCGCCCCTTCCTTGCGGGCTTTTACCGTACGCAGGACGAGCCAAGCAAGCCATGGTCCGCCGATAAGCGCCGTTACGGCACCGGCAGGCAGCGGTCCAAGCGAATATTTGAAATGCATCGCAATGGCATCCGAGCCAATAACGATTATAGATCCCCATAGGAAAGACAGCGGGAGCAGCACAACATGACGCTTCGCTCCTAACATCCGCATCAGATGCGGCGCTATCAGGCCAACGAAGCCGATTGGACCAACGACGCTGACGGCCGCTGCGGCTAGCAGCACGGCAATGCCAAGCCCCGTGAGGCGGATCCGTCCAACCTTTTGCCCCAGTGAGGTAACCGTATCCTCATCGAGCTCCATCAGATCCCATTTGCCAGCCAGCAGAAAAGCAAGCAGGAAGCAGCCGATAATCCAGGGCCAGGCATGCTGAACGCCGCCCCAGTCATTTTGCACAAGCGAGCCGGAGCCCCACATGAACAACCCTTGCGTCTTTTGTTCGTGAAATAACTGAAGCACGCCTGTAAAAGCCGCCGCAGTCATCGTAACGATCATCCCGGACAAAGCGAGCCGTACCGGGGATGCCTTCGTACCTCCGGCCATAACAAAGGCCGCACCGGCGGCAGCAATTGCACCGATGAATGTAAGCAGCAGAGGAAAGCCCATTGCAAGACCCGGGAACATAATCGTCCCTACCGTCAGGGCGAGAAAAGCCCCCGCGTTAATCCCGAGCGTACCGGCGGACGCGAGCGGGTTGCGGGTTACATTTTGAAATAACGCTCCCGCCACGGCCAAAGCTCCGCCTGTCAGAATGCCGATTACCATGCGGGGCAGCCGGACTGTCCACAATATTTGATGCTCCAATACGGGAGTGGACTCAAAAATAGCCCGCCATACGGTCTTTACCGGAATAGCAGCCTCCCCAAGTGTCAGGTGATAAGAAGCTAAAGCAAGGAGCAGCAGAAGACCCGCCGCTGATAACAGCAGCGGGCTCCAGATACCCTTACTTGTTTCCTTTGTCGTTTGAAGGTTCGTATTCATTAGCCGAGCGCTTCAAGCGTGCGTTCTACAAGTAGTTTTGCAGACAATGGACCGCCAAACGGCCAGATGCCTTTCATGTCGTACACGCGGTTTTCTTTTGCAAAGTTCAGGTTCTTGTATACTTCATTCTTAGGAAGCAGCTCGCTAAAGACGGTATCCGTCGCGCTTGTTGTGTACAATACGCTTGCGTCCGGCGTCTTGGTCAAGCCTTCGATATCCGTTTCCGAATAGCCGTATTGCTGGAACGTGCTGTCCTGATGCGCATTCTTTAGGCCGATTTTCGCAAGAATCGCCATTGCCATCGAGTTGTCGGTGAACAGACGGAAGGTTGCTACGCCCTCATTGGTCCAAGCTTGCGTGAATACAACCTCTTGACCCTCTTTGCCAGCGCTAGCCAGCTTCGCTTTGGACTCATCGTAATAGCTATGCAGATCAGCCAGTACCTTCTCGCCTTCCGCTTTTTTGCCCAGAGCATCCGCTATAGCCGAGAAGGTTTGCTCCATTTCGCTGTATTGGTCCAGACCGCCATCTTCCGGATAAGGGTTAAAAATAAGAGTTGGCGCAATAGCCGACAGCTGATCGTAGATCGCTTCGTGGCGGAAGTTCACGCCTATAATCAAATCCGGCTCAAGGCTGGTGATCGTCTCGATGCTTGGCTCTTGACGTGTGCCTACATCAACAACCGCTGCATCCAGCTTGGGATCAATTGCTCCGTACCATTCTCCGTAGCCCTTCACATCCGCTACGCCGGCAGGCTGTACGCCAAGCGCGATCAGATCCTCTGCATAGGTCCATTCCAGAACAACGATCTTTTTAGGCGTTCCGGTAATTTTTGTTTCGCCAAGCGCATGCTTGATTGTACGTTCCGCCGTCTCGGCAGCTGCTGTATTTGTGCTTGCATTTGCATTCGCGTTAGAGCTAGCTTGCTCGGATTCCTGCCTGTTATTGCCTGCGTTGTTGCCGCCTCCGCATGCAGCGAGGAACACCATCATTGCCGCAAGAATGAGACCTGTCCATTTCATTTGTTTCATTGCTAAACCCCCAATAAAATGATTATCATTCTCAATAACTACTTTCTCAATGATAAAGATTATCATTATCCAAGTCAATAGAAATGAACCATCTTTTGGGCAGAAAAAATGACCTGTCACCACATGATCATAATTTGTTCATGTCTGACAGGTCATTTATTTATCGCTAAATCTTTTATTTGCCGAACAAGGATTTAATCTTGCCCCAGCCTCCCGATTTTGCTGTCTGCTGCACTAGAGAAGGTTGATCGGATAACTCCCTCGCATTCCAGATCGCCTGCGCATTACGTTCGAAATACCTTCTCCATACCGGCCCAAGCTCGGACTCTATCCGTTCGTAGGCCTCTTTCATCTTGAAACTCCGCCACTCCAGATGATGAGCATCGGAAGAAACTAAATGAATAAGACCCTGCCTGCAGAGCATCAAAGCGGATTTCTCAATCCCTCTTCCGAAGCCTCCCAGCAAGGAATGAGTCGTCACCTGCGCGTAAGCCCCAAGCTCCACCAGCTCAGCCAGACGGTCCGGATTCCGAACCACCTCTGCATTACGCTCCGGATGGGCAATGACGGCACGGACGCCTAGCAAGCGCAGCTCGTATACGACCTGCTCCATCGATTTGGGAACCTGCGAGGAAGGCATTTCGATGAGTACATAAGGAGATTCGCCCATCGGCAGCAGCTTACCGCTTTGCCAGTTGGACAAAAACTCGGAATGGATCCGAATCTCCTGTCCCGTCTGAATCTTCAGAGGGATAGCGAGCTCGCTTAATCTATTGTTCAATTCGGCAACCAGCTCTATTACGGTTTCTTTGTCATTGCTATATTTGCCGTCGTAATGATGAGGGGTCGCAATAATCCCCGTAATTCCTTCAGCAGCCGCGGCACGGGCCATCTGAATCGAATAATTCCAATCTGCGGCACCATCGTCGATGCCAGGCAGTATATGTGTATGTATATCAATCATGCCAGCGCCCCCTGCTCTACCGTTCATCTTATTTCCTCCATTGTGAGAGATTCTTATATTGAAGTCAATGAGACGCAAGTCGGCATTATGACAAAATCATATGATAACAATTGTCGAAATTAAAAAGCCGTTCAAATCTCCTTAGATGAGATTTGAACGGCTTTAAGTTCTTAACGTTCTGTAACGTTGATCCGGTTCGATGCACGCTGCAGAGCAAGCTCTGCGCGCTTGAAGTCGATTTCGTCGCGCTTAGCAGCCAGGCGCTCTTCAGCGCGCTGTTTGGCAGCTTGTGCACGGTTTACATCGATTTCGGAAGCCAGCTCAGCGCTTTCGGCCAGGATGACCACTTTGTCCTTACGGACTTCAATGAAACCTCCGCCTACAGCAAGAACATCAACTTTACCGTCGCGCTTAATGCTGACCGGCGCAATACGCAGCGGTGTTACCAGCGGAATGTGGTTCGGCAAAATGCCGAGCTCGCCCGCGATCCCTTTAACGCTGACCATATTAGCCGTCTCCGCATATACCTTGCGCTCCGGAGTTACGATTTCAACCAGAAAAGTACTCATGTGGATTCCTCCCGCCTTTCGCTATTACAGCGTTTTGGCTTTCTCCACGGCCTCTTCAATCACACCTACATACCGGAAAGCTTCTTCCGGAAGGTCGTCATGTTTGCCCTCGAGAATTTCTTTGAAGCTGCGAACGGATTCTTTAACAGGTACGTATTTACCTTTGATACCTGTGAACGGCTCAGCAACGTGGAACGGTTGGGACAAGAACAATTGAATGCGGCGCGCGCGCGATACAGTCAGCTTGTCTTCCTCTGTCAACTCGTCCATACCAAGGATTGCGATAATATCTTGAAGCTCTTTGTAGCGCTGCAGAATTTTCTTAACGCCTTGAGCTACGTTGTAATGCTCTTCGCCCAGAATTTCTGGGTTAAGGAGACGGGACGACGAAGCAAGTGGATCTACCGCTGGGAAGATACCCATCTCGGAGATTTTACGCTCCAAGTTTGTAGTAGCGTCCAAGTGAGCAAACGTTGTTGCAGGAGCCGGATCCGTGTAGTCATCGGCAGGTACGTAGATCGCTTGGATCGAAGTAACCGAACCTTTTTTCGTCGACGTGATACGCTCTTGCAATTGACCCATTTCAGTTGCCAGCGTTGGCTGGTAACCTACCGCGGAAGGCATACGGCCGAGAAGGGCCGAAACCTCGGAACCTGCTTGCGTGAAGCGGAAGATGTTGTCGACGAACAGAAGTACGTCGCGGCCTTCAGCATCACGGAAGTATTCAGCCATTGTCAGACCTGTCAGGGCTACACGTTGACGTGCGCCTGGCGGTTCGTTCATTTGTCCGAATACCATCGCTGTTTTGCTCAATACGCCGGAATCTTTCATCTCGTGGTAAAGGTCATTACCTTCACGAGTACGCTCGCCTACGCCGGCGAATACGGAGATACCGCCATGCTCTTGAGCGATGTTGTTGATAAGTTCTTGGATCGTTACCGTTTTACCTACACCCGCGCCGCCGAACAGGCCGATTTTACCGCCTTTTGCGTATGGAGCGAGCAAGTCGATAACTTTGATGCCTGTTTCGAGAATTTCCGATTGCGTGGACAATTCGTCGAATGCAGGAGCTTGACGGTGAATCGGAAGGTTAGTTTCCGAAGTTGCGTCGCCAGCTTGGTCGATAGGCTCGCCCAGTACGTTAAATACGCGGCCGAGTGTTGCTGCACCAACTGGAATTGTGATTGGCGCGCCTGTGTCTACGGCTTCCATGCCGCGGACCAGACCGTCAGTTGTGCTCATCGCAACAGCACGAACCAGGTTATCACCCAGGTGAACTGCTACTTCAAGCGTCAGATTAATATCGATGCCGCCTGCTGGGGCTTGTTGAACGATTTTGACGGCGTTCAAAATTTCCGGCAGGTTACCGCGTTCGAACTCCAAGTCAACGACTGGACCCATGACGGATACAACGCGTCCTTTTTTCATGGTTTTCCCTCCTGGTACTTTCTTTTACTTCTATATGCCTTATGCCTGTGCGTTCGCACCGGCAACGATCTCAGAGATCTCTTGCGTGATCGCCGCTTGACGAGCCCGGTTATAGGTCAGCGTCAATTGGTTGATCATTTTGTTAGCATTCTTCGTCGCACTGCCCATGGCTGTCATGCGAGCGCCCTGCTCACTGGCTTTCCCGTCAAGCACCGCGCTGTAAATAAGCGTCTCTGCGTATTTAGGCAGCAGTACCTCCAGAACACCTTCCGGGGACGGTTCGTACTCGTACGAAGTTACCGGACCGTTGTTGCTTACTTCCTGCAGCGGAAGCAAACGAGTTTCTGTCGGGATCTGAGTAATGGCGTTTACGAATTGGTTGTAGCAGATGTACAGCTCGTCGTATTTGCCCTCAGAGAACATTTTGACTGCGTTATAAGCGATCGATTTGATGTCCGCGAACGTTGGCGAATCGGAAAGTCCGATTACCTCGTCGATGATCGGCATATTGCGGCGGCGGAAGTAATCCCGGCCTTTACGCCCGATTACGAACAATACGTACTCATCATTCGATTTGTGCTTCTCGCGAATCGTTTGCGTTACTTTACGAAGGACGTTCGCATTGTAGCCGCCTGCCAGACCACGGTCGGAGGTGATAACGAGGTAACCCGTTTTTTGCACCGGACGCGTTTCGAGCATCGGGTGTTTCACACCTTTGT
Source organism: Paenibacillus sp. MMO-58 (assembly GCF_037146255.1). Taxonomy (NCBI): domain Bacteria; kingdom Bacillati; phylum Bacillota; class Bacilli; order Caryophanales; family Paenibacillaceae; genus Paenibacillus; species Paenibacillus sp. MMO-58. The sequence continues at coordinate 10,932 of NZ_JBBCVY010000007.1, forward strand.
AGCCAGCTGCGATGCTTGCTACTACTTCCTTCAGCTTATCCGAATAAGGACGGGCTTTGGTCGATGCCTCTTGTGCTCTTCTCAGCTTGGAAGCCGCAACCATCTCCATCGCTTTCGTGATTTGCTTCATGTTTTGTTTACTTTTGATTTCGCGCTTAATATCGCGCATGCCTTTTGCCATTGCATTGTCACCCGCCTTTGTTGCTTTGCCGCTCCGTTGGCGATGGATCGCGTGCTGGGCTATTTGTTACAGGAGTCTGTATTTCACCTTGTCCGCCATTGAATCCGTATCCTTTGAACAACCACCTCGCGGTGAGGATACGGATCCAAAAGCGGCACGTAAACTCTTCGGCTCATACAGACCCTTTCACAAACGCCACGCGTTTGAACCTTCACACAAAAAAGCTAACAAAGCCTGGTGTTAAGCGCCTGCGCCCGTACGAAGACGGGCGCGAGACATTTATTCAGAGGCTTTTTAAGGCTATTAAGCCGTTACAGAAAAGCCTTTTTTGAATTTCGCGATCGCGTCAACAAGAGCTTTCTCGTTGTCGGCAACGAGGTCTTTTGTTGTACGGATGGACTCGCCGATTTCCGGATGGTTGGAATCCAGGAATGCCAGGAATTCTTTCTCGAAGCGCAGAATGTCCGCAACCGGAATTTCGTCCAGATGGCCTTTAACCGCGGAGTAGATCGAGATAACTTGCTTCTCAACCGGCATCGGCTGGTTAACGCCTTGCTTCAGGATTTCCATCGTACGAGCACCGCGGTTCAGACGAGCGAGTGTCGATTTATCGAGATCGGAGCCGAACTGCGAGAACGCTTGAAGCTCGCGGTAAGCCGCAAGGTCCAGACGGAGTGTACCGGCAACCTTTTTCATTGCTTTGATTTGAGCGGAACCGCCTACGCGGGATACGGAGATACCTACGTTAACCGCCGGACGTTGGCCGGAGTAGAACAGGTCGGATTCCAGGAAGATTTGTCCGTCAGTGATCGAGATTACGTTCGTAGGAATGTAAGCCGATACGTCGGAAGCTTGAGTCTCGATGAACGGAAGAGCCGTCAGCGAGCCGCCGCCAAGTGCGTCGCTAAGTTTAGCTGCGCGCTCGAGCAAACGGGAGTGCAGGTAGAATACGTCGCCTGGATAAGCTTCCCGACCCGGAGGACGGCGGAGCAACAGGGACAATTCGCGGTATGCAGCCGCTTGTTTCGACAAGTCATCGTAGATAACGAGAACGTGCTCGCCTTTGTACATGAAGTACTCACCCATCGAGCAGCCTGCATAAGGAGCCAGGAAGAGCAATGGAGCCGGTTCGGATGCGCCAGCTGTTACGACGATTGTGTAATCAAGAGCACCGTGCTTGCGAAGGGTTTCTACAACGCCCGCAACAGTGGATTGTTTTTGACCTACGGCAACGTAGATACATTTCACGCCGTTGCCTTTTTGGTTGATGATTGCGTCGATCGCAATCGCCGTTTTACCTGTTTGACGGTCGCCGATGATCAGCTCGCGTTGTCCGCGGCCAACCGGTACCATCGCGTCGATTGCTTTAATGCCCGTTTGCATTGGCTCATGTACCGATTTACGGTCGATTACGCCAGGAGCTGGGGATTCAATCGCACGGAATTGAGTCGTGTTGATTGGGCCTTTGCCGTCAAGCGGCTGACCCAGCGGGTTAACAACGCGGCCAAGAAGCTCTTCGCCTACAGGCACTTCCATGATGCGGCCCGTACGTTTTACTTGGTCGCCTTCACGGATATCCGTGTAAGGACCGAGGATAACGACACCGACGTTGCTTTCTTCCAAGTTGAGCGCCATGCCTACAACGCCGTTGGAGAATTCGAGCAGTTCGCCCTGCATCGCATTTTCCAAACCGTGTACGCGGGCAATACCGTCACCGACATTGATTACGGTGCCGACGTCAACGACTTGAATTTCGGATTTATATTGTTCGATCTGTTGTTTAATCAGCGTGCTGATTTCATCAGGTCTGATACTCAATTCGTTCACCCCTATCTACCTGCATTAGATTTTAAACGATTTTTGTAAACGTTCCAGCTTGCCGGACAGGCTGCCGTCATACAGACGGTCGCCGATGCGTACTTGTACGCCGCCGAGCAAATCCGGTTTAACGATTTGTTCTGCAACAATTTTCTTGCCGCTCAGCTTGCCGAAGCTAACTTCTACTTCAGCCAGTTCCGAAGCAGACAAGCTATGGGCCGTGTACACAACCGCATGCGCTTGACCAAGCGCTTCGCCGGCGATCTTCGTATACGCATCGTATACATCCGAGATCAGCTCTTGGCGTCCGCGAACAAGAATAAGTTCAAGCGTATGAAGGACAAGGGCGGATACATGATCGCCGAATGCGCCTTTCAGCACAGCGATCTTTTTCTCCGGCTCGATGCTGGGAAGCTCCAGGAATTTGCGCGCGTCAGCATCATTTTTCAGGCCTTGAACAATCAGCTTAAGCTGATCTTCCGTTTCCGATACGATGCCTTGCTCGTTAGCAAGCTCAAACAGTGCTTTAGCGTAGCGCTTCGCTACGACAGTATCCCGGCTCATTTGCTTCCAACTTCTTTCAGGTATTGGTTAACCAATTGCTCCTGGGATTTCTCGTCCACTTGCTTCTCGATAATTTTCGACGCGATTTTGACGGAAATACCGCCAACCTCTTCGCGAAGTGCAGCAACCGCTTTGTTTTTCTCGCTCTCGATATCTTTAACCGCTTCGTCCTTCAGACGAGTGGATTCGGATTTCGCAACTTGAATAATGTCATCGGCTTGTTTCGTGCTTGTAGCCTTAGCTTGCTCAATAATGTCATAAGCTTCTTTACGAGCTTCCTGAAGTGCTTGTTTTTGTTGCTCCAGCTGCTGTTCAGCTTCTTTCTTGCTTGTTTCCGCATTAGCGATTTGCTCTGCAACATACTGTCTGCGTTGTTCCATTACACTCAGCAATGGACCAAATGCGTAGCGTTTCAGCAAGTACAGAAGGATCAGGAACGCAACTAGCTGGATGACAAGACTCGACCATACGATATGCAAAAAACGTCACTCCCTTCTATAGCTTAAAACAATTTCATTCGGACTTACCGCCCCGCTCTATGGGGCTGAACAAAAAGGAAGGCGTGGAGGCAAAGCCACACTCCCCGCCATGTTTATGCTTGTGATATTAGGATTTACCCAAGAAGATGAACGCGAGTACCAGTGTGATAACTGGAAGTGCTTCGACGAGTGCGACACCGATAAACATTGTTGTTTGAAGAGTACCGCGAAGTTCTGGTTGACGGGAAATACCCTCAACTGTGCGACCTACGATCAGACCGTTACCAATACCTGCGCCAAGTGCGCCCAAACCGAATACAATTGCTGCTGCAACTAATGCCAATGCTCCCATTAGAAAAATCCTCCTCAATTTTCGTGAAAATAGTTTTTTATATTTACCGCCGGTATTCCGCCGGTTTGAAGCCTTTAATGCTGCTCGCCATGCTCTTCATGCACAATCGCTTGCGACATGTAAACCATCGTAAGCATACAGAATACGAATGCTTGTATTGCACCTACGAATACGCTGAAACCTTGCCACACGACAAGCGCCGGGATACCCCAAACACCCATTCCGAGGATTACGGCAATCATGACCTCGCCCGCGAAGATGTTACCGTATAGACGCAAAGCAAGCGACAACGGCTTCGATACTTCTTTGATCAGGGACAGAGGCAGGAAGAGCCAATGCGGTTCAACATAGTGTTTCAGGTAATGCTTCGTGTTGAGACGAAGACCCTCGATATGCGTCAGCAGGACAACGATCAGCGTCAGAGCGCCTGTTACTGCAACGTCTGCAGTCGGTGATTTCCACCAAGCGATATGCGCTTCTTCTTCCCCGCCCAAATCAAGGTTCATACCGAAGATTGACGCACCGTGATGCACTTCAGTAACGATACCCAGCGGCAGACCAAGCATGTCGCCGACAAAAATATACATAATCAGGGTGAGACCGAGGATAAGATATGGACGGCCTTTCTTGAGGTCCATAGACGTACCGATAATGTTCTGTACGAATTCGATAACCCACTCCAGGAAGTTCTGAAGCTTCGTTGGATTCGTAACCGAAATGTTTCTCACTGAGAGCCTCGCAAGTACAAAAACAATGATGCTCGTGATCAAAATCATCGCGATAACAGCCAAATCAAATTCGATACCAGCTACATGAACGGTAGGAGAAATATGATCCATTAGTTATTTTCACCCCTTTCATCGGTAGGATTCGACGCCATCAGCTTTCTTCTGGACAAAAATCCCAGTATGAGTGTTGCCAATTGTGCGACAAATAATCCGGCAACAGTCGCTGAAAGCTGAAACGTGTATGTTTGTGTCGCAATCACAACTGCCAACAACGCGACGCACGACCGGGTGAAAAAGCCGATATTCGTCCTTTTCGTACCTTGCACGGCGGCATTCGCTCCGATCTTCGTAACCTTCCAGCCAAGTATTCTTGCGTTTACTAGACTAGCTGCTCCCCCGATCATCAGACCGCCCCACCAGCTCTCGTACTCGGGCAGCACTGCCCAAGCGATACAGCATAGGGACATGAATAAGAAAGTAACTCTTGTAACGGCTTTCAAGTGGGCCGACAAATCGTCCATTATTTCGCTTTGCCTCCCGCAAACGTCCGAATCAGGAATATAACCGTAATGATGCCTACTGCAAGTCCCGCTACCAATCCGATGATGGAATAGTATTCGGTACCGTTTGCAAGATCGGCTTTATGACCGAGCCAGTAGCCAAGCCCCAGACATGCGGCTAGATCGGCCCCAATAGTGCCGACCAATCCCATTGCTCTCCAAGGGTCGTCTCCGAAACTGCCATGATCCGACTTATTCTGATTTTCTTTGGACGGTTGTTCTTTGGATGGATCCATGCAGAATCACTCCAAAACTCTCATTTATTTTATCGAAGCTGTTAAACTTTTGTCAATTCATTTAAATTCAAACATTTAGTGAACAGCGGCCCGAAAATCCTTATAAACAAAGGATTTTTCGAGCTTCAAACCGTACAGTACCACTGTATGCTGTACATTGCTTATCTAGCAGCTGTCCGCTTCAAAAACTATGAACGTTCTGTGAACGGTTCAGGCCGCTCGCCAGTTCTTCCAAAATGATGCAATATCGCCTGGACAATACGCACCGAAGCTTGTCCATCGCCGTAAGGATTGGCAGATTTGCTCATTTTTTCGTACAAGACTGCATCGTTCAGAAGAGCGCGCGCACGGTTGTATACCGTGTCTTCATCCGTTCCGACCAGCTCAAGCGTTCCGGCTTCGATTCCTTCCGGACGTTCCGTTGTGTCCCGGAGCACCAGGGTAGGCACGCCGAACGATGGAGCTTCTTCCTGCAGGCCGCCGGAATCGGTCATAATCATATAAGCATGAGGATAAAAATTATGGAATTCGAAAACATCAAGCGGCTCGATTAATTGAATGCGCGGATGATTGCCAAGAATTTCGTTAGCCGGCTCTCTTACCGCCGGGTTCGGGTGCACGGCATACACGATGGCTACGTCTTCATGCTCGTCGGCGATCCGTTTAACCGCGCGGAAAATGTTGCGGTGCGGCTCGCCAAGCGCTTCGCGGCGGTGTGCCGTCATCAGAATCATGCGCTTGCCCTTCGCCCACTCGATGACCGGATGGGAGAACGACGGGTCAACCGTGTATTGGAAGACATCCGTTGCGGTATTGCCCGTTACGTAAATCGACGCTTCCGATTTGTTCTCCTTGCGCAGATTGCCTGCCGACCATTCCGTCGGGGCAAAATGCACATCCGACAGAACGCCTGCCAGCTGGCGGTTCATTTCTTCCGGATACGGGGACAGCTTGTTCCACGTACGAAGACCGGCTTCAACGTGGCCGACCTGAATTTGCTTCAGGAAGGATGCATAGCTCGCGAGGAACGTTGTCTGCGTATCGCCATGCACAAGCACGATATCCGGCTTCGCTTCGGCGAGAATAGGGTCCAGGCCCTCCAGAACGCGTACGGTTGTCTCGGTCAGCGTCTGGCGGTCCTTCATGACATTCAGGTCATAGTTCGGCTGAATCTCGAAGAAATCAAGCACCTGGTCGAGCATTTGGCGGTGCTGCGCCGTAACGCAGACGATTGATTCGATCTGATCGGCATGCTTGTTCAATTCCAGTACAAGCGGAGCCATCTTTACAGCTTCCGGACGGGTACCAAAAATCGTCATTACTTTCAGTTTAGACAAAACGATTCACTCCTAAAATGAATGGTGACTTAAAGAGCTCAATTAGAGCGATTTGCGACATTCATGCTTCGTAAGCATACTGCTTTTTAGTTTGTACCGAACAGACGGTCGCCGGCATCGCCGAGACCCGGCACGATGTAGCCCTTTTCATTCAAAGCATCGTCGAGTGCAGCGAGATAAATATCGATTTCCGGATGCGCATCCTGTACCGCTTTAACTCCTTCAGGAGCAGCAATCAGGCACATCAGCTTGATCTGGTCGCAGCCGCGTTTCTTGAGCGAGTTGATCGCCGCAATCGCCGAGCCGCCCGTAGCCAGCATCGGATCGATAACGATCAGCTGACGGTTAGCCGCATCCGTAGGCAGGTTAATGTAGTATTCGGTTGGCTGGAGTGTTTCGTGGTCGCGGACAAGTCCGATATGACCGACTTTTGCGGCCGGAATCAGCTTAAGCATCCCTTCGACCATACCAAGTCCCGCACGCAGAATCGGGATAAGCCCCAGCATGCGTCCGGACACCACTTTCGCTTCCGTCGTTGCGACAGGCGTCTCCACCGTAATGGTATCAAGAGGTACGTCTCTTGTAATTTCGTAAGCCATCAGAGTGGCTACCTCGTCAACCAGTTCACGAAAGTCCTTCGTATTGGTATCTTTGTTTCTAATAAAGGTCAGCTTATGCTGAATCAATGGATGGTCGCATATAACCACTTTGCTCATGGAGCGTAATTCCTCCTGTGTGAATAAGTTATTCCTATAGTCTTGGACACAATCCCGTTTATTATATCATTCCGCCCCCTGCGATGCATCCAGAGTTTTATGGCTATATAACGACGGTTTGTCTACAAAAAAGGACGAAACAGATGTAATCTCTGCTTCGTCCTGTAAAATTATACCGATGCGTAGTGGCAGGAAGCAAAATGCCCCTTTTTCACTTCGACAAGCTTAGGTTCAACGGTTTTGCATTTATCCGTCGCCATCGGGCAGCGGGTGTGGAACTGGCAGCCTGCAGGCGGGTTAATCGGGCTCGGCAGATCGCCGGCGAGTACGATACGCTCGCGGGTAGCTTCAATTTCCGGATCCGGAATCGGATTGGCAGACAGAAGAGCACGCGTGTACGGATGCGCAGGGCTGCTATACAGCTCGCTGCTTTCCGCAAGCTCAACGATTTTGCCAAGATACATAACCGCAACGCGGTCACTGATATGCTTAACCATCGACAGGTCATGGGCAATAAACAGATAAGTCAGGCCCATTTTGCGCTGCAAATCCTGCATCAGGTTCACGACCTGTGCCTGGATTGACACGTCGAGTGCGGAGATCGGCTCGTCCGCAATAATAAACTTCGGATCAACCGCAAGAGCGCGGGCGATACCGATCCGCTGGCGTTGGCCGCCGGAGAACTCGTGCGGGTAACGGGTGGCATGGTCCGGATTCAGACCTACCAGATCAAGAAGATCCTCAACACGCCGCTTCCGCTCGGCACGGCTTCCTACCAAGCCATGGATATCAAGCGCTTCGCCGATAACGTCGGTAATGGTCATCCGCGGATTCAGCGACGCATAAGGATCCTGGAAGATCATCTGCATATCCCGGCGCATTTGCTTCAGCTTGGCGCCTTTCATCTTATAGATGTCCTCGCCGTTAAACGTAACGTTGCCGCTCGTAGGCTCGTACAGACGCAGAATCGTACGGCCGGCCGTGGACTTGCCGCAGCCGGATTCGCCAACGACGCCAACGGTTTCGCCTTTGGCGATGGAGAAGTCGATCTCGTTGACCGCCTTCAGAATATTGCCTCCGCCCAGGTTGAAGAACTTGCGCAGATTGCTAACCTTTACTAACGGCTCGCTCATACGGACACCTCCCGTTTCGCAGGCTTCGCGTAAGGATGCGCCATCCAGCATGCCGATTTATGCGATTCATTGCCGTCAACCGGCAGAAGCTCCGGATCATTGTCGACGCAGACGCGCATCGCTTCGTCGCAGCGCGCGCAGAAGCTGCAGCCTACCGGCGGCTTGATGAGATCCGGCGGAGTACCGAAGATCGGAATAAGCGGCTCGTCTTTTTTCTGGTCCAGACGAGGCACCGAGCGAAGCAGGCCTTTTGTATAAGGATGCTTCGGATTTTTGAAGATTTCCCACTTGGTTCCGGTTTCTACTACTTTACCGGCATACATAACGATAACGCGGTCGCAAATATCCGCAACAACGCCAAGGTCATGCGTAATCAGGATAATGGAAGTCCCCATACGCTCCTGAAGATCCTTCATAACGCGCAGAATCTGCGCTTGAATCGTTACGTCGAGCGCCGTAGTCGGCTCGTCCGCAATAAGAAGCGATGGATTGCAAGCAAGAGCAATCGCGATCATCGCACGCTGGCGCATACCGCCGGAGAACTCGTGCGGGTATTGGTTAAAACGTGCCGCAGGGTTAGGAATGCCTACGAGATTCAGCATCTCTACCGCACGGGCGCGGGCAGCCGAAGAGCTCATGCCTTGGTGCTTGATGAGGCCTTCCGTAATTTGACGGCCGATTGTCAGCGTCGGGTTAAGCGAGGTCATCGGATCCTGGAAGATCATGCCCATCTCTTTGCCGCGAATGCTTTCCATTTCTTTCGGCGTCTTGGACAAGATTTCTTGTCCTTTGAACATAATCGAGCCGCTGGTCATCGCAGGCGGACTTGGAATAAGGCGCATTAATGTTTGCGCCGTTACGGACTTACCGCAGCCGGACTCACCAACGATTGCCACGGCTTCGCCTTTGTTTATATGAAAGTTAACGCCGCGTACCGCTTGTACGGTACCGCCGCGAACTTTGAAATTAACACGAAGATCATTCACTTCGAGCAAACGTTCCATAGTTGCACCTCCTACTTTTTCATCTTCGGATCAAGTGCGTCACGCAAGCCATCACCGAAAATATTAAAGCAAAGCATGGTCAAGCTGAGCAAAATTGCGGGATACAGCATACGCCATGGATATACAGTCATCGCCTTGATGGCGTCATTAATCAAAGTACCAAGTGACGCGGCCGGCGATTGAACGCCAAGACCAAGGAAGCTGAGGAATGCTTCCGCGAAGATCGCATTCGGAACCGTCATCGTGATGGTAACGATAATCGGGCCCATCGCATTCGGGATAAGATGCTTGAACATAATTCGAACCGGGTTTGCACCGAGTGCACGCGCAGCAAGAACATACTCTTGATTCTTGAGCTGCATAATTTGACCGCGAACGATCCAGGCCATGTTGATCCAGCCCGTAATACTTAAAGCTAAGATGATGGTGAACATGCTTGGTTCCATGACAACAATGAGCAGGATAACAATAAGCAAGCTCGGAATGGAATATAAAATTTCACAGATGCGGTTAAGAATTTCATCGACTTTACCGCCGAAGTAACCCATGATGCTGCCCATAATAACGCCGACAATCAAATCGACAATAGCAGCGTAAATACCAACCTGAAGCGAGATGCCTGCACCCATCCACGTTCTTGCGAACATATCGCGGCCAAGGCCGTCCGTACCGAACCAGTGATCGCCGGATGGCGCTTGGTTGGTTGCCTTCAGGTTGTTAGTTGAGAAATCATTGCCTGTAAATTGATGAGCAATAGCTTGGCCAAAAATCGCCATCAGGACGATAAGGGCTAATATCCAAAGGCTGATCATTGCCATACGATTGGATTTCAGACGAAACCAGGCGTCCTTCCAAGCCGAAATACTTTCGCGGACAACCGTCTCCGTCTGCTTCTCGTCATGGCTCAGTTTTTCAAAATCATTAGGCTGCAGCGCAGCTTGTTCCTTCATCGATTAGCCCCCCTTCCTGCTGGTCAATTTAATACGCGGATCTACGAATCCGTAAGCGATATCGGTAAGGAAACGCGCCAGCATCAAAATAACGGCATAGAACAGCGTGAGTCCCATAATAAGCGTGTAGTCACGGTTGGTGATACTGTTGACGAAGAACTTGCCAAGACCGCCGATACCGAATATTTGTTCAATAACCACGGAACCGGTAATAATATTTGCCGTCATTGGACCGATGTAGGTGACAACCGGCATTATAGCATTGCGCAAAGCGTGGCGAACTAGAATCACGCGGCCGGACAAGCCTTTGGCGCGTGCGGTTTTCATATAATCCGCGCTAAGCACTTCCAGCATGCTGGAGCGCACAAGTCGCGCTATAAACGCGGCCGGCAGGAAAGACAGCGCAATGACCGGCATAATAAAGTCCGTCGGGTCATTCAAGCCGGCTACGTCGAACCAGCGCAATTTGACGCCAAATACATACTGCAAGAACGGAGCGACAACGAAACTCGGTATCGATACACCAAGTACTGCCAGCAAAATCGTAAAGCCGTCAAGAAACTTGCGGTGGTTAAGCGCAGCAATCAGACCGAACAACACGCCGGCCGCAACCGCCAAAATAATGGCGAAGACACCGATTTGAAGCGAGTAGATAAAACCAGTCTTAATAATATCAACTACAGTAACGTACTGTTGTTTCATGGACATCCCGAGATTAAAGTGAACCAGGTTGTTCAAATAATGCAAATATTGAACGCCCAGCGGATCATTAAGCCCATATTCTTCATTCAAACGCTCTTGAATGGCAGGAGGTATGTTCTTCTCACTTTGGAACGGGTTGCCTGGAATGGCCTTCATCAGAAAAAAAGTGGCCGAGGCCAGTACAAAGATCGATACGATCATGAACAACAGCTTCTGAAGCACATAGCGGACCAAAACGTCATGGCACCTCCTAAAAAGAATGATCACACAAATTGCCATTACCATGGCTATTTGTGATGATTCTTGCATCGTAAGCATGGACTATAAATGAATTATCACCTGAATAGCCTTGTTTAGCGCCATCATGATGATTCATTACTTCGAAAGCAAGCTTTCGAGAATTAAAATGTTTAAACTTCCGAAAGTTAAAAGTGAAAGGGGATATATGCAGCTATCATTGGCCGCATATATCCCTCAATCCGTGCCGAGCTTTAATTACTTCGCTTCGTAGTATCCGCGGTTGTAATCAATGTCGCCTTTGTAGTCGATAAAGATGCCTTTGAAACCAGGCTTAATCATATAAACCGTGCTGTAGTAGTAGATCGGCATAATCGCGCGAGTACCCACTACGATCGATTCAGCTTTGGACATAGCTTCCATACGTTTTGCTTGATCGGCAGTGCTGTAAGCTTCTTTGATCAGATCGTCGTACTGTTTGTTAGCAAAGCCAGTGTTGTTATTGCCGGATTTCGACGAGAACAGGTCGATGAACGTCATTGGATCATCGTAGTCGGCGCCCCAGCCGCCGCGTGCCACGTCATAGTTCAGGTGGTTACGGTTGTCGAGGAATACGCCCCATTCTTGCTTGCTAACTTCGGTTTTGATACCGAGGTTTTTGCTCCACATTTCGGCAATTGCTTCTGCAATCGCTTGGTGCAGTTCGTTGGTGTTGTAAGTTACTTTAACCGTAGGCATTGCAGTCAGGCCTTCTTCTTTCAGACCTTCAGCAAGCAATGCTTTTGCTTGTTCAACGTCTTCTTTGAAGTAAGCGGAGTCTGGATGCTCTGTACGGTAGTCGTCTTTCTCGCCTTTGATGCCCGGAGGAACGATGCCGTAAGCAGGAATTTGTCCGCCTTTTGTTACGTTGTCAACGATATCTTGACGGCTGATTGCCATCGAGAGCGCTTGACGGATTTTTTCGTTATCGTAAGGCTTTTGCGTTGTATTGAACAGGTAGTAGTAGATCGATGCGCTGCCTTGGATTTTGAACTCATCCGGATTGTTTTGCTTCAATGTCGGGAATTGTTCGTTAGGGATCAAGCCAGTAGGCATACCCGCATAATCCAGTTCGCCTGTTTGGTACATGCTCAGCTCTGTATTCGAGTCATTTACTTCAGAGAAGACAACCTTGGAGAGCTTGATGTCGTCTTTTGCATAGTAGTTGTCGTTCTTAGCGATTGTAATGGAGTTGTTCTTTTTCCATTCGCTGATTTTGAACGGACCGTTGGATACCAAAGTCGAAACGTCAGTAGCCCATTGCTCGTTTTCTTTAACCGATTTGTGAACCGGATAGAAGACCGTGAAGGACATCAGACCAAGGAAATAAGGAGTTGGCGAGTTCAGCTCAACTTGCAGCGTGTGATCGTCAATCGCTTTAACACCAACATCGTCAGCTTTCACGCTGCCGTCAGTGCCAGTGTTGTAAGCTTCCGCATTCTTGATGTAGTACAGCTGGTAAGCATATGCGGATGCTGCCGGTTTCAGGTTTGGATCAAGAGCACGCTTCCAAGCGTATTCGAAGTCACCTGCAGTTACTGGATCACCGTTGCTCCATTTCGCGTCATCGCGAATGGTGAACGTGTATGTTTTGCCGTCATCGGAGATTTTCCACTCTTTAGCGACAGCTGGAACAACATCGCCCTTCTCGTCTTTGCGAGTAAGACCTTCAAACAAACCGTTTACTACAGTTGCAGACACTTGGTCTTGGACCTGAGCCGGGTCAAGGGACGGCGGTTCAGTTGCAAGGTTCATGCGGAATACAGAGCCTTCGCTGCTTCCGGACTCTTGCTTAGGTGTACAGCCGACGGCTACGAGAGCTAGTGCAAGCAGTACGGAAATCATGGTAAAGCCATACTTCTTCTTCGACATTTTACTTCCTCCCCTGGATGTTCTCCTCTTGCTTTCTATTGTAATAATCTGACATTACATAATTAAACAATGCGAGAATTAATACGAAACATTGAATAATTATCAATGAACATATGTTCAATCACCCTGTTTTACAAATGTTCAGGCCAAATTAGTACAAAAGTAATGTTAATTAATATACCATTAACAAATATACATAATTTATAATGATTTGTCACGCCCCAGAAATTACATTTCTGAATTTGTCGAATTTTGACGAGTTATGTAGTTTCGTGGAACCCGCTTATATATCATGCTGCATTCGCCTTAACTTAATTCATAACACCAAGGCTTAACGGCTATCGTACTGCTAATGCTTCTCTTTCAAATCATAGAGAACAGATAAATAACGAACAATTCCATTACTTCTATACCTGCTTAGCGAATTTACTATATCTATGGCACAAATAAAAAAAGAGGCTGTTCCCAAGCGGTCGATTGACCTTTGGGAACAGCCTCTTTTGCAACGATAGTTATTAGTATTTCATGTTCGGGTAAAGCGGGAATTGAGCAGTCAGGTCGCGAACCATGCCGGTTGCTTTAGCCAATACCGCTTCGTCTTTCGGGCTCTTCAGCGTCATAGCGATAATTTCGCCGATTGTTTTCATGGCTTTCTCGTCCATGCCGCGGGAAGTTGCAGCCGGAGTACCGAGACGGATACCGCTAGTTACAAACGGGCTTGTTGGATCGAATGGAATCGCGTTTTTATTCGCCGTAATACCGATCGAGTCAAGAACATGCTCAGCGTCGCGACCCGTGATGTTCAGGCTGCGCGTGTCAATCAGCATCAAGTGGTTGTCAGTGCCGCCGGAAACGATGTTAATGCCTTCCGCAATCAGCGTCTCGGACAATACTTTTGCGTTGCTTACTACTTTTTGCGCGTATTCTTTGAAGGATGGTTGAAGCGCTTCGCCAAATGCTACGGCTTTTGCTGCAATAATGTGCATCAGAGGACCGCCCTGCGAACCAGGGAATACCGCTTTATCGATTGCCGCTGCCCAAGGCTGACGGCATAGAATCATACCGCCGCGAGGACCGCGGAGCGTTTTGTGAGTTGTTGTTGTAACAAAGTGCGCATGAGGCACCGGGTTTGGATGCAGACCTGCTGCAACAAGACCCGCGATATGAGCCATATCCACCATGAACAATGCGCCTACGTCTTGAGCGATTTGGCCAAGCTTCTCGAAATCGATTGTACGCGGGTATGCGCTCGCGCCGGCAACGATCAGACGAGGACGGTGTTTGAAGGCCGCTTTGCGAACTTCATCATAGTTGATCGTAAATGTATCTTCTTCTACGCCATAAGCAACGAAGTTGTACAAAAGACCGGATGCGTTAACCGGGCTGCCGTGCGTCAAGTGACCGCCGTGAGCCAGGTTCATGCCAAGAACCGTATCGCCTGGTTTGAGGACGGCAAGGTATACCGCCATGTTTGCTTGCGCGCCGGAGTGAGGCTGAACGTTCGCATGCTCGGCGCCAAAGATTTCTTTCGCGCGTTCGCGTGCGATGTCTTCCACAATGTCCACATGCTCGCAGCCGCCGTAGAAACGTTTGCCAGGGTAGCCTTCTGCATATTTATTCGTCAGGACCGAACCCATAGCTTCCAGAACCGCTTCGCTTACGATGTTCTCGGATGCGATCAGTTCGATGTTGTCGCGTTGGCGCTGCAGCTCAAGGCCCATTGCCTTTAATACTTCAGGATCTTGGTTACGTAAGTTTTCCATTGTGAAAAGCCTCCTAAATATAATTAGTCGCAAGTTCCTGACGTCTGCTCTGACGCCAGGCCGCTGTCTTCCAAGGTGTATACCGCGCGTGCACCGCCAATCAGCTTAGGCCGCGAAAAAGCCATCGTGACATGGGCTGCGCCAATCGACAGGATTGACGGTCTGACCGGAACGGCAACCCGGCGCAGATGCATGCCGATAAAGGTATCGCCGATATCGATGCCCGCATGTGCCTGAACCGTCTCAACCAGACAAGCATTAGGCAAATGCCGGAAGGCGTAAGCGGCCATTGAACCGCCTGCCTTCGGAACGGGAACGGCCGCAACCTCTTCCAGCCCGTACTTGTCCGCTGCCTCGCGGGGAAGGACAAGCGCCCGGTTCAAATGCTCGCAGCATTGATATACCGGATAAAAGCCTACATCCTTCCGGACCGCTTCAATGCCTGCATAGATCTGAGCGGCCGTCTCGACCGTTCCCGAAGTTCCGATCCGCTCGCCAAGCACCTCGCTTGTGCTGGTGCCGATAACCAGCAGCTGGCCGGCTCTCAGTCCTCCCGCTACAACAAGCTCCCGAACAATAGTCTCCACATCGGCTGCAATAGTAATGGTTTCCTTTTGATTGTTCATTGTACATACCTCCTATGAATACAAAGAATGATCACGCGAATCGCTTAAGGATTAATTACACCAATGGCCTGTTAATTAAGCGGTTAATGATAATTCTTGCTTCGAAAGCATGGACCTAAGGATGTACCGTATACTGCTGCTCGATTTCCTTCACTTTCCGGACACGCCCGACATGGCGCTCGCCGTTAGAGAACGGCGTTTCCAACCAGATGCGGACAATTTCCTGTGCAAGACCCGGGCCGATAATACGCTCGCCCATCGCAAGCACGTTTGTATCGTTATGCTCGCGGGTTGCTTGTGCCGAAAACATATCATGCACCAGCGCGCAGCGGATACCCGGAACTTTGTTCGCCGCGATTGACATGCCGATACCCGTGCCGCAAATCAGAATGCCGCGGTCAGCCTGACCGCCGGCCACTCTGTCTGCCACAGGCAGCGCATAATCGGGATAATCCACCGACTGGCTGCAGTCGCAGCCCAAGTCTTCAATTTCATGACCAAGCGATAAAAGAAACGGAACAATTTCATCTTTCAGACGGTAACCCGCATGATCTGCACCAATTGCAATTTTCAACGCAAAACCCTCCTGCTAGTTGTCGAATCATACGGACTTATTATACCTAAAATCCTCAAAAAGACGAAAAAAGAGCATGACATGCTATCACTAGCATGCTGCTCTTTGCCCAGGCGACCGGCCGTATGTTCCGATGCTCCACCGTGGTTACCCACTTCCGTCGCCAGTTACATCGGAAACCGTCTTTGTTACCTTCATGATAGCTTATTCAACCGTGAAAATCAATCAAATATACGCATAAATCGGGCCTATTTCCGGCATGGAATATCATCCCTTTTGAAGCATTCGAAGGAGGGCCTTCAGGCTCTCTTCGATTTCTTTGGCGCAGCTTTCGTACATGCCAAGCGTTCCACCGAACGGATCGGCGATATCGAAGCTTGGGATCCGGCGCTCCAGCTCCAGAAGACGCGAACGCTCCGCTGTCGACAGCTGCTGGCCCAGCACCTGCTTCATATGCATTTCCGTATACAGGCGTTCGAGCTCTTCAATGTCTGCCTGAACAGCCGTATCCTGGTTCACGTATTCCTTGAGCGTATAGGCTTTATCCACGGCTTCAGGGAAGTAGTTGAGCAAGCCGCGTTTGTGTCCGGCTGTCATCGTCAGAATGAGATCCGCCCAAGCAACGGCTTCTCCGCTTAGTGCGCGCGACGAGCCGCGGTGCTCGACCGATTTGCCCCGCAGCGTTGTAGCCGCATGGGACGAGATCGGCAGTCCGTCAATGGTAGATACTCCGGCGGAACGAACCTCCAGCGAAATCCCCTTCTGCTCCGCCATCGTCCTCAGCATGGCTTCGGCCATCGGCGAACGGCAGGTATTGCCGGTACAAACAAACAAGATGCGCGTCATGCTGCATTCCCCTTTCTGGTAAGGCTGATTTCATTGATGTATTAAAATATAAATAAAAGTCCGAAAATGAGCAAGATCGCCCCGCCGAGCGCCTCCCCGTAGCCGCCCAGATTCTCGCTGACCCGGCGTCCGAGCAGCAGTCCCAGTACGGACATCAGCCCGCCGAAAAAGCCAAACAATAACACCGTCAGCAAAATATCGGCTTCGAACATGCCCAATGTCACGCCAACGGAGAAGGAGTCGATGCTGACGCTGAACGCAAACAAGAACGTTCCGACCGAGGAACGGTAGTCCATTGTTTGGGCCGATTCCCCTTTGAGCGAGCTGTAAATCATGTGCCCGCCAAGCAAAAGCAGCAGCACGCCTGCGGCCATCGTCGCAACATGGCCAAGCAGTCCGCTGACAAAATGTCCGGCGTATATGCCGCCAAGAGGCATCAGCACATGGAATAACGCGATAATGCTGCTTAACCGGAGCACATCGCGCAGGCGAATCCCCTTCAGCCCGATTCCGATTCCTAACGAAAAAGCATCCATGCCAAGCGCAACCGCCATAATGAGCAGTGTCGCGAATTGTCCGGCTTGCAAAGTTGCATCAGTCACGCTATCGCCCCCATGTCCACATCCATTCTTAACCAAGATATGCGGACAAGGGGACAAACATACTACTCTATACGCGGACGATGCGATGCCCCGCTGCTTTCGCCAAACGGTTCATCAGAGCAAGACCGATCCCTTCCTCGGAGCAGCCTTCCGCCCAAATGCGCTGCACGCCTTCCGAGTCAAACCGGCGAAGTGCGGCATACAGGCTATGCGCCGCTTGCTCCGGATGCAGCTCGCTGCCGTAACTGAGGACCAGATCGGCCTCGTAAGCGTCTGCTCTCTCGTCGAAAGTCAGAACGCCGGTCTTCAAAGACGCTGTTTTCGAAAGGTTGAGCTGCTCCCGAATAAAGCTTACCGCGTTTGCGGATTCGCCTATAACGATCTGAAGATCACCTTGCGGAGCATAATGCGTATATTTCATGCCAGGCGAGCGCGGGGCCTCCGTTACATCCGGATTCGCTGCCGCAGGAGCATCGATTACCGCCTCGGGAGCTGCGCTATGCAGCTGCTCGGCCGTAATTCCTCCGGGGCGGAGAATACGGATGGTATTCGAATCCTGCAGCTCAATAACGGTTGATTCCAGTCCAACACCCGTCGCGCCTCCGTCTACGATGCCGCTGATTTTCCCGGCCAGATCCTCCAGCACATGCGCTGCAAGCGTAGGGCTGGGACGGCCGGAGCGGTTCGCGCTGGGTGCGGCCACCGGACAGCCGGATTGCCGAATGAGGGCAAGCGCGGCCGGATGGTCCGGCATCCGGATGCCGACGGTCGCGAGCCCTGCCGTAACAAGCGGAGATACCGCACCTGTGCGTACCGGCAGCACGATCGTAAGAGGACCCGGCCAGAATTTTTTCATCAGCCTAGTCGCAAGCTCGGGATAAGGAAGCGCAAGCTCCGCCAGCTGACCTTCATCCGCGATATGCACGATAAGAGGATTATCCGACGGCCGGCCTTTTGCCTTGAATATGCCCTCAACCGCCTTTGTGTTCCGGGCATCGGCACCTAGTCCGTATACCGTTTCGGTCGGAAAAGCAACTAGCTCCCCATCCCTCAGCAGCACGGCCGCTTCCTCCAATTGTCCGGCCAGCGCATCGGCAGGAGCCGCCTCCGCAACCCGCCAAACCTTCGTTGTTGTCATCTCTATCCTTCAATCCCTGCTATTCGAAAGTAATCGTTCCTTATCTAACTGCCCCCATTATAGCATATACGTTCTGAATTGCGGAGCGGCGGCCCTTCGCAGGGCGACTATGCGCCTTGAAAGAACCGCCGCGGGCAGCTTGTATTAGAAAAGGCTTTTCAGCCAGTTGATGAATTGCTCAATGATTTCCAGAAGGAAAAACTTCGCTTTTGGCGCTTCCCCTTGCTTGTTCTCGTCTTGCGATTTTTGAACGGAAGCATCGGATTTGTCTGCTTTGCCGTCAGAAGCTTTTTCAGCCTTTACGTTATCTTTATGGTCGGCGGAAGCCGTTTTTACCGTCTCTGCTTTCGCGGCATCAGCGTCCGGATCGGCTGCAGCGGCTTCGCCCGTTGCTGCGTCAATGAAGCACAGAGGCGGGAACAGCACGCACCACCAGTTTTGGCCTTTGCCTTCGCCAAGCGTAATCAGGAGAGCTTCATAGTTGCCTGCCGGATACACTTCGTTGCTGTACATTTTTGTCGGGAACGGAACCTGGCCAAGCTCTGCATGATAGCTATAATCAAACCCGCGGCTTGTCAGCACGTCGGCGACAATACCTTCGATTTCGCTCATATGATCAAGCACCGTTTGGCGCGCTTCTTCTATCGTTTGCGGACCCGTTACCCAAGTATCCATGGCTTTCACCACGGCATCGCGGACAACACGCTTTACGGCCTGGTCGGCAGGGGAGTCCGAATTTGCCAAGATGCGCAGACGAATGGAATCTTGCGGAATAATCGTATCGACCACAGCCGCATCCGTACGCTGCTGCTCCCAGCTCATCACAAGAACAAACAAAACGATAACCAACAAAGCATAAGATTTACGGAAATAAAAAAGGGAATTAGTGCGGTTGATCATAACACAAGCTCCTCTCGATCGCACCCGTCGGTGCATCAGCTTGCGTTCCGGAACGTATCTATCCGTCATTATGTCCGCGTTCCCGGCTCTATAAACCTAGTAGGAAAAATGAAAATGATAGAGTTGTTTTCATAAGACATGAGGCCGGTGAGGGGAGGGAGTAAGAGCGGCTGCGGCGCGGTTAGGGGGCTATAACGCGATTTTTCCGTGTTGCAGCAGAGTTAACAAAAAACACGCTGCCGGCATCGGATGATGCGCCAACAGCGTGTTTTTAGAAGTTATTCTTTTGTGCGGACAGCGATAACATGCCGCTCGATACCGCCATAGTCGGTAATGATGCGGATGTCGTCCCATTCGCCGACATTCCGCAGCAGCTCCGCAACGTCCTGGGCTTGGCCCATGCCAAGCTCGAAGGCGACAATACGCGGCAGCTGCGCAAGAGAGGGCAGCTGCTCCACCATGCGGCGGTACGGATCCAGCCCGTCCGCCCCGCCGTCCAGGGCGAGGCGCGGCTCGTAATCGCGCACCTCGGGCTGGAGGCCCTCAAGATCATCCGCCGGAATATACGGCGGATTGGACACAAGCACATCGATGCGGATGTCCTCCGCATCGAGTGCCGCCCCTGCGGCGCCGCGCTTCGCAAACGGCGCCAGCAGGTCGCCCTGCACGAACGCCATTTGCCCCGCCGCCTCATGGCGGGCCGCGTTCGAGCGGGCGACCGCAAGCGCGTCCGGCGACAGATCGGACGCGCTTACGCGCCAACGCGGACGCTGCGAAGCAAGCGTCACGCCGATGGCGCCGGTGCCTGTGCCGACGTCAACTACCGTCGGCGCTTCAGCCCCTTCCGGCGGCCACAGCTTATCGGCCGCCTCAAGCACGGCCTCGACGAGCAGCTCCGTTTCCGGCCGCGGAATAAGCGTGGCCGGCGTAACCGTAAACGGCCGGCCGTAGAACCATTCCTCGCCGATGATATACTGCACCGGCTCGCCCGCCGCCTTGCGGCGGATCAGCTCCACCCATTCCGCGGCGTGTTCCGCCGGAAAGGGCTCGCCGAAGTCGCGCAGCATCGTCGACCGCTCGATGCCAAGCACATGCAGCAGCAGCCGCTCTACATTGGAGCGCGGCTCCATAACGCCAAGCTCCGCCAAAAACGAAGAAGCCTGCATGCAGGCTTCCCTAATGGTAAACGACGGTGCGAAAAACGCCCGTTCGTCCTTATGATCACTCATTTTCTCTAACGTCCCTTCTTCGAAGGCCTTAAAGATATCCGAAAATCCTTAGTTAAGCTCTCGCTCCATCAATTCCGCCTGCTCGGCAATCGTCAGCGACGATACGATTTCTTCCATGTCGCCGTTCATAACCGAATCGAGCTTATGCAGCGTAAGACCGATACGATGGTCCGTTACGCGGCTTTGCGGGAAGTTATACGTACGGATACGCTCGCTTCGGTCGCCTGTGCCAACCTTCAGCTTACGCTCGCCCGCATATTTCGCTTCCTCTTCTTGACGGCGGATATCGGAAATCCGGGCACGAAGAACTTGAAGGGCCTTAGCCTTGTTCTCGTTCTGCGATTTTCCGTCTTGGCAAGTCGCCATAATGCCGGTAGGCACGTGAAGCACGCGAACGGCCGACTTGGTCGTATTAACCGACTGACCGCCTGCACCGCTGGAGCAGAACGTATCGATCCGGATATCTTTATCCAGGATTTCAACTTCAACTTCCTCAACCTCGGGCATTACCGATACCGTCGATGTAGATGTATGAATACGACCGCCGGATTCCGTTACCGGGATACGCTGTACGCGGTGCGCGCCGCTCTCGTATTTCATCTTGCTGTAAGCGCCTTTTCCGGTAATCATAAAGATTACCTCTTTGAAGCCGCCGAGATCATTCTCGTTCAAGTCCATCAGCTCGCAACGCCAGCCTTGCGCGTCCGCAAACTTCGTGTACATCCGATACAACTCGTATGCGAACAAAGCAGCTTCGTCGCCGCCCGCTGCGCCGCGGATCTCCACGATAACGTTCTTGTCATCGTTAGGGTCTTTCGGCAACAGGACGATACGGATCTTCTCATCCAGCGCCGCCTTGCGCTCGGTCAATTCGTCAATCTCCATCTTGACCATCTCGCGCATTTCGTCGTCGAGCTTCTCGCCTTGCATAAGCTTGGCATCTTCAAGCTGTTCCGACACTTGCTTATATTCTGTGAAGGCTTCATAAGCCTCTTGTAAATCCGATTGCTCCTTGGAATATTCCCGCAGGCGCTTCGGATCACTGGCTACATCCGGATCGCACAACAGTTCACTTAACTTCTCGTAACGGTCTGCGAGCGCTTGTAAACGGTCCAACACAATGATTCACCTCTATGATTTTCCTTAATGGTATCATTCATTATAGCACAACGGACCCACATTTTCGACTGGTGTATTTGCCTAAGTCGCCCGAAAGGGGCTCCGCGTCTTCCCTAAGGAAAACGGAGCCCCTTCATTATGTTTATTTCTTGTTTTTTCTAGCCGCAAGCACGACGGCAGCCAAACCAAGCACAACCGCGATAATCGATAACGCAAGCGGAAGCGCCGAGTCGGAACCCGAGTCCTTCGAATCGCTTGCATCAGCGGCGGCGCCGGTATCATGGCCGTGTCCGTCGCCTTCCGCGACAGCCGCCGTAACCGTTGTTACGGAAGCCGGCTTATCCGAGCCGTCTGCCCCAACCCACTCGACAACCTTGTTGTCGCTGTAGGTCTGGTAAGCCTTCCATACGAGCTGGGTAGCGTCCTCGTTTACTTTGCCGCTCATGCGGAATTCGGTGAATTCCGTTTCGCTCAGGCCGCCGCCTTCCGCAGCCGTCCAGGTAACGCTTGTTACAACGCCATTGGCATCCTTTTCAAGCTCGCTGGTCCAGCCCGGCTTGGGCTCAACGCGGGAAATAACCGCACCTTCCGCCACCTTAACCTGTACCTTGACGGTGTTAACGCCTTTCTCTTCGCTAGGCACGCGTACCGCGAATACTTGATACGAATTCGCCGGTACGGATGGCGGCTGAACCGTCACGTGGGCGCTTGCCACGCCCGCGAACATCATCAGGCATACGGCCATCGTAGCCGCTATTACCCATTTTTTTATCTGCTTTTTCATCTGATACATCTCCCTTTCTGATCATGAGCCTGTCGTGCGCTTCTCTGAGAAGAGTATATAACCGCGCAGAATGCCTGACATGACTCGAAAGGGCTACCCGGATATGACTATTATGTGTCCGTCCGTTCTAATAATTCCGGAACGCGGTTTCTCGCACAAGCTCATTATCGTCCTGATCCATGACGCGGATCTCGGCCGTCCATTTGGAGGCGTAAGGAAGGAATGGACCTGTCGCCTCATAAGACGCGCTGATGTAGCCCGGGAAAGCATCGTTAGGCTCGCTGTCGTCTTTCACCAGCGGAATATCGATTGGAGCATCCTTCTTGGCATCCGAATGCAGGCGCAGAATAACCGACTTAGGCGCTCCCGACGCCTCCGGCAGCCAGACGTGCAGGGAAACCGTATTGTCCCCGCCAGGTACGTTAGGCGATACGTTAAACGTTACGTGCATATCCTCGCCCATCTGGTGGAAATTATACGGCTCGTTAGGAGGCAGCGGACTCATATAAGTAAACACGGCTGCAATCGCGACGATACAAGCCATCATAACGGCATCCGCCTTCAGCAGGCTTCCGGCCGGGAATCCGCTCTTTTTCATCCGCAGACGCAATAGCGTACCCGTCACAAGCACGGCGACGACAAGAACGACCTTAACGGTTAGCAGTCCGCCCCATGTAGTCAGCCACAAATACGACAGCTTCGGCAGGAACAGCAGCGTCATCGTAACCCCGCTGATTACGAGCACAACAAGGGAGATCAATGCGCCTCGCGAGAAGCTTGCTCCAAAACGCCCCGCTTCCTTCCGGTCCGCGTACCAGACATACAAGAGCACGGCCAGACCGCCAGCCCAGACCGCGGAGGCAGCCAGATGGATAAAGTCAAAAGCAATCGTCAAAATCTTTTGGTCATTTGCCGCCGGATGGCCGATCAGGCTTTCCACGCCAAGCAGCAGAACCACCCACAGGAGACTGACAAACTTCTCTTTGAACCGCTGGGCCGCAAAACCAAGCAGTACCAGGACAATGAGCTCGAGCCATGCCCGTCCGGTAGTTGTATTCGTGAACAACGACCCCCAAGAGGAAATCGGCTGCCCTTTCATCAATTCGTTAACCTGCAGGAAAATATGAACCAATACCGTAAGCAAAAGCGCCCGCATGCCAATCAGGGACAACCGCTTAAAGGCTGATTGCAGCGATTCGCTTGGCTTCCGGATAATGACTGACCATAAAGCGATACCCGTCGCCAGCAGCAGCGCAGCATAATAAAGCACCCGCACGACATACAGCATGTTTTGCTGCATCCCCTTTGAATTGCTTACTTGCGTGGCAAACGTCTCCCCGTCTTTCCAGTCGGGCGGATTGCCGACAACAAAAGCATAAGAGCCGCTGATCGGATGGCCATCCTCCGAAATAATATGGTAAGAAACCGAATAAACGCCGTCTCCAAGCGTAGGAAGAGCTGCCTTGAGGGTTGTTCCGCCGTTCTCGAGAACAGGGTCTTCCGTCTTTATTTTGTTCGACTTTGAATCCACAACTTCCAAGGATCCCGCCCCGGGCTCAACCGCCTCGTTAAAGGTAAGCTCCACAAAAGGCGGCGACTCGGCAAGCTTCACATTCGCGGCAGGAACGGTCTTCTCCAGCGTCGCATGCGCGAAAGCCTGCGGCGCAAGCGTTAATGCCAATACAACAAGCAGCATAACCGCTGCGAGCATTCGTTTCGGTAACGTTGGTAACGTATGTAAGGTCATAACACCATACTCCTATTCTTTAGCTTCCTTCCCATTGTACGACTGCAAGCCGCTTTCCGCATGACTCGTTAGAGCTAGGATTAAGCAAAAGGCATTTCTCGCAAGAACAGAGCAAAGCGGTATTGCTCTCAAAATGAGAACAATACCGCTTTTTTCCCGCTGCTATTAAACGTTGAAACGGAAGTGCATAACGTCGCCGTCCTGCACCACGTATTCTTTGCCTTCGAGGCGCAGCTGGCCTCTTTCTTTTGCCACGTTCATCGTACCGGCAGCAGCCAGGTCCTCGAACGATACAACCTCGGCGCGAATGAAGCCGCGCTCGAAGTCGGTATGGATAACGCCGGCCGCTTGCGGCGCCTTCATGCCTTTACGGATTGTCCAGGCACGAACCTCTTGCACGCCCGCCGTAAAGTACGTATACAGTCCAAGAAGCTTGTAAGCCGCGTTGATCAGACGATTAAGACCGGATTCCTGCAGGCCCAGCTCCTCGAGGAACATCGCTTTGTCTTCGCCTTCCAGCTCAGCGATCTCTTCTTCCACCTTCGCGCTGATTGGCACCACTTGCGCGCCTTCCGCAGCCGCGAATTCACGCACGACTTGCACGAACTTGTTATTATCCGTATCCGCAACTTCAGACTCGGCTACGTTTGCCGCATACAGCACCGGCTTCATAGTAAGCAGGTGAAGATCGCGGATAACCAGCTTCTCGTCATCGGACAGCTCTACGCTGCGCGCAGGCTGGTCGTTGTACAGAGCTTCTTTGACGCGTTCCAGCACTTCCACTTCCAGGGCGATTTTTTTGTCGCCGCCCTTCAGGTTCTTGCGGGAACGCTCGATTTTTTTCTCAACGGACTCGATGTCCGCCAGAATCAGCTCAAGGTTGATCGTCTGGATATCGCCAAGCGGATCCACTTTTCCGTTTACGTGCGTGATGTTCTCGTCCTCGAAGCAGCGCACAACGTGAACGATCGCGTCCACCTCGCGGATATGGGCGAGGAACTTGTTGCCAAGGCCTTCGCCTTTGCTTGCGCCTGCCACAAGGCCGGCAATATCAACGAATTCGAAGGCAGTCGGAACCGTTTTGTTCGGCTGCACGAGCTCAGTCAGTTTGTCCAGACGGTAGTCCGGAACCTCTACCACGCCAACGTTCGGGTCAATCGTACAGAACGGATAGTTCGCGGATTCCGCGCCTGCTTGCGTAATTGCATTAAATAAAGTGGACTTGCCGACGTTCGGCAGACCCACGACACCTGCTTTCAAAGCCATGAAATAAGACACCCCATTTTCCGAAGTAACAATCTCACGTCATTATACCCGATGGCCGCTTACAATAAAAGCCCTAGTACAAGGTAGACAGTTCTTCCAAAAATGGGGCGTTGCCGCCTTTATTCCGCTTTATCAGGTTCGCTTTTTCCGGCATACCGCAATTACGTACATCGGATCGCAGCTCTTGAAGCTCGCAAGCGGCAGCGGTTCATGCCCTTCCGCCCTCAGCAGGTGCTGCTCGGCCCTTCCCAGCGGCAGACCGACTTTTTCCCGCATCCAATTCATCGAGAGCAGCCTGGAATCGTCAACCGGATTTTGCCCGAACATCGCTTCAATGTCGTAGCAGGCAAGCAGTTCGCCCACCAGCTCCGAGGTCCGGTATTCGAAGCGGTGATACTCGTTAAAAGGCTGCTCCTCGTAATAAAGCGGAGGATTCGTTACAGAGCGGTTTGGAGTGGATAAGATAAATAACCCGCCGGGCTTCAGCACGCGGGCCGATTCCCGGATCCACCCCGCCCCTTCGTTTACGTGCTCAATCGTCTCGAAGGATACAACCGCGTCAAAGGATTCGCCCTCAAAAGGAAGCTTCAGCACATCGCCCGTCTCAAAGCGTATCCCTTCTCCGCCGTAATCCCGTTCCGCAAGCTGAGTGGAAGCGGCGTCGATATCGATGCCCACAACCTCCGCAGCCCCCGCGCGCTTCAATAATGCTGAACCGTATCCCGTTCCGCAGGCGGCATCCAGCACCTTCACCCCTCGGACGTAACGGCACGCCAATTCATAACGATACAGATGCTCCTGGTATACATCGGCATACTGCTCCTTCACCTGCCGGTTGACCACAAGCCGTTCGCCGCTGAACACGACATCGTTTTGTTCCTTGAGCAGCTGATCGGGCGCAGCCTGCACGGTCTCCTCCACCGAAGGCAGCGGCAAAGACAGCTCCTCCGCAACCGCCGCTACAGCCGTGCGTTCCTCCGGCTCAGCCTCTGTTACCGCAGCAGCCGGCAGCTCGAGCTTGTCGTTTAAGCCAAGCGTAATAATGCTGCCCGAGGTCAGCCTCCCCTTCACCGGATGCCGGCCGTTTGCCATCCGCTCCAGCAGGCTGAAATCTTCGGCGCTAATGTCCGATCCGG
Source organism: Paenibacillus sp. MMO-58 (assembly GCF_037146255.1). Lineage (NCBI taxonomy): Bacteria > Bacillati > Bacillota > Bacilli > Caryophanales > Paenibacillaceae > Paenibacillus > Paenibacillus sp. MMO-58. Next base: position 37,570 of record NZ_JBBCVY010000007.1, read on the forward strand.
GACGCCCATCCTTCCCGTCATCTATAAGCAGAGTCGATACGGCAGCAAACCCGGCATCCGCGTATAGCTTCCTCACCTGCTCAATGGAATACAGATAAGCAGACTGATGATGGGCATCGTCATTATCCGGCTGCAAATAACGGAGCATAAACGGATAGTAATGACGGTTCAGGAACGTTCCGATCAGCCAGCCGGCGGGCTTCAGCAGCCGTTTCAGCTTCCGCATAGCCTCAGGCGTCCCGCATATGTGGGCGTCCCCTACAAGAATACCGTCTAACGAGCCAGGCTCGAGGCCCCATTCCTCAGGCTCCTCCGAGGCAAACACCCGGATGCCGGCTGCTTCCGCCACCTTGGCCGCTTGACCGTTTTTTTCAACTCCATACAGCAAAGCACCGGGGAACCGGTGCCGTAAGCTGAGCAGCGTCGCTCCGCAGCCGCAGCCGATATTCAAAAACCTTGGACTTCCCGTTCCACCGCCTGCCGCGGATACTTCCTTATCCAGCAGCCCAAGCATATCGGAATGAATGATCAGCGCCTCCGAGGAAGCGAATCCCCATTTCTCGCGGAAAAGCTGATTGTTGCGGGCGAACAGCTGCAGATACATGGCCGAATCCGCCCGGAAGCTGACGCTGCCGTAATGATGGATAAAGGTATCCCGGCAAAGCATTAGCTTATACCCGAGAAGCCTTAACCGCAGCGACAAATCGTCATCTTCGTAATTGCCGATGCCAAACCGCTCATCCATCCCGCCGGCCTTCTCGTAGGCTTCCCGCCGCAGCAGCATGCAGAAGCCGATCAGCTTCAGCCGCTCCTCCATTGGCTGGCTCCCCGTAGACAGTCTCACCGTTTCGGAGAAACGCTCGAGCTCCTCGACGGTCGAATAATGGCTTGGAATCTGCGTCCAGTAATGAGCCGAGTTCGTGACCGGTCCTACCGCCCCGATCGAAGGATCGCTAAGCAAGCTGCGCTTCAGACCGTCCAGCCAACCCGGCGTCACAAGCGTATCGTTATTAAGCAAGAGCAATAGTCCGCCGGATGCGGCCGATGCCCCTTGATTGCAGCCTTTCGGGAATCCGGCGTTATCGTGATTTGCGATCAGAAGGATATCCGGCTCGGCTCTCGCCCAATCGGCCGTCCCGTCCTCCGATCCGTTATCGACAAGGATCAGCTCGTAGCTGCCCGCCGCCGTATGTCGCCTGATGCTTTCCACGCAGGATTTTGTATAATCAAGTCCATTCCTGGTCACCAGGATCATGCTCGTCAGCACCAATCTCTTCACCGCCCGGCACATAGGTTCATGCCATCAGCATATGTAGAAGGAGCCCGGATGCAAAGGCTGTTCGCCTACTGCCCCGCTTCGTTATTTTTTATAGAAAGATAAACCGAACAAATAACCGGCAAGAACATTGAAAATCGCTTCGTTCTTGTCATCGAGAACAATCCGGCTAAAGGTCCCGAATGTGCCTTCGGCGCCGGTATACAACTTGCCGTAATTGACGGCCGCCACATAATTCAGCACCACAATAATTATCGATAACATTAACGTGAACTGCGTTTCCTTGAATCGGAACCCGAATTCGCCTTTGCCGATCAGATGAAGGCTTGCCCCAAAGCCAAATGTAATGCCGAAAAGAACAAACAGGAACTTAGCCGTCACATCCGGATCGCCGTTACGGATCAGAAATTCGTCGCTTGCGTAAACAACAAGCATGGTAAACAAAAGAAAGAGGATGAACACCAGATACTTAAATAACGCTGACTTCTTAACCATTTTCTGCACCCCTTATGTTGTCGAACACGATTGCATGCCAAACCCTCCCCGCGCCCATACTAACAGGGACCAGGAGGTGAAACCTACACGATGGAAAATCAAAGCCACAAAGGCAATTATAAAGGGACAACGGCCATGAAGGCAAAAAACCAAGATATGGCATTTGTCAATGATACGATTGAGGATGCGAAGTCCGTTACGAACTTCTCCTCCAAGAACAAAAAAACGGACTAATCGAAACATAAAGCCCCCGCCTGGAAGCTGCCACGGCAGCAAGCCAAACGGGGGCTTCTTATTTATTGGACTGGCGTCAATTGCGCAGCGGTGCCTCCTGAAGCTCCGCCCTTGTCTGCAGGAAGCGGAAGAAGGCTACGGAAGCGTCGGCCCTGGACACCTGCTTAGACGGCTGGAAATTGCCGTTTGACAGCGTCATAATTTTGAGTCCGACAACAATAGCCGCCTGCCCCTTCTTCTCCGTCTTGTCTGCATCCTTGAAGCTGATATTGAACAAGTCATCGTAATTGGCGAGGGAATTGTACCCAAGCGCACGGACAATCAGCTCCGCCATCTCTTCGCGGTCCACCTTGCCGTCCGGATTAAACGAACCGTCGCCGATGTCGATCAGATTTTGCTGCAGCGCGCTTTCGACGTACGCATAATACTGATTTTTCGTGCCGACATCGGCAAATGAAGCGGATGCCGATGAATCTGCCGACCCTGCGTACAATACCGGCGGACGACCGCTGTTCATAGCCAGCACAAGCATTTTGATCAGCTCGCCGCGAGTTACGATTTCATTCGGACGGACCTTGCCGTCCTTCACGTCAAGCGCTTTGTAAGCCACCATCAGCTCTAGCTGACGCTGTGCCCAATGACCGTCAATATCGGTTGCCTTCGGTTTCTCCAGCTGGGTAACGTCTCCGGTGTCCCGGTTTCTCCAGCTGCCCGATTCCGCATCCAGGAAGATGGATTCATCCAGCTGGCGTGGCACTAACCGGTAGATTAGCTGAGCGTTAGTGTTGGATTCCACATCCGACGGCTGAATCACCCCGGCAGCCAGCAGCGTCTTATATTTCTCAATCGGAATCGGCTGGCCCTGGTACACGTAATTTTGCGTCAAATAATAAGTCAGCTCCGTCCGGTAGTAAGTCATCCACTTCTCAATGGCTTGCGCCGGCGTAATGACCTTAGGCGCGGTCTCCGGGTATTTATACGGGTTGATGCTGGCATCATAGCTGCGCACCGCGCCCGTGTTCGAGTCAATGGATACATTCACGTTGTCGTAATCCGCCGTTGCGCCGTTAATCTTGTGAACGAAGCTGAAATAATACGTATCGATATTCGGTACTTTATCCGGATCGTATTGCGACTTATCGCGATTTACGATATACAGCTCATCCGCCGCCCAAGGAAGCTGCTTCTTCACCGCCTCAATGGCCTTGGCTTCAGCCTGGTCATAGGACAACGCAGGCTTCGCGCTGACGTTCTGGTTGTTCTGATAAGAATAGAAGCTGCTGATGAATCCCGTCCGGCTATTGACTAATGCCGATGCCGAACCGATGGTGTCTTTTCCGTTCTTCAGCTCCCATTCGAGTCGCCAGCTCGCAACCGTCGCACCGGCGGCATCATCCGCGTTCTCGTAATAGCTGGCGCCGGTGTAAACCGCGTTCGAAGGAATAGGGAAAGCTGACAGCACGGCTTGCTTCGCCTGTTCTTCGGTCAGATTCACCGCTCCGGGAGCTTCGCCCAGCGGTTTATCCGCTATCGGCGTCCCCGACACCTGGTTGGAGTCGATGTATCCGCTTTGCACCTCTTTGCCGGTAACCGCATCAATCGCAAAAGCTCCCATATCGTAGCTCAACACCGGCTTGCTTGGCCCCTGCGGATTATACGGGATAATGTATCGCAGCTGCGGCTTTGCCTGCTCGATAAGGTTTTTCTTCGCTTCATCGGCCGTCAGCTTGGCATCCACCTTCGGAAATTGAATCGTATCATCCCACTGCAGAGTGTAACGCAAGACATGTCCTTCGCTGTCGACATCAAGCTCGATATAGTTATCCACGTAAGGAATGTCATTGACAACACGGTCAAACCTGAGCGTGTGGCGCACCTCTCCCGTCAGAGGAGGCAGCTGCTGCGCGCCGTATTCCGGATTGAATTTCACTTGATCCTTATAGGTTGGCGCTACCTCCGACAAGAAGGAATAAGCAATCTTCTGCGCGGCCTCCCGCTCGACCTTCAGCGGGTAAGTAGGCTTTGCGCTCGGATTATCGAGGTAGGTGCTGTAATCAAGAAGCTGACCGGTGTCCGCATTTAGCCGTACATAGATGCTGCCCTTGTTTTTGCCGTTTACCTTGTACACGAAATCAAGACCCCATACGCTGCGTTTGCCGCCAGCCAGCGTATCGGACGAGAGCGAAGCCCCTTGCAGCGCGTATTCCTTCGGGACGCTTACCATCTGCCTGGCGAGAGATTCCGCCTTTTCCTTGGTTACCTTCACATTAACGGGAGCAACCGCGCTTCCATCCGATCCCGCAGCATCTCCTGATACCGATACGGCCGAAGCTGCCGGTTTGTCAGCGCTTTCGGCAAAGGCCGCGGCAGGAAGACTGCTCGTCAGCATAACCGCGGTTGCCAGCACGGCCAGCTTCTTGCGATGATTCATCACCATAACGAACCTCCTATGCTTTTCCATTCTTGTAATCAGCTAAATAGACGCAGCAGCTGCGCCAGAAGTTGCGTCCCATCCCAATATTTTCATATTACCCGAGAACCGCCAAGTTTTTTATCAGCAAGCACCATTTGAACAAAATCTTCCGGAAAACGACGGGAACAACCATTGGCAATTACCTGATTCATAAACGGGTCGTGATGGCCCAGAACTTGATCCAGCAGGCCACACCGCAAGCTCGGCCGCCGCGGAAGCCGGCTTCCGCGATTATTCCGCCTTTTATCGCGCGTACAAAAAGTGCTGGGTCATGCGCCATCTTCCAGAGGTAGTTGCTGCACTGAAAAAAAGCCAGGGACCCGCGTTATACGCAGGTCCCTGGCTTTCATGCTTTACAGCCAAATCTTACAGTTGGCCGGAGATTTTTGCTTTCAGAGCGTCTTTGCTTTGTACGCCGACCATTTTGTCAACGGGTTGACCGTCTTTGAACAGGATCAGTGTAGGGATGCTCATTACGCCGAATTGGGAAGCCAGTTCAGGCTCTTCGTCAACGTTGATTTTCGCGATTGTAGCTTGGCCTTCCAGTTCAGTTGCGAGCTCTTCTACGATAGGGAGCTGCATTTTGCAAGGTCCGCACCAAGGTGCCCAGAAGTCTACCAGAGAAACGCCGTTTTCCACGCTAGTTGCAAAGTTATCTTTTGTCAATGCTACTGCCATTGTCAATCATCCTCTCCAAAATAATATGATAAGGGAATTCCGCCACGTACCGTTTTATTGTAGCCTAATCGCAACCACAAGCGTGAATTTGCTTCAGTACATCGGAAATCGTGATGCCGCTGAAGTAGCCTTCCAGCTGCTTCTCGGCTGTACAGAAGATCCCGAACATCACTTGGTTCATATTCGAGCCAACAACGCAATCCATGCCCGGATCACCCGAGCACCAGCTCGGAATAAAAGAGCCCTGCGCCATGACGCGGTATACATCGCCAAGCGTAACGACATCTGGATCAATTGTAAGCCTGTAGCCGCCTCCTGCGCCTTCTCTTGTATCGACAAAGCCGCTTTTGCGCAATCCGCTCATTACTTTGCGGACGCGCGCGGAGTGCGTGCCTACGTTGTCGGCGATCATCTCACTGCTTGCCATCCGCTCCGGCAGATAGGCTAAATAAACGAGACTGTGTACGGCAATCGTAAATTCGCTGTTCAATGTGAACGGCCTCCCTGTTTAGTACTGTAATAATATCAATTACAGTTAACAATGTCAATAGCAAGGCCGCCCGATTTCCGCCACAGTCATAGGGTGCGACGGCGGCACCCCCCTTATTCGCAAAGCTTGATGCTAGAAATTGAAATTCATGGGGTCAGATCCAAAGCGGCGGCCGACATTTAGGCCATTGATCTTCTCCACCTCTTCAGCGGTAAGTTCAAAGTCGAAAATGTCCGCGTTCTCGATAATCCGGCTCTTCGTAACGGACTTCGGAATGGTGACGACACCGCATTGCAAATCCCAGCGCAAAATAACTTGCGCAGCCGATTTACCGTGAGCTTGTCCGATTTCCTGCAGAAGCGGCACATCGAGATTACCCTGAAGCAGCGGACTCCATGCCTCAAGCTGAATGCCGCGCTCCTTGCAATAGCTTTGCAGATCAGGCTGAGTCAGGTATGGCTGGAATTCCACCTGATTCACCGCAGGCACCACCTCGCAGCTGCCAAGCAGATCATCCAGATGAGGAATCAGGAAGTTGCTGACGCCAATTGCCCGCACATGCCCTTCCTTGTACAGCTTCTCCAAAGCACGATAAGTATCCTTGTATTTACCGGCCACCGGCCAGTGAACGAGATACAAATCGATAACGTCCAGCTTCAGCTTGCGGCGGCTTTCCTCGAAAGCCTTCAGCGTGCTCTCGAAGCCCTGGTTGCTGTTCCATACCTTTGTCGTAACGAATAGCTCCTCGCGCTTCAGACCGCTTGCGGCAATCGCGTTGCCTACGCCTTCTTCATTACCGTAGATCGCCGCCGTATCGATGCTGCGGTACCCTGCCTCCAAGGCATCCGTAACCGCTTGCTCAACCTCTTCGCCTTCCTTTGTTTTGAATACGCCAAAGCCAAGCCAAGGCATCCGAATTCCGTTGTTCAATTCCGTGGTTTGCGTGATGGATGTAAATTTGCTCACAACTCTTCTCCTCCCTCATTCTAAAAATGCTGCTTCTCAGCTCCCCTATTTTACCATTGATCTTCCCCTATGAACAATTAAGCCGCTATCGAATAATTAGCGCGATGTTCCCAATAAACCTGTCATGATGGTGGAAGAGGCGAATACATATGTACGGAATGGCGAATCAGCAGGCGAGGAGGTGTGTTAGGGATGGTGCTGTGGTGGAACCGATGGACTGCCTTCCGGACTGAGGCCGGATCCCGGGCTGATGAAATCGACAGGTTGTATGCGTATTTCAAATCTAACGGGTTAAAATCAAAGGTAACCTTGGATGGCTCCTTAAAACGGCTTCATGTACGCAGCAACGATGAAGCACGCGCCAAGGAGCTTGCGGCTACATTCGATGCCGAGCATTCCTGATAAGCTTTTGATTCAGCCGTAATCCGCTGTTTCATGTTGGCGGCGCCTGTACCGGGGGCAAGCCTCAGTCCTAGCGTGACTGAGAACTTCCTCTGCCTGGGTGCCGCCATTTTTTATCCTTTTCCAAGCCTTGATCTTCGGGGCGAAGTGTGTATAATACAGGTTAGTGGTTTTCTAGGGTTCCGCTGAGCAAGATGCTTAGGTCTGGTCCGAGGGAAAACTCACAGCGATAGCTGTGATCACGGAAGGATAAAAACCTGGGAGTCGCCTGCGCCAGCAGTGTCTCCCAGGTTTTATTTTTGTCTTTTTAAATATTACATCACGTGTAAGGGGGAATATTTTTCATGAAAAAGCAATGGTTTCAAGTTTATGTCGCTGCCGTATTCGAAGTCATGTGGGTCACGGGGCTCAAGCATGCGGACCATGTCTGGAGCTGGGCGGTCACATTTATTGCGATTCTGGTCAGCTTCGTTCTGCTCATTAAAGCAAGCGGCGAGCTTCCCGTCGGCACGGTATACGCCGTTTTTGTAGGACTTGGCACGACCGGTACGGTTATTTCGGAATCCGTCTTTTTCGGGCATCCGCTGCATGCGGCTAAATTGTTGTTTATCGCCCTTCTATTAATTGGCATTATTGGTCTTAAGCTTATTACGCCTGAGCACGGAAGTGCGGGCGAGAAGAAAGGAGCATCCTCCAAATGAACTGGTTAGCTTTGATCTGCGCGGGTCTGTTCGAAATGCTTGGCGTTGTTATGATGAACAAGGTTAACGAGAAGAAGAGCGCAAGAAATATCGCTCTCCTGCTGCTCGGCTTTGGCATGAGCTTTGTCTGCTTGTCCTACGCGATGCAAACGCTCGAGATGAGTATCGCTTATGCCATCTGGACGGGGATTGGCGCTACAGGCGGTGCAATTCTTGGCATGGTTCTGTACGGAGAGCCGAAAAACATGCTCCGGATCTTCTTTATCACCCTCATTATCGGGGCCGTAGTTGGTCTCAAGCTGGTGGCTTAATTGCGGTTAGAATGAAAACAAGGGGCTGTCCCGTAGCTTTATCAGCTAACGGGACAGCCCCTTACGTGTATATATCGGCTCACTAAACAAAAAGAAGTGGACTGGTTAGGTGCCGATTACACTTCCATGATGATAGGAAGGATCATCGGCTTTCTTTTCGTTTGTTCATATAAGAATCGTCCAAGCGCGTCTTTTACGTTTGATTTAAGTGTTGTCCATTGGTTTACGTTATCGCTGATGGATTTCGTAATCGTTCTAGTTACAATTCTGCCTGCTTCCTCAAGCAGTCCTTCCGACTCCCGTACATAGACGAAGCCGCGGGAGATGATATCCGGTCCCGATTTGATCGTCTTGTCCTGCTTGCTGATGGTTACTACAACAACAAGAATGCCGTCCTGGGACAGGTGCTTGCGGTCACGAAGTACAATATTGCCAACGTCTCCGATACCAAGTCCGTCGATATACGTATTGCCAGCCGGCACTTTGCCGGATTTGCGTGCATCGCCGTTTACGATTTCCACGATTTCACCGTTATCCACGATGAACGTATTACCTTGCTCTACGCCAACGGCTTCAGCCAGCTTCTTATGATGAAGCTGCATCCGGTATTCCCCGTGAATCGGGATGAAATACTTTGGAGCCATCAATTGAAGCATCAGCTTCAGCTCTTCCTGGCTGCCGTGGCCGGATACGTGCATGCCTGTTTGCGTGCCGGAGCCGTAAATGACATTCGCTCCGAGACGGAACAGCTCGTCCACCGTGCGTCCGATGCTGCGTTCATTGCCTGGGATTGGCGTTGCCGAAATAATAACCGTGTCGCCTTCCAGAATCTCTACCTGACGGTGATTCGAACGGGCCATCCGCGTAAGAGCGGACATTGGCTCGCCTTGGCTGCCTGTGCAAAGAATAACGACTTGATTATCCGCATAGCGGTTCACTTCGTTCGTCTCGATCAGCATGCCGTCCGGGATATCGAGATAGCCCAGCTCCGAAGCAATCGTAATCATGTTGACCATACTGCGCCCGATAATCGCCAGCTTCCGTCCCGATGCCGCCGCTGCATCCACAACCTGCTGCAGACGGTGCACGTTCGAGGCGAAGGTAGAGACGATCACGCGGCGTTCCGCCTTGCGGAAAGCATCAATGAAGTTCGCGCCGACGATCCGTTCCGATGGCGTAAAGCCTGGACGTTCGGCGTTTGTGCTCTCCGACAGCAAAGCGAGGACACCTTTTTTCCCAATCTCCGCCATCCGGTGAATGTCTGCGTGATAATCGCCTACCGGTGTTTGGTCGAACTTGAAGTCGCCCGTATGGACAACGACGCCTTCCGGTGTATCCAGCACGACGCCGAGGGAATCCGGAATACTGTGGTTCGTCTTGAAGAACGACGCCTTCATCGAACCCAGCTTGAGCTCGGAATCGGAATGAATCAAATGCCGCTCCGTCGATCCGAGTAGTCCGGCTTCCTTCAGCTTTCCTTCGATCAATCCCATCGTAAGACGGCTTGCATAGACCGGCATGCTCAGCTGCTTCAGGATATACGGCAACCCGCCAATATGGTCCTCATGGCCGTGCGTGATGAGCAAAGCTCTGACCTTGTCCTTATTCTCGATGAGGTACGTAATATCCGGCACGATAATGTCGATACCGAGAAGCTCCTCATCCGGGAATTTGGAACCGCAATCAATTACAATAATGTCGTTCGCGTATTGTACCGCGTACATGTTCTTGCCAATTTCGCCTACGCCGCCTAAGGCAAAAATGGTTAGTTTCTTATCCGTTTTATGGTTATTCAAAAATAATCCTCCTATTTATAAGACTGACGACGATTGTTATACTCCAAACATAAAAATCCGAACCAGTCACTTGCCACCATTATAGCACGAAAAAATAACAAAATGGAAATAGGCTTAAATAGCCTTTTTATACCCTGCTGAACTTCCTCCAAGCCGCAATCGCCGCGTTCACGGTTAATCCAAGCGCCACGCCCAGTACTACCGCTGCCAAATTCAATCCGTGTATGAACAATAGCAGCATGCCTGCGCCATAATCATCCTCCGGAAGCGGAAAAACCGCCCCCATCAGATAACCGGTAATCATCAGCATCGGCACCCAAATAACAGGGATAAACAAAGCAAAATACCAATACTTTCGGCGAAAACACCATATAACAGGCAACGCGTATACTGTCGATGTTATTGCAAAAACGATGTACGCCTCATCTATAGCGGCACTATAGCGATAGGCCAGTTGAAAAAAAGTATTCCCGATTACCGCATAAATAACGCTTAAGAGAACAACGAAAAATGCAGCCCGTTGATAGCCGGGTTTTACCTGCGGCTTCATTATCGCTTAATGATCTCCTTGAGTGCCTCTACAAAAGCAGCCATCTCTTCGTCCGTGCCAACCGTTACGCGCAAATATTGATCAATGCGTGGCTGTTTGAAATACCGGACAAGCACGCCGCGTTCGCGAAGCTGCTGGAACAGAACCTCTGCCGCATGCCCCGGATGGGAGATGAAGACAAAGTTCGCTGCCGAGTCGGTCACGATAAAGCCCAGCTCTTTCAATTCCTTGGTCACCGCTTCCCGAGTAGCTATTACCTTCGCTGTGGTCTCTTGGAAATAAGACTCGTCCTCAAACGCCGCTACCGCGCCTGCAAGCGCAAGACGGTCCAGCGTATAAGAGTTGAACGAATTTTTAACGCGGTTCAGCCCGTCGATCAACTCTTCGCTGCCCAGCGCCCAGCCTACCCGCAGACCCGCAAGCGAGCGGGACTTCGAAAGCGTCTGAACGACCAGCAGATTCGGATACTCGTTTACCAGCTTCGCCGCGGACTCTCCGCCGAAATCGATATACGCCTCGTCAATCAGAACCACCTGATCGGGGTTTTGCACAAGCAAGGTACGGATATCGTCAAGCGAGATCAGCATAGCCGTAGGCGCATTCGGGTTCGGAATAACAATACCTCCGGAATCCCGGCGGCTGAATTCGTCAACCGGCAGCTTGAACTGCTCGCCCAGCGGAATAATATCCGCCTTCAGTTGGTAGAATTCCGCATACACCTTATAGAAGCTGTATGTAATGTCCGCGAACGCAACCGGCTTGGCCGGATTAAAGAAAGCCGCAAAAGCAAAAGCGAGCACTTCGTCGGAACCGTTGCCTACAAATACTTGATTCGGGCCAACTTCGAAATATCCGGCGATTTTGCGGACAAGCGCATCGCAGGTTGGATCGGGATAAAGCCTCAAATCGTCGTTTGTTACCGACCGGATGGCCTCCATCACTTGAGGCGAAGGCGGGTACGGATTTTCGTTGGTGTTCAGCTTAATGTATTTTTTGTCCTTCGGCTGCTCCCCAGGAACATAAGGGACTAAAGAAGCCGTAAGCGGACTCCAAAACTTGCTCAATGTTCATTCTCCCCTGTCGTCTTATCATCCTATTGCTTCCAGCATAAATCATTTGGCAGGAATCACCAAATCCAGCCGTTCTTAAATCTTGCGTCCGAGAATAATCAAGTCCCGCTCCACCCCGTCGAGCTCGGCTACCTTCGGAAGGTTCGCCCACTCTTCGAAGCCAAATTTCCGCAGCAGGGCTAGGCTAGGCTCATTATGGCCAAATACAAACCCAAGCAGCGTGCGAAGACCAAGTCCCGGGCTTGCTTCAAGCGCCTTCTGAATCAGGAACGAGCCGATACCGCGCGCGCGGTATTCCTGATCGATATAAATGCTGATCTCGGCCGTTGCGTTGTAAGCCGGGCGTCCATAGAACGACTGGAAGCTCAGCCACGCCAGCATTTTGCCGTCTTCCTCCAGCACCCATAACGGGCGAAAATCCGGTGAATGCTCGTCATACCATCTCATTCTGCTCTCCACCGATACGGGCTCCAGATCAGCCGTTACCTGGCGGGATGCGATAGTAGAGTTGTATATTTCGACGATGCGGGTCATATCTTCTACCCTGGCATCTCGGATCGTAAAATTATTGTTCATAACTAGTTCTCTCCTTGACCTCTTGTTTCCTTTATTTGATTGTACAGCCTGTACGATTTTTGCGCACGTGTAAATAATTCAACCTTCTCCACCCACTAAAAACCAGCATGCAACAAACCCCCGCCTGCCGAACAGTTAAGGCCCTTTAGGGACCTTATCGGGCACTACGAAGGCCAAAACAAAGTCCTTAAGGTCCCCAAAGGGCCTTAAGGGCTTGACGATCTCTCATAATCTAACTAAAAACCCTGCCTACCGCGCAGTTAAGGCCCTTTAGGGACCTTATCGGGCATTACGAAGGCAAAAACAAAGCCCTTAAGGTCCCCAGAGGGCCTTAAGGGCTTGCCGTATACCAGATAATATGGCGATAATGGCCTTTTACTCGTCCCCGTCGTGAACAACAACCGTGCCAGCGATAAAATCGTGAATGGCGCGTTTGTCTTCGCGCATGCCAACCATAAACGCGCTGACAACCGCTGCGATACCGATGGTAACGGCATAGACAAGTCCGCCCACGACATTGCGCAGCAACATCGTGCCGATGCCCGGCGGTCTGCCGTCCAGGCGGCGGATCTGAATGCCGCAAATCTTTTTCCCGATCGTATAGCCGTTCCAAAGAACAGGAATCAGCAAGGAATACAGGAAGGATATAATGTTCGTAAACGAGTTCTCCCTCTCGCCCGAAATGATAAAGGCCAGAATGGTAAGCGGAATGCCGATAATAAGGCCGTCCAAAATATTGGCGCCCAAACGTCTCCAGAATCCTGCGCGGTTAAAAGTATCCATGTTGTTCCTCCCTATTTTTACTCTATTGGCTTATTTGCTTTCTTTAGCCTATTACCACCTATTAGGGCTTATGACTCCCGCTTAAAGCCCGAGCAGTTTACAAGAATGTTCGCCACAATTCTACATTTTCCTTCTCTTTTACCATTTATTATGAAAATCAAAAAAAGCCGGGCTATCCTATACGGACAGCCCGGCTTGCTCGGCCTATGGCGTTTATTTAAGCTTTGGACGGATCAAACGAGCTCTTCAGCGAGACGATCCGGTTGAATACCAGCTTCTCTCCCGTCGAATCTTTAGGATCCACATTGAAGTAGCCGTGGCGGAAGAACTGGAACTTGTCATTGCCCTTCGCATCCTTCATGTTCGGCTCCACAAAGCCTTGCAGCACTTGCTGATTGTTCGGATTGATGCATTCGAGGAACGGCTTGCCTTCCTCTTCCGCTTCGCTTGTAATAAGAGGCTCGTACAGACGGAAGTCCGCCGGCACGGCTTGCGAGGCTTCGACCCAATGGATCGTGCCTTTTACTTTACGGGCATTAAAGCCCGAACCGCTCTTGGTAGCCGGATCATACGTACAGCGCAGTTCGATCACGTTGCCGTCCGCATCCTTGATGACTTCCTGGCATGTAATGAAGTAAGCATGCTTCAGACGCACTTCGTTGCCAGGGAACAGACGGAAGTATTTCGCCGGTGGATTCTCCATGAAATCGTCCTGTTCGATATAGATTTCGCGGGAGAACGGAATTTGGCGCGTGCCCATTTCCTCGTTCTCGGCATTGTTCTCCGCTTCAAGCATCTCTACTTGGCCTTCCGGATAGTTCGTAATAACAACCTTCAGAGGCTGCAGAACGGCCATCGTGCGAAGGGCCTTCAGCTTCAGGTCTTCCCGGATAAAATGCTCCAGCATCCGCTCGTCCACCGTGCTGTTCGCTTTCGCTACGCCAATCTCGCGGCAGAACGCTCGGATCGCTTCCGGCGTATAGCCCTTGCGGCGCAAGCCGCTGATCGTTGGCATGCGAGGGTCGTCCCAGCCGGTTACGGCGCCTTCGTCCACGAGCGCTTTCAGTTTTCTTTTGCTCATCACGGTATTCGTAATGTTCAGACGCGCGAACTCGTATTGCTTCGGCACGTCGACCATTTCGCATTCCGCGATCGTCCAGTCGTACAGCGGACGGTGGTCCGCGAACTCCAGCGTACAAATCGAATGCGTAATGCCTTCAATCGCGTCGCTGATCGGATGCGCGTAGTCGTACATCGGGTAGATGCACCATGCGTCTCCGGTGCGGTGATGATGCGCATGAGCAATCCGGTACAGAACCGGATCTCGGAAGTTGATATTCGGCGAAGCCATATCGATCTTCGCGCGCAGCACCTTCTCGCCGTCCTTGAATTCGCCTGCCCGCATTCTAGCGAACAGATCAAGATTCTCTTCCACGCTGCGGCTGCGGTAAGGGCTGTCTTGTCCCGGCTGCGTCAGCGTACCGCGCATCTCGCGGATTTGCTCGGCAGTCAGGTCGCACACGTAGGCTTTCCCTTTGCGGATCAACAGAACGGCACGGTTGTACAATTCTTCGAAGTAGTCGGATGCAAAACGAAGATCATCCCAGTCAAAGCCGAGCCAGCGCACATCTTCCTTAATCGACTCTACGTATTCCGTATCTTCCTTTACCGGATTCGTATCGTCGAAACGCAGATTTGTCCGTCCTTTGAATTCATCGGCAAGCTCGAAGTTCAAGCAGATCGACTTGGCATGTCCGATGTGCAAATATCCGTTAGGCTCCGGCGGAAAGCGGGTCACGATTTCCTGCACGTGGCCTTCTTTCAAATCTTCGACGACGATGTTTTTGATAAAGTTAGAGGATGATACCTTATTCTCCACTGTGTTTTCCACGGCGACCAACCTTTCCCGTAATTAATGATCTTCCTATCATACACAAAATTACGAGAAAATACACTGTCTACTGCTAGGGAGAAACACTATCCTTTAAATAAAAAGTCCAGTGCGCCAGCGGAATAGAGCAGAACCAGGACGACGAGTATCGGGGCGATGTAACGCACCATAAACAGCCAAATCCAAAACCATGCCGCCGTAAGACCGGCTTCCTCGGCCGCGTTTTTCCAAACCCAGCCCACAAAAATCGTCACGATCAGGCCGCCAAGCGGCAGCATGATGTTCGAGCAGACGAAATCCATCCAGTCGAAGAACGTCTTGCCCCCGAAATCCAATCCGCTAACCGCTCCGCCTACCGACACGGCCGAAGGGATGCCAACTAGGAAGAGAAGCACCGTGATCACCGTAACCGCAAGCCCGCGGCTCCATCCATACCGCTCGCGAATAAAGGCAACCGGCACTTCCAGGAGACCAACTGTCGAAGTTAACGAGGCAACCGCAAGAAGGATAAAGAATAATCCGCCAAAAAGACTGCCCAGCGGCATCGCTGCAAAAGCAGCCGGCAACGCCACAAACACAAGACCCGGCCCTTGGCCCGGCTCGATCCCGAATGCAAAGGACGTCGGGAAAATGATCAAGCCTGCCAGGAAGGCATACAACAGGTCGCCTAGGCCAATCGCCATCGTACCCGCGCCAAGCGATTGTCTCTTATCCACATAAGCACCGTACGTAATCATCGTCCCCATGCCAAGGGAGAGGGAGAAGAACGCATGTCCAAGCGCAACCAGGGCCGATTCGGCCGTCAGCTTGCTGAAATCCGGACTAAGGAAGAATGATACCCCCTCTCCTGCCCCGTCAAGCGTCAAAGCGCGGACTACGAGGACTAGCAATAAAATAACAAGGCCCGGAATAAGAATTTTGTTAAATTTCTCAATCCCGGCCGACACGCCTTTAATAATAACTGCCGCCGTAAGTACCAGCGCCAGAAGCATCCACCATACCGGCTGCCAGCTGCCGATGAAGGCATTGAACTGGCCGGAGTAATCCGTCGTCGTAAACAGTTGTCCCGAGAACGACCGGACTGCGTAATACATCGTCCAGCCTGCGACAACGGAATAGAACGATAAAATCAAAAATGGCGCTGCGATCATGAGGAATCCAAGCGCTCCCCAGCCCTTTTGCTTGGTCAGCCGGTTAAAGGAGGTCGATACGCTGCCGCGGCCGCCGCGGCCGATCGCAAGCTCGGCCATCAGGACCGGCAAGCCAACAGCGAGAAGGCAGACAATAAACATGAGGAAAAATGCCGCACCGCCGTATTTGCCGGTGATATAAGGGAATTTCCACATGTTGCCGAGACCAACCGCGCTGCCGATTGCCGCGAAAATAAATCCTGATTTCGAGAACCGCTCTTCCCCATCCGCAAGCGATGGAGCAGCCGTACTCTTGTTTTGATCAACCATCTTACAAACCTACCTCTTTCCTTGTGTCTTAACCTGATGTTGTTGTTAAAGCCTATTATTTGCTTCCAGTTCGAGAAAAAACCGGAATGGTTATCGTACTATTTTTCATACGTTCATACAAGAACCAAAAGAGTGGAACGGATGGTGAGCGCGCCATGGCAGCACAACCGATTATCGTCTTTCCTCCCGGCGGCTGGCGTGGGATTCCGTCCGGCGTTCGGGGCTGGCTGGAGGAGTTAGCCGCAAAGAGAAAGCTGCTCGCAGTAGCCGATGACGCTCCAAGCGGAATCGAAGCTCTCGCCTTGGAACGGCTGGATGACGTGGAATGGGGTAGCGCCTCCGCTATGGTTATGCATCCTGCCTGGGTGCATATTGCCGTGCCGCTGAAGCCGCACTGCCTGATCGCCATACTGCCCGGCCCGAATTCAAATGAAGAAGAGCTGTGGCTCAAATGCCGCTCCTGGCTATGCGCGTATGCCACGCTTGTCGTCGCCGGTACGGAGGCCTTCTATCTGGAGCAGTGCTTCCGCCGCGGCAGCGTCTTTCTGATGGACGGAATGGACGAAACCTCCGATCTGTTTGCCAGGCAGGCGGTGGAATGGCATTGCGACGGCTTCGAGTCCGACATGCTTATCCGTCTCCAGCAGCGCCATAGAGCCAACTGGCGGAATGAGCTGCTTCAGAAGCAGGAGCAAGAGCAGGCGGCGGGCGGCAAGGCGAACGGCTATGCCGACGGCCTCTTCTTCCATTCGGTCTACCGGTATTTGACCGGCGAAGCCGAATACGCGCGAAAGCTTCTGCTTGCTTCCTTTGAGCAAATGCTTCACGAGGGCCGCAGGGACACGCTTCAGAACGTATACCGGTTCCTGTCGGCCATCGAGCTGGAACAGGGACATGTTCAGGACGCCGTACGGACCTACGGCTACACCGCCCAAGGAGAAACGGAATGGCGCAATGCCGCACAGTTATCCGGTTGGCTTGCTGCCGGAAAGCGGGAGCTCGCCAAAGCCCAGCTATACCGGCTGAATGACGATTACCGCAAAGCGGCTGCTCTGCTGGAGCCGCTTGCGAATGATCCCGAAGCCCGCTCGCTCCTTATCGCTACCTACATTACGATGGGCCGATTAGACAGCGCTCTCTTGCTCGGCAAAGACGGGCTCCGCAAGTCGGCGGGCGAGCGCAGGCAGTGGCAGCATCTGCAAGGAACGGCTCTTCTGCTAAACGGCAAGCGGCATGAGGCCATTCACTGCTTTCTGGCGGCAGGAGAGCACAGGCAGGAGGAATTAAACGGCATGATCGAGCTGGCTGTTATGGATGGCGTTGCGCGGGAGCTGACACGAGGGAATAAGGAGGCTGACTAAAGGATGTTCAGCGGTCTCGGAAAAGGCGGCAGAAAAAAAACGGGCAATAAATTGACCGCCATCATGCAGGTTCGCAACGAAGCCGGACGTTATCTGGAAGCGGCCCTTGCGGATTTGTCCGGCTTTGTAGACGAGATTGTTATCGTGGATGACGGGAGCACGGATGATACGCCCGAGCTCGCAGCTTCGTTCGAGAAGGTTGTGAAGCTGGTACGGAATAAGGATTCGTTGTTTCATAAAGAATGGCTGCTGCGCGAGCAGCTTTGGCGGGCTGCGGAGGAAACCTCGCCGGATTGGCTGCTGGCCGTGGATGCGGATGAATTTTACGAGGACTACGCAAAGGCGGCCATGCGGGAGCTTATTAACCAGGATGACTATGATACCGTTTCCTTCCGGATGTACGATTTCTGGGACTCGGTCACCCACTACCGCGAGGACGACTGGTGGAATCTCCATCAGCGGCCTATGATGACGCTTGTCCGTTACTTGCCCGGCTTTCATTACGCGTATCCGAAGCGGGCGCATCACGCCACCCGGCTTCCGTTTACCTACAACGCTTTGCCCGGCCTCGATACCGACCTTCGGATCAAGCATTACGGCTGGGCGGGAAGCGCTGAGGAGCGGCGGGCGAAATACGACCGTTATATGAAGCTCGACCCGCTGGGGCAATGGGGCAATCTCGGCCACTACGCATCTATTCTGGATCCGAATCCCAGACTGATCCGATGGCACGAGAGGGAGCGCAGCGATGGGTAGGACGATGGCAAAGCCGAATCCCGTAAAGACGGTGACGATTCTGACCCACAGCTATCTGAACGCGTACGGACAGGATTATTCCCGTGTGTTTGGAGGCGGGCTGGAACGGTATGTCGATTTGTTATGCCGGGCAGTCAAGGAGCTGGGACTCACTCCGGTTGTTTATCAGATGACGTATTACGAGGCTTTTGATACCGTGCACGAAGGCGTTCGGGTTAGGGGCTGGCCTTTTGAAGCCAATAAGATTACGGAGGCCTTCGAGCGGATGGCGGAATCCGCGGAAGGCCTGCTTATCTATGCCAGCTGCATCTGGCATCCGATCCGCTACCGCCCGGGAAGCATCGGCATCTGCCACGGCATCAATTGGGACACTCCTTCTATTGCAACCGAGACGAAGGCAGCGATCGCCCGGCATATTAATCAGGCGCTTCGACAGTTGGACCGCGTGGTGTCGGTCGATTCGCATTTTCTGACGTATTGCAGGGCGGTATGCGAATATGAAGATCCAGCCGTTATTATCCTGCTTCCCAATCCAGTGGACACCTTACGGTTTGTTCCCCGGCCGGGTGGCGCCTCCCCTTCCGCAACAGAGGTGCGGGTACTTTTCCCGCGGAGGCTAAGCTTTGAACGGGGACTCGTTGCGATGATGCTGTCGGCGGATGAACTGCTGAGCCGGTATCCGGCTCTGACCGTGGAATTCGCCGGCGAGCTGATTGACGGGTCTATGATGGCGGCGGCCTTTCATTTATGGAAGGAAGCTCATCCTCACCGCGACCGCATCGTCCACCGGACATATACGTTCGAGACGATTCAAGAGGCTTATCATCAGGCGGATATTGCGGTCATCCCAACGTTGTTCTCGGAAGGAACCTCCCTCTCCTGCCTAGAGGCGATGAGCTGCGGTTTGCCCGTTGTCGCAACTAACGTCGGCGGGCTGAACGATCTTATCATCAATGGCGTAAACGGCCGCCTGACCCCTCCTTCGGCAGAAGCCGTCACATCTGCCGTCAGCGAGCTGATCGACCAGCCTAGACTGCGGCGCCGATTAGGCACAGCCGCCCGGCGGGCGGCGCTCGCATTCGATCAGGCGCGCTGGCTCGCCGAGTGGAAGACGATCATCACTGCTCAGCTTGCGAAGGGAGATGTGGAAAAGCGCTGATTACCGTACCGCCGTCCTGCCTGCTATGCTGCATGTTGGGCAGGAGATTCGCCGATCCAAGCTGTTTCTGCGGAATACGGTGTGTAATTTTGCAGTATAACCTTCAAAGATAGGCGAATTGAGGTGGGTTTAAGTGCAATATCCTGCAGAACGCGCAGTGTAATTCCAGTAACCGGGTTATAAATCAGAAATACACTGTATTTCGTGCAATGCAAGAAGCTGTATACGTAAAACAACTGTATAGCACGGAAAAAAAGAGCTTACAGGCTGTATAGCACGGAGGTTATACGCAGCATCAGCTCCCGCTCGCAGAGCAAGGGCGCTGCGAGCGCAGGGACCTGCGCGCCGCTACGGGCGCGCGCCGCAAGCGCTGCCGCGAGCCCCGCAGCGGCGGCTCGCGAGACCCATGGCTGCGCCGCCGCTTCGCGCGCAGCCGCAAACTGCTCCGCCGCGGCGGGCATATCGCCCGCGGCGAAGTGCAATGCGCCCGCGGCAAGCCGCGCGGGCGCCCCGGGCTGCGCTGCCGCGCGCAGCCCCTGTGCCGCGGCCAGCGCGGGCACAGGCGGCGCTGCGCCTAGCAGCGCGCACCATTGCAGCGGCGCCGCGTGAACCGGCGCCGCTGCAGAAGCTGGCGCGGCTGGGCAAAGCCGCAGCCACGGGGGCCATGCACGCACGCGGAGCAGCGCGTGCGCAAGCCCGGCGGGCGGCGGCTCAGCCCGCCCGCCATCCACCCAGGCAAGGGCGGCGAGATACTCGCCCTTGCCTGGGTACGCATCCGGCAGCTGCGCCCAGCGCTGCCTGGCAGCGGCCGGATCGCCCTGCTGCGCGGCGAGCAAGCCGCTCCAAAAAGCCTCCCCCACCGCCAGCCCGGCCATCAGCCGGCTGCTTACCTCGGGCTCAAGCTGAAGTCCGGCGTCAGCCAGCAGCTCCAGCATGAAGCGGCAAAGCCTATGATCGCCGGTGGCTGCCGCGCGGTTGGCCGCAGCCAACCAATGCGTTCTATGATCCGCGTCAAGCATGCCCAGCATAACTAACCTTTCCCATGCTGGCCGATAGACGGGATTAGCCTCAAGCGCAGCCGCATAGGCTTCGGCTGCCCTATTCCAGTTATAGCTGCGTTCCGCTGCATATCCGGCGGCAAGCAACGTCCGGTAGCTGCCGGAGCCGGCGGCGGAAGAGTAATGCGCAGACGGGTTGCCGGCCAAGCCTGCCCGCTCCAGCACCAACCCGGCCTCGCCAGACCGATCCATCTCCATCAGCACCGCCGCGTAAGCTTCATGCAAATCCGGAAAATCGCCATACCTTGTTAGCCCGCTCCGGGCATACCCCTCCGCTTCCTCCAGCCTGCCAAGCGCCCGCAGCGCATGGACCAGCTTCAGCCAAATGTCGGATAAATAACCGGCGTCTTCACCCGCTTCTTCCCCGTTCACCATAGGCTCCAGCCATTCGGCCGCCCGCTCCCAGTCCCCGTAAGTAAAATACTCCGTACCCATCGCATAACGCAGCACCGGATTTTCCGGTTCACGGCTCAAGGCGGCGAGCAGGATCCGTTTATTCCGTTCTTTTTTCCCGCGTCTCACCATAATGGCATGCCGGTACCCCTCATGAAGCACTTCAACCGGAGCAAAACGCAGGGCTTCTTCTCCGCAGGCCGAGACGGCCGTTGCCGCTTCCTCGTGAATTGCGCCGGAGAACCGGATCCTCGGATCGTTTCGGAAAAGCCGGCAGACCGCGTCCGAGATCTCTTCCTCCCCGCTCCTGCCTTCAACCCGGCTCCTCATCTGAATCAAATAGCCGTAGCATTGTTCTGCCGCCAGCAGCCGTCTCCATTCCTCCAGGGGAAGCGGGAGAAGCCGTTCATCCGCATCCAGTACCAGAATCCACGGCCGGGAGGCCTGCTCGATAACAGCATTGCGGGCCAATGCAAAATCATCCTGCCAGGCAATCCGCAGCACTTTTGCACCGTAAGCTTCCGCTATGTCTGCCGTCCGGTCTGTCGAGCCCGTATCCGCCACTATGATCTCCGAGCAATAAGGAGCCGCCGCGGCCAGGCAATCCGGCAGGAATAATTCCTCATCCCGGACAATCATGCACAGCGATATCGGAAGCTTCCCTTCCATCCCGGCCCCTCCTTACCACCCTTCAAATCCGGGCAGCAGCAGGCGGATGCTTTGAACGGCCTGCCTTTCGACAGGGCGTTCCTTCGACTGCTGTACCCGTTCCAAATACTGCTCCGCTCGCGCCCTCCAATGTACCGCGGATGACAGCGTATCTTCCGCCTCATCCTTGCCAAGCCAGCCCGCAAAAGGCAGCCCGCTGTAATCCCCATCGCGCAAAGCATTCGCCTGCGCGGAAAGAGAGTGCCGGAGCCTAGGCTCCTTGTACAGTTCGGCTTGCCATTCCAAATACGCAACCGCGCTGTCCGGGCAGCCGCTAGCCACCATAACCCCGGCCAGCTTCAGCATAGCCGCTTCATCCGGGCAGGCGATCCGCCTTGCCATCCAGGCGGCAAGCTGGCCTTCGCGGCCGGCGGTCCTCATGTATTTGCAAAGCCGGAAAAGCGGCGGGAGCAGGCTGGGCTTAAACCGCAGCGCCCTCATGTATGCCTGCTCCACGCCCTGCTCATCATGCAGTGCTTCATAGATTCGTCCTTGCAAATAAGCCGTCCGGAACGTTCCCATTCCGTCCTCCGTATGGTAGCGTGCGGGCGCTGCTCCTAGCTCCAGCGCTTTTTCGGCGGCTTCCATCGCATTCTTGAACCGTCCGGTACTCGCTAAGCAAAGCGAAACATAATGCCACAAATCCGTATAGTCCGGGAAAATAGCGGAGCCTTCCTTCGCCGCAGTAGCGGCTTCCTCCCATCTGCCAAGCAGCTGGAGACTAAGCGATTCGTATTTCAGCACCAGATGCGCATAAGAGAGCTGCTCAAATCCGGCGGATCGCTTGGCAATCCGGAACGCTTCCAGCGCTTCGGCCGCTCGGTTATTCCGCAAATATTCAACCCCGATATTATAGCGGTGGAACGTATTGCCCGGGTCTTCCGCAAGCGCAAGCTCAAGCAGCTCCATATTGCGCTGCAGCTTGTTTTTCTCCGCCACCACCTGCGTTCTGTAGCCATAATGATGAATAATGACATCCGTCAGATGAAAACGGGCCGACGGGTTTTTCCGCAAAATCGAAAACGAAATCTGTTCATGAATCCGTCCCTCGAACCGGTGGGCAGGATCATTCCGGAACATCCGTAGCACGGGATGGATCGTGGAGCCCTGATCATGGTCGGGCCCAACCTGGTTTCTGATCTGGAGCAGCAGCGCGGACAGTTCCGCGTGGCCGGCATACTCGAGCAGCTGAGGTTTTGTTGCCGCGTCCAGCTGTTCATCCGCGTCAAGGAACAGAATCCATTCCCCGTTAGCCCGCTCTAGCCCTTTGTTGCGGGCTTTGGCAAAATCATGCTCCCACCCGCTCCGGATCACCTGCGCTCCGTAACGCTCGGCTATGGCAATGGTTCCATCGGTCGAACCGGTATCGACGATAATGATTTCGTCGGCTATGCCTAGCACGCTGTCAAGACAGCCGGGCAAATGCTTTTCCTCGTTCTTAACGATCATGCATAAGGAAATCCGCTTCCGCTGTTCCGCCATTCACGCGCCTCCTTTGCCGCCCGTTCCAGCTGGTCTGCCAGCCCATCCACTCTACTCGGAGCAATGCTTCCTGCAGCTTCACCCGGTCCGGCTCCGACCAGCTGCCGTCCCAATTGCGGGTACCGCTATATTCATCCGGCTGAAGAGCTTCAATAGCAAGCTGCAGGCAGGCTGCGGCTGCTCCAAGCCGCGCTCTTTCCGCGTAAACGCCGCTTTTGTCGTTTTCCGCTGAACTATCGAACAAGGATAAGGCTTCGTTGTGCAGCTTTTTCAAATAGAGTAGTTCCCCCAAACGGAAGGATTGCTCCCCTGTCAGACGGCCCTCCTTCTCGTAACGGTCCAGCATCTGTTCAGCGGCGGCATCCACATAACCGTGGTCATAGAGAAGGGTTTCAAAATACGGCTTCAGTCCGTAAAAGCCGCCTGCCAGCCGGTGCGCAAGGCGCAGCATTCCCCGGCTCACCGCCGTTTCCAGCCAGCGGACAGCAGCAGCGAGCTCCTGCTCCTTCGCGATTTTGTTCTGCGGCCCTTGCGCCGCCGGAAGCCAGCCATTTAGCTGCTCCGCCTCGCGGGCAACAGGCCCTCCCCCAAGAACAGCCCGCAATTCCTCCCAGCTGATCTGCACCCCGTCATTCCAGCGGCATAAAGCCCACTCCATGCCTAGCTGAAGGATCTCATGTGAAGGCACTTCTTCTGCGTACGGTTGAACCGCCTGAAGCCAAGTCCGAATTTGTAAAGCCGCCTCCGCATACTGACCGGTCCCGATCAGACAGTCCGCAAACCCTCGTATATCGGACAAAAGGAGCTGTTCCGGCATTGGGTCACCAGCTGCCGTTGACGCGGATGCCGACTGTATCACTTCCCTCCACAGCGGCAAAGCCATACTGTTGGCGCCGATACGGCTTAAGACGCGAGCCATCAGCTTATGCGGCTCCGCACCTTCATCGCCGGTAAAATCGCTTAATCTTTCGCGGATCTCCTGGTCGGACAAGCCAAGCTGCTGAAGGTAATCCGCCCAGGCTGACAAACCCTCTTCCCATCCCGGCTTGGCGCCAAGCAAGGTTTCATATGCCAGCAGGGCTGCTTCAGCCTCCCCTGTCCGCTGCAATACGGATGCCAGGCGAAGCTGTGACTGGTAGCTGCCCGCTCCATTTTCGGAAATATAGGAATGGGGTCTAGAGCCCGCTTCTATGGCAGCTTCATAGGCTGTCCTTGCTTCCACTAGCATTCCTGCCGCCGACAAGCTGTTGCCCTGCAGCAGATACAGGTCCGGGTAATCGGGATACCGGAGTGTCTCCCCCCGAAGCAGCTCGGCAGCTTCCCCATTCCGGGATAGAGCAAGGAGCGTAGTTGCATAATCTCTAACCAGCGTCGGCCGGTACGGAGCGGTTAGAGGCGTGTAGCCAAGCGCTTTGTCGAAGGCCGCCGCCGCTTCTTCCGCATTTCCAAGCTGGCATAGCGTAACTCCGTAATTGTATAGACAAAAAGGGTCATTCGGCCGCTTGGTCAGCTGCCTGGAAATGACCCGTAAATTCCGTTCCGCTTTGGATTTGCGCCGCAGCACATCCGGCATGTACCCGATATGGGCAATGTGAGGAGTGCCGGCGCATAGCGGACCGTCCACATCCATCATGACGCTGCCGCCCTCCATCTCCCGGATACGGACGAGCTGCTCATGAATTTCACCATAATAGGAATAGCCGCGGTCCGCACGGAACAGACGCACGGCTTCGCTTGTCATGCTGCGTCCCGTATTGGAGGCATCGAGCAGATGCTCCATTCGCAGCCGGTAAGCAGACGAATCGGCTTTTCGCAGCGCCTGCCTCAGCGACTGCAAATCGCCTCTCAGCCGTTCATCCGCATCCAGAACCAGAACCCATATGGTGCGTGCATGCTCTAATGCCAGATTGCGGGCGGAGGAGAAGTTATCCTTCCACTCCGCCTTAATCACTCTTGCTCCATACCGCAGGGCAATGTCCACCGTTCCGTCCGTAGAACCCGTGTCGACAACGATGAGCTCATCGGCTATGCCGCGAATGCTGTCCAGGCATTCCGGAAGCATATCCTCTTCATTGCGTACGATGATGTGAACGCCGAGCAACATTTTATAACCCTCCTAAAAAGAATTAGCGCGGTTTTTGCGGTAATTCTTACTTCGTAAGCATACGCCAAGAATTAGCGCTGTTTTGCGGTAATCTCACTTCGTAAGCATACGCCAAGAATTAGCGCGTCTTTTGCGGTAATTCTTACTCCGTAAGCCTACGTGCCTTGGCCATTGAAGTATACGTCGACGGTGGTTGGGCTTCCGGTCGTTGTCGAACGGTAGGCCAGTCTCGTATATTTCAGGAAACGCTGCGGCACCAGCACGTCAACCGAGCCTACCGCGATTCCCGTTACGCTCTCCACGTCGGTATACCAGTTCGTTCCGTTGGCGCTGATCTCAACACGTGCAGTCGCTGCATTCGTTCCCGGACCTTTGTTATAGACAAAGTAAGAATAAGTGCCGAATACGCTGGTCGTAATGGCCGGTACAGCCGTATACGCATCTGCTGTTAGGTTATTCAGGTTCGCTACTTCTTGGAAGCTCTTTTGAGAAATTGAAGTGACGCTGCTTAAAGTACCAGCGGTAATGGTTGCTCCGAGCAACGCAGTCACGGTACCGGCTGTAATTGTTGTGCCGAGGACGGCATTTAATGTGCCACCGGTGATCGTTGCTGCAGACACCGCCACTGTACCTGCGGTGATTGTCGTGCCAAGCACCGCTGTCAACGTTCCCGCTGTGATCGTCGCTCCAAGCAAGGCATCCAACGTTCCTGCGGTTATCGTTGCTCCGGATACGGCTACCGTACCAGCTGTGATTGTCGTGCCGAGAACGGCCGTCAACGTTCCCGCCGTGATTGTTGCTCCTAGCAATGCATTTAGTGTTCCGGCTGTAATCGTTGCTCCCAATAACGCATCTAGCGTGCCCGCCGTGATTGTCGCGCCAGACACCGCAACCGTACCACCCGACAGCGCAACTGTCCCTCCGGAAATCGCCACCGTACCGGCTGTGATTGTCGTTCCAAGTACTGCCGTGATCGTTCCGGCCGTGATTGTTGCTCCTAGCAACGCATCCAATGTGCCGGCTGTAATGGTTGCTCCCAGCAACGCATCCAGTGTTCCCGCCGTGATCGTCGCGCCAGACACCGCCACCGTGCCGCCCGACAGCGCAATTGTTCCTCCGGAGACCGCTACTGTACCCGCCGTAATCGTGGTGCCGAGCACGGCTGTAATCGTTCCGGCTGTAATTGTCGCCCCTAACACGGCATCCAAAGTTCCTGCGGTAATCGTCGCGCCAAGCACAGCATCCAATGTCCCCGCCGTGATCGTTGCGCCAAGCAACGCATCTACCGTACCGCCCGTAACTGTTGCGCCAGATACGGCGACTGTGCCGCCGGATACTTCGACCGTACCGCCGGAGATCGCCACCGTCCCCGCCGTAATCGTGGTGCCAAGTACAGCGCTGATCGTACCGCCCGTAATCGTGGCGTCTACCGTTCCTCCGGACAGGGCCACCGTTCCGGTCACCCCAACCGTGCCGCCGGAGATTGCCACTGTCCCGGCCGTAATCGTTACACCCAGAATACTGCTGATCGTACCGTCTAGCATTACGGTAACCAGATTACCGCTTGTGTCCACGGCCAGCGGCCGCGCCGTATCCGTACTGTCTTTGCCAAAGATTAAAGTGCGTAAATTATCCGGATTCGGATTAAATGTCGAAAAGTTTGGCATTTCTTCCCATCACCTATTTTCTCTTAGAAAATGAAATTCATGAACCGGAGTCATCTGGGCTCGCTGCGCCTGATAATACACCTGGATTAAAGTTGGAGCCCCTGGCTGCTGCGACCTTATCGAGAGTCTTGTAAAATGCATAAATCTCGACGGAGTCATAATAGCCATGCCACCCGGCTCAACAACGCTCTCGTAGTCGCTTGCGAAATCCACTCCGTTCGGGCCAACCTCCAGACGTACAACGGCTGCATTTCCCCCCCGATTCAGTACTGCGTAAGAAAACACCAAGTCCAAAGCCGTGTCTTGTTTGGGCATTGGGACGAATTCATCCGAGGTCGCAGCTTCTTCATACTCAATGGATCGGAAACTTTGACAACAGCTGCCGTCTTTGCCCCTGCGGCAAACACGTCTTCGGGGGATATGGCGTTTTCTGGGCTTTAAAGGCTTTTTGCGGCAACGGCGTGGTCTTCTATGTTTGCATCCTGCTGCTTTTCCCATTTCTCCTCTTCTCCTCGATGTCCATGCTTCCATTACTTTATGTGTAAACGAATTTGTCGGCGGCGGCGATTGACGCCTGTGGATTCACCTAACTTCCGCCTCATCGGTAAATCCCCATGCGAATCCGGCTTTTCCACCATATAATGTGGCAAGCATTTCGATACAAGAGGTGGGGACAATTGACGAATTACTCCGTATTCAACAGCGAGAACAATCCGCTTTATATTTTGCTGAATAACCGCTACAGCAGTCCTGCCATCGTGGCTCCTCCTGAAGAAGACGCTGCTGCAAGCGGCCGGTTTTTTATGGTTACTTCGGCTAGCACGGCCGTAGGCGCGGGCTCCAACTTATTGATTCAGATATTCAATCCAAACGGTAGCGGAAGATCGCTGTATCTTTCAAAAATTAGCGGCGGGGTGAGTGCGGCAGCAACGGTGAATCTTTATTCGGGAGGTACGGTCACGGGCGGGACAACGCCAACTCCGTTTAACATGCAGCTAGGGAACACGACAACAAGCGTGGCTACCTCACGGGTAGCAACCGGCAGCGTATCGGGCACACCAACGCTGTTCTATACCACTCTGCTGGCGGCGGGGTTGTTTGAGGTTGCTTTTGCAGAAGGACTTATTGTAGCGCCTAACCGTTCAGTCACCATTTCCGTTGGTACCGGTGCCATTACGGCGGCGGCCAATATTTCGTGGTGGGAGTTTTAATGCCGAATAACCCGATATTCGACGGCTCCAATGGGCCCTTGTACGGAGCGGCAACCAACTCCTACACGCAGCCCGGATCCGAAATTCCGGCTCAGTCCGGCACTTCCGTACAAGCTGGCGGCTCCTTTAGCATAAGTGCCTCCAACAGCCTGTCCTTGGGGGCCTTAGGGGGAAGCGTAAACATTTCAATCCGTTTAGCCAATCCGCCGGGCGGCGGTAAAACCGTGTACCTCGGACAGATCATCGGGTACACAAACATTTCGTTAAGCCTGCTCTCGAGCTTTTCCGCGCAAGTAACGGTCTACAGCGGCGGAACCGTCGCTTCTCCAACGACCGTAACGCCGGTCAATCTTAACTTGGGAAGCGGGACGTCCAGCGTTGCTTCCGTTACCACCTCCATTAACGCCGTAACGGGCGGGACGGCTTTTACTCTTTATCCGCTGCAGCCGGGGCCGTTCTCCTTTTCCGTTGGCGGGGGCGTCGCGGTACCGCCGGGACAGACTTTAACCGTTAACGTAGTAGGCTCTTTGACCGTACTTGGCCTGTTGGGGGTCTGCGCGGAGGTCATCTGGTGGGAGGTTTGAGCTGCACAGCAAAAAAAGCCCATGCGGCCTTATGCGGGCAGCACGAGCTTTTCATTAACGCCGTATGGGATTACAATTACAGCAGTTTTTGAATATCTTCGACCATATTCAGCGGCTCGTCCGTCGATTCGAACCGTTTGATTACATTGCCCTGGCGGTCAATAAGAAACTTCGTGAAGTTCCATTTCACGTCATTGCCTTCCAAGTAATGAGGCAGCTTCTCCGACAGGAAAGCATGAAGCATTTTGCCGCTTGGCTCCGAGGTGTCAAAGCCGTGGAACGGAGCCTGCTCCGTCAAATATTTGAACAATGGATGAGCCGATTCCTCGCGGACATCCGTTTTCGCAAACAGCGGGAAGGATACGCCATAGTTGATCTGGCAGAATTCCTGCACATCCGAGTTCGATCCCGGCTCCTGTTCGCCGAACTGATTGCTCGGGAAGCCCAGAATTTCGAGTCCTTGATCCTTATATTGCTCGTATACCTTCTGCAGATCGGAATACTGAGGCGTGAAGCCGCATTTGCTTGCTGTATTTACGATGACCAGCACCTTGCCCTTGTAATCCTCCAGACTAACACGCTGCCCTCTAATTGTATCTGCTTCAAATGAATAAACGCTCATGATGAATCCTCCTCTGAATAAAAATGGTTTGATCAAAATTAAATTGTATACAATTTATATCACATTCCGATACCCTGTGTCAAACATTGTGCTGACCATTACGGATACAAATTTAAGAGGAAATTTCCCTCTTGCAGCTACCGCTCCACATCAACGCAACGGGCAATCAACCCAATAAGTCTGGTTTTTCCTCTTAAAGCTACCCTCTCCACCTCAACACACCGGGCAACAAAGCCAATAAGTCGGTTTTCCCGTCTTACAGCACTACAGCACGGAAGGACCTTGTCCATGAATCGAAAATAAACGACCGCTTGATTGCGGTCAAAAAAAGGGCGTGCACGCGGCACGCCCCCTACTCCTTACATTTCTGCCTTTTGCAATCGCATATAGTCGCCAACCATGGCGAAACGCCACGGGAGAATCATCCCAAACGCGAGCAGATAGAACAAAGCCCCCGTCTGCGGGATTGACATATATTGCTCGACTACGCTGTGCAGCGCTAGCCGGATTGCCAGCAAGGTCAGCATGATAAAGATAAACGCCTTGGAACGGCGGACGAATATATCGGATTCGACTCTCTCAAGACGTGTCGTGACGATCAGCGGGAACGAGAAGATTAAGAGCCCCGTGCCGAAAGCCGATAACCCCCACAGCCAGTGAATATGGGTAACCGGAAAAGCAAACATGATAAAGCCCGTCGACATGCCAAGCGGCGGGGCGATGATTTTACGCAGGCTCGTCGGCTGTTTGCCCGCCCGCATGCGAAGAATGATAAGCGTCAGACCGGCACAAACCGAAAAAACGATGGACGCCACTTGAATGAGATGTGTATTTGCAGATAGCATCGTTATCTATCCTCATTTCAAAATAGGTTAGCTACATCCATCGTACTGCAAAATTTTCAACAGTGCAAACCTTCCGCGCTCGCAAGTTTTTGCCTGTCGAACGATCCAATTAGTACGATCCGCGGATAAACGGATGAACCTGTTCCTTATAGAATGCCGCAAGGCGCTCACGCTCTTCAACCGTAAACGAAGGCACTTCCAGAGCCGCAAGATTATCCTCCACCTGACGGACGTTGCGGAAGCCCGGGATCACGCAAGTGACGGCTTCATGATCAAGCAGCCAACGCAGCGAAGCACGCGTCATATTGCCGCGGCCGTCCTCAATCCAGCGCAGCTGGTCGGCCAGCTCAACGCCTTTGGCAAAGCCTAGTCCGGCAAATGTCTCCCCCACGTTAAACGCTTCGCCGTTCTCGTTAAAGCGGCGGTGGTCATCCGCTTCGAAAGTGGACGATGCCGTGAACTTACCCGTCAACAGACCGCTAGCAAGCGGCAGGCGAACCAAGATTCCCACTCCGCGCCGATGCGCTTCATTGAGCAGCTCAAGCGGCTTCTGGCGGAAAATATTATAGATAACTTGAAGCGCGCGCACATTCGGCTGCTCCAGGCAGAAGAGCCCTTCCTCCACCGATTCCACGCTTACGCCGTAATGACGGATTTTGCCTTCCTGCTGCAGCTTGTCCAGCACCTCAAACACGGTTCCATCCTTCAGGATCGACATTGGCGGGCAATGGATCTGGTACAGATCAATCCGTTCGCGCTCCAGACGCTTCAGGCTGGCTTCGCAATAAGCGCGGACCGAAGCCTCCGAATAGGTCGCCGGATCATGAATATCTCCCGCGCGGCAAAATTTCGTCGCAATATAAATCTCATCCTCGCGCCCTTTGGTAGCCTGCGCGAGCAGCTGCTCGCTGTGGCCGTCGCCGTACACGTCGGCCGTATCAAAGAAGTTGACGCCTTTATCGATGGCAGCCTCAAGCGCCAAGAGCGATTCCTTATCGTTGACGTTGCCCCAGGCACCGCCAATCGCCCATGTTCCGAAGCTGATCTCGCTAACTTTCAATTCCGATGAACCTAACCCGCGATATTGCATCCTCTCACCTCTCGTTATGTAATCGTTTACGAAGATTAAGTACAGTATAACAAAAGTTTATACTTTCTTATAATTCAAAAATAACGGCCGAAGCTCAATCGTCAATCGATTGGCTTCGGCCGTTGGCTTTCTATGATTAACGCTGGTGCTGCATATATGCGTTGATATCTACGCCAAGCCCTTTCGAAAGGCGGATACCGAATTCCACGTTAGCGCGGAAGAAGTTGCATACGGCACGCAGCTGGATATTTTCGCTTGTTTGCTTCAGGTCGTTGACCAGGTTGCTGACCAGATTGTCCCTCTGCTGCGGGGACAGTGACATGTAGCGCTCGCCTGCCTGCGTGAAATCGTCGGTCTTGTCGATCTTCTGACGTCCGGCATAGCCATGCAATGGCGCGTTGCTGTCCTTATACTCGGGAACTTCCTGCGGGCTTCCGGAAGAGCTGTTTGGCTCAAAGTTAACGGTTGAAGGGTCGGCCTTCATCGTCATCGCGCCATCACGCTGATGGTTGCGAACCGGCGCGTAAGGGCAATTGACCGGTATATGAAGATAGTTGGCCCCAAGACGGTAGCGCTGCGCATCCGGGTACGAGAACAGACGGCCTTGGAGAAGCTTGTCTTCCGAAGGCTCAATGCCTGGCACTAGCGCGCTAGGCGAAAAAGCAGCCTGCTCGACTTCGGCAAAATAATTGTCCGGATTGCGGTTCAGCTGCATGGTGCCGACAAGCTGCAGCGGATACATATCCTCTGGCCAAATCTTCGTTGGATCAAGCGGGTCGAACGAATAACGGTCCAGATGCTCAACCGGCATCAGCTGCACATGCAGATCCCATTCCGGATATTGGCCCAGTTCGATGGAATCGTACAAATCCCGGGTCGCGTGGTTAAAGTCTTTGCCTTGCATCTCGCCGGCTTCGGCAGCCGTTAAGTTGCGGACTCCCTGCTTCGATTTCCAATGGTATTTCACGTACGTTGCTTTACCCTCATCATTTATCCACTTGAACGCGTGAACGCCAAAACCGTCCATTTCGCGGTAGGAAGCAGGGGTGCCGTCATCGGAGAATACCCAAGTGAGCATATGGGTCGATTCCGGCGACAGCGTCATGAAGTCCCAATAACGCCCCGGCTCTTGAATATTCGTGCGCGGAGAAGGCTTAAGCGAATGCACCATATCCGGGAATTTGATTGCATCGCGGATGAAGAAGACCGGCAAATGGTTGCCGACGATATCCAGGTTGCCTTCCTCCGTGTAGAACTTCACCGCAAAACCGCGCGGGTCGCGCGCCGTCTCCGGCGAACCTGTTCCGTGAATAACGGTGGAGAACCGGATAAACACATCCGTTTCTTTGCCCGCTTCCCGCAGGAACACAGCCTTTGTATGGGCACTCATGCTGTTGGTTGCCCGGAATACGCCATGCGCGCCAGCCCCGCGCGCATGCACCACGCGCTCTGGAATACGTTCGCGGTCAAAATGGGCGATCTTCTCGATCAGATGGTAATCCTCCAAGAGTGTCGAGCCGTGTTGTCCGGCTGTTCTGGAGTTTTGATTATCGCCAACTGGCGTGCCTTGATTAGTCGTTAAACGGTTGATCATATCGGTACCTCCGGATTATTTATATTTAGACTTGATCTAAATCTTATAATCCTATTGTACGTTTACGGATCAACCCTGTCATGAACGTTGGATGAAAACCTAATGAAGAACAGATGAAGAAGGTCCCTGCACTCCCTCTCAATTGCCCCGTTCCTCTACCAGCCGATAGCCGACTCCGCGAACGGTCGCGATATAATGAGGCGCTACCGCGCTGTCCTTCAGCTTGCGGCGGAGCGTCTTGATATGCACATCCACGACATTGCTTCCCCCGAAATACTGGCTACCCCAGACCGCGTCAAACATCGCTTCGCGCGTGAGCACCGCTCCGCCCGAGGTCAGAAACATAAGTAAAAGATCATATTCCGTCTTGGTCAGCTCAATCCGCTCGCTGCCGCGAAACACCGTCATTTTCTTCAGGTCAACGGTCAGATCCTTGAACCGGTAGCTGGACAGATCGGGAGCCTTCCACTCGCCGAGCATCCGGTTGATCTGGTTAAGGGCCTCCTGCGGATTCGAGGGCCATACGAGCAGCTCGGCATGTTTCGGGATAACCGCTGCCATAACACGGGCATCCTCGTGGACCAGATACAGAAGGGATGCGCCGTTAATGGGAGAAGTTTGCGTCATCGCCGCATGAAGGGCATCTACGGCATCCGGAATAAGCGGATGCGGAGTGGCATCGTAAATAATCAGCTCCGGCTGCAGGCTGCTGACGAAGGCCTTGTTCAAATCGTGGAGCGAGAACAGATCGAAGCATTCCGCCGTAAGCAGATGCAGAAGGCTGTTCATCCGCTCGGGAAAAGGACTAACCGTCATAATCCGCTTGGTCAGGGAACATGCCTTCCCCTCCATCGACTCGCCGGATGGCGCCCCTTCCATACGGTTATCTTCTACTTGCTGGCGCATAATTCGCATACCCCCTCTAATACAACGTGTGCATCCTGAACTTTAAACTTTGTTTCCGCTGCGATTTTCTTCATCCATTCCTGGGGCAGCTCGGTCAACACTTCCTCTACG
Source organism: Paenibacillus sp. MMO-58 (assembly GCF_037146255.1). Classification (NCBI taxonomy): domain Bacteria; kingdom Bacillati; phylum Bacillota; class Bacilli; order Caryophanales; family Paenibacillaceae; genus Paenibacillus; species Paenibacillus sp. MMO-58. The sequence goes on from NZ_JBBCVY010000007.1 coordinate 71,373, forward strand.
CGCCCGCACTCTTTGCACATAATATGATGGTGATCGTCCATTCTGGCGTCATAGCGGCTGACGGCCTCGCCTAGCTTGAGCTCCCGGATAAGTCCGGCGTCGGTTAAATAACGGAGCGAATTGTATACCGTTCCGTACGCAAAGCTGACGCCTTTGTCGCGTAATCTTTCAATAATATCCGCTGCTGTCGGGTGATCATGAGACTCCTGAATCGCCTCGAGAATCGTTTTGCGCTGTACGGTTAAATTTATCTTGGTCATCATTATTCATTCCTTCAATACAAGTTAATTTAGACTAAGTATAAATCTAAGGGATAGGAAGATCAACCGGGACTCTCTGCCTATATGCGCTATTCTCCCGCTTTAGAATGAGTAGCCAAACTTTACGAAAAATAATTATCAGAATATTTACAAAATTGAAATAATAGTTTATGATAGACCTACACCACACGAGAGGGGATAGACCATTGAAGTAAGTTAGCGAAGCATGTCCTCACTATTTCCGGGAAGGAGATCGCAAGGTAAACCGGACATGCGGGAACTCAAATTCGTCTCTTGTCACTTAGACCCGATCAATACTTATTCGTTAGCAAGATTAAGGCAACGCAAGTTGTAGAATGGAGCGTTACGAAATTGAATAATTGCGATTCAGAAAGGTAAAGGGATTCCGGTTATCATTGATAAGCGGAATCCCTTTTTGCGTGCGTATTTTATAGAATAGGCGATAACAGCCGGGCGATGGACTCTTTGAACTTGTTCATCAGAGGCCGCTTCAAATAATCCTCGAAGGTTAATTCATGACAATCCTGCAGGTCAAGATCAAACAATCTCTCCAGCTCGCCTGCCGTTGCGCTGTCATAGATAAAGGCGTTCATCTCGAAGTTCAGCTTAAAGCTGCGGTTATCGATATTGGCCGTACCGACGGAAGCAAGCTGACCGTCAATGACAAGCGTTTTCGCGTGCAGGAAGCCCCGTTCGTAAATGTAGCATTTGCCGCCCGCGGCGAGCAGTTCGTTCAAATAAGAATGGGTCGCCCAATACACGAAGAAATGATCGGGCTTGCCCGGCAGCATGACCTTCACTTCAATCCCCGACATAGCGGCCGTCTTGAGCGCGGTCATCAGACTCTCGTCCGGGACAAAATAAGGAGTCTGCAGATAGATGCTTTTTTTCGCGAAATAAATCATCTTGATGTAAGCATCCTTAATCTGCTGGGATTCCGAATCGGGTCCGCTTGCCACGACCTGCATGCCGATCGTCCCTACTGCTTGGAAGTGGCGCGGGAAGTAATGATAATCCAGCTCCACCATTCCCGCGGAAGCCAGATTCCAGTCCATCAGGAACTGCGCCTGCATTTGCAGAACGGCACGTCCCTCCAGACGCAGATGCGTATCCCGCCATTCGCCGAAATACTTGTCGCGGCCCATATACTCATCCCCGATATTAAAGCCCCCGATATAGCCGATCCGCCCGTCAACGATTACAAGCTTGCGATGATTCCGGAAATTGATCTTCAAATTAAGATAAGGTATACGAGACGGAAAAAAGGCTGCTGCCTGCCCGCCCGCTTCCCGCAGCTCCTTGAAAAACTTCCGCGGCAGCCCCTTGCTGCCGATATGGTCGTACAGGAACCGAACCTGTACCCCCTGCTTCGCTTTCTCCACCAGAGCCTGGATCAGGCGGTTGCCAAGCTTATCGTCACGCACAATGTAATAGACAAGGTGAATATGATGTTGTGCGGACTCGATATCGCGCAGCAGCGCATCGAATTTGCTTTTCCCCGTTGTAAAGATCTGCACCGCATTGTTTTGCGTATACAGGGAATAGCTGCCCACCAGATTCATGTGAATCATGCTCTGATAGTTAATCGTAGCGGGATCGTTAAAAATGATATGCCGCTCCTCCAGTTGAAGCTTCTGAGCTTCAATGGAATCTTCAATAATACGCTGGCTTTCGAGCAACATCTTGTTCAGCTTCCGCTTGCGCAGCCGCTGCCCGAGAATAAGATAAAGCACGAATCCGACCCCTGGCAGGAAATACAGCACCATCAGCCAGGCCCACGTCGATCTTGCATCCTTTCGCTCGAGGAAAATAACGGTCAATGCCAGCAATATATTCAAGACGATAAAGACCGTGGAAACATCCTGTAAGACATTCATAGCTAGACGAGCCCCTCAATATATGGATAAAAACATTAACTAGAGCATACCTCAAGCAGGAAAGATGTTCAAACCTTACACAAACATTCTTATTAAGAAACAAATATGTTACAATTTTCAGAAAAAAAGTGCGGGCGGCATAGGAGGAAGAACCATGGATTTACGCAAATTTCGATTAGACGAACCAGCGCTCGGCACATTCAGCGAAGAACGAGACGAATACGAACGGGATTATGCAAGGCTTATTCAATCCCCCGTTTTCCGGCGGCTGCAAGGCAAATCGCAGGTGTTTGGCGCCGGATCGGGCGACTATTACCGGACGAGATTAACCCATTCCCTCGAGGTATCGCAGATTGCGCGGGAAGTGGCCAGGCGACTGGGGAAGCAGTACCCTTTTCTGAGCAAAAAAGAGCATCCCGGCCTCATCATGGATCCGTCCGTCGTGGAAATCGCCGCGCTTGCCCATGATCTCGGGCATCCGCCGTTTGGCCATAAAGGCGAGGAGGTGCTGAACCGCCTATTGCTCGAGGAGCATGGCCTCGCCTACGAGGGCAACGCGCAAAACTTCCGCATCCTCATGTTTCTGGAGAAACGCGCCGGCAGCGGCAGCGGCCTGGATCTGACGGCAGCCGTGCTGCTTGCCATAAATAAATACCCTTATTCCCTTGACGAACCGGGTAGGCTGAAGGGGCTGTACAGCTCCGAATGGCATGCCATTCACCATATCCGCCAGCAATGGGCAATGCCCGTGGGCTGCTCCACATTGGAAGCTCAACTGATGGATCTATGCGATGACATCGCTTATTCCACCCACGATATTGAAGACGGCATCCGTGCCGGCAAAATTCAAATGAACCGCACGTTCTTTGAGGATCAGCGTCTGATCGACAATCTGGTGCAGGAAATCGTGGAAGATCAAGGCAACATGGACGTGGGCTGGGATCAGGTGGATATTCCGGCGATGGTCAAGCGGGTGCTTGCCGCTTATCTGCTGCAATGGGAAGAGCTTTATGCCCTGTACGATCATGAATCGTCCAGAACGCGCAGGGAGATGAAAGCGCGGTGGGTCAGCGTATTTGCCGGGCGCGTCGGGATTATCGAAGATCCGGTAAAAGGCTGGAAGAAGGTAACGTTCGTGCTGGATGGCCAGCAGGATATCGACCTGCTGCGCACGATGGAAATATTGAAGAAGCTTGCGTGGGTAACGCTGATTAAGGATTTCCGCGTACAGCGGCTGCAAATGCGCAGCGAAATCATGATCCGCCGTCTGTGGGACAGCTTCAAAAGGCCCGAGCAAGGCCGCTTGATTCTGCCGCCGGACTGGGTGGCAAGCTTCGAGCAGCACAAGCACAATTGGACCTGGGCCCGCTTTATCGCGGACTATATTTCCGGCATGACCGATGCGTATGCGGAGAAGGTCTATGCCGAGCTGTACGCGAGCAAATCCGGTTCGATTTATGAAATGGACTAACTATTCCGCAGGATTCAGCACGGCGTTTTGCGACAGCGACGTAATGTAATCGAAGAACCGTTCCGGCTCCACGTCATAAACAAGGCTTACGGGCCGTCCATCCGCTGTCTCGACTGTTCGGCCTTGACTAGGGCCGTCAGCGATGACAGCGCTGTGGACGGTCTTCATTTCAACTAGGCTTGGATCGCCTACGACCGCTGTCGTCAGAACATCCCACAAGTAATAAGTGGAGTTCGTTTCCATAAAGACAAGCGGCGGACATGCGGCATAACATTGCCCCACGAAGTCCAGCCCGGCATGCTTCCGAAGCGAGGCCCAGCGGTTGCGCACCGGCACGGTAAGCGGCACTTTATTGGTACTTTCCAGCGCTACGAGCTCGATCTTGATTCCGCTGTTCCACACGCGATCTACCGCTTCCGGATCCCAGAAGGCGTTCCATTCCGCCGTACCGTCATGCTCCGGCTCCTGAACGTTCCCTTTTTCATTAAAGGTACCGCCCATCCATACCAGCTTCTCGATCTTCTTCTCAATCTCCGGCGCTTCGTCAAGCGCTCTCGCCAAGTCCGTCAGAGGACCGGTGAACAGCAGCGTCACTGGCTCATCGGACGCCAGAAGCTGCTGAATCATATGCTTATGGGCAGGCACTCCCGCCTCGCGCGTACGGATAACGCCAGGTTCGTTCAAAATCGGCAGCGCATCAACAAAAAACGTATGCATCCGCCATTCCGCCGGAAACGGATTGCGTCCTCTCGAATTCGAGCGGGCAACTTCCACTTTGCCGCTTGTTCCCGTCACCCCAAAACGGTCGATGATTTTGCGGCTTGCCGCCATCCCCGGCTCCAAATATCCGTCTGCCGGAATCACTGATACTCCGATCAATTCGACATCCTTCATCTGAAGAACGAGAAATAACGATACAAGATCGTCAACCCCCGCGTCATGATTAAAATAAAGCTTTTTTCCCATTGTTGTTCCATCCCTTCATAAGTATAAAACGGGTTTGCGTTTGTCCATCCTAAGTAAGGAGCCCAAGCTCTCTAACCGGCCCGAAATGGCCACTTGGGCAAATATTCTTTAAGGATGGTGATTTTCCATGGCTAAAGATGTACTGTGCGAAGTAAACTCCTGCAAGTATTGGGCAGCAGGCAATCATTGTGCCGCAACTTCGATTTATGTAGTGAATAACCGTTCCAATCAAGCAAGCAACTCGGATGAAACCGACTGCAAAACGTTTGAGCCAAAGATCTAAAAGAACGGGTAACGGCGCGCAGCTCTCTGCCGTGTATGAAATACACGCATTGTTCGCTGAGCGCCGTCCCATTCGGCTCTATTATTTTGATACCGGAACCGCGTTATAATACTCCTCCAGAGTCAGCCCTTTATCGTCAATCTCCTTAGCCAGCTCCTTGCCTACATAGCGGAGATGCCAAGGCTCGTATTTGTAGCCTGTAATGGCGTCCTTGCCTTCCGGATAACGGATAATGAAGCCATATTCCGGCGCATGATCCGCCAGCCATTCCGCTTCGGGAGTACCGCCGAAGCAGTCCGTCGCGGCACATTTGCCGTCGCTGCCGGATACGTCAATCGCAAGACCGGTCTGATGCTCGCTTGTACCCGGGAATGCGCTGTAAGTTAATGCTTTCTCCATGCCGTCTTTTTTCACGTAATTATTGAAAAGCGTCTTCTGCGTTGCTTGCGAACGGTAAGCCGAGACGCCGGCCAGGTAAATGCCGTCTTTCTCCGCGCCGGCAAACAGGTCTTCAAGAGCCCCCGCTGCTTCCTTGCGCATTTTGCGTTTTTCGATTTTCTCGCTGAACGTAAAGCGAACATCCGGATAAACAAGATCCTTCGGCTCGTAGTTGTCAGGCAGCTTGTATTGCTTGTCCACCAGCACGGCTACACTTGCAGGCTGAGCGACAACCGCATAGCCGTCCTCTTCTCCCGCCGTAGCAATTGCAGGCTTGTCAGCCGGTGTATTAGTAGGCTTGTCCGACGGTTTCTCGGACGGCGTACTAGAAGGTGTGTCGGTTGGTGTATCAGTAGGCTCGTCCGAAACGGCAGGCTCATCCGATGCCGTAGGTGAAGGTTGTTCTGAATTCTGGCTATTAGCCGCTGTCTCTTCCGGAGCCTCGGCCGTCAAATTTTCGTAGCGGATAAACAGAATGACTGCAATAGCAACCACGCATACCGCCAGAAAAGCTAATCCGCGTCTTTTTCGTCTTTGTACGTTTCTTCTCATGCTGCTCTCCTTATTCTTGCTTGTTTTTGTTTAGGAACGTGTACGTTCTTTCCTCTCTACTATAAACGAATAGACTCGATAATGTCTTAAAAAGTTGCAACATTTGTTTACGTCATTTTGCCATCCCTGGCAGACTGCCTTGACTTTGACATTCCTCTTCCAGCCAAGCATAATGATTACAATAGAGATATAAGATATCATGGAACAGGCTGCTTAGTGAGAAGCCTGTTTTATTGTGAAGGGCGGCGAAAAAGTGTCAAATCTAGCACCAAAAAGGCTTTTCAGCAAACGACCCATTCTCGCATTCTCACTGATTGTTCTTCTTAAGAGCTTTCTAACCTGGATGGTCGTCTTTGGTGGTCCTAACTGGACAACTCTGCTCAAGGAAGTCCCGTTTGCGTTAATTGTGTTCTGTCTGATTGAATGGTTCGCTACCAAACGAAAGCTCGTCTATTATTTAAGCGCTAACCTGCTTATGACCGCCATCCTGTTTGCGGTCCTTATGTATTACAAATATTACGGCGTTATCGTTACCTACTCAGCCCTCAATCAGGTCAATCAGGTTACGGCAGTCAGCAACAGCGTTTTCTCTCTGATGGACCCTTACTATCTGCTAGTCTTTATTGATATTGTCGTCATGGGTTATTATTTGATCCGGCGCCGGAAGGGACAGTACTGGAAGGCGGCCAGCCAAAAACGCGTCAGCAGAAGCGTGCTTGCTGCCTTGTTTGGCGTTTCCCTTGCGCTTTGCCTGTTTAACATTTTGCCGAACCGCGCTAGCATGAACGAAATCGTCAAAGCGGAGCAGATGGGCATTCTTAATTACGAGGCTTATACGATTTTATCCAATAAAAAACAAGATCTCGTTAATCCGTCCGAAATTACGCAGGCCAAAATTGATGAAATAAAACAGATTCAAAAGCCGACTTCGCCTAAGCTGTGGAATGCGGCCTCCGGCAAAAATCTGATCATTATCCAGATGGAATCGTTCCAAAACTTCCTTATCAATCTGAAGATCGACGGCCAGGAAATTACGCCTAACATGAACAAGCTGGCCAATGAAAGCTACTACTTCAACAACTTCTATCAAGGTGTTGGACAGGGCAATACGTCGGATGCCGAATTTGTTGTTAATACTTCTTATTATATACCGCCAAACGGCGCGGCTACTCAGGTCTATCCGAAGAAAGAGCTGCCAAGCCTTCCGAGACTGATGCAGCAGCATGGCTATGATACGGCAACCTTCCATACGAATGTCGTGGAATTCTGGAACCGAAGCGAGCTGTACAAGGCGCTTGGCTTTAACCGGTACTATGACAAACAGTTTTTCGGCGACGAGGATTCCGTCTTCTTCGCGGCCTCCGACGAAGTGCTGTATGCGAAAACCGCAGCTGAGCTGGAGAAAATGGATCAAGGCGACAAGCCGTTCTATGCGCAGGTCATCTCCATGTCATCCCATCATCCGTTCACCATTCCGGAACGAAAGTATAAGATGGAGCTTCCGAAGCGGTACGAGAATACCTTCGTGGGCGATTACATACGCGCCCAGAACTATGCGGATTACGCGCTCGGCTTGTTCATTGACGATCTGAAGCAGCGCGGCATTTGGGATAACAGCGTGATCGTGCTATACGGCGATCATCTTGGACTGCCGATTTACTCGCTGGACCGCGATGACAAGGAATTAATGAAAGAGATTTACGGGCATGACTACGGCTCTGCCGATATGATTAACATTCCGCTTATTATTTCCGCCTCTGGCATTACCGAACCGGAAGTATTCAATCAGCTTGGCGGCCAGGTCGATATTTTGCCTACGGTTGCGAACCTGTTAGGTTTCCCGCTGGACGACCAGATTCATTTCGGTCAGGATATCCTGAACAACACGTCGGTTAACCTGCTGCCGCAGCGTTATTATCTGCCGACCGGATCATTCGTCAGCAGCGATGAGCTGTTCCTCTCCGGCAGCGGCTATGAGGACGGCACGCATCTTCCGCTCTCGGGAGCAAGCACCGTCTCCCTTGACTCGGCGGACGATTTCAACCGCGCGCTGGAGCTTCTGAAGTTATCCGACAGCTATGTCAGCCAGCTTCCTAATTGGAAATGATTCGACACAAAAAACCGATCCCTTAGTTATTAAGGATCGGTTTTTTTGCGCTCTGGTTCCAAGGATTTATTTTAGCTGTTCCCAGCCTAAATCTACTAATTTTCTCTAGTACAATCCTCTCGCATCTGATAGTATCAGTAAGGGTCTATTTCCAAAATTCTTACATAAGAGAGGAATACGAAATGAAAACTTTTTCCCGTAGTTTTATTGTTTTCTTGGCGGCCGTTGTACTGCTCGCCCTTCCGTTCCAAGCTTCAAAAGTAAGCGCCGCTTCCGCTGAAGATACACTGGGTACATACTTCCCGGTTGATATCGACGACCATTGGGCTTATGACGAGCTTGATAACTTCGTTAACGCTGATCTGCTCAAAGGCTCCGCCGACTCTGACGGCAATACGTTGATCAAACCGGATCTGTCCGTCAGCCGTGCGGAGTTCGTAGCCATTCTGGTTCGCGCTCTTGGCTTGACTACCACTGAAACAGGCAAAACCTTTGCTGACGTTCCTGCAGGCAAATGGTTCTCCGAGCCGATTCGGATCGCAAGCTCCCTCGGTATCGTTAACGGCTTGACCGAAACGACCTTTGGTCCTAACGAACTGATCAAACGCGGCGAGATCGCTACCATGGTTGTCCGCGCATTCGAATCCTCCGTCAAGTTTGAAGGCGAAGCGAAGACATTCTCCGACGTACCCGAATACTTCGCAACTCCGTTTATTGCGAAAGCAAGCCAAGCGGGAATCGTTCGCGGCGCTACCGCAACAACGTTTAAGCCGTACGCCAACGCAACCCGCGCTGAAGCTGTCGTAATGGTTCAACGCGCGCTTGATCTGCAAGCGAGCAACCTGCCTGAAGACGCGGCTCTTACCGCTCTGATTGATGAATACGAGGCAAAAGAAACAGAGGTTGTTAACTCGCAGGACTTCGCTAAACTTGGCGACGTTCTGGATAAATATATGACGGGTTACGCTAAAGCTGAAAACGCCTTTGATTACCAGGATTATTCGGAGCTGGCCAAGGAAGGCTACACCCTTACTTTGGAAAAGCTGACTCCGCAAAAATATGAAATCGTATCGAAGACAGACCGTTTCGCCACCATTCATGCAACGGGCAGCACGTACAAAGTAACGGTTAAAGGCAAAACCGATGCCGATACGCAAACGCAAACCGTTCCAAGAGACGGCCATTACCTGCTCAAGAAAATGGACGACAACAGCTGGAAAATCTATCTCTTTGCTTCCGATGCTGACGCATCCGGCACTGGCGAAATCACGGAATAAGGAACGAAGAAGGCTTGCGGATACCCGCAAGCCTTCTTTTTTTGCATGCCAATTATTCTCTCTAGTACTAAAACCTCTCATCTGGTAGTATCAGTATGGGTCATTTTTACAATATCTTTACATAAGAGAGGAATATGAAATGAAAGCTTTTACCCGCAGTCTTATTGTTTTTCTGGCAGCAGTACTTCTGCTCGCACTTCCGTTCCAAGCATCCAAAGCTAGCGCTGCTTCCGCGGAAGACATCCTGTATGCTTATATCCCGATGGATATCGACGAGCATTGGGCTTATGAAGCGCTCGACAACTTCGTGTCGGCGGATCTGCTCAAAGGCTACACGGACTCCTATGGCGATACTTATCTGAAGCCCGACTTATCCATCAGCCGCGCGGAATTCGTATCCATTCTGGTACGAGCGCTTGGTCTGGCAACCGAAGAAGCAGGCAAATCCTTTACTGATGTTCCTGCCGGCAAATGGTACTCCGAGCCAATTCGGATCGCAAGCTCCCTTGGCGTTGTGAACGGTCTGACGGATACAACCTTTGGGCCTGATGAACTCGTTAAACGCGGCGAGATCGCAACGATGGTGGTCCGCGCTTTCGAATCTTCCGTCAAATTTGAAGGCGAAGCGAAGTCCTTCTCCGACGTACCGGAATACTTCGCAACACCTTTCATTGCAAAAGCAAGCCAAGCCGGCATTGTCCGCGGGGCTACCGCAACAACCTTTAAGCCTTACGCGAACGCGACTCGCGCGGAAGCCGTTGTTATGATTCAACGCGCGCTTGATTTGCAGAAGAGCGAACTTCCCGAAGATGCCGTGCTTACCGCCGTTATTAACGAGGAAAACGCTAAAGAGGCGGAAGCCATTAATGCGGGGGAATACGGCAAGCTTGGCGGAATCCAGGCGCAATATTATACCGGATATCAACTGGCAGCCAGCTTCTGGGACGGCGAGGACCTCGCTGCTTTAAAAGAGCAGGGCTATAAATTGGCATTCGAGCTGACTGCGCCCGCAAGTTATGAAGTCGTCTCCAAATCGAACCGTTTTGCCGTTATTCATACGACAGGCGGCAAGATCAACATGAAATTGGAAGGCACGGACATGACGCATACTCAGGTCATACCTACGGATGCCACTTACTATCTGAAAAAAATGCCGGACAACAGCTGGAAAATCTATTACATGTATGAAGACGATCCCGAATATAACGAAGATGAATTCGGATTGTAATAAGGATCAAGAGGCTTGCGGATATCCGCAAGCCTCTTGTTTTATATGACGTATGACGAGTCCGGCTCAAACAAACGGCTGATCTGCTCATAATCCTCGCGGGTCAGCTTCCAGCGGGAAGCGGCGGCATTTTCCTGTACCTGGAGAGCCGTCTTGGCACCGGCGATAACCGTTGTAACCGCCTTGTTATAGAGCAGCCAATTGATCGCAATCTGGCTAAGCGGCTTGCCGATGGACCTCGCGATTCCTTGCAGCAGCTCCACCTTGAGCACATTCCCCTCGAACTGGCCGCGTTTGTAGAGGTGATTGCCATAGGAGCGGATATCGTCATCCCGGAACTTCGTAACCGCGCTGAATTTGCCTGTGAGCAGCCCTTGCGCCAAAGGACTGTACGGGATAAAGCCGAGCTGCTGCTTCTCGGAATAAGGAAGCTCGGCATACTCGACTTGCCTTTGCAGCAGGTTGTAAGGGGACTGAAGCGAGACGACGGAGGCAACGGACTGTGCCGCCACAAGCTGATGAACGGAGAAATTCGATACGCCGATGCTGCGGATTTTGCCTGCCTGGACAAGCTCGTTCAGAACCGAAAACGTCTCCTCGATGGGCACCTTGCCTTTAGGATCCGGCCAATGCACCTGATAAAGATCGATATAATCGGTATCCAGCCGAAGGAGGCTGTCATCCACCTCGCGGATAAGGCTTGCTCCGGACAAATCGATATCGACCTGGTAACGGTCATCCCAGACGAGACCGCATTTGGTAGCAATAATTACTTTATCCCGTACGGATTTGAGCGCTTTTCCCAGCACTCTCTCCGATTCCCCGAATCCGTATACCGGTGCCGTATCGAAAAAGGTAATCCCCAGATCGATGGCTTTATCTATCGCCTGCCGGATCTCCTTCTCCTCTACAACTCCCCAGCCGTTTCGGCCCGCAGCCCATGCTCCAAAGCCAATAACCGACGGGTAGAGCTCACTTGCGCCCAGCCTTCTTGTCTCCATTCCTCTGCCTCCTTTTATCCGCCAACCTTTATCATATAATACCTATTTATTTACTTGGAATTATTTCTCATTATACTCTCCCCCTCGTTGCTTGACAATGATAGAATGAATGCCTATGATGGGGTCAACCTAGAGGAGAAGGAGCAATGCAAATGGCACGCAAACGCGTCGATCACGTTGGAATCATGGTAAGAGATATGGAGGCAACCATCCGCTTCTACGAGGAGTTTGTGGGATTGACCCTAAAAGGCCGTCTGACTCATACAAACGGCGTTATTGAACTCGCTTTCCTTGGCTTCGGGGATTCCGACGAGACGGAGATCGAATTAGTCCAGCATTATAACGGCGAGCTGCCCGTTGAAGGACGCGTTCACCACTTTGCGATTTACGTGGATGATGTGGATGCGGAATTCGCACGTTTGAAAGAGACAAGCGTAACGTTTATCGATGACGAAATTACAACGCTGCCTAACGGCTACCGTTACTTCTTCATCAGCGGTCCGGAAGGCGAACGAATCGAATTCTTCCAGCGTTAATACATACCAGATTAAACGGTTTCGCCGTCCTTAGGCGGGGGAGCGCGGTTAGAATTGAAAAAAGCCTCCATTTCCATCATTTGCGGATTTGGAGGCTTTTTTTCCTTGCTTATTTTACCGCTTCAAGCACTTCAAGAACATGGCCGTCTACCGATACGCTGCGCCATTCGCGCGCCAGTACGCCGTTCTCGTCGATTAGGAACGTCGAGCGCTCGATCCCCATGAACGTTTCGCCGTTCCAGGAACGCTCCTTCCATACGCCGAACAACTCGGAAACTTCATGCTCCGTATCGGCCAGCAGGGGGAAAGGGAGCTGGAAGTCGTTTATGAAGGTGTCATGCGACGCCAGGTCGTCCGGGCTGATGCCGATAACCTCCGTATTATACGATTTGAACTGCCCGTTGTAATCGCGGAAATCGCAGGACTCCACCGTGCAGCCCGGCGTATTATCCTTCGGATAAAAATAAATCACCAGCTTTTTGCCCTTGTAGTCGGACAGCGAGATATTGTTGCCTGTAGAAGCCGGCAGGGTGAAATCCGGTACAGCTTGTCCTACTTGCGCTTGCGCCATAAATGAACACCTCTCCTCAAAACGTTTTATACGCCCAGTTTACCACGATTAGCCACAAATTCGTAGAACAGCTGCTGCTCCATAACGAAGGATTGAATCTCTTCTTTGCCAAGCGGCAGCGAGTATGCCAAAGTCAGCTTCATAAGCGCGGCTTCGATGGACATGTTCTCGATAAAGACCGCTCCCGCTTCCTTCAGAAGAATAGACGAAGCATACATCGCTTCGCTGCTGTCTTTGAGCGGACATAGATACAGGTCAACTCCTTGCTCCGCGCAATATTCGGCAAACTTCAGGAGAGAATGAGAATCCGCCCCGCTTGCATTAGCCGTTCCGGAGTGGAACAGGTCATGCAGCACGGCTTTTGGTTTATGTACGGAGAAATCGTAATACGAATAATTCAGTCCCGGAAAAGGACGGATATACAGCATGCCGGACTGGATGCCTTCGCCATCCTCCAGCCACGGACTGCTCTCCGGCTGACGCGCGCGGAGCTCATCATGAGCAGGGTTAAACGGATGGTCGTAACGGAGCAGTCTTCCGCCTGTCATGGTGCCGTAGGGCACGCTGTAAGGGCTGTCGAACTGGTCGGTGAACGACTCGCATTGCGTAATGCGGCTGCCGAGATAAACGACCGATTCCCCTTTATCATTGCGGTAAATGACAAACACGCCCGGCGCCGCATCCTCCGAAATAAAGTCTACTGCCGCCGCAAAATTGCTCAGACCGTTCGCCCGTTCGTCGCCAAGCGGATAATTGCTGGCCACAAGGACCAGCGGGATCGTCAGGTCGCATAAAACAAAGCTGAGAAGCGCCGCCGAAAAGGCAAGCGTGTCCGAGCCATGCGTCACAATAATACCGTCGAACTTGGATTGATCCACGGCCCTGATCGCCGCAATCAAGGTGTTCCAGTCCGACGGCACGATATTTTCACTCAATATATTCATCGGTTGAACCGTTTCCAGGTTCGCATCCCGCTTCAGCGCGCTCGCCATGTAAGCATCAATCAAATGGTAAGAGCCTGCTTCATTCACCGAAATCGCGCCGTTATCGTTCTTGCTGCCGATTGTTCCTCCGGTGAACATCACAAGTATTTGGCTCATCTGTAACTCCCTCTCCGTTTCAGCAATTGGCATATGGTTCCAGTACTCAGTCGTCCCCATATGCACCCTAAATCATACTAAACCGGACTTGAGGCTTGCAAGCAAACGATTAACGAACCCCGCTCCGCAGCGGCGATAGGCCGTTGATCCGGCATTCGACGAAATCGCCGCTCCGAATAACGGCCGCACCCGGCGTACCGGTCAGGATAACGTCTCCCGGCAGCAGCGTCATCACCTGCGAGTGGAAGGCAATCAGATAAGCAGGCGGAAAAATCATATTCGCCAGCTTGGCGGCATGGGCCAGCCCGCCGTTATGCCACGTCTCCACCTGAAGCTCCGTCAACTCTCCTGCTTCATCCGGCGTGATCAGCTCGGAGCCAAAGGTAAAGAACGTATCAAAGCTTTTCGCCCGGGTCAAATACCGCATATGCCGGGCATGAATATCTGCCGCCGTCGTATCGATTGCCGCCGCAAAACCCGCGATGGCAAGCAGCGCTTCATCTTCCGATACGTTCCGGCAGGTCCGCCCGATAATAATCGCCAGCTCCGCTTCGGCCGTTACCCGCTCGGATTGGGCAGGCAGCACAATATCCCCGCCGTCGCCGATCATGGACGTATCCGGCTTCATAAAGCTGACCGGCTCTTCTTCGCGAAGGACAGCAAGCTGACTCGCATCCGCCGTGTAATTCATGCCGATTCCCCATATTTTGCGGGGATGGCGGTACAGCGGCGCGGGGCTTGCTTCCAGGGCCGGAATGACCGGCAATGAAGCCAACTTCTCTTGACCGCCTTCGTTATACCAGGCCGTCAGCTCCGCCAGCTGGCCGCTTGTGATCAAGCTAAATACATCCGGCTGCCAATCTGAACCCATGACGCGATTCAGCTCCGCCAGCGTTACATATCCATCGGGCACAGCTATGCTGCCCTGCTCTAATCCGTCATGCACAATCGTTGCCAGCTTCATCGCCTACCGCCCCTTCTCGAATTGTTCCGCCCAGCGCAGCAGCTTAAGGTCCTGTTTCGCGCCTGCTATCACCGACAACGCGATTGGCGCGCCGTCAACCTCGCCCGCCGGAATCGTTACCTGCGGAAGCCCCGACAGCCCTGCTATGCAGGACAGCTGCATCGTGCGGAACCGTCGTTCTTCAACGGCCGGCCCATGAATCGTCCGGCTTGGAGCGGTGCCCGGGATCGTAGGAATGATGAGTAGCCCATCGTCGCCAAGCAGCTCCCCCAACCGTTTCCGGATAATTTCCCGCAACGCTCCGTCCCTCTCGGCTTCCGCGCCCGTTATCGTGCTTGCCGAAGCAAATCTCGCACCAATGCTTTCGCCAAACACCGGCTTCTCCCTAACAATCCATTCGCCATGCGTTTGCCAGATTTCCCGCCCTTGCGTCGTGCGGAACGAATGGCTCCATGCTTCCAGACCTTCCGGCGCGACCGAGCGCCATTCCTGCATCATGCTTTTTGTCTGGACAAGCTGTATGCAGACGCTCTCCAGCGCCTTGCGGCAGGAAGTCTCAGCCTTCTCCCACGCTTCCTCGGCAAAGATCAACCTGCGAAAATCCTGCCCCGGCGTTTCCTCAACGCTACTTCCGGCCAACAAGACTTCGCCCACTTGACGCAGCAGAGAGATGTCCCTTGCCATCCAACCGACGGTATCGTAGCTTGGAGCTAGCGGAATAACCCCGTCAATGGAAACAAAGTTATGCGACGGCCGGAATCCGTAAATCCCGCAATAAGCGGCAGGCACGCGGACCGAGCCGCCCGTATCCGTGCCAAGCGCAAAGTCGACCGCGCCAGCCGCCACCGCAACCGCCGAGCCGCTGGACGAGCCGCCCGGGATCCGGTCCGGGGCCTTCGGATTAACAGGCGTGCCGTAATGTTCGTTTTGACCGTTAATGCTGTACATCAATTCATCGGTATGGGTTGTGCCGGTGAGGCGCGCGCCCGAAGCCAGCAGCTTGCTGATCGAGGAGGCCGTCTTCTCCCAAGGCGAATGCGTACGCAGCCAATCCGGATTGCCGGCCCCGCTCGTGTACCCTTTTATCGCAAATACATCCTTTACCGCAAATGCCAGGCCGCCAAGCGGTCCCTCTCCGACCGGCGGCAGCTCAAGCTCCGGCTGTACAAACGCGTTGTACGTATCGATCATGGAATAATCCCTCCCTCTTTTTTTCGATCCGCCTACCAGCCGATGGCCGATCCGTCACAACGCGGGTCGGCGCCTCCGCTTAACAGTCCGTCTTTATTTATCGCAATAGCATGAGCATGCCCCATTATTCCATCGAAATCAGGCAGCCTGCGGACAAGATGCCCCGCCTTCTCCAGCTTCTCGGCCGTCTCTTCCGAGATCCGACCTTCCAGCTTCAACTCCTGCGTAGGCGCTCCCCAAGTACGTCCCCATACAAAACGCGGCTCGCTGACCGCCTGCAGCGGATTCATGCCGAAGTCGATCATCCGCGTCAGCATCAGCGTCTGTGTCTGCGGTTGTCCTTCCCCACCTTGCGTGCCGTACAAAAAGCCCGGTTTCCCGTTCAGGCAAGCCATTGCCGGCATCAGCGTATGAAAGGTCCGCTTGCGCGGCTCTAGCCGGTTAATATGGTTCGGGTCAAGCGAGAAGAACGAACCGCGGTTCTGCAGCAGCACTCCCGTATTACCCGCGACAACACCGGAACCAAATTCAAAGTATAAGCTTTGGATAAAAGAAACCGCGTTGCCGTCCTCATCCACAACGGCCGCATACGCGGTATCGCTGCCGACCGGCTGGCTGTTGATGTCCATGGCAGCATCCTTTTTAATCGAAGCCGCTAGCTCAACCGCATATTCCTTGCTGAGCAGCCGGTCAAGCGGAACGGCCGAGAAGACGGGATCCGTCAAATACCGGTTGCGGTCGCGGAAGCTCAGCTTCAGCGCCTCCGTCAACACGTGATAATACTCATAAGATCCATGCCCCATGGCCTTAAGATCAAACTGCTCAAGGATTTGCAAAGCCATAATGCCGGTGAAGCCCTGCGAATTCGGCGGCACCTGATAAATATCGTAACCGCGATAGGAACCGCGGACCGGCTCTACCCACTCGCCGCCATGCGCGGCGAAATCCTCTACCGTCAACAGCCCGCCTTCGGCCTGCAGAAACCGGGCAATCTCGGCGGCGACTTCTCCATGGTAGAAAGCGTCCCTTCCTTTTTCCGCAATGATGCCTAACGTTGCCGCAAGCTTTGATTGGACAAACCTTTCTCCAACCGGAATTATGCCCCCGCCCGGCATATAGATCTCAGCCGTAGTCGACTGCTCTCCCAGCATGGCGGCATGCTGCTTGGTATGTTCATATTGATCGGGTGACATCGGGAAGCCCTCCGACGCATACGAAATCGCCGGCTCCAGCACTTCCGCAAACGTTAGACGGCCGTACCGGTTCTGTACCGCATACCAGCCGTCGACCATGCCGGGCACCGTAATGGCGCTGCGGGGTCCTCTTGTCGGAATTGATTCCACATCGGCAAAAGCTTCAATGGCTGCTTCAGCTCCCGACCGGCCGCTTGCGTTATAAGCCCGCACTTCCCCGTTCGATGCATGATAAGAGAGGAAAAAAGCATCTCCCCCAACGCCCGTCATATGCGGATAAACAACCGCCAGACACGCGCTGACCGCAACCGCCGCGTCAAACGCATTGCCTCCCCGCTCCAATACGCGGGCGCCTGCCGCCGTTGCCAAGTGATGCGGACTAACAACCATCGCTTTTGTACCCGTAACCGGCTTCTTCATCCCCATGCCACCTCGTAAGTCAGGTTTATTAACATTATAGATTCAACATAACACGCCCCCATGCCACCGGCAACGAAAAAGAAAGCCCACCCTGCATTTTTTGTTGATGATGAACAAAAAACGCTATATATTTATGCATATGGTAATGAATCTTTCGATTTTACATACCTTTTGCATATACAGGAGCTATAGAGAGGAGATAGACTAAACATGCAGCACCGCACTTCGAGTCCAATCGAGAACGTACAGATCGACGAAATCGATCGCAAAATTATTTCTGCCCTGCATCAGAACGGCAGAATTTCTTACACCGACCTGGCCAAAGACATCGGCTTATCCCGCGTCGCCGTGCAGGCCCGCATCAATACGTTAATGGAAGAGGGCGTCATCGAGCGGTTCACCGCCGTTATTAATCCGGAGAAAATCGGCATTACGGTCAGCGCTTTTTTTAACGTGGAGGTAGAGCCCAAGTATCTTCATGAAGCTGCGGACCGCTTAGCCGACGAACCGGTTGTGACCAGCCTTTATCATATGACGGGCCCTAGCAAGCTGCATATGCACGGACTGTTTACGAGCAATCAGGAAATGGAGACCTTTATGCGGGAGAAGCTGTACCCGCTGCCCGGCATTATGGGCGTCGACTGCCAGGTGCTGATTAACCGATACAAAAGTCGGATGGGAATGAGGCTGTAATATGGAAACAACAACGTCTTTGGAGCCGGGAACCAACCCGCCTCAGACCGGAAGTCCTTCCGGCTTAACCGACTACGGCCATATCGCATGGGCCATGGTCAAAACCGGTGTATTAGGCTATGGCGGCGGACCGTCGGTTATTCCGCTTATCCGTTATGAAGCCGTTACCCGCTATCGTTGGATCGATGATGATGAATTCGCCGAGATTTTGGCGCTGGCTAACGCCCTCCCGGGACCTATCGCCACCAAAATGGCCGCCTACCTCGGCTACCGACGCAAGGGCTGGCTTGGCGCAGTAGTCTCCGTTCTAGCCCATATCCTGCCTTCGGCCATCGCCATGATTGCGCTGCTGTCGGTGGTGCAGTATCTAAGCGATTCGACTGTCATTCAAGGGATGATCTCCGCCGTTATTCCGGTCATTGCCGTAATGCTCGGGGTTATGGCTTACGAATTCGCGAACCGTGCCGTCAAAGGGCTAGGCAAATGGATGGGCTTTGCCATGTTTGGGGTCGCCTTTCTCCTTCTGCAAATTATTAATATTGAGGATGCGATCGTTATCGTCGCCTTTCTTGCGTACGGAGCGGTCCATTTCAAGGCGGCCGGCTGGGTTGCCAAGTGGAAAAACAAACGGCGCGCGCGCTCTGAAGGAGGCGGCGAATAGTGGACTGGCTCGACCTTATTATCGGCTTCTTCGTTGCCAACGTCCTTGGGTATGGCGGCGGTCCTGCTTCCATCCCTCTGATGTACAACCAGATCGTCACGCATTACGGCTGGACGAACGATGCCGAATTCTCGAATATCCTTGCGCTGGGCAACGCCTTGCCTGGACCCATCGCGACCAAGATCGCCGCGTTTATAGGCTATGATGTTGCCGGCTGGCCCGGCCTGGTCCTCGCGCTTGCGGCTACGATAGTACCTTCCGCCGTAGCGCTTATTTTCCTGCTTAAGCTGCTGCAGAAGCACCGCCAATCCCCGATTGTTAAAGGGATGACGCTGCTTGTCCAGCCGGTTGTCGCTATCATGATGGTGCTGCTTACCTGGCAGATGGTCGATACGTCGATTCATTCCACCAACCTGTGGCAGACGCTTGGCATTGCGGCCGTAGCTTACTGGCTGATGGAGCGTAAAAAAGTCCATCCCGCGATCGTCATCTGTATCGCCTTTGTCTACGGCGGGACGGTGCTGGCGCATATCTAATACAACGGAGCAAACCACAAGCAAAAGCGGCTGCGCCAGGGTTATCCCCGGCGCAGCCGCTTTTTTTACATATCATTAGAATGGGTATGAACCTCTTGCCCTCTCAAAGGGACATTCCGCTCTCCATCCTCTTTCATAAACGGCCAGTAATTCGCTTTGCCGAACATCCGCACCATGACCGGAATGAACAGCGGCAGCATCACCAGCGCGTACAGGAACAAGCCGCAGAGCACGATTGTGGCGATCTGCAAGAGCGACATAACCCCCGAAGGAAGCATCGCCGCAAAGGTACCGCCCAGAATCACGGCTGCCGACATAATGACGGTGCCCATGTTTTTCATCGCGGCCAGAATCGCTTCGGTTGGGGACAGCTGATCGCGGTACTCCTTGAAGCGGTCCATCAGGAAGATGCTGTAGTCGATACCCAGCGCAACCAGCATAACAAAACCGAAGAACGGAACCGCCCAGCTGATGCCGGTATGCCCCAGCATCCGTACGAAGATAACTTCGGTGATCGCCATCGACGTGTAGAACGTCACGAGCAGCGAAGCGATCATATACAGCGGCATAATGATGGAACGGAACAAGATAATGAGAATAATCGCGATGCCGATAATCATGAGCATAACCGTGCGGGAATAGTCCGCGTTCGAAATATTGCTCAAATCGTTGTTCATGCTGGAGACGCCGCCAACCGCGTAAGTGACATGGCCGTCATAAGGAGTCCCTTGCACGCCGCGCCCCACTGCCGCTTCCAGATCATCAATCCGCGACATCGTTTCCTCTTCGTACGGGTTGCCGCTGAAGACGACGTCAAACTTCGCCGAGTTGCGGTCTTCGGATAAATAAACGTTCAGCGCTTGCTGGAAGTCGTCGTTCTTAATCGCTTCATCCGGGATAAACCAGCCGGTCATCTGCTTATTCGGCGAGGATGACAGCTCATTCAGATACCCTTTTGCCGAAGACAACCCGTCCGTCACCTGCGTCAAGCCGTCGACGCTTTGATCCAGTCCGACCGTCAGTTGACCAAGCTGCCCGTTCAGCTCCGTAAAACCGGACTGCAGCTCCTTCTGTCCGTTCGACAGCTGATCCAGACCCTGCGTAACGCCAGGCAGCTTCGAGACGATCTGGCCTTGGCCGTTCGCCGCCTGCTCAATGCCTTTTTGCAGATCGGAAATACCGTTTGCCAGCTTGGCGAGTCCCGCCGCAAGCGCCGCTTGCCCGTCAGCGGCTTGCTTGTAGCCGGCATTTGCTTTGTCCAGCCCGCCGCTTACGCCGGTAAGCTGTGCATTAAGCCGGGACATCTGCCCGCTTAGACCGGAAGCTTCCTGCCCAAGCTGCTTCACGGAGCTTAATGCTTGCTGGTAAGCCGCATCCTCCGCGAGCTCCGGATGGGTTGCGCTAAGTCCCGAGATGCCTTGCTCAAGACTCGACAATCCGTCCGCAAGCTTCGCCTGCTCGGATGCAACCGACTGGTAAGCCTGCGTAAGCTGCGTTAATCCCGTGCCCGCCTGCTGGTAGCCCTTCAGCAGATCCTGGCTTGCAGCCGCAAGCTGATCGGCGCTTGCTCTGGCCTGCTTCAGCCCAGCCGTTAATTCTTTGGCCCCAGCGGAACCGTCCTGCAGACCGCGTTCAATCTGCTTCAGCCCGGTACCGAGTTGGTCGATGCCGCTCTTCAGCGCATTGGTGCCATCCACCAGCTTGCCGGCGCCGGCTGCCGCATCGTTCAGCTTTGGCCCGTTTTTGCTCAGCTCGGAGCTGGCATCGGAGAGCCCGGAGCCGATTTTTCCAAGCCCGTCATTGCTTTGCCCAAGTCCGTCTTCCAGCGTTCCAACTTGGCCCGACACGAGAAAATCGTCCATCGCTTCGCCGGTCGGGCGCGTTGCGCTGCGAACGACTTTTACGCCGTCAACCTTGCCCAGCTCGCGGCTAATCTGCTCAAGCGCCGCAAGTCCGTCAGAAGTATCGAGCGGTTTATCGGATTTCATGACAACCGTCGTTGGCAGCGATTCGCCGGGACCAAAGCTGTCCGCAATAATGTTAAACGCCTTGACCGAATCGTATTTGTCGCCAATCTCGTCGAGCGAGTTAAACGACAAGGAACCTTTGTATGCCGTAAGGAAAGGCACAACCAGCACCGCCAAAATAACAAGCGCCCAGATCGGACGTTTCAGCGAGAAGCTGCCAACTGCTCCCCACAAGCCGCTCGGCTTATGCTCCAGCGAGCCTTTCGAAGGCCAGAAGAGCTTTGGTCCAAGCGTCGCCATAAAGAACGGTACGACCGTAAACAAGGCCAGAAGCAGCACGGCGATCCCTACGGCTACCGCCACCGCGGAGCGGTATAGAATAAAGGTCGAGAAGCCAATGGAGGCGAAGCCGACCAGAACAGCCAGGCCGGAGAAGAGTACCGTTCTGCCTGCTGTTTTGTAAGTAGCTACAATCGATTCCGGAATATGGCCGCCGCGGTGCGACAGCTCTTCCTTAAACCGGCTGATCAACAAAATGCAGTAGTCCGTCCCGATCCCGAACAACACGGCAACGAGGAAAATCTGAGTAAAGTTGGAGAGCGGGAAGTCCATGTATTTGACTAGGAAAGCAACGATGGACTGCGTCACCATGTAAGTAAAACCAACCGTTAGAAGCGGCACAATCGGCGCCACTGCCGAACGGAACACCACGAACAGAATGATAAGAATAAAGCCGACGGTAATAAATTCGGTTTTCTTCAGCCCTTCCTGCGAGCTTGTGACAACGTCCTCCGAAATAAGCCAGTTGCCGGTGTAATAATGCTCAATCTTGACGTCTTTAAGCGCGTCGTACAGATGATCGCGGACCTGCGCGAGCTCCGCACCGTCCAGGTTCACGTTGACGAGCGCCAACACGGTGGAACCGTCTTCCGACACCATTTGCTTCGCCAGCTCCGGCGTATCGAAATGCGTTGTCAGCGAAGTGATGCGCAGCTCGTCTTTTTCCTCCTTCAGCTTGGTAATGCCGCCTTGTATGCTGGCCAGATCATCATTCGATAATCCGCCGTCCTTATGAAAGACGAGTACCGTAGAGGCACCGCCTCCCCCGGAATCCTTCGTGCCGATCGCCTTCTCCATATCCGCAGCGATTGTGGAGGAATAGCCGTCCGGCACGTTCACCTGCCCTTTCTCGCGAACGAGGTCCTGCATATTCGGCGCGCTTAGCATAAGCACCGCCATTACAGCAATCCAGACAACAAGCAGAATCCATCTTGCTTTGATAACCGTCTTCATTTTCTCTCTAACTCCTCTCCATCTCCCAGCGGCTGTGACATAACCATGGCCAGCTTTTCATAAGTCTCAATAAACGCAAGTGCTTCCTTCTCGTTGAAATGCTTCAGGTACTTCGCAATGACTTCCTGAATTTTGACTTCAACCGCATCGGCCATCCGCTGGCCTTCTTCCGTCAGCCGAAGCAGCGTAACGCGGCGGTCCTTCTCGTCGGGAATTCTCTCCAGCAGCTGCTTATCGAATAAGCGCGTAATGATGGCGGTAATCGAGCTTTTGCCTACGCAGAAGGCATCAGCAAGCTCGGTAGACGTACACACCCCCATGGTGCGCAAATAACGCAGCGTAGAGGATTGATCAAAAGTCAGATCCTCCGGCATCAGGTCGCGGAACATCGCGGTCAACCGGCGGTGCACCGTAAAATGCGCCCCTTCATAACGCCTAATGATCTGCCCCAGCATATCGTTGTTTATAACCATAGGTGTATCCCTCTCGTTAATTCATTTAGTTTCATAGTAGAACTATTCGACAGTAGAACTATAACAAAAGGATTAGTCGTCAGTCAACTCAGATAAAGCCAACAATTTGATAATTTTATGAAAAATATGGAACGATTGCTTGTCCCGCCGGCCGGATTTATAATATTGGTGAAACTTACTAATGTTACGTAGGAGGCTGGAATGATGTACGATATCATCGTTATTGGCGCCGGTCCTGCCGGTGCAAGCGCAGCAATCTTTACGGCAAAAGCAGGCAAGCAAACCTTATTGCTCGAGAACAACAAAGGCATGACCAAGCGGGCGTGGTTCGAGAACTATTACGGCATTACCGAGATTGGCGGCCCCGATCTTGTGGATACAGGCAAGAAGCAAGCCGTTCGGCTTGGCGCAGAGCTAAAAGAAGAGACCGTTACGGGCGTATCGCCAATCGAAGGCGGCTTGTCCGTCGTAACGGACCAAGGCACGTACGAGGCGAAGCATGTGCTGCTGGCAACCGGCGCTTTGGTGGATCTGGCGGAGCACATTGGCGTAGCGACCAAACCGGGCACGGAGCCGCGCATCAAAACCGTGGCGGATGTAGACCCGGCTGGCCGCACCAACATCCCTGGCGTTTGGGCAGCGGGTACGGTTGCAGGCGTTAGCGTGCATGCGGTTATCACCGCAGGCGACGGCGCCAAAGTGGCAATCAACATCATCAGCGAGCTGAACGGCGAGCGTTACGTTGACCACGACGTTCTGAAAGCCTAACTAAGCGAAAAAAGGACGGAGCAGCTTCTGCCCCGTCCTTTTTTTTGTGCGCTTTGCACGTGGTGGTTGGCGCGCGCCACTGATGTGCGACTGGTGCTGTAACACCATGCTAACCCCACTGTAACAAGGTTTTTTCCTGCTATATCCACCCTCCACCCTCACCAGCCACAAGCAAGACAAAAAATGCGGTACGCGCAATTCCTGCGCGTACCGCATTCCATATTTCTATTATGCCGTGGTTGAGCTCGAAGCCGCCGGCGCTGCCTCTTGGCCAGCTTCGCCTTGCCGCTTGCCTTCGTGGCCGCCGCCGAAGTGGGCGCCGCCCTCAAAGGCGCCGCGTCCGCCCTTAGGCGCTTCCCACTCGCCGTTTACTTGCTTCGTTACCCTATCCGTGACCGCTTTCAGCTTCGCATCGTACTCCTCCTGCGTAAGCTTGCCGCTTGCGAGTGCCTCGTCAAGCTTGGCTTTTACCGCGTTTGCTTCAAGGTCAATCACGCTTTGCAAGCTTACGCCTTGCTTGTCCGCAATAGCCGCGAGTGTCTGACCATCCTTCAGTGCCGTCTCAAGCTCCGCCGACGTTATTCCGAGCAGCTTGGCGAGTGCTTCTTTATTGCCAAATGCGAAAGCACCGCCATGCCCTTGCCTTTTGCCCGCAAAGCCTTTCCCGGCTGCCCCAAAACCTTTCGAATCAAGCACCTTTTCGGCAATAGCCGAACTATCCGGCTTCTTAACCGAATCTCCCTCTGCCGCCGATCCCTCTTTCTTCGGCATAGCCGCTGCTGCTGCGTCAATCCATTCCACCAGCTTCGTTTTCAAGTCCTCCCGGCTGATGCCTTGCGCTGCCCCAATCTCCGCCAAGGTAGACGTCTCGAGCTTGGTCTTCAGCTCTTCCGCAGACAGCTTCAAATAGTCCGCCAGCTTGCTCTCCAATCCGGCCAGCTGGGCAAAGCTGCCGTGCTTGCCGGCAAACTTCCCGTGCTTATCCTGCTGCCCTCCGGACGGCGATGCCTGGTCCGATGCTGCCGACGAAGCCGATGCAGACGAGTCAGTGCCGGCCGCGTAAGCCAATCCCCCTCCAAGCGCAAGGGTAAGGGCCATCAGGCTTGCCGCGATTGCTTTGCTTCTACGCATAATATTCCGCCTTTCCATCCAGGATTTTCAATTGCGCTTCCATTGTATCCCTCTTCTATGAACAGATTTTGAACATCGCTAGTTTTTGGCGCTTTGCCAAAGATTAGAATTGTCTCAGAACTAAACTCCGGGTGCCCATACGCCGAAAAAAGGAGTAAGTACCGATGCCAAATACTTTTCTAACATGGCCCCGCGAACTTATTTAATATTTGGCTGTTACAGTTGGTCAAAGACCAATACAACTTTGCTCCCGCAGCCGATCAACTACATAAAGAACGAGGGATTAAGAAATGTTCACGAAGAGAAAAACCAGTTTAGCGCTCGTCAGCTCCATTGTGCTTGCCCTTCTATTTCTAGCTACGATCGGAGCAATGGTATCCATTACGAGCAGCAACCAGAAGGACGCCTACTTCGAAGAAATGTCCCGCACGGTCAAGACTCTTGGCAATATTACGAGCGCCAAAATCGACCTTATCACCTCCGCGCAGGAGCAGCTAAAAAACGGAAAAACGCAGGGCTCCACGGACTTTTACAACTTATCTTTATTTCTGGAGGCCATGAACTCCAATGACCAAGTATCCAACGTCTATGTTCTGCAACCGGACAAGCATGAAAAAGACGGCAAAACTTATCTCACCACGCTGCAAGGCACCGGTGCGTTAACGCAAGCCGGCATTACGCCGGGCACCCCGTACGCTCTCTCCCCGGCATTCGCAAAGGGCTACGATAAAGCCATGAAAGACGGCTTCGCCAGAGTAGCTACCTACGAGGATGAGATGGGGAAATGGGTCTCTTACCTCATGGCGATTAAAGACAACTCCAATAAAACCGTCGCGGTATTTGGCGTCGACTTCGATTACGACAACGTGCAAGCCGAGCTCGACCGCCGGATGTGGCAGGTTATCAACATCGGGATTATCTGTGATGTAATAGCCATTATCCTCATTGTAGTGATCGTGCGATATGCGATTAGGCCTCTGAAGCGTCTCAGCCAAGTAGCCGCCCTTGCCGCAAAAGGCGACCTGACCGTCACGGTACCGGTCACTACGGGCAACGAGATCGGACAGGCTTCCCATGCCTTTAACGAAATGATCGCCAGCCTCCGTCAGCTGGCCAGCCATATTCGGTCTACCGCCGGTGAAGTAGCAGGTTCCTCCTCCATCATGCAGGAAAGCGCCGAGCAGACTTCGCGTGCTACCGAGGAAGTCGCTCACGCCATCCAAGAGGTTGCCGCCGGAGCGGATACGCAGCTGCAGAGCTTCCAGGAATGCCAGCGCGCAATGAACGAGATGACCGTCGGCATCCAGCGGATTGCGGAGTCCTCCTCTTCCGTATCCGAATTGGCTGCCGACGCTTCCGAGCTTGCCAATGCCGGCGATACGGTTATTAACCGGACAATCAACCAAATGCAGGTTATTGAGCAAAATGTCAGCGAAACGGTAACCGTCATGCAGGAGCTGCAGCAAATGAACAATCAGATCGGCTCCATTCTCGAGATGATTGGCGAAGTATCCAAGCAGACGAACCTGCTCGCTCTTAATGCATCTATTGAAGCAGCCCGTGCAGGTGAGCATGGCAAAGGCTTTGCCGTTGTTGCCCAGGAGATCCGCAAGCTGGCCGAACGCTCGAAGGAGTCCTCGGATCAGATCAGCGAAATCCTGAGCGGCATCAGCAGCCGGACAAGCGAAGCCGTTGTCTCGATGGAAAAAGCAGCCGAAGGCGCCCGCGAAGGCAGTTCCGTCTCCCATCAGGCAGGCGAATCGTTCCGTTCCATCCACGAGGCTATCCGCCAGGTATCCGCGCAAATTCAGGAAGTGTCCGCGGCATCCGAGCAAATGTCGGCAGGCAGCGAGGAGATCGCGGCTTCGCTTGATCAGCTGGAGCATATCGCCGAAGCATCCTCCATCCAGTCCCAGCGCGTAGCCGCCGCTTCCGAAGAGCAGCTCGCTTCCATGCAGGAGGTTGCCAGCTCCTCCGCTCAGCTGCGTAACCTGGCAGGCGAACTGAACAAAGCGATCGATACCTTCAAGACGGAATAAAAAAAAGCAAGCAAAAAAAGCACCTCCATCGAGCCAACCGGCTGCATGGAGGTGCTTTTTGCATGACCGGAATCGGGGAGAACCCTTCCCCTATCCGGCCTTCGATTAGGATGCGGTAACAGCCGAGCCTTGCTGCAGCTGATACATTGCGAAATATTTGCCGCGGTGATCCATCAGTTCGTCGTGATTGCCCCGTTCGACGATGCGGCCGCGGTCCAGCACCAGAATCTGATTAGCCTGGCGGATTGTCGATAAACGGTGGGCAATAACAAACGTCGTACGGCCCTTCTTCAGCACATCCAGCGCTTCTTGAATAATGGCCTCTGTCTCTGTATCGATGCTTGCCGTTGCTTCGTCAAGAATCAGGATTGCTGGATCGTAAGCGAGTGCCCTGGCGAACGAGATCAGCTGGCGTTGGCCGGCGGACAGCGTACTGCCCTTCTCGATCACTTCCGCATCGATGCCGCCAGGAAGCTGCGCGAACATGTCGTAGGCGCCAACGTCGCGGAGCGCCTGCTCCACCCGCTCCCGGCTGATCGCCGGATTGTTGAGGCTGATGTTCGAAGCAATGGTACCGGTGAACAGGAACGGATCCTGCAGAACGATGCCCATATGCTGGCGCAGATGCTGCTTCGGAATATCCAGCACATCTTTGCCGTCGATAATGATGCTGCCTTCATTGGAATCATAGAACCGGAACAGCAGGTTCATAATCGAGCTTTTGCCGGAGCCCGTATGGCCAACGAGCGCCACCGTATCGCCTTGGCGAGCGGTGAAGGAGATATTTTTCAATACATACTCATCCTTCTTGTAGGCGAACGAAACGTTATCGAATTTCACTTCGCCCTTGTAACGCTCCATCTTGCCCGGTTCAACCTCAACGCCCGGCTGATCCATCAGGGTAAACACCCGCTCCGCGGATACCCTTGCCGTCTCCAGATTGGACAGCTGGTTCACGACGCCAACGATCGGCTGGAACATCCGGTTCATCAGATCGACGAACGCATACAGCACGCCAACCCCGATGGCAGCGCCGAACCAGTCGCCCCAGAAGAACCAGATCACGATAAGGAAGATGATGTTACGAACGACGTTGACCAGGTTATGCGACGTAATCGAGTTCAAGCTCAGCAGCTTGTTCTGATACGTAAAATAATGCTCGTTCAGCTCGTCGAATTCTTTAAAGGTCTCTTTCTGACGGCGGAACGCCTGGATAATCGCCATCCCTTGGATGGATTCGTTGATCATCGCGTTAATCTCGCTCAGCTTCGTCCGGATAATCCGGTTGTAACGGGCCGCAAAGCGTCGGTACAGATTAATCCAGACGAGCAGGATCGGCACCAGCGGCAGCGCGAACAGCGCAAGCCTTGGATCCAGCAGGAACAATGCTCCGTAGATCGCCGTCATGTATACGATCGCGGAGAAGAAGTTCGCCAGTACCGCGACATACAGCTCGCGGATCGCCTCCGTATCATTCGTAATCCGGGAGACGACCTGCCCGGCGGCCAGCGTATCGAAGTAGTTTACCGGTAGCCGCTGCGTATG
Organism: Paenibacillus sp. MMO-58; assembly: GCF_037146255.1. Classification (NCBI taxonomy): domain Bacteria; kingdom Bacillati; phylum Bacillota; class Bacilli; order Caryophanales; family Paenibacillaceae; genus Paenibacillus; species Paenibacillus sp. MMO-58. The sequence goes on from NZ_JBBCVY010000007.1 coordinate 99,935, forward strand.
GGCGAATACGTCATTGCGCATGCGCCGGACAATCCGGTTCGCGGATGTTTGCAGCAGGAGCCGCTGTCCGTAAGTGAATACCGCGCCAAGCACAAGCAGTCCGACATAGAGGCCGGCAAGCTTCATCAGGCTTGGAATTTCCGGCTTGTAGAACTGATACAGCTCCTTAGCCGAAATCAGAGCAACCGGGAATGCGGCATTCTCTCCAGTTGTTTTGTCGGTGACGGTCATCTGGCCGTCCGTCACCTTGCGCACGCCTTCCACTGCGGGGAGGGTACCTTCATACCAGTAAAATTTTCTGCCGGCCTGAAGCAGGTGCACCTCGGCGCCTTTAGCCTCGCCGGCTGCGAAGTGGTCTTCGCGTTTATACCATTTATCTTTATAAGAGACCGCGTACGGCTCATCCGCCGCAACCTCGTACCAGCTCTTCTCGATGCCGAGAATATTCTGATCGATCATCCGCTTTGCGATAAACGGCCCCGCCAGCTCCGCGCATACGGCCAGCAGGAGCAGAACTAACGCTCCGATGATCGGTTTTTTATAAAGCATGGCGTATTGAAACAATCGTTTACCTGTTTGACCCATTGTTCGTAAACGCCTCTCTTTCCTATGATTCAATCAGCGACTCCAGCTGCTGCCGCTCATACTGCTCTCTGTACCAGCCATCCTGCTTCACAAGATGATCATGGGTACCCTGCTGAACAATACGTCCTTCGTCCAACACGATGATGTGGTCAGCATGCTGCACCGCGGATAACCGGTGTGTCGTGATCAGTGTCGTTTTGCCGGCGCGTTCCGTCCGGATGCCTTCGATAATCTCGGCTTCCGTCCGTCCGTCTACCGCGGACAACGCGTCGTCCAGCATCAATATTTCCGGATCGGCGATAAGCGCACGGGCGATGCTGACCCGCTGCTTCTGACCGCCGGAGAGCGCAACGCCCTTCTCGCCGACCATCGTTTCCAGCCCGCCCGGCAGGAATTGAATATCCTTGGCGAAGGATGCCCTTGCAAGGGCACGCTGCATATCCTCTTCCGTCGTTTCGCCTTTCTTGCCGAACATAATATTCTCGCGAATCGTCTTCGAGAACAGAATCGGCTGCTGCGGCACGTAGCCGATCCAGCCAAGGAGCCGTTCCATCGGCAGCTTCTCAAGCGGCTGGCCGGTAATCTTGATCTCGCCGGCGCCAACCGGATATTCGCGCAGCAGCTGCTTGAGCAGCGTTGTTTTGCCGCTGCCCGTGCGGCCGACGATACCCAGCGTCTGGCCTTGGCGCAGACTGATGTTCACGTCGCTCAAGTTGTCTACCACCGACGACGGATAACGGAACGTCACATCGCCAAAAGCAATCGTTGCCGGCGAGGTCACGTCAATCGTATTCTCCGCATCCTGCACATCCGGCTTGTAACCAAGCGTTTCTTCTACCCGGTCAAGCGAAGCGTTGCCCCGCTGCATAATGTTGATCAGCTCGCCGATCGCGAACATCGGCCAGATCAGCATCCCGAGGTAGACGTTGAAGGAGACCAGCTCGCCGAGCGTAATCTCGCTGTGGAATACGAGATAGCCGCCATAGCATAAGCCGATCAGATAACTGAGGCCGACCAGTATTTTGATCGTTGGCTCGAAGAGCGCATCGATCTTGGCCACCTCGATATTTTTCTGAAAGACCTCATCGGTTTTCTTGCGGAATTGATCCTGGTTTGCTTCTTCCTGCACGAAAGCGCGGATAACCCGTACCCCCGATACCGATTCCAGCACCTGGTCGTTCAATTCGCCAAAAGCGTCCTGCGACTGCATAAAGCGCTCATGGATTTTACCTCCGAAATGCTTCATCGCAAGCGCGATGAACGGCAGCGGCAGAAGCGCTGCCAGCGTCAGCTTAACGCTGATTAGCGCCGCCATAATGCCAAGAATCGTCAGCATGAAGAAAGTGGAGTCAATCAGCGTCAGAATGCCGAATCCGGCTGTTGTAGCAACCGCATTCAAGTCATTCGTGGAACGGGCCATCAGGTCGCCCGTCCGGTTCCGTTCATAGAAGGTTGGCGACATCTTGAGGAAGTGACGCATCAGCCTTGATCGGAGCAGCCGCTCCAGAACGAAGGCACCTCCGAACAGCTTATAATGCCACACGTAAGTGATGGCATAGCCGACCACCGTTACGGCGATCCAGCCCGCCACGACCTGCATAAAGCCCGTAGCGTCCAGCCTGCCCTGATGAATTCCGTCAATCGTATGGCCGATCAGCCAAGGCGGAATGACGTCGAGAAAGCCCGTGATGATCAGCAGCACGCAGGCTAGCGTATATCTTTTCCAATTCATTGCGAAAAACCATCGAAGCTTCTTAAGTACGATAAACATAGTTTCTGTTAGACACCTCCCGTTTCCATCCAAGCATCTTCCCCCACAAAACCATAAAAAAAGAAGCGCACCGTAATGACGATACGCTTCTTCCAAGGCAGCAATCGGGCACAAGTTGGCCCGCTGCATCAAAAAAGGCGCACGGTTACGGTTACGTAACCATGCGCCTTTGATTCTAATGGGATACCCCTAAAGATCAAAGAGATTCGACGCGCGGATGGATTACGCTCATAAATTTAGTATGCATTTGGTTAAATTGTTGATGAACGCCTACAATTGGATTCATGCCGTAATCCTCCTTTCGATTTGTTTAAGATATTTGTCACTTTACCATCCGAAGAAATAACTGTCAATCCGTTTTTTTGTAAAACCTCGCCTATTTTGGTGAATGATCACATAACCCAGGCTTCCGCCTGCTGCTCCGCCAGCAGAAGCTGCTCGCGGACCCTGACCACTTCTCCCACAATGATCAGCGCCGGGTTGACCACTTTAAAAGACACCGCCAGCTTATGAATGTCAGCAAGCGTTCCCGTAATTACCCGCTGCTTGCTTGTCGTGCCGCGCTCAATAATCGCAACCGGCGTAGCTGCTGCCTTGCCGTGCTTCAGCAGCTCCTCGCGGATGACGGCGAGCTGGCTGACGCCCATATAGATCGCCAGCGTATCCACGCTATGCGCAAGCAAATCCCAGCGTACCGGCTCCTGGTCGCCGTGGCAGCGATTGCCGGTCACGCAGGCGAAGGACGCCGCCTTTCCGCGATGCGTCAGCGGAATCGCCGCGGAGGCCGCCGCTCCTATGGCCGACGTAACACCCGGCACGATCTCCCATTCGATGCCGTGCATCGCCAGCTCCAGCGCTTCCTCGCCGCCCCGCCCGAAGACAAAGGGGTCGCCCCCTTTCAGGCGGACGACCGTCTTCCCTTGCTTGGCGTAAGCGACAAGCGCTGCATTAATCTGCTCCTGTGGCATCGCATGCGCATTAGGCGCTTTGCCGCAGTATACCCGCTCCGCATCCGGGCGGGCGTAAGCGAGCAGCTCTTCGTTTACGAGCCGGTCGTACAGGATCACGTCCGCCAGCCCGATTCGCCGCATCGCCTTCACCGTGATCAGCTCCGGATCGCCGGGGCCCGCTCCAACAATGTATACCTTGCCTGCCGCCGCCCGCATTACAGGCCGCTTTTCTCGGCAGCAAGCGCCGGCTTGGCAGGAAGACCCGACTTTGCGGAAGAGGAAGTGCTTTCGTAGTCTTTCGCCTTCTTGTTATGCGACCAATAGAACATAAAGCCGGTAAACAATGCACCGCCAACAAAGTTGCCAAGCAGCACCGGAATTTGGTTCCACAGCCACCAGTCCGCTACCGATACGTCCGCGCCAAGCATCATGCCGGCAGGGATGACGAACATATTAACGACCGCATGCTCGAAACCTTGCTCGAAGAACATCAGAATCGGCAGCCACATCGCAACGATTTTGCCTAAAGTCGATTTAGAGGTCATGGCCATGACAACGCCAAGCGTTACCATCCAGTTGCACAGGATCGCCTTGATGAACACGAGAATGATGCCGTCGAAGCCCATTTTTTGATAACCCAATGTCTTGGTCTCGCTGACTTGAATCAGCATTTGGGCTAGCGGATTGGACATATCCGTTCCCATCTTCGTAACCGCCATGCCGTATAAAGCCGCATATACCGCGCAGCCGATCAGGTGGCCGATAATGACAAGCCCATAGTTGGCCAGCATGCGGGATACGGAGGTTTTCCGTTTAAAAACCGATAGAGGAATAAGCGCAAAGCTGCCGGTCACCAGTTCAAGCCCCAAAAGGACGATGATTACAAAGCCAATCGGGAAGATAATAGCCCCCGTTAATGGGAGTGAAGTTTGCGTTGTTGCCGTATAGGCGAGCGTTGTCGCAAAGGCCAGGATGCCGCCGCCCAAAAACCCCCTCATCAGCATTTGCGGGGCGCTCATTTCCGCCTTTGCCGTGCCTGCTTCCACCATCGATTCCAGTACTTCAGCCGGTTTCACGTAGTCCATATTCCATTCCTCCTATAATAGCCCGTGTACGGGCTATCGTGATGATTCATACTTCGAAAGCATCCACCTGCTCTACAAGGTGATAAAGATCTCGCCGCTGCCCGGGTCAATCTCTGTCTCAAACGTCTTGATGCAGCCGTCATCCGGCTCATGCACGCGTCCGCTCTTAAGGTCAATCTTCCAGTCATGCAGCGGGCAGTGTACGGCCGTGCCGCACACCATCCCTTCCGATAACCTGCCGCCCTTATGCGGGCATTTGTTCTCGACTGCCTTCACGCTGCCGTCTGCCAGGCGGAAAATCGCAACGTCCGTGTTGTCGATCTTCACCGTACGAGAGCCCAATACGTCGATATCCGTCAATTTCGCTACAAGCACCTTTGTCACCATATAGTAGCTCCCCCTATCCTTGCACCGGCTGCGGAGTGGATAATTGCTCGAAGTTTTTGCGCAGCTCTTTGTTCTCTACGATTTCTTTCCATGGGTCCGATGTGTAGCTAAGCGTCTTCTCCAGACGCTCCACCAAGGCCAGACGGTCTTCCCGCTTCTCGAGCGCTTTCTTGACATGGTCCAGGCCAACGCGTTCAATCCATTGAGCGGTACGTTCGTTCCATGTCGCATTCTCGCGGTAATATTGCAGGTAAGCCGAGGACCATTCCATCACTTCATCCTCCGTCTTCACCGTACAGAGCAGCTCGGTCGCACGGACATGGATACCGCCGTTACCGCCTACGTGAAGCTCCCAAGCACCGTCGATCGCGACAATGCCAAGATCCTTAATCGTTGCTTCCGCGCAGTTACGCGGACAGCCGGATACGGCTAGCTTTACTTTCGCCGGAGCCGTCATTCGCTCGTAGGTTTTCTCCATCCGGATCCCCATTGCGATCGAGTCCTGCGTACCGAAACGGCAGAAAGTGTTGCCGACGCAGGTTTTTACCGTGCGCAGCGTTTTGCCGTAAGCATGGCCGGAAGGCATATCAAGCTCTTCCCAAATCTTCGGCAGATCCTCTTTCTTCACGCCCAGCAGGTCAAGCCGTTGCCCGCCGGTGAACTTCACCATCGGAACGTCGTACTTCTCTGCGACGGTAGCGATTTTGATCAAGTCGGCCGGCGTGGTTACGCCGCCGTAAACGCGAGGCACAACCGAATAGGTGCCGTCCTTCTGAATATTCGCGTGGTAGCGCTCGTTCGTGAAGCGCGATTCCTTCTGATCCTCGTATTCCCCTGGCCACAGCATGCCGAGGTAGTAGTTCAACGACGGACGGCATTTGGTGCAGCCTCCTTCGTTCTTCCATCCCAACACGTTCATGACTTCCTTGACCGTCATGAGGCGCATTTCTTTAATTGCAGCAACGATCTCGTCACGGGAATGCTCCGTGCAGCCGCAAATACCTTCCTTCACCAGAACGCCCGCCGCATCGCCGGCGTACAGCTTCAGCAAGCCTTCCACTTGAGGCTTGCAGCCTCCGCAGGAAGCGGAAGCTTTCGTGCAGCCTTTGAGACTGGCCATCGTATTGCAGCCTTTATTCTGAACGGTATCGGCAATGGCGCCCTTCGATACGCCGTTGCAGCCGCAGACGATTTCATCATCCGGCATCGCAGCCAGCCGGTCCGCCGCGGAGGAGGCACCTCCGCCTGCCGCAGGCGAGAAGCCAAGCAGCAGCTCCTTCTCCTTGCCTTCAATCGATTCGCCCTTCTTCATAATCGAGAACAGCTCGGCACCGTCCGATGTATCGCCAAACAGTACGGCTCCTACAAGCTTGCCGTTCTTGATCACGATCTTTTTGTACGTGCCCGCTACATCATCCTGAATACGAAGAGCCCTAGTGCCCGGCCCTTCGTTAAATTGGCCAGCCGAGAATACGTCAACGCCGGATACCTTAAGCTTCGTTGAAGTAACGGAGCCTTGGTAGCCTTCCGTTTCTACGCCGGCCAGCAGCTTCGCCAGGACGGCGCCTTGCTCATACAGAGGAGCAACAAGGCCATATGCGATCCCCCGGTGCTCGGCGCATTCGCCTACCGCGTACACATCCGGAATATTCGTCCGCATGAAGTCGTCAACGATAATCCCGCGGCCGACTTCAATGCCGGATGCCTTCGCTAACTCAATGCTCGGGCGGATCCCCACCGCCATCACGATAAGATCCGCTTCAACCTCGCTGCCGTCCGCGAATTGCAAAGCCTTCACGCGGCGTCTGCCCGTAATGGATGCCGATTGCTTGCTGAGCAGGAATTTCATCCCTTGCGCTTCGAGCTCGCGCTGCAGCATCCGTGCCGCCGGCTCATCCAGCTCGCGGTTCATCAGAATGCCGTTGATATGAACAACGTGCACGTCCATTCCCAGATTCAGCAGCCCGCGCGCCGCCTCTAGTCCAAGCAGGCCGCCGCCGATGACGGCTGCTTTTTTATATTTTTGGGAAGTCTCCTGCATAATCTCGGTATCGCGGATATCCCGGAAGCCGATTACGCCCTCCTTGTTCGCGCCCGGCAGAGGCAGCATAAACGGATTCGAGCCCGTTGCCATAATAAGCACGTCATAGTCCGCTTCTATCCCCTGCTGGGAGAACACTTTTTTCCGCTTCGTATCAATCTTCGTGACCGTATGCCCGGCATGCAGCTGAATATGATTGTCCGCGTACCAGTCCCAGTCGTTAATGATGATATCCTTCATGTCCGTCCCGCCCGCAAGTACCGAGGATAACATAATCCGGTTGTAGTTCGGGTACGGCTCCGCGCCAAAAATCGTAATGCTATATGCATCCGGAGCGAGCTTGATCAAATGCTCGATTGCCCGTACCCCCGCCATTCCGTTGCCAACCAGCACCAATTTCTTCCGATCCGCCATTGTCATTCTCCTCTCCACTCTCTCTAGCTCTTAATCTGTATGGAAAAATAAAAAAAGCCTGGCTTCGGATTCCGCGAGGACGCACTAGTGCATTCCCGCAAAAGACGAAGACAGGCTTCATTGCCGCTTCAAATGAATACGCCATTGTATTCATGAAAGTTTGGATTGTAGTACCGCAAAGCCTGAAGCCTTGTCGGTGTGTTACCGCTACTATACAATGGCACGACAATCATGTCAACATACTTGACATAAATAATGAACATTTGTGCGTATCGACAGTTTCATACCCTTCATGTTATATATAATAACAAATGATTTCGTTCGTAGGGGAAGAGGAGGATGACATGCGTTCTCTGTTAGTGATCGATAATCCCGGAGGAAAAGCTGAAGCGCTGCCGCTGGAGCAATTGCTGGAGAGATACGGTTATTCCGTATTGTATGCAAGCTCGGATGAGACGGCCAAAAACCATCTGCCAAAAGCCGATGCGGTCATTTTTCATCTGCCGTTAGGCGAAGTGAAGGCATGGGGCAACCGGCTTCTGCAGCGGAAGAGGCTTCCTATGCTCTGGTGGTGCAGCGCGGATACGGCAACGATGTCCGCCGCCTTTTGCGAGGATGATCTGCCGATCGACGGTATTCTCACGCCTTCAATGAGCGAGCAGGAGCTCCACTGGGCGCTTCACTTCGGCTCGAAGGCGAGCTTCGAGCGGCAGCAATGGCTGAACGAGCGAAAGCAACTAGAGGCGCGGCTGGAAGAACGGAAGTGGATTGACATGGCGAAGGGTATCCTATGTAAAATAAAGCAGGTATCCGAGGCGGAAGCTTACGACCTGCTGCGCAAGCAGGCGATGAATGAGCGGAAGCGGATCGTGGATGTGGCGACATCCATCGTGAAAGTCTATCAGCTGCTGCAAGAGCAGAAATAAAGGGGTGCTGACGATGTTTACTACACTATTAAAAGAAGTCGGCCGCGGAAAAAGAGGCGCCAGGGACTTAACCTATGAAGAGGCGCTGGAAGCGGCCGACTGGATCATGAGCCGGAAAGCGACCCCTGCCCAGATGGGCGCCTTTTTTATTGCCGAACGGATTAAGATGGAAAGCGTCGAGGAGCTGGAAGCGTTCGTGAACGTATGCCGGAACAGCGCCTACCGTGCTCCCATTCAAGAAGGACTGGACTGCGCGGGGCCTTACGACGGACGGGTAAAAACCTTCTTCGCTTCCTTCGCTACGGCCTTCCTGCTTGCTTCGGCCGGTCTTCCCGTTACGCTGCACGGCGCGAAGTCGCTGCCGCCGAAATGGGGCGTAACGTTGCTGGATATGCTCGCCGAGCTAGGCATCGGCAAAGCTCAGCTTATGCGGGACCGCGTCGTGCAGGCGGCTAAAGCAACCGGCGTGTTGTTCGTCGACACCGAGGAATGGTGCCCGCCGCTGGGTGAGCTTCGGGGCATCCGCGAAGAGCTTGGCATGCGTACAGTGCTGAACACCGCGGAGAAGCTGATCGATTTCTCCCACTCGCCGTACCTTGTCTTTGGCGTTTTCCATAATACCGTCTTTGATCGGATGAGCAAGCTGCTCACCGACTTGAAATACCGCCGGGCCCTTATCGTGCAAGGGACGGAAGGCTCGGAAGATCTGTTTATCGAGCGCCCTACCCGCACCTATATCGTAGAGAACGGCGAAGCACGGCTGCATGTCATTGATCCGGAGGAATTCGGCTTGGAGGCAACGCTGCCGGAGAAGACCGAATGGAGCGCTGCCGAGCAGATCGAGACCGCCCAGGCCGTCCTGCAAGGCAAAGCCCATATCGGCTACGTGAACCAGGTTTTGCTGAATGCAGCGGTTCGGCTCCGTCTGGCTGATCGTGCCGACTCCGTCGAAGAAGCGTTATACCAATGCAAAGCGCTGCTCGACAGCGGGGCTGCATGGGAGCGTTACGCAGCTTGGCGCAGCAGCCTGCTCAGCGAAGGAACACCCTCCCCAATCGGCAGCGTGAAGTAATGTAACATACGCGCTGGCGCTGCAGTTGGCAGCCTCCCCTCCTCTTTACCTAAGATGACATAATCAAGAGCTTCTGAAGGTCCGAACGGCCTGTCGGAAGCTCTTTTTCTATATCCTTAGCTACGTCCAACGCAGCCTGAAGCTAACGCTAATGGTAGGTTAAGGTCCCTAAGGACTTTAACCTACTAGAAAAGTCGCAAGAGGCGGCGGATTGCTGCAGTTAGAGACGGCTTAAGGTCTCTAAGGGACCTTAACGACCAGGAGAGGCAGCTAGTTTTCATGGTTAAGACCCCTAAAGGGCCTTAACCTGCCAGTAATGTCCAGTCAGAGACGGCTTAAGGTCCCTAAGGGACCTTAAAGGCCAGGAGAAGTAGCAAGTTTTAATGATTAAGGTCCCTAAAAGGCCTTAACCTACCAGAAAAGTCGCAAGAGGCGGCGGATTGCTGCAGTCAGAGACGGCATAAGGTCCCTAAGGGACCTTAAAGGCCAGGAGAGGCAGCTAGTTTTCATGGTTAAGACCCCTAAAGGGCCTTAACGCAACTTAGCACCCCCCGAAGCGGCATAAACCAAACCGCCACAGGCGAGATGATAAGGCCCTGCGAGGGCGTTAAACGCCCGCACCAGGGCAAAAAAGGGCCGATAAGACCCCAACAGGGGTCTTATCGGCCCTACAACTGCAGCTATGCCTTAACCGGCCGCCCTAGCGCGAGCGCGCCCGGCGAACGAGCAGCACATAGCTAAGCACAGCCGCGGTCTCCGCCGCGGCGATAACTATCCCCATCGGCAGCGCAGCTTTGCTGCCGCCAAGCCCAACAAGCGGCGCCATGCAGGCGCCAAAAACAAAGGACAGCAAGCCAAGCAGCGCCGATGCGCTGCCTGCTGCCTGCTGCTGGTTTTGCATGGCAAGCGAGAAGCTTGCCGTCTGCACAATCCCAACGCTGGCGACCACAAAGAATAAAGGCACTAACACGGCGAACAGCCCCCAGCCAGCTATAATCGAAACGAGCAGCGCCAACCCACCCGCAAATGCGAAGCTAAGTCCGGCAACAAGCAGCTTCGGCGCGCTCACCTTGCCGGCAAGACGCCCGGCGATTTGGCTGGCCGCGATAATGCCAAGCCCGTTAACGGCGAAGCACAAGCTGTAGCCTTGCGGCGAGACGCCAAACAGGTTCTGGATCACAAACGGCGAGCCCGAGATGTAGGCGAACATCGCCGCTACCACAAAGCCCTGCGTAAGCGCGTAGCCCATAAATACGCGGTCCGTCAGCAATCCGCGGAATTTCGTCAGCATATTGCGAGCCCCGCCTTGCGAACGGTTCTTTTCCTGAAGAGATTCCTTCATCCCGAACCATACCGCCGCAAGCATAACCGCGCCAATCACGGTCAGAACCATAAATACGCCGCGCCATTCCGTCCATTTCAGAATTTGTCCCCCGGCAATCGGAGCCGCGATTGGGGCTACCCCGTTCACCAGCATCAGCATCGAGAAAAACCTTGTCATTCCCGCTCCCTCGAACAAATCCCGGACAACCGCGCGCGAAATAACGATTCCCGCCGCGCCGCCAAAGCCCTGCACGAAGCGCAGCAGGACAAAGGTCTCGATGGAAGGCGCCGCCACGCATAGAATCGAAGCCGCAATATAAACGATAAGTCCAATTAACAAGGGCCTCCGCCGGCCCCTGACATCGCTGATCGGCCCAATAAACAGCTGACCCAGCGAAATGCCCAGCAGGCAGGCCGTTAAGCTAAGCTGGGACATCGACGTCCCCGCGCCGAAATCATTCGCAAGCTCCGGCAAAGCCGGTAAATACATATCGATGGACAGAGGAGCAAACGCAGACAATGAGCCAAGCAGCAAAGCCATCCACAAGACTGCTTTTGGTGCCTGTGTCTGCGCGGATTCCTTATCTTTTCCCATTAGACAACCACTCCAGCACCGTTTTATCGGAACAATTCTAATGACGATTCCCATCCCTGTCAAGGAAACAAAAAAAGAGGATGCCCCCATGGGCACCCTCTTGCGCGATCCAACTATTCGGCCGTATTAACGACAGCACTCAGCTTAACGGAATCATTCAAATTCACGATCAAAGGAAGCATCCGCTCCCCGCTGATCATAGGAGATTGGCACAACACGCAGGTCGGCGTCTGGTCAAAAGAGAAGTTGGCCCGCATCCAGCCATTGCAGTCCTCGCTTGCGCATGACCAAACTTTCGTGATGACCTCCGGAATATCTTCCTGAATTTTTTTTCTGTTATACATAGGTATGTATGCCTCCTTCTACAGGTTAATCTGGTACGGACTCCATAACCTCCGTCACTTTAGAGTGCCTATAACCGCCGATTTCATACATAAAATTTGTAAGCGGCAGAGCAGGCGCAAAAAAAAACTCCCCCGCCTCCGTCAGGAAGCGAAAGAGCTTGAACTATGTAGGGTTAGAACGCCGTTTTCCCTGGCACTACATTTATAGCTTATAGCCGAATTCATTCGGGATATATTCAATGCAGGAAACCGCCGCAAACGTCAGCTTTTCCCCTGCCGCATCGTATTTAACCGTATCGGCCGCAACCGAATACCAGATCTTCAGCGTTGGGCGACCGTCGTCGTAAGTCCGGAAAATAAAAACATTCAGCTCCTGCTTCCACTTCAGGATCTCTTCTATTCCGGCATGCTTTGGCGTATGCACGTCGAATTGCCACTGCCCCGCTTCATGCGTCACCTCGTAAGACACCGATTGCTTGGATGAATCCACAAAAGTCCTGCCGCCTACGGCGTGTTTGATGAGTAACTGTTCTTTCATGGTTGAACCCTCCTAAAAAGCATATAGCTCTCTTTCAGCCACATTTCGCAAGCATGCCTTACGGCAGATCAATCAACATCACAAAGGCGGATTCTTCGGCGGACAACACAAAATCGGGCTCGAATTCCGCGCGAATCGAATCTTTGGGTCCCATCGCAATGCCATTTACGTTCAGATTTCCTTCCAGCACCATAACAAAAGCGCGGCGTCCGGTTTTCTGATTGAAAAAGATCCTTCTGCCCGGCTGCAGCCGGCCCAGATAGATCGTCAAATCCTGATTGATGCTTGCCGTATCCCCTGCGCCATCCGGCGTCACAACCGGCAACAGCGCATTCTGCAGCTTCGCTTCATCGTAGCTCGCCATTTCGTAGGAGGGAGCGAGCCCCCGTTCTTTCGGCATAAACCACAATTGCAGGAAGGTGCCTTCCTCTGTATCTGAATCGTTGTATTCCGCGTGAATAATTCCCGTTCCCGCCGACATGCGCTGAACTTCGCCAGCCGATGTTACTTCGATATTGCCAAGGTTATCTTCATGCTTCAGTCTTCCCGTCAACGGAATCGTCACGATCTCCATCTCGCTGTGCGGATGCGCGCCAAAGCCGCGCCCCGGTGCGATCGTATCATCGTTTAATACGCGCATGACGCCAAAGCTCGAGTTGTCGGGATCGAAGTACTCCCCAAACGAGAAGCTCATCGCGCTGCGGAGCCATCCCAAATCGACAGAATGGCGGGCACTTGCCGGAAAATGTTTCATCATCGAAAAAACGCCTCCTTTTTCAATCAATATTCCGAGCCATATCCTCCTTTTATTGTAACCTCGGGCAGACAGGTATACCAAAAAAATATACCGGACGGGCTCGTGCAAAGATCTTATGTAATCGTAATGGTATGTGAAAATATAGGGCAAGCTAACGGCAGGAGCTAAAAAAAAGGGAGTGTGAACGGGCGATGGCGGGCAAGGATGATCTCGTTACGGAGAGAGATATCGATCCGAAATTCGGCTTATTTACAGAGGAGATGCCGCAAATCGTCTTGCCGGATGCAACAAGTAAACTGATCGATAGGTATCCGAAAAAGGGCGCAACGGCGCCGCCTCCCAGCGGACCGGCTGACGGCTCGCGGTAAGGAGCTATATCAAGTATAACATTTACGGAGTGAGGTAAACAGCCCCTTACGGCGAAATACCGTCAAATACGGGAAAATAAAAGGACGCATCGGCCTGTACAAACAGGCCATGCGTCCTTCTGCTTTATCTCATTATTTTGCCGAAACAGCCGGTGTATCGTTGGCCCCCGCTGCTGGCAGCGTCGGGTAAAGCTTCTTCGACACAAGCGTCTGGATAATCATAAACGTTCCCCCGACAACCCAGTACAGCGGCACCGCAGCCGGAGCGCTGAAGGAGAAAATCCCCATCATGACCGGCGAGAGCAAGCCAAGCATCGCCATTTGCTTCTGCTGGGCAGAGTCCACGCCAATCTGCGATACGCGGAACTGCACGTAATAAATCGCTGCAGCTAGGAACGGCAGAATATGATCCGGCGTGCCGAGTTGGAACCATAGGAACGAATGCTGGGCAAGCTCCGGCGTCATCTTGATCGCATAATAGAGGCCTGTCAGGATCGGCATCTGAATCAGCATGGGCAGACAGCCAATCGCCATCGGATTAAACTGATGCTTGCTGTAGAGTTCCATGGTTTCTTTTTGCAGCTTGGCCTGGTTCTCAGGCGTCTTCTCTTTGTACTTTTCTTTCAGCTTGTTCAGCTCCGGCTGAATAACGCTCATCTTCTGCTTCATGCCTTGCTGGCCTTTATACTGCCGCAGCATGAGAGGCAAGAGGACGACCCGCACGAGCAGCGTCATCACGATAACGGCCATGCCGTAGCTGTCGCCAAAGAAAGAAGCAATGTGCTGAATCAGATAGGAGAACGGGAAAACGACATAGTGGTTAAAAAAGCCCGGCGTGTCGGAATCAATCGTTCCTTTTGCGCCGCAGCCGCTGACGATCACAAGAATCGCGATGGCTGCGAGAATTCTGTATTTTTTAGTAAAAGCGGTGAATGCATTGTTTTTGCTCATAATAGCCTCCTCGTTTGTGTGCGTGCTCTGTAATCTCCACAAACGAAGCGCGACAATCCGCTAATTCACCATCCGGTGCTTCTTTACGCTTAATCCTTCGGGCCAGCCAATGCTGGATCCTCTCCAGCCTGCTGATGACCACGACAATCGGAACAATCGGCTCCCATACAACCCGCTTCTGCAAGGTATTAAACTCCGCGTCAACGCTCTGATGGGCGAAATACGCCAGATAAGCCATCGAACATAAAATACTGATCGAGAAAAAATACGGGATTAAATCCTGCAGCTCTAACAATGCATTCACCTCCTTAAAAGAATTGATGATTAGTTAGCGGCTATCATATGCCGCTTATAAGCAATCTTACTTCGTAAGCATTAGCTAAAGAATTGATGATTAGTTAGCGGCTAACTTATGCCGCTTGTAAACAATTCTTACTTCGTAAGCATTTAGCTAGAGATCTCCAATACGGCTACAGCCGGCAAACGTTTCTTCTCCCGGCCCAAAGTCCAGTTCGAATCCATTCTCAGGACGGTTAAGGCGGTTATCCGCCCGCGCTACAATGAACTATGACTATATTATCACATCGCGGACAGGATAGCTTCCCTGGCTTCTTGGAATCCGATGTACTATTTTCCGCGGCAATGTCCGGGACGGAGGAATCGATTGTATGTACTTTGCAGCTATTAGCGTGGCAAGGGGCTTCCTGCTTCTTACCCTGCTGCTCGCCTGGATTGCCGGCAACAAGGCGTCCGCCCTGCTATTCAGCGGATCAGAGGCGAATTTGAACCGAAAAGCACGTAAATTAATAACCTGGGCCGTCTTCTTGTCCATCTCCTCCGCGGGTGTTCTTGCAGGCATCATCTGGCTTATGGCGGTTACGGATTCCGTCTTCTGGCTGGACCGCCTGCTCGTCCCGCCCCTCCTTATTGTTCCGATGCTGATGATATGGCTTGGCGCGCTGCCCCGCCTTCGCCGCATTCGTCAGGCGACCATGCGCAAGTCGGATGCGCCGCTTGATGTCAGACTGCTGAGCCGAGCTTCGCAGCCCGCGCTTGTTGCGCCTTACCAATTCGTAGCGCTTGGCTCTCTGACCGGCATGTATTGGACGTTTACGACCTCGATTCCGTTTGACGTCATGAACGGAACAATCCCGCTGGTACTGCTTCTTATCGCCGGCATGGTCCTATGGCTGACCCATCTTAACCGCAGTTCAAGAGTCAGCCTGACGGGAACAAAGCCGGTTAACCGTCCCCTGATGCGGTTCCTGCGCAGGATGGCCGTATTGGCGGTTGTCCTGGCAATAGGCAGCATCCCGTTCTACAGCGGACTAAAGGCCAGCAAGCTGCCCGGAATGATCTCCATGACGGAAGGTCCGATGGACAATGGAACGGGTACGGCTCTTGCCCATAATCATCACGGCACTGCCGTTACCGCTTCGTCTGAACCCGTGAAGGAGATCTCAGTCGGCAGCCTGACAGGTCCGGCGGAAGGAAAAGCCGATGTATCTTTTACGCTGACTGCCGAGAAGAAGATCATTGCGCTGGCTTCCGGAAGAACGGTAGAGGCCTGGACCTATAACGGTCAAACTCCCGGACCGGAGCTCCGCTTCAAGAAGGGACAGCTGGTCGAGGTCAAGCTGATTAACAAAGATATCGAAGAAGGCGTAACGCTGCACTGGCATGGCCTTGATGTTCCCAATGCGGAGGACGGCGTAGCCGGAGCAACGCAAAATGCCGTCATGCCCGGCGAGACCTATACGTACCGGTTCGTAGCCAATCAGGTTGGAACCTTCTGGTACCATTCCCATCAGGATTCGCAGGAAGCCGTTGAAAAAGGGCTGTTTGGCCCGCTGGTGGTAGAGCCGGAGGAAGGAATACCACCCCATACGAAGGATATCACGGTGATGACCCATATCTGGGATCACCAAGGCGTTGCCATTGGAGATAACGAAGGCATCCAGCATGCGAAGATCGCGCCGGGAACTCAAGTACGTCTTCGCCTTATCAATACGGATGACTGGGTACGGCAGTCCTACGTGCTGCTCGGAGCCCCTTTTCAAGTAGCGGCCATTGACGGGACGGAGCTTCACGAACCGCAGGATCTGAATAAGATCAGACTTGATCTGATTACGGGCGGCCGATACGACGTGACCTTCACCATGCCGGACACGCATGTTACCTTAAACGTGGGGTTAGGCGGTAAGCTAGGCATCGTGATGAGTCCGGACGGACAAGGCGATTTGCCTAAGCAAATCGCTAACCTGCCAATCTTTGATCCTACCCATTACGGGACGCCGGCTGCAACGCCTTTTGACGCAAACAGCCATTTCGACCGCGAATTTACGATGGTGCTGGATAACCAGCTTGGGTTCTTTAACGGCAAACTCGCGCTAAATTATACGATTAACGGCAAAGTTTTCCCGGATACGCCAATGTTTATGGTCCGCGAAGGCGAGCTTGTGAAAACAACGATTATTAACCGCGGCGCCGTTGAGCATCCGATGCATCTTCACGGGCATCATATGCTGGTTCTTTCACGGAACGGCGAAGCCGTAGACGGCAGCCCTTGGTGGACCGATACGCTTGATGCGGCTCCGGGAGATGTCTACGAAGTTGCCTTTGTTGCCGATAACCCGGGACTGTGGATGGACCACTGCCATAATCTCGCCCATGCGGCGGCAGGCATGACGATGCATTTGATGTACGAAGGCATAACATCGCCGTATACGGTTGGCGAGGCTGCGCATAATCATCCGGAATAAAAAAAAATAAGAAAGACGCGAGGCTGCTCCTGTGGAGGAACAGCCTCGCGTCCTTTTATTTATGATCTTCCCCTTCGCTGAGCAGAGCGATAAACGCCTGAAGCGGCTGGGACATCCATTTGCGGGGATGAATCAAATACTGCAGGTCAAAGCGGATTTCCGGATGGGAGAACGGGAGAGCGGCTATTCGTCCCTGCCGAATATCTTCCGCGACTACCATGCGGGGCAGCAGCGCGAGGCCTAGACCGTTCACGACGCATTGCTTCACCGCCTCCGGATTGCCTAGCTCGAACAAGGCGGTAAAGGCGATCCCGCTCTCCCGCAGCACCTTCTCGAACATGCCGCGGTACACGCAGGTTTCCTCCGACATGATGAGCTCTATGCCGCTCAAATCTTGCAGCTCAATCCGGGGACGGCCGGCAAGCGGATGATCTGCCGGCGCAGCCAGTACCAGCGGCTCTTCCCGCAGCGGCCGGCATTCCAGCGACGCATCGGCCGGCTTGGCGTCAAGCAGCAGCCCGATATCGTATTCGCCGTCCTTCACCTTGCTGATAATGTGCGATTCGCGGTCCGGCTGAAGCTGGATGGTCAGCTCGGGGAACAGCTGGCGCAGCTTCTGCAGGTAAGGAGGCAGAAAGTAAGCCGCCAGCGAATCGATTGCGCCGATCACAAGCGTACCTCCCGCGTAACCCGCGACCTTTTCCTTCGATTGCTCGTACAGCTCCAGCATCTGAACGGCGAGCGCAAACAGCTTCTCGCCGGGCGGCGTCAGGCGCATCTGCCTGCCGTACCGCTCCAGTAGCGGCGCTCCGTATTCTTTCTCCAGCTTCTGAATCTGAATGGTTACGCTGGACTGCGCATAACCAAGCTCTTCCGCGGCGCGTGTAATACTCCGCCTTCTCGCTACCTCGCAAAAGGTCTGCAAATAAACCAGCTCCATGCTCCCACCTCGGCTTTTGCCTAATTATTAAAATTATTGATGCTAATCATGAATCATTATAGATAACTGTAATACTTCAGCCATGCTACAGTAAAGACAGAATTCATAATTACAAACGGGAGGCGCTGGAAATGCTAACGGAACAAGGTCTGAAAGGAATTTACGTACCGGTGGTAACGCCTATGGAGGTTGGCGGAGAAGTGGATACCCGATCATTCGAATCCTATGTGAAGCAGCTGGTTGAGGATGGCGTGAACGGGATCGTGGTAAACGGAACAACGGGGGAATCCCCGACGGTCACGCTGGAGGAAATGGCGGCTCTTACGGCAGCCGCACGCTTGGTCTGCGGGCCTGCGAACCGGCCGGTCATTGTTGGGACGGGAACGAACGATACGACTTCCACCGTGCGGAGAACCGCATTTGCCGGGGAGCTTGGCGCGGATGCCGCCCTTGTTGTTGTGCCCTATTACAGCCGTCCTTCCCGGGAGGGCATCATCGAGCACTACAGACAGGCAGCAAGCACGGGCCTGCCGATCGTCGCTTATGAGATTCCTTCGCGCACTGGAATACGCCTTGCTCCGGATACGGTCCGCGCCATTCTGGACCTGGACGGCGTTATCGGAATCAAAGACAGCTCCGGCGGAATCGAGCTGATGATTGAGCTTGCAAGCAGCGGTGATCACAAGCCGGTATTATGCGGAGAAGATCTTTACTTCCACGCTATGCTCTGCTGCGGCGCAGCCGGCGGCATGCTCGCATCCGCTAGCGTCCGGACAACGGCTTTCGTAGAGGTGTATGAGCAGCTCATGCAAGGCCAGCTTGAAGCAAGCAGGCAGTCCTTCGGCGCTCTGCTTCCTTTGATCCGTCTGCTGTTCCGGGAGCCAAATCCCGCTCCGTTAAAATATCTTCTTGCGCGGCGAGGCAGCATAGCCTCGGAGCATATCCGTCTGCCGCTTACTCCGGTCTCGGAGAAGCTGCGGCAGCAGCTGAATGCCTGGCTGTAGCCTCTAGCCGGCCGGAATAGCCTCCCACAGCGGGGAATGAGTAAAGCCTTCCATCGACCGGATCGTATAGGCCGGATGCGGGCTTGCCAGCTCGGCCATGTCTGCTTTACGGTCTACCGGCTTCACTTCCATAATGGCGATTCCCGAGCCTACCGCATGGTCAATGCCTGCCGCGATCGCGGCAGCATGGCCGCAGCGGGCCGACAAATAGATAACTCTCACCCGGATATCCGCCGCGCAAAAGACGCGCAGCATATCAGCCGAACGGTCTGTGCTGTAATTATCGACAAAAATAAATTCGTAGCTGGCGGCGGCAGGCTTCATGATTTGCTTCAGGCGCTTATAGGCGCCAAACAGCGATTCCTCGTCATTGCAGACCGGCACGATAATCGAGTAGGTAACTGGCAGACGCGTCATTTTCCCCATCCCCTTCGGACAAAATGTTGCTCTATACTGCTACTATAATCGATACAGCTTAAATTCCCCTTAATTTAAGTATAAGTAAACGCTTTACTTTTATGTCAAATATAGCACGACAAGCCTGATTCGCATATAGCTTGTAATGCCCACATTTTGCTATACTAACTGCAACATTATTTTTGATCCAAGAAAAGGGGATGACCTTAACGATGTTATACAACCGGCTGGGAGGAAGCGGACTGAAGGTATCCGCGCTAGGCCTCGGTACGAACTCCTTTGGTTCGCGGGCAGACGAAGCCGCTTCGGCGCGCATTTTACACGCGGCCATCGACCACGGAATCAATTTTATCGATACGGCTAATATTTACTCGGCAACGGCTTCGGAATCCATCATCGGCGCAGCGCTTGCGGGCAGACGCCATGAGGTTGTATTGGCAACCAAAGCCGGGCTCGTTAGAGGAGAAGGTCCCAATGCGAAAGGCTCCTCCCGCTACCATCTGATGCTGGAGCTGGAAGACAGCCTGAAACGGCTCAAGACCGACTACGTTGACCTGTATCAAATTCACACCTTTGACCCGGAGACACCCCTAGAGGAAACGCTGCGGGCGCTCGAGGATATGATCCGGTCCGGCAAAGTCCGGTATATCGGCGCCTCCAACTATGCCGCTTGGGAGCTGATGAAGGCTCTTGGACTTAGCGACCGCCTTGGCCTGAACCGGTTCGTCTCCATTCAGACAAGCTATTCGCTGGCTGACCGGACTCCGGAGCGCGAGCTTGTGCCCCTATGCCTCGATCAAGGCGTAGGCATTATTCCTTACTTCCCGCTGGCAGGCGGGATCCTTACCGGCAAATACCGCGCGGGCGAAGAAGCCCCTGCCGGTTCGCGCGCTGCGACCAACCCGGGCTTCACCCGTTTCTTCGGCGAGAACAATCTTGCGCTCGGAAGCCAGGTCAGCGAGCTGGCGGGTAAGCTTGGCTGCTCCGCAAGCGTCTTGTCCCTGGCTTGGCTGATGAAGCAGCCTGCCGTTTCCACCGTTATCGTTGGCGCTACCAGCACGGAGCAGCTGGAGCATAATCTAGGCAGCGTGGAGCTCCCGCTTGATGCGGCGCTACTAGACGAGCTGGATGCTTTAAGCCGTTCATTCCGTAATGGCGAACCTTTTGCGCTATACCGTTTGCCTTAGGCAAACGGATTCGCATCGGCAGGCATAGGACATCCTTCAAATGTTTGGATGAAACAGGATATTGACTTTTATACCTACTGAAAGGTAGAATGCGTACATGAACAGTAACAAAAACACGGCTGATTTGATCCTTGATACCGCCCAAGCGCTTGTGCAGGAAGTCGGATTTAACGGCTTCAGCTATGCTCACATTGCTGAAAAGGTTGGTATCCGCACAGCAAGCATCCATTACCATTTTCCGAATAAGGAGGATCTAGGGGAAGCGTTAATTACCCGGTATCATAAGGGATTCCTGGCTACCGTGGCTCAAATTGACGCCGATACGCAGAACAATCTGGACAAGATACGCAAATACGTCAATATCTTCAGCATCCCGGTCGATAGTTATTGCACGTGCCTGAGCGTAATGCTCTCTTCGGATCTGGCTACCCTTTCGGAGAAGGTTGGGGCAAAGCTGGCAGATTTCTTTACCGCCAACTTATCGTGGGTGGAGCGCGTTCTGGAGGAAGGACGCCGTGAAGGGGAATTACGTTTTGAAGGCGCGGCAAGCTTGCAGGCACATATCGTTTTGGCCTCGCTTCAAGGGGCTCAGCTGCTGGCAAGAAGCTTTCGGGATGTAAACCGGTTTACGATTATTGCCGATGGAGTCATATCCGCTTTAACTTAACGGGCAAAGCGGATATTTTTTCACCACTTAATCTACCTTTTAGTAGATAGACAAAAGCTCTTAAACCAACAAACGAATGGAGAGAAAATCAAATGAAAACACTCGTTATCGTAGCGCATCCTAACTTGGAAGCATCCAACTGGAACAAAGCATGGGTCGAGGAGCTGAGGAAACAAGGCGACATCACGATTCACGATCTTTACAAGGAATATCCGACCGAAAACATCGACGTTCAGCGCGAGCAGCAGCTTGTGGAAGCGCATGACCGCATCATTTTCCAATACCCGCTTTACTGGTACAGCACGCCGCCGCTTCTTAAAAGATGGTTCGATTCCGTACTGCAGTACAATTGGGCTTACGGTCCGGAAGCTACCGCAACAAAAGGCAAAGAAATCGGGGCCGCGATCTCGACTTACGGCACGACGGATTCGTATCAGCCAACCGGTTCCAACGGCTTTACGCTGGAGCAAATATTGGCGCCGCTTCAAGCGAGCGCGCGTTTCATCAGCGCCGTCTACCTTCCGCATTTCACGGTGAACGATACATCCGATGTAACGCCTGAGCGTCTGGCTCAAAGCAGTAAAGCCTACGTCGAGCACCTTAGAACGGTTAAACCGCTGGCGGTGGCCAAATGAAACCTTTGTCGTTATTGAAGAAGTCGATACCGATAATTGGGGCTGGGGCGGTCTGCCGGCTCTGGAGTATCGCCGCAAGGTAGCGGCGGAGAAGGCTGCTTCTGAAGGTTGAGATTCATACCGCAGGCTGTTCACCTCACATCTAATGACGAGGCGAACAGCCTTCTTTCTTTTATGCCTGCTCCGGCCAGCCCTTTCGCTCCCGCAAAATCCCGATAAACACCTCGGCCGCCTTCGTATGCTGCTGATGCAACCCGGTTAGAAGCGAGAAATCGCGTTCCACCGGCCTGCCGCCAACGGTCAGCTTGCTGATGGTGCCAAGCACGATCTCTTTGCGCACCGCCCAATGGGACAATAACGAGACGCCAAGGCCCGCTTCGACGGACTCCTTAATAATCTGAGTGCTGCCAAATACCATGCGGTTCTCCGGATTCAGCCCCTGCTCGAGGAACATCCGCTCGGTCACCTCCCGTGTCCCCGAGCCCTCTTCCCTAACGATCCAGGTCTCCTGCTGAAGCCTTATGGCATCAATATCGTCAGCCGAGCCAAAGGGATGGGACGAAGCCGTCACCACGTACATCCGATCCTTGGCCAAAGACTCGGCGTACAGCTTCCCATGCTCCAGCTCGCCTTCGACAATGCCGATATCCAGCTGCCCTTCGGCAACTAGCGAGCTAATTTCCTTTGTGTTGCCGATTGTAATGGTCGGCTTAATGAGCGGGTAGTGCAGCTGCAAATAAGCGATGGCATGAGGCAGCACGTATTCCCCAAACGTATAGCTGGCGCCAATGGACAGCAAGCCGCTGGCGTTATGCATCAGATCGTCTACCAGCCGCTGCATGCGGGTATACAATCCCTCTATTTCTTTGCCATGCTTGTACACAATCTCCCCTGCTTTGCTTAACCGGACATGCTTGTTGCTGCGGTCGAGCAGCTTGGTTCCGATGTTGTTCTCCAGCGCTTGAATATGCTGGCTGACGGCCGGCTGGGTCATATGAAGCGCCTCTGCGGCACGCGTAAAATGACGCATCTCCGCAACCGTCATAAACACAAGTAACGACTGATCCACGCTTTCAATCAACCTCCATCATAAGTAATTTATTATTATAATGATTATAACTATTTATTTTTCTTATCGTAAAGATCTGGTTAAACTAAACTCATCAACCAACAACAAACGTCGAGGTGACGACAGATGAGTACGTTAACCCATTCTACCTTTACTCCCAAAAATAAACGTTTCCTCCAGCCGCTGAACTGGCTGTGCGGCCTGCTGCTGACGGCCGCGGTTGCAACAGCCGCCTATGAGCTGGCCCGCCTGCCGGGACTTGATCGTCTCGGTCAGATGGCCCTGGCGCTGACTGGCACCATTATCGCCCGGCAATTTCTAGGTTACCCGGAGAGACTCCGGGCAGGCATTCAATTCGCTTCGAAGCATCTCCTTCGGCTCGCAATTGTATTATGCGGACTACGGCTGAATATCAGTCTGCTGCTCCATCAAGGTCCAGCCCTCCTGCTGCAGGGTGCCGTTACGATCATTCTTGCGATCAGCCTGACCCTTGGCATCGCCCGTCTGCTGAAGGCCGATGCTCCGTTGTCCCTGCTCCTTGGCATCGGCACCGGCATATGCGGAGCGGCGGCTATTGCTGCCGTATCCCCCATTGTGAAAGCCCGCGATGAAGACACCGCGGTCAGCGCCGGTCTGATCGCCTTGATCGGCACGGCCGCTGCAATCGGCTATACCGTACTTCAGCCTCTGCTTCCGCTTACAGCCGGACAATACGGAGTATGGAGCGGCCTTACGCTTCATGAAATCGCCCATGTCCCCCTGGCTGCTGCCGCAGCAGGTCAGGACGCCGTTAACGCCGGTCTGCTTGCGAAGCTAAGCCGGGTGCTGCTGCTCGTACCGGTCAGCTTTATTCTGATGCTGATCATGAAGCGCAAGAACAGGAGCAATAACGCCTCCGGAACAACCATTGCCTTCCCGTGGTTCCTGCTTGGCTTCGCGGCTATGAGTCTCTTCGGAAGCCTGACGCCCGGCACACCGCTTGAGCTGCCGGCTCATATATCCGATCAGCTGCTGAAAGCCCCGTCTTTCCTGCTTGCGATGGCTATGGTTGGTCTTGGGCTAAACGTGGATTTGCGCTCCCTGAAAGACAAAGCGCTGCGCCCGCTTGCCGCGATGGCAGCCGCTACCGTGCTGCTCTCGGCTGCGACTTACCTGCTTGTCTACTATGTTTATTGAAAAAGAAGCTGACCGCCCCCTTGTAACGGGAAGCGGCCAGCTTTTCTTATCCTTGCAGCGCCTTGCGGACGCTTAATATATATTTGGACTGGTCCAGCGGATTCACGCCGCGGCGCGTCCGTTCCGCCGTTACATCCGGAGGGCATTCTTCATAACCGGCGAAGAAGGTCGCCATCGTGCCGCGCCCCTTCGTGAGCGAGTTCAGCTCCATCGAGTATTCCAGCGACGTTGCCGCCGGCACGCGCCCTTCGATAAGAAGCCGATCGCCCTGCAGCGTTGGCGCCTCGAACGTGCCCCGCATCAGGACAATATCATTCATGACGCGGCCTCCGTTCTCCTCCGGTACAACGATTCGGAACTGGAGCACCGGCTCAAGCAGCTTTGTGCCTACCGAATCCAGTCCGTTCATAATAGCCATTGGCGTCGCCACGACAAAATCAAGCGGATGCGTGTGCCACACATGATGCTGGCCTTCGATCAGCGTAACTTTAAGGTCAACGACCTCCCAGCCCTTCAGCCCTTGCTGCAGCGCCTCCGGCACGCGTCTTGCCACCTCGTTCTGGTATTGCGGAAGCAAATCCTCCGAGCGGACAAACGCTTCGTATTGCAGACCGCTCCCGCGCTCGCCCGGTTCAATGCGGAACCGGAGGATTGCCCAGCACGGCTTCGGCATCAGATACGCGATATAGCCCTCGCCCGGCCGGGTTGGCGTCTCCTTGTAAATGACGGAAGGCTGGCCGAAGCTCACCTGCAGACCATACCGGTTCTCCAGCACGTTTGTCAGAATCTCGAGCTGAATCGGCCCCATCACCTTCACGTGCAGCTCCCGCTCGTCCTGCAGCCACTGCACATCCAGCAGCGGATCCTCGTCAGACAGCTCCTGAAGCGCCGCGACAACGGCGGGATACTGCTGCTGATCAGCCCAATGCGCCTGCACCGTAAGCAGCGGCACCGCAAGCCGCACTTCCTCCGGCACGGCATCGGGAACGCCGATAATATCCCCGATCCGCACATGCGACATGCCGCATACGGCTGCAATATCGCCCGCTTCCAGCATGCCTAGGTCCTCCGATCGGCTACCCTCTACCTTGCGGATTTGCGTAACCTTTTCCTCGATATTCTGCGTATGATTCCGGATCACGTCCCGGTTACGCATCGTTCCTTCGTACAGCCGGACAAACGCCATGCGCCCCATCGTCTTGTCGCGTTCAATCTTGAACACAATACCCGACAGCGGCACTTCCCGGTTCCCGCCTGGCTCAGGCAAATAATCGATGACGGCATCCATCAGCTCGCTTATGCCAATTCCTCTGCCGGACGCGCCGTACAACACCGGGAACAGCTCCGCTCGCTTCGTCATTCCGCAAGCGTGGCTTTTCCAATCCCCAGCTTCGCCGCTTATATATTGCTGAAGCAGCTCCTCATTTCGTTCCGCAACCGCTTCCACTAATGCGGTTCTTGCTTCCTCGTCGGCATCCGTTCCCCACAAATCCGCAGAGCCCGCGAACTGCTGCTCGCTTCCGATCGGATGCTGCACCTCTATGAAATCCGGCGTCAGATAGCTGCGGATATCCCGCAGTACCGCTTTACGGTCAGCGCCGATCCTGTCCATTTTATTGATATATATAATCGTTGGGATACCCAGCTTGCGCAGCGCGCTCCAGATCATCTCCGTCTGCGCCTGCACGCCTTCCACCGCGGATACGATCAGCACGGCGCCGTCCATCACCCGAAGCGAACGCTCGACCTCCGACAGGAAATCGACATGCCCCGGCGTATCCACTAGATTAATCGTTGTATCCCGCCATACGAAGGATGTCGTTGCCGCCCGTACCGAGATGCCCCGCTCCTTCTCCACATCCAGCCAATCCGTTAATGCCGTCCCCGCGTCTACGCTGCCAAGCGCACGCGTCCGTCCGCTGACGAACAGCATATGCTCGGTTGTTGTTGTTTTCCCCGCATCCACATGCGCGAAGATGCCTACGTTGCGCCGTCCGGCGCTGCTTGTGCCTGTCATTGCCCTGGTTCTCCATTTCTGCCGCAGCCTGCGGCATGCTGTACCTGCTTCTTCCTACAGACTAACGCAACCTGAACGGATGGACAATACCAAAAAAACAACCCATCCACGGATAAGCCGTTCCTTTATAAAAAAATTAAAATGTCCGGTAGAACCTTCTCGCGCTGTCCTTCTCGGCAAGCGGCAGGCGAAGCTCTACGGGCAGCATTTCCGGGAAAGCCTTATGCGGCTCGCGCTGATACCAATACGCAACGGACGAATAGTCATTGGCCTGACAATTGCCATGCCCGTGTTCGATGCTGAAGCGGATGGATTTTCTGAAAATAATCGGATCGGTTATATGATAGCGGTATTGCGTCATTTTGCCGGAATAATCGTTAAACGAGATCGTATTGCTCTCCTTCCACGCATCGCCGTTCTCTCGAATGGGCGCATAGAGCGATAATCCATGGTAAGGTGCGTAGTATTGACCCGACGGATAACCCCAAGCGGCGCAAAAATAATCCTCCGTCCCCGTGCCATGCAGGCGCGGCGGCCACGGTTCTCCGTCAATAAAGAACATGTCATCCCCTTCGCCCGGCCAGCTGAAGCCCGGAACAGGGTTGATGTGATCAATGCTCAGGTTGCAGCCTACGTAATGGCCTTCGCCTTCGGCATCCAGCAGGACGTAGTTCTCGTCGCCCGTCAGATTCTTAATCTCGCTCACCTTATCGTCTTGCGCGTAATTCGGTTTATGCTGCTGATCCTGCTCCGCCTTAAGCTGGTCAAGATCCGCCGTACCCTTGGTAGGATTCTCCCTTCTCCAAGAGGCATGGAAATAGAAGCTGTCCTCGGACACCGGCTGCTTCATGTAGTCCACATAGAAGTAGAGCACCATATCGTTCTCGCATTCGTTTACGATCTCGATCCGCGCGCTTTGGCGGAAGGGCATTTCGAAGAAGCAGTTCATGGCCGCTTTATTCTCCACCACGCCTTGGGTCGTAATCATGTTAAGCGGCATGGACACATAGTGGCTGGCCACGCCATGCCCAACCCCAAAGAAATCGCCAACTGGGGAATCCACGCTCGGTTCGGCCTCCCCATCCCAATACATGCGGATCAGCACTTTACGGAACGCGTATTTGTCCCGGGTCCCAATCGTCATCCAGATATGCTTGATAATGCCGGAGTCTTCAATATCGGAGATAACCGCCGCCGTTCCGGCTTTAATCTCCATAAAATCCCGATTGCCGCCGGTTTTGTCCCAACTGGAATCCCGATGAGAAGTCCCTTCCTTGCGCAGATACAATTCGTGCATCCTAATCGCTCCTTTTAAGCAGATAAATGAAAGATGACTCCCGAACATATTCGGGAGTCATCTTGGATTCACCTCTTATTTGCCGGCTGGAATAAGCAGCTTCTGGCCGACGTAAATCCGATTCGGATTTTTCAGCTTATTGTATTTAGCAAGCTGCTGCCAGGTCGTGCCGTATTGGCGAGCAATTCCCCATAATGTATCGCCCTTCTTCACGGTGTAGACGATATCGGCAGGAGCCTCCGGCTTCGGATCAGGCTTTGGATCAGGCTTCGCCGGCGGTTCCGGCTTCACGGGCGGCTTTGGATCGGGCTTCGCCGGCGGCTCGGGAACGGTTGTTGCCGGTGCCGCCGCAAAGCTCAGCTTGAACTCCGAATAGCCGTCTTCCGTTGGACCTACGTAAGAAAGCGATTTGACCGCTTCCGCCGCAGCTTTCGCATCCGGCGAGGTCTTAAAGGCTACATTCACCTTGTCATTGATCGGCGCAAGCGACCAGTTGCCGTCTGCTGTCGGGTTAATGGTCTTGAACGAGCGAATATAATCAATGATGACCTGGCGGTTCTCGTCCGGCGAAGCCAGTATAATCCGCTTACCGTCCGGATTCGCGAACTTGCTCGACGAAGCGCGATAGTTGTTTGATGCAACTACGAATTTCTTCGCCGAATCGATTGGTTTCCCCTCGTATTTCAGGTTCACAATCCGGCTGGACTTCGCGTTTAATACCGTACCGTCAGCTTTATATTTCGCGGGCTTTGATACATCGATCTGATAAGTCACCCCGTCTATAACGTCAAAGTTATAAGTAGGGAAATCATAGTTGATTAGCTCCTGCTTCTCCGTCGAAGCCGGGTCAATCGTATTGAACTGGCCTGCCGACCATTCCAGCCATTCCTTTAGCTCTGCTCCGGTTACGAGTACGGCATTCACCGTGTTGGAGTACAAATACAGGTCGGCTACATTCTTAATCGCGATGCTGCCCGCCGGAATGTTGGTGTAATAAGCAGGACCTTGCCGTCCGCCAGCCTTAAACGGCGCCCCTGCCGACAAGACAGGAATCCCTTCGTAATCGGTACCTTGAAGCTGTTTCTCCACGTACCATTTCTGCGCATTGGTCACGATCTGAATGGACGGGTCATCCTGCACCAGCGCAAAGAAGCTGTTAATCGGCGCCGTGGTTGTGCCAACCGGTCCACGCACATAATCCAGCGTATGCTGATGATCCTCGGCTACCGCATCCAGAACCTCCTGATCCGCATCAACCAGCGGCTTCTTGTTCACCGTATCGAAGATCGGCTTCACCGATGTTTTCGAATCCGCAACGGTCCATTTGCCGTCCGCAAGCTGCAGCGTCAGGTCAATAATGCCAAGATTATTGCCCCAGAAGCCCGGTTCTACAGCCGGCACTCCGTTAATTGTCCCTTTTGTCAGGTCAACGCCCGTCTTGCCTTCAAACGACTTGTCCGGAAACACTTTATGTGCATGGCCGAACAGAATCGCGTTAATATCCTTCACCTTGCTTAAGTAGAGCACCGAATTTTCCATTTGTTCCGTCTGCGGAATATCCTCAAAGCCGGAATGCGGAATCGCGATAATAATATCGGCTCCTTTGGCTTTCATCTCCGGCACGAATTTCTCGGCGGTCTTCACGATATCCTTCGTAATAACCTTGCCTTCCAGCTTGGCTTTATCCCACTGCAGAATCTGCGGAGGCACAAAACCGATAACGCCAACCTTCAGCTTATGAACGGCGCCGGCCTCGTCCTTCACTTCCTTGTCGAGAATAAGATAAGGGGTAAAATAGTTCTTGTCGTTGGACTCGTCTTTATCGCCGTCATCGACATAAACATTCGCATTTACATAAGGAAAGTCCGCTCCGCCAAGCGACGTCTTCAGGAAATCAAGCCCATAGTTGAACTCATGGTTCCCGATATTCCCCGCATCATAATCAAGCAGATTTAGCGCCTTATACACCGGATGCGTCTCTCCCTGCTTGAGTGGGTCCACCGTCGCTACATAATCGCCAAGCGGGTTGCCCTGAATCAGGTCCCCGTTGTCGAACAGGAGACTGTTCGCCGCTTCTTCCCGCGCCTGCTTGATCAGGGTCGCCGTCTTGGCAAAGCCGTACTCGTCGGTAGGCTTGTCCGCAAAATAATCGTAGTTCACGATGTTTACGTGCAGATCCGTAGTCTCCATAATCCTCAGCTCTACCGTCGTGCCGCCATCGGCCGCAGACGTTACCGCGGAAAACGGCAAGACCGTTAAGCCGGCTGCTACAACGGCCGAGAGTGTCCGCTTCCATGTTGATTTACTTGACTTCACCAAAACAAAATCCTCCCTATCTATCCCTATTTGTCGATGCTCACCTTACACAGAGATGTAATAACAGGATGACGACGGCATCATTTTCCTCATTTTAGGGGAAGTAATCTGAATTGTCACGCAATTATTTTGTAATTTTATTACTAATTATGTAAGGTTTTCTTTCGTTCAGTAAGGGTCATGAACAGATGTAAAAAAAGAGGATACCGGCTGAAGGCGTTAGCCATTCAACCCGTATCCCCTTATTCACACCATTCACACCTTCTAGCTTATTGCTCGGTCAGAATAACCGGACCGTTCGCCGTAATCGCAATCGTATGCTCATACTGGGCGGACAGCTTGCCGTCTCTTGTACGCGCCGTCCAGCCGTCCGAGTCGATCTTCATTTGGTAGGTTCCCACATTCAGCATCGGCTCAATGGTGAAGACCATCCCTTCCTTAATCCGCGGACCTTTATTTGGCGGCCCGTAATGCGGCACCTGCGGATCCTCGTGCATCTCTTGCCCGATGCCATGACCGATGAAATCGCGGACAACCGAGAAGCCTTCCGCTTCGGCATAAGCCTGGATCGCATGGGATACATCCCCGATCCGATTGCCGGCAACGGCTTTCTCGATCCCTTTATAAAGAGATTCTTTGGTCACGCGCAGCAAACGGTCCGCTTCTTCGGAAACATTGCCTACCGGGTAGGACCATGCGGAGTCTGCCAGCCAGCCGTTCAGGTTAACGACCATATCGATCGTTACGATGTCGCCGTCCTTCAGCTTCTCCTTCTTCGGAAAGCCGTGGCAGATAACATCGTTGATCGATGCGCAGGTTGCGTACTGATAGCCTTTATAGCCCTTCTGCTCCGGTGTCGCGCCGTATTGCTTCATCAGCTTCTCGGCGAATTGATCAATCTCGTGCGTCGTAATGCCCGGTGCGATTAACTTCGCGATTTGTCTATGGATTTCGGCCAAAATCTTGCCGGCTTCATGCATGCGGTTGATTTCCGCTTCCGTCTTAATAATAATCATGTGTGCTTCTCCCTTATATGGTGTTCAATAATGAGCATACCAAAGCGACAAGCTTACATGCAAATACTATATCTCGTACGCAAACGAAAATAACCCCCTCCGGGTCGCGGAGGGGGTTATTGAATAACCGCTATATTTTATAAAATGACCGTAATCATTGTTCTTCTGCTTCGTCATCGGATGCTTCTTCAGCATCAGTCTCTTCTTCTTCGGAAATAGCAGCCTCTTCTTCGGCTACTGCCGCTTCTTCTTCAGCTGCTTCAACCGCCTCTTCCTCGGCAGCCGCTACAACCTCTTCAGCGGATTCTTCAACAGCTTCTTCAGCTGCTGCTTGAACGACTTCTTCTTCATGGCTCATCGTAATCACCTCCTGTTTCTTTATACCTTAATTGTAGCGTTTTCATAGAATCCTACAAGAGGTGTAAAATGTCGTAATCTGTGAGATTATGACTAATACGACGAATTTTTTACAGGACTGGACTTTAGTCGGGTTCCGGTTGTAGCCTAAAGAATGAGGACTTCCAAAAACCCGCATGATATGCTGTACCTAAAGGAGATGAGCGCAATGAATAAAAGGACCATTCTTGGCCCTGTATTTATTCTTCTCGGAGCATACTTACTGTTGAATAAGGGAATGCATTTCGGACCGGGTAACCTGTTCGGCTACTTCTGGCCAAGCTTGTTCGTAATCCCGCTTGGTTTGTTCTTCCACTGGCTTTATTTTTCCATGACGGGGAGAAAAGGGATCGGCGTCCTGATCCCGGGCGGTATCCTGCTGGTGTCCGGCGTGACGTCGCAGATCGCCATGCTCTTCAATAACTGGGAGTATATGTGGCCCGGCTTTATCGTCGCGGTTGCAGCCGGCCTCTTCGAATTCTACTGGTTCGGCAACCGCAACAAGTGGCTGCTGATTCCGATCAACATCCTGCTCGTACTGGGACTGTTGTTTTTCGCCGTGTTCTCGCTTGGAACATTCCTCAATCAAGTAGAGGTTGTACGTCCGTTCCTTGCTATCGCGCTGATCATTATAGGGGCAGCCGCCCTGGTTATGCGCCGCAAAGAGAATTAGTCCGTTTTTGCTTCAAAAACAGAAAGAGCAGCCTCAGGTTGGAGGATGCTCTTTTTCTATTTAACAATTAATCGATTGTTTCGACACAATCCGCTATGTTCCTGTTCTCCCAACTGCGATATACTAGATTCCATATGTAAAATAATCCTATTGCTGTGCACCTTCAGGAGGAATACCGTTTGTCTATCAAGACCAAGCTGGCCTGGTTCATATCGCTTACCGTCATTGTCATTCTTAGCTTAAACTTATCGATTTACTATTTCTCGACCTCTTCCCAATTAAAAAAAGGCGCCGAGCAGCAAATGATCGGCATTGCCAAGCAGATTGGCGAAACCCTGGATGCCGCGCAAAGGTCAAAGCAGCTTATCGAGGATTCCGTCGGCGAGAAGCTTCGGCTCGCCTCCATCTCCGCGCAAGATAAGCTTGATCCGGATATTAACAATATCAGCAACGAGCAGCTCGTCAGATTAAGCCAGGAGCTAGGCGTGGATTATATTACGCTCTGGGCGAAGGACGGGGACGACATAACCGCTCAGAAATCCTCCAATTCAAAGGCGATAGGAGCAAGCTCCAAATCTTTAGGTTACTGGTACACCGCCTTCAGCCAGCTGTTTGAAATGCGCCAGGTCATCATTCCCCAAGGCCAGAAGCTTAATCATTTCTGGTCTCCGCCGATTACGATCATTCCTTCCGATTTGAATGACGTCAACAAATTAGGCTTTTATTATAATGACAAGACCAACTACCTG
Source organism: Paenibacillus sp. MMO-58 (assembly GCF_037146255.1). NCBI lineage: Bacteria > Bacillati > Bacillota > Bacilli > Caryophanales > Paenibacillaceae > Paenibacillus > Paenibacillus sp. MMO-58. The sequence continues at coordinate 132,363 of NZ_JBBCVY010000007.1, forward strand.
ATTAATCCCATCGTTCATGCCGGGGCGTTTTTTAATCTGGAGAACCTGAAGAGCAGTGATGCCATTGCACAGCAGATTATTGCGGATAACCCTTCGATTCTCGAAATATCCGGGTTCAGCCCGGCTTTTTATAATGATCCCCAAGTTGTTTCCTTGAACAAAAAGGTACCGCCTTACAAGCTGGATAATCAGAGCATGATATTCGGCAGGTACAATTACATCGATCTCCATGACTACACCAATCTGATGAAAGCCGATCAGACCGGCGGGATTGTCACCACAAAAGTAAAGATTCACGGTCATAAAGTTCTGAAGAGCTTTATCCCCATGTCTGGAACAAGCAAATCCGTTATTGTTGTAAATTTCAATTATGCCGCCATTAAGGAGCCTTTATATCATCAGCTTCTTATTCAGATCCTGATCTCGCTTGGCCTGATTGGCGCCGCTATTGCCTGCAGTTCCCTCATTGCGGGATTTATGATCCGGACACTGGAAATGATTATGCAGCGGGTCCACGATATTTCGAGGGGCAACTTTGGCGAACAGATTGAGCTCGACAGCAATAATGAGTTTGGCGCGTTAGCCTCGCAGGTCAACGCCATGAGCTCTAATCTGCACAGTTACCAGACGCAGCTTACCGCTGCGGCCAAGGAGCTTCTCCATACGAAGCAATATTTGGAATCGTTCATCAACAATACCTCCGACGCCATTCATGTCGTGGATCTTGAGGGCAGAACGATAGATGCGAACAAGGCCTTTGAGACGATGTTCGGCTGGACGCTGGCAGAGGCTGCCGGACAAAAGCTGTCCATGTTTACGCCTGAAGTTTTGGCCGAGCTTGTAGAAAAGGGAAAAATCATTCTGAACGGCGGACAGGTAACGGACTATGAAACCGTTCTGTACAGCAAGGACGGGCAACCGGTTGAAGTGAGCATTACGTTGTCCGGCATTCGGGATGAACGCGGATATTTTGTTGCTTACGCATCCATTGCGAGGGATATTGCCGAGCGCAAACGGACGGAAGAGATCATGCGCCGGTCGGAGAAGCTGTCGGTTGTCGGACAGCTTGCGGCGGGAGTCGCCCATGAAGTACGCAATCCCCTTACCACCCTGCGCGGCTTCGTCCAACTGATGCAGAAGGATAGCAGGCTGGACAAGTCTTACCTGAATATCATGCTTTCCGAGCTTGACCGGATCAACCTCATCGTAAGCGAGTTTCTCGTATTCGCGAAGCCGCAGGCCGATCGTTATCAGGAAGCGGATCTGTATGCGATTATGAATGATATTATCGTCCTTCTTGACTCCGAGGCCAATATCCATAACGTTCAGATGATCACTTGTCTGGAGCCCGGCGTTCCGCCTCTTCGATGCGAATCCAACCAGCTTAAGCAGGTGCTTGTGAATGTGATGAAAAACGGCATGGAAGCTATGCCGGACGGCGGCGAGCTGACGCTGGAGCTGGCGCGGGAATCGGAAGAGAACATTCTGATCCGGATCAAGGATCAAGGAGTGGGCATCTCCGAGGAGGATCTAGCGCGGCTGGGCGAGCCTTTCTTCACGCGAAAGGCCGAGGGCAACGGCCTCGGCCTTATGATCAGTCAGCAAATTATCCAGCAGCATAAAGGAACGATCCGATACGACAGCAAGCCCGGCGAAGGGACCTGCGTCGAAATCCGTATTCCCCTTCGTTAACCCTCTTCCGGCGGAGATAGCATAATTCTGCCGTTCTCCAACTGGACCCGCGCCTTGCGATGATCCTTAAATCCGGCCGCCTCCAAATAGCCATGCGGCACTTGGAGGCGGCCTGCTTTGTCCAGCACCGCATACTCGACATGAGATTCGCTCTCCGTCTCATCCTCCGCCAGCTCGGCAAGCTCCTCCATATACGATTTGCGGCGAAGCATCTCCGAGGAGATTTTGCCGTCCCGGATTGCTACAACGCGGTCCACCTTGCGGGCCAGCTCCGGATCATGGGTTACGATCACCACCGTAAGCCCAAGCTCCCGGTTTAGCGTACGGAACAACTCCAGAATTTGCGCCGCCATCCTCGTATCGACCGAGCCGGTAGGCTCGTCGGCCAGCAGCAGCCGCGGATGATTGGCTAACGCAATGGCGATCGCCACCCGCTGCTGCTCCCCGCCGGACAGCTGCTGCAGCTTATGATGGGCACGGTGGGATAACCCCACCGCTTCGAGCAGCTCGCGCGCCCGCTGCTGCTTGCGGCGGCCGTTCAGCAGAATCGGCAGCTCGACATTTTGCTGCGCGGTCAGATAAGGAATCAGGTTTCTGGCGTTATTTTGCCAGACGAAGCCTACGCTCTCCCGCTTATATTTCACGAAATCCCGTTCCTTGAACTTCATCAGATCCTTGCCGTCCACCGTCAGACTGCCTGCCGTCGGGCGGTCAAGCCCGCCTAGCATATTCAGAAGCGTAGATTTGCCGCTGCCGCTGTTGCCGATAATCGCCATCAACTCACCGGCCTCCACATGGAGGTCAAGGCCTTGCAGCGCAAATACTTCCAGATCGTTTGCCTTGTAGATTTTGACCAAACCTTCGCAATGTATCAACGGTTAATCCTCCCCCAGCTTAATAGCCTGATGGATTTTGAGGCGCGAGAGCATGTAGCCCAGAATAATAAGGCCGATCAGAATGGTGGATCCCACGAAGACGTAGATCCGGATCGAGTCAATCGGGTCGACCATCACTTTAAACGGCGGTACCAGCTGCTTCGCGTCAAAGGCATTCTGGAACAGAGGAACAAATAAACGGCTGGCCGTCAGCCCCGTGACCAGACCGATCACAATCGCGGCCCCGGAGGTCAGCATCTGCTCGACCGTCAGCATTCCGATTAATTGGCGCAAGGACAAGCCCATCGCCCGCATAATTCCGTTTTGCAGCATCCGCCCTCGCAGCACCAGCGTCCAATAGAGCAGGAACCCAGCTAAGCTGATGACAAGCGAGATAATAAACCCAAGCGTCAAGGTGCCGTTAACCGCCATCAGGAACGGATCCGATTTGGCCGTAGTCAGCTTGCTCTTCATATCGGAAATATCAACAATGCTTAGCTTTTTGTCTTCGATATCCCGGTACAAATCGTTTACGCTTGCGTCCGGCTTCATCTTCAGCCATACCTGATAAGGCTCAAGCGACAAATAAGTCTGAATCTGCAGGCGGCTTCCCACAATGAGCTTAGGTGCCGGCGTCTCGGCATCCCGCGGATTCGGATTAAAGGTAGGGAAATAATCCACCACGGCATATACGACAAACGGCTGCATATCGATGCCATCCCAGCCTACCCAGATCGTATCTCCGGCCTTCAGCTTATTCTCGTCGGCCAAGGTTTTCGAGATCAGCACCGCATTAGGCGCTGCAGCCATCAGGTTCAAATAATCATAGAACGGATAATCAAGCAATCCGTCGCGGAACCAGGCCGTCTGACCGAATTCGTCCGTATCGATACCAACCAGCTTGGCGGAGCCGGAGCCTTCCTCGGTGCTGTAGGATGCATTGTCATGAATCAGCACTTTTGCCGTGCTCTCGACGCCGGCAAGCTGGGTATAAGGCTCAAAAGGCGGCTCCGAATAGTGGATGACCGGCTTTGTCAGCGTGACGGCCGCCTGTTGCTGCTGCGGCCCTCCTCCCGGATTTTCCGGTGGCTTGTCGTTTGGCCAGTTCGCCTGAAGAACAACGTCCGCCCCGCTCGCATACCGGATCCGGTCTTCTCCGTTATGATTGATGGTGCGGGCGGCGCTTGCGCTAAACATGCCGGTGGCGATCGTCATCATCAGGAATACCATCAGGAACTGATAACCCGCGCTCGAACGTCCGACCTGAATAAGCGTCGCATACATCGAAGGCGGCCACCATTTGCGCCCGACCCAATAGATTAATCGCAAGAAATAAGGGTATACCCTTAGCAGCAGCATACCTCCGCCCAAAATGAACAAGGCAGGCACCGCGAACTGCAGCGGATCGATATGCAGCGCTTCATTATCGAGGCCAAGCGTTTGCAGCGTCTTCATCCGCTCGTGGAAGACTTTAAGTCCGTACAAGGACACGGCAAGGGCAATCACGTCAAGGAACAGCTTATGCCAGAACGGCGTCTGCCGCATGCGGGCCAGCTGCTGCTTATGCCCGACAATCGTGGTTTTGGTCGCAAAAACGACCGGCACTAACATGACGATCAGAGCGGTAACTGCTGCCGCCGCCGCATACAAATAGACCTCGCTGTTCAGATGAACGCGGATGCCGGAGCGCTGAACGAAGGACATAAAACCGTTCGAGGAGCCCAGCACCTTCGTCAGGAACATTCCGAGCGGCGGTCCCGCAGCGACCGCTATCGCGCCAAGCAGCGTATATTCCGCCAGATAGGACAGCATAATCTGCCAGCGGGCGGCACCGCGGCTGCGCAGAACGGCAATTTCGGTCTTCTGCCGGTTCGTAATCAGATTCGATACCATAAAGACGTACAGGCCAAGCATCGCGAGTACGGGAACGTTGAGCGACCACATCAGAATGCGCAAATTATCGGAGCTTTTGAAGTAACGGTCGATAACCTCGACATATTGCGCTTCCAGCGTATAGTGGTAATTGGCTTTTACCTGTGCCTTCATGGTTTCGGCAGCCTTCAGATAACCGTCAATATTGCGGAGCTCCAGATCCTGATATTTCGGTACGATATGCCAAGCATTCGAATTAACAAGCAGGCGGTGCGTCTGAATAAACTCCTTATCCAAAACGTCGCTGCTCATGATCAGGGAACTCGTAAATCCGCTCAAATCCGGAGACAGGAAGAAAAGATCATCGTCCTCTTTCTTCGTCATGATGCCAACCGGCTTTACCCGGACTTCGTTTTTATTGAGATCCTCGAAGACAAACACCGTACCGAGTACCGTACGCAGCGTGTTTAGACCTTTTTCCGTCACGAGCACCTCGTACACGCCGTCTACCGGCTTATCCGCCGGCATCCGACCGTCAATCAGCTTGATATGCTGCTCGAGGTCTTTGACGCTGGTCAAGCTCGTGCGGTATATCTTTTTCTTCTCGCCCGGAGGCGGAGCCTGGTCAAGACTAAGATCAAACGCGGATGTGTATAAATCAGAGGTCTTCTCGATCAGATTCACCGGGATCATCGGAATCACTTTGCCCGTCATAAACCTTTCATTCGCCTGCATCTGCTTGATGCGCTGCTCCGCGTTGTTCACGCCGATATACGTGAATTTCATATTCATCGTGCCCGGGTAAGAGCTCAGCTGCGAGGACTCCAGTTCCTTCACCAGCATGCGGGACAGAATGGCCTCCGTATACGTCGGAATACTGGAGACGAGGCCGACTGTCAGGACAAGTCCGATCAGAAGGCTGAGCTCCAGCCATTTGTTTTGCGTCATTTTGCGCACAATCATGGACAATAAAGCCACAGGTAAGCCTCCACTTCGCGAAAAAAAGAATTAGTTCAGAACGATCGTCTGGCCTTCCTTCAGCCCGCGGACGATTTCCACCTCTGTTGCCGATTGAATGCCTACCTCGACGTCAACTTCCCGCAGGGCTTTCCCGTCCAGCACGCGGACAAACGTACGTCCCAGATAGGAACGTAGCCCGCTCTTCGGAATAAGGACCACATTCTTATGCTCCGTGAGGATGATGGATACGTTCGCGCTCGAGCCAATCTCCGCACCCTCCGGAAGCTTGTCGACATTCACGTATAGCGTGCTGCTGTATTTGGATTTGAGGTCCGGATCGGTTGTCAGCGGCGCGGAGGACGGCGTCTGCACAACCTTGCCCGTCGTTTCGAAATTTTTGCCTGCGGTAATCACCGCATTCATGCCCACCTGGACTTCGCCGATGCTGCCGGCATCGGAAGAGCGATAGGAAAACCGAAGCTTGGTTGGATCCGCCACCCGAACAAGCGTCTGGTAAGGCTGCACGAAATCCCCCTCTGCCAGCTCTTCGACAAAGATGACTTGGCCGTCCATCGTCGCGCGAAGCTTGCTCTGTTCGGCGGTCTGCTCCAGCTTGTCCTGCTTCAGCTGTTCGATCTCCAGCTGCAGCTGGGCAATATGTATTTCTTGCGCATTGCCGCCTTGCTTCGCTTGCTTCAAGGCGTATTCGGCCCGCTCCGCCGCCAGCTTCTGCTCCAGCGTCTGCACATCCAGGCCGTCTACGACAAGCTCGGCTAACAAATCGCCTTTCTTGACCTTATCGCCGGAGGAAACGTACAGCTTCTTCAGCCGTCCGCCCTGCGATTTGAACTGGGCATATTCGCTTGCCGTGGATTCGAACACACCCGAGCCTTTCACTTCACGTCGAATATCGCCCGTCTTCACCTCGTCGGTCGAATAATTCTGCTCCGCCGGCTTGACGAGCGGCGGCTTCAGGGGCTCTTCCTCGCTTGGAATAAGCGAGCAGCCCGCAAGCAAGGACAGGCTAACGGTCAGGGCAAAAGCTAAACTATAATTTCGCAGCTTCAACAATGGTTCCATCCTCCAGTTCATAGACTTCATCCACAATTTCCATAATGGCCGGGTCGTGTGTCGTCATGACGACCGTCATGCCCTCTTCCCGAACAAGATTGCGCAGCACGCTTAAAATATGCAGCCCGGTCCGGCTGTCCAGCTCCGCCGTAGGCTCGTCGGCGAGCAGCAGCTTAGGCTTATGGGCAATCGCCCGGGCGATCGCCGTCCGCTGCTGCTCGCCGCCGGACATCTCGAAGGGGCGGTGATGCATCCGCGGCTTCAGGCCGACGTAGTCAAGAGCCTGCAGGGCCGCTTCCTTCCTCGCCGATGCCGGAACGCCGGCTATCCGCATGGCGAATTCTACGTTCTCGTAAGCGGACATAAGGGGAAATAACGCGAAGGACTGGAAGATCAGCCCCATCTGCGTCCTGCGGATATCGCCCCGCGCCTTGTCGGACAGTCCGCTTAGCGCAATACCGTCGAAATCTACAGTCCCTTCCGTGGGCGAATCCAGTGCCCCGAGGAGATTAAGCAGCGTTGTTTTTCCCGAGCCCGATCTCCCCTTCAAAGCAACCAGGCGTCCGCGCGCAATCGATAGATTAACGCCCTGCAGGACAACAGCAGCGCCGGAACCGCGTCCAAAAGTACGCTTTAGCCCATCCACCCGAAGCAAGGTCTGCTCTTCCGTATAATCCTTGACATCGTGAGCAGAATCCGTCATTCTCCTCAACCCCTTTTTCTTCAGGCATCATCATGCCGTTTATAATGTAACCGCTGTCAAATTCCGTCGTTTCCTTGGATTTTACAGGAACTTACAGAAGGTGTAAATGCTATTTTTATAGGGTATGTAGCAATTTTAATAGAAAACGAAAAAAAGAGCATACCTCCCGGCATGCTCTTCTCTTCCCCCTATTTGCCTAGTCTCGTGCAATAACGGAAGAACGGCTTCAGATTCGCCTGCTGAAGCAGCGGAACGGCCGCTTCAATCTGCTGCACCTCCCAGTCCCACCATTTCACCTGAAGCAGTCTCTCAATAACATCGGGCGGAAAACGGTACTTGATGATGCGGGCAGGGTTCCCGCCAACGATCGCATAAGGAGGTACGTCCTTCGTCACCAGCGCATGCGTGCCTACAATTGCCCCGTGACCAATCGTAACGCCGGACAAAATCGTAGAGTAATGCCCGATCCACACGTCATTGCCGATCGTAACATTGCCATTGGAATACGCGCCTTCCGTAAAATACTGCGTCATGTACGCGGTAAAAGGGAACGAACTGATCCACTCGTAGTGATGATTACCTCCTAGAAATATCGTTGCGGTATTGGATACCGAACAGAACTTACCGATCGTTCCAATCGTATTTTCCGTCCACGACAGCACGATTGGCGTGCCCATCGTAAAGGGCCCGATAAACAGCTTATTGTTAACCTGCCGCGGAGGCAGCGCCTCCAAAATCGTCCTCATATTCGTCACTGCTCAATCATCCTCCGACCTATCAACTTGCCTCGCTTAGGAGCAGTATATTCATAGAGCGCTTGCTCCGTACAGGCTACCCGGCAGGCAGCGGCGGATATATGGCGGTTGCCCGCATCCCTTGTTTTGGCGGGACGGTATCAGTATGATGGGAGTATTGAATGGGTAGGAGAGGAAGATAAGAAAGATGAAATGGAGCGCTATCGAGCAGCTTGGGGATCGGGGGCTTGTCCTGCTGGACCGGATGAACGATTTCTCGGAGGAAGACCCGCTGTATGCCTTCGCCTTGGACGAGCTGCTGTGCAGAAGCACCGGAAGAGGCGGACCGGCTATATGCCATTTGTGGCGCCATCCCCGCGCTTTCATCATGGGACTGCGCGACAGCCGCCTGCCGGGAGCCGGAGCAGCCCGTGATTTGCTGGAAACGGCCGGATGGGACACCGCGGTGCGCAATTCAGGCGGAGCCGCTGTTCCGCTGGATACCGGCATTGTAAACCTGTCGTTAATCTTGCCGAAAAGCGACGTGCTTGATTTCCACTTTCACGACAACTTCGAGCAGATGTACGAGCTCATTCGGCTGGCGCTGCAGGCATCGGGCAGGCAGGTCGACAAGGGCGAGATCAGCGGAGCCTATTGCCCCGGCGATTTCGACCTCAGCATCGGCGGCTACAAATTCTGCGGCATCGCTCAGCGGCGCCAGGTCAATGCGGTCATCATTCAAGCCTTTATTGTGGCGGAGGGCTCCGGCGCGGAGCGTGCCCGGCTGGTCCGCTCGTTCTATGATATTGCGGCAGCGGGCGCGGATGCGGCCGACTTCCCCGTCGTAACGGCGGACAGCACCGCCAGCCTGGAGGAGCTTGCCGGACTTGGGGCGGATGCTTCGCTTGCGTTCGCGGCAGCTGTAAAGCAGGTCATCATGGCCGCCCAGGAAGGCCGCCCAGCGGTGGGCAGCCTTATCCTGCCGACGGCCGAACAGGTCCGCGAAATGGGGGAGACTTTGCATAACCGCTACGCGATATAGCGTTGAAAACGAAAAAAAGACCCTGCGAGGGTCTTTTTTTCGTTTTCATTCGCCGTTTACATGGGCCGTTTGAGTATGTGTACGCCTGAATAAGACCCCAGCAGGGTCTTATCGATGATTCATTCCCCGCTTATATTGCCATTTCAGTGTGTTTACGCCTAAATAAGACCCCGCCAGGGTCTTATTTAGGTTAACATTGACTCATTCGCGATCAATAAGACCCTGCGAGGGCCTTATTTAAATCGATAGCTGTTACATTCGGGGAACTCCAGTTAACTTAAGGCCCCCCAGGGATCTTAAGCACCCTCATACAGACTTTTAAGCCTCACTTAAGATCCTTAAGGGACCTTAACCCACGATAAACCCGCCAATAGGATGCCGCATGCAGCTCCTTGCGTCAACTTAAGGTCCCTCAAGGGCCTTAAACGACCTCGAACGAGCTCGGTCAGCTCACTTAAGGCCCCTAAGGGACCTTAAAAAACGAAAAAACTCATCATCAAACTTCGCGTGGCACCATCGCCCCACCAGCTTTACAGAGCTCGATATAGTCCTCTCAACCCGTAATCTCCAGCTCTTCCCCCAGCAGCTCCTTCAACCTAGGCACTACTACTGTCTTGAAATGCTGCGGATCCCTGGCGGTTATATACAGTACCGCACCTGCATTCTCTTCCGTATAGTTCAGGAAATAACGATACTCCTCCACCGGCTTGTTCTGTTCCACAATTGCTCCGGTAAACCACCAGTCCGTGAGCTCAAATGCACGTATGATTTCCTCTTGTGCGTTGACCCGGTACCACAATATGTTTTTGAAATAAACCGGACGATCGTTAGGCAGCAGCCAGACCGCATTGGTATCAGCCAACCGGCTGTTTACGAAAGATTGCGTAGCCTCACCCTCATCTTCCAGCGTATAAGTTCCATAAACCTCGTACACGGCAGACCCGATTTTTCGCAGCAGCTCTTCATTCAGCTCGTTCAGCGGGACTTCCTGGAAGTACGCCAGCAGCTGGTCCATTACAGCCTGACTCGCCTTCGGGTCACGTTCCGGTGCATAGTGGCGAAGCAATATCGCCTTCACGGCCGTACTAATCGTATGGTCCGGGTCAAGGATAGCACCGGCATGAAACGTCTCCGCCGCGTCCATCATCAGGCTCTCTTTATGCGGATCCTTATCCCGGTCCCAATTCGTATATTGAAACAAGACATCCGTACCCGGCTCGCGAAAAGCTAATATTACCTTGGCCATCGTCCCATAAGCGGCAGGTCCATAGCCTAGTTCATAGCCCTGTTCCAGCCGAAAAGGAAACGAATCTATAATTAACTTCAAACGCTTTTCCTCCTTATAACAACAAAAGTGCCGATAAGCATGTATCGACACTCTACTTATTAATTTTCCGGTTTCTCGCCGATCATCTCGAGCAGCGCGATTGGAATGTTGAACTGCTGATTGTCGATTTGCAGCATGCGGAGCTGCTCCTCGGCATCAATCACGTTGTCTCCCTTAATCTCGCCCATCTCCATGTGCAGACGTTCCATCTGGCGGTCAAGAGCCGTTACCGAGTCAGCAGCGGCCTTCAGCTCCTGCAGCAAACCTTCCGGTACCGCGGCATTGTATTTGTAGAAAATTTTATGCTCCAGGCTTGCCCAGAAATCCATCGCTATCGTCCGGATCTGCACCTCGATGCACACATGCTCCACGCGGTCGGACAGGAAGACCGGCACCTCGATAAGCATATGCAGGCTTTTGTACCCGTTAGGCTTCGGATTCTTGATATAGTCCTTAACCTCAATCACCTTCAGGTCGGACTGTCTCTTCAGCATTTCGGAAATAAGATAAATATCTTTAATAAAAGAGCACGTAATGCGCAGACCCGCGATATCCCGGATATTGTTCTTGATGCTTGGCAGCGAAATCTCCAGATTTTTGCGGACCAGCTTATTCATAATGCTCTCCGGGGATTTCAGCCGGGATTTGGTATGCTCAATCGGGTTATAGTCATGGAGCATTTGAAATTCCTCTTTCAGAATTTCGATCTTGGTCTCCATTTCGTCCAGCGCAAACTTATACGTCATCATAAACCGAGTAATCAATTGTTTCAGTTGTTGGAACTGCGATACACTGCTAAGAAGATTCATGCTTCTTGCCTCCTGGCTCCGGCCGCCTCTTTGTGTGATGACCGGTAGTATTCCTATTCAGTATAACGCCCGCAAGGCCGTAATCGCAATTTTACCGCCTACCAACCGCGCTTAGCCCTCTTTATTCGCGTAGCATATCCCGTTTTTGCATCCGTAGGAATAGATCTCCCCAGTATCCGGGTAGGTCATTCCCTTTCTGTTGAAATCAGAAGGCTCCATCTCATCAATCCTTTGCTTTAAGAGGTAGGCCATCTCGGCAGACAATGGCACATCCTTCATTCCCCCGATTGCAAATCCCGATTGACCCTCATAAGCCGTCAAAATCCAGCTGCTTCCGTCGCTCCTCTGCGCTCTGATAACATAGGTAAAAGCTTGTTCTAAGTTAGTTGACTCCTCATTGGGTTCACCAAACAGGGTCAAAAGACACCCCCTGTATCTAGCTATTGCTTCCGTCTCATACGCATAGCCAACAAGCTGTGATGTCCCCATCGTATCAGCATTCACTTTGGTGAAAGTGACATCTTTAATTAGGCTGGCGGAATTTCTTATCTCCTCTTCAACAGCTTGATTATCATTGAGAATATCTGCCTGAATAACATCGTTGGAGAGTATAGATTGTTCTTTTCCTAAGTATAAGCTTAAAAATATATAGGCCAAGACCCCTACAACAATCGAAAAAAACAGGTATTTTTTTTTGTTCACAGCATACCTCCACCGAACCATTCCTATTGATCCCGTACAGCAGAGTATTCAATTACATCCACTCGCCCTTCGCCACGAGGAACACTTTGCCGCCTATCTTAATCTCGAATTCCCCGTTCTTCTTCGAGGCATCAATCAGCAGCAGGGAGTCCCGTCCAACGGAGTAACCTTGCTCTACCCGAAGCTGGATATCGCTTGCGCCAAGCACCTCATGCTCCAGCAGATAACCGGCCAGATTGCCGTTTGCGCTGCCAGTTGCCGGATCCTCGTAATACCCGGTATCATTCACAAACACACGGACATGAAGATCGTTAGCCTCATGCACCGTTTCTTCCGTGAACACAAGAAGGTTGGCATCCGCTGTATCCTTGAGGAACTGCCCGAACTTCTGATGATGGATGGAGCAGCGCTTTACCGCATCCAGCGTCTTCACGGGTACGATAACGGAAGGCAAACCCGTTGAAGCGACCCGGATCGGCAAGTCTGCAGCTAGATCTTCCACGTTGATCTGGAGGATGTCCGCGATAACCGACGGATCAACAACCTCGCCAAAGGCCGGCTGCTTCTGCGTCATCCACAGGACGGGATTCTCCCCTTCTTCAAACGAGACGGGAATCTGACCCACGCCAAGATTCAACCGAACAGGCTCCTTCCCTTCCTTCTCGTACAGATGCCGAATGACATAGGCCGTCCCTAGCGAAGGATGGCCCGCAAACGGAATTTCCGCGTCAGGCGTAAAGATGCGAACGTTATAACCCCCGTCAGCCAGCTTATCCGACATAATGAAAGTAATCTCGGAGTAATTGAACTCCATCGCAATCTGCTGCATTTCGGAAGTCTCGAGCTCTCTGTCCGGCAGCAGCACCGCCAATTGATTCCCCTGATATTTCCGTTCCGCAAACACATCCACCATATAAAACTGCATTCAACTTCCTCCTCCCGAAAAATGAGAAAAGAACGCCTCCGCCTCATGCGCGGACACGCCCTCCTATTTACAACCTATAACCGCTCCAAACGGCGGATCGTCTGGTTGACCACCTCTGACAAAACGAGACCAATCGCAATCGTGCCCGAAATCATAAAGGCTTTGACGCCAAGCTGAACCGCGACATCATAGTCGTTCTCCACGACCCTGCGCATCGCATCGTAAGCGATGCCGCCCGGCACAAGCGGGATAATGCCCGCAACGCTAAATACGATAATCGGCGTCTTGTACAGCTTCGCGAACAGCTGGCTGATCACGGCTACGATAATGACGGCAATCAGCGTAGCCGGAATCGTCTCCAGTCCCATTTCCGTGCAGGACCTGTACAACAGCCAGCCTACCATTCCAACAACGCCGCATTGGGGAAGCATCTGTCTAGGCGAGTTAAAAATAAGGCCAAACGCCGCCGATGCAATAAAGCTTGTAACCGCTTGTTCGATCCACAACACTCCCGACATGCCCGTCCCCTCCTCGACTTTAGTAAAATGACAGCACCGCCGCGATGCCCGCGCCGATGGCAAACGCCGTCAGAAACGCTTCTACCCCTTTGGACAGTCCCGACACAAGATGGCCAGCCATCAGGTCGCGCACGGCATTCGTAATATGCAGACCGGGCACCAGCGGCATAACGGAGCCGATAATGACGGTATCCATATTAAGGGCTAGTCCGCTTTTTACAAGCAGAATCGTTACCCCGCCAAGAATCAAGGAAGCTACAAACTCCGCAAACAGCTTAACCGGCACCAGCCGGTGCAGCAGCACCATGCTGCCGAAGCCTAATCCTCCCGCCAGGACAGCCGCCAGAAAGTCATGCCACGGGCCGCCGAACATAACGAGGAAGCAGCCGCTCGATACCGCGGCCACAAGCACCTGCAGCCAGGTGGGGTAGGCGAAGGACAACTCGTCGATCTCCGTCAGCAGGCGGTGAGCCTCGCTCACCTCCAGCTTCCCCTGACTGATGCGCCGCGATATATCGTTCACTAACGTCACCTTGCGCAGGTTTGTCGATCGCTCCGAGATGCGAATCAGTCTAGTGGTCGGCACGGAAGCGTCCATCGCAAACAAAATGCCGGTTGGCGTGACATAGCTCTGCGCACCCGAAATACCGTAAGCAGCGGCGATCCGCACCATGGTATCCTCCACACGGTACGTCTCGCCGCCGTTCTGCAATATGATTTTGCCTGCAAGCAGGCAGGTCTGCGCGATGAGATGATAAGAATGAATGGGCTGCTCCATTGCAGTAGAAGTCATAGCTTAATTCTCCTTATGCCAATGTTACGTAGCGGTCGTCACCGGTTGATCCGCGGGAGCCCGCTTTACGAGCGCATGCTTCTCCCACGCCCGGCTCCGCCAGCGGAAGAACATCGCAAAGGCCCGCAGCCATTCATCTGCCGCAATCGCAAGCCAGATTCCGGGAAGGCCCATATCAAGCTGGAACACGAAGAAGTAACCAAGCGGGAGGCTCATGCCCACCATCGACACCGTACCCGCCCATAACGGGAACTTGGCGTCCCCGGATGCGCGAAGCGAGTTCACGAGAATAATGTTGATTGTGCGGCCCGTCTCCAGTATAACGCTGTAGAGCAGGACGTTTGCGCCCAGGCGGATAATTTCCGGATCGTTCGTGAACATCGTCATCAGTTGCTCGCGGAAAATCATTACCACCGCAATCATCACCGCGGTCGATGCGGAAGCCCAACCCGTACTGTACCATACCCGGTAATAAGCATCCGTCTGGCGGCCAGCGCCGATCATCCGGCCTACGATAATCGATGTGCCTAATCCAATCGAGAAGGCCATTAAATAAATGAACTGCGAGACATTAGCCGCATATTGACGAGCGGCAAGCGATTCTTCGCCAAGGAAGGTCGCATAATACAGGAAGACCATCTGGCAGCCTTGATACATGACCTGCTCAAGAGCGGACGGAATGCCGATTTTTAATATTTTGCCAATATACGACTTGGATAATGTGAAATAATAGCGAATCTTTACGCGAACTTCCATCATGCGATACAGCATCCAGAAGAAAACGACCAGCGCCAGCGCCCGGCTGATGACCGTTGATACCGCCGCACCGTGAACGCCCATCTGCGGGAATCCGAAATGCCCGAAAATCAGCGCGTAGTTGCCGATCAAATGGATGATATTCATGCCCAGCGAGACGAACATCGCTTCCTTCGTGAAGCCATGCACCCGGATAATCGCCGACACGGAATTAATTAACGCCTGCAGGAAAATAAACCCGCCTACGAAGGACAGATAAGACTTCGCATGCTCCAGCACTTCGCCGTGCAGGTTCAGGCTCTGCAGGATCAGCCCGTTAGAAATCACAAACACGATGCTCAATAAAAGGCCAACAATCAGGTTCAGCGTAATGCTAAGCGCCGAAATTTGGGCGGCTTCCTTCATCTGCCTCGATCCGATATATTGCGCAACAACGATCGAAGCGCCGTTGCCGATAACCTCGAGCACCAGCAAAGCAATAAACAGGTACTGATTGGAGGCGCCCACGCCAGATACCGCATTATCCGAGATTGCGCTCAGCATAAAGGTATCGGCAAGCCCCATCAACATAAATAACAATAATTCCAGAAAAATCGGCCATGTCAGAAATAAGAGATTAAACTCCTTCGATGGCTTCCCCGCTTGTGCGGCCGTCATGATGCACCTCTTCTTAAGTCAAATTCTTCTACGGCAGCTGCTTTAGCACCATCACGGCCGCACCGGCCGCAACAGCTTCTTCCTTAAGCAAACCTTTCGAGAACAACGGCTTATACTGCGGATAATAATACGTATGGCTTCTTGCTACCTCCACCGCCGTCTCAAACACGCTTTCGTGCGCATTAAGAAGCGCTCCCCCCAGAATGACCTTCTCCGGATGCAGCACGTTAATCAAATTCGCTAACCCGATTCCAAGATAAGCAGCAGCCTGCTTAAATTTCTCCTGCACCATTATATCACCGGCCGACAGGGCGTGGAGCAGTTTTTCGAAACTCCAAATTTCGCCGCTGTCGCTGTCGCTGCCGCTGCCATGGACCTCCCGGCCATGCGGAAGTGCTCCCGCCAAGGCCAGACCGCGTACCTCGTTCTCGATGGCATGAACCGACACAAAAGACTCCAGCGACCCGTTAATCGTGCCGCTAGGCTGCGAGAGGTCGCCGGCCTGAATAATCATTCGGCCGATCGCCCCTTCCATATCGGTTGCTCCGTATACCAGCTGGCCGTTCGACATAACGGCCGAGCGGAGACCGGCGCCCACATGCACGTACAGCATATGCTGATAGTACTCGCTTCTCAGCGCCCAATGCTCTCCCACAAGCGCCGTATTCGCGCCGTTGTCGAGCAGAACCGGAAACTCCAGCCGTTCCTCCAGCAGCTCGCAAATCGGCAGGTTATGCCAGCCCTGGGCAGGAAAATAAACGGGATCCAGAATAAGACCCCGTTCACGGTCAAGCGGACCTACCGCTCCAACGCCCATTCCGACAATGCTGGACGGCAGCAGGCTATGTTCCTGCAAGAACTGAAGAACGGCCTCCTGCACCAGGTTAAGAAATACGTCCGGCGTCATGCTCTCATCCATCTTCCAGCGTATGGCCGACATCCGGTTCATATGCATGTCGTATAGACCGATGGAGGAGTAGATCCGGGAGATCTCGAGTCCAAACAAATAGCCGTAGGTTGGATTCGTCTCGTAGAGAATGGGTCTTCTCCCGCCGGTAGAGCTGCCGCGCCCATGCTCGCGCAGCTTGTTTGCTTCAATCATCTCATCCAGCAGCCGCGTCATGGAGCTGCTTGGCATCGAGAATTCCTTTATCAGCTCAGCGCGCGATACGACGCCTCGCTGAGCAATGTAGGTATAGACCAGATTGGCCGGTGTCTTGGTAATGGACATAGGACTCCTTCATCTACCCGAATGAGTGTTTTTCAATAAGATTACAACGGTTTTTCAATACCGTCCATCCGGTGGCGCTGACGGAATTCCGACGGCGTCTCTCCGTACTTCTTGCGGAACAGCTGCGAGAAATGGCGCATGTCCTGATAACCGATCCGCTCGGCAACATCCGCAAGCTTCAGCTTGGGATTCAGCAGCATCTGCTTGGCTCGTTCCAGCCGCAAGCCGATAACATATTCCTTAAAGCCCGCTCCGGTCTTCTGCTTAAACAGCTGGCTGAAGTATACCGGATTCAAGTATACGATAGCCGCGACCTTCTCAAGCGATAGATCGGCGTGATAATGGGTTCGGATATATTGCAGGGCAACCTCAATGGATTGGTCGCTTCCGCTTGCGTAATGCTCATACACCTGCGTTGACGATGCCTGCCTCATCCGCTGCACTTCTCCCGGTACGGCATCGATATCTTCAATTCGGTCGGTATGCATGATCTGGAACGGCACGCGCAAATACTTGATCAGATGCGTGCGCAGCTCTTCCAGTAAACTTGTGATCGTTCCGCCCTCCGGAAGCGTAACAAGGCCAAGAAGGCTCTTACTGTCGTAAATCGTGACAAACCCTTGGCCATGCTTCTCGATCAGCTCGCCCAGCACGTTTTCGATCATGAAATGCTCAAGCTGAACAACCTTATCGCTCTCCATCTTAACCATAATCAGGTTAAAATGCGGATGGCTGTCCATAAACGGCGTCATATCGAAGCGTCCGATATCAAGTCCTTGGGCCCAACGCTGAAAAACCGCCTCCCGCAAATAGTTGCGGTTCAGCTTCAGTAGATCGGCCTCCTCCGTCAGCTCCCGCTCTTGCTCGATCTCCCCGCTGATCTTCTCGATCATCTCGGCCAGCACTTCCTTGCCGATTGGCTTAAGCAGATAGTCCTTCGCTCCAAGGCGTACGGCCTCCTGTGCGTAGCTGAACTCCGAATAGGCGGAGATTACAACCCATTTCACCCGCGGATACATGCTGCGGGTCAAATTCATCAGCTCAAGGCCGGTCATGCCCGGCATCAAAATATCCGTAAGCACAATATCGATCCGGTGCTTGCGCAGCTGGGCAACCGCTTCTTCCGCGTTGACGGCCAGATAGGTGCTGTATGCCGGAAACCGGTTGTTTAATGTCCGCTGGATGCCTTCCCGTATAACGTTCTCGTCATCCACGATTAATATGTTCATCGCCCATTTTACCTCCTCTAGCAGGCAGTGGTATTGCGATAATAACCGTCGTTCCTTTTCCTGATTCGCTTGAAATCCGCAAGCCATAGGGCTCGCCGTACAACAGCACAATGCGGCGGTGCACATTCGGAAGGCCAATTCCTCTTCTGCCTCGCCCCTGCTGCGCGGCATTGTAGTTGCGGCCGGGACTAGAGTCCTCAAGCATGGCCTGCAGCTTCTTCAGTTCCTCTTCATCGATGCCAACGCCGTTATCTTCAATAACGATACGCAGTTCATTGGCTTCCTCATCGGCTATTGTCGATACTCTCAGCAGTCCCGGACGGTCGAGAGGCTCAAGGCCGCTCTTCACCGCATTTTCGATGACGGGTTGAATCGTCATCTTCGGAACGATAGCATCAAGCCATATATCGTCCACCTGAATTTCGGTGCTTACGCGCCCGACCAGACGGTTTTCGATAATCGTCATGTAATGCCTCATTTGCTCCAGCTCCTGGCGGAGTGTCGTCTTCGAGGCCTCCTCCCAGTCGCTGCTGTAACGGAACATGTGGGACAGCGACAAAATAACGCGTCCCAACCGGTCATTCTCCCGCTCGTCCAGCATCCAATAAATCATATCCAGCGTATTGTACAGGAAATGCGGGTTCACCTGCGATTGCAGGGCCTGCAGCTCCGCGTTTTTTTCGCTAATGGAGGATAGAGTGATCCGTTCAATCAGCTCGTCGATCCGATGAACCATCCGGTTAAAGGATGAGACCAGGCTGTTAATTTCCTCGAACGATTTAACGTTCACCGCACCCCTGAAATTACCGAGCTCCACCTGCTTCATCTCCCTGATCAGAAGCTTTAGCGGCGAAGAGATGTTGCGCGAGATTAACGTCGCCAGCATCGTCGAGAGCAGAATGACGGCAATAATGACGGCAAGCAGATACAGTCTCGTCTGAACAAGCTCTTCGCTGATGTCCGTCTTTGGCGTCAGCCCGAATACCGTCCACTCCGCAACGGCTGTTTTGGCAGCAACAATTAATTGACTTGTCTTATTATCAACAACGATCTCATTACCCTTAGGTCTAGGCAACCCATTAAAAGAAGGTACCGCCTGCGACTCGCCAGTTGGCTCCATCGACAAATCATCCTGATTTTTATCCGTCGATGCGATTACGCCATTGTTCTTATCAACAATAAATACCCGGCTGTTTGGGCTGATCGACGCGTTAGACAAGGCCGATAGAATCGGATTCGGATCCGACTCGATCAGGACAATACCAACTGGCTTATAATTATTAAGATCAAACAGCTGACGTCCAAATACAAATACAGGCTCTGGCAGCATGCTGTTAATAACCGAGCCTTTCATCAAGCCAAGCCATACCATTTCGCCTTTTGAATTTTTAAGCTTGCTGTACCAATCGGCAGACGTGTAATCCTGATTGACTAGGCCGGCGAACCGCCGTTCATAGTTGTACAGCTTTCCGCCATTGGTCATGACATGGATGCCTATAATATCATCTCGCGAAAAGTATGCGGCTCCAATAATATTCGTAATCGCCCGTTCATTCATGACACTGACGCTTATATTCTTCTCATTGTCTGCTTCCTTAAGCAGTCTGGTCAATTCATAGTTACTGTTAAGTGATTTGGTCACGCTGTCATATCCCTCGAGAAGCAGATCAAATAACCCTACCGTTTGGGAAACGTTCTTCTCCGCAAGATCACTGATCTTTGAATGAATAATCTGGGTTGTCTTCTGATAATAGAGGAAGCTGACCAAGATGAGCAGCGTCATCATCGATGAAAACAGCAATAAAAACAACCGATTCTGTATAGAGTGCATTCCGTGATAACGCGCCAACTCTGGATCCTCCTAAAAGAATAATGCTCATTCCCTCATTGTAACACATGGCGAAACGGTTGCGCTGACCTGTGGCAGCGTAACCGTTTCGTATAGTAAAAATCTACAATTGCTAAAAATTCAAAAAAGCGGGGAAGGGGATTAACCCTTCACCGCGCCTGCTACCATACCTTTTGTGATCTTATCTGCGAGCAAGAAGTAAATAATGATAACCGGCAATGCCCCAAGCACGAGGAATGCGCCGATCGCTCCGTAGTTTACCGAATACTGGCTGACGAAGCTGTATACCCCGAACGGCAATGTTTTCAATCGTTCGGACGAGATAAAGGTTGCTGCCAGGATGTACTCGTTCCAGATGTTGATGAAGGTCAGAATACATACCGTCATCATCGGTGGAACCGATACCGGCAGGATAATGTTCCAGAATATCCGGAAGACGCCTGCTCCGTCCACGATTGCCGATTCTTCAATTTCATTAGGAATCGACTTCATGAATCCGCTTAGAATAAATACGGCAATTGGCGTCTGGAATGCAATGTAAGGCAGTATGAGCGACCAATGCGTATTCAGAATATGCATGTTCTTGAAGATAATCATCAGCGGCAGCAGTGTCGCCTGCATCGGAATCATCATCCCGATCAGGAAGAGAACCATAACCGCCTGACCGTATTTCCACTTGAAGCGGCTGATGGCAAACGATACTAGCGAGCTGAGGAACAAAACGCCAACCATGGTTATCAAGGTAACCTTCAAGCTATTAAGCAGATATTTAACGTAATTGCCCGACTCCATCGCAGCACTATAGTTGCCCCACTGTAGAGCATGCGGCAGAGCAAAGAATTGGCCGGACAAAATTTCTTCGTTAGTCTTTAACGAGTAGATAGCCAGCCACAAGAGCGGATACAATTGGGTGACAATCAGAGCTGACAGAAGAATCCACATCAATATTTTCCCGATCGAAAATTTTCTTTGCGGCTTTATTCTTGGCAGCACTGCCGTAGTTGTACTTTGGCTCATAGTCGTATCCCTCCTTCGTTACGTGTATTTCCGTTCCAGACGGTTGAATCCATAGTTGATGACCACTGTTGCTACAAGACAGACTACAACCAGAATGGCTGCAATGGCACTTCCGTATCCGTATTTCATCGACAAGATTGACATTCTGTACATATGCGTCGCGATAACGTCCGTTGCGTTACCAGGACCGCCGCCTGTCATAACCATAATCATGTCGAACGATTGCAGCGAGCCGATAAAGGCAAGGACAATCGAAATCTTGAAGATCGGAACGTTCATTGGCAATGTAATATACCAGTCAGCTTTCAAGCCTTCAGCGCCATCAATTTTGGCTGCCTCATAAATATCCGACGGAATGTTCTGAATACCCGTAAACTGGATGAGAGTGTGATAACCAAGGTATTGCCACAAAGCAACGAAGTACAAGCTGTACATCGCGATATCTGGATCCGTCAACCACTGCTGGGACCAGCTGTGCAGGCCTACCCAGTCAAGCACCTGGTTAAGCATGCCGCCCATGGACGCAGGGTTGTAGATTGTTTTCCAAAGTTGTCCGATAATAACAACCGACAAAATTACCGGCATAAAATAACTGGATACAAGGAAATTCGGCTTCTTTACGAAGCGGCTAAGCAAGATTGCGACAAACAAAGCGATTGGAATTTCAAGCATAGAAAATACAGCAAACATTAGGGTATGGCGTACAGCTGGCCAAAATACGGCATCATGGAACAACAATTTATTGAAGTTGTCCAGACCAATAAATTTTGATGAGCCGATCCCGTTCCATTCAAGCGTGCTGGTATACAAGGAAACGATGATTGGAACAAAAACCAGACAGACATAGAGTATCAAACACGGCAGCACGAACAGCGCTATCGTTAATTTCGAAACCTTCAGTACGTTCATCTCGTGTGCCCTCCTATCTTTTAGCTATTTTTTCAACATCCGTACAAAAGGGGTTCCTGGGAGAGAACCCCTTTCGCACAGTGTGCAGCTTTTTATATTTCTATCTTTTGTTTAATGATTATTTATTGCTTTCGTAAGCAGTTTGGTGCTCTTTAGCAACTTCAGCCGAATCTTTCTTCTGAACGAAGATGTTTTGGATAGAAGTCAAGTGACCTTGGGAAGTACCAGGGTTCATTGTGTTATCGAACGACAGGTCGCCGCCTTTAACATCTTTGAACAGGTCCAGTACATTGATCGCCATGTCGGAGTAACCAGCAGCTTTGAAGTCGCCGTCAACTTTTTGAGCAAGACCTACAGCGCCTTTAACCGCGAATGCTTCTTTAGGGAAGTTCAGCATGAAGTAGTTCAGGAAATCTTTTGTTTCTTGCAGGTGTTTGCTGTCTGCAGAGATCGCGAATGCGGAACCTGGAGCAAGCATGAATTGGTTAGGGTCGCCTTTGCCGTTTACCGTAGGGAATTTGAATACGCCTACTTTATCCTTCAGAGCTTCGGATGTTTCGATACCGCCAGTTGCCCACGAACCCATGTAGTACATTGCAGCTTTACCCGTTTTGAAAATGTTCTCGCCAGCGTTATAGTCGAACGATGTAACGCCTTCTTGGAACGCTCCTGCTTGAATCAGGTTTTGCATAGCGTCTACAGCTTCAACGAATGCTGGATCTTCGAATGTTTTCTTGCCAGCTACAACATCAGACAGGAAGCCAGGGCCGCCGTTTGTGCGAAGCAGGATGTTCATGAACAGGAACGAACCCGTCCAAGTATCTTTCTCACCGATTGCCATTGGCTGGATGCCTTTAGCTTTCAGGGTTTTAACGTCTGCGATCATTTCTTCGAATGTTGTTGGCGGGTTAGCAATGCCAGCTTGTTGGAACAGATCTTTGTTATAGTAAACTACGCCGATGTTGTTACCGTCCGGCAATGCGTACAAGTTATTGTCGAATGTATAGAAGTCAAGAACGCCGTCTTGGAATGTATCCTTCAGGCCGTTTTGCTCAACCATGTCGTTCAGCGGTGCAAACAGTTTTGCATCAACGTAAGGCTGCATTTGAGCTGCCGGGTTAACGATTGTGATGTCCGGCACTTCATGCGAGGCTGCTTGCGTTTTGAGCTTTTGTTTTTGTTGGTCCGTATTCAGGGAGTCCAGCTCGATCTTCACGTTTGGATGATCAGTTTCGTATTGTTTTACGATCTTTTTCATCATGCCGTTTTTCGGATCCGTTGGATCTGGATAAATGTTCTGGAAAGTAATCGTAACTTTCTCGTTGCTAGCCGGCTTTTCTGTAGCCGCGTTAGTCGCTCCCGCATTGTTGGAAGCGCCAGAGTTGGCATTTTTGTCGCCGTTATTGTTACTCGAGCCGCATGCTGTCAAGCTGATTGCCAAGGAACCTGCAAGTACAAGACCAAGAACGCTCTTCATATTCATTTTAGCCATTTGTTTATCCCCCTTGTTTGTGATGCTTTTATTATCTTGAAATCTGCAAACCCTTACAATGTGTGAACTTAGGATATCAGGTAGGTTTTCTTTAGGTCTTGAGATTCCCCACCTTGAAAAACCCCACTCGAATACTGTCGAACTTTACTGAACCGTGCGGTTATTATTTGTTGCTTCCTGCCTCGAAATCCCTTCCGGAACGATTGCCAGGTTATGCGTTGACTGAAAAAAGAGCTGCATCCCGGGTCCGGTTGACCGAGGGATGCAGCTCTTCCATTTGAGACTCCGTTCATTTAAGCCGCCGTAATTTTGTATTGCTTCTTATGCTTGCTCCAGCTGAACTTCATGCCTTTCATCTTGCAGTACTCCTTTAGCGGAATCATTACTCCATTAGGTCCTTTGTAGGGCTGCTCCGTAAAAGCCGCAGTCTTGCCGTCCATATGAACCATAACCGGAGCATTGTCCAGATCCAGCGCCTTCAGCTTCTCCAACAGCTGTTTGGCCGACTCCCCTTCCCTTGCTCCGTTCACGCGGAAGCCGTTTGTCTGCCCGCGGCCGTTGATCCCTTCCTTAACCGTAAAGGACAACGAAATACCTACTTCCTTCAAAATATCCAGTACTTCCGCATTATAAGCCCCGTAAGGAAACGCGATAATGCCCTTTGTATTTCCAAGCTCCGCTTTCAAGTGCTGCTCCGCTTTCTCGAGATCCGTCTTCACGCGGGTATGGTATTCCTCGTCCGTCTCGACACGCTGCTCTTTCTTCAAATATTGGTGGCGGGTCAGAACGGGCTTCGTCAAGCCGTCGGCGCGCATAACGCCGTATTTGTGGCTGTCGTAAGTATGGTTATAGAAGGACATGCCGGACTTTTGCATCTCGCGCATCTGGGTCCAGGTCATCTTCGGACGGCCGACCTGCTTCGGTTTGTCCGCATTGTCCGCTCCGGAGACAATCACGAAGTTAACTGCCGGATAGTTGTGCTGCTTCAGTACCGGAAAGGCCTTCGTATAGAAGCTCTCATAACCGTCGTCAAAAGTCAGCAGTACCGCATTATCCGGCACATTGCCTTTATTCGCGATAAAATCCGCATATTGATCGATGGAGATGACATGGAATCCGTCTGCCTTCAGCAGTTCCATCTGCTCCTTGAACACATCTAGCGAAATAGCCGATTCCGCCTCCGCGTTATTGGTTTTCTTCGCCGTCTTATCCGATATATCATGGTACATGAGTACGGCAACCTTATCCGAATAGTAAATTCCGTTTGCTCCCGGATTCTCCAGCGTCCATTCCAGCTTGGATTTAAAGGTCGACTCCAGGAATGCAGCGGGCACCATCGGTTCGCCGTCAACTAGATCCACGGCAGGCGGCTGCTTGAGCTTCTCGCCGTTGACATAGAAGCTGACCGGTTTATTGCTTTCCGGCACGGAACAAGCAACAGTTAGGAGCCCTAAACAAATGAGCAACAGAATAACATTGGTCCAAAGAGCTACACGAACACGAATCATTAACTTACTTCCCCCTAAATAAACAATCCATTTCATAGTTTTACAAATACTGGACGTGATTAGACAAAAAAAATATCCGCGATCTACTACAACTACTAAACGCAGTATATGGCTGGAATGTTGCTCCATTATGATAATTTTTTAATGGTACAATTCATTATATAGGGAGGGGAATGAAATGAAAATCGCAATTTTCGGGGCAACCGGCCGTGTTGGGCGTATTGTTACGGCTCTTGCGCTACGCGACGGTCATACGGTAAAAGCTCTTGTGCGGACGCCGGATAAAATAAAGGAGCTGGCGGACAGCTCGCCCGGACTGACACTCGTGGAAGGGAATGCGGCTTCCGCCGAGGCCGTCGCCGAAACCTTATCCGGGGCAGATGCCGTCATCAGCGCATTAAGCACCGACGGCGGCTCCCTCTTATCGGACAGCTTCCCGCTTATCCTCGAAGCCATGAAACGGCTTGAGGTCAAAAGGATCGTCGCCATTGGCACGGCGGGAGTACTGGATAGCCGGACTGAACCCGGCTTGCTGCGGTATCAATCCAGCGAATCAAGAAGAACGCTCACCCGGGCCGCCGAGGAGCATCATGCGGTGCTGCGGCTGCTGGAGGAATCATTGCTCGATTGGACGCTGGTCTGCCCGACTTATTTGCCGGATGCTCCGGCCGTGGGAGGTTACCGGGCAGAGCGCGGCTACCTGCCGGAGAATGGGACCCGGATTACGACAGGCGATACGGCCGAATTCGCCTATATGCAATTGTTTAGCAGCCAGTATGTAAGAATGAAGGCGGGTATTGCCTATTAATAGAAAAAGCCGGGCTTTTGCGTTTGATACGCAAAGCCCGGCTTTCTTTTCAGGACGTAGAATTACTTGCTAAGCAACGCTTGGATCTCGGAGTCGATCCGCTCCGGCGTTACGTTTGGACCAAACCGCTTCACGACTTTGCCTTCCTTGTTCACAAGGAATTTCGTAAAGTTCCATTTGATACGCTTCGAACCAAGGATACCTCGTGCATCCTTCTTCAGCTTCTGGAATAGGGGATGCGCAGTGTCGCCGTTAACGTCAATTCTTGCGTAGAGCGGGAAGTTCACGCCAAAGTTCAGCTCGCAGGACTGCGCAATCTCCGCGTTATTCTCAAGCTCCTGATTCATAAACTGGCTGCTCGGGAAGCCTAATACGGCAAAGCCCTTCTCCTTGTACGTGTCATGAAGCTTTTGCAGTCCTTTGAACTGCGGAGCAAACCCGCATTTGGTCGCCGTATTTACGATTAGCAGCACTTGGCCCTGGTAAGGGGCCAGCGTTTGCTTCTCGCCTTTAATCGTGTTTACTTCAATATTGTATAAGGACATCCTTGATGCAGCTCCTTTTATAATGGATTGTTATTAATTAAATTGTATGCAATTTATATAGCAATGTCAAATACCGATTTTTCTTTTTTGACACGTTTCAGAGGTGGTGCTACAATACAGTCACCCAATTAATTTGCATACAATTTATATAGAGAAGATAAATCAACAAAGGGGCTGCTGCCGTTATGGACACCAACGAACTGCTGAAGCTGGAGAATCAGCTATGCTTTGCATTTTATTCATGCTCAAGAGAAATCACGAAGCTGTACCGTCCTTTACTCGCCGAGCTGGGACTTACGTATACGCAGTACATTACGATGCTTGCCTTGTGGGAGCAGGACAATGTATCCGTGAAGGAGCTGGGAGCGAAGCTCCTCCTTGATTCCGGAACGCTCACGCCGCTGCTTAAGAAGCTGGAATCCATGGGGCTTCTGACAAGGGCGCGGGACAAATCCGATGAACGGCATTTGATCGTCCGCCTAACCGAGCAAGGTCAAGCGCTTAAGGATAAAGCCTCTTGCGTGCCCCTGCGGCTATTTGAAGGCACGGCGGTTGAGCCGGAAGAAATCTTCGCGCTGCGAAGTCAGGTGCAGACGCTGATGAGCAAGATGAACGACGCTACCTAATAGGAGAAGACTTCCTGTAACAAACAGGAAGTCTTCTCCTATTTTGTAATGCCTATTGACTCCATACCATACCCCTTGTATAGTTAGTTACATGAGTAATCAACCACTCAGGTAACTAAGAGGTGAGGAAAACACTATGACCTTAATCATCGACGATAGTCGCCCTATCTTTGTACAGATCGCAGAACGAATCGAAGACGACATCATTCAAGGAAGGCTTCCGGAGGAAGCGCAAGTCCCTTCGAAGAACGAATTCGCCTCCTTTTATCAGATTAACCCCGCTACGGCGGCAAAGGGCGTCAACCTGCTGGTGGACGAAGGAATCTTGTATAAGAAAAGAGGGATTGGAATGTTTGTAGCCACAGGCGCACGTTCCGTGCTGGTCGAGAAGCGCAAGGAGCAATTTTTCGAGCAATACGTCGTAACCATGATGCGGGAAGCAAAGAAGCTGGGCATTTCGGCAGATCAATTAACGGAAATGATTCGGAGAGGGGAGGCCAAATAATGAGCAACGTTGTTGAGGTAAACCGTTTAACCAAATCGTACGGGAATGTTACGGCCGTTAACGAGGTATCGTTCAAGCTTGAGGCGGACAAAATTTACGGCCTGCTGGGAAGAAACGGCGCCGGCAAAACCACGATCATGCATATGATTACCGCCCAGCTGTTCGCCACAAGCGGCGTGCTGAAGGTATTCGGCGAAGAGCCGTACGAGAACTCCCGCGTGCTCAGCCAAATCTGCTTCATTAAGGAAAGCCAGAAGTACCCGGACAACTACACGGTAAACGATGTGCTGGAGCTGTCCTCCTCCCTGTTCCCGAACTGGGATAGAGAGTTTGCGAATGATCTGGTCAAAGACTTTCAGCTGCCGCTTAAGCGCAAGATGAAAAAGCTGTCCCGCGGCATGCATTCTTCCGTCGGTATTATCGTCGGGCTGGCCAGCCGCGCTCCGCTTACGATTTTTGACGAACCGTACCTGGGTCTCGACGCCGTTGCCAGAGCTTTGTTCTACGACCGGCTGATCGAGGACTATTCCGAGAATCCGCGGACGATCGTCCTGTCGACGCATTTGATCGATGAGGTAAGCCGTCTGCTCGAGCATATTATCGTCATCGACGGAGGCAAGGTGCTTATTAATGAGGATGCGGAAGAGCTGCGCGGCTCCGCCTATTCCGTGGCAGGCACGGCAACTGCGGTTGAAGGCTTTATCGCCGGCAAAACCGTCATTTCGCGAGAACCGTTCGGCGCTCTTCTGACAGCGGGGATTACCGGCAGATTGTCCGATCAGGAACGGAAGAAAGCCGATGCTCTTGGCCTTGCGATCTCTCCGATTTCCTTGCAGCAGCTGATCGTTCAGTTAACGAGCAAAAAAACGGATGTTAAGGGAGGCTCCCATAAATGAACCGAATTGGCAATGTACTGAAAATGCATCAACGCGACAAGTTCGCTTGGCTGATCATCCCGTTCATGATTCTTGGCTCAAGCTTTGTGATCAATATGATCGTCGGGTTTCTGAGCGGCGTAGAGATTTACACCGGCGGTCTAATGTCCATCTTTATCTACATGCTTGTGCTTGGCATCATTGTTCTCCCCCAAACCTTTCCTTTTGCGATCAGCTTCAGCATCCGTCGGACCGACTATTATGCGGGAACAATCTTACACACGTTGATCTCCGGCGGTTTCACGGCTATTATTCTGCTCTTGCTCAGCGCAATCGAGAAAGCGACCAACTTCTGGGGTATGGGCTTACACTTCTTCCATCTTCCTTTTCTGACGGACGGCAATATCGTTCAGCAGTTTATCGTTTACTTCCTGACTCTTGCTCTGCTCTTCTTCTGGGGATTCACGATCGGCAGCGTATTCCGGAAATTCCGGGCGATTGGCTTATTCGTTCTGACGCTAGCCTGCCTGCTTGCCACAACCATTATGATGGTCCTCATTATCTCCAAAGACTGGTGGGATGAGATCGCGAACTGGTTTATTGATCTGACGGCCTTCGAGCTGTCGCTGTGGTTCCTGCCGATCATTCTTATCTTCGCCATCGTCTCCTTCGTGCTCATCCGCAGATCGACAGTCTGATTTTTTGCTCCCCCTTATCCGGGCATCCAGTGTCATCGGCTGTTGCTGTTGAATACAACGGTAATACCAATGCTGCTGGACGGCCAGACAAGGGGGATTTTTATATGGATTTGCGGAGCTTGTTGAACCTTGATGACTATGAACGGCTGGAGGTAATCCATGATGCGCGCAGCGGACTTACCGCAGTTATCGCAATCCATAGCACAAAGCTTGGCCCCGGGCTTGGGGGCTGCAGAATGTGGAACTACCCCTCCGTGGAGGATGCAATCATAGATGCCGTCAGGCTGGCCCGGGGCATGACGTATAAATCGGCGATGGCGGAGCTGCCCTTCGGCGGAGGGAAAGCGGTTATTATCGGAGATCCGGGCAAGGACAAAAATGAACGGCTGTTCCGGGCTTTCGGGCGGTTCATTAACCGGCTGCAGGGCGAGTATATTACCGGCATGGACGTCGGAACAACCTCAGCCGATATGGACTGGGTGTTTCAGGAGACGCGTTATGTCACCGACATTTCCGGATCGCTTGGCGCGGCGGGTACCTTTACGGCGGATATGACCGCTTACGGCGTCTTTCTGGCGATGAAGGCCTCCCTGAAAAAGTTGGACGGCTCGGAAAGCCTGTCCGGCAAAGTCGTTGCGGTTCAGGGACTCGGAAAAGTCGGCATGTTCCTCTGCCGATACCTGGCGCTTGCCGGAGCCAAGCTGGTCGTATCCGACCTGAACGATGAGCTCGTCCGGAAGGCCGTGCAGGACTACGGTGCACAGGCTTCCGGCGTGGATCAAATCGCGCGCGAGCTATGCGATATCTTCTCCCCTTGCGCGCTTGGCGGCATCATCAACGATGCGAGCATCCCCCAGCTGCAGTGCCGGATTGTTGCCGGAGCGGCCAACAATCAGCTGGCGGAGGAACGGCACGGCGATGTGCTGCATCGGCGGGGCATCCTTTATGCGCCGGACTATGTAATCAACGCCGGCGGCATCATCGTGACCGCCGCCGAGCTGAACGCCAACTCCCCGTCCTACGCCAGAAGCCGCGTCGAACAGATCTACCGCACGTTGACGAATGTGTTCGATTGGTCCGACAAGCATGGCGTATCCACCGCCAAAGCCGCAAATCAGCTGACCGAGCAGTTGCTCGGCGAGTAAGCTTTTCACACGCAGCAAGGGCTGCTCCCTGGTCGCCATGACCATAAGGAGCAGCCCTTGCTGCCGTCTTTCGGTTATTCGATTTCTGCCTTCTACTCCTTTATAATGGGAACATAAGCAAGTTACCCGAAAGGAGCCGGAACAAATGAAAGAAGAAATTATTAAACGACTGACCTCGTATGTCATCGTCGATACCCAATCCAATGACGAGGGCGAGACCTGCCCATCAACGCCGGGCCAGCTTACGCTTGCGAACCAGCTTGTCGAAGAGCTCAAATCGATCGGGATGCAAGAAATTACGATCGACGCCAACGGTTACGTAATGGCGACTCTGCCGGCTAACACCGATAAACAGGTACCAACTATCGGCTTCCTGGCACACGTGGATACGGCAACCGACTTTACCGGCAACAACGTAAAGCCGCAGCTCGTCGAATATGAAGGCGGCGACATTACGCTGAACGAAGCGCTGGGCGTCGTACTGTCGACTAAAAATTTTCCGGAGCTGGGCAACTACAAAGGCCATACGCTTATGACGACGGACGGCACAACCCTGCTTGGCGCCGACAATAAAGCCGGCATTGCCGAGATTATGACGGCCATGGCCTATCTGATCGCGAATCCGGACATCAAGCACGGCAAGATCCGCGTTGCATTTACGCCGGATGAAGAGATCGGCCGCGGCCCGCATCGCTTTGACGTCGCTGCTTTTGGCGCCAAATATGCCTACACCGTCGACGGCGGTCCGCTTGGCGAACTGGA
Organism: Paenibacillus sp. MMO-58; assembly: GCF_037146255.1. Taxonomy (NCBI): domain Bacteria; kingdom Bacillati; phylum Bacillota; class Bacilli; order Caryophanales; family Paenibacillaceae; genus Paenibacillus; species Paenibacillus sp. MMO-58. The sequence continues at coordinate 162,998 of NZ_JBBCVY010000007.1, forward strand.
ATACGAGAGCTTTAACGCGGCTGCAGCCAAAATTACCGTCAACGGCACCAACGTCCATCCGGGCACGGCCAAAGGCAAAATGGTCAACTCGATGAAAATCGCCATGGACCTTCACAGCCGTCTTCCGGCTGCCGAAGCGCCTGAGTTTACCGAAGGCTATGAAGGTTTCTATCATCTGAACACGCTGCAGGGCGATGTGGAACAAACCAAGATGTCCTACATCATCCGCGACCATAACCGCGAGAAATTCGAAGCGAAGAAAGCGAATATCTCACGTATTGTTGAAGAGATGAAAGCGATCCATGGTCCAAACAGCATCGTACTTGAGTTGAAAGACCAGTACTATAACATGCGCGACAAAATCGAGCCGGTATTCCATATCGTCGAGATTGCCCGCGATGCGATGGAGAGCCTGGATATTAAGCCGCTTATCAAACCAATCCGCGGCGGTACCGACGGCTCGCAGCTGTCGTACATGGGCCTGCCGACTCCGAATATTTTCACCGGCGGCGAGAATTACCACGGCAAATTCGAATATGTCTCCATCGACAACATGGTTAAGTCCGTGCAGGTAATTGTCGAGATTATCAAACGTTTCGAGGCACGCGGCGAAGAGTAATTACGAAGGCCGTTCTACTTCGAACAGCTCGCCAAGCTTCGCGTACGAAGCGCCTGCCAGACGGCTGACCGGTTGAAGAGCTGCCGCATCGACATGATTCCGTTCATCTATGATGGATTCATGAAGATGATAGCGGACAACACGGCCGATCAGCAAGTCAACAGTAGGAGCTTCTGCCGTTCCGCCAAGCGGAATCGCCTTCTCCAGCACGCATTCCAGCCGGACCTTGGCTTCCGCAATGCCGGGGACGGAGATTCGTTCACTAGGCACGGCGGTCAGACCGGCGAGAGTAACCTCGCTCTCTTCCGGCGGCAGGCTGGCTGCCGTAGCATTCAGCTTTTCAACATACGATTCATCCGCAATGTGAACGACAAACTCACCTCTTGCGATGGCATGACGAGAGGTATCCTTCCGGATACCTCTTTTGCGCTGCACGGATACGGAGATCAGCGGCGGATCAGCCGTTACGATATTGAAATAACTGAATGGCGCCGCGTTCAGCACGCCGTTCTCGGATAAGGTCGTTACCAGAGCAATCGGCCTTGGAATAACCGTACCCGTAAGCAGCTTGTAATTCTCACGCTCGCTTAAGGTTTCTGCATCAATCCGGATCATGCTTCCGCCGCCTCCTTTTCTTAGAAATGATCTTTATACCAAGCTGCTGCCGCCGCCACTTCCGAACGGGTAAGCTGATGGCCGAACCGTTCCCAATGCACGTCTACCGTTGCGCCCGCGCCGCCAAGCAAGCCTTCCAGCTCGTTTGTCTCTTCGGGCGAGCAGATCGGATCGTTCTCGCCTGCCCCGATAAATACCGGCACTCCGGACAAATCCGGCAATTCTAGACCCCGGATCGGCACCATCGGGTGATGCAGAATAGCCCCGCGCAGCGAGTCCTTGTAGTGGAACAGCAGGCTGCCTGCGATATTGGCACCATTGGAATAACCCACGGCTACCAGGTTATTTCGGTCGAACCCATACTCCTCTGCCGCTTGGCCAAGGAAATCATTCAGTTCCTTTGTCCGGAATACCAGATCCTCCAGATCGAATACGCCTTCCGCAATCCGGCGGAAATATCGTGCCATTCCGTTCTCGGATACATTGCCCCGGATGCTCAGCACGGACGACTCCGGCGAAAAGGCTGCCGCAAGCGGCAGCAGGTCATGCTCCGTGCCGCCTGTGCCATGGAACAGGACGAGGACCGGCGCCGCCGGATTCGTCCCCTGTTTGAATATATGCTTCATGGTATATACCTCCCCTAATATAAATTGTCACCTATTAACGATCCAGTTCCATTACCCGTACGTCAAACGGAGTAAGCAGCTGCTCCAGTGTTTCGCGGTGCTGCTCGTACCATGCCGGCAGCATCAGTTTTTCCCCGAGATGTTCAGGCTCTTCGTCACGTGCGAACCCTGGAGGATCCGTAGCGATCTCGAACAGTATGCCGCCTTGCTCACGGAAGTAGAGCGCATTGAAGTACTGACGGTCGACGATTGGCGTTGGCTGGAAGCCGTTGGCGGCTACATGCTGCTGCCAAGTGAGATGCTCGGCATCGTCTTTTGCTCTCCAAGCGATATGGTGAACGGTACCGTGACCGCCATGACCGGCCGCCATTGGCTCCGTATTCACGTCGATGATGTTGCCGAGTTCGCCGAACGATTGGTAACGTGCCAGACCGTTCTCTTCGTCCACTTTCGACAGGCCCATTACATGCTCCAGCAATTGTGCGGTGGCCGCAGGATTGGTGCTGTACAGAATAGCGCCGCCAAAGCCTTTGATCGCATTATCGGCCGATACGCCGCCAAACGACCATGTGCTTCTTGGACCTTCTTCGCGTGCTACCAGTTCTACAAGCAAGCCGTCCGGATCGGCGAATTGCAGGTACTGCTCGCCAAAGCGGGAGGTCTCATTGAATTCGATCTGGAATTTTGCAAGGCGTTCTTTCCAGAAGCCCAGCGTACCTTCAGGTACAACGTAAGTGGTGTAACCTACTTGACCGCCGCCTACGACGCCTTTACGGGAGTTTTCCCAAGGGAAGAACGTGATGATTGTGCCAGGGCTGCCGGCTTGATCGCCGAAGTACAGATGGTACACTTCCGGTGCATCAAAGTTGATTGTTTTTTTCACGAGCCGGAGACCAAGCACCCCTGCGTAAAAGTCTGTAGTCACCTGAGGATGTTTCACGAAAGCCGTAATATGATGGATACCTGCTGTACGTTGATTTGTCATTATTTCCACTCTCCTAATGGGTTAGTTTTAAAATTTTTAAGAATCTTTAATTTAAGATATAGGGCCTGACTAGATGTATATGGCTACGACCAACTCTATTTGTAGGTCGTCTGCGCGAACTTGCCTAATTTCTTGAGTAGTAGGCTTGCCGCCTGCTTCTCTTCCGCTGTCAGTCCTCCGACCGCTCCCTCAATTACGAGGGTATGCTGCGGGAATACTTCTTCAATGAAGCGTGTCCCTGCTTCTGTAATTTCAGCGTAGATCAGCCTCCGGTCTTCGGTTGAAGCTCTGCGGCTGACAAAACCTTTCTTCTCCAGCTTATCGATGACGTAAGTGATATTGCCGCTGCTCATCAGCACCTTCTCGCCGATTTGTTGCAAGGGCTGCGGACCTTTGTGATACAGAAGCTCCAGCACTCCGAACTCGGTCCGGTTAAGGCCATGTTTGCGGATATCCCGGTCGGCATGAGCGTTCACCCATTGGCTTGCTCTGGCAAGCGCGATGTAAAGATCAAGGGAATCATCTTTTTCCTTTTCCATTTGCTCGCCTCGCTTTCGTTTATCTTGATTTTAAGATACTTTATTTCGAGGCAATTGTAAAGAGGTTTTTGAAAAAAAGTTTTTTGGGGCTGTCCAATATTGGACAACCCCTTTGCTATCTTTGCCTCTATGCGGGGTTTAGCGCAAATTAGGCGCGGAATTTTCGCTTGGCGCTTTGTTAGGCGCCGGATTTGGAGCTGCGTTTGGCGCTTGATTGTTAGGCGCGATGTTGTTGCCGCCGCCATTGCTGCCGCCGGTACCGCCACCGCCGAATCCTTTGCCGCCGCCGGTACCGCCTGTACCACCGCCGCCAAAGCCCTTACCGCCTTTGCCGCCTTCTTGCATTTGGCCGCCTCCGCCGCCAAAGCCTTTACCGCCTTTGCCGCCTTCTTGCATTTGGCCGCCTCCGCCGCCAAAGCCTTTGCCGCCTTTGCCGCCTTCTTGCATTTGGCCGCCTCCGCCGCCGAAGCCTTTACCGCCTTTGCCGCCTTCTTGCATTTGGCCGCCTCCGCCGCCGAAGCCTTTGCCGCCGCCTGCTCCGCCGCCGCCACCGATACCTGCACCGCCGCCTGCTCCGCCGCCTCCGATACCTGTGCCGCCGCCTGCTCCGCCGCCACCGATACCTGCGCCGCCGCCTGCTCCGCCGCCACCGATACCTGCGCCGCCGCCTGCTCCGCCGCCACCGATACCTGCGCCGCCGCCTGCTCCGCCGCCGCCACCAGCTCCTGCGCCGCCACCAGCTCCTGCGCCGCCACCAGCTCCTGCGCCGCCGCCAGCTCCTGCGCCGCCGCCTGCTCCGCCGCCACCGCCAGCTCCTGCGCCGCCGCCTTGGCCAACGCCAAGACCTCTAGCTTTGCCGACGCCTTTGGCGCTTATCTTCTTACCGTATTTAGCCGTGTTGTAGGAGTAAGTAATCGACTGGAATGTTTTTGCGTCCACCGAGCCAGTCACCGGAAGGCCATGCGTTTTTTGATAATGCTTGACGCCTCTTACGGTTGTATTGTCATAATAACCGTTGATTTTGCCGGAATAGCTGCCGATTCCCTTCAGCATCCCTTGAATAACATAGATGTCCGGTCCTTTGGCTCCTTTGCCGACCGCAAGAGTTGTTCCGGCACCGCCAAACATAAGTGCAGCAGACAAAACAACTGCACCAAGGATTTTTCCGGCCTTTTTAGCCTTCCCTTTATTTTCGCCATCGCGGGAAGACAACATCCAATCCCATTTCATTTGTTACTACACCTTCCTGTTCTCGTTGAATTGTATTTCCACGCCTTACTATTCCCCAATTCAAAATTTCATACGGTGAATTTCCGATTTAAAAAATTAAAGAGTTTATCGTAAAAATTAAACATGTTGCGCCAACCCTGATTTTTCTCCGGAACCCTTGTTATATAATGATGTCGCTTTCATTTCATTTATTGAACGGGGGTCTTGGCATGCTGAACGACAACTATATCGCATTCAGTTATCACGAAGGCCATTTTCCGCTTTCCTGCGACGGGAAGGCGGCCGATATTTACGTATCCGAACAAGATTACGCAGGTGTTATCCGGGCAGTATCCGACTTGCAGCAGGATATTTATAAAGTCACGCAAACCAATCCGCAAATTTTTCATCAGACTGAAAATCTGAAGAACAGCACGGTTATTATAGGCACAATCGGACAATCCGGCTTGATCGACAAGCTTATCGCGGAAGGAAGGCTTGAAGCCGCCGGCCTGACGGGCAAATGGGAGTCTTTCGTGCTGCAGACGGTTGCCAATCCGCTGCCGGGCGTGGACGAAGCGCTTGTCATCGCGGGAAGCGATAAACGCGGCACGATCTACGGCATTTACGACATTTGCGAGCGGATTGGCGTATCGCCTTGGTACTATTGGGCCGATGTTCCGATTCGCAAACAAGCGGCATTAATGTTCCGCAACGGCATCTACAAGCAAGGCGAGCCGTCCGTCAAATACAGAGGTATTTTCTTAAATGATGAAGGGCCTTCCCTTATGGCTTGGGTTCGGGAGAACTTCGGTGATTTCAAACATAATTTTTATGAAAACGTATTCGAGCTTTTGCTCCGCCTTAAGGCGAACTATCTATGGCCGGCCATGTGGGACAATACCTTTTACGAAGATGACGATCTGAATCCCGCGGTTGCGGATATGTACGGCATCGTAATCAGCACCTCCCACCACGAGCCTATGCAGCGTCCGCATGGCGACTGGAAGAAGCATAAGCAAGGGCCATGGGATTATTCCGTTAATGAAGAAGTTCTCTACAGCTTCTGGGAGGAGGGCATTCGCCGGAGCGCCAGCTACGAGAATGTCATTTCGCTTGGGATGCGGGGAGACGGCGATGAGGCAATGGGAGGTCAACTCTCATTTCAGGAGAAAATCGAACTGCTTCAGCGGATCGTCCAGGACCAGCGCCATATTATTGGCGAGCAGATGCAGACGGATCCTTCGGAAGTCCCGCAGTTATGGGCATTGTATAAAGAGGTTCAGGAATATTACGAGAACGGCATGCGCGTGCCGGATGACATTACGCTTTTGTGGTCCGACGACAATCATGGCAATCTGCGCAGAGTACCCACCGAAGAGGAACGGAGCCGTTCCGGAGGGGCGGGCATCTACTACCATCTTGACTACGTGGGCGGTCCTCGTTCTTATAAATGGGTTAATACAGTGCCGCTCGAGAAAATTTGGGAGCAGATGCACAAAGCCTACGAGTACGGCGCAAACCGGATCTGGATATTGAATGTGGGCGATTTAAAGCCGATGGAATGCCAGCTGGAGTTCTTCCTTCGGATGGCATGGAACATGGACGAATGGAATAAGGACAACATTGGAGACTACAGCACCCGTTGGGCGGAGCAGCAATTCGGCTCCATCTATGCGGAAGAGGCCGCGCTTATCATTAACCGGTATTCCAAATGGAACGGAAGGCTGAAGCCGGAGCTGCTGAACGCCGTCCCGCTCTACAGCTCCGTGCATTATAAAGAGGCGGACAACTTGCTGGCCGAGCTTCATGAGACCGTCAAGCTGGCCGAGCAGGTGTATCAGGACATTCACGCTGCGGCAAAAGACGCCTTCTTTCAGACGGTGCTTTATCCGGCCAAAGCTTCTGCCCAAGTACTGGAGATGTATATCCGCGTCGCAAGAAGCAAGATGTATGCCGCTCAGGGACGTGCTTCCGCAAACCTGGAGGCCAAGCTCGCCAAGCAGCTTTTCGAGGCGGACGCAGCGCTTACCTATGCTTATAATCATGAGCTCGCAGACGGTAAATGGAACCACATGATGGATCAGCTTCACATCGGCTATACGTACTGGAATCAGCCCGAAGAGCATATTATGCCGGAGGTTGGCTCGATCAAGCTGACCAGCGAGAAATCCGGATTAGGCGTCGCAGTCGAAGGCTCCGAGCTGGCATGGCCGCGTGACCCTCAGCTTCCTGCTCTTTCCTTCGACACGTACGCAAGGGAGCGCCGTTATATCGATCTGTTCAATCAAGGAACGGACGCGTTCACTTTCTGCGCAAGGGCCGATCTGCCGTGGATTAAGTTAAACCGTACGACAGGCAGCGTTGAAGTGGAAGAACGACTATGGATAGAGATCGACTGGAACGAGGTACCGGTAAGCGATAAAATCACCGGAAGCATCACCTTGATTGATCTGCTAACCAGCAAAGCTTTCTCCGTCATGATTCACGTTATGAATCCCGCATCGCCTACCCGCGAAGCCTTGACCGGTTTTATGGAGACTAACGGATATATCTCTATCGAGGCGGAACATTACAGCACGAACAACGAAGGCGGCGGAGCAAGCTGGCAGGTCATTCCGAATTACGGCAGAACCCTGTCTTCCATGGCCGTATTTCCGGTAACTGTCCCTTCGAACCCCGTACCTGAGCCAGGCGAATCGCCTTGCCTGGAGTACGAAGTATACTTGACAACGCCTGGCGAGCTTACCGTAACCGCCCTGATCGCTCCAACGATTGACTTTATTCCGGGACAAGGCTTGCGGCTTGGCGTTTCATTTGATGACGGCCCCGTTCAGGTGGCAAGCGCAATCGGCCTAACCAAGGAGGGCGGCTATTCGGAGTCCGATTGGGAGCAAAGCGTTATTCTGAATATCCGCTCAGTCGTAACGAAGCATGCAATCCCGGAGACCGGTTATCATACGCTTAAAATATGGATGGTTGATCCAATCGTTGTCCTGCAAAAAATCATAATCGATACCGGCGGCCTAAAGCCCAGCTATCTTGGCCCGCCGGAAAGCTACCGGGGTTCACGGTAGCAACAGCAAACCCTCTCCGTTTAAGCCGGAGAGGGTTTTGTCTTTAGGATACGAATCTGACGTCGGCCACCTTGCCGCTTTCCACAAAGCCGATATTCTGATACACCTTATTGGAATCGGGGTTGGTCAAATCCGCATACAGCATGGGGATCCTGTTTTCTTGCACGATCAGGCCGCAGCAGGCGGCAACCGTCGCGCTCGCAAACCCTTGCTTTCGCAGCTCCAGCGGCGTATAGACATAATTAATGCGGGCATGGCGCGGAGAACGGTGAGCGATATGCGCCATGGATACCGGCATTTGATCAACGATCCATATGTATAGATTGCCTGTTGCGATCGTATTACCCGCCGCGGGCAATTGGCTAGCCGGATGGACCTTGTAGCCGTATGCGCTTTCCGCAAAGCCGGCCATAAAATCCGCGATTAGCGGAGCGTCCGAGGAAACGGTTGGCCGCAGCTCCCCCTTCACTGCCGATGGGTACCGGATATCCGGACAATAATAAGCTTCCATCCCCATTTTATACTCGGGGCGCACACGGTAGCGTACAGCGTACAGCTCCGCAAACAGCTTGGCATGCCTAGGCTCCGCCGTAATTCCGCGAAGCGTATGACCGGTAAGCTTCACCAAGGCTTTGAGGAGAAGGAGTCTTTCCTCCTCCGGAAGTGCCTCATCCACCCACAACCAGGCATTATGACCAGGCGAACCGGCAAAAATCGCGGACCCCCCTGCGGCTCTATAGATAACCGACTGACTCATTTCGCATATCCGGTGCAGCAAATTCAACTTTACCTCATCCGGGATAAATAAAGGCGATCTTAAAGCATCCATAGCCTGCTCGCCAGGCAGCAATCTTTCCCACATCGCGACTTCTCCTTTCCTATATGGTTCGCGCACAAAGAAATTCCTCCCAGTCTATATGTATCTGATGTATTCGTCAATCCTGCAAAAAGCCCTGCTCGCTGAGCAGGGCTTTTGCTTAATTTTTAGGCATGAACAGGCTCGGGGCGCTTCATTTGGAGCGGTGGAGGGATCAGCCACCCTTTCTTTTTGGACATCTCCAAAATACGCAAACCCAAGGCTGCCTTCGTCATGTGGTATTTGCCAAATAATGCGCCAATATCTTCCCTAATCGAAATACCCATTGCCTGACTGCATGCCACAAGACCCGTTGACAAACCGCCGGCAATGCCAAAGGCGATTTCGTTATCCGCGAATCTTGCTCCAGCAGGAATATCTTCAAGCTTAACCGGCGGTCTTTCGGGCATCGCAGGAGCAGGCGTTATCCCGTTATGGGTAAGCAACGCATCCAATTCCTTCGATTCCAGCCTCGACTGATCAATAAGATCCTCCAGGATCTTTTTGAGATCTTTATCGCCGGCATGGCTTAAATAAGCCTGACAGCAGGAAACGGCGCTTTTGGCCACCATAGACGCCTGCCATACGGCGTAGATCTCACCGTAGTGCATCGGCTCGTCTTTGGGATTACCACTTAGAATCCCCATATTTAGGTGCGCTCGCGATCACGGCTTCTAAGACCGAACAATCCGGCCAGACCAAGCAGACCAAGCCAGCCCCAGTTATTATTGCGGTTATTCGTGGTTGCCAAAGTACGGTAATTGCCGTTTGTTAAGGCGTGTGTTCCTGTAACCGTACCTGTAGTACCTGTTGTACTATAGCTGTTCATTCGGTTTGTATTGCCAATGAAGCTGTTTCGGTTCGGATTATAACCGTTATTGGTGCTGTAAGTGCCGGTAGTATTTAATCCGTAGCCGTTGGTCGTGCTGTAGTTATTAGTGCCGTAAGGATTTGTGCCGAATCCGTTCGTTCCGTTCATTGTTCCGTTGTAGTTGTTCGTACGGTTGGTTGTCGTGCTGCCGCCATCCGTTCCGTAAGTTCCGTAAGTCGTGGAACCGTAATGCGTGCTGCGGAAGTTATCCGTTGCGACCTCATCTTTGGCTGACGCAGCAAAGGCTGGTACAGAAGCGGCAGACATAAGAATAGTTGCGGCGCACAGCGTAGAGAACAATTTCTTTTTCATTGGCGAAAAACCTCCCTCGGATATTTGGTACATCCATAAGTGTGCTGTGAGGAAGGCACTGATATTCTGCCAGATTTTTAACTGGTGGGAATGCGGCCTATATCCAAACCATTCCTTCCGAATATAGTAATCTCATCAGACAAGACTTGGGAGGGGACAAGGGCGAGATGACCAAAGCCATTATTGTAGAAATCGAATTTAACAACCGTTCGAACAGAGGCGGTGTTTACCGGATTGGACTGACCCCTCAGTGGATTAAGTACCGGATGTCCATCTTTATGAAATATACGCTTCAAAGCCTGCTCAAGCAGACGAACCAGAACTTTCACGCTTTTATTCGTTATACGGAGCGGACTGAGGGAATTATAAGGGCTGAGCTTGCGAAATATCCGAAGCTGCCGGCGAATATCCGATTCGTGGCAGACAAGAAATACGGCAAAAAGCTGCAAAGAACGGTCGGCTCAAGTTCTACTTTTTACCTTGTCCGCCTTGACTGCGATGATACGTATCACCGCACCATGATCGATCAGCTTCATAAATACAAGCCAAAGCAAGGTACGCGGGCATTGATTAATCAGGCCGGCTACATTTATGACAGCGTACGGCACCGGGTGGCAACGGTCAGCAAATCCTCCCCGCCCTTTTATACATGGATTTACAATTCCGAGCAATACTTTGGCGGCTATCGATATAAGACGGTAGATGGGCACAGTGGAGTCATTAAGCATAAACATGAGGTTCTGACCAAGTCAGGCAAACGCAACTACATGGTTGTCGTGCATAACAAAAACACGCTGAATCAGAGACTTTTAAACAGACATACCTTTATCTCCAATAAAGCCAAAGTGGATGCCATTCTAGGCAAGTTTATTTAATTCTTCTCCTTCATAAATGCCGGGGCGGCAGGGAAAAGTAATACCGTCAAATTACGATGAGGCGGTGCGGCAAAATGGCAAGACGAAGCAGAAGATTACTTGTTCCTGAAGCAGGGGCGGCCATGCAGAACCTAAAGGCAAACGTGATGCGCCAGGAAGGCTATGCGGTAGACGAGAACAGACCGGATGACGTGAAATACGAAGTAGCTAGCGAGATGGGAATCCGGATGAACCGCAATGGCGATAACGGGAATATGAAAACCGAGGATGCCGGCCATGTCGGCGGAAAAATCGGCGGTGCGATGATCCGTGAAATGATCAGGATGGCGCAGGAGAAATTAGCAAAGCGGCAGCCTTAAGCTGCCGCTTTATTTTTATTGCGTAGATAGAGGTTAAGGCAATACCCTTAGAGTTTTGGCCTGCCGGATATGGGCAACCCCTTCCTGGCACAACCCGTATGGCTCCCAAGGGCAGTCATAGCAGAGCCTGTGGATATCATCGGGTTGAATAGCGGCAGCAACGCGCCCGATTAGCTCCTCCCAGCTTAACCGGTTTCCGGCCTCTAGCCCTAACTCGCCTAATATTTCGCTGTCCTTCCGATACACGCTTGGATTGTGGCAGTGATTCGGCTGATCCGATGGAAAGGCCGCGCAGATCTTATCCGGACCTTCGATAATTTCAAGGATCGTCTTCGGGTCGTTCCGCAGCGTTTCATAAACGGCTGTCATGTTCGTGCAGAAGCTTTCCGAATATCCCTTGCCGCGGTATCCAAGCAAACAAAACAGATGATGCCCTCTTAACGCGATGCTTTGCATGGGAACTGCTCCTCTCCCTGTATGTTAACCCGATTTTAACACAAAGGTTAACATATAGGGAGCTTTATCTATTCGGCGGGATTTCCGGTTCATGCCTGTATTCCTCCAGGTCAATTATTCCGTTAATCCCTATGTACACGCCTTCGGCCTCCAGCATATGCCTTTGCAGCATCCGCGATTCGTCTTCCTGAATAGCGATTTCTCCTTTGGCGTTCACCACCCGATGCCAAGGCAGCTGATGGGCACTGCTCAAAGCGTGCAGGATTCGTACGACCTGTCTTGCCCCGCGGCTGCTGCCTGCCAACCCCGCGATTTGCCCGTAGGTCATTACCTTCCCTTCCGGGATCCGCTTAATAATATCGACTACTCTCTGCGTATAAGGCTGTAACATAAACGTTTGTCCTTTCCCCGTATACTCAAAAAGGATCAGTTCCACTAGCGTTGGCTAATGAAACTGACCCTATTCGCGGTTAATTGATTTCCATTATCCCATATGAAGCCCTTCGAGAGCCGCTTCCGGCTTTTCGGCCTGCGTGTTCTCTCCGGAATTTTTCTTGCCTCTACGAAGCAGAAGCCCTAACAGGGCACCGATTATAGCAACAAATACCATAATGCCAAAGGTATAGTCAAATGCATCAACAGCCAATGCCAGAAGCTGCTGCAGCTGCTCCGGACTTGCCTGCGCGGCACCGCTTCCCGCGGTTTGGTTCGCCAGCGCTTCGGGCGGAACGTTTGCTTCAGCCATCAGCTTCGCAATCCGCTTGGTCAGAACCGTTACGAGCAGCGCAACCGCCAGCGAGCTGATCACCTGCTGCATCGCGCTCGTAAGCGAAGTAACGCGGCTGACCAGCTCCCGCGGCGTCTTGTTGATCAGATGGGAATTAAGAGGCATCATCATAAGCCCCATTCCCGAGCCGGCCATAATAAGAGGCAGCAGCAAATCCTCTCTGCCTGTATGAATATCCAGATGCGAATACTGGAAGATCGCGCCAGATACAAGGCTAAGCCCGATCACAACCAGCCAGCGGACACCGATCCGGTCAAACAAATAGCCGCCGATCGGCATCATGCAAGCCGAAGCCAGCGCTTGCGGAAATAAGGTAAGTCCGGTGTCAAACGCACCGTAGCCGCGGCCTTGCTGAAGAAATTGCGGCAGCAGGAAAATCGCGCCAAACAGCGAGAACTGGACAATCCACTGCACCACAATGCCGAACGAGAAATCAATCGAGCGGAACACCCGAAGATCCAGCAGCGGATGCTTCGCGCGCAGCTCTACGATAATAAAAACGATCAGCGCTACGCCGCCAGCGATAAGGCCGGTGAGCGTTTTATCCGAAGTCCAGCTCTCCGCGCCCTGGTTAACGCCATAGGATAACGCGGCGAAAGCGAGCGGCCCCAGAATCATGCCCGGAATATCCAATCCGGCAAGCTTCTTGGTCGCCAGCTTCGGCAGACTCCATAACCCGAACAATACGCTGATAATACCTACCGGCAGATTGATCAGGAAGATCCAGCGCCAAGAATGGTATTCGACCAGCCAGCCGGAAAGAATGGGACCAATGGCCGGCGCCAGCAGAATCGGCACGCCCAGCATCCCCATGACCTGCCCTACTTTATTGGGCGGACTCAGCCGGTAAACATACGCCATCGCAACGGGCAGCACAAATCCGCCGCCAAGCCCTTGAATGACGCGGAACATAATCAGCGTCTGCGGGTCATTCGGCAGCGCGCATAGGAGTGAGCCAATCGTAAAGAGAATGACCGAGGTTAGAAAAACCGTCTTGGCGCCGAACCGGTCGGACAGCCAGCCCGCAAGCGGAATGACGGCGGCTTGTGCCAGCATATAGCCCGTTACGGTCCATTGCAGAGTGGGAAGCTGCGTATGGAAATCCTCTACGAGCTTCGATAAAGCGACGTTCATCGCTGTTGTATCGAGAATAACCATAAAACAGCCGAGAATAATCGCGACAAGCGGAAGCAGGATGCTTTTTATGCTGAATTCCTGCTCCTGGGGTTTATCCGTTAACCGTTGTTCCATCCGTATAACCTCCTACATGGAATACCCCATTACGCCAAGGATGAGAGGGACAACGGCAGTCAGTAATGGTAGTGTGCTACCCCATGTTACTGAGCAAATTGGGCGAAGTCAATCGATTTTTTGGTAAAAAATACATAAAACGTTTTCAGCTGCATCAGGCTATTTCATCAGCCTCCGAATGATCGAAAGACCACCCTTGGCAGACGGATAACGGAAGGCAAAATCGAACCTGGTCGTTTGCTTCAGCACGCTTTTCATATGGGAGAAGGTCTTGAAGCTGTACTCGCCATGGTAAGCTCCCAACCCGCTCTCCCCCACTCCGCCAAACGGCAAATACGGCGTCGCCAGATGCATGAGCGTATCGTTGATGCATCCGCCGCCAAACGGCACCGCCTCGGTCACCCGCTTCTGAATAGCCGCATTCTCGCTGAACAGATAGAGAGCAAGCGGCTTCGGACGCGCATTGATCTGATCGATCGCTTCCTGAAGCTCGTCATAGACCAATACCGGCAGAATCGGGCCAAAAATCTCCTCCTGCATGACCGGCATATTCCAGTCCACGTGGGTTAATACGGTAGGCTCGATCCGGAGCGCCATTTCGTCTGCCCCTCCGCCCATGACAGCCTCCCCTTCGCGAAGGAAGCCTGCAAGCCGCTGGAAATGCCGCTCCGATATGATTTTGCCGTAATCCTTATGCTCAAGCGGATTCTGTCCATAGAACTTCGTTACCGACTTGCGGAGCTGCTGAAGGAACTCCTCCAGAACGCTGTGATGCACGAGCACGTAATCCGGCGCGATGCAGGTCTGCCCGGCGTTAATGAATTTGCCGAAGGCAAGACGTCTTGCGGCCAGCTTGAGATTGGCGTCATGATGCACGATAGCCGGGCTTTTGCCCCCAAGCTCCAGCGTAACCGGCGTCAAATGCTTGGCAGCCGCCGCCATAACCTGCTTGCCGACGTTAACGCTGCCCGTGAAGAAAATCTTATCGAACGGCAGGTCCAGCAGCTCCTTGCTTACTTCAACTCCGCCTTCCATTACGGCTATGTAAGAAGGGTCGAACGTATCCTGAACAAGCGAGGACATGACCTCCGACACTGCCTGCGAAAGCTCCGACGGCTTCAGGATTGCGGTATTGCCCGCTGCTATAGCTCCGACAAGCGGCGCCATCGCAAGCTGGAACGGATAGTTCCACGGAGCGATAATAAGCGCGGTGCCAAGCGGCTCCGGCACGATGTAGCCTTTGCTGCCCATGTGGGTAAGCGCCGTTTTGACCTTGGCGGGCTTCATCCACCGCTTCAACCGCTTCTGCACAAAAGAGATTTCCTTCAGGACAAGTCCAATCTCAAGCATATAGGACTCCTGCTCGCTCCGGTTAAGGTCAAGCCGAAGCGCCTGCATAATCGCATCCTCGCGTTCCGTAATGGCTTGGCGCAGCTTGGCCAGCTGTGCCTGCCGGAATTCGAGACTCCGGGTTGCCCCCGTCCCGTAATAATGCCGCTGCTTCTCCAGCAATTGTTGAGCTGTCATATTCACGTTCATGCGATACCCCGCCTTTTCGATATTAATCCAGACTTTAAAAATGAAAATCTATGCTATAGTTAGGAAAAAAGGAGCGATGCCGATTGATCAAAATACTGCCTGCCCTTATTCTGCTCATGGGCTTGCTTTACATTTTTATCATTCCTGCTGAACCGCATGCCGTCAAGCTAATTTTCAAAGCGATCCCTATGCTGCTGATTATCGCTTATGCTTACTTGCAGTCCGCGCAAAACGGTAAGCGGTTTCAACGGATCCTGCTAACCGGTCTTGTCTTCAGCGTTGTTGGCGATGTCACCCTGGGTAACTTTGTCGTAGGGCTGTCCGCTTTTTTGATCGGCCATTTGTTTTATTTAAGCGGATTTTTCGGGCAGTGGAGGTTTTCCTTCTGGCGGCTCGTAACGATTATTCCAATCGGCGTGTATGCCGTATATATGGGCTACGAGCTGCTTGATGGGCTTACGAAATCGGGGGACGACGCTCTGAAAATCCCCGTTCTTGTCTATGTAACCGCCATTTCGCTGATGGGCTGGTCGGCCATGATGTCCGGCAACGCATGGGCGGTTGCGGGTGCCCTGCTCTTTATGGCTTCCGATTCCATTCTTGCCTGGAATAAGTTTATTTCGGATATTGCCGGGTCAGACGTGCTCATTATGGCCACTTATTATGCTGCTCAATTCTGCATCGCCGCCTGCATCGGATACCGGGGCCGCACAGCTCCCAAGCAAAAAGCCATGATCCTCTGATCATGGCTTTGATTATGCCTGGCCGGTTGTTATCCGGCTTTTTCCTTATTCATCTGCTTGCTGCGCAGCTGGCCGCAAGCCGCGTCGATGTCGGCGCCATGCTCGAGGCGGACGCTGACGCTGACGTCTTGTTTTTTCAGCGTATCGTAGAAGCTCTTAATGGAGTCGTTCTCGCTGCGCTGGTATTGGCTATGCTCGTCAACCGGATTATAAGGAATCAGGTTCACGTTCACGAGGGAGCGGCGGCGGTCGCCCACCAGCTCGGCAAGCTCAAGCGCATGCTCCGGCCGGTCGTTGACGTCCTTGAGCAGAATATACTCCAGCGTAATGCGGCGGTTCGTCCGCTCCAGATAATAATCGATCGCATCCATCAGCTTCTCGATCGGAATCGCTCGGTTGATCTTCATAATCCGCGTCCGCAGCTCATTATTAGGAGCATGCAGCGAGACCGCGAGGTTAACCCCTTGATCCTTGTCGGCAAACTCTCTGATTTTGTCCGCGAGGCCGCTTGTCGATACCGTAATATGGCGCGGACCGATAGCCAGACCTTTATGATCCTTCACCGTTGTAAGGAAGTCGTTCAGGTGAATAAAGTTATCGAACGGCTCGCCAATGCCCATAACAACGATATGGCTGACCTTCTCGCCTTGGCCGGATTCGTCGAGATGAAGCTGAATCTTCATAATCTGCTCGACAATCTCGCCGCTTGTCAGATCCCTGCTCTTCTTCAACAGGCCGCTCGCACAGAAGCTGCAGCCGATGTTGCAGCCAACCTGCGTGGTTACGCAGACCGACAAGCCGAACTTATGGCGCATCATCACCGTCTCGATCAGGTTGCCGTCATCCAGCTTGAGCAGCAGCTTGACCGTGCCGTCCTTCGACACCTGCTTCGTATGCTCGACCAGCGTCTGGATCGCAAAGTTCTCTTCCAGCAGCTTCACGAGGTCCGGATGAACATCCGTCATATCCGCAAAGCTCGTAACCCGCTTCCGGTACAAGTATTCCCACACCTGGGTCGCCCGGAACTTTTTATGCCCGCGCTCGCCCAGCCATGATGTTAATTGCTCTAATGTAAATCCATATATGGATGGTGTATTCATCGTTTTTCCTCTTTTCGTGAAACGCGGCCAAAGCCGCATACTGTTCCTATTGTCCCAAAATTAGCTGATGAAAACAAGGGGCCATTATAGTGCCGCTCAGCTCCTTACCGGCCCCTCCACCGCCGTAAAACGGTTTTTCCGTCTTATTCTGCTACTCCGGACAAACCGATTTGGGCTTGGGTTATACCTGCATTTCACAACGAATTACAGCATTCGAGAGATATAAGGTCCAAGAAGGAGCATGGTAGAGTTCCCTCCAAATGTAAACGCTCTAACCAAACTCCTTGTCAGAATTAGACAATATGCCGCCTCTACGGTTCATTTACAACTTCGGCCGTCAGGCGTAATATACGATTCAGCAAATGTAACAATCGCTGAGTTTCCGTTAAGGGAAACGGGGGAACCAATCGATAAGCGGCATGGCAACGGTGTGAGAGCCGGCGCGGCATGCTTATCCGGGGTGAATCCGGGAAAAGGCTGCGCGCGGCCGGACCCGGTAGGGCGACTCTCACCGTCCGAATCCGTCAGCTAACCTCGTAAGCGATGAAAATGCGACTGTCCAGTAGGCAGGGCATTTTCCAAGTAGAGAGGATGATGTGATCTTGTGACCTTCCAAGGCCGCGGGGATCTTTCCTCTGCGGCTTTTTCTCATGCCCATTTTTAATCAACTGTCTTTATCGCTTAATCCCCTTCACGGGGGGAACGGGGGAACCAATCGGGCAGCCGGCTGTTCCATACAGCCAGCATTGTCCACGGGGTGAATCGCCGAAGCAGCTCCATCTGAGCTCATCGGCGTAGGGCGACTCTTACGCCCGAATCCGTCAGCTAACTTCGTCAGCGTACCAAGAGAGGCAACGATGATCGTGAATATAGGCGCGGTTTATTTCCTGCTGCGCTTATAAGCCGCGTGAAGAGTCCCTCTTCCGCGGCTTTTTTGTTTGTCGTTGATTCCTCTAACCAAAAGAGGAGCGTAAACCATGGACGATTATATACTTGTCTCCGCACCCAATGTGCAGGGCGAGGATTTTATTAAACAGCTGCTGCACCGGCATATCCCGTTTGCCGCCATCGTGAACAATAAGACCGAATACGGGCGGATGCTGGAGCTTGGCGTGTCAACGATTATCGTCATCAATACAACTGACGAGGCTACATGGCGTGTCCCGGAGCTGCCGGTCGGACGAATCTTTTTATTCGAAAGGAGCCTGAATCTGTGCTGCCGCTATATCCAGATCTGCCGCAGCTGGACATCCAAATCGATCTGCGTCGTTACGGACAGCGCAAATCCCCGTCTGATCTATAAAGGGATGGGTGCTAATTATGTCATTCATTCCAATCATGCGGATACATCCTTTTTAATCATAAACGACCTCATGGCAAGCCAAGATAATCGGTAAGACCGAAAGTTATTCGCCATTCTTTTAGGAGGAATCCGCTATGCAGGATATCTATATGGTGCTGCTTCTGGCAGCGATATTCATACTCTTCGCCGGCTTTATGCATTGGTGCGACCGGGCCATTCAAGAGGAGGATCAGCGATGATTGTCACGTTAGTGCTTGCCCTGTTTCTCTTTCTTTACTTGATATACGCCTTGATTAATCCGGAGAAATTCTAAACCCTTATCAAATGCTGGGAGGCCGCAATGGCAATGGATATTTTACAGCTCCTTATCGTGGTTGGCGTGCTTGTACTGCTCGTCAAACCGCTCGGAACCTATGTGTACCACGTATACTCGGATCAACCGAACCGGACCGACCGCCTATTCGGCGGAACCGAACGGTTCATTTATAAATTAATCGGGCTGAAATCGCGTGAAGGCATGACCTGGAAAAAGTACGCGTTAAGCTTCCTTTTCACGAATATCGTGCTGGTCGCGATCAGTTATTTGATTCTGCGCCTGCAGGGCAGCCTTCCTGGCAACCCCAACGGCATTGGCGCCATGGAAGAAACGCTGTCGTTCAATACCGTTATCAGCTTTATTACGAATACGAACCTGCAGCATTACAGCGGCGAGACCGGGCTGTCCTATTTCTCGCAGATGGCCGTCATTATGATGATGATGTTCACCTCGGCGGCTACCGGCTTCTCGGTTGCAATTGCTTTTATCCGCGGCTTGACGAGCAGGGGCAGCACCATCGGCAACTTCTTTACCGACTTCGTGAAATCCCACACGCGGATTTTCCTGCCGCTCGCAACGCTCATTACGCTGGTTCTTGTGGCACTTCACGTGCCGCAGACCCTGCAGCCTAACGTAACGGCAACAACGCTGGAAGGGGCAACGCAAAGCATCGCAATCGGTCCGGTTGCTTCTCTGGAATCGATTAAGCACTTGGGTACAAACGGCGGCGGTTTCTTTGGCGTCAACTCGGCGCATCCTTTCGAGAATCCGAGCCCGCTTACGAACGTCATCGAGATTCTGTCCATGTGGGCGCTGCCTGCTTGCCTGCCTTATGTATACGGTCGTTTCGCGGGTAACCGCAAGCAAGGCTGGGTTGTATTTGGCGCCATGATGTCGCTGTTCCTGGTATTCCTTGCAACGGTCTACACGGCTGAGCTGCATGGCAATCCGGTTATGAACAATCTTGGCGCAGACGCCTCGCAAGGCAGCATGGAGGGCAAGGAAGTCAGGTTTGGCATTGCCCAATCCTCCCTCTTTACGGCGGTGACGACGGCGGCCACTACCGGTTCGGTCAATAACATGCATGATACGCTGACCCCGATCGGCGGTCTTGTCCCGCTGGCGGAGATGATGCTGAACGTTGTGTTTGGAGGTAAAGGCGTTGGCCTCGTCAATATGCTGATGTATGCGATTCTTGCGGTCTTTATCGCGGGACTAATGGTCGGTCGGACACCTGAGTTTCTCGGGCGGAAAATCGAACCAAAGGAAATGAAGCTGATCGCGATCGCGATTCTCGTTCATCCGTTTATTATTTTGGCGCCAACCGCCATTGCTTTCCTGACGGATCTTGGCCAGGGTGCCATCACGAACCCAGGCTTTCACGGCATCTCGCAGGTGCTCTATGAATACACCTCGTCAGCGGCGAATAACGGCTCCGGCTTTGAAGGTCTTGCCGACAATACGCCGTTCTGGAACATGACGACCGGCCTCGTCATGCTGCTTGGACGGTATGTTTCGATGATTGCCATGCTGGCTGTAGCCGGATCCTTGGTCCGCAAAAAGCCCGTACCGGAAACGATCGGAACATTCCGGACGGACAACGTGCTGTTTGGCGGGATTCTAGTAGGAACCGTCGTTATTGTCGGCGCGCTGACGTTCCTGCCTGCCGTTGTACTTGGACCTATTGCAGAGCATTTAACGATTCGCTAACGGATAAGGATGAGGTGAATAACCGTGACCACACAACGTAAATCCATGCTGACCTCGGCGATTATAAGTCGCGCGGCGAAGGACAGCTTTCTGAAATTAAATCCGCTGACCATGATGAGAAATCCCGTCATGTTTGTCGTAGAGGTCGGCACGCTTGTCGTCCTGCTGATGACGATTTTCCCCGGCTACTTCGGAACGGAGGGACGAATAGGATTCAATCTGACGGTCTTTCTGATCCTGCTGTTCACCGTCCTGTTCGCTAATTTCGCGGAAGCGCTGGCCGAAGGACGGGGCAAAGCCCAGGCGGACTCGCTCAAGAAGAGCAAAAAGGACATTACGGCAAACAAAGTTACGGGCCAGACCATAAAACAGGTATCGTCAACCGAGCTCCGCAAAGGCGATATCGTCGTTGTCTCCGAAGGAGAGATGATTCCGGGTGACGGCGAAATTATCGAAGGCCTTGCCTCTGTCGACGAGTCGGCAATCACCGGCGAATCTGCACCGGTGATCAAGGAAGCCGGCGGCGACTTCAGCTCGGTAACGGGCGGCACCCGCGTTGTCAGCGACCGGATCAAGGTCCGGATTATGAGCGATCCCGGCGAATCGTTTATCGACCGCATGATCTCTCTGGTTGAAGGCGCCAAACGCCAAAAGACGCCTAACGAGCTGGCGCTGAACACGCTGCTCACCAGCCTGACGCTGATCTTCCTGATCGTTGTGGTTACCCTTGCGCCAATCGCCAAATATGTTGGCGTAGAACTTGACATACCGGTGCTTATCGCCCTGCTGGTCTGTCTCATCCCGACTACCATCGGCGGTCTGCTCTCAGCAATCGGGATCGCCGGCATGGACCGGGTGACGCAGTTTAACGTGCTGGCCATGTCCGGCAAAGCGGTAGAAGCAGCCGGCGACATTAATACGATGATTCTGGATAAGACCGGTACCATCACGTACGGCAACCGGATGGCAAGCGACTTCCTGCCCGTCAAAGGCGTAACCGTTCAGGAGCTTGGCGAGTGGGCGGCGGTCAGCTCGGCCAAGGACGAAACGCCGGAGGGCCGTTCCGTCCTGGAGCTGATGAAGAGCAAACAGCTGAGCTATCAGGCCCAACTTGCCGAGAATGCGCAGGTCATTGCGTTTACGGCCGAGACCCGGATGAGCGGTCTGGATCTTCCGGACGGTCGGAAAGTCCGCAAGGGCGCCGTCGATGCCGTGAAGAAATGGGTAGCTTCCCAAGGCGGCACCGTCCCGTCCGATCTCGACGCTACCGGCGAAGGAGTTGCCGTGCTTGGCGGTACGCCGCTCGCCGTTGCGGTTGATAACCGCATCTACGGGATTATTTATTTGAAGGATACCGTGAAGCCGGGCATGCAGGAGAGATTCGAGCAGCTACGCCGCATGGGGATCAAGACGATTATGTGTACCGGCGACAACCCGCTGACAGCCGCAACGATTGCCCGCGAAGCCGGGGTTGACGATTTTGTGGCGGAGAGTAGGCCCGAGGATAAAATCGCGCTGATCCGCCGCGAGCAGGCGGCAGGCAGCCTGGTTGCGATGACGGGCGACGGGACGAACGACGCTCCGGCGCTTGCCCAGGCTGACGTTGGCCTTGCCATGAACAGCGGTACCGTTGCCGCGAAGGAAGCGGCCAATATGATCGACCTGGATTCCGACCCGTCCAAAATTATCGAGGTCGTTGCGATCGGCAAGCAGCTCCTGATGACGCGCGGCGCGCTGACGACTTTTAGTATCGCGAACGATATCGCCAAATATTTTGCCATTATTCCGGCCATGTTTATGATCGCGATCCCTCAGATGGACGCCCTGAACATTATGAAGCTTGGCTCGCCGTCTTCGGCCATTCTGTCCGCGCTTATCTTTAACGCGATCATCATTCCGCTGCTCATTCCGCTGGCTATGCGGGGGGTGCAGTATAAACCGATGAGCGCGTCGAGGCTGCTAAGCAAAAACCTGCTGATCTACGGACTTGGCGGCGTCCTTGCCCCGTTCGTCGGCATTAAGCTGATCGACCTGCTTGTTCATGTATGGATCTAGACCGATCTGAAAGGAAGAGATAATCATGACGAACTCCACATCTTCATCGGGATCTAACGGCTCTCTCTTTATGATTGCCTTAAGAGCCAGTATCGCGTTTATTCTGCTATGCGGCATTATTTACCCGTTAGTGTCAACGGGCCTTGCGCAGTTGCTCTTCCCTCATCAGGCGAACGGCAGCATGATCAAGGATTCGAACGGCCGGATTATCGGTTCCTCCTTGATCGGGCAAAGCTTCACCGACCCTGCTTATTTCCAAGGACGGGTATCCAGCATCGACTATAAAGCGGAAGCATCCGGATCCAACAACTACGCGCCTTCGAATCCCGACATGCTGCAGCGGACCAAAGATTCGATTGCCGCCTGGCAGGCTGCCAATCCCGACGTTCCGGTCAGCCAGCTTCCGCTTGCGCTGATTACCAACTCCGGCTCGGGTCTTGACCCGCATATTACGCCGGCATCCGCCGACGTTCAAATCCCCCGCATCAGCAAGCTGACCGGTCTATCGCCGGATACGCTGAAGGAGCTGGTTAAAAAGCATACCGACGGACGGGATCTTGGCGTCTTTGGCGACCCCCGCGTGAATGTGCTGGAGCTGAACATCGAATTAAGCCAGCTCCGCAAATGAGGTTAAGCCCCGCCTGCCCGCAAGTGGCGCAGACTGGGCTTTCCCGAGGTTTACGGAGAGGAGGAATGACAGGACATGAACGACAGCTATCGCCGCAAAACACCCGAAGAGCTTCTGAAAGCCATAACGAAGCTGCATCACGGACGGCTTAAAATCTATATCGGGGCTGTCAGCGGGGCCGGCAAAACGTATCATATGCTGCGCGAAGGCCAGCAGCTGCGGAAGCAGGGAATCGATGTGGTCACCTGCGCCGTCTCCACCAGACAAAGACCGGAGACGATGGAGCAGCTTGCGGAGCTGGAACGCATTCCGAGCATTCATTGGCAAAAAGACGGGATCGAGCGAAAGGATCTTGATCTGGCGGCTATTAAAGGGCGCAATCCCGAGGTTGTGCTGGTGGACGGACTTGCTCACCGAAACCGGCCGGACAGTCCTCTCCCCACCCGCCTGGACGATATTCGTCACTTGCTGGAATGCGGCATCAGCGTGATTGCAACGCTTAACGTGTATGAGCTGAACGGCGTATCGGACCTGGCCTTTCAGCTCACCGGCATTGAAGCCGAGCATACCGTTCCCGACGAGATTCTGGAGCTGGCCGATGAGGTCCGATTAATCGACGTATCGCCGGAAACGATACTGACCCGTTTAAATGAAGGGCATTTGCGCAACGCAAGCTCCCCCCATTTGCTGCTTAGGGGCAATCTTGGCAAGCTGCGAGAGCTTGCGCTGCGTCTGATGGCAGAGGACGTGAACGACTCGCTTGAGGATCACCGGAGACAGCAGGGCTTAGTAGGTCCGTCCGGCGCTGCCGAGCGGATACTGGTTGCGGCCCAATATCACTGGAACGGCTCGATCCATATCCGGCGGGGCCAGCAGGTCGCCAGAAGGCTGAACGGAGAGCTGCTTGTTGTCTCCTTCGTCAAGGCGGACAAAGCAATGACGAAGGAATCGACTGCGTTCAAACGGTCCATTATCAAGCTTACCCAGAAGATTGGCGCAGGCTTTGAAGAGCTTGCCGTTCCTCATCTGCACCGGCGACATCTGTCGGAACAGATGGCCAGATACGCGATGGATCACGGCGTGACCCGCATCGTGCTTGGCCACTCGAAGCATACGCCGCTGCAGGAGCTGCTTCACGGCTCGGTTGTTAACGGCATTTTGCGCTATGCTCGCCACATCGACGTCTTTTTTGTAGCGGACCGTACCGAGGTAGAAGGCGAGCGTATCCTGCCTGCCAAGCATCGGACTACTCCGGAGCCCGTTTATAAAAGACTCAGCCCCGCCGAACAACAGCAAACCACGGAACGGCTTAAGCGGGGTACCTTCAAGGTCTACATCGGGGCTGCGCCCGGCGTCGGCAAAACCTATACGATGCTGAGGGAAGGAAATGTCCTTCTCCGCAAAGGCATCGATGTTGTCATCGGGCTCCTCGAGACGCATGGCCGCAAGGAAACCTTGGAGCAGATCGGCGATCTGGAGTTGATCCCTAAAGCCACTATCCCTTACAAAGGGACGCAGCTTGCGGAAATGGATGTTCCCACAATTCTAGAACGGTTCCCGGAGGTTGTGCTGATTGACGAGCTGGCCCACACGAATGTGCCGGGAAGCCATTACAAAAAGCGGTATGAGGATGTCCTTGCCATTCTGGATGCCGGCATCTCGGTTATTTCGACCGTGAATGTCCAGCATCTCGAGAGTTTAAACGATGCGGTTGAGCAAATTACCGGCGTAAGGGTCAGAGAGACCATTCCGGACCGGATGCTTCGCCTGGCGGATGAAGTTGAGCTGATTGACGTATCGCCCAAGGCCCTGCAGGAGCGAATGAGGCAGGGTAAAATCTATCCGATGAACAAGGTTGAGGAGTCGCTTGGAGCGTTTTTTCAGCTGGGCAATCTGATTGCCCTCCGGGAGCTGGCCTTGCGGGAAATTGCCGATGACGTGGATGAACGGCTGGAATCATGGGAGCGAACAGGCGCTTTACGCGGTCCGTGGCGGAGGCAGGAGGTTATATTCGTAGCCATTACCGATCTTGCGCAGGGAGAGCGGCTGATCCGCAGAGGCTTCCGTATCGCTTACCGGCTGAAGGCGGAGTGGCATGTCATGGCCGTGCATAACGGCAAAACGGATCAAGCGGCGGTAGAACGCCGCTTGAAGGAGCTTCAGCAATTAACGGAGCAGCTCGGAGGAATGTTTGTCCGGAAAGAAATGAAGCAGACGCGTGATATTCCGGCTTTTCTGCTTACCCACGCCAACGCGCGAAAAAGCACGCAGCTGATCGTTGCCCAAGAAAAAGGCAGCTGGCTTACCCGGCTGTTCCGGCCATCCATCATGAAGAAGCTGCTGCAGGGCGGCCGGAACATGGATGTTATGGTCGTCAGCTGCCTTCCTTCGCAAGAGCAATAATATCTTTCGGATCGAGAATATGACGGTCGTAATCGGTATACGACGTCTGAATCATGGCGAGGCCCACCTGACGCAGCGTAATGAGATGGTTCGGGAAGAGCGGCCTTAGGATCGGATACAGCCAGGTTAACGCTTTGGCCCATTTCGGAACTCTCACCTGTCCTTTGCTCGGGTGCATGTAGCCCGGACGGAACATAAAGGCCCGTCGGAACGGCAGCTGCAGCAGGTGATTCTCGGTTCTTCCCTTCACTCTCGCCCACATGCTTTTGCCCTGCTCCGTGCTGTCTGTCCCACCGCCCGTTACATAACAGAACACCATATCCGGGTTCAGGCTGGAGAGCAGACGGGCAACATGCATCGTAAGATCGTAAGTGACACGGGTATAGTCGCCCTCCGACATGCCGATGGAGGATACGCCAAGACAGAAATAGCAGGCGTTGTAGCCTTCTAGCTCATTCTGGATAGAGGTCAGATCATGAAAATCCTTATGTATGATTTCCTTCAGCTTCTGGTGCGCAACGCCGCTAGGCCTTCGAGTAATGACAAGCACCATCTCAACATCGGGATGGTTCAAGCATTCCATCAGGACGCCTTCTCCTACCATGCCCGTCGCTCCGGTCACAATCGCTTTAATTTTCTGTTTCGCCGGCTTCTCTTCCATCCCTCGCATCTCTCCCTTATTTGCAGGTCCTACAGCCATTATGGCACAGGCGATAAATCTCTCTCAACTGGACACGGATAGGCACAAAAAAGGACGGGGCAGTTATCGGTCTGCTCCGTCCTTGCTCTATATTAAACCATCAGCTGCTTCACAAGCTCGCGGTTCCGTTCTTTGAATAATTCGTTATGGGATGAGACCATTCCGTATTTATTAGCTTCCGGTTGAATGAAGGATTTCGCTCTGTTCACCGCATTAGCCGCATCCTGGAAGCAGCCTGCGATAAGATGCAGCTTGCCGTCATGCATCAGGATATCCCCTGCGGCAAACATGCCCGGTACGGAGGTTTCGCCGCTTGGATTGCCTTTCACGTACCAATTGTCGACCATCTCGATATTCAGCTTGCTGTTCTCGAGCAGCGAGGAGTCCCGGTCGTAACCGTGATTAATGACCACCTCGTCAATCGACAGATGGGATACTTCGCCGGACTTGCTGTTCGTAAGCTCGACGTGTTCAACAAGCTCATCGCCGGAGTTCGCCAGCAGCTTCGTAATTTCGGTGTGGAACAAGCATTCGACTATTGGGCTGTTCAGCAATGTCGTTACATTCGCTTCATGCCCGGACAAGGCTTCTTTGCGATATGTAATATAGATCTTCTTCGCGAATGGCAGAAGCTCCATCGCCCAATCCACGGCCGAATTGCCGCCGCCGGAGATCACGACGTTCTTGTCTTTAAATCTCTTCAACGATTTAACGGTATAGTGAAGGTTGGTTACCTCAAACTTCTCCGCGCCTTCAATCGCAAGCTTGGTCGGATTCAGAATGCCGCCGCCAACCGCAACGATTACGGTCTTCGAATAATGGATGCGTCCCGACGAGCCATGCAGCTCGAAGACATTGTCTTCGTTCTTAGTAATGGATTCGACCTTTTCGTTCAGGACAACCTCCGGGCTGAAGGTCAGACCCTGCTTCACCAGCTGCTCGATCAGCTGCGCGCCTGGCGTTGGCGTTAAACCTCCAATGTCCCAGACCATTTTCTCCGGATACACATGAACCTTGCCGCCCAGGAACGGCTGAAATTCGATCAGCTTTGTCTTCAATTCTCTAAGTCCGCTATAAAAAGTCGAGTAAAGCCCCGCAGGACCGCCCCCGATTACCGTTACGTCATACAACTCTTCTTGCGTCATGTACGTTCCTCCTCGGAAAAGCACCGTCGTTATTGATTATCATTATCAATAATATAAGGCCTTTGAGAATATTTTTCAATAAGCGGTTGACAAGTGGACCGAATCCCTATAATTTAGTAAATGGCACTAATAGTGATAATCATTATCATTAAATGAGTGTTAAATTTAGTATATAGCCTTCGTTGTTTATGTATTCCATTCTAATATAAGGAGTTTACACACCCATGAAAAAAGCAATTATCTCTCTCATGATGCTCTTCGTGATTATTCTGAGCGCATGCGGCAACAACAACTCTGGCAATAATGCCGGATCGGAGAACACTGCAGCAACAAACAACGCCGGGGCGGCAAACGCATCTCCGTCGGCGGACACGGCAACTGAAGCAAACGGCACGATTACGTTCCAATCGGAGAGCGGCCCTATCGAAGTGCCCGCTAACCCGCAGCGCGTCGTTGTTCTATCCTCTTTCGTAGGGGATGTCCTGCAGCTTGGCGTTCCCCTAGTCGGCGTTGACTCTTGGTCGATGGATAACCCGAATTTCGCAGACAAGCTGAAAGGCGTTGCGGTTGTATCCGAAGAGGATCCGGAGAAAATTCTCGAGCTTGATCCGGATCTGATTATCGGCCTCGACACGACAAAAAACGTGGATAAACTGAAGCAAATCGCTCCAACGGTTATCTTTACTTACAATAAAGTTGACTATCTGACGCAGTTCATTGAAGTTGGCAAGGCGCTCAATAAAGAGAAAGAAGCAACGGCTTGGGTGGTTGACTTTAAAGCCCGCGCAGCTCAGATCGGCAGCGAGATTAAAGCGAAGATTGGCGAGGACGCTACCGTTACGGTCATCGAGAACTTCGATAAGGATCTGTACGTATTCGGCGATGCTTGGGGCCGCGGCACCGAAATTCTCTACCAGGCGATGGGCCTGAAGATGCAGGAGAAAGTAAAGGAAATGGCCATGAAAGACGGCTGGTATTCGCTCTCCCTCGAGGTTCTTCCTGAATACGTCGGCGACTATCTGATCTTCAGCCAAACGAAAGACACGGCAAGCTCGTTCACGGAAACGGAAACCTACAAAAACATCCCGGCTGTCAAGAACGGCCATGTCTATACGGCTGATGCCAAAGGCTTCTACTTCAACGATGCGCTTACCCTTGACTATCAACTGAACTTCTTCAAAGAGCAGTTCTTGGGTAAATAAGCCGATGACACAGGAAACGAGACGAAGAGTTCCATTTGTATATAAACTGTTTGCAGGGATCGTTTTCTTTGTCGCAATCTTCTTCTTGGCCATGGTGTTCGGCGCTGCCGACACCACGGTCCAAGATACATGGCTCGCGCTGACGTCACCTCACGATACTAGTGAAAAGGTGACGCTTTTGCGCGAAATCAGACTGCCTCGCGAAATTGCGGCAATCTTTGTTGGTGCGGCTTTGGCCGTATCCGGCGCCATTATGCAAGGCGTGACCCGGAATGCTTTAGCCGATCCGGGGCTTCTCGGCTTATCGGCCGGAGCGAATGCCGCCCTTGCCGCAACGGTTGCGCTGTTCCCTCATATCAATTATTTCGGCATTATGATTGCCTGCTTTATCGGCGCTGCCCTTGGCTCCATCCTTGTTATCGGAATCGGCGCTGCAAAACGAGGCGGCTTCTCCCCTATTCGGATCGTGCTCGCGGGAGCGGCTGTTTCTACGTTTCTGTACGCCGTTGCCGAAGGCATCGGCCTCACCTTCAAAGTATCCAAGGACGTCAACATGTGGACCGCCGGCGGTCTGATCGGGACGTCCTGGGGACAGCTTCAGACGATTGTTCCGGTAATCGTAGCCGGCATTATTATTGCCATTATCATGTCGAAGCAGCTCACCATCCTTAGTCTTAGCGAAGACGTGGCGACCAGTCTCGGGCAAAAGACGGGCCTGATCAAAGTCATCCTGTTTACGGTTACGATTCTGCTCGCGGGCGCTTCCGTAGCGCTTGTCGGCAACCTGGCTTTCCTCGGCCTGATGATACCGCATATCGTGCGGGCGATTGTCGGTCAGGATTACCGGTATTCCATTCCGATGTCCGTTATTGCGGGTGCTTCCTTTATGCTCCTCGCGGATTTGATCGGCCGGACCATCAACGCGCCGTACGAAACTCCGGTGGCGGCCGTTATTGCGGTTGTGGGTCTGCCCTTCTTCCTCATCATCGTTAGAAGAGGAGGCAAAGCGCTGAAATGATTTTATCGCATATGGTTCGAAAACAACGCATTATTCTCGGGATCCTGCTTCTGCTTATTGTGGTGACTATCATTGTAAGTCTTAGTCTTGGATACTCCACCTTAACCTTTAAAAGGCTGATACCGGTACTCTTTGGAGATGGCACGAAAAAAGAGAACTTTATTCTGTTCGACATACGGATGCCGCGCGTCATCATTACTTTGCTCGCCGGCATGGCGCTTGCTTTGTCCGGTTCCATTCTGCAAGGGGTATCCCGCAATGACCTGGCCGATCCCGGCATTGTTGGCATCAACTCGGGGGCTGGCGTTGCCATCACGGTCTTCTTCCTGTTCTTCCCGACGGAAGCCGGTCCCTTCGTCTATGCCCTGCCGGTTGTTGCCTTTATCGGCGGTCTGGCAACCGCGGTCCTTATTGCTCTTTTCTCTTGGAAAAAGCATGTCGGCATCCAGCCGGTCAGCATGGTGCTGACGGGCATTGGCTTCCAAATGGCGCTTAGCGGCGTCATGATCGTGCTGATGTCCTCGGCTGACCGCCAGAAGGTGGATTTTATCGCCAAGTGGATCGCCGGCGGCATTTGGGGAACGGATTGGGTATTTATTAATGCCATGTGGCCATGGCTCGCCGTCTTTATTCCGTTTACGCTCTACAAGGCTAACCGCCTTAACATTCTAGCGTTAAACGAACCCGTCGCGGTTGGGGTTGGCATCTCGTTGACCAGAGAGCGCCTGGTGCTGCTCTTCTCCGCGGTTGCGCTTGCGGCATCCGCCGTATCCGTCACGGGCGGGATTGCCTTCATCGGTCTGCTTGCTCCGCATATTGCTAAGGCTCTTGTAGGTCCTCGAAATCAATTGTTTATTCCGATTTCCATTTTGTTTGGCGGTTGGCTGCTGGTTCTGGCCGATACGATTGGCCGTCAAATCGACATCGCGGGCGGATTGCCGGCCGGTATCGTTGTATCGCTGATCGGTGCGCCGTATTTCCTGTTCCTGCTGCTCAAGAAATGATTAAACCTAACAAAAGGCTGCCCCTATGCCAATGGCTTATGGGCAGCCTTTTTTCATGATTCAACTTTAGTCCGCTTCCCCTGCAATGGCGCGGCCGGCGGTCCGGCACCTTCTTGCTTCTTAAGCATCGGCCTTTGTCCTCGCCTCGTAACGAGTCACCCACTCTTTCCAAAAAGCCTGCAGATCAAAGCTCTCGGGCCGCTCGAACCTCTCTCCAGTAGCCCTCAGATCCTGTATGCGGAATAACCGGTAAGCTTGCACTCCCTGATTGCCTTCCCCAACCAGAAACCAAATACCGGCTTTGGCTACAAGACCGTAAGGCTTAACGGTTAAGCTTTTTTCCGCACCGTCACGGCTCCGGTAGCTGATCTCGACCGCGTAATGCTGCATGATTGACTCTTGAACTGCGGCAAAATGCGGCAAGGCCTTCTCTTCCTGCTGCCAGGAATCCGGGTCGATATGAATTCGCTGCCGGATCCAGGCGGCATCCTCGCGGCTTTGCTCCGGCAGCGCCTGCATCAGCTTGAGCAGCGCGGAACGAAGGGCGGAGCCAATTCCGAGCTGATCCAACGATCCCTCCGCCGCATACAAGAACAAGGCCTGAATTTCGGGCGTCGTTAAACCGTCAATCGGGCTTTTGTAATTAGGCGGGAGCGAGAATCCGCCACCGGCGCCGGGATCCGCGTAGACCGGAACTCCCGACAAGCTGAGCGCATCCATGTCGCGGTAAATCGTACGTTCCGATACCTCAAGGCGCTCTGCCAGCTCCGCGGCCGTCTTCTTCCCCTCCAGCTGAAGCAGCATCAATATGGATATGAGCCGGTCAGCCCTCATGTCCAGCTCTCCTTCCGACAGTTAATCTTGCTCTTATTATTAATCACTGACAATAGATGTCAAGGTTGATGTTGTACACTAGCAGCATCACTTTATCATAGAACGGAGTTTCTGAGTCAAACATGATACCGGCACTTATACGAGTAAGGATGCGGAAGTGGAATAACTGGCTTGGCCATCACCCCACATTAAGAAGATTGCAGCTGATTGCCCTGCTCCGGAGTACAGGACAAGGCTTTGCGGCAGTAGAAACAAGCTTATATTTAAGGGAGCTCGGCTGGAGCGGAGCCGCTATTGGAGGATTGTTCGCTGCGGCAGGTTTATTCCGCACCCTGATCACAACCTTTACCGCGGAGCTAAACGCCCTTCTAGGTCCAAAAAAATATTTGCTGCTCTATGAAGTCCTAACGGCGGCGGCTGCCTTGCTTGTCATCGTATCAAGCGGTACGGTTTCACTATGCCTGGCCGTTATCATTGCCGGCTTTGGCATGGGTCACAGCGGATCCGGTGGTCCGGCAGCCCCTATAGAAAGGCGATGGCTGGGCGCCTTCTCCCGCAAGTTGACCATTCTTTTTGGCAAGCATGCGCTGCTTGGTTACGCGGGGATGGGATTTGGAGCGCTTATCGCCTGCCTTACTCCTCTGCTGCAGGCCTGGCTGCCGGATCGGGAAGCCTACCGGCTGTTATTTATCCTTCCCGCCGTATGTGCCGCAGCCGGGGCTGCGCTATTGCTCTCCATTCATGGCGGGGCAAGGCGCCGTGCGGCCACGGCTGAGGAAGCGAACCTTGCAACTTTGCCCTCCTCCGCTTCGTCTCCTTCGGTCAAACCGGCCATAAGCAGACGTATGTCACTGCTGCTGGCAGGCGGAATTATTTTGCTGGGCCTCCTCATTTTCTTTGTCAGAGGCTACGCCGAATCTCCGATTCTCTCCGCGTTTATGCCTGTACTGCTCTTCCTGCTGCTCATTGCCCTAACAATGATCCGTGTAGCCGGCGGCTCGCCGGAGGATATGAACGGAGTGATGAACATGGTGCAGACGGTCGCCGTTACGCTGACCAGCACCATGAGCGCTTATTGGTTTTCCGAACGGTTTCAGGTGTCCGCCAGCGAAGTGGGACTGGTCATTGCCTTGTCTTATCTTCTAGCCGGCTTCTTGGCCTATGTCCTGATGCATGCGTCAGAACGATTTGGTCCCATCAAGCCGGTAGTCAACCTGCAGCTGGCTGGCGCAGTATGCGTGCTTTTACTGCCATTAGCGAATTCTTTCGTTCCCGCCGCCATCCTCTATGTCTTATGCAGTATGTTCAACCTTGGCACGCGAGGCACACGGTATGCCGTAATGAACGCCCAGCCTGCCAGGAAGCAGCGCTCCTGGTCCTCGCGGCTTGCGTCCTTCCTTATCCGGTTAGGCGCCATTCTATGGCCCGGTGCCTTTGGCCGCATGATCGATGAGGGCGAGCATATGCTTCCTTTCTTCTTCGCGGCCGCCATTCAGCTGTTTTCAACTTGGCGTTACAGCAAAAAAAAACAAACAAAGGCCCCCTTATCCTAAGGGGACCTTTGCCTTTCGCGTTAAAGCCTATTTATGAGGAAGCTGCTGTACGTAGCTGTCGGACAAATGCAGAAGCTCAAGTGCTCTATTGTACTCGTCCTCAGTTACGCCGCCTTCCTTCGTTTCAGTTCCGTCGGACACTTTATGGTTCGTACCATCTTTATACTCAATCCCCGGCACAAACAAGTTCTCGTTGTCGATAACCGATCCGCTAGGCAGGAAGTGACGCATAGGAATCAGCTCGGAGCTTTGGTTCAGAAGATCTTCGCCAAAGTGAATCTGGTTCGACAGCGATGCGCCTACCAGGTTCGCAACGGTTGGCAGAATATCAATCTGACCCCCGACTTTGTCGACCACGGACGGTTGAGTTACGCCCGGAACGTGCATAATAAGAGGGATGTTGAACATCTCGGTATGACCGTAATCCGTACCGAGCATTTCTTTCATTAACGCTTTTTCAGAATCATCCAGCGAGTACAAAGGCAGACCTTGGTGGTCACCGTACATGATAACGATGCTGTCATCCCACAGACCGCTTGATTTCAGACCGTCGATAAATTGGCCAAGCGCATAGTCCGCGTAGTTTTGGGCTTTCAGATAACGGGTCACAAGGCTGTCATCCTTGAACTCCGCAGGAAGCTCGATACGGTATTTCGAAGTCGGTATATTGTATGGGTGATGCGCGCTCATCGAAATAACCATTGAATAAAACGGCTTATCCGCTTGATCCATCTTCACCAGTTCGGGAAGAGTTTTCTTGTACAGCACTTCGTCCGAAGCGCCAAAGGCTACATGATCTTCATCGCCGTAGAAGGCTTGATCATAGAATTTATCCCAGCCAATAGCCGAATACAGCTCTCTGCGGTTCCAGAAATCAACCGCGTTCGTATGGAACGTTGCCGTTGCATAACCGTTCTCTTTCATCAGTTTAGGCAAGCTTGGCAATGCCTTGTCGACGTTTACGTCAGTCGCTGCTTTGTGCTTAGGCACGTACAGCGATGTATTTACCACGTATTCAGCGTCGGAAGTTGTCCCTTGGCCGACCATTGTGTAGAAGTTTTTGTAGTGGGTCGTTTCTTGCACGAGCTTATTCATGTTAGGCGTAATTTCCACGCCGCCTACTTTCAGGCCGATCAGGAAATCCTGATATGATTCCATTTGAAGAATAATGACGTTCTTGCCTTTAGCAGCGCCAAAATAATTCGGCGTTGCCGGCTCTGTAATGCCTTTAAGCTCATCGATTCTGGCTTGCGTGATTTCTTTCATCGGGGTGATGCCTTCACTTTCCATCATTTTGTCCACGATGTTGTAGACCTCGTAATCAAGCAAGCCCATTTCTTCAGCCTGCTTATTTTCGTTCATGCTTGCGCGGTTTGGCCAGACGTTAACGAGACACACCGTGACCGATAACGCAAAAGCGGCCATCCAAAGCTTGCTTCTTTTCGGGCGCATATCAACGGATTGGCGGGCCTTCTTGAATTTCGGAAGCAAAAGTACAACCGCAATAACGATAATATCCAGGAAAATAAGCATATAGTATGGGTCCATCAGCGAATAGGTACTTTCGCCAACCGCTCCCATCTTCTTGGCTTGAGTCAAAGCATCCGTCGTTACTATAATGCCGTAATACTTGTAATACATCAGAATGGCAAAATAAAGGGCAGTAAACAGAATATTGACAATTAGGTAATAAAGCATTTTTCGCTTGCTTGCAAAGAATTCAATTAAACAGAACACGGCTATAAAGAACGGAATCTCCGTAAGAATCGTTCTCCAGGATAGACCGTTGTTGAACACGACATCTCGAGCGACAACGCTTTTGATTAACAGGAGAATAAGGAAATAGTAGAATCTTCTATTTAAAAATCTAGTTATTAAAGACACCCTAGTCATCACCTTTCATTGTATTTCATTGTGAATCGCACAAAAGAACCTTCGGCTTTTTCTCTGTAGCGGAAGGAGCTCTCCATAGATCTATTGTAAAATCCACATTCTCTTCCATGTGTTTATAAACATCCGGTTCGTTCAGGAGCTGTATTCCAACCGATTTGCTCATAATCGCATGCAAGGTTGTAGACAAGAATTGTCTCGACGCTATCCGGAAATCGAGCGCGCGAATCTCGCCTTTCTCGTGCCGGTCTCTTAGAAAATTTTCAAAAATGGCGCACTGCTCTCGGATCAGCGCCGTTAATTGCTCGGCTTCCTCGAAGCCCAGCAGGTCATTCTCCCGGAACAAAATCCGGGTTAAATCCATATCCTCCGTAAACAGTTCGTACAAACGGCGCTTAATGGTGATCATCGCGTCCCGCAGGTCGAGATCCTCGATAACCCGTTGAATCTGCTTTATTCCTTCTCTGCGGTGCTCGAAGCTCTCACGTAGCAACACCGCCATAATCTCCCGCTTGCCGCCCGGAAAATAATGATAAAGGATACCGTCTCCCATCCCGATCTTCCTCGTAATTTCTCGTACCGGGGTGCCATGGTATCCTTTTTCCGCAAATAATGATTTTGCTGCTTCCAATATTTTTTCTCGTGTTTCAGCGGCCTGCTCTTTTCGGATGTTGCGAGTCATCGTCGCCACCTCCTTACTTCGTAAGCATAAATTTCACTGAACGATCGCACAGCGAAATTTTAGCGCAAGGCCGAGGCGATGTCAATCGGTCTGCCAAAACATCACAAAATCGCCTAAACTTTTCGGTTATCTCTTACGACGGCGTCTTTTCTTTTCTCGAAATGCTCCTTGAATTCGACAAGTCCAATCTCGCAGCCGGGTCCGATCACAACTTGGTTCCCTCTTACTATATCAGCAATCGTATTTTCCAAATAGATATGATCTCCTTCCATAACTGAGACCGTTAACCTAGCGCTGGAAGAAGGTTTAAAAAAGAAGCTGAGCGGATGCAGCCACTTGGCTTTGCGAACTATTATATGACCGCCGCCTATTTCATGTGCCTTGCAGTCCCGGTACAGATGGATTTGGAGCTTGCCTGCATTCAGCAAACCGCCGATTTCAAAGATGCCCCTCGCCGTAAATTGCTCGGCCTCGCAATCGCCCAAGGTGTGCAGCATGCCCTTCAGCTTGATCTGCTCGCTATAGACATGATTCTTCGATTCTATCGTGCCCGCTATATTCAGCTCCCGAAGCTGAGTAGTCCCGCCGACGCTGACCGTACCTGAGGTCTTGAGCTCTCCTCCCCGAAGTCCGCCCGTCACCTCGCAAGTACCCACAATGTTCATTTTGTCGGCCGTTACCGTGCCGTCCACCTCCAGCGTGCCGACGCAGCTGAGCTTGGCACAGCTCGTATCTCCTTCAATAGAGCCTTCTCCGACAATCTTAACGCTATTATAGGTACCGCCCATGACGCTGGAGCTGCCGGTGATACTTAAGTTTCTGATCGCATCCCCGGCTACATGCTGATTCATAAAATCTCCTCCTTTTCTATTATCTTTGGACATGTTTGATGATTTTGGAACTGCTATGCACGTCAAGGCTTTGTATATACTCCACAGTGCCAATGGTACAGCCCGGTCCAATTCGGACAATCCCCCCGCGTACGATATCTGCCGTCGTGTACTCCAGATAGATGTTGTCGCCTTCAATGACTTCAGCGCTCAGCTTGTTGGCGAATGGCCCCGGAACGGACTGCAGCCATTTGGCGAACCCTTTGCCGGGCTGCTGGCCGACATGAATGCTCTCGCCGCCAATCTCGTTGATATGACTGCTGCCCTGAAGCGTCAGCTTAATTTGACTCGCATTTAACGTCTCGATGTCCATCCGTCCGTTTGCTTCGAAGGTTTCCGTCTCGCAGCTGCCTTTCACCGTCACCATTCCGTTCATGCGCATCTGTTCGCCCGTGAGGGGCCCGCCAAAGCTTACTTTGCCTTCAATGTTAAGCTTGTCGGCATGCAGTCCTCCCCGGATAGAAGACATGCCGTTAATGGAAGCCGTGACGGCCCTCACATGCCCCTGTACGTCGCCCTTGCCGTTAATCGATAACTCATAGCACCGGACATCCCCTTCAATCTTGCCGACTCCCTCTATCTTCGCCAGATGAACATCTCCGCCGCCGGATCTGCCGATCCCGGTAATGAGTATTTTTCGTTGTTTTTCTCCCATTGTACGTTCTACACCTCCGTTATATCGCCATTAGTTTCAATTTTAATTGCTCGATCATAGCCGGCACATCCACTCGGAGGATGATCTTTACTCCGCTCTCGAAATGAATTTCGCCGCCGGATGGAACAAGAAGAAAGACGGAAACGCCCATTTTGCGAAGTAAAATCAGATCGCATTGCTGTTCCTTGAACTTCTTGTAGTGCTCGAGGAAGGTTGGCAGCATCGTTCTGCCCTCTTCTAGGCTGATCTCCCCCGTCTGCAGGCAGTAGTCCAAAATATAGACGCATAAGGTCTGCTCAAACGTGTACATTTCCGATTGTCCGATATAGGTTTCGGCTGCTTTTGCGGCACTTAATGAAACAATGTTTCGTTCTATTAATTCCTTCATCGAAATCGAGATGGCCTTTGAGGCCGGCGAGAACATATCCGCCAGCTCATCCAAGGAAAGATCGTCCTTCATGTTAACGATTTTATCGATTCGGTCCAGGATCTTCTGCTTTGGAAAAAAGGTCTCTTGCCCCGTAAAGGCCGACTTGCGGATAAACCATTCCTCCGGCAGCAGGTTCTTCCGCTTCCAGCGGTACAGCTGTCCGTAAGAAATACCCGTAAGCTCTAATAAATCTTTTTTGGATATTAGTTCTTCCTCCATCATTCCGCCTCCTTTGCTTTCAATATAACATAACATTGTTACGTTGTTAAGTCAAAAAGGAAGCCGCCTACAGAATTAGGCTTCTGCAAGCGGCTTATTTTTACTCTCCCCTCTGTTCCCGGGGCTCATACAGACAGCTTTTAAAATCCTTATTCACCGGGGGGATCCCTCTGAGGCGCCAATCGCAAAAGTCGAGCAGATGGTCGATATCCTCCTGCGTCCGGTTGTGGCCGCCTTGCCGGTAGGCAATCCCGATCTGATCCTCGGCATCTAGGAAGCGGTACACCTTCGCGGCTTCCGCATAAGAGACATACATCCCTTCGGGATTGATCCAATCATCGGAATAACCGCAGGTCAGAAGCAGTGCCCTTGGAGCAATCAGTGCGGCAAGCTCATGCTGGTCAAACGGCAGCGCCGCAGGATCGCTGAACTGGCGGAAGACCGAATTGAACCAATGCGCCTCGCCTTCGCTTTGCAGCGCTTCAAGCGGCTCGCTTCGTCCGGCTACGCCCCAGGGATAAGCTTTTCCTTCAAAGGAATACCGGAAGGAGGCCATGCCTCCAGCACCTGAAGCATGCGGGTTAACTAGGGCAAACCGCTTGTCCGTCATCCCGACGACAAGACTTGCTTTGCCCCATCTCGAGAATCCGGTCACAACGGCGCGGGCAGCATCGATCTCGGAATAAAGCTGCTGATCAAAGGCATCCAGCACTTTGCCTGCTGCCCAGCCGAGCGCAATAAATATACCCGCATCATTCTTATCCGGTGCCGGTGAATAAGGATATAGCGTGAAAAAGGCGCCCGTACGCTCGGCATTATCCGATGCAATCTCCTGCGGGAGCAGCGTCACAACGGCATAGCCCCGCTTATTCGCCTGCTCCACGTGATTGGTCGCGTCCTGTCCGTCCTGCTGCCAGCCCTCCAACGATCCAATCGTAAAGATGACCGGATAAGGTCCCGTTATAGCGCAATCTACCGGCGGAAAGCTGATGCGGGCCGCAAAAGAACCCTGAACCTCGCCACGCGTAACATGAACCCGGAGTCCCAGCTCCGTCTTCTCATAAGTTACCTGCTCTCCGGACGTATCCGGCATGTAACCGTACATATAATAATGAAAAAGATCCTGCAATTCCCGTGAACGTTCCTCCCAGTCCGCTAGCGTCTGCACGCGACGGCCGTCCTCAAAGACAAAAGGATTCGGCAGTTCCTTCACGAGCGGCAGATCAGTTGGACTAGGGTAATGCGATTTTCGATAAAACAAGACAAGCACTTCCTTCCCGGGGATAAATAGAAGTCTTGAGCATCCTGATACATCTATTTGCCGGGAACGGGTGAAAACCCTTCCTTGCTTTAATGAAAGAAAAGAGCTATCCCGCCGGATTCGTAATCCGCGAAGGATAGCTCTTCTATAGAAAGGGATGGATTAATGGCCGCCTGCATGATCGACATGCTTGACATGCTTATGGTTAGCCAGGATGAACAGAACCGATAGGATAACAAAACCTGCTCCCACATAGAAAGGAATATGCGGGTTAAACCATTCCGCCAGCTTGCCGGCGAAATAAGGAGCAATCGCGCCGCCGATGAACCGCAGGAAGCTGTAGGCCGCCGACGCCGTCGAACGCTCGACCGGAGCGGCATTCATTACGCCCGTTGTAATAAGGGTATTGTTGTTGCCCAGCAAAGCCCCCGCGAAGATAACGCTCGCGATAATCACCCATTGGGTATTCGTCCAGATGGCCATCGCAAGCAAGGTAAGACCAAACAGCGTCAGCATAACCGCCATTGATTTGACCGTACCGAATTTGCGCTGCAGCCATGGTGCCATAAAGACGGAAGTAACGGCCAGCAGAATGCCCCAGCCGAGGAACACGTAACCGAGCTGATGAATGCCAAGCCCCATCACGAACGGCGCATAAGCCATCAGCGTGAAGAAGCCGAAGTTATAGAAACAAGCCGTCAGGCCAAATACGACAAGCGGACGATGCCGCAAAGCCCGGAACGGATCAAGCAAGGAAGTTTTCTTCGCCGGTGCGGACGATACGTTGGGAGCTCCGGCTGCTTTTGGCATCATAAAGATAATCGCCAGGAAGGCAATGACCATAAGACCGGCAACGCCGATAAACGGTCCTCTCCATGAGATGGAGCCCAGCTCGCCGCCAAGCAGCGGACCTACCGAAATGCCGATGCCAATCGCGGCTTCATAAAGAATAATGGCTTTGGTCACGCCGCTTTTGGACAAGGATACGATTGCGGTTAACGCCGTCGCTACGAAAAACGCATTGCCAAGACCCCAGCCGGCCCGATAGCCGACAAGCGCCCAAATATCGTTCGACAGCCCGCCGAGAAGCGAGAATACCGCAATAATGACGACGCCAAGAAGAAGCGTCCATTTGATGCCAATTCTTGAGGTCACAACGCCGGTGATCAGCATCGCAACCGCCATAACGGCGTTGTAGCTGGTGAACAGCAAGCTTACTTCACTGGCCGATGCATGCATTTCTTCCGCAATAGCCTTCAGGATCGGATCGACAAGACCAATCCCCATAAAAGCGATAATGCCTGCGAAAAAGACGGCCCAGACCGCACGGGGCTGATTAAAGAAACCGCCTTTTTCTACGGATAAAGGTTTATTGGCAGCCGAGGCTGCCGGTTGAGATGAATTTGCCACGCTCATTCTCACTCCTGTTTATATTTCTTTTTGGCTTCGTTGATTCTGTCTTTAAGCTGGTAAATCTCCGACCGCATGTTCTTCATCTTCTCCAGCTTCTGGTCAAGCAGCTCCAGTTGCTTATCTACCGTCTGCTCCAGCTCGTCAATCTTCTGAAGACGCAGCCGGGTGTCCTCCGTCTGCCGGATTTCATCGCGCTGATTAATAAATTCCTCGCTCATCGCCACGTATTGCTGCAACTCCTGCAAGGAGAAGCCCAGCACATCGCGCGCGTTAATCAGCTTCTTCAGCCGCTCGACATGAAAGTCGGTATACAAGCGGAAGCCGCCTTCGCTGCGCTCCGGCGGAGTTAGCAAGCCAAGCTCCTCG
Source organism: Paenibacillus sp. MMO-58 (assembly GCF_037146255.1). Lineage (NCBI taxonomy): Bacteria > Bacillati > Bacillota > Bacilli > Caryophanales > Paenibacillaceae > Paenibacillus > Paenibacillus sp. MMO-58. Next base: position 203,494 of record NZ_JBBCVY010000007.1, read on the forward strand.
TAATAACGAAGCGTGCGTTTCGTTAAACCAACCATCTTCGCAACATCCTCGATTTTGTAAAAGATCGTCATCGCCTCTTTCCTTTACTCTCTCTATAAAATACTCTACACCTAAGTTAATGTTAACGTCAACGTTAACTTTTGAAAAATGACAAAGCTGGTGCCATCTTCCTCTTTGAACAGGATTAAGATGCCCTTCGCTCCATAAACCCATTCCGCAAACCTAACAAAAAACCGGGTATGCCTCTAATGATTGGCGTCCCCGGCTTAGCCGATTGATTATGGAGGTTATGTAACGAAAATAATCTTGCCCGTGCTTTGACGGCTTTCGAGCAGCCGATGGGCGTCCGCGCCTTCCGCAAGCGGAAAAGCTTTGGGCGTCTCGAGCTTCAGGCTTCCGTCCCGAAGCCAGCCGAACAATTCGTCCGCCCGGCGGATGCGGTCTTCCCGGGACGTGACATGATTCCACAGATCACCGCCCGTTAACGTCTTCGACGTATCCATAAGCATCCGTGGATCTACGAAGGCCGGATCGCCTCCCGCCATGCCGAAGAAAACAACCGTCCCTTTTGTCCTCACGGCCGCAAAGCTGTCCATTAACGTAGAGCCAACGGAATCATACGCAACCGATACACCCTCGCCTCCGGTTGACCAGCTCTTCGCCGCCTCCACCCAATTACTGCCGTAGAGCAGTGCTTCGTCGGCACCTGCTGCTAGCGCTGCTTCCCTTTTTGCCCCGGAAGAGACAAGTCCCAGCACGCGTGCGCCCTGCCGCTTCGCAAGCTGCACGAGCAGTTGTCCGACGCCTCCAGCCGCGGCATGGACAAGCACTTCGTCACCCGCCTGCACGCGGTAGCTGTCCCGCGTCAAATAATGCGCGGTCATGCCCTGGAGAAGTACCGCCGCCGCAGTCTCGAAGCTGATATCGTCCGGAAGCGGTATCGCCTTCTCCGCCGGTACCAGCACAAGCTCCGCATTGGCATGCGGAACATCGCAGAAAGCGATCCGGTCGCCCGGCGCTAAGCCCGCCGCATCGGCTGCGGCTTCCTCCACGATGCCCGCTCCTTCGTAACCCAATATATAAGGCGGATTCCCCGCCAGATGATAATTGCCCCGCCTGCGGTAAATGTCGGCGTAGTTCAGACCGGCGGCCCTCAGCCGCACCAATACGGTTCCCGGTTTAACCTCCGGCGCGGGAATCTCCTTGTACTCGAGCACCTCCGGCCCGCCAAACGTTTCAAACACCAATGCCTTCATACTGTTCATCCTGCTGCCTCCGCTTACGTTCTTCATGTCACTCTTATCTTCCCCGGTTGAAGGTTAAATCTTCATCAAATTTAATTCAATCATCCGCTTCTTGCCCTGAATCAGCATCTGGTACGCTGCATGAAATCCAACGTAGCTCTACTTTTTAAGCATCGTAATGCTCCCGAAATCGGTTGGATCATCAGAGGTTTTGCTGGCCACAGCATTCCCCTCGCTATTGAGAGCTTCTAACTTGTACGGTTTACCCGCTGCAGCCGGAAGGATGACATACCAGATTTTCTGCTGTACGCCTTCGCTAATAATCTTGGCATTATACTCTCCTGCCTTATCACCGCCTACGGTAACTTTGACACCAACTACAGCGCTATTCGCAAGCTGTCCGAATATAATCGGGAACGGGCCATCTATCCCTTTATACTTCGGTATACTCATGAAGTTTAACGCTTCATTCTGATCAGCAGCAGCGGAATAACTATAGTTTCCTCCATAGACCCATTTCCAACCCAGCAAGGTTTTCCGAACAAATTCAATCCCCAGGTTGTTTCCTTCTTTCTGTTCATTCAGCTTATTAAACAGCAGGGTACCTCCGGCAACAGGCTCCCGATAAATGATATGCGTCCTTGCTTCGTTCCTGAATTTTCGAACGGCTTCCTCCGGGGTATCTCCCAGCGGGATTTTTATTGTTCCTGATATACCCGACGCGCGCGAATATCTCCAATCCGCGATACCGCCAGGCCGGTCATAGGCATACACAAATCCAATAAATAAAACAAAACATACCGCTATAGCAATTGCCGATCTCATGAACCATATTTGTCTGCCCGTTCGTACTTTCGGATACATGATTGCCTCCTTGCTTTATGCTTGCGGAGCATGCTGAACCAATCCCGCCGAGCGGAATTCCTCCAGGAAGTCATTCAACCAGTCCTCGCCGTAATCAAGCGCGCCGGACTGGGTCGGGACGAAAAGGACATCAAGACTCATAATCCAAAAACGCCGGACAAGCACAAACAGCTCCACCGCCTGCTCATCCTTTTCGGAAAAGGATCTTACGCTGCGGTATCCGGCCAGTAATGCCTGCCATAGCTGATCCTTGCTCTCGGCGGATTGCCGCTTTCTATTCCGGACTTGGGCAAGATCGTACGCCCGCCAGCAGGGTGCCGACCACTCAAAGTCAAAATGGGTGTAGCGCCCGTCCGTCTCAACGGCATTATTGTTGCCATGCATATCGCCGTGGCAGATGCCCCAATCGAGCCCCTCCGCGGCGGCGGAAGCAACTCTGTCCTTCAAAGCATTGGCATACTCGCGTAGAAATACCGCCGCCGGATGCTCCTTGCCAATATGGCGAATAATGCGCTGCAAGGATTCCTCCACCAAAAACTCCGTATTCAGCTCCCGGCGAGGAAGCTCGAGCTGGACCTGATCCATCGCCAGATGAAGCTGTGCCGCCGACTGCCCAAACGCGTAACAGCTCTCTTCATCCTGCAGCCGGTTCTCAATGCCCTCCGCATATTCGACAAGAACGGCGATCCGCTCCCCTTCCGGCGCCGCAATAACGGAATAGCAGGTGCCATCCACCTTCCTAACCGGGGGTGCTATCGAAGCTTCCGTTCCCGCCAGCAGCTCTTCCAATTGACCAAGAAGCGCCATCTCATACGCGGCTTCTCTCTCCCCAATCTCCTGCCGGTAGACTCTTACTATATAGGTTCCTTTTTCGGTTTGCACGCGGTAAGTATCGTTTAAGCCGCGAAGCCAATACACGCAATGAGTCCATGGGCCAAGCTCATATTGCCCGCTAAGGCAGCTCATCAAATAATCAGGCGCCAGCACCGAGCTGACAGCCATCGGTTGATTGGTCATTTCAATCGGTCCCCTTCTCTTTTTCGGTATCTCTATCATAAACGAGCATAACTTCCACATAAAGGAATTTATTTGTTTTATCCGTTTCTATCATGTCCGCCATCCGTTAAGATAGAAAGAGTAGACCCTACAAGGAGGGAATAAGATGATCCCTGACCGCAAACACCTTCGCGGGGATTGCGAAAATTGCTTTGGATTATGCTGCGTCGCGCTCCCTTTTGCCGCTTCGGCGGACTTTGCCATAGATAAACTAAGCGGACAACCGTGCCGTAACTTGCAGGAAGATTACCGCTGCGGCATTCATACCAAGCTTCGGCAGCAAGGCTTCCGGGGCTGTACGGTGTACGACTGCTTTGGCGCCGGACAAAAGCTGTCGCAGCATACCTTTGGCGGGCGCAGCTGGCGGCAAGAGCCCCAAGCAGCAAAGCTTATGTTTGAGGTCTTTCCCGTGATGTGGCATTTGCAGGAGCTGCTCTGGTATTTAGCCGAAGCGCTTGAGAATTCAGCTGCCATGCCGCTCCGATCGGAACTGCATGCCGCATGGGAAGAGACGGAACGCCTTACCGGCTTGGATGCGGAAGCCTTGCTCAAGCTGGACTTTGCCGCTCATCGGGCCGAAGTGAATACCCTGCTGCTAAAGACAAGCGAGCTCGTAAGGGCTAAAGCGACTAAGGCCAAGACCGATGCCCGAAGAAAAAAAACGATTGGACGCGGCGCCGACCTTATGGGCGCCAAGCTGCGGAACGCCGATCTTAGCGGCGCTAATTTACGCGGATCCTACCTCATCGCGGCCGATCTTCGCGGTGCAGACCTTCGACATGCCGATCTGATTGGCGCCGATATGCGGGATACAGACGTGAGTGGGGCAGACTTAAGCGAAAGCCTGTTCCTCACCCAAGTCCAGCTCCAAGCGGCAAAGGGCAATGCGGACACCAAGCTTCCGCCCGCACTTAGCCGCCCCGAGCATTGGAGCAGCAAAAAGCCGGCCACGTCCTAAGACGCGACCGGCCTTCTCACCCTACACCCGTATTATTGATACTGCGCTGCAAGCCGGGCAATCGCAAGCTCTAACGATTACTTCCTTCTAGCTAACGAACCTGTATATTCTTATTGGCTCCAATTCTTAACAATACGACGTTTCGTTAGAACGCCGCGAGACAAGAAAGGCGAAAAAAGGCTGTTCCCCTAAACCGTTGGCAGGAGTAAAGCCTTTTAATCTTCCTTACGTTCCGTAAGCGGTCTGAAGGCGCGCAGCCATTTTTTCTTTCTCCCGAACCAGGTCCTCTACGAAGGTATTGCCGTTTCGGCGGTTAAACGCCTGCGCAAGACGCTCGATCTCCTCATCCAGCCAGGCCAAAGTAACGGTATCCGATTCGGTAAGCTTTTTCCTCCGTTTGCCCTTGCTCCATTCCTTCAGGAAAATACGGACGGACAGCATATATTGCAGCCGATCCCATCCAACCTTGCTGCCTAAACCTAACCGGATCGTCTGCTCATACAGCTTGACGGCCTTTGGCATATCCGTTACGGTGAAGAACTGCAGGAAGGTGCCGTATTCCTCGAGATAAGACGGCCCTTTAAGGGCACGGAAGGCTTTTTTCGCGGTCTCCAATGCCCGGTCGTATTCCCCAAGCCTAAGCAGCGGCATCATTATTTCGCTGTACGTGCTCTCCGGGATCGAACGGCAGGACATTTTACCCTCTAGGATAGGCTTCAGCGATTGGAGCCCTTTTTTGTGATGATTAATCGCAAAATGATAGCTGCCGAACAGGTTCTGCTCGCAGGCGCTGCAGTCCGACAACGAATCCCGCTTCGCGGCTCTCCAGCTCTTGTAGCATTCTGCCGCTTCGGCCAGCTTCCCCTGCCATAGCATGAGGCTAACCCTTTTCTGATAGTAAACCCGCAGGCTATAGCCGTAAGCGATGCATTTCTCCTTAAAATCCTCGTAAATCCGCTCAATCTGTTCCAAGCTTAATTCCGGCATCCGCCACACGTACCCGAGCACCCATTTATAATGCCACATGATATAAAAGTTCGAATACTCGCCCGGATTGTTCTCGAATTTCGACAAGCACCAGGAGAAGGAGACCAGCATCCGCTCCGGACAACCGCATTCCGGTGCCGCATTGGAGTAGTCCATTCTCGCGTGATAAGCTTCCTCCTCCGTCATATACCGGTCGGCGACGCGGATCATCTCCTCCAGAACGGCCAGCTTTTGCTTGCCGTCGGGCATGGACCATGTCGAGCGCCTCAGCTCCTGAAAACGGTTCTTCATCGGCCAACCTCGGCGTTCCGGTCAAGGCCCATATTCATGAATTGGAGCAGCGACTCGTTCATCAGCCTCAGCTCCTCGCTGCTCAGCGGGTGGTTCCCCATAAGAAGCGCCTGCGTGTATAACAGCTCGATACTGTTCTGCTGGAGCTTAAGATCACCGGATGCGATCGCCTTGCGGACAATCGGATTATTGTAGTTGAAGCACAGCCTTGCGTAAGGCTTCTCGTACAACTCGTCCTTGATCACGTGAATAACCTCGGCAAACAACGTGTTCGCCTGCTCCTCGCTTTCCTCCATCATCTTGAAGAAGTTGACCTCCTGATTAATGTTGAAGAGAACGGGAATGTCCGCAGGCTCGAACCATTTGATGAGCGAGCGGCATTGATACGGCGCAAGCAGACGGTCCGCCAGGTCCAGGAAAGGCTGAACTTCATCCCGCTCGCTTCGGCCGAGCGATTCGAAGCGGCTGGAGAAGCTGAGAATATCGAGCACGCTGACCTGCACCTGCTCGTCAATGGAAGGAAGCTTCCGGACCAGCTCCAGATCATGGACGTAACCGCCGTTAATGACCATCATGTTCTGGGCTTTCGCCACGCGGGCTACCTGCCTGAACTCGTCAAAGCTGGAAGTGACCATAACGGTACGGTGATTACGCAATATATCGGCCATTTTCAGATCGCCAAATGACGTTTCGAAGCTCAAATGCAGGATAAACAGCTCGTACAGCTCCTCGTCCTCGGCAGCCATCGTTTTGAGCGAAGCATAATGAATGAGGACAATCCGCGCGAACAACTCCGGATCTTTGTCGACGAGCTCTAGCAGATAACGCTTGATACAGACTCCAAGCTCATCCCGTACCGCACAGAAAAGGTCGTTTTCCTGGAAGGACTCCCTCGACGCGGTAGGCCGCAGGCTGTTTGTGTTAATGATGCCATTAACGAAAAAGGCCCAGGACGGCAGCATGTTATTCATTTTTTCCGACAGCAGGACGCGCTTCAGATACACCTTGTGGCGTTTCTCATCCTGCAGGCTGACGGAATAAGGCAATATATAAGCAATCCCTTCCGTGTCTCCGATCAGAGACTTCAAAGGAATAATATCCATCGGTTTCTCGTACTCGCTGTCCTCGATATATGAGATCGCTTCTGCTTTGCCCATGCGCCAAGGAGGAGTCGTATCGTTGATTTGCCGGCTGTCCTTGTCCTCCATCAGCACGATTGGCGTCTCCAAATATTTGCCGAACCGCTCGAGCTGCTGATACATCTTGTACCACTCGGCGTATTCCTCGTATTCCGGCTTCAGCTTCAGATACACCGTGGTTCCGATCGGAACCGTTCTCTTCAGCTTATTCGTAACATAGGTGCCATCCGGCTTGCCTCGCCATTCCAGCGAATCTCCCTCGAGGGCAGACCGGGTAATGAGCACAATCTCGTCGCTGATGACGAAGCAGGACAGAAGACCAACGCCGAACTGGCCGATATAATCGTCCGCCGAATCCTGATCCGCCTTCTTTGCAGTGCTTCCGATCCGCGCCAGAAACTGTTCGATTTCCGATGCCGTAAGACCAATGCCGTTATCCATAAAAGAGATCGTATGCGAGGACGGGAATAGCTCTACCGCTACCTTCCCCTCCGCTATATGTCCAAGTCTCTTCCTCGCCGTCACCGCATCCACCGCATTCTGAAGCAGCTCGCGGACGAATACGCCCGGATCGGAATACAAATGATTGGATAAGAGATCAATAATGCCCTGCAGATTCACTTGAAAATTCATATTGCCCAAACTCTCACCCCACGGTTCATTTCTAGTTTTTCCCTGCTATAAGCCAACAGTACAGTATGAATATCGTCAGGAACAAGGGCACTTATAAGTATAAAAAAAGTAGCGCGCCAAAGCGCAACTGTAAATACGGTTTTTCCCGTTCTACAGTTGCGCCATAGGCGCGCTTTACAATAACTTTATCTAGGCGTACATCGTTACGATTACGCCGTCGTAATTGTTGCCGGATACCTCGTACGGCTTGCCCTTCTGCACTTGAATGGTTGCGCCGTTTCCGACCATCGGGTAGTAGGCGACGGTATATTTTTGACCGCCTGCCGTGATTGACATAGCCTTCGTTTGCTTCAGCTTGTCCAGATACTGCTCCAGCGTCAGATCCTGCTTGTACATGATGGCGCTATGCGCTTTCCCGACATAACGGAAATGCCAAGGCTCATATTGAATGCCCGTGATATCTTCTTTCCCTTTCGGATACCGCAAAATAAACCCGTATTCCCAAGCGTGCTTCTTCAGCCATTTGCCTTCCTCGGCTTCGTCCATCTTTGCAGTGGTTGAACCGATATCCAGCGATAAGCCGAGATTATGCTCGCTGTGGTAAGCAGGAAGCGCATAGTCATGCCCCATATCGCGGTACAGCTGGTCTTGCTTCTCCGCGTCGCGGTAGCCGCTGCTGATGAGAAAATGCTCCACACCGTCTTTTTTCGCTCCTTCCACCATCTCGCCAAAGTCCTTTGCCACCGACTCGGACAGCTGAATCGACGGATCTAGCAGGCCGTAGCCTTGCACCAGATCCTGACGATCCGATAGCGAGACGATATCCGAACGTATTCCTTCCGGATGCAAAGCATAGTCGTTATTCACAAGGAGCAGATCCCCCTTATACGTCTGCTCCTTGCTTACGGTTATCATCTTGCTGTCTTGCTGCGGCAGCGACCCGTTTTCTATATCAACCTTGTCTTCCCCGGCGCTTTTTACATTAAGCTGCGAGATCCCGTAACTTAACAGGATGACAAGGATAAACGCAAAAACCCACTTCCTCATGGCCCCATTCCCCTTTGCTTTGTTCATGCAACTAAGGATATAGGACACAATTTAAAAAGAAGTGGGGTAAAAGTTAAAGTTTTTCTTAAATCGGCAGCTTAACCGTAAATACCGTCCGGATCGTGCTGCTCTCCGCCGTTATGGTGCCTTGATGCTGCTCGACGATATTTTTGACGATAAACAGCCCTAGCCCCGTGCTTCCTTCGGGAGAACGGGCGCGGTCGCCGGTGTAAAACATGTCGAACAGATGCGGCAGATCCTCCGGCTTGATCGAGTCGCCGTAATTAATAACCTCCAGAATGGCATGACCGTTCTCGGTTCTTCCCTTGATGTCGACATATTCGCCATCCTGTCCGTAACGGGCGGCATTCGTCAGTAAATTCTCGAATACCCGGGCCAGCAGCTCGCCGTCCGCCTCCATCAAGAGATGGGGAGGAAGGTCAAGCCTTGCCGTCAGGCGGCTCTTCACAAACACCGGGTACAGTTCTTCGCTTAGCTGCATCAGAAGCTCGGATAAATCAATCTGCTTCTTGTCCAGCGTGAGCATGCCGTAGTTCATCCGGGTAACCTCGAATAGCTCGTCCACCAGCCGCTCCAGTCGCTGCGATTTGTTAAACGCGATAGCGGCAAAATGCCTGACCTGCTCTAGGGACAACTGCTCATCGCGCAAAATAAAATCCAGATAGCCAAGCACGGAGGTCAGCGGCGTCCTCAGATCATGCGCGAGATTAAGCACGAGCTGATCCTTGCTGCTCTCGGCGAAATCTCCCCGCTCCACCGCCTTCTGCAGCATCTCGCCTGCCAAGTTAAGGTCCCACGCAATAACGCCAAACTCGTCATCGGAGGGAACCATGACCCGCCCGGTGAAATCCCCGTTGGCGAGCCGGTGAATGCCGGTCGAGATTTCCTTGAAGTAAGAGACGTAAGGCTTGGTGAACAAATAAAAGAAAAAGAACGATAACGGCAGGAAAAAAATCAGGAAGAAATTCAGATCGCCAATATCGTTAAGCCAGCTGCGGGCTTGCACGATCGGATCGTCAGCGTAACGGACTCGCTGATTATAGTAAGACTTCAGCAGCCTGTAGATCAGGTAAGTCACCGCTCCCGAGATGAGCAGGCTCATGACGAACAGCTCGATCATTCGGGTACGGAAGCTGCGTAATTTTTTACCCTTGGAAGGCATAGCCTACCCCCCAGACCGTCTTGATCCATTGCTGATGCTGCTTGTCCTCGCCAAGCTTCTTGCGCAATGTCCGGATATGAACCATTACCGTGTTGCCGCCGCTCTCGTAATAAGCCTCGCCCCATACCTGCTGGAAAATATGCTCCGCGCTGAATACCTTCTTCGGATGGCTGGCCAGCAGGTGAAGAATATCGAACTCCTTCGGCGTGAGATCGATCCGGTCATTGTACAGGGTAACGGTGCGCTGCTCCTGGTCAATCGTGAGACCTCCCGCCACAATCGCGGAAGACGCATGACTTGGTGCGGCAACCGGCTGATTCAACTGCCTGAAGCGTCGCAGCTGGGCATTGACTCTTGCGAGCAGCTCCATCGGATTAAACGGCTTGGTCATATAATCGTCGGCGCCCATAACGAGGCCGGATATTTTATCGAAATCGGACGTCTTGGCGCTCAAGAAAATAATCGGCATCCTGTACTGCTGCTCCCGAATAACGCGAACGACTTCGTAGCCGTCCATATGCGGCATCATAATGTCGAGAATAACCAGATCGATTGTATTCGTCTGAACGAGACGGACGGCTTCTCTCCCGTCAGCGGCCTTAAGCAGCTGGTAGCCCTCCTTGCCCAGATGGAGCGCAATCAGCTCCGCAATATCCGGGTCATCCTCCGCAATCAAGATCGTTGTGCGCTGCATCCCCATTGCAAATCATTCCTTATCCGGTTTCTTGTTTATTCCAACTCTTATTGTAACCTCTTGGACGAGCCATTACACGAAGTAGTTGCAGCTTGCCCGGCAGACGGATAAAAAAGCCGTCCCCAAATGGGACGACTTTTCACTTTCCATTATACAGAAGCTGCGGTTTGCGTTGATGCCGCTTTTCCTTTTTTCACGCCTGCGGCAAGCAGCAGAACCAGGCATCCGCCCGCAATGCTCCACAAGACAGCCGCATTCGAGCTGACGGCTTCCATACCGCCGAAGTACATGATTTCCCGCAATCCGCCCGCTACAAACCGAAGCGGTGTCCACGAGTACAGCAGGTTTTGCGTTGTATCCGACAGGAATTCGACCGGCATGTTCAGGATGGGCATCGAGAAGAACATGAGCAGGACGAGAATCGCCATTGCCGGGAAGCCAATCCAGTTGAGCAGCATCGATTGCAGCAGGTAGAACGCAGAACCGCTAAGCCATAAGAACAGCCATGTATCCGTGGCATGCGACAGCTCCATGCCGTACCAGGCGTTAGCCATCCATACGATCAGGCCGGAAGCGGCACCGATCAGCACCAAGCCAATGACTGGCTGCATCAGATGGGCCGACCATTTGCGGCCAGCCGCTTTTTTCGCATTATTGCTGGCAAGGAACAACATCATCGCCGTCACTAGGCTGCCAATCCACATAATTTGCGTAAGCAGCCCCGGCGCGTTGCCGCTTGCGTTATTAGCGCCAACCGGATGAACGGTTTCTTCCTTCACTTGTACCGGCGTCAGCAATGCCGATGCCGCAGCAGCCGGAATCTGCTCGGAGCGCTGGGACAGCTGCTCAAGCGCCGATTTCGACAACTCGAGGGATACCATCTTCATCACTTGGCCAAGCCCTTGCTTCACAACCGTTGCCGCCTGCGCGTTCATGCCTTCATTGCTGATGATTTGCACGGTTGCGGGGGCAGGCGCCGGCCCCATCATGGAGGCTACTCCGGCACTCAAATCTTTCGGCAGCACAAGCGCGCCGTAATAATCGCGCGAGTCCAGCCCTTTGCGCGCTTCTTCTTCCGAACCAACAATCTTCCAGCTGATTGGCAGCTGTGTATTAGAGGTTAGCTGCTGCTTGATCATATCGCCAACCGCCAGCTTATCTCCGGTCGGAAGATCCACAGGCTCATCCTGCACGACCAAAGCCACCGGTACGTCATGCGGTTTGGATCCAATCACGGACCCCATCATTGCAAGACCAAACACCGTAAGAACAAGCGTAATGACCAGCACGCCAAGCCATAGTATTTTTTGCTTGAAAATTGCCATTTCCCTCTCATCCCCTATCTCTATAAATGAACATCGTGTTGATTAGTGATCACGTTGTTAATTATAATGAGAGACATGGGAAATACAATAATCATTCCTTACCGTACTGTTTATTACTCACCACTTCGGCTGGGCAGTGTTCATTATCGCCGAAAAACCGTAGAGGAGAGGCTGTTTATGTCCGAGAAAATCGACCGGAGAAAAGCAAAAACGAAGCAGCAGATCCATGATTCGCTGATGGCTCTTATCGCCGAGAAAGGCGTGGAGCATGTAACGGTTACCGATATTACAAGCCATGCCAACCTGAACCGCGGAACGTTCTATTTGCATTACCGGGATGTTCCTGATGTATTGCAGCAGCTCAAAGATCATGTGTTCAAGAGCATTGAGCAATACGTGGTGAAAATCAACTTCCGTGCGGCAATGGAATATGCCGACCGACAGGTGCCTTACCCGCTAGGGGTGCGGATCTTTCAGGAGTTTGCTAAGCATGCCGATTTCTTGAAGGTCATGTTTGGTGCTAAAGGGGATCTTTCCTACGCCATTCAATTCCGCAAGCTAATGGCCCAGCATATTTATCAGAAGATCGATATTCCCGAAGCCGCTAATCTCAACATCCGACGGGACTACGTTGTGGCTTACATGACCTCCGCTCATTTCGGCATGCTTATGCATTGGATAGAATGCGACCTGGATCAAACGCCGGAGCAGATGGCATTCATTATGATGAACATCGTCAACTTTGGCCCGTTAGTATCGTTTGGATTAAAAGAAATGCCTCCCGCAAAGTCGTAAAAAAAAGAAGAAGAGCCTCACTCCCCGTGAAGGCCCTTCTTCTTTACCGTTTATATTCGGAATACCATTTCGGCACCAAGCGCTCAAAGCCGTCATGATCCTCCCATACTTTGTTTACCCGGGTCAGCATATCGTCGAGTTCCTCCGGGCGTACGCGAAGGATCCAGACGATCGATGACAGAATCGTCAGCGCAATATAAAGCGAATATAAGGCCCAGAAGGAATCCTCAAGCTCCCCTTCCCCGTAATAGCCGTCGATCTGACCAACCGCAAACGGAATACTGGCCTCCACGCTGAAAAAGCCCGCCTTCAGAAACTCATGCACGGGATCTCCCCAGTCAAACCGGTTCACATCAATGACGCCGGACAGCCGTCCGTCCTTCACGATGAGGTTGCCGGTATGGAAATCGTCATGCTGCAGCCTGTTCGGGCGCCCCTTCAATAACCCGAGATTGGCTTCAATAAAGGCAAAAAGCTTTTCCTCGAAAGAAACCGTAACGCCGCTTTGCTCATAGCCCTCCCGGTACCGTCTGTATTTCGCAAGTACGCGGTTCTCCCAAGGCTCGATAGGAGCCGGCGCCTCAATCCGATTGATTTTGCGCAGCTCGGCTCCTGCCTGAACACCGATTTCATACTGCCGGCTTTCGCTTAAGGCCGGAAGCTCGTCTATCGCATCGCCGCCTTCAATGTAAGACAACAGCATGTAGCCCAGACCCAGCGCCTCCAGCTTCCCCATCGCAATCGGCAGCGAGCACATGACCTCCTGCTCCCGCAGCTGCTCAAGCACCCGGAATTCCTGCTGTTTTCTGGCTTCCTCTTGGAGCGCATAGGTTCGGAGCACATACACCGCCTGACCGTGACGGTCGTAAACGGTATACTTGCTGTCACCGGAGTACCCTTTCTGAATAAGCTCCAGTTTCATGCCGTCTTGCAGCTCGGGTATGCTTAATAGCAATTCATTCATGATTGCCCCTCCTTCCGGTAAAAAGCTTATAAAATCATCCGCATGAGCGCGGATATATTGCGCAAGCCTGCGAAGACTGTCCGGCACCCCCGCCTGAAACCGTCTGTAGCAATCTTCAACATTCAGGCGCAGCTTATTATCCAGCTCGAGATCTTTGAAAGTTACTTCGCTTAAGGCACGGCCTTGCTGCACCGTATGCAAATCAAGCAACGAACGAAGCTCTTCCAGAATGCCGTTCATCGTCTCTGCTCCGAAAAAACGCAGCGCCTTCCAAACGCCATCGGCGTATCCGGGCTGACTAAGTACATGGGCTGTCCAGCAGTACAGCTCCATCGGCGAATGCTTCGCATGATCGTACCAGGCACTGTACATAAACAAAGCTTTTTGCGGACGGTTAAGGCTGGCAAGCGCTTCGGACTTTACCGCCATGCTTTTGCCTCGGATTTGATCAGCCACCGGCCTTATGCAAGCCCGCCTTAACTCGTCGTCCCCAAGCTCATTGAACTGCTCCCTGCTCATCGTAACCAACAAAGAAACACCCCTTTTCCACACAAAAGATACGCAAGCAAATGGAAAATGTTGCATTGTAAATTTCGCGGCTTTCCGCTTGTCCGCAACATGGTTCGGACGAACTTAGCAAACAATACAGAATACCTGTTTTTGTGCCGTTCTTCCCGGTTCCTTAATCTTTTTCGAGAAACTTGCTTACTATAATTGAGAAACTGTTAAAAAATTAGTACACTAGAAGAAATAAAGGAGGCGGACTTATATGACCGAATCGGCAAACCATTTTGAACTTGGCATTAGTACCTTTCTGGAAGCAAAACCACATCCGGGCATGGGCGGGGCTTACAGCCACGCGGAACGGATCCGCAATAGCGTGGAGGAAATGATTCTGGCCGACCAGGTTGGCCTTGATGTATACGGGATTGGGGAGCATCATCGGCAGGATTACGCGGCAAGCGCGCCTCATGTCATTCTTGCGGCAGCGGCCGCGCAGACAAAGCATCTTCGGCTGACCAGCGCCGTTACCGTATTGTCTTCGGACGATCCGGTGCGCGTGTACCAAGGCTTCTCCACCGTTGACGCAATCTCGAACGGCCGTGCCGAGATTATGGCGGGCAGAGGCTCGTTTATCGAGTCGTTCCCGCTGTTTGGCTACAGCCTCGAGGATTATGACGAGCTGTTCGACGAGAAGCTGGAGCTGCTGCTCCAAATTACGAAGGAAGAGAAAGTTACCTGGCAGGGCAACCACCGCGCCGCGATCGATAATCTGGCGGTCTACCCCCGTGCGGTACAAGACCCGCTTCCGGTCTGGATCGCAACCGGCGGCAACCCGGAGTCGGCAATCCGTGCGGGCGTTCTTGGCCTTCCTGTCTGCTTTGCGATCATTGGCGGTATGCCTGAGCGGTTCGCTCCGCTTGTTGAGCTTTACAAGGAAGCTTACACCCGTGCCGGCCATGATCCGAAGAAGATGCAAATCGGCACGCACTCGCATGGCTTTATTAGCGACACGGATACAAGGGCAACCGAGCTCTTCTACCCTGCACAGCAGGCGATGATGAACGTCATTGGCCGCGAACGCGGATGGCCGCCATACACCTTCGAAGCTTACGATGCGGCACGCAGCATGCGCGGTGCGCTTTATGTCGGCGAGGCGGAATATGTAGCGGAGAAAATTATTTTGCTGCATAAAAACCTGGGCTTAACCCGCTTCTTCCTGCATCTCGACACAAGCTCCATTCCGCATAAGGATATGATGCGCGCCATTGAGCTTCTCGGCACCAAAGTCGCGCCGATTGTCCGCAAGGAAATCGCTGCTTCAGCAAAATAAAGATAAAAAAAGTGCGGGCCTGCCGAAGGCTCGCACTTTTTCTATGGAAACAGCGGATCAATCGCCGCCCGCATTTCTTCCTCTGTCATATGGCCAACCTTTCTGTAAACCACGTTGCCCGATTCGTTCACGAGGATAGAGACGGGGATCGATTTGATGCCATAGGCATACGTGACGCTTTTATCCGAATCCAGCACCACCGGAAAATGATATTGCTTCTCCGCGATATATTTCGCCACTTCCCCATGTTCCTCCCCGACGTCAACGGATAGGACAACAAGTCCTTTATCCTTATAATCCTCATACACCTTCTCCAGCGCCGGCATCTCCTTGTCGCACCATTTGCACCAGGTCGCCCAAAAGTTGATGTAGACGGGCTTCCCCTTTAGTCCGGACAGCGTTACCTCCTTGCCGTCCAGATCCTTCAAGGTAAAATCAATCGCCGGTTCTTTGGCTGCCTCTGTCTTCGTTTCCGCTGCCGAAGCGGCGGCATCCGTCTTGATACTGTAGTTTTGGGTGACGTAAAACGAGAGCAGCACGAACGCAACAACGGCTCCGATCAGAATCCAGGTTGATTTTCTCACGGTTAACCTGCCTCTCTATAGTTGAATAAGTCCGGCATACTTGCTGAATACCTCCAGCTGATTCATAAACACCAGAACGCCCATCAGCATCATAACGACTCCGCTAACAACCGAGATTTTCGGGAGATGCTTCGTCACTTTCCGGAGATACGCGGATAAATTATCGATCAGCACGGCAGAGAGCAGAAACGGAACGGCAAGTCCCAACGCGTACATTGAGAGCAGGAGTACTCCCTTCCCAAGGGTCGCCATGCTTCCGGCGTAGATTAGAATGGAGGATAGAATCGGCCCGATGCATGGCGTCCAGCCGACGGCAAATGCCATGCCCAATACGAGTGCTCCCGCTTTTTTCCCCGGTGATCCGCTTGGCAGAAACCGCTTCTCGGAATAGAGAAGCTTGATTGGCAGCAGCCCCGTCATATGCAGGCCAAAAACAACAATCAGCACTCCGCCGATCTGCTGCACAAGCTTCATATGCTCGGATAGCAGCCGGCTAACGGAGCTGACGGATATCCCGAGCAGGACAAACAGAATGGAGAAGCCGAGAATAAACAGCACCGTCTGAGAGATAACCGTAAGCTTATTGGGGCTGTTCTTCAGATCGGTGGCCGAGGTGCCCGCGATATAGCTGAGATAGACCGGAATAAGAGGGAGAACGCAAGGCGACAAGAAGGACAGCAGTCCCGCTGAAAAAGCTAATAAAATATCCAATACCTTTCACCGCCGTATTGAAAAAAGGGGCGGCCAGTCGGCCGCCCACCTCTTCTTCGAGTTTCTATTACTTGGACAACAGGTTATACAGCACTTGCGCCGCTTCCGCTCTTGTCGATACGCCTTCCGGATTCAGCTTATTGCCGCTTCCTTTAATAACGCCAGTCTCAACAAGCGTAGTAAAGGCCGTTTGCGCATAACCGGCAATATCGGCAGCATCCGCATAGGAGGATACGGTTGCGCCTGTTTTGGCCGTTGGCAGCTCGCCTAATTGCTCAAGCGAACGGTACAGCAGCGTGAACAGCTCTTGACGCGTAATTTTATTATTTGGATTAAATTTGTTATCGCCCGTGCCTGTTGCGATGCCAAGACGTTTCGCGGCAGCCAGGTAATTCGTGTAGTACGTCTTGCCTGCGTCGGCAAAGTTCGCCGCGCCAGCTGCTTCCGGCTCAATTCCGTATGCCTTCAACAGGAAGACGATGAATTGGCCTCTTGTCAGCTCCGCATTTGGACTGAAGTGGTCGGCATCGGTACCGCCGGTAATCTCACGGGCAGCCAGGAAGCTGACCGCATGATGGAACCAAGCTGTCGCCGGTACGTCCGCAAAGCCTACTTTATTGAAGCCGATAATGTATTGCGAGAAATGAGTGGTTGTGAAATCCACGGTTCCCGTTGCTGCATTGTAATGACCGCGAATCGTTTGCAGCTCGCCGGAATCCGCAAGGTAGTACACCACGATAGATTCGGCATTCTCACCGGCCTTCAGCGTGTACGGAAGGCTTACCTGCACCTTGCCGCCGCCAAAGCTCGAGATTTGCTTATCGCCTGCAAAGAGGGACAGATCGTACACCGGACGGTCGCCCAATACGGCCTTGCCTTCTTCCGTCAGCTCGAATTGAGACACAATAACGCTGATATCGCCCGACAATGCGTTAGCGCTGATGCTTTTTACCGCTTTCGAATCAAACGTTACGCTGCCAATCGACAGATCCGCCTGCACCGCTGCTTTGGTGCTTGATGCAATCGAATTGAAGGAGTCTCTTGGAATCGTTAGCTGCGTGGAAGTTGTATCCGCGGTTCCAGCCACCTGGAAGCCGATAACCGCCTCCTTGCCCGCAGCTTCCGCTTTGGACGCTTTCGTAATCAGGCTTGCTACATCGCTTGCCGACACTGCCGCTACCGTCTCGCCTGTTGCCGGATCAGTAGTACCCGTAACCTTAACCGTGTTCACTGCATCGACAGGCACTGGCGTTGGTGTTGGCACCGGTGTTGATGGTGCCGATGGTGTTGGCGTTGGTGTTGGCGTTGGCGTTGGTGTTGGCGTTGGATCAGTGCCAACATAAGCCGGAACAACGACATCTACCGCCTGACCAGCTGCGTAAGGAACTGCCGTTGGTCCCGTCTGAGCGTTTGTTGGGCCGTTATAGCCGTTTTTCGCCGCATATCTAACCGAGTACGTACCAGCCGCAAGACCTGTGATGGCATTGCCGGATACGGCTGTATACGCCGAGTCTGCCGCGCTTTTCAGCTTGTATTCCAGTGCTTTGTTCGTTGTGCCCGTAATTTGGCCGTTGTTGTTCGAACCCGACGTTGGCGCTACGCCAGTCAAGCCGGTTGGCGTTGCTTCCAGACGCGTAAGCAATTTATTCAGCGCGTTTGTGTAGTTCGTATGATTGCGGATCGTGCCGTCAGCTACGGCGTAATCCGGCTGGATGTTTTTCCAGGTGTACATCAGCTCAACGTGACCAAGGATTGGCGCTTTGCTGCCGTCGGCGTTCACATTGTCCTTGTTGTAGGCAAACAGGTAAGGAACCTGCAGCTTGTTGGCAACAACGTTATTGCCGTTTTCCGTGTAGTTGACGTTATTGGATGCGGGCAGGTATTGCGTTTTAATGTTAGTCAGGTACTTGTTCGTCAGATCCACATACAGCTTCGCCAGCGGATGGTTCGTATCGCGCACCTGCAGGAAAGTGCTGTTATGCGGATCCGCGCTTGGATCAAGCACCGAGATGCCCGCATCCAGCTTCGTATCCCAGAAGTAAACTTTATCGACGTTGTACTTCTTCGCGTACTCGTTAATGAAGCGGATTGCCGCCTGCGTATTCGGGCACCACGAGCCGCCGAACAGAATCACATAGTTGCCTTTGCTTTCCAGCAAATGAGTCAACTCATTGTAAGTGACATGCTCGTAGACAAGCTCGCCGTCGTCTCCAACGACTTGGCCGTTCTCCTCATGAGTTGGGAAAATGTCGCGGCCGACCGTTTGATCCTCATGCTTGTTAAACGCCGGAGCGATAAAGTCCCAATTGGTAAGGCTGTCGTAATCGGCAGCAGGCACTTTATTAAATACAGTCAACACCTGTTCCTTATAGCTGTCGACCTTCGCCGTATCCAGCGCATTGCCGTCGTTAGGATCGGCCGTCAGGAAATCGTTCCAGCTGTAATCCGCGGAAGAACCGTGCTTCTCGAGCGAAGCGATGATTGGCGCGGCGTTGCCTTCGCCGTCCTTGTGATCCTTGTCATAGATGAAAAGGAAAGGAGACTCGATTTTTTTCGCCTCGCCGCTCGCAATGACCGTAGAAGGCGTCGTTACCGTACCGCCGCTTTCCTTCTCCGGCGACTTCTTGCTGTAAGTGATCGTAGCATCGGTATTGGCGCTGAGGTTCGTCAAATACTTGTCTACCAGCTCCACATACAGTTCGTTGAAATCATAGAAGTTGGTGGTGTTTGTCGTTACGCCTTGCGAAGTGGAAGTTACCACTTTGGTATAAGGGTTAGCCTGCTGCTCGGCAATATCAACCGATTCGCCGTCCAGCTTCGTATCGAAGTTGTAAATGGTGTCTACGCCATACTGCTTCGCAACCTGGTTGATGAAGCCGATATCCGCCTGCGTCTCGTCGCTCCAGGCTCCTCCGAACAAGACGGCATATGTACCTTTGCTATCGAGCAGCGTAACCAAATCCTCGTAAGTAACCGTCTTGAGAATATGGTTCGCGTCGTTCAAATGCGGGTAAACATCACTGAAATAATCATAATGGCTGACTGCGCTATTAAAGCTGCTTACTTCCGCGGCGCGTGCCGTGCCGGCCTGGAAGACCGGCAGCACTAACGCGGAGGCGAGTAGAACGGATAGTGTACGATTAAAAGTTTTCATGTGTATATACTCCTCTCCCTATTTGACCCATTTGTCTTATAAAAGCCGATTAGCAGCTTTCTTCACCGTCTACCGCGCAATCCTCATCCGAAGACGAAGGAGCCGGAGAAGGGGACGTGGAGGATCCGCCAGAGGAGCTTGTCGAGCCGGAAGAGGACGAGCTGCTTGCCGGAGCTTTTACGGCAGGCGTCTTAGGCTGCGACTCTTCTTGCTTGACAAACGTTACTTTTTTGCCCGAGTCATCCGATTGGCTTGCGGCAGGCGCCGAAGCTTCCGGTTTGCTTGCAGCCTGCGTGGATTGGGCCGGTTTCGCGGCTGGAGCCGGCGTTGCTGCGGGAGCAGCTGAAGTGGTGGACGGCTTAGTGGATGCCGCTGGCTCGGAAGCTTTAGCTGCGGCTGGCTTCGAAGCTGCGGGCGCAGATGTCGGAGCCGGAGTGGAAGCGTTTTGAACGGCTTCCGTGGAGCTTGCTTTGGCTGTTTTCGCTTCTGCTGTCGTCTCTTCCGCAGGTGCAGCAGCCGTCTGTGCCGATTGAACCTCGGCAGCTTGAACGGCCGGCTCTTGAGATTGCGTCTCGGCAGCTGCGGTCGTTGCTTCTGCTGTCGCCTGTGGTTCAGCTGCTACGGCCGTATTCGCAGCGGCTGCTTGCGACTGCTGCGCAATAGCCGGTGCAGCAGGCTCTTGAGCCTCGGCTGCAGCCGGCTCCGTGCCGGATGTGTCCTTGTTCGCGTAAACGGCAGCATATGTCAGCGATGAGAAGACTACGGCTGCGGCTACGAAAGTAACTGTTACTTTGGAGCTAAACCATTTTTTCATGATGAAACTCATCCTTTCCCCTTTGGTTTTAGACGGCTCATTCAGTAATCAGGCATAAAAAAAGATCCAATGCCCGCATCTAGTGATGCTTGAACATTGAATCTCTGGAGGTCCAGTCGACTAATTTCTTATCCGAATTACGTTATGATGTTCCGATTTCTAACCCTATCTTAGGATGTCAGAGATTGGATGTCAATCATTTTATAATAATTTCCCATAGAAATAGTAGGATTTAAATTCTTCCAATAAAACAATTGACAATTGCTTCAGACGTTTGTAAATTATTGAATTGTAATTCCTATCAAACAACTTGGATTAGGGGGTAATAGTAAGATGGATAAAATAGATAACAACCTGTTGCTGGCTATCGAGACGAACTGGTACAGCTTTGTTACCGCAATCTTCGTCTTCGCTTTTCTGTATTTCTTGGCACGCAAACGTGTCGGCTTCGGCACGCGGGTGCTTGTTGGATTAGGGCTGGGACTGGTCGTCGGGATCCTGTTCCAGAGCCTTGATTCCCTGGAGATCAAAGGGATCACCACCTTCGGCAGCATTTATATCAGCTTGATCCGCATGCTTGTTATTCCGCTTGTTTTCGTTCTTGTATTAAATAGTATCGCTTCGCTCACAAGCCTGGACTACCTGCGCAAAATCGGCTTCAAGACCTTCGCGTGGTTCCTTGGCACAACCGGTATCGCATCCGTTATCGGCTTACTGACCGCTCTGGTATTCAACCCGGGCAAAGGCATCCAGCAGCCTGCCGCAAGCGATGCGGCAACGCGCGAGATTCCTACGTTCTCCGATGTTATTCTTAGCCTTGTCCCTTCCAACCCGGTTAGCGAAGCGGCGGACGGCAAGGTTGTTCCGATCCTGATCTTCGCGATTTTCCTGGCTGTAGCCATCATTAAGGTTGGTTCGAAAAACGAAGAGGCCGTCAAGCCTGTTCGCGATCTTATCAAATCGGCTACCCAAATACTGCATCAGGTCGTTAAATTCGTTATCCGCCTTACGCCTTACGGCGTATTCGCCCTGATTGCCGGCGTTGCGGCCAAATACGGCTGGGATACCCTGCAGGAGCTGGGCAGCGTTATCGTAACCTCGTATGTCGCCCTTATTATTCATTTCGTGCTTGTGTTTGGCGGTCTGGTGCTGTTCGTAGCGAAGGTTAACCCGCTCAAGTTCTTCAAAAAGGTTTACCCGACGGTTGCCGTTGCCTTCACGACCCGAAGCAGCTATGCTACGCTGCCCATTAACCTGGAGGTCATTACGAAGCGTCTCCATGTCTCGCCGAAAATCGCGAGCTTTGTTGCACCGCTTGGCGCATCCGTTAACTTCAACGGCTGCGGCGGCGTATGGCCGGCGATTGTTGTCGTCTTTACCTCGCAGGCGTTCGGCATTGAGCTTGGCCTGACCGATTACGTCGTGCTTGTATTCGTAAGCATCATCTCTTCCATTGGCGTTGCTGGTGTTCCCGGACCGGCCGTTATTTCGACAACGGTTGTTCTTACCGCGCTTGGTCTTCCGCTTGAGGCGCTTGCGATTGTTGCCGGCGTTGAAGCCTTGATCGATATGGCCCGTACGGCTGTTAACGCAACCGGCACATCGGTTACCGCCCTGCTCGTAGCCAATTCCGAAGGCGAATTCGACCGCGACGCATTCAATAATGACGACGATGAAGAAATCGCGTTAAACGCTGTGTAATTTGAAACTAGAAGCGAAAAGCCGCCTTTCCCGATAACACGGGAAAGGCGGCTTTTTTCATTGGCTGGCTTCCAGCTGACGGTCAATATAGGCCAGCAGCCATTCCCGCTCGCCGGGAATTTGCTCGCGCAGTCTTGCTGCAGCGACCGGTAGACGCCAGCGGTCAATTGCGGCTCTATCCGCTCCCGTCAGCCTGCAATATACGGACAAATACGCCTCATTCAGCCGCTGCCCGGTATCCGGAGGGATAGACAGCGGAGGCATGGAAACAAACGGTGACAGGAACATCATGGAGGTTCTTGCCACGTCGCATAACGGGTCTCCCGAATTGGCATCGATCCAGTCGATTACCGTCAATCGATCTCCCGCCTGAAGCACGTTATCCGGATGAAAGTCGCCGTGACAGACCGATTCGCCTTCCGGCAGACGCTCCAGCGCTTCCAATACCGCCTCTACCCGATCTCCCAGAAAAGAAGCGGACTGTCTCACAAACATAGCCATCCGATCCTTCTGCCTGGGCAGCCGGGATGCCCTGCCGCGATGAATATCGGCATGCAGTTGGGCCAGAAGGGTACTGTAATGTTCCGCCTTATCCATATCGCGCAGCATCATGGCCAAGAGGGATGGTCCAGCGATCTTCTCGTAGACCAGCCCGCTTCTTCCCTCCACCTCTGCCTGTCCAAAAACCTCAGGCGCAGGAACGCCTGCCTGATGAACGGCCGTACCAATCTCCGCCTCGTAATGAAGCCAATCCTTTGGAATGTTCCCGTAATATAGCTTCACGACCTGTCCCTCGCCCCATTCATAGACCTCGGCCGTCATGCCCTTTCCGATTAATTGTCCTACAGTCATCCTTGTCCTCCTTCTTGCGGTCAGGACGATATCGTCCGGCCGCGATTTTCCAGGTTTTTGGCGGTAGCGCTTGTTGGTACGTCCTTTTCCTCTTTCAACGTTCCGAAGATCGCGTCCACTAGCGGCGTCGATACGCCGTACCAATAATTCTCGTTCTTGAAGTGATGGAGCAGATGCATCCGCTTATTCCATTTCCAGAATCTCGTCTTGGGCTGAATCGGCCGGTGCGCGACATAATGCTTCCATTCATAGACGAGCAGCATCGCGACAAGCCCCGCCGCGAAGGCAAGAGTGAATGAAAGCGAGCCCGAGATCCAATAGAAGAGGAGAGCAAATACCCCGAGATTGGGCAGGCTGTACCAGACCGGAAGGAACAGCAGCTTTAAATCATGCGGATCCGTGTGATGGTCATAATGCAGACGCTTCAAGAATTTGAGGAACAACGGGTTTTGGGGGGCCTTCAGATGAAAGAAGAACCGGTGGGTCAAATATTCGCTGAACATAAATCCGATAAGGCCGGCCACGAAGAATACCAGACTGTACCAGGTCGGGTCCGCAAGCGCGGCCCACGCCGCCAGACCGATCAGCACCGCTGTCATCATCATAATATCCGCATGCAAAAAATAGTCGCGGTAAAGCCCTTTTTTGCCCACTTTTAACCCCATCCTCTGCCCGAATATGATGTAAGCCCTTACTTCTTATCTTACCAGTAATTTTACAAAAAATGTTCTTGCTTATAGGCCGGCGAAGCGAAATAATAGGGTTTATTATTCAACAAGATAAATGCGCATCAGAAAGGTTGGCTTTACCCTATGGAAGTCTCACAGCAATTAAATAGCAAGCAAGTCCTGAAAGGGCACGCCGGGAAGGAGCCGTTCCCGATCTCTGTCCTGTCCCTGACCGTTGGCGCTTTTGCCATTGGCATGACGGAGTTTGTCATTATGGGCATTCTGCCGAATGTCGCAAGCGACCTGAACGTCAGCATTTCGGCCGCCGGCCAGCTGATTACGATGTATGCCTTAGGCGTAGCCGTCGGCGCTCCGATTATGACGATTCTGACGAGCCGGATTCCGCAGAAAAAGCTGCTCTGCATTCTAATGCTGCTCTTTATTCTCGGCAACGGCTTATCGGTTATAGCACCCAATTACGCGGTTCTCATGATTGCCCGGATGATTACGGCCTTAACCCACGGCACCTTCTTTGGCGTTGGCGCGGTGATTGCCTCCAAGCTCGTAAGAGCGGATAAGCAGGCGGGAGCCGTCTCGATTATGATGGCCGGCCTCACGATCGCCAACATTATCGGCGTCCCGATCGGGACGTATATCGGCCAGAACTGGGGCTGGCGCGCTTCCTTTGGCGCTATTGCCGTCATGGGCGTCCTCGCTCTTATCGGCATTATTATCTTCATTCCGAAGCTTAAGCTAAGCAAGCAGGTCAGCGTCCTGAAGCAGCTATCGGCAATTGCCAGACCCAAGCTGCTTGTCTATCTGCTGATCGCGGCACTCGGCAACGCCGGACTGTTTGCGGTATTTACGTATATTACACCGCTCCTCACGGACATTACCGGATTTGCGGAGCATAACGTGACCTGGATTCTGATTCTGTTCGGAATCGGCGTAACGGTCGGCAATATTGTGGGCGGCAAGCTGGCCGACTGGAAGCTGATGCCTTCCATTCTTGGCCTCTATCTGACCATAGCGGTTGTGCTTGCGATCTTCACCTTTACCGTTCATAACGAGATCGCCGCCGTCATTACGATTTTCCTGTGGGGGGCGGCATCCTTTGCCGTATTCCCGGGGCTTCAGGTACGGATTATGAGTCTGGCGCAGTCCGCGCCGGCACTGGCTTCCACGTCCAGCCATTCGGCCGGCAACCTCGGCAATGCCTCCGGCGCCTTTATCGGCGGCTGGGTCATTACCCATCTTTCCTTAGGCGCGCTGCCATGGGTAGGCGCCATCCTGGTTGGTCTTGCTTTGGTGCTTGGTCTAATCAGCTACCGCACGGACTCCAAGAATCCGTAACATATTCAGCTTACATTCAGGCTGTGTTCATCCTCCGTTCATGTTCAGAACCGATAACCTTCATGTAGACGAAGATTTCACGGAAGGGGTGAGCGCAGATGAATATTTCATCATTATCAGTCTCGCAATCAAGCGCATCTTATACGTCCCAGAGCAGCGCCTCGGACACCAGCTCGCTGGAGAAACAGCTGGAAAGACTCGAGAAGCAGCTAAAGGAAGTTGCGCAGAGCAAGGATGACGAGAAAACGAAGCAAACAAAGACCCAGCAGCTTCAGCAGCAGATTCAGCAGCTTCAGCAGCAAATCGCACAGAAGAAATCGCAGGCGGATAATCAAGCTTCCGGCCAACAGCAAAACGCGAACCAACAGGCGGCTGCCAGCAGCCAGCTTGGCGTTAACGCCAGCCGGAACAACCCGGTGCTTAACGGTACGATCGGCAATAACCTCGATATCCGGATTTAAGCAAGAACAACAACCCCTGGACTGCTGCAGTCCAGGGGTTGTTTCCGTTTAAGCTAAGCCGGCAGCCTGATGGTAGCCGTCGTTCCGATATTCGGCTCGCTCGTAAACGATAGAGTGCCGCCATGGGATTGAATGATTTTGAAGCATACGGTAAGTCCAAGTCCGGTTCCCGTATCCTTGGTTGTATAGAACGGCTCGCCCAGCCGGTCAATGACATGCTGGGGAATGCCAACTCCCTGGTCGATAATATCAATAACCATATAGCCTTTATGGTCCTTCTTCATATGCACATGAAGCTCGCCTCCGCTAGGCATGGCTTCAATCGCGTTTTTCATCAGATTAACGAGCACCTGCTTGATCTGGTTGGCATCGCATTGGACAATGGGCAGATCCGGACTTTTTTCCGCGAATATGCTGACATTCGTAATGATCGCTTGCGACTGCATAATGGGAATGATATCGTCCAGCAGAGAGCCCATGTCGCAGCTCTTCATCTGCTGCCACTGATGCGGCTTGGACAGGAGCATAAACTCCCCTACGATATAGTTAATACGTTCCAGCTCGGTCAGCATCATATCGAAATAATGGCGGTTTTGGTCCGTCGTTCTCCGGTGAAGCAGCTGGGTGAACCCTTTCAATGCGGTCAACGGATTACGGATCTCATGAGCAACCCCTGCCGCCAGCTGGCCGATAACGGACAGCTTCTCCGACCGGATCAAATGCTGCTCCGACAGCTTGCTCTCCGTTACATCCAACAGCAGTCCGGATATGGCCGGCTTTCCTTTGAAGAAGGCGGGAGCCGCCTGCATCTCGAGGAACAGTTCCGTTTGATTGGATTTTCGCGCGGCAAGAGCAAGCCGTGAGGATTGATTCAACCGGCAGATCATGCTAAATTCCTGCTTCAACCGGTCGCTGTCCGCCTCCAGCAGGAAGCTTGCCAGCGGCTGGCCAAGCATCTGCCCCGGCTCGCAGCCGAACATGCTCTCCCCTTGCGGATTCATATAGACCAATCGGCCATTTTGCTCAATAAATACGCCAAGCAGCGAGCTTTCCACGAAATTATCGTAATTGACCCGCGACTGCATTAGAGCGGCCCCTGCCGATTCCAGCTCGTAAATGCCCACCGACAGCCGGATGGCAAGCAGCACAACCGCTACAATCGCGCCTACGCTAATTATCGAAAAGTCGCCAAGCCGGCAGATGACGGCGATAAGCGCAGCGCAGACAAAGATAATAAGCGCGTAACGTCTCATAAAGGTCTGCCTGGACTCGTTGCCCGGCCGGAGGGAAGCACCGAGCGGATCCTTGTCGGGCAGAGCGGCAAAGCCGATAAACATCATGCCGATAAACCAGCAGAAGTCGGCAATCCAGGACCATTGCTCGCCTGCGGCAGCGTAGGATAATAAATAGACAAATGCCGTGTTGCCTATTAGTTTGATCAAAAAGCCGCTCAACAGAAAACTATTGGCCCTGCTGGAAATAATCTTTTTGCCGTACCAGCTGAAGAACAGCAGAAGAAATACAATGACCGCATTAAAGGATGAGTTAAACATGTGGTATCCCACGACATCCCGGTTAACATGTTGATGGGACAGAATCGGTTCAATCAGAAGGTTCCAATAAAGCGTGGAAGCCATCGTGCCGTACAATAAAATATCGAGTATGAATCGAAGCGCAAGATTGGAGCGGCGCTGCTGGTACTGCATATAGAGGGCAATAAGAAAGAATAAATATTGAAGTCTCCATAACAGCTCCGGAATGCCCAGGTAATCCGGCTCGGCGCCCCTAATAAGCGTCACAATAGACCAGATGAGCTGGGCAACAAAATAAACCAGCAGACCCAAGCCGTAAAATAACCAGTACTTCTTCTCTTTGCTGGAAGCCCTAAGCAGGAGGACAGCCGCGTAAAGAGCAGCTAACGTTTGAAGAATATGGCTAACGGCCGCTCCGGCAAAGGAATCTCGCCGCAGAAATAGAAGCCAGCCGGCGCATAACAGCAATAGAATCATTCCGAGGTAAACCGCAAAGCTCCTGCCGCGAAACAATCATGGACCTCCCTTCGTACACTTACAACATTTACTAGTTTCTTTATTTCCTATAATACGATTCGTACTACCAAAATCCTCCTTTATTCTCCATTTCAAACAAAAATTCTATTATATACGCGTATATACGCGGCTTTTCGACACCAACTGTCGCAAAGTGAACCAGCATCGCCGTCCTAAAAAAAGCACCTCTCCGTTAGCGGAGAAGCGCTTCTTTGCCAGGCTCTATATGGGCTAAACGGACCGTATTCCGCCCGCTGTTTTTGGCTTCGTACAAGGCATTGTCCGCCGCCTTCAGCAGCTGATTAATGCCTCCCCCCGCTTCCTTGCAGCCTGCTCCCGCCATCGCAACGCCAAAGCTGGCCGTCACGGACAACGGAGGCTCGGAAGCAGCGGCGGTCATCGTATGCGAGGCAATCTCGCCGCGGATCCGCTGTGCGGCGGCCTCCGCTTCTTCAAGGGACAAACCTGGCATTGCAACCACAAATTCCTCCCCGCCATACCGGCCGAATACATCCTCCGGTCGAAGAAGCTGCCGGCAGATGTCGACGACGTGCAGTAAAGCGCGGTCTCCGACATCGTGGCCGTAAGCATCGTTAATCTGCTTGAAATGATCGATATCGAACAGCAGCAGGGCAAGAGGCTCGTCCCGCTCAACCGATTGATGCAGAAGCTCTTCGCTTGCCTGAATGAGGTGACGACGGTTAAAGATCCCCGTCAGTCCGTCATGATAAGCGAGTACACGAAGCTGCTCCTGAAGCCGCACCCTCTCCGTTACGTCAATCATAACGATCAGCTTGCTCGTCTCCGGACCTCTTCTCTTCCGGATAAAGGAAGAACGGATCTGATAATAATAGGACTCTATGCCGACGGTCCACTTGACCTCATCGTAGATACGGGGAAGATCTTCGCCCGCTTCCGTGTCCAGATCGAGCATCGACAGATCCGTATGCAAGGCAAGCAGCGGCTCAATCGCCTGCCCAAGCGCGGAGGTTGTTAGCTCCGGGAGAATAGCTGCCGCGGCCGGGTTAAAATCGACCAGCCGGTTATTCCGGTCCAGCACCAGTACCGCGTCGTTCATGCTCTCAAACAACGTATCCCTGGCGACCGGCGCAACGTTCAGCATTCCCTTCGATACAAGCCCCCACATATACAAAGCCGCAGTAATAGCCATGATGACGGGTATTGGATCAATGCCGTCCGGCGTCAGGTTGCCCAAGTAGAGGAAATCGCCGGCAATCGGCAGGAGAAGCCCCACCATCATCGTAATATGCTGAAGACGGTACGAGGAGCGCATCCGGTTCCAATAGATCAGAAGCAGGGCCACGCCGCCAATCATGCAGCCAAACGTATAGCCGCCCTGGATGATATACCAAGGCCCCGCGTTTAATTCGACTTTATGGATACCCTCGCCTATTTGCAATTCAACGGAACGGTAGTAGAAATGATGCAGATCGTTTGTCATAACAAGCACCAGCGTAATAAACGGCATCAGGTACATCAAATACCGCATCTGCCATTTCAATAACCTTTCCATTCCAAGGAAATACATGATCAGCATCAGACTAACCGGCGGAATAAACGGCATCCCGAAGTATTCTACCGTAATCCAGAACTTCACTTCCTTAAGCGTACCGGCAGACAGCTCTAAAGCGGAACCGAATATATAGATGGCAGACAGAAAGCACATCGCAATAAAGGTCCTCGCCATCGCCTGCTTGGAACGGTTCATGAACACGTAAATACCCATTATGATATTAATAACGCCGGCTGTAACCATCAACGTCAAAGCAGCGGAATAAGGTGTTCCCATACTTGGTGCACTCCGTTATGTAAGATTAGCTTTTGCCACTGATCGTAACACAAATAACAGCAATTGTGGGCGGTTCCTGAAATTTCTATTTGTGTGCGGCCAGCAGCAGGAACATAGGACGGCGCGTCTCATCCTTCATCTCGGCATATTGATTGAGAGCCTCCTGTGAAGGGCCTGGCTCGGCTACCTCCGTCACGCGGAATCCTGCTTGAATAAGCGCGTTCATAATGGCCGATAAGGTGCGATGATACTTGATGACGTCGGAGTCCAGAAAACGGGCAATACGAGAGCCTTCATCCTGATAGTTGTCGACCGGCCAATGCAGCCGCTCGCCCGACGGACCATAATGCCAGTCCTGGGCGGCAACGGCCGTAAAGACCGGATGCTCCATGGACATGACAAAACTTCCTCCCGGAACCAGACTGTCATAAATCTTGCTGCAAGCTCCCGCGAAATCCTCGACGTAATGGAGCGCCAGCGAGCTGATGACGACGTCAAACTCTCCAGGTTCAAAGGAGATATCTTCAATAGCCGCCTGGCGGTAGGTGATTGCGGCATCCTCGTTAAACGATTTGGCGCGCGCGATCATTTTCTCCGAAATATCGATTCCGAGAACGGAACGGGCACCTTGCTCCCGCACATAGCGGCAGTGCCAGCCATATCCGCAGCCGAGATCAAGCACTCTCTTATCTCTTAAATCCGGGATCATCGTGCGCAGGACATGCCATTCCCCTGCCGCCTCCAGTCCGCCGATCGAACGGGCCATCTGACTATATTTATCGAAAAAATCCGGATCATCGTATTTATTTTGCTTCATAAACGTTTCACTCTCCTTTTATCTATCAGCCATTCCAGGCTCCGACATAATCCTTTATAAAATTAGTATAACCCCATCTCTTCTGTATGGGCATTTTTATCGAATAGCCTATAGCCAATATCCTTAAGGCTTTCCCGGTTTTTTTGTCCTGGCGACGGACGGCCGCCATTGAATAAGCTTCACCAGCTGCTCCTGCATGTAAGCCGGAGAATAAGGCAGACCGTTTTCAATCCAGTAGAAAATCAGTCCAAGCAGCGCATGATTCGAATAAACGGATAGCAGCTCGGCATTTATCCCTTCCAGAGTCGGATGCTCCAGCTCATCCCTTGAGATCTGCTGAATGGCGATGAACATCTTCTCTCTCAGATGGGAATGCGCATTGCTCTTCAGAAGCAGGGTGTAAAGCTCGGCATGCTGCTGAATATGCTCGAAAATTTTCACCGAATGGGCCGGCAGCTCATGAATGCGGAAATATTCCTCGTTCTCGTAGGGAGCGCGGAACGATTGCAGCAGCTCCCCGATCAGACCGTGAATGATGTCGTCCAGCAAAGCCTCCTTGCTCTCGTAATGCGAGTAGAAGGTCCCGCGGTTGTAATTGGCGAGCTCCACTATCTCCGTAATGGAAATGTCGTCGAAATCCTTTTGCTTCATAAGCGTAAGCAGCGCCTGCTTTAACGCCTCCCTGCTGCGGATCACCCGGCGGTCGACAGCTTTGCTATGACGATCAGGCATGCCATCCCTTCCTTTTTCCAAAAAGTTTTTTTCAACAAACGGCGGCCGTTTGTTCGTTAACGCACATTTCGCGAGGTTTTACTGATTGAGGCTTGCTCCACAGCTTTATTATACTAAAAACAAACAGTTGTACTTATAACCAACAGCTGTTGAAAAAAATTCTAAGCCTTCGCAGGAAGGACAAGCATACAAGCCAATTGAAACCGGGAGGAATTAACAATGAGATTATCGGGTAAAGTTGCAGTTATTACGGGCGCCGCTTCGGGTATGGGTAAGGCGATTGCCGAGCTGTATGCGGCGGAAGGAGCAAAGGTGGTCGTATCCGACCTTCGCGTGGACACCGCTCAAACCGTTGTTGACGGCATCGAGGAAAAAGGCGGTACGGCGGTTGCCGTGGCAGCCAACGTTGCGAAGGAAGAAGACGTACAGCAGCTCATCGATACGGCGGTAGAGAAATTCGGCACGGTTGATATTCTCGTTAATAACGCCGGCATTATGGACAACTTTGTTCCTGCCGCCGATCTAACGGACGAGCTGTGGGAGCGCATCTTCGCGATTAACACAACCGGTCCAATGCGGACCATCCGCAAGGTCCTTCCGCTCTTCCAGGAGAAAAAAGCAGGCGTTATCGTAAATATCGCTTCCGCCGGCGGTCTCTTTGGTTCCCGTGCAGGCGCGGCATACACAGCTTCGAAGCATGCCGTGGTTGGTCTGACGAAAAACGTTGGCTTCCAATACGCCACGCAAGGCATCCGCTGCAATGCCATCGCTCCCGGCGGCGTAAATACGAATATCGGTACTTCGATCAATGCTCCAAATCCGTTCGGCATGGAACGCGCCATGGTTGGCATTCAGGTGAATCCTCGCGCGGGCGAGCCGGAAGAGATCGCCAAGGTTGCCTTGTTCCTGGCTTCGGATGATTCCAGCTTCGTGAACGGTACCGTAGTAACGGCCGATGCAGGCTGGACGGCTTACTAAAAAATTATTGCTATCAAACAAGCGTCAGCCGCAGCGGGCTGGCGCTTTTCTTTTACACTTCTATATAATCGAGAAACTTCCGGGCGAGCCGCTGCTGGCTGCCTTTCTTGGAATAGATGCCGCCAAACGTACCGCTCGCATCCAGACGGTAGCCGGCCAGCGGAACGGCCACAATCCTCCCGCTCTCCACATACGGATCATCCCTAAGCATTAGGCTGGACATCAGACTGATGCCAAGGCCCTCCGCGACGCTGCGCTTTATGACCTCGGGGTTAGTTGTCGTGAAAATAACGTTAATCCCGCCGCATACCTGTTTAATATCCTCCGTCACACCGTCCCAGAAGCTGCTTGCCGACATAATAAACGCATGATTGGCCAGATCCTTCAGCATAAGTTCCTTGTTAAGTGCCAGCACCGAATCCCGGGGTACAATCGCTTGCAGCTCCCCTTTATATTGAAAGGAGTGGAAGGCAATCGGTTCCGGCAGTCCGTCGCTCGTATATTGGTTAAGCGAGATTAAACCCAATTGGGCTTTATCATGAACGATTCGATCGATCACAATCCTGCTCTCCAGCTCGATAACCATCACCTTGATTTGAGGATAATCCTTCTTGAACCTCGCCAGCGCCTTAGGCAAAAAGGTCATGCTTAGGCTCGGTATCGTCGCGATGATCAGTTCGCCCTTATAAACGGAAGTAATGGATTGGACCTCGTCCTTAATCTCGTCGACCTTCATCAGAATTTCAAGCACCTTCTTGATGATCGTTATGCCATCCTCGGTCGGCACGGTTCCGTTACGGGAACGCTTGAAGAGCGGAATGCCGATTTCTTTCTCCAGCTGCGAGATGGATTGGCTGATTGCGGATTGGGACACATGAAGATTTTGCGCGGCCAGCGACATGGAATTCGTCTCGAATACTTCCTTCACATATTCCAATTGTTCGATATTCATGTACTTTCCTCCGCCCTTTATATTAGCGTTGCTTATATTACCATCAACAATAGATGGTATCCCATCTGAATTCATTATATTATAATCGACCTCACTTGAATAAGTGGAGTGTGAGGCATTTATGAATGCGAAGCAAGACGGCAGCCGGTTCTGGTTCGTTATACTCGCGATCTTTTTCGGCAATTTCTCTTCCATCTTGAATTCGGGAACGGTAACGGTTGCCTTGCCCTTCATGATGAAGGATCTTCATTCGGACCTGAACGATACGCAATGGGTAACAACCGGCTTTATGCTCGCTATGGGATCAATCGCCCCTATTGTTGGTTACTTGGGGGATAAAATCAGCTATAAACGGCTTTATATGTTCTCGTTGGTCGGCTTTCTGATCTGCTCGATCTTATGCGGCTGCTCCTGGAATATCGGTTCCCTCGTCCTCTTCCGGATCCTGCAGGGCCTGTTCTGCGGGGCGATTCTACCCGCAACGTTAACGATCGTCTATCAGGCGGTTCCGGCGGAAAAGCAAGCGCTTGGCGTCAGTCTTTGGAGCGTAGCCAGCATGTTCGCTCCGGCCATCGGCCCAACCCTTGGCGGCTTGCTGACGGAGTATTACGGCTGGAAGGCCATCTTCTTCATGAACATCCCGCTTGCGCTATTGGCAATCGCGCTGGCTTCCCGTTACCTGCCGATGCAGCAGGCCAACAAAGGCAGCTCCCTGGATCTAGCCGGACTGCTCACCGCCGTAACGGGCAGCACGTCCCTGATGATGTATTTCACGCAAGGGAATAAAATCGGCTGGTTTTCCGGCTGGGGAATCCTATGGATTACGCTTGGCGTAGTCAGCATTGCCTTGTTCATCTGGCGGGAGCTGACGGCGAAGACGCCTCTCCTTAATCTCCGGGTTTTCAAGCACACAACCTTCACCTTTGGCATTGTCGTCAACTGTATTTTGACCATCGGGTTGTATGCGGGGGCCTTCCTGCTGCCGATCTATATGGAAAACGCCCTTGGATCCTCATCCCTGACAGTAGGGCTTATGATGCTGCCGGGCGCCTTGCTCATGATAGGAGCTTCTCTGCTGTCGGGGCGGCTGCACGGGAAAATTCGTCCGGAATATCCGCTGCTTGGCGGCGCCTTTCTGCTCATCATCGCGACATGGGCGTTCAGCCGTCTATCCCTGACAACGTCCTATGCGTTTATCATCGGATGGATGATCTGCCGTTATGTCGGGCTTGGCTTCTCGTCTCCGAATATCATGACGCTCTCGATGAGCGCTATTCCGAAGGAGTCTACCGGGCATGCTTCCGCGATAACGAACTGGCTCCGCCAGGTCATTGCTTCCTTCGCGATTGGCATATTCAGCTCGGTTTATTCGGTCCGGACGCAGACGCATTACACGGAGCTTAACGCAAGCGCAAACGGCGCAGCGAAAACCTCCCTGCAGGAGACCGCTTCCGTCCTCGCCATGAACGATACGTTTATCGTGGCATGCATCGTTACGGTTGTTGCGATTCCGTTTATTGTTGTTCTGAGTTCCCGTTCCCGCATCACCGGCAAAAAAGCAGCTTCGACCGTTTCCAAATGATATTCGAAAGCCCCTCTATATCGGCATAGAGGGGCTTTCGCCGTCTGAGAATGATATAATTTACCTTATACAAGCCCGCGTGGAGCAGGAGGTAAAGCCGTTGTTTCGCATTATGATCATTGAAGACGACGAGAAGATTGGGCGGATTGTCGCCGACGCGTTACGCAAATGGCAATATGAAGTCATCGAGCTGACGTCCTTCGACAACGTACTTGGTGAGTTTGCGGCCGCGCAGCCCCATTTGGTGCTGCTTGACGTCAATTTGCCCGTGTTTGATGGGTTTTACTGGTGCCAGCAAATCCGAATGGCTTCGAAGGTGCCGATTATTTTTAGTTCATCCCGCAATCAGAATATGGACGTCATTATGGCGATTAATATGGGCGGGGACGACTTCGTGCAGAAGCCGTTTGACCTTGGAGTGCTGGTGGCAAAGGTGAGCGCGCTGCTCCGCCGCAATTATACGTATCAGGACGACAACCTGCAGATGTCGCACCGACAGCTTGTTTTCCATCTGTCGAATTCTTCCGTGCAGAACGGGGACCAGACGGCCGAGCTGTCGCGCAACGAGTTTATTATTCTGCAGACGATGATGCGCAGCATCGGCAAGATCGTCTCGCGCGATGATCTGATGCAGGTGCTGTGGAACGACGAGCAGTTTATCGACGATAATACCTTGACGGTCAACGTCAACCGGCTGCGCCGCAAGATCACGATGCTTGGGCTGGAAGATTTTATCGCGACCCGCAAAGGAATGGGGTATATCATCGAATGAGCTTCTGGCGATTCCTGAAATACGAACGGCCTGCCCTCTCCTCTTGCTATCTTTAATATAGACAGATCGGAGAGAGGCATCCATCGAAGTAAGATCGTTCCAGGTGACGTTTTTGTCACGATGGCGGTCGGCGCCCGCCTGCCTCGGACTGTTCCCGGGTGCTTGCGCCCCTGTAACACGGTTTTTTATGTAAGACGTCGCTAAAATCATTGCATAAAAAATTGCCGTCCTTATGACCGGACGGCAACGGCTACACTTACTTAGTCCCGATAACCTTTCGCAGCGCATCCGCCCACAGCTGATAGCCTTGCTCCGTCAAGTGGCAGGTATCGAAAGCAATCTCGCGCGGCAGCGTTCCGTCTTCGGCTAGCATCGACGGCCCGATATCAAGGAAGATCAATCCCAGCTCAGCGGCCAGCTCAGCGTACAGCTCGTTCATCCGGCCGATCAGCTTGCGGCGCGGATCCTCCGGAGACTCTTCGCGCGGGAATACCGCCATCAGGATAATCTTTGCGGCAGGGGCATGCTGACGAACACGCTCAACTACCGCGCGTACGCCGTCGCGCACCTCCTCCGCCGTGCTGGAACGGGCGTTATCGGTGTCGCTTGTATTATTTGTGCCGATATTGATAACGACCCACTCCGGAGAAAGTCCTTCGAACTGCCCGTTGTCCAGGCGCCACAATACGTTTTGCGTCCGGTCCCAGCCGAAGCCAAGGTTAAGAACCCGGCGGCCTCCGAACACGGATTCCCAAGCTTGTCCCGTTCCATGCTGGCTTGCAGAGGCCGGAAGCCCTCCCCAGAAATGCGTAATCGAATCGCCGATCAAAACGATTTCCGGATTAATCTCAGGCTTGATCCTCAGCACCTGCTCATGCCGCTCCCACCAGTCGTAGCTGTCCTCTTCCAGCTTGGTCGCCGGAATAACGGCCGTATTTACCGTATGCGTTTTCATTAACTTGTTGCCTTCTGCTGCCGTCTTATTCACTTGAATCACCCTGTCCCTATGATTTGACTCTATTATAGCGGAGCGTGCTTGACTTTCAACCACAAAAAAAAAGGCTGAACAGCCGCGAGAGGCAGCCGTTCAGCCTTTTATATCATTCTTACGCTTTGTTCGAGGAACCGAACTCGCGGATTTTACCGATAACGGTTTGTTTGATCGCTTCGCGGCCTGGAGCCAGGAATTTACGCGGATCGTATACGTCGGAGTCTTTAGTCAAGATCTCGCGAGCAACTTTAGTGAACGCGATTTGGTTCTCTGTGTTCACGTTGATTTTTGCTGTACCACGAGCAATCGCTTTTTGGATATGCTCTGTAGGGATGCCAGTACCGCCATGCAATACGAGCGGAAGCTTGATTGTTTGGCAGATTTCTTCCATTTCGGCAAAGCCCAGTTTAGGCTCGCCTTTGTAAGGGCCGTGAACGGAACCAAGAGCTGGTGCCAGGCAGTCGATGCCAGTACGTTCAACAAGCTCTTTGCACTCTTTAGGGTCAGCGTAGATAACGCCTTCAGCGACTACGTCGTCTTCTTGGCCGCCAACTGTACCCAGCTCGGCTTCAACGGAAATGCCGCGCTCGTGAGCGTAAGCAACAACTTCGCTAGTGATGCGAACGTTCTCTTCGAACGGATCGTGCGAAGCGTCGATCATAACGGAAGTGAAGCCAGCGTCGATCGCTGCTTTACATTTGTCAACGGAGGAACCGTGGTCCAGGTGGATGGCAACAGGAACCGTGATTTTCATTTCTTCGATCAGGGCTTTAACGATGTTTGTTACCACTTTGAAGCCGCCCATATAACGAGCTGCGCCTTCAGATACGCCCAGGATTACCGGGGATTGCTCTGTTTGAGCAGCGTCAAGGATCGCTTGCGTCCATTCCAGGTTATTGATGTTGAATTGACCAACAGCGTAACCGCCTTGCAAAGCTTTGTTCAGCATGTCTTTCATTGATTCCAATGCCATTGTTAAATCCTCCTCAGATAAATGACTAGACCTTTCAATCATACCCAATTCAACTGCTGTTATGCGGTTCCAACCGGCAGATCTATCGGCCCGAACGGAATGGGCGTATGTACTCGTTCACGTTCTCTTTAAGTCAATATGTTATCACAAAATTCGGCATAAGACTACCTATTGGAGGTCAAGCTCCTTTGTCGCAGAGCAAACCAGATTAATTTAAAAATTGTAAGCGCTATAATAGAAGCGATTAATATTAGCGCGATCCAGAAGGCCGCCGCCAGCCACGGAGAGTCCTGAAAGGGCCCGCGATAGACGACAAAACCCGAGTCGTGGTACTGGAAATCGTCGTAATGGCTATCCGTTCGAAACAGGCTTCTTACAAGTCTATTGTTCGTCAAAACAAGAAGAGCTGCAATGATCACCCCAAGCAAACCGCCCTGCCATATCGTTGCTTTTACACTCATCGTTACCATTCCCAATCTTTAAAATAACTACTTTTAACCTTCTGCTATTTTACCATTATTAAACAAAGTTTTGTTGTTGCCTCCTCGAAATGATGCAGGATCTTTATAAACGGCAGGCGAAATAGGTACATAAACAACGAAAAACCGCGAACGTGGAGGAACTATGACGATTATCGGAATCGATTTGGGTACAACGAACAGTTTGGTGTCTTACTGGACCGAACAAGGTCCCGCTATTATTCCTAATGCTCTGGGGCAGTCTCTGACGCCATCAGCGGTAAGCATAGACGAGAACGGCGAATTTGTTGTCGGACAAATCGCCTTGGAAAGGCAAATCACCCATCCCGGCATGAGCGCCTCCGTCTTTAAACGGTATATGGGAACGCAAAAGAAACTAAAGCTTGGCGATCAGGAGTTTCTGCCGGAAGAGCTGTCTGCTCTTGTTATCAAGGCCTTGAAGGAGGATGCCGAGCATGCGCTTGGCAAGCCGGTTCACGAAGCGGTCATCAGCGTTCCTGCTTACTTCAACGACCTGCAGCGGAAGGCGACCAAACGGGCCGGCGAGCTTGCCGGCCTGCGGGTCGAGCGGCTCATTTCGGAGCCTACAGCCGCGGCCATTGCTTACGGCCTGCATCTGCGCGATGCCGATACCAAATTTCTCGTCTTTGACCTTGGGGGAGGCACCTTTGACGTATCGATCCTCGAGCTGTTCGACGAGGTCATGGAGGTACGCGCAGTAGCCGGGAACAACTATCTGGGCGGAGAGGATTTCACCCAGCTCCTGGTTGATCTGTTTCTGAGGAAGCATCAGCTTACGGCAGATACGATTGGCGACGAAAAAAGCTATGCCCGATTGAAGAAGCAAGCCGAGCTGGCCAAGAAGGCTTTTCTCCAGAACAAGAAGGTTACGCTCAGCTTCCAGCAGGAGGACAACCTGCTTGCGATGGACATAACCCTGGACGAGTTCGAGCAAGCGGCAAGGCCACTTCTCCAGAAGCTGAGGGAACCGATCGAACGGGCTTTATCCGATGCCAAGCTGAAGGTTCGCGATATGGATGCCATTCTGCTCGTCGGCGGAGCGACCAGACTGCCTTTTATCCGCTCGTTCGTCAGCAAGCTGTTCGGCAAGCTGGCTTACGCGGAGGTAAATCCCGACGAAGTGGTTGCCGCCGGCGCGGGCATTCAAGCCGGTCTTAAAGAACGGCATATCAGCCTGAAGGAAGTTATTCTGACCGATGTATGTCCATTCACTCTCGGAACTTCCATATCCGTAAGAAAAGCGCATGGGCTGCAGGAGGCCGGCCACTTCTTCCCGATTATCGAACGCAATACGGTTATTCCCGCAAGCAGAGTGGAAAAGTTCTATACCATCTCCGACAACCAGACCATGATTAAAGTCGACATCCTGCAAGGTGAAGGAAGATTCGCCAAGGACAATATCTACCTGGGAGAGCTTAATGTCCCTATTCCTCCGAGACCCGCCGGTCAGGAGGGAATCGATGTCCGGTACACCTATGACATTAACGGGCTGCTGGAAGTCGAGGTTACCGTCATCTCCAGCGGGGTGAGGAAAAGCATAACGATCGAGAAAAACCCGGGCGAGATGACAAGCGAAGAGATTGCAAGCCGGATTGAACGCTTATCCTCCATCAAGATTCATCCAAGAGAGCAGCAGGAGAACAAGTGGATTATCGCCCGGGGGGAACGTCTCTTCGAGGAGCGGATTGGCGATGATCGGAAAGACGTAGCTACTCTGCTGAAGGAATTCGAGGACGTCCTTGATAAACAGGATCCCAAGATGATTGGCGAGCAGCGCAAAATCATACTCGCGGCGTTTGAAACCATTGAAGCCAAAGGAGAATAAACCATGCGTTTTTTTGAAGTACTTCGTCTAGAGCCTACGACGGATCAAACGGCGATCAAGAGAGCCTACACCCGTCTTGTCAAAATGTACCCGCCCGAGACTCTCCAGACGGAGTTTCAAGAGCTTCGCGAGGCCTATGAACAGGCGGTTGCTTACAGCCAATTAGACGGGGTCGAATCAGACGGCCCGGATGATCCTTTGCTCCAGTTCAAAAGCCAGGTCGAGAAGCTTTACGCGGATTATAACGCCAGAGTTAACGTAAACAACTGGAAGCTGCTGCTCGAGAGCGAGATTTGCCACCATCTCGATACAAGCGAGGAAGCAAGCCGGATCGTGCTGGATTTTTTCGCCGACCATTATTATCTTCCCCATGCCGTATGGGCCGCGTGCAATGAACAGTTCGGCTGGGACAGGAAAAGAGAACAGCTGCTTGAAGGCTATACGGAAGGCTTTGTCGACTATCTCATGGGCAGGATCAAGCGGGATAACTTCTTCCGCTATGATAAGCTTCTGTTATGCGAGAACGGCCAGCAGGATATTTTTATCAGCCATTATTTCGAGGGGATGAACACCCTTGAGCAATTCGACTACTATACCTCACTGCAGGCTATGAACAAGGCGCAGGAGATTGATCCCGGCCACCCTGATTTATGGATACTGAAAGCGAAATACGATATGGCCGTTGGCAGACTCGAGCAGGCTCTTGATCAATTAACCGAGCTTACCCGGCAGGATCCGCATGATTATTATGCAACTTACTACCGTTCCGGCTTGTTGTACCGAATGGGTCATTATGAAGAAGCCTACGCCGGCTATCAGTCGATTCTGCCATTGAGACCAGAGGCTACCGATGTCTTGTTCTCTCTCGGAAAATGCGCGGTAAGCATTGGCCTTTATAACGATGCCACAGGCTATTTGAAGCAGCTGGACGACATTTTGCCGCATGATGAAGAAGTCATTAGCCTACTCCTCTCCGCTTACCGCTTCCGCATTGACGAACTCATCACGATATATCGCGATGAGCCCGAGAATATGGAAGCCGGGCATGAGCTGGTTGCGGCTTACCTGGCCTGCCACCAGCTGGAAGAGGCTTACCAGCTCCTTACGGAATTGGAGGAAAAGCATCCGTCCGTCAGGCTTTATGTACAGATGGCGCAGGCGCTTACCCGTCTCGGAAAGAGAGAGCTGGCTCTCACGACGGTGAATAAAGCATTGGACCTGTTCCCGAATGAAGTCGACCTCCTCATGTGGAAAGCTGATCTTGTTGAGGAATTCGGACAAATGGACGACGCCATCGCTTACTACAAAGAAGTAATCCGGCTGAAGCCGGACGAGGCTATCGCTTATAATAACATGGCTTTTGTGCTGAACCGTCTGGCACGTTACGAGGAGGCGCTGGCGAGTGCGGAAACGGCCGTTTCCTACGACCCTTCCATGTCTAATTCCTATAGACACAAAGCAGAGGCCTTGTTAAATCTCGAGCGTTATCAGGAGTGTTACGAAGCCTGCGAGGCTGCTCTTGAACGGAACAAATTTTACACGGAAGCTTATATTACGGAAATGAAGCTTTATAATGCCGTGGAGCAATCCCATAACGCCCTCGACGTGTTTAACCGTGCCGCCCGGCTTGATTTGAAGGACGGTCAATTGTATGTTCAGAAAGCGCGCGCTTTAAAACTGCAGGAGAATTATCAGGCAGCTATTCAGGCATGCGAACAGGCTCTTGAATTGGACGAAAACCATAAGGAAGCCATCAAGCTTAAAGGAATCTGCCATTATGATCTGGATCAATACCAGGAAGCGCTTCTGGAGCTGAACAAATTAACGGAAGAGTACCAGAAGGAAGAGGAAGCCTGTTACTATGCCGTGCTCAGTTATTATCTCAATCACCAGCCGGAAGAAGCCTTGAGGCTGGCCCTTGCCGTCATTAACCGCGGAGCCGCAAGACCGGAAGTATTTTATCATGTCATCGGGGATGTCCATAGGGACAAAGAAGACCGTGAAGGCGCCCGCGAGGCGTACCAGATGGCCGTCGATTATAATCCGGAGTGGCCAAGCTACCGCTATAAATTAGCACTCCTGTTGAATGATAACCTT
Organism: Paenibacillus sp. MMO-58; assembly: GCF_037146255.1. NCBI lineage: Bacteria > Bacillati > Bacillota > Bacilli > Caryophanales > Paenibacillaceae > Paenibacillus > Paenibacillus sp. MMO-58. Next base: position 244,883 of record NZ_JBBCVY010000007.1, read on the forward strand.
ACTTGGAGAGAATGCATCGAGCATTTGGACAAGGTCATCGAGCTTGATCCAAACGCCATTGAGGCTAGAGAATCCAAGCTTCATGCGTTATTTACCCACGCCCAGAACTTTGAGGCCTGTATTCAGACCAGCCTGGAGCTTCTGGAGCTGGATCCCGACAACAGCGATGCTTACGACTTCCTCGCGTGGTCGTATTACATGCAGGAAAAGAAGGAAATCGCAAAGACATATCTTCAGGAGGGTCTGCAAAAGCATTCCGACCATGTGTCCATGCTTCATATCAAGCTGATCATGCTGATGGAAAGCGACCAGTCGAGAGAGGCCTTAGCCGTATGCGACCGCATCCTCGATCTTGATCCTCAGCACGAGGATACGTTAGCCCGCAGAAGCGAGCTGCTCGATGCCGGGCAAGGAAGCAAGAAATCCCTGTTCAAGTGGCTTAAAAAGTAAATGAAGCTGCCGGTCCTTGGAGACCGGCAGCTTTTTTTATATCCTCATTAGATCTTAACCGGCATCTGCTGCTCATCCCGCTGCTTCTTCGTCAAGGCGAAATATAGGCTCGTCAGAAGGACAAAGATCACAACGTAAAAGGCAAGCCGCCCGGCCTGCGCCCACATATGAGCAAAATCACCGCTCGAGATCACATCCCTGTAGCCGCGGATGCTATAGGTCATCGGCAGCCAAGGATTCATCGCCTGCGCCCAGCCAGGCAGCAGCTCATACGGGAAGGTGCCCGCGCTTGAGACAAGCTGGAAGATCATGAGCAGCAGCACAATGAACCGGCCAGGATTATCGAGCCAGGTCACAAAGGTCTGAACAACGAACATAAAAGTAAATCCGGTTAATACGGTATACAGATAAAATAGCGGCACGCTCTGCACCTTTAATCCCAGCACGTATAGAATTACCGTGCTTAATATAAGGGATTGCGCAAGACTCATCACGCCGAAGGTGAGCAGTTTGCTGAGAAACAAAGGAAACCCGTCCGCTTCTTCATCCGCCGATCGCCTAGCCGAGAACATCGTCGTGAAAACAAGCGAGCCCGCAAACAAGGCCATAGACAGAAAATACGGAGCGATCCCGTTGGCGTACAGCCTCACCTTGCGGTCGTCATTCGCCACAATCGTAACCGGCTCGGCAATCATCTGGATCGTCTTCTCGTCCGCCTTGAGGCTGGCTGTCTGCTCGGCAGCGCTGCCCAGATTGTCCGCCAGCTGCTGTGAGCCGGTGGCCAGCTTATCCGCTCCGGTTGTCAGCTCACCCGCGCCGGATGCCAGCTGCGAGGCGCCGCTTGCAAGCGAAGCGCCGCCGGCCTCGAACTGCGAGATACCGGACTTCAGCTTCTCCGACCCTTGCGCCAGCTGCGCTGCGCCTTGTCCAAGCTGCTTGCTGCCCGATACAAAGGCCGGGAATTGGGCCGCCATTTGCGATAAGCCGTCACGCAGCTGATCCTGCGCCGTCGCCAGCTGCGAGGCGCTTTGCAGCAGCTTGCTCTGACCGGCGCTAAGCTGCTTGCTGCCCGCAAGCAGCTTCTGCTGCCCGGCATTTAAGGTGCGGCTGCCCGCAAGCAGCTGCTGCTGGCCCTTGCTCAGCTCCTTCGCGCCGCCAGCTACCGCCTGGCTTGCCGCCAGCAGCTTCTGCATTGCCGGATCGGCAGCCAAGTCGGCATTGCTGCCCGCCAGCTGCTTGAGGCCCGCAGCTAACTGGGCGCTGCCATCGGCCAACGTATCGCTGGCGGCAGCCGATGCGGTCAGCCCCGTCTCCAGCTGCTTGCTGCCGGCCGCGGACTGCTGCAGGCCGGCGTACAGATCATCCGCCCCGCTCTTGGCGGACTGGATTCCGTCCTTCAGCTGACCCGATCCATCCGCCAGCTTATCGGCCCCCTGCTTCAGCTGCGTTGACGCCGCGCCTAGCTGCGAGGCCCCGGATGATAAAGTTCCCGCGCTGCTGCTTAGCTTCGACAGCCCCGTGTTCAGCTCCGATGCCCCGCTTTCCAGCTGGCCGACGCTGGCGTGAAGCTTGGCCGCACCGCCTGACAGCTCCTGCAGCTTGCTGCTTAGCGTCCCCGCTCCACCCTTTAATTGCACTGCGCCGTCACGCAGATCAAAAGCCCCGGCCGCCAGCCTGGAAAGGCCGCTTGAGAGCTCCGAGAATTGAGAGAGCATGCTTCTCGAATACGCCTCGGTCAGATTTTGCGACAGCCTGTTTCGCAGCTCCTTTGTCGCATTTTCGCTGATCTGCCCGGATATAAAGTTATAAAAGCTGTTCGATTCGAAGATAATATCCGCCTTCTGCGGCGTGTTGCTCGTTAAAGAGGACGCATGCTCGGAGAAATTGTCCGGGATCGTAATCGTCGCGTAATACCGGTTGCTGACCATCCCCTCGCGGGCAGCCTGCTCGCTGACAAAGCGCCAGTCGAAGGTCTCGTTCTCCTTCAGCTCCTTCACGAAGTCCTCGCCGACATTCATCGCTTTCCCTTGATATTCCGCACCTTTATCCAGATTGACAACGGCAACCGGCAAATTCTGAAGCTTCCCGTAAGGATCCCAGTTCCCCTTGATCAGGAACCCGCCGTACAGCATCGGCACGATAGAAACGCCAAGAAACGTAATGATAAGCATTCTGTTTTTCAGAAAATAACCCAGGTCCTTCTTAAACACTCGAAACGGATTAGCCAATTCGTATCCATCCTTTATCTGTCATTCATTGTGCACCTATTGTTTCCTATGCCTTCCACTTCCATTCGACAGCTATTGCATTTATAATCTCGTACACTTTAGTAGAGAACTACATTTTGAAGGGATGCGATGCTGATGAGTCGATGGAAAGCCGTTGTGCCGCTGCTAATCGGTTGTCTCTTTACCTTTGCAATAACGGGCTATGCCGCCTCCCAAGCGGCATACGAAGAAGCGGAGCAGTCATGGGCCGCCCCGGCTTTAAAGGAATGGCTCGATCTCGGATGGCTGCAGGGCTATCCGGACGGGACGATTAAACCGGAGATGCCCGTGACCCGGGCGGAGATGGTATCGATGATCAACAGAGCTTTCGAATTGAGCGACGCGGCCCCCTTCTTTTATCAAGATGTCAAGACGTCCGACTGGTTTTATACCGAAATAGGCAAAGCCGTTCAAGCAGGCTACATACCCGAGGGAGGCAACGGCCGGATAAGACCGGAGCAGATCATTACCCGGGAGGAAGCGGCGCTTATGCTCGCAACCCTTGTTCAGCTGGAGCTTCCCAGAGAACAGGACACCCCATTCAAGGACAATGAACAGATTCAGGAAGCAAGCCGCGGAGCCGTCGCGAACTTAGCGAAAAAAGGAATTGTGCAAGGCTACCCGGACGACACCTTCCGGCCGGCGGAGCCGGTCACTCGCGCAAGCGCTGTCAGCATGATCGACAGGCTGCTGAAGTCCGGCATCGTGAACCGGACTTACTCGGCTCCGGGTACTTATGGGCTTGAATCCGCTGTCGAGACGGTGTACGGAGACGTTACGATAGCGGCTCCTGATATTACTTTGCGGGATTTGCATATTAAAGGGGATTTGATTATCAAGAACGGTAGCGAAGGTTATCGCCTTATCGATGTCGTAGTGGATGGCGACACGATCGGCTGACATCAGCTTGCCTATAGCATTGCTTTCTGTTTATTTGGTACTATTAGTCTAAAAAACAGATAAAGGAAAATACGCTATGTCTTCTTCAACCTCATTAGAATCTATCGCTTACCGCGAAATCCGGGAACGGATTATGCGGGCTGAATATATGCCGGGTTCCATGCTATCGGAGAACGAGCTTGCCGCGCAGCTTGGCATGAGCAGAACGCCGGTCCGCGCCGCTATCTCCCTGCTTGAACGGGAAGGGCTTGTAGGCTCCTTCCGGGGACGGGGCGTTATGGTAAAGGAAGTATCCGCCCACGAATTCAGCGAGATGTACGAGGTTCTTGTTTCCATGCAGCTGTTCGTGCTGGACACGGCCGCCAAGCGGCAGTTAAAGTTCGATATAGCATCTATGGAGCAAGTACTCGAGCAGCAGCAATCCGCCTTGGAGCAAAAGGATTTTTACGGCTACTACAATAGTACTTTGCAGTTTACCGAAACGATCCTAAAAACGATCCATAACGAAAGCATGCTGCAAATTATGGAGCTCTATCGCGGCCGTTACGTGTTCAGCACCGTATCCTACCGCATGAAATATCCGCAATATCAGCCAAGCCGTTCCATTCAAACGAACCGCAGTATTCTGGAAGCGATCAAGAGCGGCGATACCGCCGCGGCTAAAGCCGCCGTCGCCTCGCAATACTCGGATACCCACGAGCATTTCATCCTTCATGGCTTAATGAAATAAATAGTGCCAGACCCGCAGCCGGAAGTCCTTTGGACTTTCGGTTTTTGTTTTGCCTTTTACAAATATTCAATCCCACGATTACACACAACTTACATACAACCTGCATACTAAACGGGAAGATAGAGATTCGAGGAGGTAACGTAAAAGATGACAACCATTCAATTAGGCAAAACTTCGGGGATCTGGTACGACGAAAAGCATTTCACTACAGACAAACGTCCATGGTTCGGCGAGCTTCCGCAGCTTCCGGCAGGAGATTTCTCCTTCGCGGTCGTAGGCGACCGCTGCGGTCTTGCTACGCCAGGCGTATTCGAGAAGGCACTCGGCCTGCTGACCGATCTGAAGCCAAGCTTTATTCTCTCCGTTGGCGACTTGATCGAAGGCTACTGGCGCGACCCGGCTAACGTCCATGAAGAGTGGGACGAGATTGATGCCAAAATCGCAGCGACAGGCGTTCCGTTCTTCCAGGTTGTCGGCAACCATGATTACGGCAATCCGATGATGGCCGACGTATGGAGAGCCCGCAAAGGCTTCGAATATTACGCTTTCCGCTTGAACGATGTCCTCTACCTGATCGTAAACACCGAGAATCCGCCTCAAGAATTCCCGGATGCTCTCCTCGACACCATTAAGCAAGCAACCGAGCTTTTCAAGCAAAACCCTGCTACTCCGCTGGAGCAATTATTTAGCGGCATGGCAACTATGACGCCGGAAGAAGCGGCCGTATTCAGCAAGCTCGAGATCGGCATTGGCGAAGAGCAGCTGGCCTTCTTCCAAGAAGTATTGGAGAACAACAAAGACGTAAAGCACACGTTCGTGACGATGCATAAGCCGGGATGGAAATCGGATAACGCGGATTTCGCGGAGCTTGAGCGCATGCTTGAAGGCCGCCCCCACACCGTATTTGCCGGCCACTTCCACTCTCTTGAATATACCAGCAAGCCAGAAGCGTCCAAGCAATATATCCAGCTCGGCCGAACCGGCGGCTTGACGCATGGCGGCAGCCGTTCGGACGAGAATCTGATTCTCTGGGTAACGATGAAAAGCGGCGTACCGTCCTACCGGGTTATCCATCTGGACGGCGTGGACGAGATCGAGAACTACGAGCCGCATCAGCACTAGATTTTATTAAGGATAACAATAGGAGGGTTCTTATTATGGAAAAGCTGAAATTCGTTCACCTGACAGACACGCACATGAATGCGCCTGAAACAAACAATATCTTTTCGAAGCAACAGCTGACTGAAAAAGTAAGACGCGTATTCGGCCATATCCGCGATAACGCTATCTCCCCTGCTTTCGTTGTCATTACCGGTGATTTGTCGCATGAGGGCAATACCCAGGACTATGAATACATCCGCACGATTGTTGACGAAGGCTCCTCGCTGCTTGGTGTACCCGTGTATGTCGTACTCGGCAACCATGACCACCGTGCTCCATTCCGCGAAGGCTTCCTGAAGGAGAAGCCCTCCGAGCAGCCTTACCACTACAGCCACACGATTCAAGGCGTACGTCTGATTGGCCTGAACTCCCAGATCAAAGGCCAACATCACGGCGAGATCGATGCCGAGCAATTGGCATGGCTCGAAGAGACGCTGCGCACGCCGGCTGAGCATGGCACGATCGTTGCCCTCCACCATCCGCTGCTGAACATTAACGGCATGCCAGCGGACCACCTGCTTGCTAATCGCGAACAGCTCGGCGCCGTGCTGGAAGGCAAGGACGTTATCGGCGTTGTAGCCGGCCACGTTCACACCAATAATGTCGGCACGTACAAAGGAATTTGCCATGTAGCGGCAACAGGAACGGCCTTTGGCGGAGAAGCGGCCGAAGACAATCAGTTCAAAATGGTCGATTTCTGCGGCTATAACGTTGTCTCTGTCTTCGAAGAAGGCATCACGGTTCAAACCGTCGTCATGCCGGGCATGCAGGAAGAATTCTTCCGCTTCTCCATGGAAGCTGCCGCCGCCCATAACGAATAGAAGGAAGGTAAAGCATTCATCATGACCAATCAAGTAATGCCCGCGAGTCTGCTTCCCTTGGAGGGAGCCTTCAACTTCCGCGATATGGGCAGCTATCGCACAACCGACGGCCGAACGGTCAAGCAAGGCTTATTGTTCCGCGCCGCGGAGTTAACCGGACTAACGCCGGAGGATCACCGTTTGCTGGAGGGCTTGAACCTGAAGCACGTATTCGACTATCGCAACCGCGGAGAAGCGGAACAAAAGCCTGATCCGCAGATCGGACAAGCCGTGAATATCCGGATTCCCGCCAATACGGCAGCGGAGGATGCGCCAAGCCTTGATCTCGAGCAGGTATTTGCGAGCGGTCTCCACAAGCAATTTTCGAAAAACATGCTGGGCGACCTGTATGCCGCTCTTCCTATCCGGAATGCTTCCTACAAGAAGCTGATGGAGCTTCTCAAAAATCCGGAGGCGAACCTGCCGCTTGTCCAGCATTGCGCTGGCGGCCGAGACCGCACGGGCGTAGGCAGCATGCTGATCCTGCTCACGCTTGGCGTGCCTTACGAAACGGTGCTTGAGGATTATTTGCTGTCCAATGTCACGCTGGAGAAATTCCATCGGCAAATGTTCGATATGGCAGCCCAATACGTCAGCACCGAAGAGCTGAAGGAAGTCGAAGAAGCCATGAAGCTGCAGGAAATTTACCTAAAAGCAACCATGGACAGCATTATCACCGAGTACGGGACATTCGACCGTTATTTGCAAGAGGAATTCGGCATTGACGAAGCAGTGAAACAACAGATTCGAGATTATTGCTTGGAATAGATCAAATTAAAACTTCTACTTATAGCGGAGGGAAACATTCATTATGAAACGTCTGGCAAAAGGCGCTATCGCCCTTATGACGGTAGGTTCGCTTATCATGGCTAGCGCTTGCGGAGCAAACAGCAGTTCGACCAATACTTCCGGCAACGCAGCGGCAAATTCCAGCAATCAAGCAGCCAATCAAGCAGAGCTCGGAAAGCTTGACCCGGCTAATCCGACAAAGGTTACGTTCTACTCGTATAGCCTTGCTTACCCGACGATGAAAGCCGGCATGGAGCAGCTGATCAAAGAGTTCAACGACACGGTTGGCAAGGAAAAAGGGGTTATTGTTGAAGGGGTTCCCGACGCCACTTTCCAACAGTACAAAGCGGATATCTCGGCTGGCAAAGAAGTCGATGTCGTACAGCATACGTTCAACCTGCTCGACAGCTCCCGTCTTGGCCTTGGCTTCAAAGCCTACGAGGACGTATTCCCTAAGGCAGAGCTGGACGAGCATCTGAAGGACATCTCGCCAAATGCGCTTGAGCTTGGCAAAATCGACGGCAAAATGTACGGGCTTGCCTTTACCTTCAGTACGCCAATCGTATTCATCAACGGCAAGCTGTTCGAAGAAGCCGGTCTTGATCCGGCTAATCCGCCAAAAACTTGGGACGAGGTTAAAGCCGCATCGCTGCAAATCAAGGAAAAGACCGGCAAAGACGGCTTTGGTCTCTCGCCTCAGAACGGTTGGGTAACCGAAGGTCTGATCTTGAGCAACGGCGGCCGCGTATTGTCCGAAGACCGCAAGCAAGCTGAGTTCGCCAGCAAAGAAAGCGTCGACGCGATCTCCATGTGGAAAGACCTGTACATGAACGGTGCATCGGCTAAAGGTACGGACACGGAAGTTTCCGAGCAATTTATGGCTGGCAATCTAGGCATGTACGTATCCTCCACTTCGCTGTACAGCGGCATCAAGAAAGCTTCCGAAGCCGGCGGCTGGAAAGTATACGGCGGCGCTCTCCCGCAATTCGGCGATAAGGAATCCATCCCTGTCAACTCGGGCTCCGTCCTTGCCGTTCGTCCGGATTCTCCGAAGAAAAATGCAGCCGTATGGGAATTCATCAAGTTCGTTACCGGCGACAGAGGGTACACCATCATCACTTCCCAAATCGGTTACCTGCCGCTTCGCACGAAGCTTGCCGACGACCCGAACGGCCTGAAAGATTTCGTTGAGCAAAATCCGCTCTACAAAATCAACCTGGAGCAGCTGTCGCGCATTCAACCGGTCGCCATCTGGCCTGGCGACAGCGCAACGGAAATGGTAACAGCCTTCACCGACGCGATCGTAAAATCCGTTTCGACGAACGCTGACGTGGAGCAGACGCTTAAACAAGCGCAAGATCAAATCAACAGCTTAATGCCTTAATGAACAGCCATAACACTTGGAGAGAGTGACTCTCCGTAGGAAAGGAATCGTTATGAGCCAAACCTTCGAAAATTCGTATGCCCCCCCTTTAAAGGGGAGCCCCGCAATTGCTCAAAGACGTCTGAATAAAGCCAAGCTATGGCGGCGGCTCAAACCGTTCGTTTACTTGGCTCCTGCCATTATCCTGTTGTCCGTCTGGATGTACAAACCGCTCATTACGACGTTCTACCTGGCTTTTCATAAGTGGAACATGGTCCCCGGAACAGACAAGAAATTCGTCGGACTGGAAAACTTCGATAAACTGTTTCATAACCCGGCCTTCCTTGATTCCATTGGCAACACCGTTTTCTATACGGTAGGACTGCTTCCGTTTTCCATTCTGATCCCGCTTGTCCTTGCCGTCGTTACCAACAATATGAACGGCAAGATGAAAAACTTTTACCGAGGCATCTTCTTTATTCCCATGATTCTGGCCCCCGTGTCGGTGAGCGCCATCTGGCGGTGGTTATTCCATCCGTCGAACGGCGTAGTCAACCATATCTTGCTTAAGATGAACCTGATTGATCAGCCCATCGCCTTTTTCTCCGACGCGAATTTCGCGAAGTGGATTATTCTGCTCATTACGGGCTGGAAAATGATCGGCTTCAGCGTCATTATGTTCTCGGCTGCTCTAACCGGCATTAACCGGGAATATTACGAAGCGGCTGCCATTGACGGCGCGTCCAGCATGCGCCAATTCATTAACGTTACCGTTCCACTCATGTCGCCAATGATTATGTTCATGATGATGATGAGTATCCTGTTCTCCAGTCAATGGACATTTGCTTATATCGATATTTTAACGACGGGCGGTCCATACGGTACCTCTACGAACATTTACTACGAAATGTACCGTTTCGCGTTCTCGAATTTGAATGCAGGCTTCAGCTCGGCTGCAGCGCTTGTCTTCTTCTTTATATTTGGCGTCATCGCGCTCCTTATGAATGCGGCGTCGCGCAAGCTGTCGTTCTACGATAATTAACGGTGAAGGAGAATGTTCGATGAACCAACGTTCCCCGGTACTGGCGTTCCTGCGACATGGGGCGCTGGCGCTGATGTGTATCATAGCGATTATTCCGCTGTATTGGATGGTTATCTCTTCGCTTAAGAACGACTCTGAGATTTTTACGTCCAGCATCTTTCCCAAAGCGCCGACCTTCAGCAACTATACGTATGCCTTTTCCCAGATGCCGATTGTGCGGATGATCTTTAACTCGTTTGCCATCTCCATTACGATGACTTTGCTTCAGCTGGCAACCAGCCTGCTTGCGGCTTACGCTCTCGTACGCTGGAGATTCCGCGGCAAAGGTCTGATCTTCTCGGTTTTGAGCCTAACCTGGCTTATTCCGTTCCAGGCGATTATGATTCCGAACTATGTTCTGGTTAACGACCTGGGACTGAATGACTCCATGCTTGGCATCGTGCTTCCGTTCTGCGTATCTACCTTTGCCATTCTGTCGCTCTATCAGTCGTTTCAATCTTTCCCCGGCGTTCTGATTGAGGCGGCCTGCATCGACGGCATGAACGATTGGGATATCCTTGTGCGGCTCATTATTCCTAACATTAAATCGGGAATCGCTTCGCTTGGCATCATCTCGTTCATTAATGCCTGGAATGAGTATTTGTGGCCGATGTTGATTACGAAAAAAATGGAGCATTCACCGATTCAGATCGGCCTGAAGCTGTTCGTCAATTCCGACACGAATATGTGGGGCTCCCTGATGTCCGCCACCACCGTCTCCTGCCTGCCGATCCTGATTATCTACCTGCTTCTCCGCCGGCATATCGTGGATTCGTTTATCCGTTTCGGGATTAAGTAACCGGTTATCATTCAAAAAAAGCCATGAACTCCTATGACGGAATTCATGGCTTTTGGTTTATCGCGCTTTTCTCTTCCTCCGATGGTAGATCAACCACCCCATCCAACCGAGCCCCAGCGCGAGCAGTACGCCAAGCAGCACAATATAAGACAGGTGAAACAGGGATTCATTCATTTGGGTAACCTCCTTACGCCAGCTCTTACCCAAATAGGATGAATCTAACGAGCCAAATTATACGGCTGCCTTGAATGCTTTCACCAGATCATCCGCGCTCTCCGAGATGACAAAGAGGACATAGTTGCCCTGCACGACAATTTTGTAGTTTTTCGCATTCTCGTACTGATCCTGCAAATACGATTCGAATTGCTTCTGAACCGCTTCGGCGCGCTTGACCATGCCTTTCTTCACGGTGTCGATATCCTTTTCCTTCTTCACCTTGAACACGGCAATCTCGTTTGTCTTTACGTTCATAAGCGGCATGCGGCCGGAGTAATCGGCAAGCGTCGAGGTATCGATGCCATACATATTCTTCACGTCATCGGCTGCCATCGCGATCAGGGCAGGCTGCTCGACCGCTTTCAGCATCGCATCGATGACATCGCTCGCCGCAGTCTCAACAGCTGGGCTTGGGCTAGGCTTGACGGTTGGCTTCGGGGTTGGCTTTGGCGTCGGCTTTGGCGCAGCAGATGGCTTCGCGCTTGGCGAAGGCGTTGCCGCCGGCTTCTTTGCCGGCTCGGAAGGCTTCGCGCTAGGTGCCGGTTCCTTCGGCGGCGCCGGCGTCTGGCTTGGTTCGGCAGAGGCGCTAGGCGAAGGATCCGGGCTTGCGCTCGCCGACGGACTTTCGGCCGGAGTCTCCGATGCTTCTTCGCTTGGCTGCGCATCCGGGCTTACGGACGGGCTTTCTTCCGCGGGAGCCGTGGCCGTAGGAGTTGGTGAAGCTGCCATATTATTGCTGCTGTTATTATTATTGCCGCCGCAGGCGCTGAGCACGCCGCCCATAATCATAGTCGTGAGAAGAAGAATGATGGCGCGTTTTTTCATGCAAGAAACTCTCCCTTGTTATATCGATTATTTATTAAGCTTAAGAATCTCGTTGTTCTCCGAGAAGGTTGCCGTATTAAACAGCATAAGCGTGTGGCTGATGCCGTTCGCTTTCCTGTATTCGCTAATGCTGCCGTTGTAGTAGCGCATGTCAATGACATGAATTTCTTTGACATGCTGCGTCAGGAAAGGCAAGACGCTATGAGCATACGAATCCTTGACCACAAGCAGCTTGTCCAGATCCTCTTCGCCTTCCGGAATATCGCTGGTCAGCGTCATAAGCGCATGAACGCCGCCGAGGAAATACGAGTATTTATCTTTTTTCGCGAGGAAGCTCTCGTCGTACAAGCCGCTTGAGGTCGTATCGGTATCCGCTACATACACCGACGTGTCCACCGGCTTCTTCGGCAGAAAGACCTGTAGCGGATCCGGCTTCACCAGACTGAATTGTCCGCGCGTATGGTAGCTCCCGAGGAAGGAATCGCTTACGGTCTTGACCGTATATTCCAGCAGCGGATGCGGGGTCCAGCCCATCCGTTTCGCATAAGCCTCATAGGCATAATAAGCGCCAAGCGTCGTCCAATGGTGGTCGGTGCGGTAATAGATCGCGTCGGAGACATGCGGCATCAGAACGTCGAACCCGTTGATATACGTCAGATTGGCAGTTCCCTGCAGCCCTACCCCTACCGCTCTGTTCACCTGATCCTGCCGGTCATGCGGCGCTTTCCAGGGAAGCTTGTCCGGATAAAGGCCAATGGATGTCGGCGCAAGCAGAAACGTCAGCTCGGAGTCCGGGTTAGAGGAAGCAAAGTCCTTCACTGCACCCGTATATTGAGCCAGCAATGCCGGATCCGGCTTCGTAAACTTCTCGAACAGGTAACCGTCCTTCCCTTTGTAAATCCCGTTGTTCTCCTGCTGAAGCCGCAGCTGCTCGGAGAGCGACTTCACCCACACCCACTGCCCGCGAAGCGGAAAATGGTCCGTAACGAACGTTTCCGCCTCCTCCGCGAACTGCTTGGAAATCAGATGGTCCCAGGTCAGCTTGGGCTCCGCCTGCAAATAGCGGTTCTCAAGCTCGGAGAACTTCCTCGCCGGCGAGAAGAGGAAGATCAGGGCGAGAACAAAGATCGTCCCGACAAACCAGATGGCGAGCAGACGGTCGGTTTGTTTTTTCATCATGGAGGTCCCCCTTGCTGTCAGAAACGGAAATACAGGAACGGATTAAACGTCGCGTCGACGAGATAAGAGACGGAGAGGAAGAACAGGACAAGCAGCCAGGCAAAGCCGGCAAGCGAGCGGACGGCCGATAAGCTGCCGTTCTCCCGCGAGTACGCCGTCCGCTTCCTCCAGGCGATTGAGGCCAGCACAAGCACCGCGAGCAAGACCAGGTTCGTGTACAAGTAATACACCGTTCCGTCATTCCAGAGCGACTGGCCGCTTAGGCCAAACATTGCTTTCAGATAGCCGCCAACCTTCGGCAGCTCGTCGAAGGCGAAGAGCACCCACCCGATCAGGATAAGCAGGCTGGCGTAGACATGCCGGATCCAGCGCGGCGCGCGTGCGAGCAGCTTAAGCCCGGCCCATTTTTCGAAAATAAGAATAACGCCGAAATACAAGCCCCACAGCATGAAGTTCCATGCCGCCCCATGCCAGATTCCGGTCAGGACCCAAACAATCAGGATGTTGCGGAGCTGCTTCGTCAGACCTTTCCGGTTGCCGCCAAGCGGAATATAAACGTAATCCCGGAACCAAGTGCTAAGCGATATATGCCATCTGCGCCAGAAATCCGTAATGCTCTGCGCCGTATAGGGCTTATTAAAGTTCTCATTAAACCGGAAGCCGAACATCAACCCCAGCCCGATGGCCATATCCGAATAGCCGCTGAAATCGAAATAGATCTGGAACGCAAAAGCGATAATGCCAAGCCATGCGGTGAGCACCGGCAGCGTGCCCGCATCGGCTTCCGAAATCGCATGCCAGAGCAAGCCGATGTTATTGGCCAGAAGCACTTTTTTGGCCAGGCCGATAATGAAACGCCTTACCCCTTCCGCAAACATCTCCATCGACACGCGGCGTTCCTTCAGCTGCTCGGCCAGCGTGTTGTACTGCACGATCGGCCCCGCAACAAGCTGCGGGAACAAGGCTACAAACGTACCGAAGTCTATCCAGTTGCGCTGGGCCTTCGCCGTTCCCCGGTACACGTCGATAATATAGGACATGGATTGGAACGTATAAAACGAGATGCCGATTGGCAGCGCCAGCTCCGTCAGCGGAATATCCGTGCCGAGCAGGGCATTTACGTTGCGGATCGCAAAGTCGGCGTACTTGAAATACGACAGCAGCGCCAGGTTCACGATAACCGAGGCGACGACAATCGCTTTGCGCCGCTTCGCTCCCCATTCCGGCCGGCTTAACAGGAGACCAAAGCTGTAGTCGGTTACCGTCGAGATCAACATAATGACGATATAGACCGGCTCGCCCCAGGCGTAGAAGACAAGGCTGGCCAGAAACAGAATCAGGTTCTTCCCTCTTCTTGGCGACAGCCAGTAGAACAGCAAAACCGCCGGCAAAAAAATAAACAGGAATAACAGGCTGCTAAATACCATAGCCGGTTACTTCTTTTCGAAGAAGGCGTTAAAAGCGGTTACCATTTCATCCGCATGTTCATCGATAACAAATAACACGTAGCTGCCTTGTTCGGCTGTTTTATAGTTTTTGGCATTCTCGTATTGGTCGGGCAAGTAGCTCTCGAATTGCTTTTGAACATCTGCCGCACGCTGCTCCACGGCTTTCTTGACCGTCTCCAGGTCTTTGGCATCCTTCACTTTCAGAACCGCAACTTCATTAGTTTTCACGTTCATTAGAGGCGTCTTGATGGAATACGCTTCGAGAAGCGCCGGATCCAGATGATACAGGTTTTTTACCTCGTCAGCGTCAAGCTCCGCCTGCGGCGGCTGCTCGTATTGCTGCACAAGCTTACCTACCATTTCTTGCGGGGTTAACGAGGTTTCAGGAATTTTGTTGCTGCTGCCTCCATCCGAGCAGGCGCTCAGCGTCAGGCTTACGAGAAACGTAAACAAAAGAAGAAACATAGGCTTTTTCACGTCTTGCACTCTCCTTGATGTAGGGTAATGATATCGAATTCGATCATTGCTACTGACGTTAAATATGACAAGAAGGTTACACGATGCCGTTATTTAACAAAAAAAAGCACCCTCCTAGGAGGATGCTCTTCGCAAGTCAATCATTCTATTGTCTAAGCGTCTTAAGCGCGCCGCTCCAGGCAAGAACCTGGTCCAACATGCCGTTTACGTTCGTCAGATGAAGATCGGCCGGCTTGAATACCGAACCGTTCTCAAAGTCCGTGAACAGCGACAGCGCCGGGTGAACGCGTACGTCCGCGATCGACAGCTCGCCAAGAATGCCGCGAAGATGCTCTGCCGCGCGAGCGCCGCCCACCGAGCCGTAGCTCACGATGCCGGCTGCTTTGTTGTTCCAAGCCTCACGCGCGTAATCGAGCGCGTTTTTCAAGGAACCCGTGATGCTGTGATTGTATTCCGCTACGATAAACACGAAACCGTCGAGGCCCGCCAGCTTCGCATTCCAAGCGCCTGCTTGCTCCGAAGCATCCACTTCGCCAAACAGCGGCAGCTTGTAGTCTGCAACGTCTACGATCTCGTAGTTGGCATCGCCGCGTTTATCGGCAACACCCTTTACCCACTCGCCTACTTGCGGACATACGCGGCCCTGGCGCGTGCTTCCCAAAATAATCCCGATATTCAACTTAGACATGATAGACCTTCTTTCTTAGAGATAGTTAAACGATTTGAACCTTGCACTATCGTTTCCATATCATTCCTTCTCTATGCAGGGGTCTAAATCCTTTCCAAAGACTGCCTTAAATTCTCGTAAAGTTTGGCGGCTGCCGGCGATAACGGCGCGGCATGGCTGAGCAGCCCCATCAACATGTCTATCGATACGTCTTGAAGCTCTCTTATTTCCGTACCCTCGGGCAATGGCTCTAGGGCAGTCAGCGGAACAAGGGCGATGCCAAACCCTTGCGCCACATATTGTCTAAGCGCCGTCATGCTGCCGATCTCCATCGTCTCGACAGATAGAGCACCGTTATCCTGCAAAATTCTCTCAAGCTTCTTCCGATAGGGACAGCTCACCGCCGTAATAAGCAGCCGGTGCCCTTCCAAGTCGGCGAGCTTGATGCGTTCCATGCCGGTCAGCGGATGATTCTCCGGCAGCAGCACGACAAACTTTTCTTGAAACAACGGTTGGAAATACAATTCCTCTCCGGATTCCGGCGTGGAGCATATCGCAAAATCCAGCTCTCCCTGTCTCAGCCCGTTCACCAGCAGAGGCGTGCTGGCGATCTCAAGAGATACCTCAACCTTAGGATGTCCGTTCATAAAAGCCATAAGCAGCTGCGGCAGCCTGCGGCTGGCCGTCGGCTCCGTTACGCCAAGCCTCACCTTCCCGGCTTCACCGTTTTGCAGCTCGACCAGACTGCTCTGCAGCCGTTCCATCCGGCGGACAATATCCAGGCTCTGCTCATGGAACAGCCTTCCCGCTTCCGTCAGCCGGACCTTCTTCCCCCGTTCAAACAGCTGTACGCCCAGATCCGCCTCCAATCTCTGAATCTGCATCGTCACCGTGGACTGGGCGTAGCTCAGCTCCTCCGCCGCTTGATGGAAGCTGCCATGCCTGACAATGGCGTGCAGGGTCTTTAAGGTCTTCAGATCCATTCGTCTCCCATCTCCTCCAGGTGAATTCAATATTCTTGAATTCACCCTTCATTTTATTCAATTATACAAATCGGATAGCGGCTTATACAATGACATTAAGCGAAGATCCGGAGGAGGTCATCATATGGAACTAAAGCATAAAACAGCGCTTGTAACCGGAGGAGGAACGGGAATCGGACGGGCAACCAGTCTGGCATTAGCCAGCAAAGGCGCGTCTGTTGCCGTTAACTATTCGCGCTCCGCGCAGGAAGCAGAAGAAACCGTGCAGCTCATTCAGAGCATGGGCGGGAAGGCGATGGCCTTTCGGGCCGATGTGTCGAAGGATCAGGAGGTCAGAGACATGGCTGAGAGTATCGTCCAACACTTTGGCACCCTGGATCTGCTTGTGAACAATGCCAGCATCACCCGCCATATTCCGTTCTCCGACCTGGATGCCGCAACCGGCGAAGTGTGGGACGAACTGTTTGATGTTAACGTTAAGGGCATGTTCTATTGCGCAAGAGCTGCCGCTCCCCACATGAAAAAACAGGGACAAGGCGCCATCGTTAATGTCGGCAGCATCGCCGGTACTACCGGCTTAGGCTCGTCCCTGCCTTATGCGGTATCCAAAGCCGCCGTCCACGGCCTTACCAAGTCTCTCGCGCGGGCTTTGGCTCCTCATATAAGAGTCAACTGCGTGGTGCCGGGCGCCGTCGCAACCAGGTGGTGGGCCGGCCGGGAAGAACAGATGCTGCAGCTAGCCCCTAACCTGCTTCTGCAGCAAATCTCAACTCCCGAAGATATTGCCCGGCTGATCTGCGCTTCGCTGGAGCAGGAAGCCATGACCGGCCAGATTATTACCGTCGACGGCGGCCAAACGATGTAGCGCTATTTCACGATCTCCTTGTACTTCCCTGTGCTTGTAATTTTTACGGTAACCTGCACCGCGCCAAGGGAGCGCTCATTCAGAAAAAAGAAGCCTCCCTTGGTTAACTTATGGAACACGAGCGGACGCTGCCGGTACAGCGTCTCTTCCAGCTTGAAAGGATCGCAATGCTTCGCAACGCCAATCTTGTACGTCTTCTGAATTTCGGATTGGATAGCCTGCTCCGCCTTCTTCTCCATCACCGCGATAGTTGCATTATCGGAATCTCTGACGGTTCCTTTTGCCGTAACCTTTAGGTCGAACTTGACGTCTCCGTTGCTCTGCAACTTCGGAATCACCTTCATCTTGGGGTGTTCGAACTGAATAGCTCCTTCATGCCCGTCTTCCAAAGGAACTTGAAGGGTCGTCTTGCTGATATTTTCCGTAGCCCACCTCAGCCCCTTCAATTCCTCCAGGGACATCCAGTTCACCAGCCTGCCTTTATCAAAAAAGTACGCCCCATTCATCTCAAACATCCCGCGCTCGGCCTTATCCTCCAGCCAAGTGTGTTTATTAATCGAAATGGAAGGCAAATAAAGCGAGTTTCCGGGTTCATTCATATTTGCAATAATCCGGTTGCCGTAGTGGGCAATGACGTATGGACTTTGGCTGCGATTCTGCACGCTTGTGTACATAATGGTATCCAGCGGAGATAGATTAAAGATCGACTTTTGCGTTAGAATGTCCTCCATCTTCTCCTTCGTGCCGAATACTAGCACGTTATACCGGATCTCGTAATGGCGGTTTAACGTTGAGTACGTTTCTTTCCCCCCTCGCCTCATCAAATTCTCGCTTAGAACAACAGCCTTAAGATGCCCCCAGAACAATGGAAACTGCGAGGTCTCGTTCGTATCGGCGAGTGACAGAGCAAGCGTCTCCCCGTGCCCCTTTCCGATCCAGATCGGCACTTTCTTGCCCAGCGCCGTATTCTCGGATCTCGCGATATTGGAGAAGTTCAGCACCTGCACATACGTCTTATATTCGCCGTTCTCGTAATCCACCCCAAGAGCGGTAACATAAGCCATATTCTGGATATCTCTCGAGTTCGCGCAGCTTGACAGAAAACCAACGGCGAACAAGCAAATAAGCATTTTTCCGATAAGCAGCCGCATTCCTATTCCACTCCCTTACCGCTCGTCATCCTGATTTTGCAGGACGCCCGGACGCCGTTTCATTAAGAACCAAGGAAGCCTAAGGAACGAAGCCGCAACATCCTTGATTTTAAGCGGCGATAGAGGAGCAAGATAACTTACCCCAAACGACTGCTGGCTTCCCATAAGCGCAATAAAGATGACGATCCCAAGTATTACTCCGTACATGCCAAGGAAGGAGGACAACAAGAAGAAGAACAGGCGGATAATACTGACGACCGTACTTAACGACTGATTAACCAGCGTTACCCCTGAGACCGCGGTAATCGCGCCAATCACAACGACCGACGGCGACACCAGTCCCGCGCGGATCGCGGCATCGCCAATGATAAGACCGCCGATCGACGTCAAGGTCTGACCGATGGAAGTCGGCAGCCGGACGCCGGCCTCGCGGAAGATCTCCAGCAGCATAAGCAGAATAAACATCTCGATCTGCGCGGAGAAGGGCAGCCCGAGACGGGAGACCGATATGGTCGCCATAATCCGGAACGGCAGCTGGTCCTGATGGAAGGCCATCAGCGCTACCCAGATTCCCGGCAGGAAGACCGTTAAAAACAGACTGAACAATCGGATAAATCGCGCAAACGAGATATAAGTGTAATTGAAATGAATGTCCTCCGGCGATTTAAGCAGAAGGCTTAACCCCGCAGGCCCTACGATAACAAGCGGATTGCCGTCCATAACAATGAGGAACCTGCCGGAAAGCAGAGAGTTTACGCAATAATCGGGTCTCCCCGTATAATCCAGCAGCGGGAGAAGCTTGTATTTCGATCCGGTTAATGCCTCCTCCAGCTGGTTAATGGTGTAGAGACCGTCCGTATTAATGGACTGCAGGCTTTTATGTACCGCATTTAATAGTTTGGGACTAATAATGTCTTCGAAATAGAGCAGGGACAGCCTTGTCTTCGTCCGCTTGCCGATTGTATATTCCTTCACGTGCAGGGAATGGCTGCGCAGCCGTTTGCGGATGAGCGCTACATTGACGGACATATCCTCAATAAAGCCGTCTTTGGGTCCTTTAATGGAAATCTCCGTGCTGGATTCGCTTGGCATCCGCTGCGGGCGGTCGCTGATCCCCATATTGAAATAACGCTTCTCCTGAACAAAATAAAGAAATAGCCCTCCCTCAAAAACAATTTCATCAATGTCTTCCACGGTAGGTATTCCTTTATAAGTGAACAGAGACAGCCGGGAAATGATCTGATTCATGTCTTCTGCCGAAGCTCTGCCGGTTGCTTCGTAATACTCGGTAAGAACAGGCAGGACAAATTCGTGAATTTGCCCCGTATCGCAGAGCGCATTCGCGTACACCAGCACAACGGAAGGCTTGTCGCTTGCTCCAAACCGGCATGGCTTGACGAATACGTCAGCCGACCCCTGATATAGCTGCTTCAATCGTTCTTCGGTCCAGCTTACGCTGCCTGCTGCTGCTGTCATTGAGGCTCATCCTTCCGGTATGGTTTGGCAAACAAGGTAATCACCATCCATGTCAGTGTTATAGCCAGCAGAATAACAAAAGAAATAGGTAAAAACACTTTGTACATCCACTGGTAATAGGAATAATCATTCGTTCGAATGATGCCAATAAAGATATAGCTGGACATGATAATGGCCGTCGTCCATTTGCGCACTTTCCCCTTCATCTTCAGAGCATCGGTCAAGAGATACACCGCCATGCATATGCGAATGCAAGCCCCCGACATCCATTGAAAGATCGAGAAGAAATCGACATGCTCAATATATTGCCCCACCTTCACAAGACGCCACTGTTCGTAAGGGGAAGTCATCTGATTGGCCGCTTCCTTAGGTCCGAATTCGGAAATCGCCCCAACGATTGGCCCCAGCATAATCCCTATAATAAACAGGCTGTAGCCGAGAAGCTGCCACGTCTTGATTTTTTCGCTGAGCCTATGCTGCAGCAGAAGCAGGAAGACAACCTCGATATAACCGCTTGACGCGTACAAGATGCCGTCGGCAACAGGCGTCCATCCGTGCTCCAGAATCGGGGTTAGCAAACTGTAGTCTTTTTCCGAGTGGTTAAAGACGCTGACGAATACACCCAATACGCAGACAATGGGAAACAATACGCCCGCGGTTATCGCAATCGAGCGCAGACCCCATACCGTAATCAAAAAGCAGATAATAATTAGAGTAAGGACAAGCGCAAGCGCCGGGGAAGCCGGCAGGTAGTTGGTTGTATTCCACTTCACGGTATGGAGAACGGTTGTCGCCCCGATCGTATATAGAATGACGCAGACCGGAATAATCAGAATCCATGACACAATGGGATGAGTCTTATCCGAAATCCACTTCTGCCACTTCTGCTGGCCGGATTTTTTCATCATCCAGGTAAGCAGCAGGCACCATACAACATAAACAGCCCCTGTCACGATAACCGTAATCCAAGCATCCCGCCCGGAAGCATCAAGCAGCATAGGATTAACAATGACATGATTGATAAGGCCGTTAGTCAAAGCAAAGATCATAAGCAATTGGGTGATATTGATTTTGCTGGCCGTTCCATTCATAAGTTAATCATTCCGTTCCTAGCCTCCCCTTCGTACAGGGAGAAGATATGTTATTGATTCCCAATAGGGATGCCAAATTATTCATAGACACAAGAAGAAAGGCTCTCCGGGACGGAGAGCCTTTCTTCTAATGCCCCTCAATGGGCTGATTTTCAATTAACGGCTTTAGCCGGTTCTCCCATA
Organism: Paenibacillus sp. MMO-58; assembly: GCF_037146255.1. Lineage (NCBI taxonomy): Bacteria > Bacillati > Bacillota > Bacilli > Caryophanales > Paenibacillaceae > Paenibacillus > Paenibacillus sp. MMO-58. The sequence continues at coordinate 265,844 of NZ_JBBCVY010000007.1, forward strand.
TCCACCTCGGATTGAATTGCTGGCGGGTAATGGTCTTGGCCTGAATAACCGGATTATTCTCCATCCGGCCCACGATAAGCTCCGCATGCTCGCGCAAATACGCCTCCTCCGAAGGATGATAGGTTTCCCTCGTATCCACGCCGAACCCTCTTGCATTCCATCTCATAAAATAGGCATGAAGCCGGTTGCCCAGCTCCTCCAATGCCGGTACCGCCTGGTTAAGGACAAGCATATTGCCCCGGCTGGCCGCCTCCAGCACGATAAGCCCAAAGGATTCCGAATAAGAGGTGCATATAAACAGATTGCTTAAGGTGAACAAATCCATGACTCCCGAATGAGGGAAACCATCCGGCCAGCCCAGGTCCGAGGTGAATACAAGGTCTTCCCCGCCAAGACCGTATAGCTCTCCTTCGCTCCTGATTCTCCGTTTGTAAGCAGCCGGCTCGATATCGAGGGACGGAAAATCGCAAAAGATCATCTTCACCCGTTTACCCGACACCGATCCTATTGCCCCCAGAAGCGCGGCAGCTTTCTCCAGCTGCTTGCCTGTCGTGAGCCGGCCCGGATAAACCGCCAGAATGTCCGGAGACAACAGATCGGTCCGCGATCCAAGCCGCTGCACCTCTTCCCCCATTTCGCCAAACAGATTCAAGCTGTTCGGGATCGCCCAACACAACTCCGGCGGGACATTGTATTGTGCCGCAAGCGCAGGCAGCCCCGACTCCGCGGGATAGAGATAAACGGTATTCGGCAGCGGCAGAAATCTAGCCGAGAGGGGCCAGTCCATCCGCTGTGGCCTAACGGCCGGATAGGAATGCGTCATGGCAAGGAACCGAAGCCGGGGCAGCCGGGCCTGCACCTGACGGACCGCAATATTATGAACGAGATGCCAGCCCTGGTACAAAATATCGTGGAGAAACACAACCTCCGCATCCGATAAAGCCTCGTATAGGCTGTCCGCAATGACCTCCGCCTCCTGGAAGAAGCTTGAATGGACTCGTCCCGTAGACTGCGTATAATCCACCCAATGAATCAGCTTGCCCTGCAGCCGGTTCGTTATTTTCACCCATTCAATCCGTTCATCGCTATAAATGCCGTACCGCTCGGTGTCCGGGCAGTCTTGACTGACGAGCACCTTGACGTCGGCTCCGCCGCCAAGCAGCATATGCAGATGCTCCTCCACAACGCTGACTAAGGAATAGGTCTTCGACAGCCCGTTGAACATGGTCAGAATCGCTACTTTCAACGCTCGCCCCCCTTTTTTTCGCGTAAATACTGTCTTGTATGCCTGATTAAAAGGGATTATGCATAGGTATCTAAGGTGTGCATATAGAGGGCTAATAACCGTACTTAGGAGGCGATAACGAAAATGGCCTGTGTCAATCTGGGGATAGCCAATGGCTTCAACTTGTTTTTGTTTGGCGATCATACGCAATCCTTCGTTGATTCGGAGGGGAGAGTAGCCGTTGGAGGCAATGCGACTTATAACAGCTATGGGGTAGGCGATAAGCTTCCCGTTTCAACAACCAGATCGGACCTGATCATACGGGGGAACGTGAATATTACGGGAGGAACTAATTTCGCGGGCAATACAACCGTGTTTCCCAGCAGCACAGTCAATAATTATACGATGACCAATAATAACGGTGTACCCGGCCAACCTCTGGTAGGTACGCCCATTGATTTTGACGGGGCCGAACAATCACTGGCACAGTTGTCTCTGAACCTTGCCGCTCTACCGGTAAACGGATCTGTCGTCAATAACTTCGGTACCATTTTCCTAATCGGAACCGATCCGGCTCTTAACATATTTATGTTTAACGGCAATAATGTGGACGGCAACGGGCTTCGCCTGGATACGGCCAACGGAATTAATATCATTGCACCGGCAGGCTCAACCGTTCTCATTAACGTAGGAGACGATAACGTCGGGTTCGGGAGCTATCAGATTTTTCGCAATGGGGCTACCCCCGACCCTTCCGAAGGGCAATTCATTCTCTGGAACTTCTATCAGGCTACCACTGCTTTTAACCAGAACCTCTCGATTCTTGGTTCGGTACTTGCCCCTTATGCGAACTGGGAGGCGATTGGCTTCGGCAATATTAACGGCACGCTGGTCGCCCAATCGCTTACGAATGTAGGCGGCACGCTAGAAGCGCATAATATACCGTTTATGGGGTGCTTGCCGGGTACCGTCGAGCCGACGACTTCGACAACAACAACGACTACCACAGCCAGCACGACAAGCTCAACGACCTCCACCACTTCAACATCGAGCACGACATCAACAACATCAACAACTTCGACAACAAGCACCACGTCAACATCGAGTACGTCAACCGCCGTGCCTACTACTTCAACGACAACAACAACGACCACGACGCCTGTGCCAACGACAACAACCACAACTTCTACCTCTACAACGACACCGGCCGTCATTACGGGACCAATCATCACGGCAACTAAAACGCCTAATGTCTCAACCGCGCAAATCGGGGATACGATTACTTATACGATTACCGTTACCAATGTAGGGACAGCTCCGGGAGAAGCTTTGTTAGTCGAGGTTCTTCCTCCGGGCGTTCAATTTATTCCGTCCAGCTTGTTCATTGACGGGGGCCGATTCAGCGGCGTTGATATTACAGAGCAGGTCGTCATCGGGATTATCAATGTAGGGCAAGTCGTCACTATCCAATTCGAGGCTTTTGTTGCGGGTTACCCGCCTAACGGACAAATTACGAACGCCGGCTTTGTTGTTACTGTCCCGCCAGGCACCGTACCGGCAACCTGTACGCCGGGTGATGTATCCTTGACCCCTATGCAAGGCGTCACTCCCGTTCCCGGACTTATGCTCCCTGTCCTTCCCGTGTTTAAACCGGGCGTAACGCCGGCGCCGGGTCAAGTACCTAACCTTGGACCGATCACCGGCCCAAGCGGAAACGTCCTGCTGAATCAGCAAGTTACCGTTCCCGGCATTACGCTGCCGCCAATTGTCGGCTTGACCGTGCCATTCCTGGCAGGAACCGTTCAACCGATTATCTCAACCAGCTTTGTTACGGTTCCGAATACCCCAACTCCTAACGCGCCTAGCCTTCTTGTATCCAAGGCCTTCCTTGATATTTCCTTATTCGTGGGGCAGCGGATTACGTACACGGTCTTTGTCGTGAATAACGGCAACGCCGTGTCGGGAAGAACCGTATTCACTGACGTCCTGCCGTCAAACGCTTTATTTATACCGGGTACCGTCCGGGTTAACAACGTGCTAAGGCTGGATGCGAATCCGAACGAAGGCATTAATCTTGGTCCTATCGCTCCGAATCAGAATGCCTTTATCCGCTTCGACGTGCTTGTAAGAGGCAGCGGCTCCTTGACGAACACAAGCCAGGTAAAAGCCGATTTCCTGCTGCCGAATCAACAGATTGTATCGCGGACGTTCCAGTCCAATACCATTACGAATCCGGTCAGCATGATCCGGGCTTCCGATTTCGCCACCTTCCTCAAAACAGCGGATGCGCAAATCGTGAAAGTCGGAGACAGCTACCATTACAATGTCATGCTTACGAACCTGTCAACCGATATTACGGCAGGCAATGTCATCTTCTACGATCCGCTCGACAATCAGCTGCAATTCGTCTCGGGAAGCCTTACCGTTGACGGCATTCCGCAGCCCGATCCTCAAGCGGGTATCCCGCTTGGCACCATTAGCCCGGGCGCAACCCGGAGGTTAACCTTCCAGGTGAACGTTCTGGCCGAGCCGGTGGGCGGCATCCTTATTAACCTGGCGGCTATTCTGTTCGAATTCCGCTTCGGAACGTCCTGCTTCCGCGCGGGTCTTCTAACCAATACCGTGCGGATTATCGTGGAGGAAGAAGAAGAATAGAGCATAGGCTGAAAAAAGCCCAAGACCTTTGCTTAACAAGGGTCTTGGGCTTTCATGTGTTTGATTATTCAAATTCCCAGCAGCTAAGGCTTAGATTACCGTATTGGTAGCTGCGATGAAGCAGCTTCGCCTGGCGGGTGCCGTCGCCTGCGCCCATGGCCAGCAGGAGCGGAATAAAATGCTCGCTTGTCGGCACCGCCTGAGCCGCATACGGAGCTAACGAGCGGTATTGGAACAACGCGTCAATATCCCAAGCCTCCAGATGATCCTGCAGCCATTGATCGAAGCTGGCTGCCCAATCGTCCACGCCGTCCGAACGCCAGTTCAATGCCCGCAGATTATGAACGGTCCCCCCGCTTCCGATGATCAGAACATCCTGCTCCCGAAGCTCGGCAAGAGCTTTGCCAATCTGATACTGCTGCTCGTTGGTGAGGTACCGGTTCACCGATAAAGCAACAACCGGGATATCCGCATCCGGATACAGGAGCTTCAGCACCGCCCATGCGCCGTGATCCAGACCGCGCTCTTCGTCCGTTACCGCCTGTATCCCCTGCGACTCAAACAAGGACACGATGCGTTCGGCCAGAGCACGATCCCCTTTCGCCGGATAAGTCATCCGGTACAGCTCATCCTGAAATCCGCCAAAGTCGTAAATCGTGCTGTACGTCTGCGAGGCGCTGACAGCCTGTACGCTATCCTCCCAATGAGCCGAGAAAAGAACAATGGCTTTCGGCTTCGGATGATTAGCCGCGAACGTCTTCAGTAACTCCGTATAGCTGTTTTCCTCTAGTACGATCGATGGCGCGCCATGCGCGAAGAAATAAGATGGAAGCATTATCATCCACTCCTTTTATATGGGTATTATCCTCTTGCGTCTTCCTTGATCCATTGCAGGAAGTCCCGCTGATTCTCTTCCGTTACGACATGATCGGACTTATACGTTTTGAAGGTAAGCTTGGGGGTAAGCTCCCGGAAATAAGCTTCATTCTCGAATCCGATGCTGACCGGGAATACCGAGTCATATTCGCCGTGCGAAATAAAGAAGGCTACCTGCTCCACGCTCTGCAGCGCATATTCGTCCTTCACGAAACCGGGCACGTAACCATTCAAAGCTACGATCCCTCTCAGTTGGTTCCCCATAGTAAGCGCCAGCGTCATCGCCAGAATCGCCCCTTGGCTGAAGCCAAGCAGATAACGGCGCTGCGGATCTATCGGATATTGAGCAGTTGCTTCCTTAACAAAGGCTTCCAGCTGCACGGCTGCTTGATCGAACAAGTCACGGACCGGATTGCCGAGGCTTTTGAGCTCATAATATTGATAACCTGCTCCGAGCCGAAGATTGCCCCGGATACCGATAATAATGAAGTCGTCCGAAAGGGATTCAACAAGCCCGTACATATTCCGCTCGTTCGAGCCTTTGCCATGAAGCGTAAAAATCGCGGGATACGTTCTGCCCGGCTCCAAATTGGACGGCAGATGAACATCATACTCATAGACTGAATTCATTGGACTACCTCCATTTTGCTTCAGATATATTAGTAATGTGAATATTTATTTTATATAAGAAATATAACGCCGCAAGGTCTAGCCTGTCAACCGGAAAATTGTTAATATGAATATAAGTTACGTATGACTAATATTTTTGAGGAGTGAGCTGCGTCATGGATATCGGCTCCACCATTCGGGCCATCCGCAAACGGAAGAACATCACGATTGCCCAAATATGCGAAGAAACCGGCTTGTCTCAAGGCTTTATGAGCCAGGTCGAAACGAATAAAACATCCCCGTCGATCGCAACGCTGGAGAACATTGCGAATGCGCTTAAGGTTCCGCTAGCTTATTTGCTGCTGGACAAAAAGGAAAAGCTGCAGCTCGTCCGCAAAGAGGAGCGTCGGATAACGACAAGCGGACCGGACAACCTGAAGGTCTCTCATCTCAGCTCGACCAAAAACGTCCATATGATGATCGTTGAGCTGCCGCCCGGTGCGTCAACCGGAGAAAATCACGCCCACGAGGGCGAAGAAGTCCATGTCATTATCCAGGGAACGATCTATATCGAGCAAGGCGAGGATGCCGCCGAATTAAGCGCCGGGGACTCCTTCAGCTGGAATGCCTGCACCCCGCATACGGTAAAGAATATCGGAGAAGATACCGCCATTGTCATGATATCGGTTTACACCGAATCCGATCCATCACAGGCATTTCTGTAATGAAACAAAGGGGCACCCCGCAGGATCCCGCAGGGTGCCCTTTCTTCATTTACAACAAAATAAATTATATACATTTGTTCCCGCTTAACGCTCTTTTCTCGGCCTAGCTCCCTGTGATAAAGTGGAAATTGGGCCAAATAAATATCCGCGGAGGGGAAAGATGGACGCATACCGTCCGGCGAGCCTAAACAAACTAACATACATACCTTTTCGTTGAAAAGCGAAGGAAAGGAAGGCACTTATTCATGAATGCTTCTCATGCTGGTGGATCCAGCACTGCCCCCGACTTAACGAATATTAAGCGCGGGCCTATTATCGCTACGATTATAATTGGCGCTTTTATCGCCATTCTGAATGAAACACTGCTAGGTAATGCGCTTCCGGAGTTAATGAAAGCCTTTGAAGTTGGCCCTTCAACCATTCAATGGCTCACAACGGCCTATATGCTTGTTGTAGGCGTACTCGTACCGGTAACGGCATTGCTTCAACAATGGTTTACAACCAGGCAGATGTTTATAGGCGCTATGACCTTGTTTTTCGCGGGTACGGTTATTTCGGCCGTTGCGCCTGAATTTGGCGTTCTTCTTGTAGGACGGATTGTTCAAGCCATCGGAACCGGCTTGATGCTCCCCGTATTGATGAACACCATTATGGTTATCTTCCCACCTGAAAAACGCGGGGGAGCCATGGGTCTGATCGGGCTTGTCATTATGGCGGCACCAGCCATCGGACCAACCTTGTCCGGCGTTATTATGGACTCGCTCAACTGGCGCTGGCTGTTTATTCTCGTTATTCCTCTTGCGGCTTTGTCGATCATCTTCTCCTTTATGTTCTTGAAGAACGTATCGGATATTACGAAGCCTAAGGTGGATATCTTCTCCATTCTGCTCTCCACGATCGGCTTTGGCGGACTTGTGTACGGCTTCAGCTCGACGGGCGAGAAAGGCTGGTCGGATCCGGAGGTGATCTGGACGATCGCCGTTGGCGCTGTTGCGTTAATTATCTTTATCTTCCGCCAGTTGAGACTTGAGGCTCCGATTCTTGACCTGCGGGCTTTCAAATCGCCGATGTTCTCCATCGTAACGATTCTGCTCTTCGTTCTTATGATGACGTTGTTCTCGACAATGACGCTGCTTCCAATGTTCCTGCAAGGAGCACTGCTCATGACGGCATTTACTTCCGGTCTCATTATGCTTCCGGGCAGTATCGTAAACGGCATTATGGCTCCGATCTCCGGCTTATTGTTCGATAAATTCGGCCCTCGCGTTCTTGTAACGCCTGGACTTATCCTTGTGGCCATCTCGCTATGGATGTTTACCGGCATAGATGCCACGGCAAGCAACGGACATATCATCATGATTCATATTATTATGATGGTCGGTATTTCCCTTGTGATGATGCCGGCTCAAACCTCCGGTCTGAACCAGCTGCCGCGCCACCTTTATCCGCATGGTACGGCGATCCTTAACACCCTTCAGCAAGTATCGGGTGCGATTGGCACGGCGCTGTTCATCAGTATTATGAGTAACGGCACCAAAGATTATCTGAAGACCTCCTCCGACCCTAGTTCGCCGGCCGAGCAAGCTCACGGCATGGTCGCAGGTATTCATAATGCCTTCTGGATTGGTCTAGTTATCTCGATTGCCGCGATCCTTATCGGGTTGCTTGTAAAACGTACAAAGCCGCCTGAAGGTGATCAGGGAGCGGATGGCGAGAAGCAAGTAAGCATGAGCCACTAATTAACAAAAAGCGCCCTCCAGATGATTCTGAAGGGCGCTTGCTGTTCGAAGTTTATTTCAGGAAGCCTTCTTTGAAGATCGCAAGCAGGCTTTCCAAGGTAGTAGGGTCACTGTAAGACGAAGCTTCTGTATCGATTTCGATGACATGCTTGTTTTTAACTGCAGGGATGTTCTTCCATGTATCTGTGTTCATAAAAGCATTGTCGTTCGCGCTGCTTCTGCTAAGCACGATATAATCGCCCGCATAGTCAGACAGCAGTTCTTGCGACAAGGTGTAGTAGCCAGGTCCTTGAGCATCCTTCGCTACCTTCTCCGGCATTTTCAGACCCATTGCTTGGTACAATACTTCTGTGCCGCGTGCCCAGTGGTCGCCGAACACGTAGAAGCTCTTTGCGTCCGTCTCAATGACGGATACGGTTGCGTCCTCGCCGATCTTCGCTTTGATCTCGTCGCCAATTGCGGCAGCACGGGATTTGAAATCGTCAACCCAAGTTTGCGCTTCTTTCTCTTTGCCAAGAATCTTGCCAATTTCCAGCTGCTGGTTCAGGTAATCAAGCTTGCCCCAAGTAAAAGTAACCGTAGGAGCGATCTCGCTCAGCTTGGCAACGTTCTTGCTCTCCGTGCCAACCACGATCAGGTCCGGATCGAGCTCGATGATTTTCTCCAGATCTTCATCGGATACGACTTCCACGCCTTTCAGCTTCTCGTTGAAGAGCGGGCTCATGTTGGTCCATTGGTCTACGCCTACGATGTTGGCGCCCATGGAAATCATATTTGGTGCGTAAGCCAGTGCTACGATGCGTTTTGGATTAGCAGGGATTTCGACAGGGCCGCTCTCCGATTGGTAGGTAACCGTGCCGGATGCCGTGTTCGTGTTGTTGGCTTTGTTGCTGCCGCATGCACTAAGAACAACAACAAGTACAAGCAGCATGATTGCAGGAATAAACTTTTTCATGGTCTAGCTCCTTTTATTTTGAATGGCATTAACTACGATAATGATTCTCAATATCACATTGAATAACTATAAATGGTTATTGAAAGTCTGTCAATGAGCGCAAAATAAATTTTAAGTTGCGAAAGCGGAGGTTGTTTTTACATGAGCACGGACAATTTGCGTTATCCCATCGGACCTTTCGAAGAAATATGCGGCCCAACGGCCGAGCAACGCAGTAACTGGATGAAAGAGATTGAGCGGATGCCGTCGCGGCTTCGGAAAGCGGTGGAAAAGCTGTCCGACGAGCAGCTGGCAATCCCTTACCGCCCCGGCGGCTGGACGATCCGGCAGGTCGTTCACCATCTGTCGGATAACGATATGAATTCCTATATACGGTTCAAGAAAGCAATGACGGAGGATAATCCGGCCGCATCCACGTACCGGCAGAACATGTGGGCAGAGCTTAACGATTATGAAGCACCCATTGAGGCTTCGCTTGTTCTAATCGAAGCGCTGCGCAGCCGGTTTTCCGTGCTGCTGGAAGGGATGCAGTCATGGGACTTTGCAAGAACCTTTACGAGCCCGACAAACGGACTGATGACACTGGACACGGCGATACAACGCTTCGAATGGCATGGCCGGCATCATCTTGCCCAGATCAACTCATTAAAAAAGCGTATGGGCTGGTAGCCCATACGCTTAAATGCCTCTTGCGGTTATCTTGCGACACTCTCCAGTACCTGCTTCACCAGACGCTTCGGCGCCGCCAGAAGATAGGCTTCCTGAATAAGCACGCTCAGCTCGTCCCAATTCGGACCCGCTTCCATGTCAACCGACACCCAGCCATGATGGCCGATATACGGCGTCTTGACATAACCGCCCTGCTCTAGCAGCAGGTACTGCTGCTCCTTCGTCGCTTTGATCGACAGGCTCGGCAGGACGCTGTTATGCCCTTCCCCCATCATGATGAAGGTTTTGCCTCTTACCTTCATCACGTCATGCCCAAACCCGTCAACGATTTGGTCTACCTCCGGCAATGCGGAGCAAATGCCCTGCACCCGCTCCAGCATTGCTTTCCCAAGCTCCGTCTTCATCCCTATCCCTCTCTTCTCCGGTACAGATCGATACTCTTATAGCCTTCTCCAAGAATAACCCTCATCTCGGCTTTCCGTTTGGCTCTTGTCACCTCTTGCACGGCACTAAACACATAACGGGCCCAGTCCTTGCGGTACCCCGGTGTAAGCGACCGGAAGAACGCCAATATATCCGGATGATCCTGAAGCTCCTCTTCTACCTGGGACACAAGAGCCTCGTAGTCGGCTACGCTTTGACTTGGTTTCTTAGGGGCCGACGAGCCCTTCTTGCGGGCTTCGGACTTGAAGCCTACAACCGTAAAGACGTCATCCAATCCCACCATACGGGCAAATTTGACCTCGCTGGTCCCGATATAGCCATCCTCCTCGCTCGCACCCAGCCCTTCAAACAGACTGTCCCGGTGGATGTAGGTCGAATACGCTTTATTGCCCTTCTTCGGGTAGGCGGCATACAAATAACCGCCTTCCTCCAGGTAGTTATTCTCTATAATTTCACTCATCAGCTTCTGCAAAGAGGGCATATCCAGGACAAAAGCAAAGATCAAGTCATAACGGCTGCCCGCCTGCAACTCTGTATCGTACCGCTCCAAGCCGGCCAGGGCATCGCTGCCCTCCGGCTGATGCAAAACCGCCGTATTTTTATACTTATGTAAATTCAACTTCTCCACGATCGTCTTGCTCATGGGTGCCCTCCGATTCTTTCACATGCGCATAAGGCGCTTTGTCGTGTACGAGACCGAGCTGAATGCCATGCTCCAGATAAGCCTTGGCTCCGCATAATACTATCGTGAAGCCTTCCGTCGAGCCAATCGCCCGCTGCACGATTTCCTCTGCGTCTCCCTGGAAGCCGGAATCGGTAACGGTCACAAAGGTTTCCGTTTCGGACAAGGCGGTAAACGTCCATTCGGCTTTTGTTCCCCAGTCGATAACAATGCGTTTATTCGTCTCAAGCTCCAGTACGCGGACAGGTGCCGACGCTCCGTACATCTCCCAGAACCACTCCACCTGACTGCCCGCTTCCAGCTTTCCGCTGCCTCTCGTAAACCAGAACTTCGTTGTAATTGCCGGATCGATAAAAGCCTCATACACTTCGCTCACCGGACGCCTGATCATCATTTCCGCTTTAGCTGCTATTGTTGTTGTCACCGCCAAACCTCCTCATGTCGTTTACTACTTCCTTATTTCTATATTGGCCGGCATTCAACCTGCTAAACCTGCTGCCATCCCTCGTTAGGGGAATGGCTTCTTTTCTTATTTTTCCAGTCTCTTGTAAACGGCCTTGATAAACCCGCCGAACACCTCGTGGCTGTAAGTGAAGCCGTGCTTCAGATAATAACGAAGCGCATCTTCATTGCCATTGGATACATAAATGAACAGCAGATCGACGTCCGGAAAGCTTTCCAGCCACTCAATCGACGACTCGAACAGCTTCTTGCCAAGCCCCATGCTCCGGTAGCCGTCACGCAAATACAAATTGCTGAGGAAGCCGATTTTCCGCGGAAGCTCTACCCAGTCCGGGTAAAAGCCCTTGCTGTCAGCCAAATCCCGGTTAGGAGCCCATGCCGGAAGCTTATCATCCCCGGGTTCCAGATCTTCAACCGTCGAGAATGCGTAACCAACCGGCACGCCTTCATCCCTTGCGATAAGCACATGGGTATGAAGCGCACCGTCATAGCTTCTGCGCATCCGCGTATCAAAGTTCATCCGGTCGAACACCTCCGGAGCCATGACGGCCCGGGACTGCTGAAAGGCCATCAGCTCGTTGCACAGCTCCCTGCAAGGCTCAATATTGCCGTCCGTTACCGCTTCTATTGTTATATTCGTCATGTCTGCCTCCTGCATGCCATCTCTTCCTTGGTATAACTAAAATACCGTGAACGGCCATCCCCATGCAATCGTCTTTTGGACGCAAAAAAAAGAGCCTCTATCCAGAGACTCTTCGTCCATGTTCTATTCAAACAGCTTGCCGAGCGCATCCAGCATCTCGCCTGTGCCGTGCTCGCGAATTTCCGGTGTGTCATGCCCGTCGAAGAAGGCCCCCTGCTCGGTGAACACAAGCTTAGTTCCTTCTTCCACAGGGAACAATTCGATTGTTGTGGTCGAGACGGACATTCGCGTGTCGTTCATATCCAGCGTATACGTATAGACAATACGTTCGGCCGGCACAATCTCCTGATAGACCGCGTCAAAGGTAAAGACCGGTCCCTCCGGCGGCCCGCCGCTGCTGTATTCGCGCCCGCCTACCCGGAATTCGAATTGATCGGGCTTCGAGAACCACTTGCCCTTTACTTCCGGATCGGCAAAAGCTTCGAATACCCGCTCCGCACCAGTATTGTAAGTACGTTCAACAACAAAGGTTGCATGCTTAACAAATCTTTCGCTCATAGTGAGTGATCCTCCTTAAATGAATTGTGAAGCAATTCATGCTTCGTAAGCATAAGCTTAATGAATTGTGAAGCCATTCATGCTGCGTAAGCGTAGTCCCTTCGATTACGGCTCGTCTCCCCCCTGCTCAAGCAGGCTGCCCAGCTTGTCCAAGTGCTGCTCCCAGCTGGCTCGCCGTTCAAGCACGGGCTTCTCGAACTCCATCTTCATTGCCTGCAGAAGACCCGTAAAATCATCCACTGTCAGGCCCTTCTTGCCGATGAGCAGCTTGGAGGCATGCTCCAGCTGTTCAAGCAGCTTCTGCTGCCGGCTTATCTGCTCTTTGATCCGCTGCTTCTGCAGCGTCACCATCTCCAGCGGACTGATCTGCTTGGCCGATAAGGTCTCCTTAATCTCCTCCAGCGACAAGCCCAGCTCCTTGAGCGTCAGAATCTGATGCAGACGGGACAGATCGGACTCGTCATACAGCCGGTGACCGGAATCGGTCTGTCCCGACGGCGAGAATAAGCCGATCTGATCGTAGAAGCGTAACGTTCTGACCGTCAGCCCCGTCATTCTGGCGAGGTCTCCAACTTTCCAAAGATTGTTCATGATCAACCCTTTCGTTGACGCTAGCTTCATACCGGTAGCTCTATTGTAAAACATGACGTTACGTAAGGTGCAACCCCCAAGCCGATTTTACATTAGAAATATATTTGGTGCGGATAAAGAGGAAATATACAAGTTGAATGACAACGAATGATCCAAGCACCGTCAGCGACGGCTTCATCATATTGTACTCGAACATATTTTGCATCGCCGTCAGGGCAACCGAACCGTGAATGACGGCCACTAAAATCGGGGCGAAGAACAGAATCATCAGCTGCTTCGTTAGAATCGCCGACAGCTCGCGGTCCGTAAGCCCAATCTTGTGGATGGCCTGGAACTTCCGTTTATCTTCGCCAAGGTCGGTATACAGGCGGAAATACAGGAAACTGCCCGCACCCACGAAGAATACGATGCCGATAAAAAATCCGACGAACAGGACAACGCCAAAAATCTGATCCTGCTGGTACAACGCGTAATCCACGCCCATAAACCAGTTATCGGTTTTGCCAAGCTTGCCGTCAATCTCTTCTCCCGCCTTTTTCAGCGCATCATGCGAGCCCGATACGTCAAAGGCATATTGGTAAATGACGCTCTCCGACTGCTTCATCCGGTCAAACCGTTCATCGGGCACCACATAATAGTCGGGTCCTGCCTGAATAGCCGGCGTATCAATCGTCTGCACCGGTTTTAGCGTAAGCCCCTCTTCCTTCACCGTAATCGGCGTCAGCCCCGGCTGCGCCGCTCCCATCATCGCGCTGCTGTAATGGACAATAGCCGTTTCATCGCCTTGTACATCGGCCTTCGTCCCCTTGGCTGCCGTTACGAGCGCGTTAAAAGCGGATTGCGGCACGACGGAAATTCGCTTGCCGCCCTTTGTCTCCACATTTTTTATGGTCAGCGCATACGACTGATAGGACAATCCGGCAGCCTTCAGCGTCTGTTCAATCATCGCAACATCCTGCTCGGAAGGCTTATCGTACGAGGTGTACTTCATGGCAAACGGATTATCGCTGCGAATCACATCCGTATACATCGATTTGAAGCCGAACAGCGAGCCAATCGCGGAGAATGCGACCGTCGACAGAATCGCCACCATAAAGAACGTTCTTGCGTTATCCTTCATTCGGTAGGCAAGATCCGATAACAGGACGATGTTTGTTTTCCGCCAGAAAATCGAACGGCTCTTGCGGCCTTTATGAACGGCGTACACGCTCAACTGCGTGAACAGGAAGTACGTTCCGATGATAACGACAACCGTCACCGGAATCATCGCGTAAAAGACGATCATACCCTTGGCCGCCAACGCTGCGGCATAACCGCCTACAATCAAGAGCAGCGCAAGCCAGGACATCAGCGTGGACGCTTTAGGCTCCGGCTTTGGTTTGTTCGAGCCTTTCAGGAGATCGATAAGCGAGTTGTTACGAAGCACGGTCACCGTGAATAACGAGATAAGCAGGAACAGCGCCATAAAAGCCGCTCCGGTCAGCACAATCGCCTTGGTTGGAAAATAAAAGGACAGCGCCGCATCGAGGCTTAACAGCTGTTTGGCTGACATAAGGATGATTTGCGCGAAGCCAAATCCGATTACAATACCAGCCACCGTAGCGCCAAAGCCGATCACGATATTTTCCATAAACACAAGGCGGCGCAGCTGCATGCTGGTCATCCCGTGCATGATGAGGATGCCGAACTCCTTCTTGCGCGTCTTCAGGAATGATCCCATCGAGTAGAGCACGAAGAAAAACGAGAATACGTAAATGACCGATTCCGCGAAATGCATGGCAGTAGACACGTTAATGTGAATCGCGCCATCGGCGAGTCCCGGATGAAAAGCAAATATCGAATAAACAAAAAACACCATAACCGAAAACGCGCTGCTTAGAAAATACCCCGCGTAAATCCTCCGATTGCGGATTACGTTATTGAAAGCAAACCGTCGCAAGCTCATAAATAAGCCCTCCCTGTTGATTTGATCCCATCGTAACAAAGGAGGGAATGAAGCTGCTATCGATTAACCTTACGTTTCCTTACATTATTGAAAGGTTCAGCTTGTACTTCCGGTAAGCGTCCGGCAACATGCCGTACTCCTCGCGGCACCCGCACCTTGATCTTCCCAACTTGTAGCAGGCGGGAATAGAAAAAGAGATGCCCATGATCGTCATGGAGCATCTCCTTTCTGTCTAACCAGCTTCACACTTAAAATCCCTAAGGGTCCTTAAAGATCCTTATACCGGCATATTCGCCGGTCATAAGGCCCTTTAGGGACCTTAACGTCCACGCCGACGTTCCTTTTTGCTCTTCAGCCTGCCACTTTGGCAGCTTTAAGGTCCCTGAAGGGCCTTAACCTCTCAACTAGCTGCTCTTTTTCCATGATTAAGGTCCTTCAGGGACCTTAACATAATAAGCTGACCTTTATCAGCTCTTAAAGTCCGGCTTTGCGAAGCTCGGATTCGGGTATTTGTAGAAGCCTTCGCCCGTTGTCCGGCCTAACTTTCCTTTATCGATGTATTCGCTTTTCAGCAGACCGGCGATTTTCTCGAACTCCGCGTTGCCGGTAGCTTTCGCTTTAAAACACTGTTTTCGCCGGCGCCGCTTGTCCAAGCTTCGTATAGAAATCGATCTTGATCTGAACGACTTCAGGTATCGCTTCAATAACCAGATCCGCGTCCGCCACAGCCTGCGTCAGGTCGCTATTAGCAATCCGTTCAATAGCTGCGTTAAGCTCGGATACCGGGGCATTCAAATCTGCTTCGTAATGCGTCTTCAGCTCGGCAATCCTCTCTTTGGCTTTCTCCAGTGCTTCCTCATTAATATCGTAGTTAAACCCTTTAAAAGCGGTCTGAAAAGCAATCTGGTTGCCGAGAACGCCGCTGCCTGCAACAGTGATGTTTGTGTAGTTCATTGTCCAAGCTCATCCCCTGCTCAGGTGAATCCATGCGAAAATAAAAATAGCCGCTACCCTTAAGGGTAGCGGCTACTGGAAGCCATTATTTCGTTTTGAAGCTGAGGAAGCCGTCGTCCACCGGAATGGTCTGGCCGTTAATCGCGCTTGCTCCGTCGGAGAACAGGAACGTTACTACGCTTGCCACTTTCTCGGGCTCAATCAGCTGACCGCGCATATGCTGAGCGCCAAGCGCCGATTTCATCGCTTCGTCGTTGCCGAGAATCGGCGTATTGATAAAGCCGGGAGCAACGCCTACAACACGGATGCCATAGTCGGCAAGCTCGAGAGCGCCGGACTTGGACATCATAACAACAGCTGCTTTAGCGGCATTATAGTTAAAGCTGCCAAGCGCCGCCGCTGTACCGTAGATCGATGCCGTGTTCACGATTGTACCTGTGGCGCCCAGCTCAACCATTTTTTTCGCGCCGTAATACATGCCGTAGTAGACGCTATGCTGGTCGACGTCAATAACGCGGTGATACGATTCCGGATCCATCTCGAGGAATGGCTTCACAAGCCCAATGCCCGCGTTGTTGAAGATCCCGTTCAACGTGCCGAATTTCTCTACCGCGAAATCAACGAGTGCTTTCACTTCTTCGCCTTTCGATACGTCTACCTTAAAGGCCGCGGCTTTGCCGCCAGCCGCTTTAAGCTCTGCGACAACCGCATTCGCGCCGTCCAGATTATAGTCCGCAATAACAAGCGATGCGCCTTTTGCCGACAGCTGCAAAGCCGTTTGTTTACCAATACCGCTTGCGCCGCCAGTAATAATAATTACTTTGCCGTCTTGTTCTGCCATGATAAATATCCCCTTTGCTTTGAAGTTGTAGTAGGAATGCGCAAATCCGCAATTAGGTCAAAATCGATCCGCCGTCGATCACGAATTCTTGTCCAACAATATGAGTGGAAAGGTCGGATACGAGATACATCATCAGGTTGGCGATCTCTTCCGCCTCGGCATATCGGCCGTCCGGCGTTGTGCTTGCCATTTGCTGTCTTGCTGCTTCAGCCGCTTCTTGATTGCCCTTGCCAAAGCCGCTTTCGATCGAGCGCATCATTTGCGTATTAACAACGCCCGGACATACCGCGTTAACGCGTACACCGTAAGGAGCCGCTTCAACGCCAGCCGTCTTGGTCATGCCAAGCACCGCATGCTTGCTCGCGCCATAGGCCACCATGTTAGGCGTTGCCAGAAGCCCTGCACCGGACGCGGTATTAACGACAGCTCCGCTCTTCTGAGCGATCATTTGCGGAAGTACGTGCTTGAGACCAAGGAATACGCCGCGGACGTTAATCGCCATCAGGCGGTCAAATGCTTCGGTTGGATACTCGACCAAAGGAACGATTTTGCCTTCCCAGCCGGCGTTGTTGAGGAAAATATCGATTTTTCCGAACTTCTCGACTGTTTGAGCCACGTAACCTTGAATATCTTCTTCCTTGGTTACGTCTGCTTTTATAAATACGGCTTCACCGCCGTTTGCCTGGACTTGCTTAACCGTCTCGTTCCCGGCTTCCTCCGACAGGTCAACCACAACAACCTTTGCGCCGTTCCCGGCAAGAGCAAGCGATGCTGCGCGGCCAATACCTCCGCCTGCACCCGTCACGATCGCTACTTTATCCGTAAAATCAAACTTTTGCATCAACTATCACTCCTCAAAAGAATTGCAATACGCAGTTTGTGATGAATCAACTGTATTCATTCATGTCGCGTAAGCAATTTTGCTTACAAATCTATCTTAACAGATTACTTTGTCGATTGTCGACAATTTAACCTAAAAAGCTCTTCCATTAACTCCAATTCCCTTTTTTTATTTAATTCCTGCCAGCAGAAATTCATAAATGGCCGTTTGCGCTTTTTCGTACTCGGATGCCAGAATAGAAGCAGTAAACCGCTGAAACGGTGCATGGAATTCCTTGATTTTTTGCTTGCTCCATTTCACTTCAACAAAGATGTTCAGAATCAGGCTTGCTTTCTCGTAAAACTTCGCCAACGCCACATTGTCCGCCACAAACACCACATGCCGCAGCACCCGCTCCGCCTTGATCTCGTATTCCCGCACATTTCCCTGCTCGCAGGCAGCATCCGTATCCGCGGCGTATTGCTTCAGCATTTCCTTATATTCAGGCGTCCATTTCTGCTGCCCGTACATAACGGCAACGCGAAGAAGCTCCGCCATCAACGTATTGTAGTCTTCAATCTCGGCTTGGGTAAAAGGCTTCACAATCGTCCCGCGCCGCGGAAGGCGCTCTACAATCCCTTCAACCTGCAGCAAATACAACGCTTCCCGGACAGGCGCCCGGCTTGTATTAAGCTCCTTGGCGATTTCCTCTTCGACGATTTTATCTCCGGCATTCAGCTCTTTGCCGATAATTTTTTTCAAGATATGTCTATAGATCTGCTGCGGCAAGGACTCCCCGAACTGCGAATCCGTTACTTCGTAAGAATTGAACATAATTGATATCTCCCCGTCTGTCTAAATAAAGCTCCTCTCCTAGTTATCCCAAATTAAGCGGGTAAAATCAATACGCCGTTCGCTCCGCCCTGCTGTTCCGCAGCAGATCATCCAGCCGGCCGCAAAGCTTCACCCAGTCGAAATGCTCAGCCGCATCCCTCTGCGTACCCGTAGACGCTTCCCGAAGCCGGTCCTTGGCATGGCATATTTCGATCATCCGCTGGGCGAGGCTGGCGCTGTATCCAACCGCATGCAGCGAGCCATACTCAAGGTGCAAATTTACCTGCTTGTTCCAGTCATCCAAGTGGATGCTCCGATCTTCCTGCTTCGTGGCGGCGTCCCGGCAGCATGCAATATCCGAAGCAAGCAAATAACAGCCGTGTATTTTGGCTTCCGCAAGTACATGGGCGTAGGCCTCAACATTTGACTGAAAGGCTAAAATTTTGGATTTCCGGTACCAATGATGCAAAGTCTCCTTATCCTGTACAAAACCTGTCAGAATCATCCGGTCCGCGAGCCACGGATAATTCGCCATATACGAATAGAGATAAGGCTGGAAGGAATCCTCCACCTTGCCTACCAGCACAAGCTTCCAGCTCGCCGGAATATAAGGTTCCGCCATCCGGAAGGCTTCCAGCAGCACATGCGTCGCCTTCTCCGGTATGCCAAGCCGCCCGACGGTCAGGATATAATCCTCCTTCTCTTCAAACCCTACAGGCAGCTCCGGCTCCTTTCCGAAGAAGTAATAGCCGTTAGGGATGCTATGCACCGGCACCTACCATTTATCCGAAATGTAAGGAGCAAGCGTCTCGCTGCTGATCACGTCGCAATAACTCAGAAAACGTCGGAAATCATCTGTCATTGGCGTTTTGTTCACCCATATGAAGTTGGCGTCCAGCTTCAAATAAATCGTGCCGGAAGGGTTTAGTTCCTTATATTTCGCCGCCGCTATGTAGTAAAACGGATAAAAACCAAAAAGGTATAAAACGTCGATTTTTGTCGCATTACACCCTATATAACGAACCAGATCATCGCGGCAATCGCATAAGTTCGCCCCGAAAATCGTATCCATCGCCCGGTCTGGACGGTAATAAAATGACGGCTCGATGTATTCGAGCTCTATTTCCTCCTCGAAGCTGGACAATGACGGCCATAAAGGCTCCACGCCGCATGGACGATAGGTGGCATAGACTGCCTTATAGCCTCTGTATTTCTGCATCAGGTACGGAATGATGCCGATATCCTTCGTCAGCAGCGAATCCGTCAGGCATGGCGCCAGCAAATAAAAGCTTCTCCGTTCTTGCATAATTACACCCCGATATATCCGTCTTATAATCGGCTAAATATATGTGAATAACGCCTCCTCCAACACCTGGCCTGTGGCATGTAAACCAGTCAAAATCCAAGGAAACACGGCAAATTTCGGCCAAAAACGAAGAGGCGCCCGTAGGCGCCCCTTATAATCGTTATTGTGCGGTTGTTGTTGCTGCGGGAGCATCCGAAGATGCTGCATCGTCTGGCGCTGTGCCGTCCGGTGGAGCGGCGCCGTCCTGCGGCATTTGGCCGCCCATGCCACGACCGCCGCCGCCGAATCCGCCACGACCGCCGCGTCCGCCGCCCATACCGCCGCCAAACCCGCTTTGAGCCTCCCTAACGCCTGATTCATTAACCCACGTGATGAGGGAGGAAGCCGTGAAGGACACGACTTTTGTTCCGCCGCTGTAATCACCGTCCGTATAAAGGCCATTCGTTGCCGTGCCTGTCGACTTGCCGCCCGAGTAGATGGTGTAGGAAGCGTCTTTAGCCAGATCCGGCGTACTGATGTAGACCGCCTGATAATTCTTCGACGGCGCATAAGTAACAATCGTTTTACCTGACTCGTCTTCCATGTGAACCAGCGTACCCGCTTGTTGGGTCTCGGGGAACATCATCAGAATGCCGGCTTGAGTCGAGCTGTCCGATGCCGCCTGCACCATGCCGGAGCTGCCCGCCGCAACAAGCGTGCCGCCTGTCATGTTAAAGGTGTCGTCGTAGTCCAGTGCGCCGTTGTTGTTTTCTGTCGGACCATTTACCATAACGGTGCCGCCCGTCATAACAATCGAACCATTTGCGTCAAGACCGTCGCCGTTCGCGTCCACATACAGGTTGCCGCCGCTGATGGTGAGAAGACCTTCCGAAGCACCGCTTGCCTGTTGACCGCCGCCGCCAGGAGCAGCGCCTTCGCCGCCGGAGCTGTCTGCTCCCGTTGCCGCATTTACGCCATCGTCGCTCGCCGCCAGCTTGATGTCGCCGCCTGCAATGGTAATATCGGCTGCTTCGATACCCTCATAGCTCTTCGTAATATCAATGCTGCCGCCTGCAATCTCTAAAGCCGTTTCGGCATGGATACCGTCATCGCCGGCTGCTATGGTCAAATCTCCTTCGGAGATGGACAAACCGCCCGTGCTGTGCAAGCCATCCTTGCCGGACTGGATGTTATACGTGCCGCCTTGCAGGACAATGATTCCTTCTTCGCCTTCCGTATCATTGGTTGTCTTGATGCCATGGCCAGCAGCATCCAGCGTGAAGTCTCCGTCTTTCACCGCCACAAGGTCGCGTCCCATTACGGCATCGTCCGCCGCTTGAATATCAAACGTTCCTCCGGTGATTTTCAGCTTATCCTTGCTCGCAATCCCGTTGTTGTAGTTGCCTTGCACGGTCAGCTTGCCCGTGCCGTTAATCGTCATATCGTCCTTGCTGAAGATAGCCGCATTAGGCTCATCCGTCTCCGAATCCGGGAAGACATAGTCCGTTCCGTCCGATACGACATTGTTGGTGCCTTCCGGCAGGGACAGGATCAGCTTGCCCGCTTCCTCCACATAAATCGGAGCGCTCTTGCTGTAGTGGATCTCGGCGCCGTTCAGGACCAGACGAACTACGCCTTTATCCGCTACATTCACGACAATCTGACCTTCATCCAGCTTGCCGCTGGCCACATAGGTCCCTGCAGCCGTAATCGTTATGATGCCATCCTTCACTTCAGCGCCTGAACCGTCAACCGTTGCCGTCGCTGCGTTTAAGGTAATGTTCGTCACATCGGATGTACTCCAGTCGGTATACGTATCATCCTCTTCATATTCAACGGTATCATCCAACTGATAGCTTGCCGTCTCGACGGCTGCCGCCGCTTCGCTTGTATTGGCCGAACCCGCGTTGCCCGTCGTATTGGTTCCCGCGTTTGTCTGGCTATTGCATGCCGACAAGGCTGCCGCGCATAATAAAATAAAAGCTAATTTGCCTAATTTATTTTTATTGTTCATCGTTTCTCTTCCTCTCTAGGTAAATGGATGGGTTTAAGCTTCTGCTCCCGTGGGAGCCATCGTTAAGGAAATATCGAGATTGCCATTCCGGCAGCGGATCGCGTCCAGCAGCTCCTTCTGATTCAGGGAAGGCTCCAGCGTGACGGCATAGACAAGCTCGTACAAGCTGCCAAGCTCGGTTGTTCTTACTTTTTTCAGCTCGTATTGCACGTTATAGATGTTGAAGACTTCGGTAAAAGCCTCTTCGTAGCCCAGATTTTCCGGAATCGTTACCTTAAGCAGCTTCTGCGTAGACGACTTCGAACCGAACTTCACCGCTTTCAGCAGGAACATCAGGAGACACAGCACAATCGTGAACAGCACCGCATAGCCGTAAGCCCCAACGCCGCAGGCAAGACCGGAAGCCATCGTAAACAGGACAAAAGCGATATCCTTCGGATCGCCGGGCGCGCTTCGGAACCGGATAATGGAAAAGGCGCCAGCCAAGCTGAACGCGCGGGCTATATTGCTGCCGATCAGCAGGATAATAATCGCGACAATGGTCGGCAGGACGATCATCGTTAGGGCAAAATTCTGGGTGTAAACGGACTGTGTTTTCATATAGGTAAAGCTGATCATTGCGCCAAGCGCAAAGGATAATAACAGCGTCAACATAGCTTGGCCGAAGGTTAGCTCAGTCACGGATGCCGTTGTGGAGAAGAGAGAATCGATCATAATAAAAGGCGCTCCTTTATTCGTTCTTCGTGTCGGATATTCATTCGGTATTCGTTGCCGTATTTCGAAAAGCCCGTCCGGAACATGCCAAGCTCGGACAGCAGTTGTGCGAGCCAGACCGGTACGGTCTTCTCGGCTTTTACTTCCATCAGCCATTGGTCCTTAGCCATCAGTAATTCCCCGTGGTCGCCGGCTTCCAGCTCCAGATCGTAACGTCTTGAGCGGATATTCGTATCGAAGGTGATCCGCAGATCCCGGTTGTTTTTGCAAAACATCGCAATCCGGTCGTAAGCCAGGTACACCTTGGGCTGCAGCTCATACCGCCCGAGAAAATATTTGATCTCCTGAATAACCTGCTTGTTCATATAAGGCTTCGGCTCAGGCTCAACTCCCGTGCGGACGAATTCATACGCTTCATCCAGCGATAATCCCGTTCTACGCTTGTTCACCAGGCCGAACACTTTCTTCTTGAGCTCTAAGTACACTTTGGCGTCCGGCTTCGGAACCCCGTAAGCCCTCAGTCTGAGCTTTTCCCTGTACTTCGGCTTCGCCAGACTGTTTCGGATAATCGAATGCTGATCGGTATCGAAATACAGATTGCTTATGGAGTAGAATGGATTGTTCTTGTTGTATTCGTCGAGCTCCATATAATTAAGCAGCCGGTTATAAATCTCGTGGAAGGATTGGCTGTCCATCAAATACTTGCTTTCATAACGGTTAAACACCTCAATAGCCATGGGTTCAGGCTCCTTTCCATTTGGCTTGCCGCCTGTTCATGTCTGTATCTTAGAAGGGCAACCTTTAATGAATCTTAAATGTTCGTAAATGTAAATTCGGCTGTAATTGGGGCTTGCGCAAAGTTAAGATTGATTAAAGGTTGCCTACCTATAATAGGTTTACAAAGTCAGCACTAACGAAAAGAGGAATGCTTCATGCGCATACTGATTGTGGAAGACGAGGTCAACCTGGCCGACGCCTTATCTCAAATTTTGAAAAAGAACAATTACTCCGTGGACGTCGCGCATGACGGTCAATCGGGATTGGATAACGCCTTATGCGGCATCTATGATCTGCTGCTCCTGGATATCATGCTTCCGGAGATGGACGGGATTACGGTACTGAAGAAGCTTCGGGAGGAAGGTGTCGCAGCCCCGGTTATCATGCTTACCGCCAAGGGAGAAATAAACGATAAGATTACCGGGCTGGATTACGGAGCGGACGATTACGTAGCCAAGCCATTCTCGACCGAAGAACTGCTGGCGCGGATCAGGGCGGCACTGCGGAGAAGAGGCGAGGTTGTTCCGGAGGACGGCCTGAAGTACGGCGATATCGAGCTCAACACCTCCAACCTGAAGCTGATGTGCAAAGGGAAGGAGCTGAAGCTGATTCTGAAGGAAAGCGAATTGATGGAGCTTCTTATTGTAAGGAAAACCGCGGTCACTTCCAAGGAGCAGATTATTGAGAAGCTGTGGGGGTTTGATTCGGACGTGGAGCACAACAACGTGGAGGTCTATATTTCTTTCTTAAGGAAGAAGCTTGTCTTCCTGCAAGCCGCCGTAAAAATTAACACCATACGGGGCGTTGGTTACGTACTGGAGGCGACCTCCTGATGTTTAATCGGCTGCGCAACCGGTTTTTGATCGTCAATATGGTGATCATCAGTTTTATTATGATTCTGGCCTTTTCTTCGATCTATACCATTACCTATCAGAACAACCGCAAGACCATGAACGAGGATCTCATTCAAATATCGGAGTTTTACCGCAAGCAGGAAGGTCCCGAAGGCGGCAAGTACAGCGGTGGCGGAGGTGGCCATGGACGCGGGGATATGATGGTTCCAGATGGCAAAATGAAGGCAGGTCCGCCGCCGGAGCGTTCGGTATCTTTTGCGCTGACGACGGATGCGGACTGGAATATTACAAAGACGGACTCCCGCTTCGATATGGACAGCGATTTCTACGCGCTTGCCATCAAGGCCGCCTCTTCTGGCGATTCCAATCGAGGCGAGTTTAATCTCGACGGCAACCGCTGGGCTTATGACGTGCAGCAGGTTATGGAGGGTTATTCGGTCGTCTTTCTGGATGTCACGAATCAGCATCAATTCCTGATGACGCTTCTGTATACGTTCCTTGCCGTAGGCTTCATTATGCTCATCGTCATCTATTTCACGAGCCGTTACTTTGCGAACCGTTCGATTGCGCCCGTTAAGGAAGCCTTCGACAAGCAGAAGCGGTTCATCGCGGACGCTTCCCATGAGCTGCGGACGCCGCTCGCCGTTATTAATACGAATGCGGATGTGCTGCTGTCCAACAACGATGACCTCATCCGCAATCAGGAGAAGTGGCTGCATCATATCAAGTCGGAGACGGAGCGCATGCGGACGCTGACAAGCGATCTGCTGTATCTGACCCAGATGGATGATGCGCGGGAAAACGTGATTTTCGCCCCGTTCAACTTAAGCGAGGCGGTGGAGAGCGTTATTCTGACGCTCGAAGCGGTCATCTTCGAGAAGGACATTGCGCTCAGCTACGATATCTCGCCGGAGCTGTCCATTAACGGCAACGTCGAGCAAATGAAGCAGGTAGCGCTGATTCTGCTGGATAACGCCATCAAGTATACCAATACTAAGGGCAAGATCGACCTTACGCTGAAAAAGCACGGCAGCGAAGTGGTGCTTAACGTCACCAACTCCGGTGACGGGATCCCGCCCGAGCATCTGGGCAAAATCTTCGACCGCTTTTACCGCGCCGATGCCTCCCGCTCCCGCAAGCACGGCGGCTACGGCCTAGGCCTCGCCATCGCCAAAGCGATCGTCGAGCAGCATAAAGGCAAAATCCACGCTAAAAGCGTGCCGGGCGAGACTACCTCGTTCTCCGTTCAGCTCCCGGTTGAACGTCACTAGATTGGAGCGGCCGTGCAGGGTTCAACCTGCGCGGCCGATTTTTTTTGCGTATGGCGGCCCCGACGAGCAGAAGTCATCATCGGCCTCAAGTTTCCTATGGCAACCTTGCCAACTTCTCTCCATTAGCTAGTCCTCCACCTATTCCCCCTAAAAATTCTCTCATCGCCCCAGCAGACTACCTTCTCTCCTCAGACCATTTCCGCCCAGTAACCTCGGCTACCCGCCAGTAACTGACACCATGGAGCCGCTCGCCCATTAGATCTAGATAGAAACTCCGTACCAGTATGACAGCTCCGCCGCCAATATACCTGCAGCCCCTCGCCCGTTACTCTTTTCCCACCAATTCGGCTTATACCAAGCTATTTACCTGCACTTTTGCATCAGAATGACCGTACGGCGCCACTCCCCCTCAATAACCTGCACTTTTGCAGCTTATTTTTCAAAACTAACCTCCACTTCCCGTCCCTGCCCTCATTCTGCCCTTACTCTTGCCGTAATCTCGTCGCACTCTTCAATACTCCATGCCTGTTCGCGAGCTGGTCCGTACCGCTAACGAAACTACGTATTCTTATTTGCCCCAAATGGGCCAGCCAAAATTTCTAACGAAACTACATATCGTTATTCCCTGCTTTGATCCGCCTTTTTGCCTCTAATTAGCCAAATAGCGATATGACGTTTCGTTAGATCCGCAAAACCCCTATTTTTCACCAAATAGCGATACGACGTTTCGTTAGATGCCGTCAGCCCTTTTATATGCGGCGTTCCAGGGTTCGCAAGAATCCTGCAGCTACCCTCCCCGCCCTCCCACACAGATATGAGGCAGGATTACTGGTCAGCAGGTAGAGTAAAGGGGCTGGGGTATCGCCTGAGGAGCGGAGCGTTCGCCTTTGCCGGCGGGAAATATCCGCTAACAAGCGGATTCCAACCGAAATTTCCTGCCGGCAACAGCCGCCGAAGGCGATACCCCAGCTCCCCACCCGCCGACGGCCCAATCCTCCTCATATCCCCACCTCCACCATTTAAGTTTGACTAAAGGTTCCCGCTCTAAGATAACTCCATAACGAACAGGCAAGATGCCTATTAAGGAGTTGATTACTATTTTCCGCACGCGCAAATCCAAAGTTTTTACCACTATAGCGGTTATTCTAATTATCGTAGCAGCCATTCTGTACAAGCTTGCCGACCGGTATCTGATCGAGCATGTCGAGGTGAAGGTAACGTCTAATACATCCATCACGCAGGGGACCAGCACCGGTACCAGCTCGGGCTCTGGCTCTGGAACTAGCTCTAACACGACCCCGGACTCCGGCACAAGCAGCGGCACCACCGCCTCCACAACGACGTCCTCGGATGCCGAATCCGACGATTGGAATTACAAGGACGACAACGAGACGATCAGCATCAAGAAGGTGGAGACCGGCTCCGGCTCGGCTATGATCACTTACTATGTAGCCGACGTCATGTTTAACAGCAAAATGAACCTGCTTGCCGCTTTTGCCAAGGATTCCTTCGGCACCAACATCACCCAGAACACCTCGACTATAGCTGCCAACAACAATGCCGTGTTTGCCATCAACGGCGATTACTACGGCTTCCGCAGCAACGGGGTTGTTATCCGCAACGGCACCGTTTACCGGGATGAACCGGCACGGATTGGCCTGGCCTTGTTTAACGACGGCACAATGAAGTCTTACGACGAGGAAGAAACCTCAACCGATGACCTGCTCGCGCAGGGGGTAACCAATGCCTTCTCCTTTGGCCCGGCGCTCGTTACAGACGGCGAAGTCGCCGGCGACTTCAGCCATGTGGAGATCGATAAAAACTTCGGCAACCGCTCGATTCAGAACTCGAATCCGCGGACCGGCATCGGGATGATCTCCGCGAACCATTACGTGTTTGTTGTTGTCGACGGCCGAAGCAACGGCTACAGCCGCGGCATGACGCTGACGGAATTCGCAGACCTGTTCAAGGAGCTTGGAGCGACGGAAGCTTACAACCTAGACGGCGGCGGCTCGTCCACGATGTATTTCATGGGACGCGTCGTGAACAACCCGCTCGGCAAGGGCAATGAACGCGGCGTAAGCGACATTATCTATATTCCGCAATCTTAAGAATGGAGGCCATTACCAATGACTATACTTATCCCCTCATACGAGCCGGACGAAAGACTGCTCACGCTTATTCATCATCTGAAAGAGGAGACCGAAGGCGCCTCCATTCTGATTGTCGATGACGGGAGCGGAGAGCGATATAAGCCGATCTTCGATTCGGCCGCTGAGGCAGGCTGCACGGTGCTTCGGCATCCCGTTAACCAGGGCAAGGGCTGCGCACTCAAGACCGGCTTCGATTATGTCCGGCAGAACGGCGGCACGGACGGCGTAATCTGTGCCGACAGCGACGGGCAGCATCTGCCGGAGGATATCCTTAGAATTACCGATGCCGTGCGCAAAAACCGCAATCATATCGTACTCGGAAGCCGGCAATTTACCGGCAAAGTGCCACTCCGCAGCCGCTTTGGCAATTCGGCGACGCGGATGGTCTACGCCCTGGCAACAGGGAAGCCGATTCAAGATACGCAGACAGGCCTTCGCGGCTACTCCTCCGAAATGCTGGACTGGCTGTGCAAAGTGCCCGGCGAACGGTTCGAATACGAGATGAATATGCTGCTGGAAGCCCCCAAGGCGGGTTATGATTTTGTAGAGGTGCCGATCGAAACGGTCTATCTGGAGAACAACAAGTCCTCCCACTTCCGTCCGCTTGCGGATTCGGCCAAAATCTATTTCCCGTTCCTGAAGTTCGTCACCTCATCGGGCTTCTCGGCGGTTGTCGATTTCGTGCTGCTGTTCCTCCTGCAATGGATGACGGGAAGCCTTCTCGCATCCGTCATCGGGGCTAGGGTGATCAGCTCGATCTTCAACTTTACGATGAACCGCCGCTATGTGTTCAACGATGGACAAGGGATATCGGTTCAAAAGTCGCTTCCCCGGTATTTCTCTCTTGTAGTCGTCATTTTGATAACCAACTACGCTCTCCTATATCTGTTCCACGAGAGCATAGGCATCCCGCTGTTTATTGCCAAGCTGATGACGGAGGTCTTCTTGTTCGCCTTCAGCTATCTGGTACAAAGGAAATTCGTTTATTGAACTATATTGGATCTCGTACAGCGTAGCGGAGCATTTTTTACCGGCATCTCAATCTACATTGGATTCTCTGCAGCATAATTAATGTAATTGGTGTAATAGCGGCTTATTCTAGACCTTTTTACTGGAATGAATCACGGTGAAAAATAATAAGGCTGTCCCAAAGTCTCCATCAAAGTGGACTTGGGACAGCCTTTTTCTAGTTCTTCGCCTTGCGCTGCGACAAAATCTCCGGAATATGAAGCTCCCGCAGAAGCTCCACAATCTCCAGTACGCTGCTCTTGTTAAACTTTTTCAGTATGCTGTTGATCTGCGACTTCAAGGTCGATGGCTCCACATGGCGCAGCTTGCATATTTCCTGGCGGGTGTAGTCCTTCATCAGAAGCTCCAGCACCTCCAGCTCGGTTGGCGTCAGCTGGGTAAAAATATAAAAGTTATGCAGCAGACTGTCTTCCGTCGTCTTGATCCGCTTGAATTCCTTCGTAATCTTGCCGGCAATATTGGAATGCAAGGACGGCCGGTCATAATAGGCATCCTTCACCGCCTCGATAATCGATTCCGCCGGCATATTTTTCAACAAATAGTTGGTTGCCCCAAGCTCAAAAGCACGGAATACCGTCTCATCCGTTTCGCATACGGTCAGCATCACAATCTTGATATCCGGCATATAGTTCAGAATCTCGGACATCGCCCGAAGCCCCGCCTGTTTATCCTCCAGCTCGATATCCATCAGGATCACATCCGGCTTATTGAGCGCAGCCAGCATCGTTCCTTCATAGCCGCTAGCCGCCCTGCCGACAAATTCTATCTCCTCGTCTTTGGACAGGATCATCTGATATCGCTTACAAATCAAGGGATCGTCTTCCACAATCAGTACTTTAATTGGCGTGCTCATGCTGCTTCATCTCCTCTCCTGCTTGTCCAATGAAAGTAAAGGTATCACAATA
This sequence comes from Paenibacillus sp. MMO-58, assembly GCF_037146255.1. Classification (NCBI taxonomy): domain Bacteria; kingdom Bacillati; phylum Bacillota; class Bacilli; order Caryophanales; family Paenibacillaceae; genus Paenibacillus; species Paenibacillus sp. MMO-58. The sequence goes on from NZ_JBBCVY010000007.1 coordinate 295,073, forward strand.
TGAAACGCCGTGCCGCTTCCGACCCTGCTTTCGACGCTGATCTTGCCCGCATGGGCCGTAATAATCGTATGGCAGATCGACAGCCCCATTCCCCAGTTGTTGGCCGTAGGCTTGGACGAATAGAAAGGCTGAAAAATATTCGCCAGGTTTTCTTCCGAAATGCCGGGTCCGTTATCCTGGATAACCAGCTCTACCCATTTGTTTTTCACATTAACCTGAATATCGATCTGCCGGGATTTCTCCGGCACGAATTCCAGCGCTTCCGCCGCGTTGGTTACGATATTCTCTATCGCTTGGGAGAAATAATAAGGATCGGCCATAATCATCAGCTGCCGCTGGGATCGTGCGTATTGAATCCCTACCGACTTCAGCTCCGCGCTCATTTCGTTCAGCAGCTTATCGAGCAAGTCGAACAACAATACGGGCTCCAGCTCGATTCTGGACTTCAGATTTTTCTGATGAATGGCATCAAGGCGAGTATAGACCTTATTGCACCGCTGTTCAATGACCTGCAGCTCCTCCACCAGCTCCGGCTGCTCTTCGCACAAGCTCTCCAGGTATTCCGTCTGCGCCTTAATCGCTAACAGCTCGTTCTTCATATAGTGGCTGAATACGCGGGAAGTTAACAGAGCCGAATCAATATTGCGCGAGATAATCGTCTCCTGATTATTAATCTTGTTCTGGATCCGCGCGTACATGTAGATGCTGTACAAGCTGATAAACAAGCATAACCCCGAAACATACGGCAGCAGCGAATAGATGGAAGGGTTGCCTACCAGATTAATCGGCTTGTACCGGACAAAATGCGCCGCCTTCGACACCTGCACCAGAATGTTGGGAGCCCAATAGTTCATGTATAAGTACGTTATATGAACCGATACATACGAGATAATAATCATCAGGATGTTGCTTCGTATGAGGCGTACTTTCGGGGCATTATACAAAGCATAGAGCAGTAAAAGAATGCCCGCCGCAATATACGAGGTATTCAACGAAAGAGTTGCCTTATGCATCGTTTCATAGAGCGATTGAATCCGCTGCGCGGACATATAGTCCGGATAAAGCTTATAGTACAGATGCTCGTAGAACACTGGATCATAGATAACCGCCTGCAGGACGCAAGGCAGCGCGACGAGAGCAAGCAGCCAGCGGCTGCGTTTAACGCTCAGGTCATAGGCGAAATACAACGCCGAGAGAAGCCCGGTATACAGGAACATTAGCGTAAACAGGTGAAAAATCCGGATAAGCGCCAGCCTGGAAATCGGCAGGAACAGCAGCTGGTTTTGCAGTCCTTTTTTGATGCCGAAATACTTATCCATACTGTTGTAATAATAAGCGTCCTTGCTCATGTAAGTAATAATGCAGGTCACGACAATCAGATAGGACAAGCCCATCAGCAGCATGAACAACGTGGCTTTCGTATATTTTTGCTGGGTCAGGCAGAATACCGCGATGGCAATAAACAAGACAAACACTAAGAAGATAAACATGGAAGCCATCCTTTCGAACCAAATCAACCAAATAAAATCTATTTTATTTGATCTTTGCGCTGCTGTAGAGGTTGAAGTTTTATACAACCATTCCTCTCTATCCTCCCGCCTATCCCCAGTAAATGATGCGGAATCGGCTTCTTCCTCCTGTTTCAGGCGATGATAAAACTTCAACCTTACCGGATTGGCCGGGCAGATTTACTATAAAAGGACTACAAAGCTTAGGAGGGAACATCACGATGAAAACTCGCAGCTACTTCAGCTTGGCCCTTATTGCCGCTCTTGGCGTTACCGCTGCCGGATGCGGCTCGAACGATACAACTACGCAAAACAATGGTGCCGGCGGCGGCAAGACGGTTTTGGAATATTACACTTGGACGGACGAAGCGGATTACATGCAGAAGGTTGTCGATACCTTCAACGCGCAGAACAGCGGCATTCAAGTGAAGATGAACACGATCAGCAACAATGCGGATGAGTACAACACGAAAATCATGAACAACCTGACCGGCGGCTCCAAAATGGACCTGTACAGCATTAACGGTACATCCAGCCTTGGTCTCTACTCTTCCAAAAACCAGCTGGTCGACCTGACCGACCGGATCAAATCGGCAAACCTCGACGTTGGCGCTTACGGCCCCAGCTATCAGGACATTGTCGAGCTGCTGACAGACGGCAAATATTACGCTCTTCCTTACCGGACTTCCGAATACGCCTTATTCTACAACAAAGCCATCTTTGATAAAGAGGGCATCCCTTATCCGACCCAAATGACTTGGGACGAGTACGCGGATCTGGCGAAGCAGCTGACCAAAGGCGACGGAGCCGGCAAGCAATGGGGCGGTTATTTCGCGGATTGGCTTACGGCACCGCTTGGCGCTCTCCAGAAAGGGACAACCATTCTCGACGACAGCCTGGACGACGTGGGCAGCTGGCTGGACTTCCTCGACCGCTTGTATTACAAGGATCAATCCCATATGAGCTATAAGCAAATGAACGGCGAAAGTGTCGACTGGATCAAGCAGTTCGAGAGCGGCAACGTCGCGATGCTGGTCAACGGCGAATGGACCGTCAACATGCTGAAGGCCGATATCGAAAGCGGCAAAACCAACATCAACTTTGACATGGCACCACTGCCTCTTCCGGAAGGAACAACCGATCCGGTTACCGTAGGCGGCGTGAGCACCTTCATCGGCATTAACCCGGCAAGCAAAAATGCCGACGCCGCGTTCGAATTCGTCAAGTTCCTGACCGGCGAGCAAGGCGAGTCCATCATCGCGCAGTCGAGCGTCCTGCCGGCTTACTCCAGCGACAAAACCAAGGACGCGTTCCTTGGCGCAACCGGCATTCAAGGCAGCGGCTACTTCTTCGAAGCCAATACCGTCATCGAGAATCAGCCTATCGCTCAAATCGACGAGATCAACCGGGTATACAACGAGCAGCGCGACCTGTTCCTGTTCCAGGAGATCGATTCGAAGAAAGCCATTCAGAACTACTTGAATGCCCGCAAGTCCGTTCTCAACAAGTAACACGCAACACGTTATCTAGCTAAGCAATTATCGGCTTCCGCTTCTTCGTGACGGAAGCCGATCTTATTTCAAGGCACGAATTGGCTTTAATAACCAGCAAGGAGGTTCTTCCATGACCAGCAGACGACTGCCTCAGTTCAAGCCGTATCTGACAGGGACGCTGTTTATCCTACCGGCTTTTGCGCTGTTTGCCGTCTTTATTTTAATCCCGCTCGTTTACGGCTTTGTCATGAGCTTTACCGATTACGGCGGCTTTAACGTAAAGGCCAACTATATCGGCTTTGACAACTATCTAAAGCTGTTCAAGGATGATTATTTTATCGTATCCCTCAAAAATAATCTCCTCTACACCGTTCTGTTCGTTCCGTTAACGATGCTGCTCGCTTTGCTTGCGGCTATCGCCCTGAACTCGGTCCTTCATCTGCGCAAATATTTGCGCATGGCCTTTTATTTTCCGCAAATCACGTCGATGGTATCGATCGCGATCGTCTGGGCATTGCTGTTCAACCCGATGTCCGGGCCAATCAACCATATGCTTGAAGCAATAGGCATTGCCAATCCGCCGCAGTGGCTGATGTCCTCGAAGTGGGCGCTGCTCGCCATTGTCGTGGTTGCCGTATGGAAAAGCTTCGGCTACTACATGATTATTTTGCTGGCTGGCATTCAGGGCATTCCGACCCATCTGTACGAATCGGCCAGACTGGACGGAGCGAACCGCTTTAAGCAGTTTCTGTACATTACGCTGCCGTCGCTCTCGCCTACCCTATTTATGGTTCTCATTCTAACGATTATTAACTCCTTCCAGGTGTTTGACCTGGTATCGGTCATGACGGACGGCGGACCGGGCCGTTCCACGAACGTGCTTGTATTCCGCATTTACCAGGAAGCGTTCGTCAACTACCGGATGGGTTATTCCGCGGCGATGTCGACCGTGCTGTTCCTGATTATCATGATTATTTCCCTTATTCAATTCAGGCTCGAGAAAAAATGGGTGACTTACTAAGATGGAAGCGAGGTGCTCATAATGGATGTCCCTACGTCGAAATGGGGTAAGTTCGGCAGTTATTTCTTACTCATCGTGTTAACCGCCTTTTCGATCGCTACGCTGTTTCCGTTCTTATGGATGATTTCGACCTCCCTTCGAACGGACGTGGATCTGTTCAACAACCCGATGAACTGGATCCCCAGCAAGCTGTATCTGAACAATTATCAGGAGGTATGGACGGCGATCCCGTTTGGCCGCTACTTCCTGAACACTCTTAAATTATCGGTCCTCATTACGATCCTGCAGGTTGTGATCTGCTCGATGGCGGCTTATGCCTTCGCGAAGCTAAAGGTGCCGTTCAAGCAAACGATCTTTATCCTGTTCATGACGAACCTGATGATGCCTTGGCATTCGATCATGGTTCCGCAGTTCACGATTATCAGCAAGCTGGGCTTGTACAACACGCATACCGGTTATGTTCTTATTCAATTATTCAGCGGCTTTGGCATTTTCCTGATGCGTCAATTTTTCCTCAGCCTGCCGAACGAACTGAACGAAGCAGCCCGGGTGGACGGCTTAAACGAGTGGAAGATTTTCTGGAAGATCGTCATGCCGCTGTCCGCGCCAAGCTTGTCTACCTTCGCCATCTTCACCTTTACCTTTATGTGGAACGATTATCTGGCACCGCTTATTTACTTAAACGACGATATGCTGAAGACGCTTCAGCTTGGGCTGAAGGCCTTCCAGACCGAGCACACGATGGATTACGGCCTGCTGATGGCCGGCACGGTGTTCGCAACGATTCCGATGGTTATCGTGTTCCTGATTGGGGAACGGTTCTTTATTCAAAGCGTGGCTACGACCGGCATGAAAAACTAATCTAAGAGACGAGGTTATATAAATGACAACAAACCTGAACAACTTTGTGCAAGTGCGCGGCGAGGATTTTGTCGTGAACGGGGAAAAAATCTTCTTCCGGGGCTTTGGCCTTGGCTCCTGGATGAATCTTGAGCATTTCATGATTGGCCTTCCCGGCACAGACACGATGATCAAGAAAGCATTCGGCGAGGTGTACGGCGAGGAACGCGCAGCCAAATTTTTCGACCGCTTCCTGCTGGAGTTTGTGGACGAGAAGGACTTCGAGTTTCTGAAAAGCATTGGCGTGAACCATCTGCGCATCCCGTTCAATTATAAATATTTTATCGATGACCAGAACCCCGGCGTCTACAAAAAAGAAGGCTTTGCCTATCTCGATCATATCGTGAATCTCTGCGAGAAGTACGAGATCTACGCGATTCTCGACCTCCACTCCGTACCGGGCGGACAAAATCCGGACTGGCATTGCGATACGAATTCCGGCCTGCCGCTGTTCTGGGAATACGCCGCGCTGCGCGATACGGTCATCAAGCTGTGGGGCCATATCGCCCAATATTACAAGGAGCAGCCTTGGATTGCCGCTTACGATATCGTCAACGAACCGTCGCAAGTGACAAACGCGAAGGTGTTTAACGAGTTCTATGAGAAGATCATCGCGGAGATCCGCCAATACGACGAACATCATATCATCTTTATCGAAGGCAACAAGTTTACGACCGACTTTACGATGATTGATCCGATCGACGACCCGCAAGTGGCGTACGAGTTCCACTTCTACCCGTTTGTGGACGAGCCGGCTGTTCTTACGCCGGAGATGGACCGTGCGCGCCGGAAAGAGATTTTCGCCGAGGCGTTCGGCAAGCTGGTGAGCATCCGCGAGAAATACAAGCGTCCGGTCTGGTGCGGCGAGCTTGGCCTGGTATTCGAGCAGGAGCAGATCAACTTCCAGATGACGATTATCGAAGATATGCTCGATCTATGCGAAGAGCATGATGTATCGTGGGCACTCTGGACGTACAAGGATGCCGCCACGATGGGCATTGTTTATCCGAAGGCAGGTACGCCTTGGAGACAACTAACCGACGAGATCAAGCAGGTCTGGAACCAGCACAAGGAGCAGGAAAAAGGCGAGGCGCTTGTCGACTACATGGCGGCAACTTATTTCAAGCCAATTACCGCGGAAGAGCGCTACCCGCTTCAATTCCGGATGAGAACGATCATGCAGGCCATCTGCGTAGAACAAATGCTGAAGCCTTACCTGGCGAAGCGTTCGTGGGAAGAGATAGCCGAGCTGCCGGCCTCCTTCCATTGGGAGAACTGCGAGCATTGGAGCGAGCTTGCGACACTGATTAAGCAGTACACGAAGGTTTAAGTATTATTAGCGAAAAAAGGGGCTGTCTCACATCGGTGAGACAGCCCCTTTTTAATGAATCGCCTTACGTTGGATTTGCTCTATGAGCTAACCTCGTTTTTATTTCGGAAGCTCCGCCCATTTGTTCGCCTGCTCCGGAGCCGTGTACGCGGCCATGCGGTCCAGCAGAACGGACGGATTTTCTTCAAAAAGCATAAGCCCCAGATTCGTATCCCGCATAAAACCCGCCGAGACCGTCTGCTTCAGCATGTCGGCGATCGGCTGATAGAAGCCCTTCACGTTCAGAATGCCAACCGGCTTCTTGTGAATGCCAAGCTGCGCCCAGCTCGCCACCTCGAACAATTCCTCGAAGGTTCCAAGCCCGCCGGGCAGCGCGATATAGCCATCGGACAGCTCCGACATCAGAGCTTTCCGCTCATGCATGTTCCCCACTTCAATAAACTCCGTCAGACCTTTATGCGCCATCTCGCCGATGAACAGGCCACGCGGCATAACACCGGTAACCCGGCCGCCGTTAGCCAGCACCGCATCGGCAACAAGCCCCATCAGGCCGATTCGGGAGCCGCCATATACCAATTCCATCCCTTTGGCAGCCATTAGTTGTCCCAATTGAGTTGCCGCTTGTCCGTACTCCGGACTTACTCCGGCATTGGAACCGGCAAATACGCAAATTTTGTTCATGATAATCCCCCTGCTATTCCCCGCTGTAGCGCTTGCTCAGCTTGTTTTTATGCGCCTTGAGAATTTCCTCTATGGAAAGATCGTAGATCCCCGCAAGAATATAGACATTCGCCAATACGTCCCCAAGCTCCTCAATCAATTCCTGCTTCAGCACTTCGGCCGGCTGGGCAGCCTCATCCGGGCGGTCCCGTCCAATCTCAATCGTCCTTACCACCCTGGCCGTCTCGCCAACTTCCTCCGTCAGGAAAGCCATCCGTTCAAACGGACCGTAACCGGACCAGCCGCGCTCTTTGTAAAAGTCTTGCATCCACTGTTGAAATTCCTGTTCCTTCATGACGACTATTCTCCCCTGCTCCCGTTGTTCAATTTATTATAAACAAAAAAGGGACACCTCTTAAAGTAAGATGTCCCTCTTGCCCGCTCCTTACGGAGTGGTTTTGCATTTCGAAATATTAGCTTCCGTATCCCCCATTACGTACAGGTAGGTGCTGAGTGCATGATAGCAAGGGATGGAGTGCTTGATCGGATATAAGGCGGAATTAATCTCGAGTCCCGGCTCGAGATGACGGTAGCCAGCGATCTCCACCGGTACCTGCGGCACGATATCCGGCTTATTGAAAATGCGGGTATTCGGGATGTTCATCCGTTGGAAGGCCTCAACAAAGCTCTTGTCGCCAACGCGAGGGGAGGCGAAGGTTATGAGCTCGACATCCACGTTTTTGCTTCCGGCAAGAAAGGCATGCAGCGTAGCAAGCGAGCTGCCAAGACTATGTCCGGTTACAAGAAGCTTCGCGTCTTGCGGCAGCGCGTCGATGGTCGCCATCAGCGACTCGGAAGGAATACTCGCGTCCGCGTATTCCACCATCATGCTGCGGTATAGATTCGTAAATCCTTGCTCCGTCTTGCCGCCGTCCGTCACCTCATGGAACGTCTCGAGTATGAACTCGAAGTCCGACAGCCAGTCCAGCGGACTTTCCGTTCCGCGGATCACCACCGCCTGCTGCAGCGGGTTGTCCACCGATCTTGCAATAAAGCCTCCGAATTCCCTTTCCTGCATCTTCTCGAGATGCGGCGTCATCGTCAGATTGGCCACCAGCTCCCAGCCCGCCGGGAAGTCCGCAGGCTTCGCCGGCGACAGATGATTCTGCGCGTACATCTCGTAAGCAACCTTAACAAAATGCCCCCAGTCTATCAGCTTCTCCATACTAATCGTATTGCTCATTCGGTCAGATCTCCCTACCTGCGAATATGGTCATTCCGCCCTTTTATTCGACAAATAATGGGAAAAACCTCTAGCGATGATCTTCTAATGAAAAAGGCTGTCCGCGACGGACAGCCCCCTCTTGCTATTTAACCAATACCCATACCCCGGCCTGACCGGGAATTTCGCCTTTGGTCCACCATTTTGCCTTGTACGTATGTCCTTCGTAGACAACCTGGTCGCCGCCGTTATAAGCCTTAGCGCTATTCCAAGCCTGCACGGCAGCCGCCGATACCGGCTTCCATACATCCGAGCTGTCCGGCAGCTCGCCTTGGGTCCACCAGCCCGCTTTATATTCAATGCCGTTGTAGGTCACGATATCGCCGGCCAAATAAACTTTCGCGCTGTCCCATGCGCCGGTACCCGTCGGCGGCGTAACGACGCCCGCCTTGGTCGTAATCGTCAAGGCCGCGCTTGCTGCCGAGCGGTTACCCGCCGCATCCCCTGCAATAACCGTATACGCGTATGCGGTGGATGCCTTTAATCCGCTGTCCGAATAGGAAGTGGATGCCGTCGTGCCGATTAACAGACCGCCTCTGTACACCTCGTATTTCACAACACCGGTATTGTCGGTGGCCGCCGTCCAGCTGAAGGCCGCTGTTGCGTCCGTTACATTGCCGGCTGTAAGTCCCGCCGGTCTGGTTGGAGCCAGCGTATCCGGCGCCGGCGTTGCGGCAGGCAGCGTACTTGCCGATACCGGCACGCTGGCAGCCGAACGGTTACCTTTGTTGTCTACTGCCGCAATCGTATACGAATAAGATGAATCCGCCGGCAATCCGCTATCCGTATAGCTGGTTCCTGCCGAGGTGCCTACCACTTTGCCGTCACGGCTTATTTCGTAATGTTTAATTCCCGCAGAGGCCGTCGAAGCCGACCAGGACATCGTAATGCTGCTGTCCGTATGGCCGGAACACCATACGCTGTCCGGGAAGTTAGGCAGCACAACCGGGTCCGGATCCGGGGTCGTTGTTCCGCCGCCTTGCGTCAGATTAACGTCAATCGCCTGATAGAAGGCATTAACGGTGTCGCCGATTTCCCATACGCCAAGAATAATGTAGTAGCCTGTCCGGTCCGTCGGCACCTTGCATTTATGCGTAACCGTCATCTCCGGCTTCTTCATTCCGCCGTCTACCGTACAGAAGGGCTTCGCTTCCAACTGGTCGCGCGTGAGCGGCTTATTCGGATCCCAGCCGATCTTCGTAATGTAATAGTCCCATTTCTCCGTCATATGATTGGCCGTAAAATTCCAGGTAAACGTATTGTCGCCACCCTTCATGTCGACCTTCTTCCAGCGGTCGGCCGACTGGGCATCCAGCTCGGTATATTTGCCCGCTCCGGCAATCTTGCCATCAGCCGGGCCTTCTGCGGGGAATCCGCCGATGCCCTCTACGCTTTGCGGCTCATACTGAATCGCTCCGCAATCCTTGTTGGTGCCTTGGCTGCAGAGCAGCGTCCGGCTGGCAGGCGAAAAAATGTAGCCGTGGGCCGATGCTTTGTCCGCGATGGCCAGCATGCAGAGCAGCCCGAGCAGCACAAAGCTGAACAGAATGGCCAACTTGCCCCCTACCGATTGTCTCGTTATCGTCATGTCGATTCTCCTCGTTTCATGGAATGAAATAACCGGTTCCAATAATAAACAATTGTCTAATTATCAGCCAGATTCCAAAGACCCGGAGAATTATTCTCTGCGGCCCGCAGGTTGGAATGCTCCTGACAGAGGAGGAATACGCCAAGAGTCTCACCTTTCGAATCGATTTCGCGATAGCCACCCATTAATGGATATTTAAGGAAAATAAAATGCGACTATACAATAGTCCCAGCTCATCTGTTGGCTCCGCTCTTCATGCGTCAGTCATCCCATTTTGCTCCGCGTGCCCATGTCAAAGATCCCTCCTGCCGGCAGGCGGAGGGGTCTTGTTTCATTGCTTTTCTAGTTACCGGTAGCGGTCCAGTAGCCCGGCTAACCGGTCCCGGACCGCTTCCCGCAATTCTTCGGGACCTTTCAGTGCTGCTTCATACCCAAGTCCAATCAGAAATTCGGTATAAAAAGACATGTCCCCGCGTGATACATCCGCATCAATGCTGCCGCTCCCGTCTTCCCGGACCTGCAGCATCGGGGCCAGCCATAGCTCCGCTTCGCAGCGCTGGACTCCGGCCCGGCTGAGCTCCACTTGCAGACGGACCGGATTCTCGGGCATAACGGCCTCCTTGCGGCTTAGCCGGATTTCGCCAAGGTCGCGCTTTTCCGTACCGGAGGTATCCTCCGAAGCAGTCCGGATCCGGTCGCAGCGGAAGACGCGGAAGCCCTCGCGCAGGAAGCAATACGCCGTGCAATACCACAAGCCGTTATGGGCGTAGATGCATACCGGCTGGATTTTGCGGCAGCCCGCCTCGCTGTCCTTCGTTTCGTATTCGATATCAAGCACCATCTGATGCACCGCCGCATCCAGCAGCACGGACAAGCAAGGCGCATCTCCGCGCCTGGTTGGCGTAATGAAATCCACCCGGTGCTTCATGCTGTCGATCCGGTCCCGCACGTCGCCGGGCATATGCAGATAAAATTTGTTCAGCGCCGAGACGGATTCCGCCTCAAACGGCAGCGAGGAGTAATGCCGCAGCGCATGCACCGCAAAGAACATCGCCACGGCCTCCTCTTCCGTAAACGCAATGGGAGGCAGCACCCGCTCCCTTAATACCTGATAACCTCCATGCGGCCCAACCTCCGAATATAAAGGTACGCCCAGCTCGCTGAGCTCCTGCAGATCCCTTAGAATCGTCCGTTTCGAAACGCCAAACTCATCGGCCAGCTCCTGCACCTTGAACCGCCGCTTCCGGTTAACCGTCATCATCAGCTCCATAAGCCGTTTGGATTTGGGCATTCTTCTTATCTCCTTATTTAATATCTACGACAGAATGTGTCACTATTATCCGTTACGATAAGGGCATCAGGCAATACCACCGCTAAAGGAGCGATAAAAATGTTTAAATACTCCATTCTGTTTTTCCTTGTTATGTTTATGATTGGCACCGACACGTTTCTTATTTCTCCGCTGCTTCCTACGCTTCAGGCAGAATACGGCGTATCAACCGGCATTGCCGGCTGGATGATTGGCGCCTACACCTTAGGCTCGGCTTTGTTCGCGCTAATCTCCGGCCCATTATCCGACGGCTGGAACCGCAGAACGGTCATGATCTGCGGGCTGGCTGCCTTCTCCGTCTCGACCGCCTTATGCGGCTTCGCGGACAGCTACTGGATGATGCTGCTGTTCCGTTTCCTCGCTGGTGTCAGCGCCGCTTTTACCGCTCCGCAGGTATGGGCCTCCATTCCCGCCGTTATGCCTCCGCAGCGGATTGCGAAGACGATGGGCATCGCCTTTGGCGGACTGGCTGCGGCCCAAGCGCTTGGCGTTCCAATCGGCAGCTGGCTGGCCGCGGCCGATTGGCCTGTCCCGTTCTGGAGCATCGGCGCATTTTCCCTGCTTCTTGCGGCTACTGCCTTCCTGCTCCTCCCCGATATGAAGCCTGGCGGCCAGTCGCGCGCTTCGATCTTCAGCCGGTATATGCCGTTAATAACGAACGGAAGAGCAAGAGGCGGCTTCCTCGCTTACCTGCTGCTCCATCTGGGAAGCGGTACGGCGATGGCTTTTATCGGCAAATGGATGGCAGACCATTTCGAGCTGTCCGTAGGCGGAATCGGCAACGTCATGATGGGCCTTGGATGCGGCACCTTGCTCGGAAGCATCATCAGCTCCACGGTTATTCGCAAGCTTGGCAGCACGCGGACCGTAACCGCCGGCATGCTTTTGCTAGCCCTGCTGTATATCGTTGGCCCGCATGCCGGCCTATCGCCCGCGGTGATGATCTATTTCTTTATCTTTACCGTTCTTGGCGTTATCTTCCCTCTTGTTATGGGTCTGCTCACCGCCCTTAACGCATCGATTCGGGGAACCATCTCCAGCCTCGCCAATTCAACCATGAACGGTGCGAATACGCTTGGCGCCTGGCTGGCCGGACTATTGTACGTTCATTTTGCCGGTTATGCGTCCATCGGTATTTTTTCCGCGGCCTGTATCGTTCTCTCTCTCCTCACGTTCCGGCTCGGCGGTCTTGTAACGGGCGCAGGTTCGGAGGCAAAACAGCAATCGAAGCCTGCCTGAGAACAGGAAAAACATTGCAGCTCGCTAACAGCATCGGTTAAAAATAAAAAAGAGAGTCAGCCCCGCGGCTGACTCTCCTAATCTTTTATAGGAGTTATCTCAGAGAATGAGTAAGTTCCGTCCTCCTGCCTGATATAACGAACCGTGTATTTGTGATCGATTTGAACGGTATTCCACACGCTCTCCTCCAAAATAATTTTATCCACGCTTTTCAACCTTTTCTTGTCGGGGTAAGCCATCATAATCCAGTACTGCCCATCATCCCCCTCGCCTTTATCGATTACCTTTACGTTTACGGCGAACGTACCCCTTTCTTGCTCCTTAGAAGAACAAGCCCCCAGCATACAACCAGCCAGGAGAAGAATCGCGGCGCATAACAACACATTTCTCATGCTCCACCTCATCCCTATTCTCCTTTATGCATACGAATAGACGAATACTCTAAGACCTCCGCCCGAGAAAAGAACCTTCTTCAGGCCTCTCGAAATCTAGCCGCGGGTCCATTAATGCCTGTAAGTCCTTTCCAGTAAATTAAGGATATACATTTACGGGAAGGGACGAGGATAAAATGCAAAGCTATGTAAATCAAGCAACAACGCAGAAGCCGAGGCTGTTCGAAGGGGAAAAATGGCTTGTTCTGACTGGCCTTCTCGGGTTTCTTCTAGCGGCATTTTGCGGGGTATGGGTGCTTATGAACGGAGGGGAGGTCTCGCCCGGAGGCGATGTTTCAAAAGCCTTTTCCTTTGATGCGGCCCTTGGCGCTTTTATTCTATCCACCGCCGCAATTGCGCCATTATCGGGATTGAAGGCGCGAAGCCTGGCGCTGTTCCGTAGGGTGTACATCGGGCTTGCTCTTTACTCCTATGGGGCGGAGACGATTCAAAACTTCCGCGGCGTTAATCCGAGATTCGTTGACAGCGATTCGTTCTTCGACCAAACGGTCGGCAATATCTTCACGTTTGTTGCCCTGTTTCTCGTTTTGTTTTATTTGTACCTTGGCATTCAATTCTTCCGCTCGAGGGCCTATAAGCTTCGGCCCGAGATGGCGCTAGGCGTGCGTTATGCCATGATCGCCGTCACCGTGTCGTTTGCCGCGGGCATCTGGATCTCCACGAACCAGGGCAGATTCATCGGGGCGGACGGCAACATTATCTGGCTGCACGGGCTTGGCTTCCATGCCCTTCAGGCCGTGCCGATTGTCGCTTGGCTTGTCGAGCGTTCCCGCGCCAAAGCGTCTAACCTGATTCATATTACCGGCATCGCTTATCTGCTTGGCCTAATCGCGATCGGATGGCAGACGTTAAACGGTCACGCTCTAATGGAGTGGTCTACCCTACCGATCGCTGCGGGCATCTGCTTTATTCTTTCAATCGCGGCTGGCGTGGCGGCACTGCGCAAAATGCTTCTTTCCGGTTCGCGTCCGAACAGCGGCCATCGGAACAGAGCTGCTCGCTTCTGAACAAATGAGGGAGATGCCCGGCGGGCAGCTCCCTCTTCTTATGTTTTATCGTTTTTTTAGAAAGTTTTTAGAGCCCCTAAACATCCACCGGCTATACTGAGGTCATCAATCCCGAAGGAGCGTTCCGATGAAAAAAAGCTGGTGGATTCTGCTGTGGCTGTCTGTCGCCATAATGCTGCCGTTTGTTATCCCGTACCTTACTTTAAATCCGGCAAGCAGCCGTATTGAGGTTTCCTCAAGGACGATTCAATATCCTGCCTTGGTTAGCCATATCACTCTAGCCTTTATAGCCATGCTAGCGGGATTTCTGCAATTTCACCGCACGCTGCGGCGGAACAAGCCGTCCCTTCATATCCTTCTTGGCAAAGTATACGTAGGCTCGGTATTCCTAAGCGGCGGGCTTGCCCTTATCGTGTCCTGCTACGAACCCGACTTCGGCCGTACGTTATCCTTCCTCTTCCTCGATCTGCTGTGGCTGATCACGACGGCAATGGGTTACCGCTCTGCAAGGAAAAGGGACTGGCAGTCGCATAAGCAATGGATGATCCGCAGCTTGGCTATGACACTAACGGCAGTCAGCGCTAGAGCCTTGGTTCCTTTCATGATCCTTCTGTACCTGCTTCTGCACCGATTCACTCTGCCGAGTGGCCGTCCGGGAATGATCGAAGAGGTGCTGGACAACAACATCTGGGCCGCCCTTATCCTAAACTTCGTTATCGTCGAGTGGTTCATCCACCGGACGAAGCGTGAGCAAGTTTCATTATAATGAATTATTTCCAACCGCTGGAATAAAAGGTATGCCATACTAGGGTTATCCCAATAACGGTGGTGGTCAATATGAACTTTACGATCCGCAAAATAAGACAGCCCGAAGACTTCCAGGCCGTAGCGCCTCTCGTCAATCTGGTATGGTCGGAACCAACAACGGCAGAACGGCTGCAGGAGGACGAGGACAAAATCCCTCCGGGCCAGCTGCATTATAACGAGCAAGGCGAGCTAATGGGCTGGGACCGTCCCAAATGGGTAGCCGAAGACGAAAACGGACAAATCATCGCTTACGCCATAGCCTGGCGTGCGCCTTGGACGGAGCCCGGCGCATTGATCCATACGTTAATCGTCCATCCGGAATTCCGCGGCAAAGGCGTTGGTACTGCCATATACGGCTCCCTTCATGCCTGGGCGCAGGAGGTCAAAGCTTCACGCCTGATGAACTACAACATGAAGGAGACCGACGAAAGGTCTCTTGCTTTTGCGGAAAAGCATGGCTATATCAGGGAGCGGTTGTCCTTCGAGTCCGTGCTTGATCTGCGGGAGTATACCGCGGATGAGCAGCTGCTTGCTTCCATAAGCAATGCAGAGCGTGCCGGTATACGCTTCGTTACGTTGGCGGAGGAACCGGGGGAGGACAATGAACGCAAGCTGCATGAGCTGTACAAAATCACGCACCACGATATTCCCGGCTATACGGGCGATTATCCCTGGTTTGAGGAGTGGAAAAAATGGACCCTTGAACTGCCCGGCGTTCGTCCGGAATGGGTTCATATCGCCAAGGACGGCGAACGCTACGTTGGCGTTGTAAGCCTGCAGCATAATGAACAGACCGGGGCCATGTACCACGAATACACCGGCGTTCTGCCGCAATACCGCGGCCGCCGCATTGCGCTTGCCCTGAAGCTGCTTGGCCTTCAATCCGCCAAAACAGCCGGCGCTCCTTATCTCCGCACGCATAACGACTCGGCCAATATTCCCATGCTGCGCGTCAACCGGGATCTGATGGGCTTCCGCGCGGAGCCGGGCAGCTACAAGATCGTGTGTACGCTGTGACAATGACAAAAAGCGGTTGTGACCGGGGTTCCCCCTGCACAACCGCTTTTCCATCCTAAATCGTATTTTTAAAATCGTGAGCCTTCTCCTCCAGCTGATAAGCGGATTCTCCAATCCGGGCAAACTCGCCAACCGCCTTCCGGGCGCGCTGCTGGCTATCCAGGATCATCGACTGCGATCGGTGCATTCCCTTCGCGATATTTCCAACCTCGGCCGCAATTCCGGCCAAATTGGCCTGGACGGCCTTGGCCGCTTCATCCGCCTGCTTGGCCAGCTTACGAACCTCTGCAGCTACCACGCTGAAGCCCCGGCCATGCTCGCCGGCATGCGCAGCTTCAATCGCCGCATTCAAAGCCAGCAGATTCGTATGCTTGGCCACTTCCCGAATAATATGAATCGTGCTTCGCACGGACTCAGTCTCATGCTCCAGCGCGCCAAGAACCTTCATATTTCCGCTTGATTCCAAGGCTACGCTTTCTATGGTCTGCTCGATCTGTCTGCTTCCGGCAATCCCTTCTTCCGTCCGTTCCAGCAAATCCTGCGCCATCTGCTGCAGTTCATCCGTAAGCTTTGTCGTCGCGTTTTCCCTCTCGGTAATATCCGTCGCAACCTTAAGAATTCCCTTTACGCGGCCTTCTTCATTAAACACCGGCATATAGGTTGCCTCGAACCATAATAACCGGCCGTCCTTGGATAAACGCGAGATTTTCTCCTGGAAGATCCGTCCGCTCCGGAGATTGCTCCAGAGCTCCCGGTAACCGGGACTGTTCGCGAACTCGGGCGTACAAAACTGCCTGTGCATGAGGCCCGGCATTTCGTCCGCTTCATACCCCATCGCCCGAGCGAAATTATCGTTCGCCCATAGGACTTTCCCATCCGTACTTAGTTCAATCATAGCCAGCGACTTCTCCATGGCCGCCAGAACGAAATGCATATCCAAAACTTGAGAACTGGAATGCTGATTTTGGGATACCGTAAGCATCGGATCACCTTCTACTTCCAATGTATAATTTATGTATAATATTTTCGTTAAAATTATACATAAATTATATTTCCATCGCAAGGAAGATCTTTGGGAAGGGAACGGAATCCTTTATTTTTTTTGTACAACTTATGTATAATAAAACCTGAGGTGTAAGCGTATGTATAGTATTCGTAAAGTATCCCAGTTAGTTGGGATTCCCGCTGTAACCATCCGGGCATGGGAGAACCGATATCAGCTTACCGCGCCCGTCCGAAGCACTGGCGGTCACCGTCTATACCGGGACGCCGATATCGAAACCTTGCGCTGGATCAAGCAGCAGATGGAGAGCTGTCACTTGAAAATTAGCGAGGCCGTCACTCTTTACCGGGACAAGCAGGCGAATAAACCTGCAGAGGCGTTAGGCCAGCCAAGCCGGTTTAACCGTCTGACGGAACAGCTCTACCGGGAGCTCGTTGACCTGAATACCGTCCAGGCCAATGAGGTCATTGATTTATGCTTCTCTCTCTTCCACCATGAAGAGGTCTTCCACCATATTCTTACTCCCGTGATGAGACAAATCGGAACGGCTTGGGAAAATGGTGTTATTTCGGTTGCACAGGAACATTTCGCTTCCCAAATTATCATTCAGAGATGCACCCAGTTCATGAGAATTTTGCCGCTGAATCGGCATCTTCCCAGGACTGTCGCTTTATGTCCGGAGGGTGAGCATCACCAGATGGGTCTTATGCTCTTCACCTTGTTCCTGCGGAACAAAGGCCATGACGTCATCTATCTGGGACCGGACACTCCGCTAAACGATATTACAAGCCTGATTCGGGTTAAAAATATTGAGATTGTTGCCATCTCGTTAAATAACCCCCTGCTTGCAGCTTGCGTCGAGAAGTGGATAAGCGATTGCCGCCTAGCCAATCCGGCGCTCACCGTTATTGCTGGGGGCGACGGTTTTCAGGGCTGCAGCACGGCTCTTGCTCCTCTCGTATGTCCTTCCGATCCTTCGGAATGGGACAACTGGTACAGCCTTCTTTTATACGGGTAACGCGATGCAGCGGTGACATGTCGTCACCGCTGCTTTGTTCTACTTCTTCAACTGGCTGATAGTCTCATAAATCCCTTGCTTGAAGCCTGTTGCAGAGATTGGCCCAATGTAACGTTCATACTTCTTGCTGCTAAGGAGAAGCGGTTCCGTTGTCAGATAAAGCATCTCCACAACTTCCTTCATGACGGGAACGAATAACCCAAGCAAGGATAAGCCGGCTTTGCCGAGCGGCAGAACAGCCTTCTTGCTGCCGCTTGCTTCGCGGGCAAGACGGACAATCTCATGACCGGATATAATATCGCCTCCGGGAATGTTCCACTCCTGGCCGTAAGCATGATCGCGCAGCGAAATTTCAACAATCATTTTCGCCGCATCCGGCAAATAGACATATTCGCGCGGTACTTTCATGTTCCCGATGAAGAAGGCCATCTTGCCGGCCGCAATAGCCTCCAGCGTGGAGCCGAGATAAGAGGCTTCATTGGCGGTTGGTCCATAATAATCCGGCAGCCGGACAATAAGCGGACGGGCATGGCGCCACTTTTCGTCAAATACCATTTCGGCGAACTTTAGACGCGTCCGCCCTTTTCGGGTATGCGGCTGCTTCGGATGCTCCTCGGTTACCCGTTCCATTTGCCTTTTTCCGTACGGATAAATACCGTCGATGACAACGACCCTGAGGCCAAGCCGGTCTGCCGCCTCCATCACCGCTTCTCCAAGGGGCAAAAGCCGCTCCTCCATCTCGTGGTATGGAACATTGGCGCAATGGAACATCACTTCGGCGCCGCGCGATGCCTTCTCCACATCATCGGCTTTGAAAGCATCCCCTACAGCCAGTGACAGATTCTCCGGGTTTCCTAATCTTTCCGCGAACTTTTCCAGCTTCGGCCGGGATCGCCCAAACGCCACAACCGGAATTCCCCGGCTGACCAATTCCTCCGTAATCGCAGCACCCGTGCCGCCCGTCGCTCCAATAACAACCGCTTTTTTCATTCCTGCCACTCCCTTTTTTATTAAGTGATTGATCAATCACTAATTGCGATGAACTTACTATACCATCTAGTTAGTGATTGATCAATCACTATTTTTCAAGGCTTGGCAGCCCCCTTTATTTATTCATTAACTCCGGAACGTCGAGTGCCATCGAAATATTGCATAGCATGCCGCGCGCGAGGAACAGCATCGTTCGTTCCTCCGGATTCGCAAGCTGGCTGGCAGTAAACGCCTCCAGTACAATCCGGCGCACTCCTCTTAATCCCGTCTGCATCGCAGCTCGAATAGGCTGCTCCTGCATGGTCTGGGCCTGCATCTGAAGCAGCGTTTCCTGCCGGTGGGCGGCCAATATTTCTTCGTAAGTTTCAATAAGCTCCCGCTCCAGCTGATCCGGCGCCGCGGTTGCTACTACCCGGCTGAACGCTTCCGTAATTCTCTCCCAAGACACTTCAAGCGCCGCCAGCATTAAAGCTTCCTTCGTTGCAAAAAACTTGAATACATAAGGCTGCGAAATCCCTGCCCGCTGCGCTACTTGCGCAGTTGTTGTGCGGTAATAGCCAGTCTCCGCGAATACTTCTATTGCCGCTGATATAATTTCCATCCTCCGGTTTACGGATACTGTATCGTTCTTCGCCATAATTATTACCCCTGTTTATCCTATTGATTGATGAATCACTAAATATTAGTGTATCAGGCCTTATGCCTGCCAAGCAATATGCTATCGAACATGGAAAAAACAGTCCTATAAAAGACCCTTCCTGCTCTGGAAACAGGAAGGGTCTCGCTAAGCGTTGATTATTTGTTGAAATAGTGTCCTTGCTCCAGATCCTCAAGCAATCCCGGATGAGTTGGCTTCCAGCCGAGCAGCTCCTGCGTCTGCGCGCTCGAACGAGGAATATCAAGCCCTGCGAGCATGCCCAGGAAACCGAAGTGGCCGGCAGCCTCCTCGCGGGAAATGCTGCGTACCGGTACGTTCAGATGCCGTCCGATAACAGCGGCAATGTCCCGAAACGCGATCCCTTCGTCGCCAACGCCATCCAGCCTTGAGCCTGCCGGCGCAGCTTCCGCGGCCAGCCGGAACAAGGATGCCGCATCGATGCGATGCACGGCCGGCCAGCGGTTTGCCCCGTCGTCAATATAAGCGGAAAATCCTTTCGCACGGGCAGTCTGAATGAGCTGCGGTACAAACCCTTTATCCCGCTCGCCATGCACGGATGGCGCAAGCGACACAATGGAAGTCCGTACCCCGCGCTCGGCCAGCCCC
This sequence comes from Paenibacillus sp. MMO-58, assembly GCF_037146255.1. Lineage (NCBI taxonomy): Bacteria > Bacillati > Bacillota > Bacilli > Caryophanales > Paenibacillaceae > Paenibacillus > Paenibacillus sp. MMO-58. Next base: position 314,982 of record NZ_JBBCVY010000007.1, read on the forward strand.
AATACCGCATTTTCCGATTCGATGCCATTGGCATGAGCCGTAATGATAAAAGGTTTGCCGGAGCCTTCAAGCACGGCTCCCATCGCCTCAACGGCGCGAAGATCCATGGCAAGCGAGCCGGCAAAATCCGAAAAGTCATGACGGAATGCCAAATGAATGACGCCGTCCGCGGCTGCCGCGCCGCGTTGAAGGCTGTCGAGATCCTCAAGGGTGCCAAGGTGCGCTTCCGCACCTGCCGCTTCCAATAAGGCAACGCCTTTATCGGAACGGGTAAGCCCTACAACCTCATGACCGCCTTCGATAAGCTCTCGAACAACTTCCATGCCAATATAGCCGGTTGCCCCTGTTACGAAAATACGCATAGCGGATCACTCCTTATAGATAGATAAAGTAGTTGATGAATTGAACAACTACAGCATAAACTATAGAGTGAACTCTAAGGCAAGACCTCGATAATGTATTTCTTTTTAGGAGAGAGAAGCATGAAAATTCAGGAGTTAGCGGAGATGATGGGCTTATCCGTCCACGCGATCCGTTTTTACGAAAAGGAAGGCCTTCTCGACAACCGCCACGTCCAGCGGGAGAAAAACAACTATCGCAGCTATACCGAAGAGGCGGTCGAGCGCCTGCGGATGATCAAAAAATTTCAAGGCCTTGGCTGTTCGCTCGCCGAATTAAAGGATGTCTTCCAGGATCAGGATACGAATACGAAGACACATCAGCAGATCATCGAATGGATGGAACAAAAGAAAGACGAGATTGAGCGCAAAAAAGCCGAATACGATCAGATCCTCGAAACGCTCGACTGGATGATCGAATACAGGAAGGCGTTAATGCACAATCCCGAGAAGGCAGCAGCGATGCTCAAAGCCATAAAGGCCGTTTATCCCCACTAAGGGAAAACGGCCTTTTCTTTCAATCCACCATTCAATTGCAGCAGCTAGAGCAAATGCATTTTTGCCTCCGCCTCATCCCAAGGCACCGCATAACCGGCCCCTTTCGCACAAAAGATAGACGATGACGTATATAAAGGGTCCGCATCCTTCCGGTAGCCCTTCCGCTCAATGACCTCCTGCTCGTTATGACAGCGGTCGTAACCGGCGAAGATCAGCTGAATGCTGCCCCGGCCATGCGTAAAGGCAGCCAGCTCCGTGCTGTAGTCCATAAACGTCGCGACTGGCACCCGGCCCGTAACCACCGCGTGGGATTGGGTGGTCTGAGGCGGATCGAACTGGCCGCAAGCGCGCTGCAAATCCGACAGCACCTTGCCCAGATGGTCCAGCTCAACCTTGATTTTATACCCGTAATACGGTTCGAGCAGCAGATTATCCGCCTTCTCGAGCCCCTGCCTTAAAGCCCGGAAGGTCGCCTCGCGGAAATCGCCGCCATGCGTATGCTCGTTATGGGCGGCGCCCGTAAGCAAAGTAATCCGAACATCCGTCAGCGGACTGCCCGTCAACAGCCCATGATGCTCGCGTTCGAACAGATGCGTCTCGATCAAATGCTGATTGCCTATGCTCAGGTCATGCACATGGGCCGCATTTTTGAACGTGATGCCGCTGCCCCGCTCGCCCGGCTCCAAGAGCAGATGCACCTCGGCGTAATGCCGGAGCGGCTCGAAATGACCATAGCCTTTTACCGGACCTGAGATGGTCTCCTTATACAAAATCTCCGGACTTCCAAAGACAACGTCAAACCCGAAACGCTCCTTCACCAGCTGCTGCAGCACCTCGAGCTGAATAACGCCCATCACGTGAATATGAATCTCCTGCAGCGTCTCCTCCCAGACGACGTTCAAAGACGGGTCCTCCGCATTCAGAATGCGGAACGCCTTCAGCACATCCTTCACGGGGAGGGCTTCGGAGAAAATGACCTTTGACGTCAGGGCCGGCACCAAATCATAGGAGAGCTTGCCCGAATAAAGCCCTACGCCTTGTCCCGCATCCGCTTCGGACAACCCGATAACGGCAAACAGATCCCCGGCCGACACCTGATCTACCGCCTGCATTTTACTGCCGTTCACGAGCATCAGCCTGGTTGCCTTCTCGCAGATTGGCCCGTCCCCGCCGCCGTAGCAGAGCTCTTCCCGAACCTTGAGAGTACCACTTAAAGCCTTGATATAGGTTAAACGGGTACCGCTCTTGTCATGACGGATTTTATAGACTCTTCCTCCAAAAGGAGCTTGTCCGTTATAGTCGACCGTCGTAAGCAGATGAAGCTGCTCCAGGAACTCCTTCACGCCGGTATCCTGCAGGGCCGAACCGCTAACGCATGGGTATAACCCGCTGCTCTTCACCATGTCCCGCAAAGCTTGCAGCCAGAAGGCCTGATCGCCTTCGCCGAAGAGGAACGTATCGAGTAACCGCTCATCCCTCTCTGCCAAACTTTCCACTAACGCTTCTCCCACAACGCCGCCGGCAAAGCTGTCCGTTATCAGACAAGCATCCGGCGTCAGATGCTGCTGAATGTCCTCCATTACTCGGTTAACGTCCGCCCCGGCCCGGTCGATTTTGTTGATAAAAAAGAACGTCGGTACGCGATGCTTCGAAAGCAGCTGCCATACCGTTTCCGTATGTCCCTGCACGCCCTCCACGGCGCTCACGACCAGGACGGCATAATCCATTACCTGAACCGCGCGCTCCATCTCCGGCGAGAAATCGACGTGTCCCGGCGTATCAATTAAATAATAGGTAGCGCCGTTATAGGTCATAACCGCTTGATCCGCAAACACCGTTATCCCTCTCGCCCGTTCAATATCGTGGCTGTCGAGGTAGGCATCCTTATGGTCGACCCGCCCCCGCTCCCGTATGCTGTTCGTATGATAAAGAAGCTGTTCCGCCAGCGTGGTCTTGCCCGCATCCACATGCGCGAACATGCCAATCGTTACTTGCTTCATGCGAATCCCCTTGGTTTGATTTTGCCATTATCATATCACACCGGACGTTTCGATTGGCCTGGCTCCTCTAAATTCTTCATGAACAAGGAAATGACAAAGGATACCGTTAGCAAAATAAGGGGAACCGCGCAGATCAGCACCCGGAATACGGTCTCCGGCTGCGACCCCGGCTCATCACCGCTCTGGTAGCCGTACATAAGGCCAACAATCCAGAAAGCCACCGCCGCGATCAAGCCGCTGGACCGCGTAATAAAACCGGCTACCGCCGTATAAATCCCTTCTCTGCGTCTGCCGGTCCGCTCCGCGTCGAGATCAATAATACGGCCGCTTAGCATCGCCGGCGTAACAAGGAACCCTGCCATTCCGAAGCCGACCAGAATGCCGGCGAGAATACCGCTGCCAAGATTGCCCGCGAACCATAGCGGAATGACGGAAAGCCCGTAAACGGCGAGCGCCAGCCGCCAGCTGCGCAGGCCGCCAAGCCTGCGGGAGATCAGATACCAGACCGCGACAAGCGGAATAATGGAGACAAAGACGGCCCCCATCAGGATGGACACCTCGCCCTCCGAGATATGCAGGTTGTATTTCGCATAGAAAGGAAGCAGGGCGGCAAGCAGGCCGTTCACCGTCTGGGCGAAGGAGCCCGCTATATTAAAGATCCAGAACGGCTTATTCGTCAGCGTCTCCCGGAAGGCGGCAATCAGCGGAAGCGGCGCTTCCTGATGAGCGCTCTCCTTCTCCCGGACGGATAAAGCGAACCAGGTCATAAAGATACCGAATACAAGCGAATAAGCAACCGACATCCATCCAAATCCAATCCATCCGTATAGAATCGGCGTCAATGCCGTTCCGATCAGAATAGCCGCAATCTGAAAGCCCTGCTGGACGGCGGAGGCCTTCGCCCGAAGCCGGTCCCCTTCGAACAGCTCCGGAAATAGTGCTCCGTAGTTCACCCACAGGAGCGTAGCAATCCCTTCGAACAGGATCAGCGACGTAAGCAGCCACGCGAACAGCTCCGTATTGCCAAGTCCCTTCGGAACGGAGAAGACCATGATAAAGACAAGCATAAACGCCGGCGTGGAGAAAAAAATCCAAGGTCTGCGCCTGCCGTATTTCGTGCGGGTCCGGTCGGACAAATAACCGGCCATCGGGTTGTTGACCGCATCCCAGATGAGATAGATGGTACGCGCAATCGTGGCCAGCCCAAGGCTAAGCCCCAGCTTTTCCACGTAGTAGTAGTTGAAAAAAGACGCAAAGGCTTGGCTTGGAACCATCATCGCGAACATCCCAAGCGCATAGGCCGTTGGAGAATTCAGGAACCTTTTGCTCACCGCTTGTTCCCTCCCTATTGCCGAAGTAAAGCTACCTTACGTCTTATGCGGCGTGTCCTCCGGATATGCAAACAGGGCCGCCACCGAAGCAGATTGCTTTCGGGGCCGCCCTGTTTGCATAACTTAATTAAATTTGCTCTCCGGCACGTAGTAGACCTTCTGCGTGTCTTTCTTGTTTTTGGGATCCGTTACGATCGTGAAGTAAACATTGCCGTTTTTCGTTTGTACGCCTTCAATCTCATGTTTTCCCACATTCGTGATTTTCAGGAGGGTTTTGTATGCGCCCGTGTTGGACATCAAGGCGATGCTCGGCGTTTGCCCTTCTGCCCCGCCCGACGTAAAGATCTTCGTGCTTCCTAGCATATCCATGCCTTGAAATGATCCGTTTGGCCTGACGATCTTGCTTCCCGACTGGGTGAAGCTGGCTACGCAGGCTTTTTTAGCTGCGGCGCTATCCATTCGCACCTGTTCGCTGCTGTCCAGCAGCCGGTTCAGAGCAGCCGTGTTATAGATGGACCATGTAACGCTGCCTTGGGACGTCTGTACGCGAAAAATCGTATAGTCGCTGTTCCCGCCGCCGTCTACGCGATAGGTATCGCCTAATCGCTTGCCGGTCTTATTCGCATAGTTCAAGTAGGTGAACCGGCGAAGACCCGTATAATCATACTTCTTGCCCGCCGAGTATTTCAGCCGGGCTACTTGAAGCGACCAGTCGTAAGAGGTTGATGCGTCCGCTTTTGAACTGAAATAGAAATAGTCGACCTTGTTGTAGGTGTACATATCGAGCGTTTGGCCATGGCCGGAATTGGTAATCGTCATTTCGTCCACGTAGGTGGCGGTGCGTCCATTCATCAGTAGTCTTGATAAATAGACCGTTCCTCCCGAACGCTGGGTGACATAAAGATACTTGGATGCGATATAGGCCTTCTGAACAGCCAGGTTGTGCTTGAGACCTTTCAGACTAAAAGCCAAGGTAGCCGACGCGTTTACGGTTTTCCCCGGACTAGCCGCAAAGGCTGGCACAACGGTTGTGCCGAACAAAAGCAAGGCAAGAAAAACGGAAATAACCATTTTAAATGGCCTGTTTACAAGACTAAGCCTCTGATTGCGAATCATTTGAATCCCTCCTCAATAACGATTACACCCGATTATCAAGGAGATAAACATAGTTTTGAATAGTCGCGTTGGCCTAAAATTTGGTTGAGAAAACCTCTATCGAAGCCTCTCGAAGATGAGCGGCCGCGTTTATAGGTAGGTTTTATCGCCAAATCGAATTTCAGTTTTCATCTGTTATCAAAACTTATAAATTCTATTGTGGAAAAAAATTATAATCTTACTCCCGTTTCAAGGCTAGAGTGTGTCGTAATAGCGGGCGCCGTTTCCGCAACCAGACGGCCTTGATGGAACACATATCGCGGGGCAGACCGGGTACGGATTAACTCAGCCGAATCGGGGGCATCAAACAGCAAGAAGGAAGCCGGATCACCAACCTTCGGCACCCCCTGCTCAAAGCCGTAGCCAATGATCCCCATTGCTTTTGCCCCGCCGTACGTAATCATGCCGGCTATATCGTTAAGATCCCGACGGCCGCACATATGGGCAAGATGGGCCGCCATATGCGCCGCATCGAGCGGATTTCCCGTTCCAAGCGGATAAAAGGGGGTCCGGATATCGTCATGCGCCAAAGCGACATTAACCCCCGCCCGGTGGAAATCCTGTATCCGCGTAATGCCTCGCCCCTTCGGAGAGGCATCGTATCGCCCCTGCATAACGCTATTAATCAGCGGGCAGGCCACAATGGAAAGACCGGACTGCTTCACCAGCCCAAGCAGCTTCTGAAAATACGGCTCATTATAATAAGCCGCGGCATTGGCATGGGCGGCCGTTACCTTGCTGCCGAGACCGGTCTCTAGCGCAAGCGCGGCGCATACTTCAAGGTACCGCGAGGCTTCATCGTCCGTCTCGTCGCAGAAGACGTGAACAAAGGCGCCGTACCGCTCGGCAAGGGCAAAAGCTTTGCGGAGACTTAATACCCCATCCTCGCGGGTCCGCTCCAGATGCGGAACCGCGGAAACGCCGTCAGCCCCAAGCCGCAGCGCTTCCTCCAGCCTAGCTTCATTTTCCGGGCAAGCGACAAGGCCATCCTGCGGAAAAGCGATGATTTGCATATGCATGCGGTCCAGATATTTCTCCTTCAGCTCCAGCACCGCGCGCAGCGCCGTCAGGTTCGGGTCGCCGATGTCTACCATCGCACGCAGGTGAAGCACGCCATAGCCGATAAACAGCTTTAGCGTACGTTCCGCCCTCGCAAGGACATCTTCGCGGGTCAGCTGCTTTTTGCGGGAAGTCCATACCGAGATGCCTTCCGCAAGCGTTCCGCTCTCATTCCAGACCGGATCGCCTGCCGTTAAAGTCGTATCCAGATGAACATGCGGTTCAACAAAAGGAGGCAGCAGCAGCCTTCCCTCCGCCTGAAAGACCGTCTTGGCGGCAGCCCTGGCCAGCTTGCCTACCGCCGTTATTTTCCCGCCCTTAATGCCCAGATCCGTTATTCCGCTGCCTGGCAGCTTCACCTCTGTAACAAGCAAATCCAATGGTATCGTCATCGTATCCCCGCCATTCATTTTATGCCTTTGGTTGCCGCGGCAAATCTCGCCACCCTCGCGCCTAGTCTGCCAGCCATTCGGAGCTCGCGCTCATCCGGCGTTCTCGAGCTGTCCGGGCCCGCCAGCGTCGAAGGTCCGTAAGGGGAACCGCCAATGGCGTCCGCGGTCAAATATTCCGGATTCTGCGAATAAGGCAATCCGACGTACACCATCCCGAAATGCAGCAACGGTATAATCGACGTCAGGATTGTCGCTTCATGTCCCGTGTGAATGGATCCCGCGCTTGTCATAACGCCGGTTGGCTTCCCCTCCAGCTCCCCGCCGGCGCACAAGCTGCCCGACAGATCAAGGAAGGATTTGACCTGCGCCGGCATGGAGCCGTAATAGGTTGGGAATCCCCAGACAATGCCATCCGCCCAGCGGAGATCGTCCGCCGTCGCTTCGCGTACCGTCTGCTGAAGAGCCTGAGCAGCTTCGTACTTCTCCCAGCGGGCTCCCACCCGGAACGTACCGGACAGCCGGCTGCCCTCCGCCGGCCGTCTGCGGTCCGGATGATCGAGCAGAGCGGTTACATTGTCCGGATGCCGGAACTCCGGGATACGGACAAGCCTTGCCGTATGCCCTTCGCTCTCAACCCCTTGCGCGGCGGCTTCCGCCATCCGGTGCATATGTCCGTATGCGCTGAAGTAAATAACGAGCACGTTAGCCATGGCGATCTCTCCCTATAGAAACAGGAGCCGCGCATGCCCGCATGCAGCGGCTCCGTTGCTTAGTTTGTTATTTTCCCTTGCCCGGCAAATATTCGTTCGTAAACACATCTTCAATCGGCTCCGCTTCCTTGAGGAGCCCCATGTCGACCAGCTGCGCCTGCAGGCCGGACCAGATGTCCTTGCTCATGTAGCCAACGCCATTGGTCTCCGCATCGCCGCCGTACACAAGCGGCTCCTGCGCTTTGGCGCCATACGCCATCGCTTCAAGCTTCAGATCCGGGTTCTTTTCCTGCATCACTTTGTTGATCTCTTCGGAATGATCTTTGTAGTAGTCCCAGCCTTTAATGGACGCTTCTACGTAAGCTTTTACCGTATCCGGGTGCTTCTTCAGGAAATCTTCGGTTGTGTAAAGCACGTTGCCGTACTGCTTGTAACCAAGGTCATAGTTCAGGAAGTAATCGACGTCAACGCCCTCCTGCTGCATGGAGAAAGGCTCGGAGGTAATATAGATTTGCGTGGCCGCCTTCGGATCCGCTACAAAGTTAGCGAGCGAGCCGGTATATTTCATCTCCGTCACTTTATCGAGACTATAGGCTTTCTTTAAGTACTCCCAGAACACCACGCCGCTGCCGACAAAAATTTTGTTGCCGTTCAGCTCCGTAATATCTTTGAACTGGCCCTTATGGAACATAATGCCCTGCGGGTTCTTCTGGAAGGTCGCCGCGATCGCCACAAGCGGAATGCCGTTCTGACGCGCCAGCAGAATTTCGTCTGCTTGCCCCATGCCGAACTCCGCTTTGCCGCCGGCTACGATCTGGGTGGAAGAGATGCCCGGGCCGCCGGATTGAATGGTCATGTCGAGGCCCGCATCCTTGTAAAAGCCTTTGTCCAGCGCGGCATATTGCCCGCCATGCTCCGGCTCCGCGAACCAGTTGGTCACCTGGCTGACCTTGGTCAGCTCCTTCGAATCCCCCGATGATTTGCTGTCCCCGCAAGCGGACAACGTAAGCGCCGCGGCAAGAAGCACCGTCATTCCGCCCAATGTTTTCTTCGATCCCGTTTTTGTCAGCATGTTTCTCTTCCCCCTAAAAAGAATTGTCACCCAAACAACCGGATGGCTGTTCGTGATGATTCTTACATCGAAAGCATAACCCTAAAAAGAATTGGTTTTTACTTCGAAAGCATCAGCCTATCCTCTTCTTCTCTATATGTGCATCCCTCTCGCAGCGGACAAACACCGGACTTTATGGAAAAATCAAGAGTTAAACGAGTGAGCCGGAGACACTAGGCTCCAGGCCATATCGGCTCAGCATGGAAGCAAACGTCCACTTCGACTTGTTATATACCCACCGCGATGACGGGAGCTCCTGAAACAGCTCTTCCTCCGAGCAGGCGTCCAGCACGACAAAGCTGGCCGGATTGCCCGGGGCAATTCCGTATTGGGTAAGGCCGGCAAGCTTGGCGGGGTTGGTCGTCAGCAGGCGAATCACGGTGACGATATCTTCCTCCTTGGCTAAGTGAGCCGCATAGGCTGTCATCAGGCCAATCTGCAGCAGATCCCCTCTGCCAAACGGATGGAACGGGTCCTGAATATTGTCCGAGGCCGCGGCAATAGTCACTCCCGCTTCCTCAAGCTCCCTGACGCGGGTGACGCCGCGCCGGACATTGCCCCGGTCGCCGCGTCCCTGCAGGTAGAGATTAACCGCGGGCAAGGTAACCGCCGCTATGCCCGCATCCGCCATCTTCGCAATCAGCCGTTCCGCTTCGTTATGCTCCATCGCGGACAAGGAGCAGAGATGGCCGGCCGTTGCCCGGCCGCCGTAACCGCCTGCTCTTACATAATCGCAGTAGATATCGATCGTCTTGGTGTCGGGATTATCCGATTCATCGGTATGAAGGTCAATCGGCTTATCGAACAACTGCGCCAGACGGAACGCCCAGCCCACATTGGTCTCCGGATTAGGCGACAGATGCGGCGCGCCGCCGATTCCGTCTATGCCCATGCGAAGCGTCTCGGAAGCAAACTCCGTCAGCTCCCGTTCATAGGCAGGGTCATAGAAGAACATCGGAAAATACTGAATGTCAACGATTCCGCTAACCTTCTCCCGAGCCTCCAGCGCCGCTTCAATCGTCCGCATCGCCATTTCGCGGCCCATATGAACCGGCACGTCGAGATGGCTGCGAAGCACCGCCGAGCCGAAGGAAGCCGAGCTCAGCGCGGCTTTCACAATACGGTCGCGGATCATCTCTTTCGTGAAGGCCGGCGAAGCCGCCCGGTAATTCTCGATGGCCTCGAGCAGCGTGCCGGACCGGTTGCGCACCCACGGCAGGGAATACGCTTTGTCTAGATGCATATGGGCGTCTACAAAGCCCGGCAGCATCACTTTTCCCTCCAGATCGAGCAAGGCCGTTGTCAGCAATTCGTCGAAGGAGAGCCCTTGGATCGGCAAATGCTCCGAGGAGACGATAACTCCCTCCTGGCGATCGATCGCCGTCCACCGGCCTCCCTGCGCTTTAACCGTGTACAATTCTTCGCTCTGCTGCAGCGGCAGCTTTACGTTAATGGCTTCCAGCGTTTCTGTGCGCAAGAGAACTCACCCCTAACCTTCGGAAGATTTCATCTCGGATTCATGCCAGGAGCTCAGCATCCACTTGGAAAAGGCGTTCACGAGCAGGAAGAACGCAATGCCGAGCAAGGATGCGGATAAGCCGCAGGCGAACAGATAAGCAGTCTGCAAGCGGGAGGACGCAACGGTTATGGCATAACCAAGCCCGCCATTGCCTCCGCCGATGCCGGCAATGTATTCCCCGACAATCGCGCCGATTACGGCAAGCGTGCAAGAGATTTTGAGTCCCGCCACGATATAAGGAAGCGCGGCCGGGATGCGAAGCCGAAACATGGTCTGCAGGGGAGAAGCATTGTAGAGATAGAAGAGGTTCTTCATGTTGTGGTCGGTTGAGTTCAGGCCGATAAGGGTGTTGGACAGCATCGGAAAAAATCCGATGAGAAAAGCAATAATGATGATGGCATTCATGCCCGCTCCAAACCAGATGACGATAATGGGGGCGATGGCAACGATCGGAATCGTCTGCATGATGATGGCGTAAGGGTAGATGCTTCGTTCAATCAGCTTGGAGCTGGCCAGCAGAATGGCAAAACCAACGCCCAGAAGAATACTGAGCAGGAATCCCAGCACCGCCTCGGTAATGGTGGTATACACGGATACCCACAAATTCGAAGCATTCTCGGAGGCGGCCAGCACAATGTCCGAAGGCTTAGGCAGCAAATACGGCTTCAGGCCGGATAACCGGCAGAACAGCTCCCATGCGCCTATGAACAGAATAAAGGCGATAGACGGCGGGCCTATTCTTCTCCATACTTTTTTCAGTGACGAGGTACGCGGCTTGGTTGTTGTGCCCGCACTCGTTCCAAACGATAAATCCGGGCTGCTGGTGATTGTCTCCTCTCGCATCGCTTATCCCTCCTGATTCGAAATACTTTCAACCGGCGTTTGCAGCTTGCCCGGGTTCAGCAGTCCGCGGGGGTCGTTGGCACGCTTGGCGTTCACCATCGCATCCCACTCTCCGCGTCCTCCCATCTCCAGAATCCAGGTATGGGGGTCATTAATCCGAACGCCAATGGACCGGAAGAAGGCAATAATCTCATACAGACGTTCATGCGTCGTATAACGGACAATCGGCAGCGCCGCGGGAACAACAACACCCGCTGTGCGGATAAATTCGAGATGCATCAGCACTTCGTCGCCGAACTGCTCTTTAATAAGCTTAATCTGATCGAGAAACCGCTCCTTGTCGAAGCCAGCCTGCAAATAAGTCAGCGTCGGGTCGGTCTTAAGCGCCCATAACGTCGTATGGTTCCATGTAAAATCGGACAGCCCGATTACCTTGCGGTACTGCTCCGGCGGTATGGTGTAGCCGATTCGGCCGCCAAGCTCTCCGGCATGCGCCGCGAGCCGCTCTTCGCTGCCGTGCGCGGTCTCCAGCAGACAAGCACTGCAACCAACTTCCAGCTTTGAGGCGATTGGCTTGAAAAAGGTTGGAATCGGCCATTCGACGGGTGCAACCAGCCGCTTGCGAATGGAATCATCTAGCGCCACCGCATGGGAGAACCGTGCAGCCGATTCGAAATCATCGAACTGGACAACCGTCTGCGTCCATTCCGTCTTTGCCGCAATGGGAATAACGACCTCGACAAGCACGCCCGTCGTTCCGTAATTATGGATATAAGCGATCAGATCGTCTCCCTTGACGGTCAGCATGCGCGGCGTTTCTTCCACCGTCAGGATGACCGCCTCCAGCACGTTGCCATCCCACAGATTACCCCAGGTTATCGAGCCGATTCCGCCCGAGCCGCCGCTTACGAAGCCGCCGACCGTTGCTTTCACGTAGGTGCTCGGGTAAATCCGGAGCTCTTTCCCCTCGGAACGGAGAAGCTTCTCGAGCCCGCCAAGCCGAACTCCGGCCTGCACGCGCGCATAAGTGTCGGTTACTTCAATGACCTTGTCGAGCTTGCTCAGATCAAGAACAATACCTCCCTCGAGCGGAACCGCCTGACCGTAGTTGCCTGTACCCGCTCCGCGGGTTGTCACCGGAACCCGGTGCTTCCAAGCGTAAGCGAGCACGCTCGCCGTCTCCTCCACGGAATGCGGGACGGCAATCGCCTCCGCCCTTTTATCCTGAAGCAGCGGGACCAACACCGGGGAATACCAATAATAATCCTTGGATAATTTCTCTACCTGCCCCGGTTCCGACAGCAGCCTCTCCTCCCCGACCGCTGCCTGCATTTCAACCATCCAATCCTTCAACATGGTTTCTCCTCCTCTCTAATGCTTAAGGGCCTGCGACACGGAGCGGACAATCTGCCCGAATTCCGGCGTTGTACGGAATGACTCGTCGCGCGGGAACGGCACCGGTACGTCAATCAGATCGGACACCTTGCCCGGACGCGGGGTCATGACCGCAATGCGGGTCGACAGGAATACAGCCTCGAATACGTTATGGGTAACAAACAGCACGGTCATTTCCGGATCCTGCCGCCATAGCTCGAGCAGCTCGATCTGCAGCGTCTGGCGCGTAATTTCATCAAGCGCGCCAAAGGGTTCATCCATCAGCAGCAGCTTGGGTCTCGCCACCAAAGCACGGGCAATCGATGCCCGCATCTTCATCCCGCCGGACAGCTCGCGCGGCATGGAGCGCATATGGTCCTTCAGGCCAACCATCTCCAGCACGCGTTCCGCCTCCCGCTGTCTTTCCTTGCGCGGTACTCCCCGAAGCGCCAGCGGCAGCGTCACGTTATCAATGACCGAGTTCCAGGGCAGCAGCGTATGATCTTGAAAAACAAAAGCCGTATCGGACCGCTTGCGGGCAACGCTTGCCGATGCCCCCATGACCTGCAGGGACCCGCTGCTCGGATTAGACAAACCGGTAATCATCTTGAAGATTGTCGATTTCCCGCAGCCGGAAGGCCCGACGAAACAAAGGAATTCACCCTCGTGAATCGTCAGATCAACCTCTTTGACCGCTACCGTTCCGTTCGGATATACCTTGGACAGCCGCTCCATCCTTACCCATTCCTTGGCTCCAGTCATCGTTGTCATGGTGATCCTCCCCCTATCCGTTCTTCAGTGATGCCATTTCAAACGAAGCAATGTGCAGCAGAGCCTCCGCCAGAAGCGGTCCGGCAGTCTCCAGCATCGCTGCCCCTCTAGCTGCCGTAGCTTTGGTGGCGTCTCCCGCCACTCCGCTGCCCGAAATATCGTCCATCACCCAGGCAAAGGACCGCGACCGGAACGAGAAATAGCGGGAATCCGGGAACCTCGGCATCTCGCGGGGCGCAAGCTCCGCGTGAACCCAGCCCGGACATGTCGCCATAACAAGAGACGTCTCCACATCGCCGGCATGAATGCCGCATGCTTTTTCCGCTTCATCCGTGAAGGAATCACTGTAACCGACTGCGCCCGGATCAAGCCGATAGACCTCAAGCCCCGTTGCTATCCGTATTTCCCTCGCCATCATCCCCAGCAGATCCGCATTGCCGCCATGCGTATTAAAGAGCAGCAGCTTGCGGAAGCCGCTTCGGGCAAGGGAAGAAGAGATATCCTCCAGTACCGCCATTAATGTCTTGGCCGACAGGGTGATGGTCCCCGGATGGCCGGCGTGCTCCGTGCTTTTTCCGTAACTTACGGATGGCAGCAGCCAGATGCACGAATCTTCGGGCAAATGCTCGAAGGCCTTAGTCAGCATTGCCTCGCCAAGCAGCGTATCTGTAAAGACCGGCATATGCGGACCATGCTGCTCCACCGCGCCAATGGGCAGCACAAGCAGCGCATCGTCTTTGTTCATGGCCGCAATCTCTTTGGTCGTCAATCTTGGCAGGAAACGGCGATCATAAGCTTCTCCCTGATAACGAAAGAACATGAAACACTCACCTCTTTAATAAAATTGTAATGTCAGAATAGATAACAACGAATTGACGGAAAGAAACGATTTTCATGAGAATCTAGCAAATTTTCTGAATATTAAGTAAACTAAAGTCACACTTAAGTAACACGAATTAACCTCATATTCACCTTATATCACAGAAATGAAAGTTTGTATACAGAATTTTCACACAATTGAACAAATACATAACATAATAAGTTAGACTCAAGGAAGCTATTAGGAGGAGTTCAATCATGCTAATCGGAACACGCCGTCACGAAATTATGATGCTACTGGATTCAAAGCCGCAATTAACGATCCTCGAGCTTGCCGAGCAGTTTAACGTATCCAAGATGACGATTCGCCGCGACCTCGATCTTCTGCAATCGGAAGGAAAAATCCAACGGTTCCATGGAGGCGCCGTTAAGGTTAAACGGTTCATGGGCGCCAAATACGAGCAACGGGCAAACGAGCATAAGGCGGAGAAGCTGGCTATTGCCAAGGAAGCCGCCAAGCATATTCAAGATGGTATGAGCATTATTCTGGATGCAGGGACAACCGTGGCTTCCATGGTCGATTTACTGGAGAGGTTTAAAGGGCTTAAGATCATTACCCGTGATCTGCATACGGCTCTGATGCTGTCCAATGAAGAGAGATTCGGCAGCTTCGACGTGTATTGCTCGGGGGGAAGAATAAGCAAATGGGCGTATAGCCTGGACGGCTTTTATGCGGAGAAGATGCTGCAGTCGCTAACTGTTGATGCGGCCTTCCTGACCTGCGAAGCGGTCTCTCTGACGAAAGGCGCCATGGCTTGGTCTCCGAATCTTGTCGGCGTCCGGCAGACCACCATGGAGGCAGCGGGAAAAACGATTCTGCTGGCCGATTCCACCAAGTTCAGCTACAATTCTCTTGCGATTTTCGCATCCCTCGATGAATTTGACGAGATCATTACCGACAGTCGTCTGGATGAGTATGAAGCGGCATCGTACCGCAAATCCGTCCTGCCGTTAACGATTGTATCCGCCACTGCTAGGGGATAAAATAAAAAAGCCTCCGCAGACAGGATCTGCGGAGGCTCCGTAACCATAGCGTTATGCTTTTGGATCAACCGGTATCATGATCGTAAACTCGGGGTTTTTGGCATAAGGATCCTGTGCCGTCGGGTATTTCTCAAAATGAGTGACATCACCTTTATGTAACGGATAGCCCTGCCTCTCGATCCAGGCGAAAATGTTCGTATAAGAGGAGTCGATATTGTCTCCCCTCTTGTGCTCGGTCATGGCATAGGTCAGATCCGGGACGGTTACGCTTGTCATACCTTGCGGAACATCCTCTACCCGTTCGACTTCGAGAGCCGCATAGTGAATAAAGCTGTCGCCTTCATGATGATAGGATAGGCCGAGTAAAATGTCCGGATGCACAACATGCCTGATTTTCGTTAACCTTCGAATCACTTCCGTCTGAACGGCACGGATGCCTCCCTCTCCCGCTTCCTCAAACGTACCTTCCCACCTGATTCCGATCGCTTGGAAAGAGGGCTTGCTAACTAGGATGGCTTCAAAGACCTGATCCATTCCATCAACCTCCAAAGTAGAGTTTACCCTCCTATTTTACAAGATATGGATTATAAAATCTGTATATTTATTCTTCTTTGTATTTTTCTTTCACAATACCGGAGCCAATCCCCGCAGCTACCATTAGAACAAGAGGAGCGAAGTTCCCGGCCTTAATTTTACATTATTTTCTATACGGTAATATCACCTATGTAATAAGCATAAATCCGTTCAATCGGTTTGAAATACAGATGCCCGTCTTCCCACGGTTGGAAATGCAAATCCATTCTCGAGTCACTCCAGTTCTCCGGCGTTCCCGTTGTTTGGAGACGGCCCGGCACAACAGGCTCCTCCGTCACGTTCGGGAATTCCTGATAGCCGAACAGGAGGTTCTCGTGGATCCCGATAATCTCATACTTGGGACCAAAGAAAGCCCGCTCCTCCTGAAGCTGATAATGGTAATACACGTAGCTGCCGATCATCTCCGGCTTCAGATGGGCAACGCGCCCCACTCTTCTCTCCACCGGATGCTTGCGAAGCCAATGCTCCCGGTCCGCGGGTTCGTTGAAGTGAAAGACATCCATCATCCGAATCCATTTGCGGGGCTCTGCCTGACCCGGCCACTCTCTCAAGTACGGCTCCGCCGCGCCGGCAACTTCCTCTGGGGCCAGCTTGCCGTCCATGCATTCATAGTAAAGAAAGAGATTATGATTCCAATAAAAAGCCGCTGCCGTCATCAAACGCCCCTGCTTCACGAGGCGGATAACCTGCTCAGCTTTCTGTAAAGCCGCAATTCCTTCCTCCTGAAGCCCGTCCTTCCATGCTGCCCTGAACATCAATCTTTCGATCATATCGCCAGCCCCATTTTCCCTTTAAGTGAATTGCCGATGCTTAGGCAGCCACTGAACCACGGTATCAACCGCCGCCTTCATATCAAATAGCTTGCAGTCGGCTTGGCCTACCTTGCCGTGCTGAACTCCACTATGAAATTGCGCGCCAAACTCCTCAAAATCACCCGAATCATACGCATAATCCGTGAACCACTGCCAAGAACGTTTCCCATCGACCAGCATGGCGGTTCCCATCTTTTTCGTAGGCATGCGGTCAATCCTTGTCTCGGCAAGATGCAGGCTTGTACAAGAGTCGAAGCCAACGCCGAGCAGCAGCACCTTTGCTCCTGCCGCATACAGCTTGCCAAGCGGAGAAGCCTCCCCAAACTGCGGAGTTAACGGATGACCGGATACGATATATTCCGCATATTTGCCGTTCGCGCAAAAGGATACCTGCGGATGCTCCGACCTTACCGTCCCCGGATAGGTCCGGAACAGCTCAGCAATACGCCCCATCCCCCGGGTTGGCGTTATAGCCGGATCAAAAGCCGGCATTTCCTTGTAAATGATCTCTAGCCATTCCTGCGGAACAGGAGGATTGCCCCATTCGGCGGGATCGCTCCAGTCTCCGCACTGCGCCGGCATGATCAGCGTGCCTTCAGCCCCAACTGCTTGCAGCAGAGCCTGCACAACCGCCTGCGGGCCTCCGCATACCCAGCCCAAGCTGGACATGGAGGAATGAACAAGAAGATGATCCCCCTCCTCGATGCCGAGCTTACGCAGATCGCGCACCATGCCGCTTACCGTTACCGGCAGCCGCGTTTGTTTTATAATGTCATGTTCGCTCATTATCTTTGCTCCTTTACTCGAAACACCTGCTCAAAAGCGTTATAGCATGTACGGTCCTTCGACGTATCAAGCACGGCAAAGGTAATATTCGAGAACAATTTGCCGTAACCTTCGGCCTCCAAAAGATCATACCACCAGTTGAATCAGTAATGTCTCCTGTGCAATTTCTCTACGGTTCATGATTATCCCTGCTTTCGTTAAACAGTTCATCCCTGACCTCCATTAATGCGAATCCAAGCCAATTCCTTCCGCGCCATTCTAACGGATTTCCTGCATTGGAATCCGACTGCCCTATACCTATACCCCAAATCCTGTCGTGTGGGCTGGCTTCAACCAGGATGGAGTTATCCGTTGACTTTAAAAATAGTCCAAGTAAAGCATTTTGCGAGAATTTAGCAAGGTTCCCTTTCTTCACAATCTCGAAGCAGTGGCTTTCCCACACCGATTTATCAAAGTTTTTCACTGCGCGGCCAAAAGCCTTCATCTCTTTGGGATCACTCGCTTGCAGAATTGCGGCCAACATCTCCCCATCCTGAAACAGCCGGGCTTTTTCCGCCATCATATATTGCTCGGAGCATGAATACCGAACCCCATCGGTAACGAATGGACTTATCCACCATTGGCTTAAGCAGCTTTTGTTAATCTTGCCGGGTTCAGAAGGCGTGTGCCCCCAGAAGAACAGAAACGTGCCCTTCTTGCCGGAAGCATGTTCCTTCTGCAATTGTTCCATGCTGTATTTCATTGGGATCCCTCCACCTTTCTTTGATAGAGGCGGGATGGACGATGACCGGAGTTTTCCGTATAGTGATCCGTTTCCGTCACGAGGTCCGCAATCTTGCGCCGAAACGCCGCCTTTAAAAGCTCTTTATCCAAAATAACCTCATACACCTGCTGCAACTCCGTTAGCGTAAACAGCTTAGGCATGAGATGAAGGGCTATATCGGTATAATTCACCTTGCCTCTCAAACGTTCGATGGCATAGGCAATGATTTTGGCATGATCGAAAGCTAATCCGTCGTTGCTCACTATGCTGTAAGCGGTTTTTGTTGCTGCCTCCGTAACGGTATCCATACGCTCCACCATTGCCGTCAGCTCTGCATAATCGGAACTCAGAAGGAGTTCATACTGCAGCGTCCATGCATATCCGCCCTCAAAAAACTCCTTTTGCTCCCTGATCAGCTGGTACGATACTTTAAACCATGCAGCGTTCGCCGCATCGTCTCCTGCCTTCAGCTCTAACTTTTCGCTATTCACCAATGCCATGTATGAGCAACTCATGACCCAAGTACGGGGATCCCGGCCGATATCGCTAAACGTATATAATTGCTCCAAATAAACGTTATCGACTCCCGTCTCCTCGTGGAGCTCCCTGACCGCAGCCTCTTCCGTTGATTCGTGAGGCCGTACAAAACCGCCAGGCAATGCCCATTGCCCCAGAAACGGATGACCGCCCCGCTGAATAAGCAGCAACCGAAGCTCCTTCTCGGGCAGTTTGCGGTAATTGCCTTCCTCTTTATGGGTTACCGTAAAAATAACCATGTCCGCAGCAACCGAAGGGCGCTCATAATCCCCCGGCTTATACTGCTCCATAAATTCGCGCTCGGTTAATCCGTTTGAATCGAGCCGTTCCAAGCTGCTCACACCCTCATCTATTCTTATGTATATTTTGATAATAACAATTTGTTACTAACAAATATAGCAGAGCGGATTCCTGTCCGGCAAGGGCAAACTTATTTATAACTAAAATAGGAGTACCGCAGAGGCACTCCTATTCCCCCAATATTTTATCCCTGTACAAATTGACCTGCTCGATCATGTGCCCGATATTCCCTTCGCCTGCGTAGAGGGTCATATCGAAGAAGTTGCAATCGAGGTCAGACCAGTACAGCTCATTCTCGTCGCCGGCGACGGCAACGTCGTCCCGCTTCAACCGCCCGGCGTATACTTCCACGTAACAGTTCTGCAAGTAATACTTAAAATCCATAACGGGAACGAGGGAGATATCCCCTTGCGTAATACCGGTTTCTTCGGCTAGTTCCCGGTATGCAGCGTCTAACCCGGTCTCGCCTGGCTCGATCTTCCCGCCAACCAGATTGCTTAATCCTTTGTAGGGATCCTTCAGACGCCTGCACATTAAGAGCTTGTCCATATCCCTGCTGTATACCATGAGAACATTATATCCCTGCATCATGATGCATCCTCCTTCAGTAATAGTGGCGAGAAAACCTCTATGGTACAATAAATCTATCAATTCTAGTCCAATAGAATAGGCGGCGGCACGGTATGTCCATTACCTATAAAATGTATACGATGTGTATGGTTCAAGATAAGGATAAGGTACTTTTAATCAATAGGCCAGACAAAAAGGGTTTTCCCGGCTATATCGCCCCGGGCGGTAAAGTGGACTTCCCGGAAAGCCTCGTGAATGGCGCCATCCGCGAAGTGCGGGAAGAAACCGGCTTGCTCGTAAAGGACATTATCTATAAAGGCCTCGAGGAATTTTGCGATCCCACCACGAACCTGAGACACATGGTCTTCAACTACCTGGCGACTTCGTTTGAAGGCACGCTGCTCGAGAACCCGCCCGAAGGCGAGCTGCTCTGGGTGAACAAGGATGACGCCCTAAAGCTTCCGATGCAAAGCTGGTTTGCGCGCCGGTTCCCGCTTTTCTTCCGGGAGGGGACGTTTGAACTGAGCTACGTGTGGGATGAGAAGGTAAGAGAAACGTTGGATAAAACCGAGCGCTTCTACTCTCTTGCCCCTGTTCAGCAGCATTAACCCGTAGCTTTTTAAATTCGCACTTGAATAAAAATAGCAGCATAAGCTATACTAGTAAAAATTCAAACGAAATTATGCCGATGAAGAGAATCCAACTCGGAGGCGTTCTCGTCAAGGGGAATTACCGTTCTCCCTAAGTTAACCGGACCCGCCCGTTACCGCGGAACTAAGTGGATTAAACTTCCTGTTTAATCAATTTGGGTGGCACCGCGAGAATACAAGCGCTCTTCGTCCCAATCGGACGATTAGAGCGCTTTTTTGTATTCTTATTGAAGAGGAGCGAGTTGCCATGCTAGACATCAAATGGATTAGAAACAACCGGGAAGAGGTACAAACGGTCGCAGACCGTAAAGGGATCGCAATCTCCATTTCGAAGCTTGTGGAAGTGGATGATGCTCGGCGGAGACTGCAGCAGGACATTGAGGAGCTCCGCCAGGAACGGAATCAGACCATTCAGGAGATTAACCTCTCCATCTATAGCAGCGACGAGAAGGATGTGGAGCAGAAGAGGCTTCACATGAAGGAAATAAACCAACGCATCGCCGGCCTGGAAAAAGAGCATAAAACCGTTCAAGCCGAGTACAGGGACCTTATGCAAGTTGTTCCGAACATCGTATCGCCGGACACGCCGATTGGAAAGTCGGATCAGGATAATGTTGAGGTAAGAAGGGTTGGCGAGCCACCGGGCTTCGACTTTGAAATCAAGGATCATGTAAAGCTTGGCGAGCTTCACCAAATGATCAACATCCCCCGCGGGGTCAAAACGGCCGGAAGCCGCAACTACTATTTGACCGGAGCCGGAGCTGCCCTGCATCGTGCCGTACAGCAGCTTGCGCTCGATTTGCTTATCGCCAGAGGCTTCAACTTGCTGGAGGTACCGCTGATGGTGCGCAAGGAAGCTCTGTTTAATACCGGCTTCTTCCCGCTTGGGGAGGATCAGACCTACCGGATCGATGGCGGCGACAAATATCTGGTTGGCACATCGGAGGTTCCCCTTATCTCGTTCTACGATAATGAAATCGTTGATGTGAGCGATCCGATCCGACTAGCAGCCGCCTCGACCTGCTTCCGCAGCGAGGTGGGCTCGGCGGGCAAGGATGTGCATGGCTTATACCGAGTTCATCAGTTCTCGAAGGTCGAGCAGGTCATTATTTGCGAAGACAACGTCGAGGCATCGGAGCTGCTGCTGCAAGAAATTACGCAAAATGCGGAGGATCTCCTGCAGCAGCTGGAGCTTCCTTATCGCGTTATGGCGGTATGCACGGGAGATATGTCGCAAAAAACCTATAAGCAATTCGATATCGAGACATGGATGCCAAGCCGCCAAGCTTACGGCGAGACCCATTCGTCGTCGAATCTGCTCGACTTCCAGGCACGCCGCTCGAACATCCGATACCGGGATGCCCAAGGCAAGCTAAGATTCTGCCACACGCTCAACAACACGGCAGTCGCTTCGCCGCGGATCCTTATCCCTCTGCTGGAGACTCATCAGGAGGAGGATGGTTCGATTCGCATTCCGTTAGCACTTCGCAAATATATGAACGGAATAGAGCGTCTGCAACTGTGAGGTTGATCTTGCGGCTCTAGCGTTAGTCCACCATTATGCTGCTTGTAATGCAACGAACGAGTAACCTAGCTATGCTGCTCTCTCTCCCTCAGCTCCATTTTAGTCTGAGATACGTTGCATGAAATGCAGTATTTTGACCTATTCCCGCTATAGCGGGCGATTATGTTGTACAGAATGCATTATATTTCTCCGATTTGAACCCATTCACGACCATTTCTCTCTAATATCCTGCATTCCGTGTAGGATATTCCGCTTACCGAGCTAAATCGCACTATTATACTGCATTATGTACAACGTAGGCGGACTGCAACAACCTAAACAAAGAACAGACCTCTCTGCCAAGCAGGAGGTCTGTCGTTTTACCGCTATTACAAATTAAAATGCACAAAAAACGTTGTGCCTTGCTCGCTTGTCTGCACCTTGATGACGGCGTCATGCCGGGCGGCAATGCCGTAGCAGACGGATAAGCCAAGGCCGGTTCCCGTGGACTTGGTGCTGAAGAACGGCGTTCCCAGCTTCGCCAGGAACTCTTCCTTTATGCCGCTGCCTTGGTCTCTTACCTCCATAACCACCTGTTTACTGTCCGCATAGGTCCTGATTTTCATCTGGCCGCCCGAGGGCATTGCATCCAGCCCGTTCAGCACGAGATTAAGCACCAGCTGGCGGATTTCCTTCTCATCGAGTTGAATCGGCGGGCACTCTCCCAGGTCGAGGGCAATATCATGATTGCCGGTCATCGCTTTCGATTGAATGAGCGGGAATAACGTTTCGATGACCGTATTGATATGCTTCAACTTGCGGCTGGTTGGAGCCTGTGCGCCAACCGCCAAGAACTCCGTCACAATATTATGTACCCGGTCAAGCTCCTCAATCATGATATCGGTATATTCCTTCGATGGATTGTTCTTCGACAGCTGAAGGAATCCCCTTACGGTCGTCATCGGATTACGGATTTCATGGACGATACCCGCAGCCATCTCTCCCGTAATATTAAGCCGGTCCAGCCGGGTAATCTCCTTCTCCAGAAACACGCGCTCTGAAATATCCGTCACCACGCTAAGCAGGCAATCCTCTCCATGCACCTGCATTACTTCGCTGGACAGCAGCCCATGCCGCAAATCCCCTGACTTGGTCATATAACGGATCCGGACATTACGCGCCGGCTGCCATGGATTATGACGTTCTGCCCCCTTATCGTCTGAGTCTACAATATATTGCAGCAGATCTGCCGTTTGATTGAATACTTCATCCCCTTCATAGCCCATCGCTTGCAGCAGGCTTTCATTCACGTTGATATAACGCTTGTCCTTTAACGATCTTAAGGCAATCAGACATGGCGTCGTGTCAAAAATTTTGCGGAACCTTTCTTCTTCCATCATCTTTCGGTCGGTAACATCGCGGATCGAGCAAACATAGAGCTGGTGCCCCACAATACTTGCTCTTCCTATCTGAACGTCTACGGGGAATGGGATGTCCTCTTTGCGCAAAGCCGTTGTTTCGATCAGCCTTGCACCTTGACTCATCTCGGCATGAAGGAAAGAAGACAACCCCGGAACAATATCGTCGATCGAACGGCCTGCCAGCTTGTCCGGAGAGTAGCCAAACATTCGGGCTGCCGTGGCATTAAGCGTTTGCATAATACCCGCTTCGTCAACGGTTACAATAGTATCATTCGAGGTCTCGCCTATGACCTTCAACAGTTCATTCTGCAGCTTAATGTGCTCCTGATATTGGTACAGCTGAACGAAGGCTTCTATTTTCATTTTCAACGTTTCGGCATGGAACGGCTTGAAGATATAGTCGATCGCGCCAACCGAATAGCCATGCTTAACATGCTCGGCTGCCTGACTGATTGCCGTAATGAAAATAATGGGGACATGCTTCGAGCGCTCTCTCATCTTGATGAGGCTTGCCGTTTCAAACCCGTTCATCCCCGGCATCTGCACATCAAGCAAAATAACGGCAAAGTCGGTCGTCAACACATGACGGAGCGCCTCCTCGCCCGAATGAGCGGAGTACAGCCGGTAATTGGGGGAAGCCAGAATCGCCTCCAGCGCAATGAGATTTTCCGGACGGTCATCGACCATCAGAATATTCACCTTGGATTCGGCGCTATTTAACTTTGCGGTAAAGCTTCTCATTGGGCTCCATCTCCTTGTAAAAGTCTGTAAAGCTGGTAAAGGTCATGCTCTCCTTATGCCCCAGGCCAAGAAATCCGGAAGGGGACAAGCTATCGTAAAACAATTCATGCACGCGGTTCTGCAAATAGGAGTTAAAGTAGATCATAACATTACGGCAAATAATGACATGGAATTCGTTAAAGGACCCGTCTACCGCCAGATTATGCTGGGCGAACGTAATCTTCTCCCCCAGAAAGGGACGGAATTCCGCGCGGCCGCTCGTAACCGATACATATTCCTTGATCGATTTCCTGCCGCCTGACAGCGCGTAATTATGGGAATACGAGGCCAAGCGGTCGAGCGGAAAGGACTCCAGCTTAGCTTCCTTAATAACCGCCTCGTTCATATCGGTCGCATAAATTCTTGTCTTCTCCAGCAGTCCTTCCTCATGCAGCAGGATCGCCATCGAATAGGCCTCTTCTCCGGTTGAACAGCCGGCATGCCAGATGCGGATGCGGGGATAATCCTTCAGCTGGGGAACTACCTTGTCCCGGAATGTCTTGAAGAAGCTGGGGTCGCGGAACAGCTCGGTAACATTGATGGAAAAGTCATTAGCCAGCCGATTGAACGCCTGCCGGTCATGCAGCACCTTCTCCTGCAGGCCGGAAATCGTCCTCAGACGTTCCGCCCGGATCCGATTCCATACTCTTCGGCGGATCGTCGGCATCACATAGTTCCGGAAGTCCACCCCGTAATACCGATACAACGCCTCCAGCAGCAGTTCAATCTCGAGCTGCTCAAGTTCATCCATCGGTTCCTTCTCATTCGTACACATGACGCCTTACCACCTATCTGCTCAGCCAAGAATGGATGCGGGCAAACAGCTGCTCCAGCTTGACAGGCTTGCTCATATAATCGGACGCGCCCGCTTCCAGGCATTTGTCCTTATCGTCCTTCATTGCTTTGGCCGTTAAGGCAATAATCGGAAGAGCGCCGAAGCCCGGCATTTGCCGCAGCGTGCGCATAGTCTCGTAGCCATCCATTTCAGGCAGCATAATATCCATCAGGATAAGATCCACGTCCGGATGTTCCTTCAACACTTTTAAGCACGAAAGTCCATTCTCGGCAAAAAGCACTTCAACCTGCTTGCTCTCAAGGGCGATGGTAGTGGCATAAATGTTCCTCATATCGTCGTCCACAATCAATACTTTTTTGCCTACCCAGACCGCATCGTCCAAGCCGGCGTCATTGCTTTCCGACCCCTTTATTCCTTCCGGCTCCGTGAGCTCGGCGACGGCCGCGGCCGATTCCTGCTGAACGACGGATGGACCGCCCACGCTCTCGGACGCCTCTTCACACGGAAGAGTCAGCGTGAATACACTTCCTTTACCCGGCACGCTGGTTACGTGAATGGTGCCGCCCAGCAGCTGCGCCATATTGATGCTGATCGAGAGACCAAGTCCCGTGCCGCCGTACTTTCGGTTGGTCGTTCCGTCCGCCTGCTGGAAAGCCTGAAAGATCAGCTCTTGCTTCTCTTTCGGGATGCCGATACCGGTATCGATGATAGAGAAGGCGATGCTTCCTTTCGCACGCGATCCCGACTGCGTATGGTGAATATGCAGCTTTACCTCGCCCCGTTCGGTAAATTTAAAAGCGTTCGAGAGCAGGTTTTTAATAATTTGCAATAATCGTTGCTCATCCGTGTACAGCGATTGCGGCAGATCGGCATCGACTACCGTCTTAAACGAAAGCCCCTTCTGATGGGCTACGGGAAGGAACTGCTGCTCGGCAAACTCGCTGATCTCATGGAGACAAACATTACCGTGTACGAGATCGATCTTACCCGCCTCTACCTTGGCCAGATCGAGAATATCGTTAATCAACTGCAGCAGATCATTGCCGGACTGATGAATCGTGTGAGCGTACTTCACCTGATGATCGTTCAGGTTGCCCTCGGTATTGGTGGCCAGAATGTTGGACAAGATTAGCAGACTGTTCAGCGGTGTACGAAGCTCGTGAGACATATTGGCCAGAAACTCGGATTTATACTGCGAGCTGAGCGACAGCTGCCTGGCCTTCTCCTCCAGCTGGGTCTTCGTCTTCTCCAGCTCTTTTGTCTTCTGCTCGGAATTCTTGTTCTGTTCCTCCAGCTTCTCGTTAATGCCTCTCAGTTCTTCCGACTGGGTCTGCAGTTCTTCCGTCAGCACCTGCGACTCCGCGAGCAGTTGCTCAACCTGCATCCGCCCCTGCAGACTGCTTAACACGCTTCCGAGATGAGTGGATGCTTGCTGCAGCAGCGATTGCTGAATTGGAGTAAAGGTGCCGAACGACGCCAGTTCCATGACGGCGATAACCTGGCCTTCGAACTGAACCGGCATAATGAGCAGGCTTGCAGGCGACGCCTTCCCTAATCCGGATGTGATTTGAATGTAATTGTCGGGTACATTGGTCAGCAGAATGGTGCGGCTCTCCAAGGCAGCTTGTCCGACAAGCCCTTCTCCGTTCCGGAAGGAATCTACACCGATAGCCGAATGCTGGTACGCATAAGATGCCAATCTATTTAGCTGATGGCGCCGGCCCGTGCCGTCTTTCAGATAAAACACGCCATAGCTGGCATCGACCAACGGGGTAATCGCCGTAATAAACAGCTGAGCCAGAGACTCCAGGTTATTAACGCCTTGGAACCGGGTCGCCATATCGGCAACATTCGTCTCAAGCCAGCGCTGCTCCTGCTCCAGAATGGAGTACTTGTTCAGCGTAATCGCCATTTCATTAAAGGACCGGGCAATATCTCCGATCTCGTCTTGGGAACGAACTTCAATATGCGGGATATTCGAGGATGTTTTGGAATCATGATTAAAGCCGGTAATAACGCTCGTAATTTTGAAGAGATTGCTCGTGATGCGGTGTGATAGCAGGAGTCCGATAAGCAGGGTTAACACAAAGGTAATAACCGTAAGAATAGCCGTCAAGGTGTTAACGAAATCAACCATGGAGGCGTTCTTTGTCCGGTCCTCTTCCAGCAGCTGCTGCTGGTATTTCACAAACTTTTGGGAGAGCGGTCCTAACTGCTCGCCTAACGGGAGAGTGGTTGTTTTGAAATAAGCCAAGGCGGCCGCCTGATCATGACTCTTCTCCAGGCTGGCCAGCAGCTCCTCAGAGCTTCTTACAAAAGAAGCATCGATGTTCGCCAGTTCCTGAAAGGATTCCTTACCTTCCGGCCGGACGATTAGATCCTCCACCTCGCCGATAAGTCCGGTCATTGTGGTATTCGAAGTCCGCAGCTCCTCCATAAACTCGGGATCCTGCGTCAGCAGATAACCTCTTAAGCTGTTGGTCTGCTGCACGGCCAAGTACTGAATCTCCGTTGCCTTATTCAGGACGGCTACCCGCTGGTCTATGAGATTATCGAAGGAATGATTCAGTTTGTCGTTGTAAATGTACGCGGTTATGTTCACCGCGGTCACAAAAAAAGCAACGGATAAGAAGCTGATCAGCAGCTTGCTTCGAATCGTAAACCTCATGCATGCACCTCACTTTTTATTTCCTATATCTTACTATCCCAGCAAAGAAGTGAATATAGCAAAAATTAGAAGTAAACATGCAAAATCAAATTGTCACAAAATAGACACATTTAAGCAAGGGGTTTCGACATACATTCAATGACCCCCTGCTCTATACTTGCTGTGTTATCCAAATGTTAGTTAAATTCACACTCTAATAGATGGAACAAGGAATAAAAACAATGGAGGGATATTAATCATGGCCATGCTAATGATGAAGGATAACATGAACCAGCTCTTCGCTGATTACGAGCATCCGGCTTTTTACGATGAAATGTTCGAGGGGCGAGGTAAGAGCAGGCTTCACTATGGAACCATGCTGCAGCGGCTGGCCAAAATGGGGCTGGAGGAGTTACAGACGCGCGACGCTATGATGCAGAAAGAAATGGTTACGCAAGGGATTACCTTTACCTTATATAGCAATAATTCCGAGGATTCCTCCCGGGAAAGAACGATTCCTTTCGACCTGCTGCCGAGAATGATTACTTCCGAGGATTGGGCTCATCTAAGCCAAGGACTCCAGCAGCGGGTTAAAGCGTTAAACCTTTTTATACGGGATATCTATCATGAGCGCAACATCCTGTCAGACGGGCTCATTCCAAGCGACATGATTCTGAACAACCCTTATTATGTGCCGGAGATGGTTGGCGTCGATGTTCCGGGCGGCGTGTACATTCCTCTATCCGGCATCGATATTATCCGTGGTAAATCCGGCGAGTATTACGTACTCGAAGATAACCTCAGAACACCGTCCGGCCTGTCTTATGTCTATAAGAACCGAGCTTTAATGACAAGCTTGTTCCCGGAATTATTTTTCGATTATCGGATCCGCAGCATTGATCGCGGCATGAATGCCCTGCTTGGCAGTCTTCGCAGCCTGGCTCCCCATTCCAAGCCGGACCCTCTTGTCGTCCTGCTGACCCCCGGTATTTATAACTCCGCCTATTATGATCACTGCTTCCTGGCGCAGGAAATGGGCATCGAGCTAGTTCAAGGAAATGACCTTATCGTAAAAGACCGGACCGTATACATGAAGAGCCGTCAGGGACTGCGGCAAGTCGATGTCATTTACCGGCGTATCGATGACGAGTTTCTCGATCCGCAGGTATTCCGCAAAGACTCCTTGCTTGGCGTACCGGGTCTAATGGACGCTTACCTTGCCGGCAATGTCGCGCTGGCCAATGCTCCGGGAACCGGAATTGCCGACGATAAAGCGGTATATGCCTTCGTGCCGGATATGATCCGCTATTACCTTAAGGAAGAGCCCATACTGAATAACGTGCCAACCTATATCCTGACACGACCCCACGAAAGAGAATATGTCCTTTCCCGCCTCTCCGATATGGTTATTAAAGAGCGGTCTTTGTCGGGCGGGTACGGCATGCTGATTGGCCCTACGGCTACGGAAGAAGAGATTAAAGCTTTCGCGGAGAAAATCGCCCGGCATCCTGAGCGCTATATCGCTCAGCCTACGATAAAGCTGTCCTGCTGCCCTTCGCTGACTGACGGCCGCGTTGCTCCCCGGCACATCGATTTGCGTGCCTTTACGTTTATGGGCTCCGATTCGTCTTATGTGGTGCCCGGAGGCTTGACCCGCGTCGCCCTTCAGGAAGGCTCGCTTGTCGTGAATTCCTCGCAAGGCGGCGGAACGAAGGATACATGGGTGCTTGGGTAATAACACCAACTAATTATGAGGTGATTGAGATGATAAACCGCTATGCGGAATTATTGCTCCTGATCGGGCGCTGCCTGGAACGGGTAGACAATTATGCCCGGATCGTTAATATTTACTACAGCATGCGCCATGAGCTGATGGATAATGACGAGGGTTATGCCTGGGAACGGCTTGCATCAGCCGTTGGTCATTCCCACGAGCCGAACTCTCCGGCCAATGAGTGGGTTGTCCTTCATGATCTGACTTTTGACCGGACAAATCCGGACAGCATCTTCTCCAGCATTCAGCAGGTTCGAAACCATATTCGCACTCTCCGGCCTCTGCTTCCCGGGGAACTGTGGGATATTATGAACACCTTCTACTTATGGCTGAAGGAGCAGGATGTAAACAAGCTGATGCTGCAGTCTCCTTATTTGTTCTACAAGCATATTAGCGAACAGCTGGCTCTGTTTAACGGTACGTTCGATGCCACGATGGTTCGGGGGCAAAATTGGAACTTCATTCAGACCGGTAAATTTGTGGAGCGGATGAACGGCACGGTTCGGATCATCCATGCCACCTACCGGAATATGCATCAGGATGAGAAGCTGCTCAATGAGGAGCTCCGCTATAACCGCTTCCTTGTTCTGCTTAAATCCTGCGGCGGCTACGATGCCTTCCGCAAGTTTCATGCCCATCATGTACGATTGACGGAGGTAACCGAGTTTCTGCTGCTCAACGCCGAATTCCCCCGTTCGGTTCGGTTCGGCATTAATTCGCTTGCCAGCTATATTGAGAGAAATCCGCTGCTGCATCATTCCATAAAGAATTTGTCCATTCAGACCAGCGACGTGTTGTCGAGCATCCGGGCGGGCAGGCAGCGCCACGGCGAGAATATTACGGAAGAAGTATTGCTGCTCCTTCAGCAATTGCAGCTTACCGTAAGCGATCTTGGCCTGTTATTCGCCGATATCTGTTACCAGGAGGAAGCGCCGGTTACGGTAGAGGTTTGAAAGGGCTGCCAATAAGGACGGAAAGGAAATAGGAGCAGCTGTGAGAACAGCCGCTCCTTTGTTCTATTCCTCGTCGATCAGCGTAAGCTCCACAACGGTGTTCCGCTCATCCGGGAGCGGATAGGTAGCCGTCTCCGGTCTTGCGAAGTTGAAGAAGGCATCCTTCTCGAACAGATGCACATTCCACGGACGAGTGACAAA
Source organism: Paenibacillus sp. MMO-58 (assembly GCF_037146255.1). NCBI lineage: Bacteria > Bacillati > Bacillota > Bacilli > Caryophanales > Paenibacillaceae > Paenibacillus > Paenibacillus sp. MMO-58. The sequence goes on from NZ_JBBCVY010000007.1 coordinate 345,094, forward strand.
TACTTCGGAGCCGTCGGACAGCAGTCTTGCCTGCTTCACTCGACCGGCCAGACCCACGAGGCCGATTGGTCCGATGCTTTCCTCGAGCAAATGCGCGTAAAGCTTATTTCCCTTGCGCGTGTACCTGCCCCACTCCGGCTTAGGAAGATCGGCTTCAACGCAGCCGTAAATGCTGTCGCCGTTTTTGCCGAGCCATTCTCCTACTTCCTCCAAAATGTCCAATGACTCGCGCGGAATCTCGCCCTTGGCGTTAGGCCCTACATTGAGGAGCAGGTTGCCGTTCTTGCTGACGCATTCGACCAGCTTGCGGATAACCGTCTTGGCTGACTTATACGTATAATCGGCCGCACTGTAGCCCCAGTTATTATTCAAAGTAATGCAGGCTTCCCACGGGATGGAGTTGCCCTCTTCATCGGTAACGCCGCTAGGCGGAATGATCTGCTCCGGAGAGGCGAAGTCTCCCGCGTACAGGTTCGGATTATTCGTATAGATCGATCCGCCCCCCTCTCCGCCCGCATCCAGACGGTTGTCGACGATGATATGCGGCTGAGTGGAACGGATCATCTCCATTAGCTCGGTTGCGCGCCAAGCTTCGCCCTTCATCTCGTCATAAGAGAAATCGAACCACATAATATCCAGCTTGCCATAACCGGTAAGCAGCTCGCGCACCTGGCCGTGCATATAGTCGAGATAGCCCGCGAACCGCTCCGGATCGCGCTTATACGCCTCATTATCGCGCATCGGATGATGACGGTCGCCGTATGCCGGATAATCCGGATGATGCCAGTCCAGCAGCGAATAGTACAGCCCTACCTTAAGCCCTTCCGCGCGGAAAGCGTCCAGAAACTCTCTGACCAGATCTCTTCCGCATGTCGTATTGGTAGACTTATATTCGGTCAGCTGGCTGTCGAACAGACAGAAGCCGTCATGATGCTTGGCAGTCAAGACCGCATATTTCATCCCTGCTGCTTTGGCCGCCTTGGCCCACTCTTTCGGATCGTAACGTTCCGGATTAAACTCGTCGAAGTAGACCTGATAATCCTCGACGCTGATCCGTTCCCCGTTCCTTATCCACTCCCCGCGCGCTGGGATAGCATACAATCCCCAATGAATAAACATGCCGAACCGGTCCTGCAGGAACCACTTGGTCCGTTCCGTACGCTGCTCTATGTTTGATTGACTCATATGACTAGATCGCCTCCAAAAGCTTAGTTTATAACCTTAGTCTAGCGGTCATTTGTGATATGATATAGGCAGCAAATTAGCTTGTATGGGGATTAGATTAACCTAATTCGAGGTGTCGCTTCATGTCGCTCAATCCTAACCACGAGTTTCTCAACGAAATGCTTCAGCACCTGCAGGTTCATCTGGAGGAAGCCTATTATACCCAATGCTCGCCGCAATGGCGCGAGCTCGATTATATCCCGTCCTACAATAAATTTTATCTGATCTGCGAAGGCGAAGGCTGGCTGAAGATCGGCGACGAGGAATACCGCCCCGTTCCCGGACAGCTCGTCCATATGCCCGCACACGTTCCGCAATCCTACTCCGCCGTCAGTGACCGTCCTTATTCAAAATATTGGTGCCACTTCACCGCGACGATGGGCGAAATGGATCTGTTTCAGTGGCTGGAGATTCCTCCTATTCTCGACATCTCTCCCGACCGTATGGATAGCTTAATGAAGCTGTTCCGGGAGCTGGTAGAGCACTATCAGAATCGCTCTTACCTGGCGAGAATACGGGAAAAAGCCATTCTGCTCGAGATTATCGCCTTGTTCCTCTCGCAGTCCGATACGCATCTGAAATTCGTGCCGGGGCGGCTTGGCGAAATCGAGAGACTGAAGCGGATTGAAGCTTTTATTGAAGCTAATCTGTCCGAAGCTCTGACGCTAGAGCAGCTAGCGAAGCATGTCCATCTTCACCCCAACTATCTTGTCCGTTATTTCAACAAGCATTTCGCGGTCTCGCCGCTCAAATATTTGAACCGCAAACGGATGCAGAAGGCCAAGTCTCTCCTTGGCACAACGGACCTTGCGATTAAGGAAATTGCCGAGCTCGTCGGCTTTCCCGATACGAACCATTTCGCCAAGGCATTCCGCAAGGAAGCCAGCTGCTCCCCGACGGAATACCGTCTGCGCGTAGGGCGCAGCTATTCAGGCCAGCTCTCTAACCCGACCAAAGTCTGAGGCAGCTTCCTTCCTATGGGCGATTATTTGGCTGCCGGATTATTTTATAATCAGTGTAAAGAGAAATGTCTGGAAGGGAAGGATGGATGCCAATGCCGGGTCAACAAGAGGATATTCAAGCCATTCATAATGTATTTCGGGCTCTGTACAGGGCATGGGACCAGGGCGACGGCAAGGCTTATAGCGAGTTTTTCACACCGGATGCCGACTACGTCACTTTTTTCGGTGAGCACCTGAAGGGACGCAGCGAGATTGACAGTGCTCATCAGGCTTTATGGGATGGCCCGCTGCGCGGATCCAAGATGATTGCGGATTTGCGGGAAATGAAGCTTCGTTTTATTGCGCCGGATGTAGCTATTGCCCAGGCAACCGGAGCCGTTCTGATGCGGTGGCAGAAGAAAGCGCCAGTAAGACGCGACTCCATTAACACCAACGTGCTGGTAAGACAAAACGGCGAATGGAAGATTGCTGCCTTCCACAACTGCCGCATCAAAAAGTTCAATTGGCTCACCAAGCTGCTGTATCAGCCTAAGAGCAATTCGTCAGCGCAGACATAAAAAGGAAGGCCATCCAAATGGATGGCCTTTGTTTGTATGAAATCATAAAAAAAGAGTCCCGATTTTTTTCAAGACCTTATTCAACATCATAGCAGACGGGAAAACATAAGTCTATATCTTTTTCCCTAAATATGTAAAAATAAGTCTCGTTAAATCCAACGATCGGGAGGAAAACATTATGATTCCAACATGCTTCTCCGCCTACTACGCATTAATTCCACTGCTTAGTGAGGTTAGACAATGGACTTTGCTTAGAAAATGGGCCTTATCCGAGGTTTATAGGGTTAGGCTTGCAACTGGGGAATCACAGATTATAAAGTGGGGCGGGAAAGAGATGTCCGGCGAGGCAAGAATATACCAACAGCTTGTCCATCCTCTACAAATCAAAGCACCAACGATCTTTCAGTATGAACAACTTCATGACAGCGGGGTAATAGTCATGGAAGATGCGGGTGAACACAATCTAGAGGAGCAGCCGCTGCCTGCTTATTTTCTTGAGGCGGCAAGAGAATTAGCGATACTGCGTTTGAAAGCAGCCGGCCACGCCGAGCGGGTACTGTCTGATGAGGTCCTGGCCGCCCACACCGTATCGAAAGAGGATTTTCTATGTCTCTTGGAGGATCTGTTACGGTCAGACAGGTTAGCAGACTCGGAATGTTTATTGAAACTAAGAGAAGTACTCCCCCATCATTTGGATAGACTCGCCCGTTCCGTACCCATCACCATCGTGCATCATGATTACTTCGCCAAAAACCTGCTGATTCAGAAAGATGGCGGCATTATGCCGATTGACTGGTCCAATAGCTATTTAAGCCCTCATCTTGGAGACTTATATTGCCTAATGAAAGAAGCGGAAGGTTTGAGCGGTCTATCTAAAAAAGACATCCTTCTTGCCTATCAGGAAGCAACGGACATAGACTCCGGGGAACTGGACTGGCAAGTAGCGATAGGCGGATTATGCTGGCTGATCAAAACTTTGAAATGGCTCGTTTATGGCGGCACGGAGATCATTCCCGGGTCACACTCATGGATACCCGATCTTATGAACGATGTCGAGAGATTAACCGAAGAAGTCTACGGGTAAAATAAAAAATCCTTCAATTGACCAAAGGGCAATTGAAGGATTTCTATATAACATGCGTTATGCCAACGCCGAGCTAGTTGCTTGTTTTTTGCCTGCGAGGCCAAGAGCCGCATTCGTTGTTGCATTGATCTGTTGGATCAGCTCAGGATTTTGCAGAAGCTTCGTTCCGTAGGACGGAATCATCTCTTTGATCTTAGGCTCCCACTCTTTGATATGCTGCGGGAAGCATTTGCCGATCACTTCGAGCATAACCGAAACGGCTGTCGATGCACCCGGCGAAGCGCCAAGAAGGGCAGCGATCGAGCCGTCAGCCGCGCTGATAACCTCCGTACCGAACTGCAGAGTGCCTTTGCCTGCATTCGTTTCTTTAATAATCTGTACGCGTTGGCCAGCCACGAGCAGCTCCCAATCTTCGCTTTTCGCGTTCGGGATGAACTCGCGCAAGGCTTCCATGCGCTGCTCTTTGGAAAGCATAAGCTGCTTGATCAGGTACGTGGTCAAGGACATATTTTTCGCGCCTGCCGCGAGCATGTTCGTTAAGTTGTGCGGTTTAACGGATGTAATAAGGTCCATGTTGGAGCCGTATTTCAGGAACTTTGGCGTGAAGCCCGCGAACGGACCAAAGAACAGCGACTCTTTGTTGTCGATAACGCGCGTATCCAGATGCGGTACGGACATTGGAGGGGCGCCAACCGGTGCTTGGCCATATACCTTCGCACGGTGCTGGGCCACCACTTCCGGCTTCTTGCAGACCATGAACAGACCGCTTACCGGGAAGCCGCCGATGCCTTTGCCTTCCTCAATGCCGGATTTCTGCAACAGGTGCAGGCTTCCGCCGCCGCCGCCGATAAAGACGAACTTCGCATTGATGCGCTCCGAGCTGCCGCTTTGCAGATTGCGCACTTTCAGTTCCCACGTGCCGTCGTTCGCACGTTTAATATCATCTACATTATGGTTATAGTTTATGTCCACGTTTTGCTGCTTCAATTGATTGAACAGAATACGTGTTAAAGAACCAAAGTTGACGTCCGTCCCGGACTCAATTCTGGTTGCGGCAATAGGCGTATTTACCTTGCGGTCTTTCATCATTAGCGGAATCCATTCTGCCAGCTTCGCAGGGTCATCGGAGAATTCCATGCCTTCAAACAATGGATTGCCGGACAATGCCGCAAAACGCTTCTTCAGGAACGTAACGTCTTTTTCCCCTTGCACAAAGCTCATATGAGGAACGGGTACAACAAAGTCCCGCGGATTACGGATCAGATTGCTGTTTACGAGATAAGACCAGAACTGCTTCGATACTTGGAACTCTTCATTGACTTTGACCGCTTTGCTAATGTCGATGGAACCGTCAGCCTTCTCCGTAGTGTAGTTCAGCTCGCATAGGGAAGAGTGTCCTGTCCCTGCGTTGTTCCATTCGTTGGAGCTTTCTTCTCCGGCCGTTGCGCGCCGCTCGAACACGGTAATTTCCCAATCCGGCTTCAGTTCCTTCAGCAAAGAACCCAAAGTCGCGCTCATAATGCCGGCACCAATCAAAATTACGTCTGTTTTCGTTTGTTTGCTCATGTTAACCGTCCTTAACCTTTCGATTTGCAGAAAGGATGTTTCACGCTCGTGAAATTTCTCACACATCTTTTCTGATCAAAAAATGAACTGCTTCTATGCTACAGGTTGATAAATAGATAAAATGTCTAGTTCTATTATACGACAGTTTGAAGCTATAATCGACGCTATTTCCACATGATTTTTTAACCATTCCCTGAACTATTCTCCACTTCCCCGGACCGGGACCGCAAGAAAAACAACAAAACCACCCCAAACTTTGGCGTGGTTTCTTAATCCTTCAGCTTATCACTTCATTTGGAATATCCCAGAGAAAGTAATGCTTCGAATAGAATCTCGTCTCTATGACAGAAGATTGTCCGTTTCGTTCAAACATCAGACCGGATCCTATTTGCTCCTTGAAATCCCAGCCATACTGCTTCAAATAGGCCTTAACCGGCGCATACCGGTCCTGTCCCGAATTGGCAGATACATATCTGCTGCCTTTATCCGTGGTATGAAACCGCATGCGATCCTTGTCCGAATACTCCAGCTTTGCTATAGCAGACAAGATGGGCACGGGGCTGCCTTCCTGCGACAATGCGCCGCCAAACCGCAAGACAATAAATCCAATCAACATGGCAGCAAGCACGCCGACGACGACCAGAACTAATTTTCCTAATCGAATGAACTGCATGTCCAGGCTCCTTCCCTCCCGCTTATATCTATTCAGACGAATAGCGTGGCAAGTAGGTTTCAGGATTATTTGCGCCGCGCCGCATACTTTTTGCCCCACACGCCCATACTCTCGAGAATCGGAAGAAACTGCTCCCCCGCTTCCGTAAGGGAGTATTCGACTTTGGGCGGTACCTCCTGGTACACCACTCTATTGACCATCTGATCCTTCTCCAGCTCTCTAAGCTGGCTGGTTAGTATCGCCTTCGAAATGCCGGGCACCAGGCGCTGGAGCTCTCCAAAACGCCGCGTCTCCCGCAAATGCCACAAAATAATGATCTTCCATTTTCCGGCTATTACATTTTGTGTTTCCGTAACGGGACAGACTTCAATCTGCTCTTCCGGAATTTCGCCTTCAAACGAACTGCGAGCCATTCCAATCCCTCGTTTCATCCATGGTATTGTTTTTATGACTATGTAATAAAATAGTGACTACTTTAAAAAATCGAACTAAAGAAATAAGATTAGTATATGCGAAATCACACAACTAATCCATAAAATTCGGAGGGAATAAATGATGAAAATCGGTATTATCGGCGCTAACGGACAGGTAGGCAGCTTGATTATGAAGGAAGCTCAAGAGAGAGGCCACGAGGTAACGGCTATCGTTAGGAACGCATCCAAAATCAGCGATTCGAATGCCAGCATTCTGGAGAAGGACATTTTTCACCTGACCGGTGCGGATCTAAAGCCTTTTGATGTGGTGGTTAATACGTTTAAAGCCCCTGAAGGCGAAGAGCATCTCTATGTAGATGCCGGAAGAGCGCTGACCGCTGCGCTGCAGGATGCACCCGGAACGAAGCTTATCGTCGTTGGCGGCGCAGGAAGCCTTTACGTCGACGAGCAAAAGACAACCAAGCTGATGGATACTCCCGAGTTCCCGGCTTTCGTCTATCCGACAGCCTCTAACGCCGGCAAACAGCTGGACGAGCTTAAGAATACCAGCTCCATTACCTGGACGTACATCAGCCCCGCTGCCTTCTTTGATCCGAAAGGAAAAAGAACCGGTGCGTATACGAAAGGTCTCGATCATGTCATCGTCAACAGCCAAGGCCAAAGCTACGTGAGTTATGCCGACTATGCCATCGCCGTATTGGACGAAATCGAGAATCCGCAGCATGCGAACGAGCGGTTTACGCTTGTTGGCGAAGCGGAATAAAGAATAAAACGAAGAAGACTCCCTATTTGCAGGGAGTCTTTTTACTTAGCTGCAAATGATCGGACGGAAATCCTCGAATGCTCCTTCTCTCCCTTCAAAAAAAATGAGAAGCACTATTTTAGCAAGCATAATCACCGTAAAATGAATAGCTATTTCCGTTTATCGGGTCTAATCCTGCCAGATTCGGTTAATTAAGCGGATTTGACGCGAATCTATCCCTGTCTTATTTTACAGCGCGCCCTATTAGGAGTAAGATTCTATTAATTTCACACGCGCAAGTAAAGAAAGGATAGTTACCCATGAACACAGACATCATTTCGGGCATTCAGCTTTATCATCTATGCAGAGACAACAGCCATTACGGGCTGCTCAGCATGTCCTGCGGTTCGGAAACCGGCTGGGGCGAATGCGTCATTACGACCGATGCTCCGCACTTTGACATCATTGCCTGGGGCGATTTTCTTTGCAAGTTAAACCGGCAGTCTCTTGCCGATGCCCGGAACACGGCTCTCCTTAACCGCCGGGTATGGGGCGATGCCAAGACCGAGCTTGTGCTGATGGCTTTGTCGGGTTTGGACAACACGGCGGCGGCTGCCAAAGAGGAAACGCCTGATTCCTCGATTCTGTTTCAGGAATCCATGAGTTATTTCTCTGTCTTGTAGGCTTCATTTTCAGCTTTTAAAGACACTTCTATATTAAGCAGTCTTGTCATCGTAACCATGCCTGCTCTCTCCAAGGTGCGCTTGGACGCCTCGTTATAATACCAGCAGCCGCAGATCGCGGTTATGCCTCGAGTCTTGCACCAATTGCGCATCTGGACGATTAACGCTGTCCCATAGCCCTGCTTCCGGTAGGCTTCATTCGTAAACATTCCGATGCTGGCCAATCCGTCAAGCAGCTTGGAGCGCTCCATAACCCCAATACCTAGCAAGTTCTTTCCTTTGCAATAAACGAACAGCCCTCCGTCATGCAGCCATTGCTCGTAATTATTTAAAAAATCCCCGCATACCTGCTGAACTAAAGGAAGATCTTGCGGTACAGCAGGACGGAATACCTCATCGCTCTCCATGCTGACCGGAATCTCCACCCCGCTGTCCTGAAAAAAGTAAGCCTGCTTGTTGATCTTAAAATCCTGATCAATAGCGAGGCTTACAAACAGCTCATCGCAGGTAGGTACAAACAAATTTTTGACGGAATGCCGTTCCAGCGCCTCAAGAAACAAGGTCTGCGCTTTCTTCAAAGAAGACTTCCGGATGTAAAATTGCGTCAGTAGCTCCCCGTTATGCAAGGCGTAATACCCAATGTCCTCCTGACCGTCTTGAATCCGATAAAAGACGGATGTAACAATATGATCCTCCAAAAAGGAATCAAACGGCGAAGACAAGCCTTTCAAATACTCCGCTACGAGTGGTTTAATCTCATCCCTTGTACATGGCTTTATAATCATCCGATCAACCTTCCCCTTTGAAATAATGAATCGGTCGGATCTCGATTCCCCATTCGAAAGGCTCTCCGTCATTTACTTGCACGGCCGGATGCAGGGACGCCACCCGTACCGCTTCTTCCATATTCTCTGCTTCTATAATAAACACGCTGCCAATCATCTCTTTCGTCTCGGTAAAAGGACCGTCCAGCACCTTCACCTTCCCGCCTGCCCGCCGCAGGCTTCTGGCTTCCGTACCGAGGCCTGCATCGATAAGAACCTGATCCGTGCCATAGAGCTCCTCAAGATGAGGCGTGCATTGACTCATGACCTCGGTGATCGTCTCCTTAGGAAGTGCATCCATTCTTTCCGCATTCAAATAACCTAAACAAAGGAATTTCATGGCGATATTCTCCTTTACCCATAGATTATGGTTAGCCGCTGGTATTGGGCCCTATAGGATCAACGAACGGCAGACCGATAAATCGACCGATGCTTAAGATTAATTTTTTCTGCGTTCCAAGGCCGAAACCTGCTGCTTCCATTCATCCGAAATATTTTTTGCAAAAAGGATAAAAAAAGCACCCAAACGGGTGCTTCGCTGCGAACCATATAAATAAAGTTATGATTACTTGAAGGCAACAAACGTCAAATCCTTGCCTTTTAAATATTTTATAATAGCGGGAAGCGCTTGTACCGTGTATTTATCTTCATGCAGGACATAGATGCCGCCAGCGGATTCGACATGATGGAAGTATGCGGTTATATCCTCCGGCGTCTTTGCATTCCAGTCCTCAGGGTCCCGGTTCCACAGTAAAGTCTTCATATTCTGCTGATCGGCCGCGGAGACGAGGTCGTCATTAACCGCACCGTACGGCGGGCGAAATAACGTAACCGGCTTATGGGTCAGCGCTTCAATCGCTTTGCTTGCTTTGGACAAGTTCTCGATTTGTTCTTGCACGGTCGATTTGGTGAGCACGCTATGATCCCAGGAATGATTGCCGATGGACATGCCATGGCCGGCTGCATAAGTGACGGCTTCTTTATGATGGGCCACATTTTGCCCGATAAACAGGAAGGTCGCGGGTACGTTCTGCTCCGTCAGGATATCAACGATATCCTTTGTCAGCTTGGACGGCCCGTCGTCAAAGGTTAAAGCCACATACTGCTTCGGCAAACCGAAAAACTTCTTGTCATCATCGATATCGATGATTTTGAAAGGCGGCTTCTCTTCAAGGGACTCGGACAGTACCGGATCCTGAGCAGTAGCAGTAACAGGCTGTTCAGCCGTTACTACAGCGGCAGCGTCCTGAGTGACTGCCTTGTCGCTCTCCGTGGATGAAGCATAGACAACCGGTATGCCGGAATCGTCGTTTGTCACCTCGGCCTTCGCCACTTGACCGCCAAGCAAACGCGCGGAGTCCACCTTGCCTCCGGTAGCGATCGAAAGTATGGCCAGCAGGCCTATCATAATAAGAATAGCGACCGCAACCTTCGGCAGACGCGAAGCGAAGCCGCTTCTAGAATCCGGCCGGTTGGGAACAGGCATCAAGATCGCTTGAACCACTTGCTCTTCTTTTGCTGGCGATACAGGCGGAAGCTCCCCTTGGCGGATTTGTTTAATCAACGCAATATAGGCTTCACTGCAAGCAAAATATAGCGGAACACGGGTACTGCCCGTCGTTCGGATAAAAGAACTATAATACGAATTGCGGTAAGGATCCCACTTGGAGTAAGGAGAGATTCGAATCCTGTCTCCATGTAATGGCCCCAGTGCTTCAAGTTCAAGAAACGTAAACTCGTCAACTTCGATTACGTAGGTTGCATACTTGTCATCTTGGGTGACGCCGATCTTCATCTGGCTAATACCGCTTGAGGTCCTCCCAAGAGACAGCAGCTCCAACACCTGCGTGCTGTATGTCTCCATCCCCATATCGTTCTTCTCCCGTTCCCGGCATGACTTTAATCGGATGAACCACCATCAATAGAGCTTGTGTTTGGCGCAAACGGAGACGTCAGCCGGTTCGTAAAGTCGTTTACAATGTTAAGAAGATGCGTCTTCTCCTGACGGAGGGCATCAAATTTCTGCTTCATCTGGGAGAGCTCGGCTTCCAGCCGCGTATTCTTCTCCTCCAGCTCGTTAATCTTCTTGTTCTTTTCCGCGGTTGTTTCGTTGTGTTTCTGCAGCAGGCCCGCATAGTTCTGGCGCTCAAGCTCGATTACGCTCTTAAGCTCTTCAATCTCTCCGGATAAAGTGGCATGAAGCTCGCGGTAGTCATCCATCATCTGATCAACCTTCAGATTCTTGTCGCTAAGCCGCTTTTCCAGATCCAGAATGCTTTTTTCCCGTTCCTCGATCACTTTTCCGAGGTTCTTCAAATCCCTGTTCAGCCGGTCAATCTGACCATTCGCATGTCCAAGCCGGTCCTGCAGGTCATTATGGCTCATTTCGACATGCTGCTTGGCTTTAATCATCTGCTCAACGGCAAACACGAGATCAAGCGACCGTTTGTCCAAATGGCCCTTATTAATGAGAACCGAGCCTGAAGACTCATCATTCTGTTCCGCTTTGGCAGGGCCTGCCGACACTTCCTCCTGAGGCTCCTCCACGTCCCTCCTTATTCCAAGATCCTCTCGCGATTGCTGCTGCTCTTTCTTCTTTTGGAAAGGAGAAAACATAGATCAACTCACCTTTTCTGAGAAAATATGTCGATTAATATCGAAAAATGTTTCCTTCATTATAGATTAATTTTCCAAGTTTATATGCGGGGCTAAAGTACCTAATTGCACTCGTGTAACTAGGCTTAAAGGAGTGGTAGCATAGGAGGATATATCGATTTTTCCGCGGTCTGCCGATCGGTCCTCCGCAATATGACACTATAGGCGACCGGAGAGCATATATTGGCTTATCTATTTATGGGGATGGGCGGTGATGACATGCCATTTATTCTTCGTTTCAGCGGCAACGATACCGGAGCGATTACCTTTACAGGCAATACCCTGGGATTGAGCAGATCCTCGACCGAAGGGGTGCCCGGCACCCGCGATTATATCGGAGCATTTATTACTGTCGATACAACCCTGCAGTTCGGGAGCTACCCGCCCGGAACAACCTCCGACTTTAATCTAGACAGTTCCATGGCAATGCTTCGATTGCCGGAAGAAAGTACGGTTCTTTACGCAGAGCTGGTGTGGGCAGGTACTTACCGGGTTAGCGGCGGGACAAACAATTATTTGCCATTTATCGACAAGTCGGTTTCCATTACAACGCCGCAGGGCACGACATTGTCCGTGGCGCCCGATCCGGCTACGGTGCAGGTATCCTACCGCAACGCGACCTACAACTATTTTCGCTCTGCCAATGTGACCTCTATCGTGCAAGCCGGAGGTGCAGGCCCCTATACCGTGGGTGGCGTTGTCGGCGATATCGATTTGGGCAACAGCACGGCCAACAACTGCGGCTGGACGCTTTGCGTCGTTTACGAAGATACGAATATGCCGTTCCGTAACCTGAGCCTTAATGTCGGCATCGTAGAGATTGCCGCCGGCAGCGATCCTTCCGTAACGACGGTCCTGACCGGATTCGCAACACCCGTCTCAGGGCCGGTTAACGGCCGCATGGCGCTTTGCGCCCAGGACGGCGATGCCAACAAGGTTGGCGATCAGGTACTGTTCGGCCCCAATGAAGCCAGCCTGACCATCTTGTTCGGTCCCAACAACTTCCCGAACAACTTTTTTGCCTCGCAAATTAACGATGACAGCGGTCAGCTGGACACCTCCGGCACCTTTGGCGACCGGAACCAGATTAACGGCGAGCCCGGAACCCAAATCGTCGGCGGCCGGCAAAGCTGGGATATTACAAACATCGATATTTCGGAGACGTTAACTAACAATCAAACAACGGCTGCCTTCCAGCTCCGGACGTCCAATGACGGCTACTCCGTCATCGCCGCGGGAATCTATATCGACATCAACTCCCCCCGGATTACGGTTGAGAAGAGCGTTAATGTCGAAACGGCGGAGTTAGGTCAAACGCTTACCTATACGGTGATCGTTAGCAACTCGGGCACGGCAGCGGCAGACGCGGTATTCCTGCTCGACAGCCTGCCGAACGATACCTCGTTTGTGCCCGGCAGCGTCACCGTTGACGGAGCGCAGGCGGAAGGCAATCCGCTGACCGGGATCAGCCTGGGCATTCTGGAGCCGGGCGGAACCATTACAGTCACTTTTCAGGCGGTAGTCGATTCTTACCCGGAGGACGGACTTATTCGGAATCAGGCTTTTGTGGAATTCCAATACGAGAGTATAACCGGCGGTCCGATCCTAGTAGGCGACATCCCATCCAACGAAGTCATTACGACGATTATCCCTCCAGAATACGAGCTAGCCCTTGTCAAATCCGTCGACCGTGAAATCGCGCTGTCGGGCGAAACGGTTCGGTATACGATAACGGTGACGAACCTGTCGAACGCTCCGCTGACGAATGTCCGTGTGACGGATCCTACTCTATCGCTGGATCAGACTATACCGCTTCTTCCGGCGGGTGAATCTCGGAGCTTTCCAATCGCATTTGTTGTTCCTGCGGGAACAAGAGGCAATACCGGCATTGTCAATATCGCCTCGGCCGTCTCCGATCAGACCGGCCCCGTCCTGGGATCGGCAACAGTACTTATTCCCGCCCTGCCGGGCCTTGCCGTGGACAAAACCGCAAATCGTTCAACCGCGGCGCCAGGCGATACAATCATCTATTCCATTAAGGTAACGAATACGGGCAATATTCCGTTAACGAATGTTCAAGTTTCGGATCCGCTGCTTGGCCTTGTGGAAACGACCGGTGTTCTGGGACCGGGTCAATCCATTACGATTCAGCGGTCTTACGTTGTCCCGCTAAACGCCGCGAACGGCAGCATTATCGCGAATGCGGTAACGGTCGTATCCGTCGAGACTCCTCCCGTAACCGATCAGGAAGAGACAACGGTTGTTCCCCCGCCCGTCGAGGTAATCAAATCCGCTTCACCCGACGAGGTGACCGTAGGGGAACAGATTGCTTACTCGGTTACAATTGTAAACCGCGGTCAGACCTCCTTGGTTGATCTGCGGCTGTCGGATATACTCAAGGAGCCTCTAGAGTTTGTGGCGGGCAGCGTCAGGGCAACCGGTCAGCGGCGTCCCGGCGTTCAGCCGGATCAGATTGCGCTTGGCACTTTGCCTCCGGGAGCTGAGATAGAAGTCACCTTTCTCGCGGTTGCCAATCAGATCAGCACGGAAGAGAGGGTCATGAACCAGGCGGTCGCCATCTTCCGAGTCGAAGTGGCAGGTCCTACCTTCCAGGTGCCGTCTAATCCCGTTGAAATCGAAGTGAAGGAAGAAGAGGAATAGCTTCTTGCCATTGTTTCACGTGAAAAAACGTAACCCTTAGCATGAAAAAAGAAGAGGCCCCCGCAATAAACTGGACCCTACGTCAAGGACACTTTGAAAAAAAGGGTTAAGCCGCCGACAAAAGATGATTCCTGTATTGAACAGGGGTCATCTTTTTTAATCCCCATTGATATCTGT